>JBFWRY010000001.1:0-1977680 GCA_050248655.1 Dehalococcoidia bacterium
CACCACGGCTCCTTGAGGAGTCCTACCGCATGGCCTGCCTGATCCTCGACCGCTGTCGTGTCGGCGGACGCTTCAAGGCCGGCCACTACCCTGGCGCCGCGGCATAGGGATCGCTCCGACGTGGACTGCAGGAAGGGGCGAGGCCGTGCAGCCATCGCCCCTTCTTGCAGTTGATGCGTGCCGAACTCAGGCCGGGCGCGCAACCACCGGGACGGGGCAGTTGACCATGAAGAGCGTGCCCTTTGTATCGGGAGTCCCCGGGTGCCGTTCGAGCTTCGAAGCCTCTTCTGCGGCCTTGATCTCCGCTTCAGACTTCAGCAGCTCGGCTGCCGCCGCATCCTTCCAGACGAAGGTGTAATGGTCCCAGTACGGGCTCCACTTCGGGTCGCCGACGTTCGTGTCGGTGACGCTCTTCTGGGCACCCATGGGCCCGCTTCCCGTGAGGCCGTTGCCGAAGACGAGGATCTTCGCCGTTGCGCCGGCGGCGGTGAGGTCGTTCGCGCCCGGGGCCGGGGCGATCTTCATGCCGGCAGCCATTTCCGGGATGGTCACATCCGTGACGATGTACCGGGATGTCGGGTAGCAGGAATGCAGTTTGAACGTCACCTTCCCGCCGGCAACATCAACGGGCTCCAGCAGCTGACCATCGCCGAGGTAGGCCTCGCGGACCTGGTCATTCGGCATCTCGCCGCCTGGCCACTTCACGACCGGGTAGTTGACCACGATGTCCGTCTGCTGGACCCGGACCTTGCCGGCGGTTTCCGCAGCGCGGACCTCATCGACTGACTTCAGGGCCTCTGCAGCCCCTTGGAAGCTGACCCGGTGCACCCTGAAGGCAGGCGAGTAGTTCCCAAGGTGCGGCGCCGTCGACAGGATCGGAAGCTGTGAAGGGGCGCCGTCGAACAGGTAGATGGACGCGAGACCACGGCCGCCGCCCTTCGTGGCCTCCGCCATGAGCGGCACAAAGACCAGCTTCTCTGACTCGGCGAACGCCTTGTCCGAGGCGTCCGTGCGGATGAAGTACGCATCCTGTCCGCCCACCAGGCCATGGTGGAGCTTGAACGTGATCGATCCGAAGTCGCCCTTCCACTTGTCGGACCACAGCACGTGTTCCATCACGTCACCCACTTGTACCGCTCCCGTGAGCGGCCCCGACTTCACCGCAACGGATGTGGCCGCGGCGCCGGTACCGGCCGCCGCGGTGGTTCCCGAGGAAGCTGGGGTCGAATCGTCGTCATCGTCTCCGCAGGCAGCCGTGATGACTGTGGCCGCCACTCCCCCAGCCGCCAGGCTCAGGAATCGCCGCCGGTGGAGTATTCGCGCGAGATTGGGTTCGAACATTCGCATCACCTCCGTGTGATGCTTGGAGGATGCGGACGGCGGCCAGCGATCTCGGTGACTGCGGTCACTGAGCCTTTGCAGTCCCGCTCGCCGGGGGGCGGCGGCCTTACGGCGCGTTTACCGGGCCACGGCGCCGCCAATCCTGCGCGCGAGGGCGAATGCGGCTACTCGCCCGGCCCCATGCCGTCAGCCCCGCACCAACGAGATCCGGAGCGCGGCCAAGGTCGAGACGAGGTATGGAACGCAATAGGTCAGCGGGATCTTCCAGGCGAGTTCAGCCGGGAGTGTCCCGCTCACGACGGTGTTTCCCTGGTTGATCGCCGTCAGTACCGTCCCGACTACCAGCGCCGTCCGAAGGGCCGTCTTGGCGAGCGGCCGGTGCGTCATCGAGTGGCGGAGGCACTTCTCCACAGGCGTCGGGCCCGATGCGAAGCGAAAGAGGCTTCGTGACGGATGCCCGGCAGCGCAGATCCTGGCTGCAGTGCTCGTTCCCACATGGATTCTCCTTCGGGCGTTAGGACGGCGCCCAGATCTTCGTACCCGGATGGAACGCTGCCCAGGCGAACCAGAACTGCGTCGTATGCGCAGCCGCCGCAAGCTGCTTCCCGGCCAGGCTACCCCCGGTAGCTCTGCCGGTAATGGTCCAGGTACTGCCCGTCTGGTCGTCCCGGAATGAGCCTTCGCCACTCTTCGTGAAGGTCAGGGACTGGCCATCGACGCGAGGGTCAAACACAACGGCTGCTCCGACGTCTCGCGAGGACGCAATGCTGGCTGCCCCAAGCGCAGAAGTTGTCCCCGCTGTCCAAAAGACGGCAAACGGAGCACCGCCGACCGAAACGTTCGCCACGCTCGTCGTCGAGAGCGCGGAGAACGGGAGTGCGAGGAACTCTTCCTCGTGTTCGATGGTCGCCACGCGCTCCAGAGCATCAAGCCGGTCGTCGATTTTTCCGTCGAACAGGAACGGCTGGCTACCGGAACTGTCGTAGCCTTCGTACGGATTGATGCCGTATTCGCGCGCGAAGCCGGTGTCTTCGCTCAGTACCAGCGCGCCGGGGTACGCCGCCGTGAAATCCTGGTAGGAGATGATGCTTGTGGGAAGAACCTTCAGCAGTACGCCGGCATGCGTTCCGACGATGCCTTCGCCAGTCGCCTGCTGCCACCAGCTATGGGTCTGACGATCCCACATGATGAGGTCTGAGTTGCGGAGGTTCCCCGATACGCCAAAATCCAGGGTTTCAGCGCCAACCCGCCGGTCGAAGCTGATCGCCGTGTTGCAGAGCGGGCAAAAGGTCACAGCCACGGGGATGCCGCCCAGCGTGTCGTTCACGATCTCATGCCACGTGAGGATGTGGAGCGGGTAAGCCCGGGCTTCGCCGTTCACCACGACGGCGGCAACCGGCATCTGCGGCGCCACATCGGCCGCTGCGATCGTCACGAACTTCGCCTGTCCCCCCCGTTCGCCGGGGATCGATGTTGCGCCTTCAGCGTCCAGCGGCGGAATGCAGTCCGGTCCGGGGCACCCGCGGATAACCTCATCAAGGTTGACTTCCACGCGTGAGAAATCCGTATCCGGCCAATCAGGGAACCGGCTCGCGCCGTCGGTTGATGGTGTGGATGGCGCGGTCGCCGGGCTGGAGGTCGGCGTCTCGCTCGCCGCTGTCGGGCGCGACCCGGCGCCTTCACCATTCGAACAGGCGGAGGCAAGGGCGACGGCTAGCAGTGCGAACGACGGGATCGTGGTAAGGCGGTGCATGCGGCTCATTGCGAAACCGTACTGTCTCCCTCCGGCCCTGCCAGTGACCCCCGTCACCGAGGACTGGCCAACAACGGGTGACCCCCGTCTCTCGGTGATCAAGATCGCTGAAACACGATGCGCTTTCAGGTGAGGCTCGGGGGAGCTTTCCGCGGAGCAGGCAATGGCAGCAACATCAGGCAGCACCCGACGGGTCCAGGTTCCCAGGGCCGCATGGTACGGGCTTCTCTCTCTCTTTGTCGTGGCGCCCGTTGCGGCCTTCGTCGTCGCCGGCCTGGACGCCGGGGATTTCGGGCTCCGGGGAGCGGGGGGACCGATGGTCGCCTTCTCAGCCGGTGTGCTCTCCTTCCTTTCGCCCTGCGTTCTGCCGCTGGTGCCGATCTTCATCACCCAACTGGCCGGTGCCAGCGTCGAAAACGGGCAGGTCACGGCAAGGCGGGGCGTTACGTTCAGCCATGCAGTCGCCTTCGTCCTCGGTCTCAGCGCAGTGTTTATCCTGCTCGGCGCGTCGGCCGGTCTCCTTGGTGGCTTCCTGACGGAACATCAGCGAGACCTTGAACAGGGGTCCGGGCTGCTCCTCATCGCATTGGGCGCCTTGCTCGTCCCTGGCTACGAACGCCGGTCGCCCGCGGCGATGGCAGGAATGCTGCTCGCCCTGGTCGCGCTGCTTTTCGTCCTTGTCGAGCTCGCCGATCTCCGCGGATCGCCCTTCCGTACCGGCATCCTCACAGTCGCCCTGGCCGTCCTCTGGGCGCGCTTCTCTGGCTTCCTCCCGCTCAACCTCTTCGCACGGACGGTCCAGTTCAACCCCGGCAAGGCGTCCACTGCCTCCTATGGCCGTTCCGCCCTGGTCGGCGGCGCGTTCGCCACGGGGTGGACGCCCTGCGTCGGCCCCATCCTCGGGGGCATTCTCACCCTCGCCGCAACGTCCGGCGACGTTTGGACCGGCATCTACCTTCTCGTGGCCTACTCCGCCGGATTCAGCATCCCATTCCTGATCACCGGGCTTGCAGTCTCCGATGCTTCGCGGGGGTTGAAACGCGTCCAGCGCTACATCCCGGCTATGGAAGTCGCAAGCGCCGTCATGATGGTCGGTCTGGGCATCCTCCTGGTCAGCGGACGCCTCACCGCACTCAACGAATACTTCGGCTTCGCCGAGTTCAACCAGGGGCTCTGAGATGATGACTCGCGTTCTCCAGGGGATCATGAGAGGGCGGGCGCGGCCAGACCCGTACCTTGCTTTGGGGTTGGTACTGCTCGTGGCAGTTGGTGCGTTCCTGGCCTGGTCGCCCGAAGCCAACGACGCACCGCGGGCCACCCCTCTTGACGTCGGGCTCCTCGATGACGCAAAGGTCGAGGTTGGGAAGCGAGCTCCGGACTTCGGCCTCGTTGATGCGCGTGACGGCGTGACTGTGAGGCGCCTCTCCGACTATCGGGGCAGCACAGTGGTGCTGAACTGGTACGCCTCCTGGTGCGGTCCATGCCGCCGTGAGTTGCCGGACTTCGAAGAGGCGTTCCAGGCCCTCGGGCCCAATGTCGTCGTCCTCGCCGTTAATCTCCGGGAGTCTCCATCAGCCGCGACGGGCATCCTGGACGACACAGGCGCGACCTTCCCTGCTGTCCTGGACAGCGACGGCGACGTTGCCGCCCGGTTTGGCGTGCGCGGGATGCCTACAACCTTCTTCATCGACGGCGACGGCATCGTTCGAATGGCCGGGGCAGGAACGATCACTCGCGAGCAGCTCAAGGCAGAACTCCTCGCGCTCGGCCACTCGTATTGAGGGGCTCCCCTCTCCGCGCTTGTCGCACCTGGCAGGGATCGGTAAAGCCACGTCCGGTCGGTGATCTTGATCGCTGAGCCTGGTCCGCCGGATCGGGCTTCATGGACACCTGAAATCACCCGTGGAGGCCGGCATGGCAAACCAGAAGCGTAGTAAGGCGACCCCCGTCGCGGCGAACAAACCCCGCGGCTCGAAGCCAAAGAAGCGGTCGTCCGGCCTCAAGTCCCTGCTGCCGTGGGGCACCGGTTTGGCCGCTGCCCTCGCGATCGTGGCGTTCGTGTATTTCGGCAGCGGGTCGTCGACCGAGTCAGATCCGGTGGTCGCCGCACTCGCTCAGGAGAACGCCGGTGGTGGCGCCGTCCGCATCCTGACGGGCTCCCACCACACCGTCTATCACTCGACCGAACGGCTGCCCACGACATCCAATCCGCGCAGCGACGGTAAAGCGACGCTGGTCTGGTTTTCGGGCACATGGTGCGAATACTGCGAGCAGATGGAGCCGTACGCCCACCATACGGCCAGCGAGTTCACCGAGGCCTTTGTGTTCGTCGAGAAGTCAATCGACGATGACAGGGACGCGGCCGGCCGCTTCGGCGTCCGCGGCACCCCCACGTTCGTGCTGATCGATGCCGGTGGACGTGAACTGACGCGGTTCGGCTTCCGCCGCTCAGAGGAAGACTTCCGAAGCGTGCTCCAACAGATCGCCGACCAGCTGCGTGCGACCAGCGCCGGCTAGTCGCCGGGGATCCGCCTACTTCGCATTGCCCGCGAATGCGGACGCATAGGTGCTGAAGGCCTGCCGCGCGGTTGCTTCACCAGCCGCCGCGGTAAGCCGCCCGGTCAGCTCCGAGCGAGACCCGACCTGTGTACCCCCGCGCGGGCACACGGCCACGTGGATGGCCCAGCTCCCGTCGTTATAGGTCGCCTCGTAACAGTTGTACGTCGAAACCAGCGTGCGCCCATCAGCGAGCTTCACATCCACGTGGCTTCGAATCGTGACGAACGCGCCTGTGTGCTCGCGGCTCAGTGCCACCCGGCCGGCCTCCATCCTGAGGAATGGGTCGTTTGCGGCGACTATGGTCAGATCCCGAGTCGCCCGCGAAAGGGCAGCCGCGCTGTCCGAGGCAACGTCGCACCCCTCTGCCGAGCATGACTGGATTTCGACTGTGACGGAGAGGACGGCGCCATCGGCCATTGGCGGGCCGAAATGCAACGCGGTCATGCGTCCGTCCTCTACTTCAGCGAGCACGCGCTCGAGACCCTGGACGTGCCGCCCAGCGAGTTCCTCCAGCGATGGGCGCAGGGTCGTTTCGCTCCGGCCAGGTTCGGAGTCGCCTCCGCATGCGATGAGAAGTGCCGCGACCAAGGGCGCCTCTCGTCGCGCCCGCCGTGTGGCGAACGGGGACAGAGACATCGATCCGGGCAGACGGTGCATCACGCGGGACCTCCGGGATGAGCATGCCCCGCGTCCGGCAACGTGCACAGTGACGGCGATCACCGGCCCGGCCGTTGCACGGGGGCGCCCAGAGCGAGGGCGGGAGTGGCCTCCCATGCGCATCGCCAGCCGGGACGTCAGTTGTCCAGCGCCGCCACCTCGCGGAGCGCATCGATGTCGAGGAGCCGGATGCACCGTCGGTCAACCTGCAGCCAGCCCCGATTCTTGAACTCGACCATTGCGCGCGACACCGTTTCGCGGGAGATGCCGAGCAGCTCGGCGAGGTCCTGGTGGCTGTACCCTTCCACGTCGTGGTCATGCTCAAGCTCCAGGAGCAGCCGGGCGAGACGCGACGATACTGGAGAGAAGGCCATCTGTTCGAGCCTGTCCTCCGCGTCACGCAGGCGGCCGGACATGAGACGGACGAGCCGCACAGCGACGGGCGGGTGTTCGAGCATGATCTGTTCGATATCGACGCGGCTCATGATGCAGATCGTGCACTCGTCCACGGCCTCGGCGAAGGAGCCAGTCATGGTCTGGCCGAGGAACGCCATCTCGCCGAAGGCAGTGCCGGGGCCCACGGTCTGAAGCACGAGCTTGCGGCCGTCAGGTGCGATCCGGTACAGGCGGACACGGCCCGCCTTCAGCACAAAGAGCGCCTCACCTGTTTCACCAGGCGCATAGATGATCTCGCCTCCGCGAGCAGTCGCCATTGGCAGTCGCTCGGCCACCAGGTTCATCTCCTCTGGGTCGAGGTCACGAAAGAGGTCGTTTTCGCTGAGGAGTTGCACCTGGCGTAGGCCCGGATCTTCTTCAGAACCGGGCCTCAGCCGCCGGATAGCGAGCCGTCCGAGGAGTTTCATCGCGAGTGTTCGCCCTGCGGAACCTGGAGCATCGCCTCTATCTTATCTGCCAACTCTTCGCAATCCGGCGTCCCGAGGCCGACGACAACACCCATGAAGACGAGAGCGGGGCCACCGATGACGCCAGGAGGCCGGTGCTCGCTCAGGTCCAGCCGGTGTTCGACGACTGTGACCAGCGTCTGAAGCCGCGAGCAGCCCGAAAGCACTGCCCGCGTCCGGGCACAGGATGCACATCCGTCCATGACGAAAAGATCCAGCGGAGGCGGGGCGCTCATATTGCCGGCCCTCTCATCCTCATCGGTGCCCCCTTCCCGGCCGCCTCCACGGGACATGGGGGCCGCGCCGACCTCGGCCTGGCGTGCTGGAAAGAATGCCCGGCGGCGGCCTGCCCTTCTGCTTCGGATACCCGAGCGAGTCGCGCGTGGCGCATTCCGGGTGTCACCAGCCGCCCACACTGGAGACAGCGCCATTCATCGTCAAGTGTGTCCCGGATGGCGAGGCCCGCGCTGCGGCCACAACGCAGGGATGAGTGCCGTTGCCGGTGCTGCACGAACATGCGGAGGGTCATGGCTTCCTGCTCCTTTAAGACGAAAAAGCGCTCGCTCAACCTTGCATTGACGAGGAAATGGCCGGCAGTGACGGTGATCACGGCGGGGAGCGGTGCCGCGCGATGCGTGCCCGAGCGGTCTGCGAGGGCCTGTCGTCTCGACGACAGGCCCCGGGCTTGAAGCCTTGCGACTCAAGACTTCGTCATGAGCGCGGTCCGGTGAACCTGGCCCACACTCCGCCGGTCACCAGGCCGAACATCGCGTGTCCGGCGATCCACGCCCAGGCCGGGACGGCGTCGGCAAACAGGTCGCTGTCCTGCAGGATGCCCGAGACCACCACGACCATCGCCAACCAGGTCACCAGGCCGAACGCCATTCCAAGCGACAGCGCCGATGCCAACGAAGGACGCTTGAGGACGCGGCCGGCGACCACGGCGAAGGCTGCGCCGAGCATCACCGAATTCATCATGTGGGCCATGAGCCCCACGACGACCGGTCCAAACTCGAAGCCGCCTCCGTAGTGCTCATCCCCGAACACCACGCTCGTGATACCGCGGACGGGCGACCAGAACCCGTCCTCGCCGATGGCGACCAGCATGGCGAACATGGCGAGCATCATGCCGCCGGCGAGCCCGCCAGCGGCACCACGCACGAGTGATCGATTGAGCGGGGAAAGTTGCGCGGATTGAGGGTGAAGTACAGCAGTCATTGTCTTGGCCTCCAGCCATGTCTAATGAACCCAGTAGACAGCAAATGGCAAGGCCAAATCCGTGATCACAGTCACGAACAGGTAACGTTCTTTCTCGTCTCGAAGCGAGCGTTGAGGAGGCCGTCAGCGGTGATCTGCGTCACAGAGTCTCGTGGCAGGAGCGCCGCACGCTCGATCGGATATCACACCAATCGAGGTACGTTCATGTCTGAGAAAAAGGTCGCGATTGTGCTGCAGGCTGGGGCAGGGTCCCACGAAGGCATGGCGCGCGCGCTCCACGCACTGCTGTACACCAAGGAGCTCACGGAAGCGGGCGTCGAAACGCGGCTGATATTCGACGGCGCCGGAAGCGAATGGGCGGCCAAGCTGCTGGCCCCGGAGAGCCCGCAGGAGAAGGGCCTCGCGGCAATGCTGGGTGGGATCAGCGAACAGGGCGTGGTTTACGAGATCTGCGACTACTGCTCGGGGGCGTTTCACGTCAAGGATAAGCTGGTTGCTGCAAGCGCCCCCCTCAGCGGCCAATACATGAACCATCCGAGCATCGCCGCCCTCGTGGTCGATGGATTCCAGGTGATTACGCTATGACAGCTACCGCGGCTGCCGAACCGCTAGACATAGATCTGCTCTGGTTCCGGGGATGCCCAAACCACGGAGCAGCGGAGGAACTCGTCCGCACCGTTGCCAGGCAGACCGGGGTGGACATCGCCATTCACCGGATCGAGATCACGGACGAGGCGACTGGGCAGCTTCATTGCTTTCCCGGCTCGCCCACCGTCCGGATTGATGGCGTCGACGTGGAGCCCGGGTGGGAGGCGTGCGAGGACTGCACACCTCGTTGCCGCGTCTACCAGACCAGCGCAGGCCTCCGAGGGTTGCCTGATCCGCAGTGGATTGAAGACGCCCTGATTCGTGCCTACGGGCAGCGCCTGCGCTGAACCATCCCTCGCGGCGGCGGGGAGAAGAGGAAGAAGCAGAAGAAGAGGGGCTCCCCGTTTTGGGGAGCCCCTCTTCTTCTGCGCGCGTGAGGCAGGCCGGGTTGCTATCGGGCCTGCACCGTCCCTCGCATCTGGTTGGGGTGCACGTCGCAGACGAACGTATAGTCGCCAGCGGGTAGCGTGAAGATCAACTCTCGCGACCCGCCGTCCTTTCCAGCGAAGATCTCCGTCTTCTCATCGACACCGCCCGGGCCCGAGATGTGGATGTTATGCGGGACCGCATCATCCTGGTTGACCAGGGTCAGCTTCACTTCCTGGCCCGCAGGTACGGCCAAAGAGCCCTTGTCGAAGGCCGTGTTCTTCGCAGTGACCGTGATCGAGGACGACACGGCGCCCGGCGTCGCAGCAGCAGGAGGCTGAGCGCCGCCGAACGGAGGAAATGGTACTGACCCGAGGTGCGGGCCAAGCCAATTCAATTCGTTCGCGAGGTGCATGCCTCCGGCCGATTCAAACCGGAAGTCGGTCACTGTCCATGTCCCGCCAGCAATCGTCACTTCAGAAGCCGGCAGCATCAGGCGGCCAAACTCGCCGCCCGCCATCGGTGGCGGAGGCGTGTTCCGGCCGTGGTAGTAGACGACCGACGGGAGATCCTTCTCGAAAGCAGCCGCCATCGCCCCGTCTTTCCCGGGAGGCGCGGAGAGTTGCATACCACTCTGGTTGAGGGTGGCCTCATAGAAGGCGACGAGCTGCGCGGCCGCCGGGGCTCGAAGGGCTTCGGGCCCGACCTGGACCACGGAGTTCAGACCCCCAATCACCCACGCCACGTCATCCACGCGATAGTTGGTGGTCGAACGGTAGACGCCCGTCTCCGGGTCAAAGTCGTCGAGCAAAGCCCGCAAGTGGGCGCCGGCCGCTCCCAACACGGCCGTATCGCCGGTGAGGTGGGCGGTTGCCAGGAGCCCTGCGATGGCCGCGCCATGCTCTGCTGGCGTGCCACTCGCCGGCAGGGCCACGAGCCGGGCGCCAACGGACTTTGCCTTCTCACGCGCAGCCGTCTTGACCGCGTCATCGTCAGATGTCCAGACCAGGAACGATAAGCCTCGTGCGGCCGCCGCCATCTCATAGGCGTCAGCCGGCTGCCGGGTTTCGAGAGCCTTGAACAGGCCCGCCGCTGCCCCGGCGAACATTCCGTGCACCTCCGGATTGTAGTAACGGAGTGTCTCGTCGCCAGTGATGCCCGCGATGTCCGCAAACGCCTGGAGCAACGTCCAGTTGCCGCGGTAATCGAGCGCGCCGTCGCCATCTTTATAGAGGCCCGTCGCCGGGTCCATGAGCATCTGCATCGCGTACTGGCCCTGCATCTGGGCAAGCATGCTGACCATCATGCCCATGAAGCGTTGTTGGGCCCCGAAGTCGGATTCAGGGGTCCCGAAGTGGCTCGCATCGTGGAAGTTGCGGGCCCATTGGCTCTCTTTGAGCATCAGCTGCGCCTGGCCCTCGACGCCGACAACCTGTTCGAACGACGCCGGGTTGAGCCGCAGCGCCGCAAAGTCGGTCGGCGCCAACTTCGTCATGTCGGTTGTGAGCGCCGTGTCGCCGCTGCGGAACACCGCCTGGAGCGGTGCGAGATTCTCTGGCATGAACGGCTGGTCGGTGGCAGTGCCGCCCACCATCTGCATCGCCATTTGCATCATTTCCATGGGCGGTTCGAACGGGATCCCCATGGCAGAGCCCATGGCCAGCGGGCCGAAGTGGTCCCGGCTCAGCCAGTATCCCTGCCAGACCATAGCTGAGTAGTTGAACTCGGCGTCAGCGCCGTCGATGCCGCTCGGCGCGGAGAAGTTGATGGCCGCGGCGGCGGGCGTCGCCGTGGCAGTCGTCGTAGACGCGGGCGTCGACGGCTTTTCCGTAGCGGCCGATGGCGCGGGTGTCGGTGTGATACCCACGGGAGACGGAGCCGTCGGAGTCGAACTTCCACCGCCACAGGCGACCGCGACGGCCCCAACGACAATGACCGCTCCGGCCAGCGACGAAGGACGCCAGCGCGTCCGTAGCTTTCGTTGAACCATGATTCCTCCATCGGCTGGTATGGGATGCCGATGGCTTCAGACTGCAAGAAACGACGCCGGGGACTCAGTAGCCGTGATCACCGTGATTTCGTGACGATGATCACAGTGGGGTGTCCTTCCTCGCCCAGCGTGTCCCCGTGGCGTAGAGGCTCAGGAAAACGGCAACCCGGCCGCCTGCCGGACACCCAGCGACAGCGTCGGGTAAGCCTGCATGTTCCACGCCACCAGACCGACCGGCAGCCGCGTGCGCATCGCCGTCACGACTGGCATCAGAAGCTCCCCCGCATGGGGAGCGACGATGCTCACCCCGACGATCTCGTCGCCCGCAAGGCGGGAAGCTCCTGGGATCCACCTGTGCCATCCGCGAGCCGTGATCAGCCGGATATACCCGTCGGTCCGCCGCACGATGATGGCGCGGTCGACCTCGCGGAGAGAGATGTCCCATACGCGGACGCGCTCGTGCGTTGCGCGTGCCTCCTGCTCTGTCAGCCCCACCGAACCGACTTCCGGGTCCGTGTACGTGACCCGCGGCACGACGCGGCCATTCCACGTTCTACCCCGCCGGGCCAGCGCTCCCGCCTTGAGATAGTTTGCGACGAATCGGCCCTGATCTTCGGCCACGTGTGTGAACTGTAGCCCTCCCGTCACATCGCCGGCCGCGAAAATGTGAGGCTGGGAAGTACGGAGCGCCCCATCGACCGTGATCCCCTTGGCGCTCGCTGAGACACCCGCGTTCTCGAGCTGAAGGCTCGCGACCTCGGGCCGCCGCCCGGCGGCTACCAGCACCCGGTCGGCCCGGACTGTTGCCATGACGCCGTCATCGGCGGTGTAGGAGATGGCGCGCTGCCCGCCAGCCATCGAGACCTCAGCAATACGAACGCCGGTGTGGATGGTCACACCTTCCTCCCGGAGGACCCTGGTAAGCAACTCGGAAGCCTGGGGCTCCTCGCGCTCCAGGATCCGCCCCGCCACTTCGAACACGGTCACCGCAACGCCGAGCCGGTTCAACGCCTGCGCGAACTCGATCCCGATCGGTCCGCCCCCGATGACCGCGAGGCTGCGCGGCAACTCTTCCCAGGCGACTGCCTGCACGTTCGTGTCGGGCCCGCACGCAGCGAGGCCGGGAATCGGTGGCAGAGCCGGTTCCCCGCCGGTCGCGATGACGATATGCCTCCCCGATTCCCGTCGGCCGTCAATGGAGATCGTGTGCGGGTCAACAAACGACACAGTGCCCGTCGCGAACTCAATTCCATGCGACCGGATTGTCTCCGGCGAATCGATCTCGCCCGCCATCGTTTGAGACTCGGTGATCCGTTCTCGCACTTTCTGGAAATCAAAGCGTACGGAATCGGCCGTGACACCGAACGCCTGGCTCGTCTTCGCCTCGTGCAGCCGGCGGGCACACTCGATGATCGCCTTGGTCGGGACGCACCCCGTCCACAAGCAATCGCCACCGGGCCGGTCACGCTCCACCAGCAGGACTCGTTTCCCTGCCTTCGCTGAGAGCTTCGCGACCGTGAGGCCAGCGGTCCCCGCTCCAATCGCGATGACGTCATACGTCACTCTCCCTCACCCCTCCTCGCGACCAGCAACGCGTACCCCAGGGTGCCCGTCCGGATGCTCTCGGCCGCCACTTTCGTGATTCGCTTTGCCTGCAGCACCTCATCGAGCGGCACCGGGGCCTTCCCCACCCGGGCGAGCACTTCTACCCCAATCAGCTTGAACTTAATTTTCGACGCCAGGCTCGCAAGGGCGGAATTGTGCCCCTCCTGCCTGAAATCCGTGAATCCGACGCTACTGAGAAACCCGATGTACTCATCCACGGGGCGGGCATCAGCAAGGCACGCCACCCAGCCAAGGAGGGTCTGTAACTCTGCAGGCAGAACGCCGGTCCGCGTGATATCCGTCAGGCCCAGGCGGCCCCCAGGCCGCAGCGCCCGCCTGAATTCCAATGCAGCGGCCCCCTTCGATGGAAACGTGCAGAAGGCGCACTCGCAGATGAGACAGTCGAACGAAGCGGCCGGGACGGGCAGCCCCTCCGCGTCCCCGACCTCGAACGTGACCAGGTGGTCCAGGCCGGCGGACTGAGCCGCCACACGCGCCTCCGCGATCGACCGCTCCCCGAGGTCTACGCCATGGACGAAGCAGCCGAACTCGCCTGCGAGCGCCAGTGCGGACGTCCCCCGGGCGCATGCAACGTCGAGGACATGCATCCCGGGCCGCAGCCCTAGCGCGCGCCCTAGGCGAAGCGTCAGGTCGATGCCTCCGGGATGGAACGAGTCACCGAGGAGCAACCGTGCCCAGTCGTTCTCGTAGGCGACGGCGCAACATGACTTGGCTTCCTCCGCGGCGATTGCGCTTTCGTTCATCACGCCTGTCCGCGCAACTCGGGCCCAAAGTGAAATTGGAGCGGCTCGGGACTGAAGGGTGTGCCGTTCCGGCGGGCCTGCATCCGGGCTCGTTCGCGTGCCGCGAGCTGAGGCCTGGCCTGCTCCCGGTAACCGAGCGTGTTGTACGCGCAGAACGGGATCTGCTTGCCGTCGGGCAGAAGGAACTCTTTGCAGCACTTCATCAGGTTCTTCTGGTTGAAGGTCCACGGGTCCATGAAGTCCTGCAACATGATCATGAAGACTCGCTTCGAGAGTTCACCGATATCGAGCGTCGGGAGGTCGCAGGCGGCGCAGGAAAGAGCGAAATCCCGGGATGCTTTGTCTGATCCGGGCAGCGCTGCCGACGACCAGAGGCCCTCCAGCGCGGTCCGTACCTCGGCGCCCATGTCAGGGATGATGCGATTCGTGATGTAGTCCAGGTAATCGTCTACTTCAAGCAACCGTGGCACCGGGATCACGGTCCCGTCGTCATCAAGGTACGCATATGTCACGGAGTTGCACGTCGGGAAGCAGCAGGGGACGGGGACGAAATCGCTCACCATGAACGTGCCGGCCGTCTGCTCCTCCATCGCCTTCAGGATGTCCGGGATCGTGATTCGCTGCATTGGGTCGTGCTGGCTGTGGCGCCCCGCGTGGAAGGCAGGCTGGAAGTTGATGCCGCGCACGGCCGGATGGTCGAGTCCGAACTGGACGATCCGCCCAACCTCGTGAAGGTTGACGTCACGTTCGATCGCCGGGACCAGGACGACGTCACAGCCAATTGCCGCCAGCCGGTCCAGCGCTCGCAGCTTTTCCGGGAACAGCCCCGGCTCCCCGCGGATGGCCACGTAGGTCGCATCCTCGAAGCCATCGAACTGGAAGTAGATCGACGGGCGGATTTCCGCGATTTCCGCCAGGAAGGCATCGTCGGTCGCGATCCGGCGCCCGTTCGTGTTGATCATGACGTGGGGTATCCCGCGAGCCTTGGCCGCCCGCAGCATTGCGGGCAGTTGCGGATGGATTGTCGGCTCGCCCCCCGAGAACTGGACAAACTCCGGGTTCCCCTCCGTATCGACGAATCGATCGAGGATGTCCTCCACCTCCTCAACCGACAGGTTGAACCCGGCGCCGGCGTTCGCAAAGCAGAGCGGGCAATCCATGTTGCAGGCGCTGTTCACCTCGATGATGCCCACGCAGGCGTGTTGCTGGTGGTCGGGACACAGCCCGCAATCGTGGGGGCAGCCGTTCACGAGCTCCGTCGAAAAGGCGAGCGGGATCGTCCCCGGCTTGTTGAAGCGTGCGTTCGCCATGTAGGCCGGGGCGTCGCCGTAAACAAGCCCTTCGAACTGCCCATGCTCCGGGCAGCGCTTCCTCATATACACCTTGTCGTCCCGGAGCAGCACCTGCGCGTCGATGACGCGCCGGCAATCCGGGCAAGTGCTCCGTGTCAGCTCATAAAAGACGTAGTCGGCGTCCTGCTTCGTCCGGGTGGGTGAGAAGATCGTGGTGTCTGTCAGCGAATTGCTCCCAAAGGTAGGGTCGCCGTCAGTGTTGACTTTGCGCCCTTGAGCGATCCGTGACCTCGATCACCGAGGCACGCCGAACCAACCTCCCTTGCATGCGGCCCGGATGACCACGAGACGGAACGCGGCTGTCGGCCCGGTGGGGCCCGCGCGTCAATACGGCTGCGTGTGCGATCAGGTGAAAACCAGGGCGGACACGCGCGCACACGGGGCGCGTCGCTGCAGATGCTCGCCGGTCCGGCGGGAGGGGGACTCCGAAATTTGGACGATTTCGCGACCTCGTTTGGAACCCTTCCCCCCTGATTTCACGGGTGTACAGAATGACCGAAAAAAATCACGGGCCAAAACGGCCCCCGCCGGCACCAACCGCGAGGCTATCTCAGATTCAGGACTAACCATAAGAACCACCAGACAACCTCTTCGGCGCTTCCAAGAATGCAGTCGAAACGTGAGGAAAACGGGTCCGTTCTCGGACGAATTTCTTCTTCTGGCCACCTCCAAGCGACGATTTGAATGCGACCGAGCGGCGCAGCTTTCCCAGCCGGCGCCGCGCGGAATCTGCGCAGCGCCGGCTCTCGATAAGCCCCGGCCCTCTACGGCGCCGGCTGGGTCGTACGCGGGCGCTTCTCGTTTCGCACCGCTTCTACCCGCCCCCGAGCAGCGGCAGCAGCTGGACGTCGAAGCCAGGAAGCCCCGGCTGTTCCTTGCCAGGTTCGATGGTGACGAGGAGCGATCCTGCTCCCAGCGCCGCCCCGGCCCCGGCCAGGAGCGCGCAGGCAGCCGTCCGCGGGCCGAGCGCGTCGCGTTCCCGTTCCCACTTCGCATGGCGTTCCGCGAACTCGGCCATGTATTCGTCCCATGGCCGCTGTTCGGCGCGGACATCGTTGGCGCGTTTCGTGAACGCCGTCTTGGTCTCGCCCTCTTCCTGGACAGCGTCTTCGGGCCGCTGGCGGTCTTTCCAGCTTTAGCCGTGCTCCGGTTCGCGGCTGGCCATGGGCTGGCGGATGACCAGGGTGAGGGAAAGTTCGCCGCCCTCGGGCTAGCCGTAGTCGGTGTCGGCTGCCTTGCCGGACTTGATCTTCACGTCGCCGAAGGCGGCTTCAAACTGTAGTTTCATCTCAGATGTTCTCCACGTTCACGCCGAACTGTTCGGCGGCCTTCTGCGCGATGTAGGTGCGGTGGCAGGCCGCGACATCGCGGCACATGCAGAGGATGATTGGCTGGTGGGCGAGCTGGGCCCCGAGGGCAGCGATGCCGCGCTCTCGTCAGCCAGGCGGATGGGCCCGGCCTTGTAGTTCACGTTGCCGAGCGTCTCGCCGGCCCCTTGGTAGAGGGAGCCGAGGACGCGCTCGAGGGGACCGCGACGCCGGCGGGCATCCACGTTCCGACGTGCAAGGGGTCGGAACAGGCCTGTCTCAACGGCCGTGCCGGGGCTGCTACTATCGAATGCGCTATGCAAACTCAGGGCTTTCACGCGCAGTTGAGCGCAGCCATTCGCATCAGAGAGGCCGCTGAGCGGCTTAGCCAAGCCATGGTGCGCTGAGACGGCCGGACGGCAGCCCTCGCCCGCGGCGAGCTGTCTGAAGCACTACAGGTCTTCGACGTGGTCGACAGCGTAGTCCAGACTCCCCGTCGGCGCCGCCGGCGCATCGTCCCCGACTGCAAACCCGTATCCGGGCTGATGCAGCGGCGGTAGCGCATCGGAATCGCCCAAGGCTGCCCGTGCCGATGCGTAGGCCAGGGAGGCCAATGAACACCAAATTCAAATCGTCTCACCGCCGGAGCTCAGCAGGTTCGTAACGCCTGGTGTAGATTCCGCCTGCGGCACCTGCCGGGGGTACCACCGCTTATCGGCGCCTCTCATTCACTGATCCTACCTGCGATCGAGCCACTTCTACGGATCCCCGTTGCCCCCGTAGTGCCGGGCCCATGCCCGGTGGGGTAGGATTCGGCGATTTCCGATTCCGAGAGGGCGAGTTTTCCATGCCGAAGTTCACGGTTGCCGTCCAGGCCGCGCAGGCCACCCAATTACCGGGAGGCTCCTCCTTCAACCTCGCCGCCGCTGACTACAGCTTCGAAGAGGAAGCTCTGAAGCCTATCGGCGCCGAGATCGTCGAGCTTCCCGCCACGTCCGACGCCGAGTTCATCCAGATGGCGAAGGACGCCGACGCCGTCATCGCCCGTGGCCGCATGATCAGCGCCGAGATTATTGCCGGGCTCCGCCGCTGCAAGGTCATCGGCTGCGGCTCTATCGGCACCGACCGTGTCGATGTAGAAGCGGCCACCCGCCATGGCATCCCCGTCACGAACGTCCCGGATGTCTTCACCGAGGAAGTCGCGGACCACACAATGGCGCTCCTGCTGGCGGCCCATCGCCACCTGTACGAGATGCGCCAGATGATTCGCGCCGGCCGTTGGGCGGAAGGCCATCCCTACCTTCGCAACTTCCCCCGCCTCTATGGTCAGACGCTTGGGCTCATCGCCTTCGGCAACGTTGGCCGCGCTGTCGCGAGGCGCGCGCAAGCTTTCGGGCTCCGCGTTATCGCCCACGACCCCTTCGTCTCCGAGACGGAGATGACGGCCCTGGGCGTCGAGCCGGTCGGACTCATGGAACTGCTGCAGCGCTCCGACTTCGTCTCCAATCATGGCCCGCTCAACGACTCGACCCACCACATGATGTCGACGCCTGAGTTCGCCGCCATGAAGCCCACAGCGATGTTCATCAACGCCGGCCGCGGCCCGAGCCAGGACGAGGCTGCGCTCATCGATGCCCTCGAACGGGGTGTGATCGCCGGCGCTGGCCTCGATGTGTTCGAAGTGGAGCCCGGAGACCCCGAGAACCCGCTCTTCCAGATGGATAACGTCATCGTCACCCCACACGTCGCGTCTGCTACGTCGCGGATGATGCCAGAGACCCGCCGCCGGCTCGGCCAGGAGATCGCACTCGTCCTCCAGGGCCGCTGGCCGCGCAGTGCTGTGAACCCGCAGACGTTGCAGAACTCCGCGCTCGAGCGCTGGCAGCCGCAGCCGATGAACCGCGGTCCGAACCGTTAGAGTCGACCCCACCACCGCCGCCGAACCGCGGCCGTGTTCCGCGGTGAAATGGAGAGAAGCCAGTGAAAGTCGCCGACGTAATCGCCAGCATCCTGAAAGCCGAGGGCGTGAAGTTCGTCACCGGCTATCCGGTCAACCCAATCATCGAAGCCGCCGCCCGGCAGGATATCCGCACGATCATCGTCCGCCAGGAGCGCATCGGTCTGCACATGGCCGACGCTTACAGCCGCCTCACCTCAGGCGACGGGATCGGCGTCTTCCTCTCACAGAACGGTCCGGGGACAGAGAACGCTTTCCCAGGCGTCGCCCAGGCCTGGGGTGACTCTGTCCCAATCGTGCATCTTGCCGCTGGGTACCCGCGCAACGTCATCAACGTGCAGCCGCACTTCAACGCCTTCCTTAACTACCAGCACATAACGAAACACGCGGAGCAGCTCCAGCTCGCTTCGGCGACGGTCGGCGCGTTGCGTCGAGCGTTCTCGCAGGCGCGCAACGGCCGCCCCCGCCCCGTCCTCCTGGAAATCCCCGTCGATGTCCTCAACGAGGAGTTCGAAGGCAGTGCCGACTACACGCCCGTGATCCGCGCGAAGTCAGCGCCGGAATCCAGTGCTGTTGCGCAGGCAGCGCGCACGCTGATTGCCGCATCCAACCCTGTGATCTACGCCGGCCAGGGCGTGCACTACGCCAGGGCGTGGCCCGAACTGAAGGAACTTGCCGAGCTTCTCGAAGTGCCGGTGACCACGAGCCTCGAAGGCAAGAGCGCTTTCCCTGAGGACCATCCGCTTTCGCTCGGCTCTGGCGGACGAGCACTGCCAAAGGCCGTGTTCCAGTTCATCCGCGACGCGGACGTTATCTTCGGCATCGGCTGCAGCTTCGCCGCCACCTCCTATGGCATCCAGTTCCCTGCGGGTAAGACGGTCATCCACGCGACGCTCGACCCGGGCGACCTGAACCGCACCGTGGAAGCCCAGCAGGCCCTGATCGGTGACGCGAAGATCACCCTTCGCGCCGTCATCGATGCGGTGAAAGCCGAGATCGGCGGGCCCCGCGGCCGCCGCACAGCGATCGAGGCAACGATCGCCAAACTGCACGAGGAGTGGCTCGCCGATTGGCGACATGAGACTCACTCGGACGAAACGCCGCTCTCGCCCTATCGCGTGTTGCGAGAATTGCACGAGACCGTGGACATCCCGAACACCGTCATTACCCACGACGCTGGCAGCCCGCGCGATCAGCTCTCGCCGTTCTGGCAGTCGACCGCACCCCTCAGCTACATCGGCTGGGGGAAGACCACGCAGCTCGGTTACGGCCTGGGCCTTGCAATGGGTGCGAAGCTGGCGGAGCCGGAGAAGCTCTGCATGAACGTCTGGGGCGACGCTGCCATCGGCATGACCGGAATGGACTTCGAGACGGCCGTGCGCGAGCGCATCCCCATCCTCTCGATTCTCCTCAACAACTTCTCGATGGCGATCGAGATCCCCGTCATGCCCGTTTCCCAGGAGAAGTACGGCAGCACGAACATCTCCGGCAACTACTCGGAGATGGCGAAGGCCTTTGGTGGCTACGGCGAGCGCATCACCGACCCGTCCCAGATTGCGCCCGCTATCCGCCGCGGCATCGAACAGACGCGGGCTGGGAAGCCTGCACTCCTCGAGTTCATCACCAAGAAGTCGTACGACTACTCGATCCTCAGGTAGTTGGCTGCGAAGGCGCGCCGTGGCGTAATCGCGCTACGGCGTGCGCTTCTCCCTTGCGATACGGATGTCGTCGCGCGTGTCGCGAGGCGTCGTTGCGGTGAGTGAGACCTCCAGCATTGTCGTCCGGCGCGGAAGCAAGACGGCGAGTGTGATCACGTCCGCAATATCTTCCGGCATCATCATCGTCGACCGCGCCGTCGCGTCCGGCGGCAGCGGCCGGTTGTCGAGGATCGGCGTATCCACTTCGCCCGGGAAGACCGTCATGCAGCGGATTCCTTCTGCCCGGACTTCTTCGGCCAGCACCTGCATGTACGCCCGCGCCGCAGCTTTCGCAGCGCTGTACGCCACCCCGGCCATTACGTTGGGACGAAGCGCGGCAATCGATGACACCAGCACCACGTCGCCGCTGCCCCTGGCGGCCATCGACGGCAGTAGTTCGCGTGTGAGGATCATCGGGCCAAGCGTGTTCACGTCCATCACCGCTCGCCACTCTTCGGCGCCCATGTAGCGCGGGCTCCGCACCTTCGATGAGAACCCGGCGTTGTTCACGAGGATGTCGACGCGACCGTGTGCCGCCAGCGCCTCCCGTGCCACTCGCACGCACTCGTCCGGGTCACCAAGATCTGCCGTGATGCGGGTCGCGGTTCCCCCGATCGTCGCAACAACCTCGTCGAGCGGCTCTGCCCTACGGCCTACGATGATGATCGTCGCTCCCTGTTCGGCGAGCGATATCGCCGTCGCGCGGCCGATGCCGGTACCCCCACCAGTAACCAACGCCACTTTGCCTGTGAGTTCGTCTGCCATGCGGGGTCCTCCGAGTGCTGTTTCGCGCAAGCGTCGTGCCGTGCACCGGGCGGCGCAAGCGCCCCGTCCCTCAGGGCGCCGTTAGTCTTCCGCGATCGGGTCGCCAAGTCCGAGGACCTGGATCTCGTCTCCGACCCTCACCGTGCCGCCGCGGACCACAGAGACACGGATGCCGCCACGGCCCGCGAGTTCCGTCAGCAGCGATGGCCGGCCGTTGAGCTCGCCGATGTAGCGGCAGGGCGAACAGATCCGCTGGCCGCGCATCACCGCGTCGCCGATACCGAACTCCAGCCCGATGAGGTCCGTGAGGGCCATGCCGCGGACGACTACGTTGCGCCGGAGCCTATCAATGTCCAGTCCGAGTTCATCCAGGAGTTCGCCCTCGACGAGCGTCAGCTGCTGGTCCCGCCAACGCGGATCGCTCCAGTGCCCCTGCCGCGTTGCGTAGCGGTCGCCGTCCACGCCAACGCCGGCAATAAGCGACACCGAATCGTGCGCCAACATCGGCTCCCCGGCTTTCCGAGCCGTGTACAGACCAACAACCCGCGGCGAATCCATTTGACGATTCTAACGGTCCGGATCCCGGCACGGGCGGGACCTCCATCCGTCTGCGAGATAGAACGGGTCCCCAGGGTTAGAGTTGGTCGCCGGAGGAGTGCCAGATGAAGCGAGATCCCAGGCTCAAGAAACTCTCGTGGGACCACCACCACGGCCTCGTCATGTCCCTCCGGATTGAACGAGCGCTGGAGGACCCCCTTACGGATATCGGCGCCCTCTACGCGGACCTATTGGCCTTCTGGGCGGCCGGGCTCCTTCCCCACTTCCGGGTCGAAACTGAATGCCTGCTTGCGCGCCTCATTCGGCATCTGCCCGATTCCCACGAATCGGTGCGCCGAACCCAGGACGACCACCTCGGCATGGCCGCGCTTGTCGCAACAATGCGCGACACAACGGATGCATCCGTCCGTCGCGAAACGCTGGCTCAGTTCGGCACGGCGCTCAAGGATCACATCCGCTGGGAAGAACTCGTCCTCTTCCAGCACGCCCAGGATGAGCTTGCTTCTGCCGAACTCGACGCACTCGAGGTCGAGGTTGAAGCTGCCCTCGAACGCTGACAAGGACCCGTGCGGGTTCCGCTATACTCGGTCTTGGATGGGCGGCTTCTGGTGGACTGATACTGCGTACGTGCTGCCTGCCACGTAGGCCTCCGGTCCCAGGTGGACCAGCGTTCGGCCAACGCGAGGCCAGCGTTTTCCGCCATCCGATCGTACTCATCGATCGCCAATCTGCCCTGCTGGACCTGGAAACCGGCCACGATGAATCCTCCCGGATTGAGATGACGGGCCATGTTCGCCAGCACCACTGGTTCGCTTCCGGGGGTGACGAAGATCATCACGTTGCCAGCCATGACGACGACGTCGAATAGGCGTGCGAATTCGACGTCGGCAACGTCGCCGAGCCGCCACTCCAGTGTGGGCGCCTCCGCTCGCGCCGTTGCCAGCATCCCGGGGTCGATGTCGACGCCTGCGACTTCTCTGCCGCGTCGTGCCAGTTCGCGAGCCACGCGTCCGGTCCCGCAGCCCGCATCGAGCACCGATCGCGGACTGAAACTCTCCACGAGGTCGGCCTCGCCATGGACGTTTTCGCCTGCCGCCGCCCTCCGCGCATAGGTCGCGTCATAGTCGGCGCCGGCAATGCGGCGAGTCTCAAGCCAGCGGTTCCCGGGCGATGCCATCGTCGCCAACGATGACACGGAATGCGGCGCCGCGACAGTCCATGTGCGTTTTCATCAACCTCGCGATACGGGGTCCTCGAACTAATCCCGGTTGCGATCGCGCCTGTCGAGTCCGTAGGATGCCAGCAGCGCTGTCGATGCGGTAGCGTGATGAACTCGATAGTGGAGGCCTCCACGCATGACGGAAACCCGTTCGACGCAGTTCGCAGTTCGCGGCATCAACCACCTCGCGCTCGTCGTCAACGACATGGCCGAGACAGTCCATTTCTATACCGAGGTTCTTGGGCTACCGCTCGTGCGCTCGCGCGAACTTGCCGACGGCGGCCAGCAAGCGTTCTTTGAGATCACAGAAAACACGCTCATTTCTGCCGTGTGGTACCCGGAGGCTCCGCCGCTGGAAGACGGGACCGTCGGCCGCATGTGGGCGCCCATCTACCAGCCGGACCGGACGAAGCCGCGGCCACGCTTCCGGCAATCGGCCGCAGGCTCCATGCATCACCTCGCATTCGATGTACCGGTCGAAAGACAGGAGGAATACAAAGAGCGCCTGCGCGCTGCCGGCGTCCCCGTGACCGAGGTCAATCACCACATTCTCTACGGCAAGGATGGGAAACAGGCGTCCCACCCGGACCAGATCCCCCAGGACGCCGAGGCGATCGACGAGTTCGTAAACTCGATCTACTTCCCGGATCCCGACGGCCGGACGTTCGAGTTCGCCGCCTGGACGCGTCCGCTTGTCCCTGACGACATCAAGCACACGCCCGCCCGGAACGCCAACAAGGCCGCCGAAGCCGCCTTCGTCTAACCAGAGGAGCAAGTCAAGTGCCAGCAGTTACACGTTCGAATCAGTTCGACCTCCGTGGGTTCAACCACGTCGCCATGGTCTGTTCCGACATGCAGGACACCGTCGACTTCTACGAAGGCATCCTTGGGTTCCCCCTGGTCAAGACACTGGAACTCGGCAGCGGGGGTCAGCACTTCTTCTTCCAGGTGACCGAAAACGACGGCGTCGCGTTCTTCTGGTTCTCCGACGTGAACCCTCAGGCTCCCGGGGTCTCCGGCGCCGAGTGGCTCGCAGGCGAGATGAGTCCCGGCGCCGCTGGAGGCCTGGCCAGCAAATCCGCTGTCGGCTCCATGCATCACATGTCCTTTGATGTGCCTTCCGAAATGCTCGAGGAATATCGACAGCGGCTCATCGAGTCCGGCGTTGAAGTCTCCGAGATCGTCTCCCAACACGACCTCGATGGGCAGGAGTCCAGCAGAGCCTTCTACTTCCGCGACCCCGACGGCATCGTCCTTGAGTTCAGCGCATGGTCCCCGGCTGCGGGCGTTCAGCACTTTGAGCCAGCCCGCGCCATGGATGCCGCGAACCGGCGCACTGGTCAGGTCGCTATCACCGCGTAGTCCGCTCCAAAGCCCGTCCATTCGGTGGGTGCACCGTGCACCCGGGTTGCCCGCGGTTGCACCCACCGGCATAGAACAACGTGTTCACTTGCGCCGGGTGGTCGACCGTCCGGGCCGCGGTTCTTGAAGGCCGTTCCCCTCGCATCCGCGCGATCAGTCGTCGCGGGCGCCCCCATCGTCAATGCGCCGGACAACCTCTCCGAGGAATCGTTCGATCTCAGGGGAAAGCGCCGGGCCTTCGGGCTCACGTTTCCCCTGCTCCAGGTCGTAGGCACGCTCCAGGCTGTCGACCGCCTGCCTCAGTTCCGGGTCAGCTCCTACCATCCGGTCGATACGTTCGTACTGGCGCTGCCCTCGCGCTTGCAGGCCGGTAACCGCCTCCTCCACTTCCATCGAGAGACCAAACGCATCTCCGGCGGCTTCCAGCATTGCTGCTGCCGCCGTGTGGTCGTCCTCCAGCTGGACATAGTGCGGAAGCTGCAGCATCAGCGAATTGTTCTCAATGCCGCGTGCCTCCAGTAGTCCTCCAAGCAGGCTCATGATCGAGGTTGGCCCCTCGTATCGCGTAGCCCGTTGAATCTCACGGCGCGTCTTCGGGTCGACCTGATTCGCACCCTGCGACATGGAGACGCGAAGCGGGCGCGTGTGTGGGACGGCGCCGAACCACGCGCCAAGACGCCAGTGCGCCGTCACGCCGGCCGCGGTCAACACCTCAACGATTGAATCAAGGTACTCCTCCGCCCGTGCCTGTGGCTCAAGCACGTCGAGGAACAGGACATCGTCCCCGCCTGGGCGACGAGCGAAGCTAATCCGCGTATTCGGGACCACGAACGTCCGTTCGTCGCCGTCGTAGCGCACCGTCGGCCGGTACCGCGTGAAATCAAAGAATTCCCCGGGTCTCGCCAGTTCGCCGCCTTCGCGGGCGCCCAACGCGTTTTGCAGCCGGCGAAGCGCGAGCGAGCCCACGTTGCCTGCGTCTATCCACGGCCGCAGCGTCGCCACGGCGATGGGCGCCCGCAGCCGCGTGATGGCGTCGTTCACCTCAAAGGCCCCGATCTTCATGCCCGGCAGCATGGCACGTCAGGACTCCCGTGGGGAAGAGGTCCACCTGCCGGGACCGGTGTCCGCACCGCACCGCCAGGCGCTTGCGCCCCCCGGTGAACCATTGTCCACAGCCTCCCGATTGCTCCGTATAGTTGGCCGCAACGAACTCCCGGAGGATGCCTTATGACCATCACCTACGTGGACCCTGCGGCGGAAGAGTCGACTCCCGCCGAGGCGTACGAACTCTTCCTCGACATGAACCAACGCCCGCTGACGATTGGGCTCCTCGCAAACGCGTTTCCGGATGCGACGAACTTCACGGACTGCCTCGAATCTGCGCTCACCGCGGCCCTCCCCGGCGTCACCTTCAAGCGCTTTCAGAAGGCGAGCGTCGACCCGGTACTTCCCGCCATGCTCGACGAGATTGTCGCTGGCTGCGACGGGTTGATATCCGTCTGGGGTCACTGAGGAAGCTGCACATCCGGCACCGTGCGTGACGGAATATTCGCAGCCAGGGCCGGAATCCCGGCCGTCGCCATCGTCACCGAAGAGTTCGTCGTCCAGGGGGGATTCGTGGCGAGGGCCGTCGGTATGCCCGCCATCCCCCGCGTCGTCATCGAACACCCTGTGTCCGGGACCGGTCACGAGAACCTCGTCCGCGTGGCGACGGACGCCGTCCCTCGGCTCATCGCGGCCCTGGCCGGAAACTCGATCGGCGGGTCTCCATGAAATCCCGCCTCCACACCTCATACGACGAAGCGACCGCGCTGGAAGAACTCCACGAGCGCCGTTGGACCGACGGCCTCCCCGTCGTCATCCCAACGCCCGAACGCGTCGAGGCGATGGTCTTCGGTGGAGGCATCGAACCCGACATCATGCTCGGCGCCGTCGGACCGGGGTATGCCGAGTGCACGGTCGAAAAGGCAGCCGTCAACGCCGTGATGGCAGGCTGTCTGCCGGAACACTTTCCGGTCGTTATTGCAGCCGTCCGCGCAGTCTGTGCGGATGAGTTCGACCTGGGCGTCATGCAGAGCACCACCCACGCCCTCGGTCCTGTGATCATCGTGAATGGCCCTGCCCGCGAACAGTGCGGCGGCATCGCCTCCGGATGGGGCGCTCTCGGCCCGGGTCACCGCGCAAACGCTGCCATCGGCCGTGCCCTCAGGCTCGTGCTCGCCAACGTTGGTGGTGCGCAGCCTGGCATCTCCGACATGGCCGTCCTCGGCCAGCCCGGCAAGTTCACCGCATGCTTCGCGGAGGCTGAAGAGACGAGTCCATTCGAGCCGCTGCACGTCGCGCGCGGGTTCGATCCCGATCAGAGCACGGTCACCGTCGTGGGTGTGGAAGCGCCACACTCTGTCATGCTCACGCCCGATGGCGACGACCCGGACGGCGGCGAACGCATGCTCCGCACGCTCGGCGCCGCTATCGCAAACGCTGGTTCGAACAGCACCTATGGCGGCCGCGCGACGACGCTCGTCGTCCTTAACCCGGCCCACGCGCGCACCCTCGCAAAGTGGGGGTTTTCGCGAAGCACCGTACAGCAACGCCTGCACGAATTCGCCGTGAATCCGAAGCGCGTCATCTCGACATGGGCAACCTCCCGCCACTACCCCGAAGATCAGGCCGATGAACTCGTCCACGCGATCGCGTCGCCCGACAAGGTCGTGGTAGCGGTCGCAGGCGGCGAGGGCATCTATTCGGCCGTGTTCAACGCATGGGGCGCCGGCGAACATGGCGTCCTCCCCGTCACGCAGGAGATTGAGATCGGCCAGTCCTGTGAGCTTCCCGCGTCACCCTTCCGCGAAGCGCTCCATGTGTAGACTCGCCCACATCCTGTTCGCTGCCGGAGGAATCCATGGCACAACAATGGCGTGATTGGTACGAAAGCCGGCGCGTTGCAGCCGCCGAAGCCGTCAGCCACGTGAAGCCCGGCGATCGCATTTACTCTGCGCCCGGACAGCCGGTGCTTGTGCTCGTGGAAGCGCTCCTGGCGCGGCTTGAGCCGGGCCAGCCCCGGATCGAATACACCGCGTTGCCGGGCTGGGACATGAGCTGGTACACCGATGAAGTCGCTGAGATGCTCCATATCGATGTGGTCTTCGGCGGCGCCTACTCCCGCCAGCACATCAACGACCATCGTGCCGGATTCACGCCGTGGTGGATCTGGGGTGGGCACAAGGCCCTGGACGAAAACCGGCCCGGCGCCCGGCCCCTCGATGTGGCGTTCTTCGGCGTGAGCCCGCCGAATGAGAACGGATATTGCTGTTTCGGCAACGCGCTCTGGGACGCCAAGAAGACCGCATTGATGGCCGGGACCGCGATTGCGGTGGTCAACGAGTCGATCATCCCCACCTTCGGAGACACCTGGATTCACGTCTCCGAGGTCGATTGGTTCGTGGAGCACACCGTGCCCCGTGTCGATTCGCGCGCCGCCTATGCTGCCGCCGAACCCTGGGATCTGCCCATCGCTGAGTACGTCGCTTCCCAGATCAACGACGGCGACACCATCCAGCTCGGGCTCGGGTCCACCACCGGGAACATCGTCCGTTCAGGTGTCCTCGATTCAAAGCACGATCTTGGCTACTTCGCCGAGCTGACCGTACCCGGGACCGTGGAGCTTGCGATGAAGGGCGTGATCACGGGCCGCAAGATGAACACCCACCCGGGCAAGTTCGTGACCACCACGGCAGGTGGTGGACCGGATGAGGTCGATTTCATCGCTGGCAATCCAATGTTCGAGTTCTATTCAACCGACTACATGCACAGTCCTATCGCGATCGCCCAGAACGAAAACATGGTAGCCGTGAACAACGCCCTCGCGATTGACCTCACCGGGCAGGTGGCATCCGGGCAGTTTGGCCGCTCGGTCTGGAGTGGCACCGCCGGCCAGTTCTCCTACCACCTCGGCGCATTCATGGCGAAGGGCGGCCGCGCCATCATCATTCTGCCGTCCACAGCGCGGGATGGGACGGTTTCGCGCATCAAGCCCGAATTCGAAGCCGGGCAGATTGTGACCCTGACGCGCGACATCGCCGATATCGTCGTCACGGAATTCGGGATCGCCCGGCTTCTCAACAAGAACGAACGCGAGCGCACGCAGGAACTCGTTGCCGTCGCCCACCCGGACTTTCGTGCCGAACTCCGTAAAGCCGCAAACCGCTATTTCCCCGGCTACCCGGGTGACGTGGAGACCACCTGACGGTGCGTCTGACCGTTTGGCCAGCGGGCGCTTCGGCGAAAACCCAATAGTCCGCCCGCGGTGGCGGGCGCTGGCATTGTTGGATGCCAGATTCAATTTCGGTGGTAGCAGGGGGGAGACTTGAACTCCCGACCTCACGATTATGAGTCGTGCGCTCTGACCAGCTGAGCTACCCTGCCACGGCTCGTGAATGTACCAGACGCCTCACTCACGGGCGAAGCGGATGCACGCCGTCAGCCCCGCGCAAGCGTGAGCATCCGCACGGCGCCGGCGGCCGTTCCGTCCCTTCGCAACAGGCTCGCACCGTCGATCGGCAGGCGGTGCCAGCGATGCTCCGCGACGACAATTCGCCCCCCCGGTCGCAGTACGCGCCACGCCTCCGAGAGGATCTCGGCCGCTGCCGGCCGAGGCACATGACCAAGCACGTGCGCCGCCGCCACCACGTCGAACGTTGCGTCGTCCCACGGCAGAAACCGGGCGTCCGCATGCACCAGTCCGGTTGGTCCCGTGCCAGCGACTCCGGCGCCGGGAGTGCTGATGCTGAGACCGCTGTTGCGGGCAGCTGCCTCCAGCATGAACGGCGAAAGGTCTGCACCAGCGACGCTCACCCCCGGCGCTACCGCGCGCATCACCGACAGCAGGCGTCCCGTGCCGCAACCGATTTCTAGCACGGCAGCCGATCGTCCGGGAGGCAGGGCGTCTCGAACCGCGCGGTAGTAGGGCTGTTCGCGAAATCCTGCGTAGATGCGCCGGAATATCTGGTCGTAAAGCCGCGCGGATCGTCTCGATAGGTAGCCCTCGGGCAGGCAGTGCCATCGCCTCAAGTACCAGTCCGGATATTCGATCGACGGGCGCGCGGCCGGATGCTGCCTCGCCTGCGAAATGCACCGCCTGGCGGCATCGGCGGGCATTCGCTGGACCCGGTGGAGCATCCTCAGCATCAACGCAGTCTACCCAAAACGGAGGCGGTTAGTCCCCAAATCCCTTCTTCACTCAAGCGTCGATGCAGGGCACTTCGTTGCCCCTTAGCGGAGTGCGGCGGACGCTGCACGGCAGATGGACCTGCTGCGCGCGGTAGTTTTGGGTGTCGTGCAGGGCCTCACCGAGTTTCTTCCCGTGTCTTCCTCCGGGCACCTGATCCTCGTCCCTAGCCTCTTTGGCTGGGACGACCAGGGCCTTGCCTTCGATGTAGGACTGCACGCTGGGACGCTCGTCGCCCTACTTGCCTACTTCTGGCGCGACTGGGCGACCATGACTTTCTGTGGGCTCGATGACCTTCGCCACCACGGCCCGTCCGTCCGGCGGTACCAGCAGCCGTCCCGGCTGTTGCTGTTGATCGTCTTAGGCTCCGTACCGGCCGCGGTCGCAGGGCTCGCGCTGAACGGATGGATCGAAGAGAACCTGCGCCAGGCGTGGCTCGTCGCGCTCATGCTCATTTTCGTGGGCGCGCTGATGCTCATCGCCGACAGGAGGAGCCGTCTCGACCGGTCGCTGCATGACCTCGGGGTCGTCGATGCTGTGCTCGTAGGCTTGGCCCAGGCAGTCGCACTTATACCGGGAGTTTCAAGATCGGGCGCCACCATCTCGACCGGCCTCGTCCGGGGTCTCGACCGAGAAGCAGCGGCACGCTTCGCCTTTCTGCTCGGAACACCAGCATTCGCCGGGGCGGCCCTGCTCAAGTTCAAGGACCTCACGGGCGATTCAGTAGACGCACTCGATCTGACGGTCGGATTCCTGACATCGGCGATCGTCGGCTTTGTCGTCATCCACTTCTTGCTTGGATTTCTCCGTCGCCGTTCTCTACTAGCGTTTGTCGTCTACCGCTTTGGTTTGGGTACCCTAATCCTCATGCTCTCCGCATTTGGCGTGCTTTAGCCATCGGCCTTTGCGCTGGCAGCCGGAACACGATTGAATGCCCGCATGCTTGAAAAGCTCAGGTTCGACGGGCCACCGCGGAAGGTGGCAATCGTAACGGGTGGAGGCCGCGGTCTCGGTCGCGAAATGGCTCTCTCACTCTCAGACCACGGCGCCGATGTCGTCATCGCGGCGCGAACGCAATCGCAGCTCGAGGACACGGCCGATTTCATCGCGGGAAGGACCGGGAGGCGTCCGCTGGTCGTGCCAACGAACGTCCAGTCGAGCGAGCAAATGGATGCCCTCGTGGCCACGACCGTTGCCGCTTACGGACGCTTGGACTTCATGGTGAACAACGCCGGCATCGGCGACCGCCGTGGGTCGGGTTCCCGCATCTGGGACTACGACGATGACGACTGGCGTGACGGTCAGAGCGTCAACCTCGATAGCGCAATGTACGGGTCACGCGCCGCCATCCGCGTGTTTAAGCAGATGGGTATTCCCGGTGCCGTGGTCAACGTATCCAGCGGCACCGCCATGCGCTCGGCGCCGGACTCCCTTGCCTACGCATCAGCGAAGGCGGGAGTCATCTCGCTCACAAAGAGCGTCGCCGCCCAGGTCGCCGGCGAAGGCATCCGCATCAACTGCATCGTGCCGGGCTACGTTGTCCAGGCGCCCCCGGAAACGGACGAGCAAAAGTCGATGATCGCCACTCGCGGCCGCTTCAACCCGATCGGCCGGCTCGGCGAGGCGTGGGAGCTGGGCCCGCTGTGCGTCTTTCTTTGCTCCGAACTCGCAGGCTACATAACGGGCGAGTCGTTCGTCATCGACGGCGGTGGCATAGCGGGCGGCATTGCACCCATCGACCACAATGTAACGGGGGTGGTGTCATGACTGACTGGGATCGAAAGCCAGGATTCGACCTCACCGGGAAGCGGGCGCTCGTCGTTGGGGCGGGCTCGCCAGCGGCCCAGGCCGTTGCCCTCGGGTTCGCGGAAGCGGGAGCTGATGTCGCCGTTGCCTCTGCCACCCTCGACGGCGACGAGATCATGGACGCCAAGCGCCTCAGCAAGGCGATCATCGCGATGGGGCGCACCAGCATGTCCCAGGGCTGGGACGTCACTCTCCCGGCGAATATTCAAGTCGGCCTCCGCCAGGTCGTGAAGGACTTCGGTCGCCCGTCAATCGTCGTCTACGCAGCCGACGCCACCTCAGCGGGGCCGCTCACGAAGGTGACCGACACCGAATTCGCGCGTCTCATGAACGTGAATACGGCCGGTGCGTTCTCCACCGCGCGCTCGTACTTCAAAGAACATGCCGACGGCGTAAACGGCAGGCTCATCTACGTGACCTCGCTCCTCGGCGAACGTGGAATGCCGAACCTCGCTGCATACGCTGCATCGAAAGCTGGCGTCTCCGGGCTTGTCGCTGCTCTCGCCCAGGAAGGTGGACCGCTCGGCATCACCACGAATGCTATCGCCACTGGCTGGATGGACTGGACACCGGGGCGCGGCCCCACCGATATCGGTCAGAACCGGTTGCTTCGCTATATCCCGCTGAAGCGGTTCGGGACGGGCGACGATGTGGCTGGCCTCGCGCTCCTGCTCGCTTCAGACGCGGCGAGTTTCCTCAACGGCCAGGTCTTCCACGTCGATGGCGGCGTAGCGGGCCACCTCTAACGGCGTGGCCAAACCACCGGCCGCGCGGGTGCTGGACCAGCGCAAGGTCCCGTACGAACTGTTCGAGTTCGACGACAGCATCCGCGACGCCGTGCAGGTGGCGGCTGCCATAGGCCATGCTCCCTCGGACGTCTACAAGACCCTCGTGGTGGAAGAAGAACCGCCACGAGGGAAGCCGCACCTGGTAATCGTTCGCGCTGACCACGAACTCGACTTGAAGGCGTTCGCCGCTTCGGCCGGGCTGAAGCGGGCCCGGATGGCGAGCCAGCGCGATGCCGAGCGCATCACCGGGCTCAAGGTCGGCGGCATCAGCGCCCTCGCGCTGATTGGCAAGGGCTTTGTGACGCACGTCGTCACCACTGTGGATACCGATGACCAGGTGGTCGTCAGCGCGGGCCAGCGTGGGGCAGACGTCCGGCTCCGCCTCTCCGACTTGCTGGCCGTTACCGGGGCGACGGTGCTGACTGGTTGTTCGCGGCCGTCGCCCGAACCTACCAGCGGCCCGATCGCATAAGCGAGAGGTCATCCTCGCTCGCCAGGACGATCACCACGTCGCCGTCCTGCAACACAGCATCCTGGTGCGGGCCGACCTCGATGCTCCCACCGCCGCGATTGATTCCGAGTACGGTCACGTTCGTGGTACCGGCGATGAGGTGGTCCATGCTGACGCCGACAAGACCGTTGTCTTTGTTCGCCTCGAATTCAGTGAGCACAAGGTCGCCCTGTCGCCCCATTGCCAGCGTGTCCATGAAGTCGGCGGCGAGCGGCTGGAGCGCCTGCAGCACCATGCGGCGCCCACCCATCGCATACAGGGATACGACGCGGTCAGCGCCGGCCAGCCGAAGTTTCTCTTCGTTATGAGGCAGCGCCACCCGCGCCACGATGAACGCCGAAGGATTCACCGAGCGCGCCGTGAGCGTGATGTATGTGTTACCGGCGTCGCTGTCGCTGGCGGCCAGGAGGCACCGCGCCCGGTTCAATCCCGCTTCGACCAGGATGCGTTCGTCGGAAGCATCTCCCTCAAGCACGTGGTACCCGAACGCCCGGGCCCGCGCTGCCGTTTCCGGCGTCTCCTCAACGATTACGAAGGCCCGGCCACGCTCGTGAAGCTCCCGCGCAATCTCTGCGCCGACCCGCCCGAAGCCGCAGATGATGTAGTGATCCTCCATCCGTTCGATCTCCACGGTCATCCTCCTCTGGTAGAAACGGCTGCGGACGTTGCCTTCCAACCCCTCTTCGACCACCAGAGTGAGCGTGTACAACGCCGCGCCAACGCCACCCAACATGAGAAAGATCGTGAAGACCTTCTCCTCCGTCCCGAAAGGGACGACCTCGCGGAAGCCAACCGTTGTCAGCGTGGTGACCGTCTGGTAAGCCGCGTCGATGAAGCTCATTCCAGCCAGCAGCATGTAGCCGACCGTCCCAATCACGAAGACCAGGGCCAAAAAGCCCAACGCCCGCTGGAGGCGGGCGCTGACTGGCAGTCGACGTGGGAACCGAATCACGTCCGAAGTATACGAAGGCGATGGTTTCAGTCTTTCGCCGCGGGGCTAGTTTCCGACGGCGATGAAGGGGATGAGCGTGCGGTATCCGAAGAGCGGTTGAGACGTGCCGTCAATCGTCGCGGCGGACTTGGTGTCTCCGCTGCCCGTGCTCTTCGCAAGGTATTCAGATGCCACCCAACCGGAGCCCGCGGTAGACGAAACCGAAACCCACGTGTGGCCAAAGGCGCGGACGGGGCCCCCGGTAATCGTCACGTTCGCGCCATCACGCAGCTGCGTGATGACCGCTTCGGTGAGGCCCGGCCCTGCCCGGAGGTTCAATGAATCGCCGTCGGCGACCACGATCGCGCTGTCACCAACGGCCGGTAGCCATGACTTCTCTGAAATCCCCACGAGCTCATCAGCGAGCGGGACCGGGTTGTCAGGCGTCGGGAACCGGTAGATCCGGTAGTTCAGGTTGGGATAGCGGCCCGCTGCCTTGGCGGGTTCGTAACTCTCACGGAACCGGACGATGCCGTCCCAGTTCGAGTTGGAGTCCCATCCGTTGAACACGCCGTGTGCAACGACCTCGGCAATGACGAACGTGTGCAGCCCTGGGTAGTCGGCGTCAGGCTCGGTGTAGTGATCGTCTGCGATTTGAACGACATCGCCCGGGCGGGCCTTGGCGACGGACACTTCCACGGCTCCGGCTTCGAGGTACCCGAGGCGGTAGTCGTGGCCCATCTCAAGGCCGAGCGCATCATTTACGATCTTATCGACGAAGATCCAGCACTCGCCCTGGTACGTGCCTTCGTACTGGGCGGCTTCGGCGACGAGAGGGTGGAGTTGCTTTGAGGGCGCCGACTGCGCCAGCGCCAGCGCCGGAATGGCGCAAAGAGCGGTAAGTGCTATGAGAATGCCGGCCTTGGCCAGCCGGTGCGGGGACATCGGCATGGTGAGCGGTACTCCTTGGGCTTCAGGGCACGGTATGTGCAGCCGCATCTGTGGTCAATCTCACAGATCATCGGCCAGAAGGCGGAGTCCCGACAGGCTAATCGTCCGAATCCGGCCGGGGGCGGCCGGAAACTTCACTCGCCAACCCCGCTAGACTGTCGTCGTTCAGCATCCGCTGGCGCAGGAGGCCCTATACCGTGGAACGAAGACGAGTTGGCTCGCACGACATAATCGCCCTGATCGACACGATCCAGTCCTACCCCGCGACCAGCGTCTATCCCAACGCAGGTGATGCTCTCAAGGGCTTCACGGCCTACCTGGACGGCGATGGGGCCGTGGCCCTGAACTTCGCGGCATTCCTCGTCGTGGGCAGCGGTACCACTGTGCTCGTCGACACCGGCTGGGGACCCGAATACAGCGGCCAGCTCCCGTCTGAGCTTAGTGCTGCCGGCGTCGACCCCGCTTCCATCGACATCGTCACGTTCACCCACCTGCATGGCGACCATACCGGCTGGAACTTCGCGCGGGATACGGGTGCGCTGTTCTTCCCGAACGCGCGCTACCTCGTCCCGAGGCTGGATTGGGAGCACTACGCCGCCCAGCAGCCGCCATCCAGCTCGTTCGAAAGGGATGTGCGTCCGCTGGAAGCCAGCGGACGCCTGGAGCTGATCGACGGCGACCACGCGCTCACCGCTGGCATCACGGCCATCGCAACGCCGGGACACACACCCGGACACACCAGCTTTGCGATCAGCTCCAACGGAGACCGGGGGATCGTGCTCGGTGACGTGGTCCTCACGTGCATCGACGCAGAGCGGACCGAGCTCGATTGTTCGTTTGACTGGGACCACTCCATCGCCCGCGCCACCCGGGAGGCCACCATTGCGCGCCTCGCGGCCGACCATTCGCTCGTCGGCGCCAGTCACCTCCCGGTTCCGGGGTTTGGCCGGTTCCGCGTCGAAGACGGGAAGAGTTCCTGGCAGCCCGCATGATCCGGTGCGCGGTAGCCTCAGCCCGGTTATAACGCGGAGCGAAAACGATTCCAGCCGGGGAGGTGGGGAGCATGGCCAGCGGTCCGCTCGCGGGTGTCAAAGTCCTCGAATTCAGCCAGATTATCGCCGGGCCGTTTGCCGGCATGATGCTGTCCGACATGGGCGCGGAGGTGACGAAGTTCGAGCCGCTCGAAGGCGAGCCATGGCGCATCTTTGTCGAACTCGTCCCAAAGGAATCGCGCACGTATGCCAGCCTGAACCGCGGCAAGCGCGGCGTCGCTATCGACCTTGCCCATCCGTCCGCACGCGAAGTGGTCGGCCGCCTCGCGCGGGAGGCCGATGTTGTCATCATCAACTACCGGCCCGGCGTCGCGGAGAAGCTCGGGATCGATTATCAGACCCTCCGCGCCATCAACCCTCGCCTGATCTATTGCGAGAACACGGCATTCGGGAAGAAAGGTCCCCTCGCCGCTCGTGGGGGGTATGACCTCATTGTTCAGGCGCTTTCCGGCCTTATGGCAGGCGAAGCCAAGATGTCAGGCGACGTCCCGACGTACGTGTATCCGGCAGTCGCCGACTACGCGACCGGTATCCTCATCAGCGGAGCCATCTCTGCGGCCCTGTACGCGCGCGAAAAGACCGGCGAGGGCCAACGCATCGACTGCACCCTGCTAGGCACGGCCATCGCGATGCAAACGTCCCAGTTCACATGGATCGACGCCTTCGACGACGCCAACTTCCCACCCATGATCGACGCGATCCAACAGGCGCGCCTCGATCTCAAGAGCTTCGAAGAGCAGGTCGAGATCCACAATGCCTTCCGGCCAGTTGGCGGAGGCAACGTCTACTACCGCGTATATCAGACTTCGGACGGATTCCTCGCGGTGGGCGCGCTTAGCCGTCAGCTCTGGGCCAAGGTGCGAGCAGCAACGGGCCTTGTCGACCCGCGAGCGAAGCCTGACGGGTCATTCGACACTGCGCCGGCAGACTGGGATGTCGAAGGACCCAGGCTCGTCGCCACAGCCGAAGCACTGTTCCGCACGAAGTCCACGGCCGAGTGGGGCTCGCTCCTCGAACAGCACGGTGTCCCATCCGGCCCGGTCCACTTCATCGAGGAGCTGTTCGAGCACCCGCAGGCGACGGAGAACGGTCTCGTCACGGAGATGGATCACCCGCTGCTCGGACACATGAAAATGGTAGGCCCAGCGTTCCAGATGTCGCGAACGCCCCTCGCTGCCCAGGGCCCGAGCCCGGTGCTTGGCGGCGATACTGCGCGGGTGCTCCAGGAGGCTGGCTACACGCCCGATGAGATCGAAGCGATGAGGGCAGCCGGCGTCATCGGCGTCGCCTGAACTACGTCTGATCCGGCTCCAGCCACGCGTTGAATCGCGGCGCGCGTTTTTCGCGGAAGGCCGCGACGCCTTCGCGCGCGTCCGCGTGGTGGTCGCCAATCGCAGTCTTGCTCGCGATCTCGTCCAGCGCGTGCGCGAACGTCATTTCTGCAGCGTTGTAGAGCGAGCGCTTCAGCAGTCGCATGGCGACCTGGGGGCCGTCCGCGAGTTCCAATGCTAGCGCGGAAGTGTGGGCATCCAGTTCGCTGGCCCCTACCACTTCGTGTACGAGGCCCAACCTCAGCGCCTCCTGCGCATCAACGATCCGCTTCCGCATCAAGAAGTCCATCGCCCCGGCCACGCCGAGGAGTTGCACGAGGAGGTATTGGCCACCTTCATCTGGGAGCAGCCCGAACCTGAGCGTGGCACTGCCCATCCGTGCACCTTCGGAGGCAATCCGGAAGTCGCAGGCCAATGCCAGCGAAAACCCACTTTGGATGGCGACGCCGTTCATCGCTGCGATCGTCAGCTTGTTGAGCCCGCGCACCATGGATGTGACCGGCTGCGACAGCATCCGGAGTCCGTCGTAGGTCCCGATGGGCGTCCGGTGTCCCGCCGGGATCGCCGGGAGGAGTGACTCCCGGTTGCCGCCGTGAGCGCTGAGGTCGTCTCCCGCGCAGAATGCGCGGCCCGTGCCCGTGAACACGACAACCCGCACACCATCGTCCATTTGCGCCTGCGTGAGCGTCTCCACGAGGTCGCGCTTAATCCATTGGTCCAGCCCGTTCAGCTTTTCCGGCCGGTTGAAGCGAATCGTCAATACTCCGCGCTCGCTGATAGCCGTCTCGAACCCGCGATAGCTTCCAGTCTCCATTCCTGCCTCCGACACCAACGCGCAGTCTGGAGCGCGCGGAGCGGCTGTCAACGGCCCGATGCCTGTTAGGCCTGGCGCAACAAGAAAGGGCGCACCGGTTGGCGCGCCCCTTCTGCTGGTTGTGCTGTGGAACTTTTGCCGGGTTGGTGGGCCCGGCGGGATTCGAACCTGCGACCAACCGGTTATGAGCCGGCCGCTCTAACCGCTGAGCTACGGGCCCAGGCTTTATTAGGTGAGGCGAACGTTTCGTTCTTTGACTGAGGGGATTACCAGTCTCGGCGACCGCCGCCGCCGCCACTGCGGTTCCCACCGGATCGGGCGCCGCCGCTGCGGCCACCGCCGCCGCCACGGCCACCACCGCCGCCGTAACCACCGCCACCGCCGCTGTAGCCACCACCACCGCCGCCGTAGCTTCCACCACCACCACCAAAGCCACCACCACCGCCACCGAAGTCGCGGCTGCCACCGAAGTCACCTCGGGGCTGGGGCTGGAAGCAATCGCGGCAGTATACTGGCCGGCCGTTGCGGGGTTCGAACGGGACCTTGGCTTCTTTGCCACAGGCCGCGCAGGTTGCGGTGTAGAGGGTGCGTTCTACCGCGGGCCCTGAACGGAATCCACCCTCTCGGGGTGCACCTCCGCCTGCGGGACCGCCCTTGCGAGCGCGTCGGCAGTCCGGACAACGCCGGGGCTCCTGGGTGAAGCCCTTCGACGCGTGGAACTCCTGTTCGCCCGCCGTGAAAACGAAGTCTGCGCCGCAATCGGCACAGACCAGCGACTTATCGCTGAACAACTCGATGACCTCCGAAGTCTCCTGTTCCCGGCCATCGAGCGCACTCGGAAGGTTCGCCTCACCGTTGAGGCCGATGATTAACGAGAACTGTATCCAAGCTATCACTGTCCGGGCGCGCCCGCCACTATGCTTTGGGCGCTCCCTTGCATGGCCCATCCTCCCGGCCCATGCTTCCGCCCGTGAATGGAAAACCGCCGCTCGTAGGCATCCGCGTCATCGACCTCGCCACCCCCCGTGCCGAACTCGCCGGCCGTCTCCTGGCAGACCTCGGCGCTGAAGTGATCAAAGTGGAGCCGCCCGGTGGCACAGCCGCACGCGCGTACCCGCCGTTCGACCGCGCCCACCCCGGCGAATCGCTTTACTGGGCCAGCGTCGCCCTCGGGAAAAAGAGCGTCGTCCTCGATCTCGAGACCGCAGACGGACGCGGCCAGCTGCTCGACCTCGCTGCGACAGCCGACATCCTCATTGAATCGTTTGAGCCGGGCTTCATGGATGCAGTGGGACTGGGCTACACGGTCCTTGAAGCGGCTAACCCACGACTCGTTTACGTTTCGGTTAGCCCCTATGGGCAATCTGGTCCGTTCGCACATGATCCCTCGTCGGAGCTGACAATCGAAGCTGCGGGTGGTCTCCTCGGGCTTCAGGGCGACGGCGACCGGCCGCCTGTCCCGGTTGGCTACCCCCAGTCCGCCTTCCATGCCGGTGCGCAGGCAGCGGCAGACGCACTGGTCGCCATTCATGAGCGCATCGCTTCCGGCCGCGGGCAACGCCTCGATGTGTCAGCCCAGGCCGCCATGGTCTGGACCCTGATGAACGCCACAGGGTACCCGCCGAACCATGGCGGCGACCCGCCGGGCCACGGCGAGCAACGCGCTGACCCGCCGGTGCAGATGTTCCCGGGCCTCGTCGTGCCCCGGATGCTTCCCTGCAAAGACGGGTGGATCACCTACACGATTTCCCTGGCGGGAATCGGTCCCCGAACACACGCCGCGATCATGGAATGGGCCGAAGAACTGGGGTTGGTGCCCGAAGGGCTTCGCGGCCTGCCCTGGGGTAATTGGATCGCCGAGATCCAGGCCGGGAACCTCTCAGTTGGAGACATGGCAGCCTCCCTCGGCGTGGCCCAGCAACTCTTCGAAACGCAAACAAAGCTCGAGTTGCAGGTCTTTGCGAACCGCACCGGCATACTCGTCGCGCCGATCTACTCGATTAGCGACCTCCTGGACGATCCGCAGCTTGCGGCCCGCCACTACTGGAGCGACGTCGGTGGTCGCACACACCCCGGCCCGTTTGCGCGCCTCTCCGCTACTCCTGTCGAACACACAGCCGCGGCACCGGCCCTCGGCGAGCACCAACCGCTCCTCGACTCCGTTCCGCGGCGAACAGCTCCCGCTGCAGCTCCGGCCGTCACCCGACGGGGAGCGTTCGACGGCATCAAGATCGCGGACTTCGCCTGGGTCGGCGTTGGCCCGCTCATCAGCAAGGGTCTGGCGGACCATGGCGCTACCGTCGTCCACATGGAATCCCTCGCTCGTCCCGATATCCTCCGCCTTGCGCCTCCCTACAAAGACGGGGTTGCCGGGATCGACCGCGCGCAGTTCATGGCGAACTTCAATTCGTCGAAGCTCGGCCTCGCCTGCAATCTTCAGACGGAGGCAGGCCGCGAACTCGCATGGCGTGTCGTCGAATGGGCAGATGTCGTGGTCGAAAGCTTCACCCCCGGGACATTGAAGCGCTGGGGTCTCGACTACGAAGCAATCCGGCAGCGACGCCCGGACATCGTCATGCTCAGCACCTGTCTTCGCGGCCAGACCGGACCCGAAGCCGGTTACACGGGTTTCGGCGGCCAGGGGGCTGCGCTCGCCGGAATCCACTCCATCACTGGCTGGCCCGACCGTGCCCCGTCCGGGCCGTGGGGTGCGTACACCGACTTCATCAACCCCCGTTATGGCGTCGCGGCGCTCACGGCGGCGCTCATCCACCGCCAGCGCACCGGCGAAGGCCAGTACATTGACCTGGCGCAATCCGAGGCCGGTATTCACTTCATCGAACCATTGGTCCTGGACTACATCGTCAACGGGCGGGAAGCCCTCGCGGCCGGCCACGATTCGCTGTACGCGTGTCCTCACGGCACGTTCCGCACGGCCGGGGTCGAGCGCTACGTTGCAATTGCTGTCGAGACCGCGGCTCAGTGGGAATCGCTCAAGAGCCTTGCTGGCCTCAGCGCATTTGCCGGTGGCGCCTATGCAACGGTCGAACAGCGTATCCCGCACAAGCAGGCGATCGAGGACGAGCTCCGCGCGTGGTGCCTCCCGCAGGAGCCATTCGAACTTGCGGGACGGCTACGTTCGGCCGGCGTCCCGGCGTCCGTCGTGCTGCGGCCCTCAGACCTCTACAACGATCCGCAACTCATGCACCGCGGCTTCTTCGTCACATTGGACCATCCGGTGATGGGCCCAACGCCGTACGACGGCCCTGCCACGCAGTTCTCCGAGACGCCGGCAGTGCTTAGCAGGCCCGGGCCTTGCCTGGGCGAGCACACGATGGAGGTACTTTCAGAGATCCTGGGGCTCAGTGACGACGAGATCGCTGACTATGCCGCCGCCGGAGCGCTCCAGTAATGTGAACCAGCGGGCTACTGACGGAATCGCCGCTTGGCCAGTTCTGATTGTCCGTGTGTGAATGCGGACTGGAGTTCGCCAAGCAGGCGCAGCAGCTGCAGTCGAGTCGCAGGGTCAACCAGCTCGAACCCGAGATGCACCTGTGGGCCTACCCAGCTGTCCTCGGTGCGGACGGCGTGGCCGTCCAGCTCAAGCGTTCCGGAAGGCGTCGTCAGCGACAGCGTCACGTCGGACCCGTTGGCCAATGGATGCGGGGACTGCACAAGCGCACCGCCAGCCGAGATATCGACGACCGTTACCGGCACCAGGACGGACGCCTCACGGTCGTGGAGCGCCGCCTCCAGCCATGCCGGGTAGCGTCGATGCGTCCGGCGTTCCGCCAGGTCAATCGGTTTGCGGCTACTCAAGATTTGTCTCCTCCCGGATCCTCGCCCTCCCAGGGCAGCGCCTGAGCGACACCGCAACGGTACCGCTTCCGTCCGGCGCCAACAGTAGCAATCCGGTGAACATTCAGTGACCGGTGTCACCGTCGCCCTGTTCCTTGCCCGGATACGGAGGGAGTGACCTACAATGTGGGTCGCGCGGAGGGGTCGCATAGTGGCCTAGTGCGGGCGCCTGCTAAGCGCTTACCGGGGGTAACTTCGGTCGAGAGTTCGAATCTCTCCCCCTCCGCCATGGGACTACCACACACATGACAGAACGATTCTACCTCTGGACTGTCGGCTGCCAGATGAATAAGGCCGACAGCGAGAAGCTCGCCACAGGGTTCCAGCGCACCGGCATGCGGCCCGTCGACCGAGCCGAGCGAGCGGACATCGTCGTCGTCAATACGTGCTCCGTTCGCCAGCACGCAGAAGACCGGGCCTATTCGAAGCTGGGCCGGCTCAAGCAACTCAAGCAGGAGCGCCCCTCACTCAAGATCGCCGTCATGGGCTGCATGGTCGGCCTCAAGACGGACGACCTCCAGAAGCGATTTCCGTACGTCGACGTCTTCGCCCGGCCACAGCAATTCGAGCCGATCATGGAGCTCGCCAAAGGCCCGAACGAAGATCTCGGAGGCGAATTCTGGCCGTCTGTCTTTGCGATTCCGGACGGGCCGACGGCCTTTGTGCCGGTCGTCCACGGTTGCAACAAGTTCTGCACCTACTGCATCGTCCCCTACCGCCGCGGCCGCGAACGCAGCCGTCCCCTGGACGAAGTCGTCCGCGAAGTGGCCTACCTGGCTGCGAACGGCGTCGTTGAAGTCACGCTGCTCGGACAGACTGTCGAAGCCTACGGACACGACCTCGACGGTAGCCCGGACCTTGGCGACCTCATGCGCGAAATCTCCGCGATCGATCGCCTCCAGCGGATCCGCTTCCTCACGTCCTATCCGAAAGACATGACGCGCCGCATCCTCGAGGCAGTCGCAGAGTTACCCAAGGTCATGGAGTCCTTCTCGCTGCCGGTACAGGCGGGCAGTGATGCGGTCCTCGAATCCATGCGGCGCGGCTACACGAAGGCTGAGTACCTCGACAAGCTCGCGGAGGTGCGTGACCTCATGCCCGCCGCCGGCATCACAACCGACATCATCGTTGGCTACCCGGGAGAAACCGAGGCGGACTTCCTCGAAACCTGCGAACTCGTGGAACAGGTGCGGTTCGACAAGGTCCACATTGCCGCCTACTCGCCACGTCCCGGCACTATCGCTTTTCGGAAGATGGAGGACGACGTTTCCCCCGCGGAGAAGGCCGACCGCCTGCACCGCCTGGAAGCGATCGAGCACCGCATCTCACTCGAGTTGAACGAAGTGTACGTCGGCACCGTGCAGCCTGTGCTCGTCGAAGGCCTTCGCGGTGAACAGCCGTTTGGCCGCACGCGCACCGGCCGCCTCGTCCACTTCGATACGCTCGCACGCCCGGGCGAAACCGTTGACGTGCGGATCGAGCACGCCGGACCATTCGCCCTGCGAGGAGCCCCGGTGGACGCCCTCGCCCTCGTCTGAAGGACGGAAACTCATGTCAGCATTTCGCATCGGGTTCATCGGCGCCGGCGCCAACACCACGTCTCGGCACATCCCGGGCCTTAAGGCCACCGGGGCAGTCGAGTTCGTCTCCGTTGCCAACCGCAGTCCCGAAAGCAGCGCACGCGTCGCCGCCGAATTCGGCATTGCACGCGTCGCGCCGTCGCCCGAAGCCCTGATCGCTGACCCGGACGTGGACGCGGTCTGCATCGGCACCTGGCCGTACAAGCACCGCGAGTACACCGTTGCAGCCCTTGCGGCCGGAAAGCACGTCCTCTGCGAGGCCCGAATGGCCGGCACCCTCGCCGAAGCGCGTGAGATGCACGCGGCCGCCGCTCTGAGGCCCAACCTCGTCGCTCAACTCGTGCCCGCGCCGTTCGATTTTCGTCTCGGGCCAACGATCACGCGCATGATCGAGGAAGGCGTACTCGGCGACATCGTCGAGGTCATGGTCACGGTCTTCAACGGCGGAGGCCTCGATCCCGCGCGCCCCGCCCATTGGCGGGAGCGCAGCGTCTACTCGGGCCGCAATGTGATGATGCTCGGCATTTTCAACGAAGTTCTCCAGCGCTGGCTCGGGGATACAACGCGTGTCGTTGCGTCCGGCCGCGTCGTTGTCCCGGAGAGGACTGATGACGCCACTGGGCAGCTAGTCCCGATTGACGTGCCCGACAGCTTCGGCGTGTTCGCCGAGATCGCCCGGGGAGCGCGTGTCACGTACGCGTTTAGCGCCGTAGCTCAGGGCGCCGCCGCCCCTGGCATCGCTCTCTACGGCACGCGCGGCACGTTGCACTGGACCATGGGCGACACCGCCCGCTGGGCACTGCACGGCGAGGCGTGGATCGACCTCGCACCGGACCTGGGTACCGACCGCGGCTGGCGCGTCGAAATCGATTTCGTCGAATCCGTTCGCGACGGAGCGCCTGTCCGGCTCACGACCTTCGACGATGGTCTCCGCTACATGGCCTTCATCGACGCCGCGTGGAAGAGCTGGCAGATGGGCGTCGCCTGCTCGGTAGAGACCGCCTAGTTCGCCCGTGGGTCGCCCGGGAAGTAGGCGAACAGTGCCAGCTTGCCTGGCTGCCTCAGCAGCACGTCCCGCCACAGCGTCCCTGTCTCCGCGCGAAAAAGGTCTTCGCGCGCGGCATCAACCACGAACCACGCTTCTTCCTTGATTTCCGCTTCGAGCTGACCGGCCGACCAGCCGCTGTACCCGGTGAAGAGCCGAAGCGAACGGAGGTGCCCGGCAATCTCGCCCGGTTCGCTGTCCAGGTTGAGAAGCCCCAGTCCCGTCGCGACATCGAGCCAGCCTGAATCCGGCGCCGACGCATCTCTCGCTGCAAGCGCGAGCGCTGCCCCTGGTTCCACGGGTCCTCCCTGGAAGAACACCGCCGGCCGATCGACATGCTCCATCCATTGCGGAAGGTGGTCGCCGACTGGCGCCGTGTCCATCGGCCGATTCAGGATGAGCCCGAGCGCGCCGTTCTCGTCATGGGCGCACACGTACACGACACTCCGTGCGAAGTTCGCATCCTCGAGCGCGGGCGAAGCAACCAGCAACCGGCCCTTCAGCGAAACAGCCATCATCCGATCCTAGTCCCAGCATCGCGTTCTGGGGAACGCCGGGCCGCTGACGCCGCTCACCCGCCTGCGAGCTTCGGCTTGAACCCTGCTTTCACGAGTTCTGCCATCAGCCGCTCGCGCTGTTCCCCCTGGAACATCAGCGTCCGCGCTTCCCGCGTTCCGCCGGTCCCAAGCGAGGCCTTGAACCGTTTGAGCAGCGCATCAAGTTCGGTATCGGCTCCCGGCAGGCCTGTGACTGCGGTCATCGTCTTGCCCCCGCGCGGGCTTTTCGCGCGAGCGACGCGCACCACGCCGTCGTCGGGCAGAGGGTTTTTCTGCGCTGGTGGCGGCGTGGCGTCGGTCCGGCGGTTGTGCGGCGTCATCTTCACCCGGCCCCCATCCGTCGAATAGACCAGGCGCGAACCGGCTCCCTGCCTCTCTCCCGCCATCAGACAATGTCTTCCATGGGTTGGTAGTACGGCTTTTCACCGAGCGCCTGCACGGCCTCCCAGAACTCGTCGCCGAAGGATTTCATCGGGTCCTCCAGGTTCCAGGCCTGCCGTTTCAGAGCCCAGCTCTCAGGCCAGAGTGCTTCCGCTTCGTCGAAGAGGATCCGTGCGTCGCTTGCGTGGCCCAACCGCCACACGTGCTCCGCCAGCCTGGCGAGGACAGCGGCACGAGCGCGCCCTTCGTCTCGCGGACTCATACGCCGCCTCACTTCATGACCGTCGAGGGCGAACCTCGACCTGGCGCCGTTTCGGGCCCAATCCCGAAGCGCGTCCAGGTAGGCGGCGCGCGTCCTCCTCTGTAATGCCCGCTGATCCTCCGGCATCGTCCGGGCCACCCGGTCCATCGAACGGAAGCCGTCGGTACTGCCGGCTGTCTCCGGCGGACGGACGATCACCCCGTCTTCGTCGATCCACACGGCCATCGGCACATTCACAAAGCCGTAGAGGTCAGCCGTCAGGTGCCCCTGGTCGATGAGCGATGGGTGTTTCGGGCTCGCTGCTTCGATCCATTGGCGCGCGCTTTCCGCTCCTCGGCTCTCAAGCGCTACCGTGATCGGCAGGAAGTTGGTGTGCGACAGTTCGTCGTAAAGCGCCTGCCACACGGGCAGGTCCATCCGGCATCCTCACCACGAGGCCCAGGCGACCAGGAACACCTTCTTCCCCCTGTAGTCCGAAAGCCGGTGCTTGCGACCGCTCAGGTCCGGCAGCGAGAAATCCGGCGCCACGAGTGATTCGAGCGCACCGTTCCGCGTCTCGCTCGATTCCCCGAACGCCCACGTATTGCTCGCTGCGTGGCTTGCGAAGGGCATCCCGATGTGATCGGCCAAGGCGGTGAAACTGAATCGTTCGCTGTCCGCGAATTCAGGTTGGCGCCCCGCTGGGAGCGGAACGCACACCTCCCCGCGGCAGGCACCCTCCGGCTTCAGCTCCCAGCCGATGGCAGGCAACGCCCCGATCGGCACCCAGAGGTCGCCACCTCGCTCCTCGCAACCTTCGATTGCGACCTCGCTGCCCGGAAGCAGGACGTTCGTCATCGCTTGGCGCCGTGACCGTCGCCAAACGGCTCGTCCCGCCACGCCAGCGCCGACTTTAGGCCCCGTTCGGCGGCAATTCTTCCGAATTCACGAAACGACGCTGTCTCGTGGTAGATCGCGTCGAACTCAGCGCCCTCCGCCGCGGCCGTCCGCAAGCCTGAGATCTCGAACCATCGGTTGGTCACGTGCTTGTGGACGCTGAGCGCGTCCAGCGGCAGCTTCGCGATCCGCTTGCAGAATGCGTTCGTGGCCTCCTCCAGGCGGTCGGCAGGCACAGCATGGTTCACCATGCCGATCCGTTCCGCCTCGCGGCCGTCGATCATGTCGCCTGTAAAGAGCAGTTCTTTCGTCTTCAGCATGCCGATCTTTGCCGGCCACATGCCGAGCGTTGGCGGGATGCCGAGCGCCCGCGAGGCGGGATGGCCAAACTGCGCGTCTTCGGCCGCAAAGACGATATCGCAGGCGCCGATTACCTCGCCGCCGCCCGCCAGGCAGAAACCCTGCACCTGCGCCACGATCGGCTTCCGGTACGACCACATCCACAGCCACCGGTCGACCGACGAACGCAGGCCTTCCCGGTCCGTGGCGACGCGAGACTCGCCCAGTTCCCATGCCCGCTCGCCGCGTGGCTGACTGGAGGCGGCCCTATTCCGTGTTCCCGGCGTCAGATCGTAGCCGGCGCAGAACGCCCGTCCGGCAGCTTTGAGGCGGATAACCCGCACGGCGTCGCCCGGGTTCAGGCCGCGAAGCGCTGCCTCGAGGTCGCTACGCAGGCCCTCACTGATCGCGTTCAGTTTTTCCGGCCGGTTCAGGGTGATCGTTCCGACGCCATCCTCGACGTCGACCAGGACATTCTCGTACTCAGCCATTGGCGGACTCCTTTGCGGGGAATCATACGCAGCCCGGATCCCGCTGGCATTGCGCGGGGCGCTTTCCAACGGGCCCTGGGCCCGGTAGTCTCGCGCGGTCACAGCAGGAGGAGCCGCCATGTCGCCATTGCCAACCCGCGCCCATCTCATCGCTGGAGGATTCCCGCCCGGGATGCCGGCGGGGCACGATCACGACTACGCCCGCCTCCGGTTGCTTAACATGCTCCGCGATGCAGAGGTCCCGGCATCCGTCAGTAATGACTTCGTCGATGTCGAAAAGTGGCTCACCCGAAGCAAGGTGCTCATCACCTACGTCGCGGGCCCCTACGCCGACGATTCACAGGCAAAGGCCATCCGCCAGTGGATGGAAGACGGCGGACACTGGGTCGGGCTCCACGGCACGAGTGGCGGCCGGGCAGTCCGGGTCGGCACAGCGGAGCGGCCTCGTCGCCAGATGGCGAAACTGGAGCATCACGACGTCCTCGGCGCGTTCTTCATCAACCATCCGCCTGTGCGCCGGTTCAACGTCGATGTGGGCGACACAGAGGACGTACTGACCCGCGGCCTGCCGACGTCCTTCGAAGTGATCGATGAGCCCTACATGATCGAAGTGACCCACCCGGAATCGACCCGCCTGCTCCTCACATCGAAGCTCGGCCCCGATACAACGAAGGGAAGTTTCGGGTTCGACTACGACGAAGACACCGCCCTCATGCCCGACGGTGTGACACGTGCCATCGGCTTCACTCGAACTGTCGGAAAGGGTGGCGCGACGTACATCTCGCTCGGGCACTGCCACACCCCATCGACGAACAGCCAGACGTACGTTGACACGAGCGTCGACCCGGAAGGGAAGACGCCGCTGACGCTTCGTTTCACATGGGAAGTGCCAGCCTTCGAACAGCTGCTGCGGAACTCAATCCAATGGGGCGTGGGAGCGGCCTAGCTGTTCACTCCACGCGCTGCCGATACTGGATCGCCTCGCCAATGTGCGCCGCGGCCACTGCTGGCTCTCCCGAAAGGTCCGCGACTGTCCGCGCGACCTTCAACACGCGATGGAACGCCCGCGCAGAAAGCCCAAGCTGCTGCACCGCCCTCCGGAGCAAGTCTGAGGCCGCGGCATCCAGCTGTTCCTGGACGAATTCGCGCACGTGGTTCGGCGTCATCTCTGCGTTGAGCAACGTTGGCCGCCCGGCGGCCGTGAACCGCTCCCGCTGGACCAGCCGCGCCTTCGCAACACGGTCCGCGACAAAGCTCGATGGCTCGCCCTTCTTCCCGGTCATCAGCTTTTCATAATCCACGCGCGGCACGTCTACAAACAGGTCAATCCGGTCCAGTAGCGGCCCGGAAACCCTGCGCTGGTACCGCGACACAATTTGCGGCGGGCAAATGCAGTCCCGCTCCGGGTCGCCGTAGTAGCCACACGGGCACGGGTTGCAGGCGGAAAGGAGCGAGAAGCTCGCCGGAAATGTCACCGTGTGCCGCGCCCGGCTGATGGTCACCGTCCGGTCCTCCAGCGGCTGCCGCAGCACTTCCAGTACGCGCGGGTCGAACTCGGGGAGCTCGTCGAGGAACAGCACGCCCCGGTGCGCAAGGCTTACCTCCCCCGGCCGCGGGTTCGGCCCTCCCCCAACCAGCCCCGCGTTCGAGATCGTGTGGTGCGGCGCACGGAATGGCCGTGCTGCGACGAGACCGGCTCCGGCCGGCAACAAACCGGCGACGCTGTAGATCCGCGTCACCTCCATCGCTTCTTCGGCGACCATGGGTGGCAGGATCGACGGCAGCGCCCGGGCCAGCAGTGTCTTGCCGCTGCCCGGCGGCCCGCGCATCACGACGTTGTGGCCGCCCGCAGCGCCTACCTCCAGCGCCCGCTTCGCATGTTCCTGCCCCACCACGTCGGAGAAATCGATCGGCGGCAACGGAAGTTCCGCAGGAGGCACGGAGCCCGGCTCGTGCCGCGCGATGGGCACCGCGCCAAGCAGATGCGACGACAGCGCAGCCAGGGTGGAGACCGGGTATACATCGACCCCGTCGACCAGCCCCGCCTCCGCCGCGTTGCCAAGCGGCACAAACGCCCTTTTCTTCCCCCGCGATCGTGCCAGTGCCATCATCGGCAACACACCTCGCACGGGGCGGAGGTCGCCGGTGAGCGCCAGTTCGCCCACGAAGACCGCGTCCTCCACATCGGCCACCACCTGGCCGCTCGCCAGGAGGATACCCACCGCCACCGGAAGGTCGTACGCCGGGCCCTCCTTGCGGACGTCTGCCGGGGCCAGGTTCACGACGACTCTGCTGTTGAACGGGTAGGTCAGGGCGCTGTTGCGGATGGCGGAGCGCACGCGCTCCTTTGCCTCTTGCACGGCCGCATCCGGGAGCCCCACGACCGTCGTCTGAGGCTGCCCACGGTTGATGTCGACCTCAACATCGACCAGTTCCCCGTCGAGACCGATGACAGCGCAGCTGAAGACACGGGCCAGCACGCAAAGATCCTGTGCGCCGGGCGGTTGCCACGTCAATCTGCCCCGTCAGACGCGCTCCGTGCACGCCAGCCACCGCTCGTTGAACGCATCAGCATCGACCGCCGTCACAACACGGCGGAGCGGATCGCCCGGACGCGAGGCGAACACCATGCCGCCATCGCCTGGCACAAGCGCCATTGGCTGCTCCTGTACCTCGATGCCCGGCCAGCCGAGTGCCGCGCCGCACGCGACCGGGTCCCACTGGAAGTTAAGGATGCCGGGTGGGAGGCCCGGGAACTCCGCGGCGAGGCTGGCCATCTGGTTATCCTCCCCGTGGAGTTGACACTGGTGCGCAACGAGCCGCGACAGCGGCCCTCCGTTTCGGAGCCGCTCGAGGTGTTGCGCACGGACAGCGACCGGCATGCAGACGTGCAGCGGCACGATCAGCGGGTCACAGGCCGCGAACACGAGCCGCGCGGCAGGCGGGTCGGCCTCGAAATTGAAGTTCATCCCCGGCCCCCACAGCGGGAGTCGCTCGCCCGGGGCCTGCACAGATCCGCCCATGACGACGATGTCCGCTGCCCGTAGCACGCCCGGATGGCGCTGCTCCGCCCTCGCCAGGTTCGTCAGCGGCCCGATCGCGACGACTCGCGTTCCCGAGGTGATGCTCGCGGCAAGCACATCCGCCGCGTCGTGGCCGTGGGCTGCAGCCTTGATGGGTACGTCTGTCCAGTAACGCGAATCCTGCAGCCCGAAGCCGTGAGCCGCTCCGTCGAGGAGCGTGGGTGGCCCTGCCGTCACCTCGACATCCGGCCGCCCGCCAAGTGCCAGTGCTGCCCGCGCCATGGCGGCCCTGCGGCCGTCCTGTTCGATGACGGTTGTGAGGGAGACGAGATCGACTTCCGGACTCCCGAGCAGCATCGCGAGCGCGCAGAGGTCGTCGGCGTCGCCGCCAATATCGGTGTCCAGGTGGACCCGTACGCGCGCCATACCGCAAGTGTATCGGCGGCCACGTACAGTACATGCATGCTTGCACACGCAAAGAAGCGCGCGCCGGCGGTGGGGCTCCTAGTCGCAGGTCTCCTCTTGGCTGCTGGGGGCGTTTTCCTGCTCGGGCGGGGAGGCGACGAGGCGTCGGCGGATTATGGCGTCACCGGTGCGGAACGTGCGGCCGAAGGTGACCCTGCCCCGGATTTCGTGCTCGAAGACACGCGGACAGGCCGCGCGTTCACCCTTTCAGAGTTCCGCGGTAAGCCGCTACTCGTGAACTTCAGTGCCACCTGGTGTGTGACGTGCGTGGCGGAGTTCCGCAACTTTGAACAGGCGCAGCAGGTCATGGGCGACCGGGGCCAGATCCTCGTCGTGGACTACCACCAGCCCCGCCAGATCGTGCTCGACCTCATCGTGCCGCTCAAGATCGACAACGTGCCTGTGTTGCTCGATACGGACGGCGAGGTCACAGACCACTACCGCGTCCAGGGCCTCCCCACCACCATCTTGGTCGACGCTGATGGGACGGTGATCCGCGTCGGGAGAGGGTATATGTCTCCGCAGGTCATTCGCGACGCATTCGCCGATCTCGGCCTCCAGTACGACCTTCCAGCCGGCGAATAGGCTTCGCTGCCTTTGTCATCTCTTGATACCCCGCCGAATACACTCCCCGGCGTGAACGAAATCCGCTACTCGCGACGCACAGTGCTCACGCTCGCTTCCGGCGCGGCGGCGATCGTTGCCGCCGGCTGCGGGGGCGGGAAAGGCTCACGCCCGGCTGCGGCCGTCGAAGGCCTCGCGACCGTTGTCCGGACCCCGCAGGTTGCAGCCGACGGGACGGCCGTCGCGACCGCCGTTCCGTCCCCCACACCGGCGCCGACCGCATTCGCCGCCGGCGCCGAAGAGCGAGCGTTGCTGGTCGGCACGCCCTGGGAGACGACACTTTCGATTCGCCACTCCGGTTCGCTCGGACCAGCCGTCCTGCTCCTTGGCGGAGTGCATGGCAACGAACCGGGCGGCTGGCTCGCCGCAGAGGAACTGATGGCATTCCAGCCCCGGGCCGGGTCGCTCCTTGTCCTTCCGCGGGCGAACCAGCTCGCAATGTCTGACTTCGTCCGTACATACGATGAGCTGGGCGACCTCAACCGCCTCTATCCGGGAAATGCGCAAAGCGTCCTGCCGATGGAGCGACTGGCCGCGGCGATTGTCGCAGTCTCCAGGGAGTTTGGCGTCGATGTCGTCCTCGACCTTCACGAAAGCTGGGCGTTCTATTCCACGCGGACGCAGAGCGGCACCGCGTTCCTTGGCCAGACCATCACCGCTGGAGTCGGCCCAAGGAATCCGGGATTCGTCTCGGAGCTCGTCGATCGCGTCAATCTTCGAATCGGACTTGAACGCGACTACATGGTGGCGCGGGACGGGAGCGCCTTTCGCCGTCCGGAAACCACTCCCACTGACCAGGCGACGAGTCGCGGTCGCAGTTCGCTCTCGCTCGGTGGCCACGTTCAAGGGCTGACGCCGATCCTTGTCGAAATGGGACAGGAAGATCAGCCAATCGAGCGGCGCGTTGCGCTGCACCTCCTCGTCGCCGAAGAAGCGCTCACGCTCCTTGGGGTGGCGTGAGCCTCGGGGTTCAGTTCGGGTATCCTGTGCGGCATGCCCGAAATCGCAGCCTTCAACCCGCCTGAACGCATCCTCATGGGGCCTGGCCCCAGCGGCGCCAACCCGCGTGTGGTCCGCGCCATGGCAGCGCCGCTCCTTGGCCACCTCGACCCCGAGTTCCTCAAGATCATGGATTCCTGCCGGTCGATGTTGCGCCAGGTGTTTCGCACCCAGAACGAAGTGAGCCTCGCCACGCCCGGGACCGGAACCAGCGGCATGGAAGCTGCGGTCATGAACCTGGTTCAGCCGGGGGATAAGGTCGTCGCTGGCGTCTGCGGCTACTTCGGCGACCGTATCGTCCAGATGGCTGAGCGCGCTGGCGGTGTAGTCACCCGGGTTGACGCACCGTGGGGTTCACCGGTCGACCCCGGCGAGATCGAGAAGGCCGTTAAGGCCACCGGCAACGTGAAGCTCGTGACGGTCGTCCACGCTGAGACCTCAACCGGCGTGCGTCAGCCGATCGAGCCGGTATCGAAGATTGCCCACGACAACGGGGCGCTGCTCCTCGTCGACTGCGTCACATCCCTTGGCGGCGTCCCCGTCGAGATCGATGCATGGGGCGCTGATGCGGCTTATTCCGGCACCCAGAAGTGCCTTTCCGCGCCTCCCGGTGTGGCTCCGCTCACCATGTCTCCGCGTGCGTGGGATGCCGTGCGCGCCCGCGAGGTGCCCTCCAATACTTGGTATCTCGATCTCCAGCTGCTCGAGTCCTATTGGGACAGCCGCCGCGCCTACCATCACACCGCGCCGATCTCGATGGTCTACGCATTGCATGAAGCACTCGCACTCGTCCTCGAAGAGGGGCTGGAGAACCGCTGGGCGCGACACGAAAAGAACGGCCGGGCGTTGCAGGGCGGCCTCGAAGCGATGGGACTGGGTCTCCACGCTGATGCGGCGTATCGCCTGCCTGTGCTGACCACTGTGCGGATCCCCGAGGGCGTGAATGATACTGAGGTCCGCGGCGCCCTGCTCAAGCGCCACGGGATCGAAGTCGGTGGCGGCCTCGGCGACCTTCGCGGCAAGGTCTGGCGGATCGGCCTGATGGGCGAATCTTCCACGCCCGGCAACGTCCTGCTGTTCCTGTCGTCGCTCGGCAGGATCCTCCGCGAGCAGGGCTTCAAGGCCGACATCCGCGCGGCTCAGCAGCAGGCTGCCGCGATGTTGAGTTAGCCCCACCGTGGAACGTGTCCGCCTCGGCGAGAGCGACATCGCGGTCTCCCGCCTCTGCCTTGGCACCATGACGTTCGGATGGACGGCCGACCGCGAAGCATCGTTCGCGATCATGGACGAGTACGTGGCTGCGGGCGGCAACTTCTTCGATACAGCGGACATCTACTCCCGCTGGGTCCGTGGCAACGGTGGCGGCGAGAGTGAGCGCATGATCGGCGCCTGGCTGAAGGAGCGTGGCGGACGCCACAGCGTTGTCATCGCCACCAAGGTCCGCGGCCGCATGTGGCCGGGGCCAGCGGGCGAAGGCCTCGGTCGCGAACACATCGTAAAGTCCTGCGAAGCAAGCCTGAAGCGCCTCGGCGTCGAGACCATCGACCTCTACCAGTGCCACTGGTTCGACGAGAACGTCCCTTTCGATGAGACGTTACGGGCGCTCGAAGAGCTCGTCACGGCCGGCAAGGTCAGGGCAATCGGCGTTTCCAACTTCCCGCCGGCCCAATTCCGGGATGCCCTAGCGGTTGCGGGGACCAGCGGGCTCCCTGCCGTCGTGTCGCTCCAGCCGCACTACAACCTGGTGCACCGGCAGGAGTTCGAAGCGGAGCTTGAATCCCTCTGCCTCAAACACCATGTCGGGGTTATCCCGTATAGCCCGCTGGCGAAAGGCTTTCTCACGGGCCGCTACACCAGGTCGAACGTGAAGGCTGCCTCCCGGAGCGGGGTGCGTGACTACCTCAGCGACTCGGCGTGGGGGGCGCTCGATGCTCTCAGTGAGATTGCGGCAGCCCGTGATGTGCCTTCCGCTGCCGTCGCGCTGGCGTGGTTGCTGGCGCGACCGGCTGTCACCGCCCCGATCCTCGGGGCCAGGACCGTCGAGCAGCTACGGGAGCAGCTCCCGGCCGCAGATTTGGTGCTGAGCGGGGAAGAGACTGCACGGCTGAGCAACGCCAGCGGCTCTTAGAGGTTCCCGGCCGGTGGGTCCGTGTCCGGCGCGATGACCTCATCGGTAGCGGCGTCGCGGTCAAAGAGCGTGCTCCTCCCGCGCTGCGAGAGGTAGTAGTCCAGGAACACTTTCCCGGCTGCCGTGGCAGGCAGCGCTAGCAGAATCCCGGGTACGCCGAGCAGGTCGCCCCCCACGAGGACAGCGAGCAGCACCACCAGCGGCTGAAGACCCAGGGTCGACCCATACACGCGGGGAACGAGGAATCGATCCTCGAACTGCTGATAGACGAGCAGCGCGATGAGCACGATGAGCGCCCGCGTCGGCGAATCTGAGAACGCCGCCAGGGTAGGTGGGATGATGGCGATGAACGCGCCAATCAGCGGGATCACGTCGGCAAACGCCGCCAGCACACCGAAAGCGACGGCGTTATCCACGCCCAGAATCGCCAGCACGACTGTCGTGTAGACGCCGATCACGGCCGAGGTGATTGCCTGCCCACGGATATAGCCGCCCACCACGCGGCCGAGCGCGTGGAGAATCCGCTCGGCTTCTGGCTGGCGCCCGTCTGGGATGAAGTTGAAGAAGTAGCGCTTCATGCGCGGCGCGTCGTTCAGCAAGTACGCGGTGAGGACGGCAACGGTCACCGCCGAGACCACGCCAAGGATGACTCGCTGCCCATAGTCGATCGCTACCCGGCCGGAGACCACTTCGCTCCAGTTGATGTCCTCAAACCGATCCGACAGCTCGACGTCCACACCCAAGTCGAGCAGGAACTCTTCAAGGTCATTCAGGTCTTCTGGTGCGTTGTCCCGTAGCACCTGGAATTCATCGATCATCGCCGGGACGACGAGCGCAAACAGCCCCCCGATGACCGCCAGCACCATGAACAACACGAGCAGCACTGCAGCGACGCGTGGCAGCTTCCAACGGACGAACATCTCAACGTAGGGAAGTAGCGCCGCCATGAAGATGACAGAGACGATCACCAGCAGGACGACCTGCCAGAGCTGGGTCACCATCCAGAGGCCGAGCGCCGTCATCGCTATGAACGCAAGTCCACGCCAGGAAAGTTCGAGCTTGAGCAATGCCGCTCCTTGGCCGTGGGGTTCGCCGTATCATGCCCGGAGTCCGTGTCCACCACCACAACGGCCGGAGACCACGATGATTACCTCTATTCACGACTTTCTTCGCTTTTTCGACGGCGTCCACAGGCGGGCTTTGCGCGACATCGAAGCACTTCCGGCGGCGGCCGACGGCTGGGCGCCTGCCGCCGGCGAAGGCGAACGCGCCTGGAGCATCAACAAACTGATCGGACACATGGCCGGATCACGTTTGTACTTCGCCAGCGCCTACACCGGAAATGGCTGGATCAGCCCTGCACCACCCGACGTCTCCAGCCGCGGACGCTGGCTTCCGGCGCTCGAAGAGAGCCACGCGCGGTTCGCCGCAGTGGTCGCCGCGACGCCTGACGCCTGGCTCCAGCGCAAGGTTGAAACCATCGACAGTGACTTCGGACTATCGGGTTGGCGCGTCTTGATGATGATGGTCGAACACGACATCCATCACCGTTCGCAGATCGACACCTATGCCGGCGTCAACGGCTGGGACGTACCACAGATCTACAACCGCAGCGCCGAGACGATTGGCGATCTCCAGCCCGCCCAGCTGGCCCGCCACGGCAAGACAGGGCCAACGCACGAGCTATAGACGCACACCGGCCGATCGCGGCTGACCCTTCGACGTGGCACGGGAGCTTGATGAATTAGCCTCCTCTATTCTGGAGGCACCGCGGTTGGAGGTGTGCGCATGCCGGGTCCGTATGACGTCGCGATTCTTGGAGGGGGCCCGGGGGGTTACGTCGCCGCTATCCGCGCCGCTCAATTGGGGATGACGGTCGCCGTGGTCGAACGTGAAGCGCTCGGCGGTGTCTGCCTCAACTGGGGCTGCATCCCGACCAAGGCGCTCTTACGGACCTCCGAGGTCTATAGCCTCGCCCAGCAGCTCGAGTCGTTCGGGCTTAAGGGGCCCGGCACGGGATTCGACATCGCCGCGATCACGAAACGCTCACGGGATGTCGCGGCGCAGATGTCGAACGGCGTCAAGTTCCTGATGCGCAAGAACAAGGTCGACGTCATCGAGGGCGCCGGTACCATCTCCGGGCCCGGCGCCGTCTCCGTCGAACGCGGGAACGTGACCACCGAGGTCAAGGCGAAGCACATCATCATCGCCACGGGCGCGCGCCCTCGCGCAATCCCCGGGATCGAGCCTGACGGCAAGCTCGTCTGGAGCTACCGCGAAGCCATGGTGCCGCAATCGATGCCGTCTTCTCTGCTGGTCATCGGATCAGGCGCAATCGGCATGGAGTTCGCAAGCTTCTACCGCGCGCTCGGCGCAGAAGTGACCGTGGTCGAAGTCCTGCCCCGTATCCTCCCGGTCGAGGACGAAGAGATTTCAACATTCGCCCGCCGCCAGTTCGAGAAGCTGGGAATCCAATTCCACACAAGTGCGCGTGTCACGGGCCTTCAGCGGGATAAGACCAGCGTCACCGCCACCATCGAAAGCGAAGACGGGGCGAAGTCTGAGGTCAAAGCCGATCGCGCCATCGTCGCCGTGGGTGTGCAGGGCAACGTCGAGGGAATCGGTCTCGAAGCACTCGGCGTGAACGTGGAGCGAGGCTTCGTCACCGTTGACGAATGGCAGCTCACATCAGCGAAAGGCGTTTACGCCATCGGAGATGTTGCCGGCCCACCATGCCTGGCACACAAGGCGATGCACGAAGGAGTCATCTGCGTTGAGCGCATCGCGGGCGTTGCCACCGCCCGGCCGCTCGAACGTAACCGCATCCCGGGTTGCACCTACTGCCACCCACAGGTCGCGAGTGTCGGCCTGACCGAAGCGGCTGCGCGGGAGGCGGGATACGACGTCAAGGTCGGCAAGTTCCCATTTCTCGGCAACGGCAAAGCTGTCGCACTCGGAGAGCCCCAGGGCATGACCAAGACAGTCTTTGACGCGAAGACCGGCGAATTGCTCGGCGCGCACATGGCCGGGGCAGAGGTCACCGAACTGATCCAGGGGTTCGTCATCGCAATGACACACGAAGCCACTGAGGAAAGCCTTGCCGAGGTCATCTTCCCGCATCCAACGATCTCCGAGACGATGCACGAATCGGTGTTGGCTGCATTCGGCCGCGCGCTTCACATCTAGACTGGAGCGAGGCTCAATCCGGCTGTAGCGTCGCAAGAATGCTCGAAGATCCGCACCTCGTCCGGCCCGTGGACGTCGATCAGCCGCGCGCGGATCTCGTCGTGACCCACGGAGCGCACGCGGCTCGTCTTTGGATGGGTGGCGCCCATGCCCTGCGCGGCGAGGCGATCGAGATCGAAACCGCGCGGCGCTCGTGGATCATCGATTGCGCCGGAGACGTAGAAAACGCGTATCGCGAAGCCGCGGGCCGTTTTCTGCCCATCGTCTTCCTGGATGTGGAAGAGCAGCCTTCGGCCTTTAACCGAATCCGTGAGATCGCGAGTGAAGTCGCCGCCCGCCTCGCCCTCCATGAACCCGGACAGTCGGCCTATGTGCTCTGCACGCATGGCATGAACCGGAGCGGCCTCGTCACCGGCCTCGTCCTGCGCGAACTCGGCTATGGACCGGAAGAAACGGTGCGTCTCATACGCGCTGCCCGGCCGGGCTCCCTCTCCAACCACACCTTCGTCCGGCTACTTGGGGCCACTCCGTAGCACCGGTCGTCATGCGCGGACACAACCGCTGTGGGAGAATCGAACCAACGAGAACCCACAGCGAGGTCGCCAGTGAATTTCAAGGACAGCACCGAAGAGGCAGCCTTCCGCAAGGAAGTGCAAGAGTTCATTAAGGCAGAAGCTCCCGCCAGCGAAGGCCGCGGAGCGGATCCGTTCGAAAACCGCGGGCAGTATCGCGCCTGGACAAAAAAGCTCGCCGACCGAAAGTGGATCGCCCCCGCCTGGCCCAAGGAGTATGGCGGAGCCGGCATGTCCGTTATGGAGCAGTTCATCTTCAACAGCGAGCTTGCCGAGGCGCGCGCCCCGCGCGTCGGTGGAATCGCCACCAGCTTTGCTGGGCCCACGCTCATCCACCACGGCACGGAAGACCAGAAGCAGAAGTACCTGCCCGAGATCCTCGACGGCGAGACCATCTGGTGCCAGGGCTATAGCGAGCCCGGCTCCGGTTCGGACCTCGCATCGCTCCAGACCCGTGCCATCCGCGACGGCGACGATTACGTCGTCAACGGCCAGAAGATCTGGACCTCCGGCGGGCACGTCGCCAAGTGGATGATCCTCCTCGCGCGGACGGACCCCACCGCGCCCAAGCACCGCGGCATCACCTACTTCATCGTCGACATGAAGTCGCCGGGAATGACCGTCCGCCCGCTGATCAACATGGCCGATTCACACGAATTCAACGAGGTCTTCTTCGAAGACGTTCGCGTGCCCAAGGAGAACGTGATTGGCGAGGAAAACCGGGGTTGGTACCTCGCTCAGACCACGCTGAGCTTCGAACGCTCGAACATCGGCTCGGCGGTTGGTGCACGCCAGAACATCGAAGACATCATCTCCTTCGCCAAGGAGAACCGCAGCAATGGGCGCAGCCTGCTGGACGCGAACCCCGTGGTCGGCACGGAGCTGGTCGATCGCTACATCGAGGCCGGCGTGGCCACGCTCATGAGCTACAAGATCGTCTCGATCCAGGCGAACGAAGGCATCGCTCCTGGCCACGAAGCGTCGGTCGCCAAGCTCTACGGCACCGAACTCAACCAGCGTGTCTACCGCACGGGTATGAAGATGCTCGGCCTTTATTCGCAGATGGACGCCAAGTCCGCCGGCCCGGAAGTGCCCCTCCGCGGGCGCATGAAATACATGTACCTCCGCTCGATTGCGAACACGATCGAAGGTGGGACCAGCGAGATCCAGCGAAACATCATCGCAACCCGCGGTCTTGGCCTACCGCGCGGCTAGACCGTCCGCCTCTCAAACCCATGCGAAGGCCGGTCATCTGACCGGCCTTCTTGCTGTTGGTGACTAACCGCCAAGGGCCGCGCGAACGGCCGCGGCCACTTCTCGTGCGGTCTCGACCGTGAGATTGCGCGGGTCAATTGCGAATCTGCCTTCCGCAGCATGGTGAGCCCTGACATAAATTGGCGGTGTGCCGCCACGGAGGGCTGCCACGGCCTCTACCGCGCGTGGCGTGCGAACTTCGAGCCGTTGAATAGCCCGTCCTGCCTCATCGTCGACGATCGCGAGTTCGACGGCTTCGATGCCTGCGAGCGCTGCCCGCAGCGTCCCCAGCACCTCTGAGTCGTTGCTCCCACCCGGCGCGTATGCGTCCAGCGCGACTGCGACCGACAGAAGCTGCTCCGGCCCAACCTTCATCGCGCGGCCGATGCCCCGTTCCTGCGCGCGGACCGCGCGCACCAGGTCCGCGCGACCGGCAACGAATCCCGACGACGAGAGCCCGCCGAGCGCTTTGCCCCCGGAGTAGATCACGAGGTCGGCCCCTGCCGCGATATACCCACGCAGGTCTTCTTCGGCGGCAGCATCGACGATGACGGGCTTTCCGGCCGCATGAGCAGCCTCGATACACACGGATAGCGGAAGCCGGTCCCGCGCGACCACGTGGTGGGATTGCACGAACAGCAGCGCCGATGCCCACTCCAGCGATCGATGCAGGTCGCCCGGCAGGATCTTGCTCGGCGAACCGGCGATAACGGGGGCGCCTCCTCCCAGCCGGATCATCTGAACGACGGGAGCGCCGAAATCGATGTCATGGCCGGATTGCAGCACGATCGGCTTGTGGGCGGCATCGGGGAGCTGCCGGACCTGGTCGGGCATGTCACCGGTGACACAGGCCGCGACAGAGAGCGCGATTCCTGCCGCGGCCCCGGTCGTGACGCAGCCAGCCTCGGCCCCCGTGTGCGCGGCGATCCGCAGCGATACTTCGTCCTTGAGCCACGCCATGTCCACGGGGCTGGAAAGGCCCATCTCGACCGCTGAGGCGATGGCGCGCGCCAGTTCAGGCGGCGTCACGCCACCGCCGAGCATCGAGAGATGCCCAGCGGCGTTGATGATCCGGGGAAGGGTGATCGGTCTCATCGTATTGCCTCTGGGATGATCCGGCGGCGGAAGACCCTGCGGTCACCATAGCTGTCCACGGCCTCCCATGCCTGTTCTTCGAGCGCGAATTCGGTGAAGCCGTGGGCCAGGCCAATGCGGAGCGCTCGCCGTGGCGTTTCCGTCACAGCCGCGATCACGGCTTCTTCAGGCATGCCAAGACCCAGGAGCTTGCTCATGCAATCGGCGAGCCTCCCGACTGGCGTCACCGCGCTCTTTGCGTGCAGGTCGGTGCTGATGATGTCAGGCGGGAAGCCATCGGCCAGCAACTGCTCCATCACGCCGAAAGAGAAGCTGCCGGAACCGTGGCCCACGTCGAACAACACGCCGCGCTCGCGCGCATCTCGCAGGCTCGGGTGAACCATGCCCCCTTCGACGGCCCCATCGGGCTTGCCATGCGCGAAGTGCGTGATGATATCCCCCGACCGAAGGCGGGCTGCGACTTCCCGGATGGTCGGCGGCGCATTCCCGACGTGCACAAGCAGCGGCACGCCGAAGTCTCCAGCCACTGCCTTCGCGTTCTCAATCGCTTCCAGTGCGCGGCCCGCAAGCCGGGTGTTGGACGCCTGCAACTTGATGCCCACAACGGCGCCCGCGCCCACGGTTAGCGCCATACGTGCGTCCCGCCCGCTGATGTCGTGATTCGCACATCCTTCGCCAGCGATTCCCTCGGCACAGATGTTTGCCCATGCCAGCACCCGTGTTCGAGCGGAGCTGTTCACCGATGCGAGGCGTTCCGCAAGCTCTGCCGGGGGCGCTCCCCCGGCATCTACGAGGGTCCCCACGCCCTGGGTGACGCCATATGCGTCTGCATCGACACCCGACCGCGAAAGGCCGGCCACATGCGCGTGGATATCGATCCATGGTTCGCTTTTCATTCGCCATCCCCAGTTCGGATCGTGTCAGTAGCCCGCTGTACCGCGAGGAACCTTTCGAGCGCCACCTGGTACGCCGGGGCGTCCGTCGCGCGCGGCTCGTACCGTGCCGCCGAGACTGGGAGTGTCCGCGCGGCTTCAAGGTCCACGAAACCGGCCGCGACCGCTCCAAGCAGTGCCGCGCCGCGGCAGCCTTCCTCGAACCCGCAGACATCCACCGCGTCCCCCAGTACATCAGAGAGTACCTGTGCCTGGAGCGGATTCCGGGCCCCGCCACCGGTCGCGACGGTCCCCGAAGCCCTCAATCCCTGCGTCGCCAGCCAATCGCGCACCTGCCGCAACGAGAACGCGGATGCTTCCACGATCGAGCGCAGCAGATCGTCTGGCTCCTGTGTCCCGTCGAGACCCCACCACGTTCCGCGCGCTCCGCGTTGCACGTCGGGAGCAATCCTGCCGCTGAACTGAGGCAAGAACGTGAGCCCGGCCGAACCCGCCTTCGACCGCGAAGCATCCGCTCCGGGAAACATCGAGGTCGCCCAGGCAAATGCTCGGCCGGCGCCCGTGATGTCGCCTCCGGTCACGGTCAGCCCCGGCGTAAGGTCCCAGTACTTGCGCAGGCCGGCGGGGATGGAGCTTGTTGTGACCCGGTAGACAGCAGTCGTGCCGAGGGTGACCGGTGCGACATGTTCAGCGGCCGCTCCGGCGCCAAAGGTGGCTGCCGCGCCATCGTGCCAGCCAACCGCGACGGGGATCCCGGGTGGCAGCGGTCCGTCCTTCCGCGAAACACCCGCGCGCTCCCACGGGGCTCGCAGCGACGCCAGGGGTAATCCGGCGCCTGCAGGAGCGCCACCGCTCGCGGGATCTGCGGAGACTTCACCCGTTAGCCGGTACACGGCATAGTCCTTGGCGCTCAACGCGAGGGCCGGCTGCTGGCCACGATTCCTCCGCCACCATTCGCCCTTGGCGAGGATGCGGACCGCCTGGGGGGCAAGCCCGGGATGCTCGGCAGCCACTTGCGGCATAAGCGGCAGCGCGCGACCGTCCTCCCAGCTATCCGCGAGGATCGCGCCATGTTCATCGAGCAAGACGGCTGTCCCGCCCCGCCCACAAATGCCCACCGCCACCGGCACTGGCCCGGGAAGTTCCGCGATCGCCCGGCAAACCGCCTCCCACCACAGAGCCGGATCGATCGCGCCCGCGCTCGAGCACGCCACACGGCTGACGGCGAGCTCCGTACCATCCAGCCCGAAGATACCTGCTTTCACAGCCGAACTTCCGATGTCGATCCCCAGCAGGACGGTTGGTTCGACCATGACGGCAAGTATACCGGCGGCAAATGCTATCCTCGGCCAAACCGTTGGAGGTCCCGCCATGACGCGCCCCCGCACCCGTCTCGGATTGGCCACCGCGATCCTGGATTGCGGCCTGATGCCGAACTTCGCCACGACCGATTTTGAGATTGCGCTTGGCGTGGCGCGTGCGACGTGGGCGGGCGGTTGCCCGGTCCTGGAGTTCCTGAATCGCGGCGTCGGCGCTGCTGCAGTCTTTGCTCGCCTTGCCGAGCAGATGAGGACCGAAGCACCGGACCTGCTCCTCGGCGCCGGGACCGTCACTGAGCCCGGGTCCGCGGCCGAGTTCATAAACGCGGGCGCCGCATTCATCGTCGGTCCGAACTCAAACCCCGCGGTGGCAGCGGTCTGCGGCAGGATGGGCATCCCCTACGTTCCCGGCTGCGGCACCGTCACCGAGATCGGTGATGCGATGGCCGCCGGGTCCGACATCGTGAAGTTCTTCCCTGCTCCCTTCCTTGGTGGCCCCGCGGCCGTGAAGGCGCTCCTGGGCCCCTATCCGCACCTCGTACTGCTCCCCAGCGGTGGGGTCGAAACGAGTGAGGCCGCGCTCAGAGATTGGTTCGATGCCGGCGTTGGCGCCGTCAGCGTGGGAGCCGCGTTAATCTCGTCCGAACTGGTTGGGCGGCGCGACTGGGACGAGCTCGCGGCAAGGACCGCAGAAGTGATGGCGATCGTCCGGGCGGCGCGAAAACTGCCGCGCTAGGATTCGTCCTCGAGTTCGTCTGCCTCAACGGCGAACCTCGGCAGGGCAACACGCACCGTCGTGCCCATGCCTGGCAGCCCAATCACCGTCAGCGCCGCCCCAAGGCGCGAAGCCCGCGTCATCATCGTCGTCGTCCCCAGTCCCCGCCGGACGGTGGCCGCGTCGAACCCGGTGCCGTTGTCCTGCACAATGAGCGTGGTCTCAGCGTGCGTCTGGCGGAGGTCAACCGCGATCTTTGTAGGCTGTCCATGGCGGGCCGCGTTGCTCAGCGCTTCACGGACGATGAAGAGGAGGTCTTCGACCTCCCGTGCGCGGAGTTCCTGGAGGGCAGGTGCCGTGATGTTTACGACCGTGTCGACGCCGGGCGGCACAAGCTGCTGGATCGCGTGCGGAATGTCCCTGGAAAGGTCCGGAATTCCGGCCGGCGCCGGCGCCTCCAGCATCCGGATGTACTCCCGGATGTCAGAGATAATCCGGTTGATCCGGCTTACGCCCTTTTCGAACAACGTATCCAGCTCGGCGGAAAGGCCGGGCCGGTGGCGCGCACCATCGAACTCCAGCCCAAGTGCGTAGAGCGATTGGATCGTGCCGTCGTGCAGGTCGTGCGCGATGCGTACACGCTCTTCGAGCAGGCTGAGGCGACCGCGGCGCTCCTGCGCGACTGCCGCCGAGACGCTTAGCGCCACCTGCAGCGCCAGCAGCGTCGCGCCGAATTGGTCGGTTTCGCTAAATGGCTCGTCGCCTACCATGCGTGTCATATAGAGCGACCCGATCGTCACGCCGCCCGCCCGGATCGGCACGCCGACAAAGGCCTCCATCTCCGGATGCCCCTCTGGCCAGCCGGTGTAGGCCGGGTGCGTCCGCAAGTTTGTGAGCCGTAGCGGCGCTGCATCGCGGGCCAGCCGGCCAAGGAGTCCGCGCCCTTCCGGCGGATTCCCGAGTCTCCGGGCGACGTCCTCAGCCATGCCGGTATACACGAACCGCTCCAGTTTGCCCTGGTCATCGAAGATCGAAATCGCTGCAAATCGCGCAGATGTCAGCACGCGTGCGCGTTCGGCGATGTTTTGCAGCAGCTTCAGGAGCCCCTCACGTGGTTCGAGCAGGTCCGACGTGAGCGCAAGCTCCTTCAGGCTCTCGCTGCGGACGGCGACCTCCCTTGCTGCTCGCAACTCCGTCACATCAACGACAAACATGAGCGTCCGGGGCTCCGTGCCATCACCGTCTGCCGTCCGTACGGCGTGGGCGACCACCCAGGGTACATGTCCGTCCGGATGGGCGATCCGGAATTCCACGCGGCATTCGAGGCCGTTGTTGACCGTGCTGGTACAAGCGGCGGAAATCCGATCCAGGTCGTCCGGGTGGACGGCCGTCAGCCATCCGCCCTGGAGCGATGCCGCATTTCCCAGGCCGCACAGTTCGCTCCAGCGACCGTTGGATTCGATGCATGCCCCGCTCGCGTCCAGCTGGAGAACGCCAACCGGGACGCTGCTGGCGAAGAACTTGAGCAGGGACTGCGCCCGCTCGCCTTCGCGTTGCGCGGTCGCGTCCCGCACGATTGCGCCAAACGTACCGGGTGGGTCGGCCGTGTCGAGCGGAAAGAACGTAAGCATTAATTCCCGCACATCTGCCGGCCCCGTGGGGTAACGCACGCTCAGCGAGGCTGCCACGCCGGACGCGGTTGAATCCCTGAGCAAGGCAAGCGTCTCTTCGACACTGGCGAGCGGTAGGAACTCGCTTACTCTCGAACCAACCAGGTGCGCCGCCGGCAGCCTCAGGAGCGACTCCGCCATCGGCGTCACACTCTGGACGACACCCTCGTTCGAAAACGTGAGGATTGCTTCCGGCGAACGGTTCACGGCCGCCTGCATGTCTACTCGCGGGTCGTCGCCGTCCACCGTCACTCCCCGATTCGGTTCGCCGACCTCCGCATCGCAAACGCAGCCGCCTCGACTCGGCGCGCGAGCCCGAGCTTCCCGAGGATGTCGCTGACGTGGTGCTTAACGGTCTTTTCCGAAAGGTAGAGCCTCTCGCCGATTTCCCGGTTCGTGAGTCCCTCGGTTATCAGCGCAAGGATAGAGTGCTCCCGCTCCGTCAGCTGCGCAGCGATGCGATCCTCGTCGGTGAGGATTCGTCCATTTCGCACCTGTTCAATCACGGTCGCTGAACTGGTTTCGTCGAGGACTTTGCCCCCGCGACCGACCGTGCGGATCGCGTCCAGCAGGCTCGCCGTCTGTACGTCTTTGAGGAGGAAGCCGCTTGCCCCGGCCACCAGCGACGACATCACGGCCTTGTCGTCGGCGTAGGAGGTCAGCATCAGGACATTGATTTCCGGATGGCGAGACCTGAGTTCCCTGCACGCCTCGATCCCCGAAAGACCCGGCATGCGGATGTCCATCACCACGATGTCCGGCTTCAGCCGCTCCGCTTCGCGCACCGCCTCTTCACCGTCTCGTGCCTCACCGATGACGTTGAACTCGTCATGCCCTCGAAGCGCTGCTTTCAACCCCTCGCGGACGAGGTCATGGTCGTCTGCCACAAGAACCCGGATCACGTCAGTCATGCCATGCTCCCCGGGCGGACATGCGGTCCGCCGACCGTCGCAGTTGCCACTCTAGCACCGTGCCCGGCGCGCCGCTCACACAATCACCGGCTCTGCCTGCACAACTGCTGTGAACAGGAATTCCTGTCCGTCCCAGTCCACTCGCACGGTGCTCCCTTCGCGGAACTCTCCGTTCAGGATTCGCACGGCGAGAGGGTCCAGGACCGCCCGTTGCACAAGCCGCTTCAGCGGACGCGCGCCGTACATGGGGTCGAATCCAGCCATTCCCAGTTCCCTGCGTGCCTCTGGCGAAACATCCAGCGTGACCCGGCGTTCCGCCAGCCGCGCGGACAGGAGCGCCACCTGGATGTCGACGATCTTGAGGATGTCCTCCTGCGAGAGCTGCCGGAATATCACCAGCTCATCCACTCGGTTCAGGAATTCAGGGCGGAAGTGACCGCGTACGGTTTCCATAACCAATTCGCGTATCGTCTGCTCGTCCGTCCCGGGCTGGGCAATGTACGTGCTGCCCAGGTTGCTCGTCATCACGATGATCACGTTCTTGAAGTCGACGAGTCGCCCCTGTCCATCGGTAAGGCGACCATCGTCGAGCAGCTGCAACAGCACATTGAAGACGTCGGGGTGCGCTTTTTCGATCTCATCCAGAAGCAGCACCGAGTACGGGCGGCGTCTGACAGCTTCCGTCAGCTGGCCGCCCTCTTCGTAGCCCACGTAGCCCGGAGGTGCCCCGATTAATCGCGAGACGGCATGCTTCTCCATGTACTCGCTCATGTCGATGCGGACCATCGCACGCTCGTCGTCGAACAAGAACTCGGCGAGGGCCCGCGCGAGTTCTGTCTTTCCGACGCCGGTCGGCCCGAGAAAGATAAACGAGCCTACCGGGCGATTGGGGTCCTGGAGACCTGCCCTTGAACGCCGGATTGCGTTGGAGACAGCGGTCACGGCTTCGTCCTGGCCGATGACGCGGTCGTGCAATCGCTCCTCCATGTGGATGAGCTTCTGCATCTCCCCTTCCATCAGCCGGCTCACCGGGATGCCCGTCCAACGGGCAACGACTTCCGCGATGTCGTCCTCGCCTACTTCTTCCTTCAGGAGCGCTCCATCGACGCCATCCTCTGCCAGGGCCAGCAACTGCTGTTCCAGCTCCGAGAGCGTCGTATAGCGCAGGCGCGCAGCCAGTTCGTAGTCCGCTCGCCGCTCAGCCTGCTCGATCTCGAGGTGCGCGCGTTCTATCTGCTCGCGAAGGTCGCGCTGCCGCTGAATCCGCCCTTTCTCCGACTGCCACTGCGCGCGAAGGCCGCTCTGCTCCTCTTTCGCGGCCGCGAGGTCGCGCTCCAGACGCTCAAGGCGTTGGCGAGATGCGGAGTCCTCCTCCTTCTTCAGTGCCTCCCGCTCCACCTCCATCCGCAGAATTCGCCGCTCGACCTCGTCGAGTTCCGCCGGAAGCGAGTCGATCTCCGTGCGGATCCGCGCTCCCGCCTCGTCCACCAGGTCGATCGCCTTGTCCGGCAGGAAACGGTCCGTGATATAGCGGTTGGAAAGCACGGCCGCCGCCACGATCGCACCGTCCTTGATGCGGACGCCGTGATGTAATTCGTAGCGTTCCCGCAGGCCGCGAAGGATCGAGATCGTGTCTTCAAGCGTGGGCTCGCCCACGCGCACGGGCTGGAACCGGCGCTCCAGCGCCGCGTCCTTCTCGATGTGCTTGCGGTATTCGTCAAGGGTCGTCGCGCCGATGCAGTGCAGCTCACCCCGTGCGAGCATCGGCTTGAGCATGTTGGAAGCGTCCATTGCCCCTTCGGCAGCGCCCGCACCCACGACCGTGTGGAGTTCATCGATGAAGAGCAGCACCCGGCCCTCGGCTGCCTGCACTTCCTTCAGCACCGCCTTCAGCCGGTCCTCGAACTCTCCCCGGTACTTGGCGCCTGCGACCATCGCGCCGAGGTCCAGCGCAACGATCTGCTTTCCCTTCAGGCTCTCGGGCACGTCTCCGCGTGCGATTCGCTGGGCAAGGCCCTCCACGATTGCCGTCTTTCCCACGCCGGGCGCGCCTATAAGGACCGGGTTGTTCTTCGTCCTGCGCGACAACACCTCGACTGTGCGGCGAATCTCATCGTCACGGCCGATAACCGGATCGAGTTTGCCCTCGTCGGCCATTGCCGTGAGGTCGCGACCATATTTTTCCAGTGCTTCGTACTTCGCTTCGGGCGCCTGGTCCGTCACGCGCTGACTGCCCCGAAGTCCTGCCATCGCTTCGTAGACCCGGTCCCGCTGCAAACCGAGCGTCGAAAGCACTCCAGCCGCGGCCGTATCCGCGTTGTCCAGGCAGCCGAGAAAGAGGTGCTCGGTGGAGACATAGTCGTCCTGCAGCCGCTTTGCCTCGGCTTCTGCCGCCGTGGCGGCCGCGTTCAATTTGCTCGAAAGATAGACCTGCCCCGCACCGGTTACGCGCGGTTGCGCGGCGAGCTGGTTGCGGAGGGGCCCAGCCAGTGACTGGGGCTTCACGCCAAGCCGCGCCAGGAGTCGTGGCACCACGCCGCCTTCCTGCTCCGTCAGCGTGACCAGGAGGTGTGTCACACCGATCTCCTGGTGCTGCAGCTCTTCCGCCAGCGCGCGAGCGGCGACCACTGCTTCCTGTGCCTTTTCCGTGAAGCGTTGCAGGTTCAAGCACTACCTCTATCTAATATCTCTTGATAATCAGATTATGAGCCCATAAGAGTCCGGTGTCACTTCTCGAAGGGAGTAGCCGGTGCGAGACTGTACCCGTGGGCCCCGATGATCCCAGCGTGACCGGTCTTGCCGTGGCGCTGGCTGTGGGCATCCTCATCGGAATCGACCGCGAGCGGCGCAAGGGCGACGGTCCGGGCCGTGGCGCCGCCGGACTGAGGACGTTTGCGCTCGTCGGTCTTCTCGGCGGACTCGCCCTCTTCGTCGGGGGTGCCGCCGTTGCCGCCGTGGCGCTCGCTTTCGTCGGTCTCGCCGCAATTGCCGGGTACGTGCGGAGCGACCAGGAAGACCCCGGACTCACGACCGAAGTGGCGCTCGTCGCGGTCTTCCTCCTCGGCGCCCTCTGCGTCCGCGAACCTGTCCTGGGTGCCGGACTCGGCGTCGCAGCCGCGCTGCTCCTTGCAACACGCGACACGCTCCACAGGTTTGTCCGCTCCGCCATGACCGAAGACGAACTTCACGACCTGTTGCTACTCGCTGCCGCCGCGGCAATCGTGTTGCCGCTGCTGCCGGATCGGCGCCTCGGGCCCGACGGCGTCCTCAACCCGCGTGATGTCTGGCGGCTCGTCCTCCTGGTCATGGGTATCGGTGGCTTTGGTCACGTCGCTGTGCGGCTCGCGGGTGCTCGTGCCGGTCTGCCGGTCGCCGGCCTTGCCGGGGGATTCGTCTCCAGCGCCGCGACGATTGGCTCCATGGGCACCATCGCTCGCACGCAACCATCTTTGGCCCGAGCCGCCGTCGCGGGCGCGGTCCTCTCGACACTGGCCACGGTGGTGCAGATGGTCGCGGTGGTCGGGAGCGGTAGCCTCCCGGTCTTGCGGGAACTGGCATTGCCGTTCGCGGGCGCAGGGGTGGCGGCGTTCCTCTTCGGCGGGGTAGCCGCGTTGCGTGTCCCGCGAACGGCGACAGAGTCCAGGGCAGCCGGGAAGCCGTTTAGCCTGGCGGCCGCACTCGTCTTCGCCGCGATCGTTTCAACCGTCCTGGTCGCATCTGCCGTATTGAATGACCTGGCTGGCGACGAAGGCGTTTATCTTTCCGCCGCGCTGGGTGGATTCGCTGATGCCCACGCCGCCGGCGGCTCTGTCGCGACACTGGCAGGGCGGGGGGACATCGGCGTTCCCGCGGCGGCCTTCGCAATCGTGCTTGCCCTCTCCACCAACACGCTGACGAAGCTCATCGCGGCCTTCGGAACGGGCGGACGGCCATTCGGGCTCGCTGTCGCCGGCGGGCTCTTCGCTGTACTGGGGTTGCTCTGGGGAGGCTGGGCAATCTCGACCGTGTTTGACTTCTGAACCGCTACTCGTCGTCGAAACGAATGCGGGTGCCGACCCACGCCGCGGCTCCGGCGAGGAGCCCGATAGGCAGCCCGACGAACAGCGCCGGGACGATCGTGGTCAGGAACGACGGCCGCTCGGTGAGCCGCACGCCGAGGAATCCTGATGGGTGAATCGTGCAGGCGAACCCGCCGCCCTCTTCTGGGGCCGTGATCTCAGCCGTCGCCCCAGGCGGGATGACGACGTTTCCCACCGCGTGCTCCACCTCATCGCGGTTGTAGACGATAAGCCGGCCGCCTGGAACGAGTGAAACGGTCGCTGGGACGAACGCGCCCTGGCCCGACGAAATGGCAGCCGCAGTACCCAGCGGGATAATCAACTCGTCGTCGGTAGCCGGGCGAGCGTTTGGCGAGAGGACGGCCCACCACACGATTGCCAGAGCCCAACCGAGAAGGAGTCCGCCGCCGATCCACGCGAACCAGGGCTTGACGGCATCCCAACGGCCCACCGTCACGGGTAGGGAGGCGACGGACTTGCCCGGGTACGGGACTTCAGATTCCTGCAACGGGCTTCCTCCGCCTGTGCAGTCGACGTGGGTGGCCAGTGGGCCAGCTCCAATAGCAGACTGCTAATGCGTCGTGGTGCCGCCAACGCCCTGCACGAGGTACAAAGCAGGATAGAAGAACACCCACACCACGTCGACGAAGTGCCAGTACTTCACGGTTCCTTCGATACCCCAATAGCTGCTGGGGCTGAAATGGCCGCGGACCAACATGATCCAGGCGAGCGCCAGCATGCCGACGCCGCTGATGACGTGCGTAGCATGCAGGCCGGTCATCGCGAAGAACGCCGTCCCGAAAGCCTCGTCTTTTGTGAATTCCGCTGCCGACCATTCGTAGGCCACACCGCCGGCAAACAGGAGCCCCTGGGCAATGGTTGCAAGGAGCATCCAGCTACAAAGAGCTCGGTTGCCGCGAGCCATTGCTGTCTCGGCGATGTAGGCCGTGATGCTGGAAGTGAGCAGGAGGACCGTAATCCCAAGCCCAAGAAGCTGGTCGAGGTGCGCTGCTTCGATGCCCTCAAGGTAGAACCGCGTTGAGAGCAGCAGGCCGAAGATCACGCTCTCGGAAAAGAAGAAGAGCCAGAGCCCAACCCTGTTGACCCGCAGCCGGTCCAGGCCGTGGCTGCCGTGTTCCGCTCCAGGGGAGTGTGCTGCAAGTGCCATTAGTGGGCCTCCGACGACGGCTTAAACATGTTGCTGAAGTGCATGAAGAACTGCGCGATCAGGTAGACCTTTGCGACGGCGGTCGCCGTCAACCCCAGGAATCGGATCGTTTCCTGGTGAACCTCTACCGCGAAGATGTACTCGGCCACGGTCATGACGGCGAGCATTACCGCCACGATCATTCCTCGCTTGTACGGATTCATCCTCTCCTCCGGTGCGTCCAGCAGAGGCTTTCGCCGCCGCCGGGACAGTTCGCTTTGTGGTCGGACCGGCCGCGGCTAACCGCCGCCACCGCCGCCTCCGCCGCCACCACCCGCCGGGCTGCCCGCCATCCCGATCACAGCGTGAGCGGGCGTCGGGAGGCCATAGTCGTATGGGTGCCCGGTGACGCGCGGCGGCGCCGGGAAGTTGTGGAGCGGTGGCGGCGACGATGTTTGCCACTCCAGCGTCCGGGCATGCCACGGGTTGTCGGCTGCCTTCGGACCCCAGATCCACGAGTAGATCATGTTGTAGACGAACACGAGGAAGCTTGCCCCGAGGAAGAAGGCTGCCACGCTGATGAACAGGTTCACCGGCTCCAGCCCTTCCTGGTAGACGGGAATACGCCGGTTCATGCCCTGGATGCCGGGCCAGTGCATCGTGAAGAAGACAACGTTGAAGCCGACGAACATCCACCAGAAGTGGAGCTTGCCCAGCGTCTCGTTGTACATCCGCCCGGTCATCTTCGGGAACCAGTAATAGATACCGGCGAACAGGCCAAAGATTTCGCCGCCGACAATCGTGTAGTGGAAGTGCGCGACGACGAAGTACGTGTCGTGGAGATGGATGTCGCTCGGCACGTCCGCGAGGAAGATGCCGGTCACGCCGCCGTTCGCGAAGTTGAAGATGACCGCGAGGGCGAACAGCATTGGCGTTTTCAAGACGAGCTTGCCCATCCAGATCGTACCCAATGCGGAGAGGAAGATGAGCCCCGTTGGGACGGAGATTGCCTCTGTCATCACGAGGAACGGGCCGTGCATGTAGTTCGGGATCCCCGACGTGAACATGTGGTGAGCCCACACGATCCCGCTCAGGCCCATGATCCCGAGGAAGCCTCCGACCAGGTACCGGTAAGCGAACAGTGGCTTGCGGGAGAAGTGCCCGATGACTTCGAGCGCCACACCGAAGCCCGGCACTACCATGATGTACACGGCCGGGTGAGAGTAGAACCAGAACACGTGCTGGTAGAGTAGCGGGTCCCCACCCTTGGAAGCGTCGAAGAAGACAGTGCCCGCGACTCGGTCGAGCGTCACCATCAAGAGAGCCGTCGCGAAGCCCTGCGTGTACATGAGCGCAAGGAAGGCTGTCGCGAACATCGCCCACACGAACACCGGCAGCCGACTCCATGTCATGCCCGGCGCGCGCAGGAAAATAATCGTCACGATGAAGTTCAGGCCGCTGAAGATAGAGGCCAAGCCGAATGTGATGATTGAAAGGTTCCAGAACGTCTGGGCCGAATCGGACAGCACCGACAACGGTGGATAGGCCGTCCAGCCGGTCTCAATACCGCCCAGGAACGGCGTCGCCAGGAGGCCGAACGCGACCGGCGGGATGAGCCAATAAGAGAGTGCGTTCAAACGCGGGAACGCCATGTCGTCGGCGCCAATCATGATTGGCACAGCGTAGTTGCCGAGGCCACCAATGACGGCGGCAACGGCGACCGCGACCATCATGATCCCGTGGAGTCCGAGGATGGTGTTGTAGGTCGGGTTCGAAAAGACCTGCTTATCGGCGTCGAGCAGCTCGGTGCGAATCAGCATCGCCATGAAGCCGGCAAGCAGGAAGACGATGACGAACGTCACCAGGTACTGAATGCCGATCACCTTGTGATCGACATTGAACTGGAAGTAACGCTCCCATCCGTTGTGGTTCGAAGGCTTGACGCTCCAACCGAACCACTCCCGGCCCCATTGGGACCAGAGGCCCACTCCCATCACCCAGCCGACGAGGCCAAAGGTGAATCCGATTGAAGAGTTCAGTTCCTTGGACCACGGGTCTTCGCCGAACGCCAGTCGAAGGAGCGACGTCAGGCCCGCTCCTATGAGGAAGCCGATAAGTCCACATGCGATACCGCTTGATACTGTGCTGACAGCTCGCAACTTCTAGTTCCCCCTCGCCCGCGCCTGCGCTTGCTTTTCCGCGACCCACGCGTCGAATTCTTCCGGTGACACCACCCGAAGGTCGAACCGCATAAAGCCATGGTCAGACCCGCAAAGCTCTGCACATTGGACGCGGAAAGCATCGTCCGCTTCCCCCTCCATCCCTTCGGACCACTGTGGGAAGCGGCTCCAGTTGGAGAAACCTTCCTTGTCCGGGGTCACGGTGATGAAGGTTGTCCGGCCCGGGATCGCGTCGATCTTCAGGCGCCAGGCTGGGACCCAGAACGAATGAACCACGTCCGTCGAGTTCACATTGAACCGGACTCGCCGGTCCGCCGGGACAACGAGCGGCTCGCTGTTGCCGATGAGGGTAATTCCGGAATCAGGGTATTCGAAGGACCAGGACCAGCGGAAACCGGTGACATTCACTTCGAGGTCAATGTCCTCGACTTCGCCCCAGCCGCTTCCGGAGTTTGTTGCCTGCAGGTGTGCCAGTCCGGTGAGGCCCGGATGGATCATGACCGCTGCCGCGAGGCCGCCCGTGACGATGAGCCACATTTTCGGAAACAGACCAGTCCCGCGGAATCCGGCTCCCGTATCGGTGTCTTCGCTCGCCTTGAATTGGAGCATCGCATAGATAATCACGGAGACGGCCATCGTGAAGACGGGGATCCCGATGATCAGAAGGTACCGGACGATGTCGTCGGACTCCTGGGCGAATTCCGAGCCAACGGTGGGGAACAGGTCTACGAAAAGCAGCGTTTCCACCACCGCCGTCAGGATGACCCAGAGCACCGCTAAGGACACGAAGTGTCGTGTCACAGGCCCCTCCCACAGCGGACGTCAGGGCGCCTCTTGGACCCTGCGGGCCGAACATTACTCCATCTTTTGCTTAGAGGTTACTTCCCCGGACGTCCGGTAAATTGCATACCGGTCAGTCCGCTTACTGACGGATTGGGGTCGAGCGGCCAACCGAAGCGCGACGGTTGACCGTCCTTCCGGTGGGCTTGCCGGAGAACAATCTGGCAATGCAAGGCGTCTACGCTGCCGTCGCTGACCCGCTCCTCCAGGATGCGCTTATCGGCGCCATCCGGAGGTTCGCAGGCGACGTCCCGGTGGGTATCCGCCAATGGGATGATTTGCAAGCCGGTAACGTAGTCGTCACATCCTCGAACGATTGTTCGTTGACTGTTTGTGCGGACCTTTCCAGCCGCGGGATCCGCGTCATCGTCCTCGCTCCGCTTCCGACCGCCGCCGAGCGCGACGCTTACCAGCGCGCCGGTAGTACCGCCTACCTGGCCATGGAAGTGAATCACGAGCCGTTGAGGGTCGCCATCAGCCTGGCCCAGTACGCGAGCGGATAGAAACGATGATCGAAACCTTAAGATCCAGCACGGGAGAAACCAAATGAAAGTCCTGCTAGCTCTCGATGGCACGCGCGCCGGCGAGCCGGCCGCTGAGGCGATCGCCGGGTGGGCGAAGTCAACCGCGGCCGAAATTGTCCTCTATTCCGTTCTCCATCCGAAGGAGCTCCGAGGCACCGTCTCTGAGCCGCGGTTCGCACACACGATCACGCCTGAAGGCACCGCCAGCGGCCAGCTTCTTCGCGGCGTTCGTCCGCCGGCGCCGGCCATCGCGGAAGACCGTACCCAGGCCATCGCCCGCGTACACGTGGAACGCCAGGAATACCTCGCCGGTCTCGCATCCCGTCTCTTCGAGGGGGTCACCGTTTCGGTGCGGGTCGGAGACGGCGCCGATGCCGCGGCAGCTATCGTTGCTGCGGCCGCTGAGGAAGGCGCCGACTTCATAGCCATGGCGACGCGCGGCCGCTCGGCGCTTGGCCAGGCGATGTTCGGCGCAGTCCATGAAGATGTCGTCCGCAAGGCGCGCGTGCCCGTGCTGCTCGCCGGTCCGGGCGTCCTCCAACTCGCTGGACCCGTCGATATCGACTAGCGGCGGAGGTACCCCAGGCGGCCGGCGTCCTCTTCCAATTGCGCCCGGAACTGCGGGTGGGCGAGGTCGACAAGCATCCGCGTCCGCTCACGGATTGAACGCCCGTGCAGGTTGTATGCGCCGTATTCGGTGACGACCCAATGGACATCGCCCCGCGTGGTCACCACTCCTCCCGCCTCGGGAAGACTCGCACAGATTCGGGAGACACTGCCCCCCGCCGCGGTGGATGGGAGCGCAATGATCGGGACCCCGCCGCGCGATCGCGCGGCGCCGCGGATGAAGTCCACCTGCCCACCAATACCGCTATAGAACTTTGGCCCGATCGAGTCGGCGGCTACCTGGCCGGTGAGATCGACGGCGAGTGCTGAGTTCACCGCGACCATGCGGTCGTGTGCTGCAATCACGTCCACGCTGTTTGTGTAGCTCACCGGACGGAACTCTACGAGCGGGTTCTCATGGATAAACCGGTATAGCCGCTGGCTGCCAATTACGAACGCGCACACGCTTTGCCCTCGGTGGAGCGTCTTCGCGGAGCCGTCCACTACGCCCGACTCGATCAATGGTAAGAGGCCGTCGCTGAACATCTCGGTGTGGACCCCAAGCCGGCGATGGCGGGTAAGCCTGGCGAGCACCGCGTTTGGGATTCCGCCAATGCCCATCTGGAGCGTCGCACCATCTTCGATCAGTCCCGCGACCCGCTCGCCGATCGCTTCGGACTCCGGCGTTCCGGGCGGCTGTTCCACTTCCGGAACGGGAGCCTCATGGACCACGGCGAACTGGATCTGCTCCTGGCGGACACTTGCACCGAGCGTCCTTGGGAGCGCCGGGTTCACCTGGGCGATGACGGTCCGCGCATACTGCGCTGCCGCGATCGCCACATCAACCGAAGGCCCAAGCGAACAGTGGCCGTTAGCGTCCGGCGGCGTGACCTGGATGAGAGCAACATCGAGCGGCAACGCGCCCCCGGGCGCGAAGAGGTCCGGGATTTCGGAAAGAAACACGGGCGTATAGTCGGCATCGCCCCGCTCGACCGCCTTCCTGACGTTCGGACCGATAAACAGGGCGTTGTGGCGTATGTGGCCCCGCATCTCAGGGGCAACGTATGCGGCAGGTGCCTCCGTATGGAGATGCGTGACCTCCACGTTGACCACCTCGGGCGCCCGTCGCACAAGGGCGTCGACCAGGGCCTGCGGCGTGGCCGCACCGCCGTGCAGGTACACGCGGTCGCCGCTCCGTACTTCCTGCAGCGCGCGGTCGGCATCGACGTACTGCATCAGCTGTTCTGGGCCCGGCCGGTGATCTCGTCGATCCGAATCCTGAACAGGACGGCGTCAGCGAGGGATATCGCGTGGCCGTGGCCAGCAGTGGCGCCCCAGAGGCTGCCCCCAGACGCGCGGACCAGCAGAGCACGCGCGCGGAACGCCAGGGCGTCGTCCGAAATCTCTTCAAAGCGGCCGCGAATGAGGACGCTCCGCCACGTTGAGAGGTTCTGGACCGTGTCGACCTGGAACGCAACGTGCGGCCAGAGCCGCATCAGGCTGATCTTCTTTCCCATTGGCGCGTGACCATAGATAGCACCATCGCCGAAGGCATAGGTTATCGGGACGATATAGGCGCCTTCTGCTTCGCGAACCGCCAGCCGGCCCACGCGCTCATGGCGTAGCAACTCTTCGCACTCGGAGACCGAGAGGTCATACACCATCGCCAGCATCCCCATGGAGGTCGATGCGCAGCTCGCTATCGCCTCCGATACTAAGCGCCGAAGCAACGCGGACGCCTGCATCGATCAACAAGTCGTGAAGGTGCCCCGGACTCAACGAGACGTTTGTCGTCATCCATCGGAAGCCGGTAGCTCGCGCATCGCCAGCCAGGCAGGCGACCATTCGTGGAAGCGCTGCATGTTGCTGCAATTCGGCTGTCGTCCCCAGCACGAGGCTGCAGTTCCCTTCGTCTGCGCCAGCGACGACAAGCCCAAACCCCAGCGTTCGCTCGCCGTCGCCAACAGCGGCGTACCCGTGGACTGCGTCTGTGAAGTCACAGGCCGCGCGACAGACCTCGTGGATCTCTCCATGCATCTCGCTGAGTTTGCACAGTTCAGCCCCGGATGCAGGACGAAGCGAAACGGGTGGTTCTGTCTTCCAATCCATGACTACCTCAGTTTTTCACTATGCAGCAGGCCACGCCGCGGATCGGCGGCCAACAGGACTCGAATCTCTCCCCGTCTGGGCCGCTGTTCCCATATCGCTGCGTGAGTATGCTTGCAGCACTACGCAAGGACTCGCAACGCCATGCCTCTCGATTCCCGACCAATTGTTGTTCCACTCGACGGCTCCGCAAACGCGGAGGGCGCCGTCCAGCCCGCGCTCAAGCTCGCCCGGATTGCGGGCGCGCCTGTCCATCTCGTCCATGTCGTGGACCCGGACACCCTCCGTGCAGCCGTGAAGCTCGACGAAGCAGCGGATGCCTTTAAGGCCTACGCCGCTGGCTTGGTCGAACGTGAAGACGGAAGCAGCGTGCAGACATCCTGCATCGTCGTCGCCGGCAATGCCGCCGAAGCCATCCTCGATGCGTCGGAATCGGCGCAGCTGGTCGTGATAGCCAGCCATGGCCGCAGCGGCCTTCACGCGAGCCTCATCGGTAGCGTCGCTGACAAGGTCGTCCGGGGCGCGGTCGTGCCAACCCTTGTCGTGCCGCTTGGCTCGGTCGTCGCGCTCGGCGCTGGCCCGGTGCTGGTCGCGCTTGATGGCTCTCCGACCGCTGAGGCAGGCCTGGCAATCGGACGCGACCTCGCCGCCGCGTTCGGGCAGCCGGTCGCACTTGTCCGCGCTTACAGCATCCCGCCGCCAGTAGGTGTCGAATTCGTCGCCTATCCCGTGGACCTCACGGAGTCTCTGAAAGAAGGGACCGAGGAATATCTGGGTTCCGTAGCAAAGCCCGATGAGGACCGTTACGCGATCATGGCGCCCTCGGTCGACGCCGTGCAGGACGCCGCGGAACGTTCGCGAGCCGGGCTCGTCGTCATGACCACCCGGGGCAAGGGCCTCGCTCGCCGGATTGCTCTCGGCAGTACGACGGACCGGGCCATGCACGTCCTCAAGCGGCCGCTCCTTATCGTCCCCATCAAGGGAGACTGATCCTCCGGCCCGAGTGCTTGCGCCCTGTGGTAAGATAGGGGAGTTAGAAGCTGCCCTTCAGCTGGTCGCAGACCAAGAACATTAGGGCCGCGACCACACTGAAGAGGGTTATTTGGACAAGCAAGAAACAATCGAAGTCGAAGGCATCGTGACGCAGCCGCTTCGCGCCGCACAGTTCAAGGTAGAGCTTGGGAACGGGCACGAAGTCCTAGCGCACATCAGCGGGAAAATGCGAAAGCACTACATCAAGGTGCTCCCAGGGGATCGAGTGCTCGTCGAGCTCTCTCCTTACGACCTGTCCCGCGGCCGGATTACGTTCCGCTTCAAGTAGCCGCTGAACTTTTGCGGTCGAAGGCCGAGCGCATGGTCCCCGCGCCAAGAACGCGGGGAGTTGCACCCCGCGGCCCCGCGGTTCTAACGCACTCCGAGCGCTTCCTCCGTCTCGCTTAGCGCCGCGTCAAAGCGCGCCACAAGGTCGTCGCATTCGGCCTCGCTGATGACCAGCGGCGGCGCGATGTTCACGATGTTGCCCGCCCGGCAAAGGATCCCGTTCCGCACGAGTGCGGCTGAAAGCGTGTCGCCAAGGCCCGCGGATTCCGGGAACAGTTCCTTCGTTGCCGGGTCCTTCACGATTTCCACGCCAATCAGAAGCCCCCGGCCCCGGACTTCGCCGATCGTCGGGTGCTGCTCCTTCAGCGCATTGAGCCGGCTCTGCAGATAGGCGCCGTTGTGCGCCGCGTTCTCGACAAGGCCCTCCCGCTCGATGATCTCGATATTCGCAAGCGCCACCGCGCACGACACTGGGTGTGTCCCGAACGTGATGCCACCCGCGAACGTCCGCGCCTTGTCCCCGTCGAACTCCTTGGCGATCCGGTCCGCAATCGCAATCCCGGCGATCGGCAGGTAGCCCGATGAAAGCCCTTTGGCCATCGTCATGATGTCGGGCTGCAGTTCGTACAGTTCGCTCGCGAACCAGCGGCCGGTGCGACCGAAGCCGTTGATGACTTCATCGGCGATTAACACGATGCCGTACTTGTCGCAGAGTTGCCGGATCGTCGGCCAGTACTCGGCCGGGGGTTGAGATACAGCGTTCGCGGCAGAAATTGGCTCAGCGATGAAGGCGGCGATCGTCTCCGGCCGCTCGGCCTGGATCGTCCGCTCTATCGTTCGAGCGCAGAACGTGTCGCAGGTTGGATAGGTCTTCTCGAACGGGCATCGGTAACAGTTCACGTTCTCCACGAAGACCGTACCCGGAACGAGCGGTTCCCAGGGCGCCTTATTCAGCGCCGCTGCGCCGTTTACTGAGAGCGCCCCCGCTGTCGTCCCGTGGTACGAGCCGCGACGTGCGATCACCTTGTATCGCTTCTTCTCGCCGATGTTGTACTGGTAGTTCTTGGCGAGCCGGATCGCCGTGTCCACTGCCTCAGACCCGGAGTTCACGAAGAACAGGCGGTTCAAGTTTTCGGGGAGCAACGACGCGAGCTTATCCGCAAGGTCAATCGCCGGCTTGCTCGTGTAGGCGAACGTGTTCACGTAGGCGAGGTCCGCCATTTGCCTGGCCGCGACCTCGGCCAGCTCCGTGCGGCCATGGCCGGCGTTGACCACCCAGAGCCCCGACATCGCGTCGATGAACCGGCGGCCCTTTGTATCCCAGAGATGGATGCCCTCGCCGCGGACGAATACTCGAAGTCCATCTTCCTTGGAAAGCTCGTCCCTCTGCTGGGTATGAACCCAGAGATGGGAGAGTCCGCGGTCGATGTAGTCCGTGGCCTCCGCGTCCGACATGGTGTACCGGGATTCAGCGGTCGTGGTCATCGGTTCCTCCTGCGGGCCGGCTCGCTCGACTCCCGGCTTTGGAGCCATACCATACGCGCATAGCAGGACGTTGTGGGAACTGGTGGACACGCGCCGCCGTTGGCCCTAAGCCAGGAACGAACGCAACTCCCGGACCACGGCTTCCGGCTGGTCATGGTGGAGCCAGTGCCCCGCGCCATCGATGGTCACCGTGCGCGAGTCTCGGAAATGGCGTTCCGGTGCAGGATGTTGCCGGCGGCGCTGTGGAGAATCTCCGCCCACAAAGAGCAGCACAGGGCAGGCTACTTCTTCCCAGAATGCCGGTAGCTCGCTACGCCGGAGCTCCATCGAGGTGCGGCCGTTCACCCAGAGGTCGTACTTCCAGATAAACCCGCCATCCACTGGCTTCGCTGCATAACCCGCAAGACCCGGCAGGATCTCGTCTGGCAGGCGTTGGTTCGCCTCCTTCATACGTTCGGCCGCGCTCTCCAGGTCTGGATAGACGCGTGGTTCTTGCGTCTCAAACGACCGCAGGCGATCTCCCCAGCGCCGTACCCAGCCGGGCCCGACGGTCTCGCTGTCCAGTGGATTCAACGAATGCGTGCCCTCAAGCACCGCGAGTCGCGAAAAGCGCTCCGGATATGTGCCTGCGGCGACAAGGCAGACTGAACCACCGTACGAATGGGCAACTACCCGCGCCGGCGTCCCCACCTCTTCGATTACCCGCACCACATCGAGCGCGTTGTCCGGCAGGCCGTAGTTTCCGCCCGGCGACCAATCGGAATCGCCGTGCCCTCGAAGGTCCGGGGCCACCACGTGGTAGTCGTCGCGGAAAGCCTCCGCCATGCGGTCCCACGAACGTGAGTGGTCGCGGCCACCGTGAACCAGTACGAGTGGCGGCGCACTCGCGTTCCCCCAGTCCCAGTAGGAGATCCTCAGTCGCTGCGATTCGACGAACCGTTGCTCGGGGGGCGTTCCCATACTTCTCCTCCGTCGTGGGACACGCACGGTGTCGCCAGCGCGTGAGCATGCCCCGTCCCGCCGCCCCGGTCGAATGGCCCATTGCTGGACTGCTCAGGGTGCAGCGCCGATGTAACCGGCCACTGCTTGAGCGAAGGCTTCGGTCCCCACGCTCCCTCCGAGATCGGGTGTTGCCACCCCTTCGCGGAGCGCCTGAGACACGGCAGTTTCCATCCGATCGGCAGCCGCGGGTGGCCCAGGCAATCCATGCCGCTCGCCGAGCCAGCGAAGCAGCATCGCCGTCGACAGGATCATTGCAACCGGGTTGGCGATGCCACTCCCGGCAATGTCCGGAGCCGAGCCGTGAGCCGCCTGCGCCATCGCCACGTGGTGTCCCGCGTTGATCGAGGCGGCGAGGCCGAGAGACCCGCACAGTTCACCGGCGAGGTCCGAGAGAATGTCGCCGAACATGTTCTCCGTAACGATCACGTCGAAGCGGCCCGCGTCCCGGACCAGGTGTGCGGCCATCGCGTCGATGTGGAAGTCGTCCACCGAAAGGCTGGCGTAACCCGCCGCCACCTGCCGGCAGATGTCGCGGAAGAACGCGGTCGCCGCGAGCACGTTCGCCTTGTGCACGATCGTCACTCGACGGCGGCGCTGCATCGCCTGGCGGCAGGCCTCGTGGGCGATGCGTTCAATCGCAGCCCTCGTGAAGACGCCGACCGTCAGCGCCACGTCCGCCGTGGGCATGAACTCGCCCAGCCCGGTGTGCATGTTGCGGTCCGCGTAGAAGCCCTCGGTGTTTTCCCGGACGATGACGAGGTCGCACTCAGCCGCGTGCCCGGTCACGCCGGCGAAGGTCCGGGCGGGCCGGATGTTCGCGAACAGGTCGAAATGCTTCCGCAGCGTTCCGCTCGGATTCAGCGCCGCACGGTGCTCGGGTGCGTAGGACGCGCTGTCATGCGGCCCGAGAATCCAGCCATCCAGTTCAGCAAGCGCCTCGATGGTCGAGGACGGCATCGCGGACCCCTGTGTCGCGATCGCCGTCGCACACCCGGGGAGCGGCACCCAGGCAACCTGCCAACCTTCGCGTGAGCACGCTGCCTCCGCCACCGAAACAGCCGCGGAGACAATCTCGGGCCCGATACCGTCGCCGGCAATCACTCCGAGGCGAAGGGCATTCGCCGCGCTGGCTGTCATCTCTGCGTCAGTGAGTCCCCTGCGCTGCCATCACGGTAGGCATGCCCTGCATGCCGCGGAGCGTGTTGATCTCACCGCGATGTCCGTTGAAGTGTCCGATCATGTGGAGCGAGATGGCTTCGCCGACCGTCTCCGAGCCGCTGCGGGCCGGAATCTCGCGTTCAAGGTCCGCGTCCGTAGCCGAAGCAAGGAATTGCTCCGTTGAGGCCCACACTGCCTCCTGGTAGGCGCCGAACGCCGCCATGTCCTTGATGTGGACCGTCTGGGCTTCATCGTCGGGTTGGCCGGCGCCGAAGCCGTCGAACGGAAGGCCCGTTCGCCTGGCCCACTCCTCATCCCAGATCATCTTGTCGCCTCGAATCCGGGCGTTGATCATCAGGTCTTCGATCCGCGTCGTGTGCCAGAGGCACCAGGCAATCGAGTGGCTGCCGTGTTCCGGCACGAAGTGGAGTTGCTCATCCGTCCCGTTCCGCGCATCTGCCAGCGCATTGTGTGCGAACGAAAGACCCCGGGCGATGAAATCGACTGTGCTCATATAGGTGTACTCCGGGAGGGTTGGGTACCCGCATCCTACGCGCCCCGGGACCTGTCACGCACGGCAGGCGCCCTTCCTACGCCGGTCTCGCAGCGCCACAAACCAACTGCTGCGTGGCGCGGCCGGATGTGTGAGCCGCCCCGTCTGTGGCATCATTGCCCCGGCCGCAGGGCGGACTCGCTCCCGTCCGTCCCAAGTGCTGGCCGGTGGATATGATCGGTACCAGTGAGATTCGGCGGAGGAAACTGCCATTCGCGCTCATCACCGCGATAATTAGCCTCGTTTCCTATCTCGTGATGATGGTGAACGGCCTCGGAGCCGGGCTGAAGCATGTCTCCGGCAGTGCGGTCCTCTCCATGAACGCTGACGCCATCGCCTATTCCGAAGACTCGGGCACGAGCGTGCTCTTTTCGGAGTTTGACGAAGATGCGATCAGCCGCATTGTCGATGTCCCCGGCGTTGAACGGGCGGCCGCTATCGCCTACGTCCCGGTGAACTACAAGCGTGCGGATGGCGAACGGCGGCCCGCGGCCTTCTTCGGCTACGATCCGGGCACCATCGGAGAACCAGAAATCATCGAGGGGCGCCCTCTGCGTTACTTCGAAGACGATGGCGCTCTCGTCGACCGCGAATTCATCGAGGCTGCCGGACTCCAAGTCGGGGACCATATCACTGTCACCGTGAAGCTCACATCCCGGACATTCACAATCCGCGGCGTCATCGACGAGGGCTACTTCTTTTTCCAGCCGGTGGTCTACGTGCTCCGCGAACCGGTCATAGAGCTACTACACGCGTCTCCACCGACACGACCACCGGAGGTCACGCTTCCCATCCTCGCGGGCGAGATCGACCCGGTGGCCGATGCCTCGTCCGGGAAAGGTCTTGGTATCCCTCCCGTGCGCCTTCCCCACGCCGGCGAAGTCGACGAGATGAAGCAAGCCGAGGCACTGGCAGGCACGCCGCTCCCATTCCGCCAGAGGGCGACGATCGTTCTCCTCCGGGGAGAAGGTCTGCCGGGTGTAACTGGCGACGGGTTCCGTCTCGTCACGCCCCAGACGGCATTTCATAACGTCGAGGGTGTGGCGATCCAGGAAGCGACGGTCAACGCCCTCTCTTCGTTCGGATACTTCATTGGCGCGGTCGTGGTAGGAGTATTCTTCTACGTGTTCACCATTCAGAAGGTGCAGCAAATCGGGATGCTGAAGGCGATCGGCATGACCAACAGCTTCATCATCGGGAATATGTTGCTGCAGGTTGCGTTGCTCGGCGTCATTGGTGTGGGCATCGCCAGCTTTTTCGCGCTTGCGACGGCGTGGGCTCTCGCTCGCTTGCCCGACGCCGCCCCCGTGCTGGTGGACCCCAGGACAATCGCGCTAACAGGCACACTCGTTGTGCTCACGGCCGTCGCCGGCACCGTCTTCTCGGCGCACCACGTCATGCGTATCGACCCGATCATTGCACTTGGACAGCAGCAATGAACGAGAGCGGCTTCCGGCCGTTCCTGCGCGTCGTTGGCCTCACACGGTCCTATGGAAGCGGCGCCAGCCAGGTCCGCGCCGTGAAGGGAGCAACGTTCTCGATGTTCCCCGGCGATTTCGTCGCGCTCGTCGGCCCGAGCGGCTCGGGCAAGACCACATTGCTTGCGATGCTGGGCGCGTTACTGAAGCCGACTACCGGCCGCATCTCCCTCAACGGAGAGGACATAACCATCATGCCCGGGCGAAGACTTGCTGCCTACCGCCGGGACACGATTGGCTTCGTCTTCCAGTCCAATAATCTCGTTTCCTACCTGACAGCGCGAGAGAACCTCCACATGATGGGTATGCGGCGCGGTATCGCCACACGCGAAGCACGGCTGCGAGCGGATCGCCTGCTCGAAGAGATGGGCGTCTCGCATCGCGCCTCCGCCCTGGCGACGGAGCTCAGTGGCGGCGAGCGCCAGCGCGTTGCGATCGCGCGGGCCCTGATGAACGAACCCCAAATCGTGCTCGTCGATGAGCCAACAGCCAGCCTGGATTCCGAGCGTGGCCGTCTGGTCGTTGAAGCCCTGAACAGAGAAGTGAAGGCGAGGCGCGTGCTTGGCCTCATGGTCACGCATGATCGCGCCATGGCGGACACGGCCGACCGTATCCTCGAAATGCGCGACGGTGTCGTCACGGACCGCACATCCGCGAGTGAAGTCCTGGGCGAGGCGGACTTGCAGGCGGCAACCCGCGTCAACCCGCCCCGGCGCGCCGGGGCAGCAGAAGGGCCGCGATGGCCGCTGCGATCGCGACTACTACGCCGGCCACGATGAACGTTTCATCGAGCGTTTGATGGATGAGGGCTCGCACGTCCGCCGGGTCCAACCCGGCAGGGTCTGCAGCGAAGAGATCGGCCGCCCGCTGGTCGAATCGTCCCAGGCCCTGGGACGCGAGCAGCGCCAGCCCAATCATCATCCCCAGGGTCTGCGCCACCTGCAGCAGCGCCATCGCTGACACGCGGCCGCTGCTGTCCGCCGAATCTGCGACGACCAGGTACACGGGCGCGTCGCTGAGGGTGAATCCCAGGCCCGCGACCGCCAGGGTCGCCCAGACGATCGCGTCGCCCGGCACTTCGGACCAACCCGCCATGCCAAACAGGCCGGCCGAGGAGAGCCCAAGCCCCGCCGCCGCGGTCAGGCGTGGCCCGGCGCGCCTCACGAGCAATCCTCCGAGTAATCCGCCAACGACCATGAAGAGCACCATGCGCATGAGCACGAGGCCAGGTCCGGCGCCCGACTCGTCCCAGAGTACCTCCGCCATGAGCGGGATATTCACCAGTGCGCAGATGAGCCCGCCACCCTCGAGCAGGAAGATGATGAAGCCGGCCGAAACCCGCCGGTCGCGAAACATCGAAAGATCGATGAGAGGCTGGCCCGCCTGCCGTTCGATGGCCAGGAACCCGAGCAGGAGTGCCGCCGACAGCGCGTACAGCGCCAGTGTTTGCTCAATCGGCCGCGGACGCGCCGCGACATCTGCCAGCGCAAACGTAAGCGCTGTGAGCGCCCCGGTGAGCAGCAGCCCGCCCTTCCAATCCACTCGGCCACCCGGCTGGGGAGGTATCCGCCTTGTGAGGAACAGGACGGCGATCAGTACAGGAAGGCCCAGCGCGACGTTCAGCCAGAAAAGCCCGCGCCACCCCAACCAGACGCCGATGGCTGTCCCCCAGAGCGGCCCCAGGAGGCTTGACCCGTCGTCGGCGATGGAAATTGCGCTCAGCCCCAGGGGGCGTTGGCGCTCGCTCAGCGATTGCGAGGCGACCCCGAGGGCGACTGGCACGAGTGCGCCGCCCCCGACCGCCGTTACCGCCCTCGCCAACGCCATGAACTGGAGGTTCGGCGAGAGCGCCACCGCGACCGACGCCACCATGTAGACGACCAACGCGGCGATGAAGACGCGGCCATATCCATGAACATCCGCCACCCGCCCCATCAAGGGCAGAGCGGCGACATAACCGAGCAGGTACCCATTGATCGTCCACGAGGCGGACCCGAAGTCGTCCAGCGGCACATCGAAGTCGCGGAGGACCGACGAAAGCACCGGGACGATGAACGTCTGGTCGAAACCACCAACGAACACGCCCATCCCGAGCGCCACCAGCAGCGCCCAGGGTGAACCGCCGGGAGAGGCCCGCCGAAGTAGGGGACCGTTCATGGCTGCTCGCGCCTACTCTGGGGGGAGTTCAATCTCAACCGGCTCATCAAAGCGCGTGAGGTCGATGACGCGTATCACGCCCGGCGTGTCGTCCGCGCCCATCGGTCCATCCAGCCGGACGCGGTGGACGCGGTTGTCCTGCTCGCCGATCCAGAGCGTGAGCGCGACGGTGTACCCGGCCTCGGCGACGTCAGCGAAGGCCTTTAGCGCTTCGCCATCGACGACCGCCGTCACGACCCAGCACGGCACGCCGCCGATCGTCTCCTCCCCGGCCACCGTGTGGCCGGTTGCCGCGCGGAGCGCCGCCACCGTCCCGGCTCCCGGGTCAAAAAGCCCCTGCAGCGCGTCGCCGGGCACTTCCATCCAGCGAGTGCGGTCGAAGGGATTCGTCATCCTGGCGATCTCTCGCACCCAGATCACCTTGACGTCGATTTCAGCGTTGCCAAGTTGTGGGACCAGCGCGTCCACGTCGGCCGTGAGCCGGTCGGGCGTCTTGCTATCGCCCTCCGCACGCTCCATCTGCAGCCCCGCTGTGATCGGCGTCGTTCCCGCTTCGTGGCTCACCACGAAGTGGAACGATTCCAGCGCCTCCATACGGTCGGCGGCGGTGCCTGTCAGCGTCGCTGCGTCAGGAAGCGGGCCAGCTCCTTCGCCAGTGTCCTCGTCCCCGCCTCCGCCGCCACATGCGGCGGTCGCCACGGCCAGACCCACCAGCAGGAGCGGCAACGCGAGCACGCGCAGGAAGACGGCCGGCGGGTTCACCGGCCGATGGTACACGGAACGCGATTCCCGCAGACGCCCACCGCCTAACCCGGCGCCACGGCCCGCAAACACCGAATATAGTCCTCCGGGCTCGACGCGCTGAACACCAGTCGCACTTCATCGGCGCCGCCAGCGAAGTACCGCTCGATCTGGTCGCGGCACTCCTGGGGAGTCCCGATGATCGTCATTGCCTCAACCATCTCATCGGTCACCAGCGCGGCCGCTGCCGCCCTGTCAGAAAAGCTGTTGTACGCATCCCTCACCCGGTCCGCTTCGCTGCCAAAGCCGATTCGGTGCATGTACTGGTGGTAGTACACGCCCATCCCGCCAATGTAGAGGGCGATGTGTCCTCGCTCCTTCTCGTACACTGCGCCACGCTCGCTTGTGACGTAGATGCTCACCTGTGGCGACCGCTTGACGTCCGCAAGTGTGCGTCCGGCGGCCTCGGCGCCCTTTCGCAGGTCTTGCTCCAACGGCCCGACCCGCCCGGGCGCATAGAAGATCGGGAGCCATCCGTCGGCCAATTCGCCGGTCATCCGAAGGCTCGCCGGTCCGAGCGTCGCGAGGTAGATCGGCAGCCGTTCGCGATAGGGTTTGATGCTCAGCCGGAACCGGCTTGTGTGAAAGAACTCGCCGTCGTGATCCAGGCGCTCGCCACTGAACGCCTTCCGCAGGATGTCGATGTACTCTCGCATCCGGGCCACTGGCCTGGCGAAGTGCTCCCCGTGCAGGTCTTCGATGACCTTCTTTCCGCTGGTGCCAAGACCAAGAAAGAAGCGTCCCTTCGACATGTGGTCGAGGCTCAGCGCGGCCATCGCCATATTCGCAGGCGTCCGCCCAAACACCGGCACAATGCTTGTCCCCAGCCGCACACGCGTCGTGACCGCTGCGATCTGCGCCAGCGTGGTGAAGGCGTCAGCGCCCCACGCCTCACCGGTAGTAATGGCGCTGTAACCCAGTTCCTCCGCCAGTCTGGCGGTCGAAAGCACGTCATCCCACGGCATGCCAGGGCCTGGCAGGCCCATCAAGCTCAAGTCACCCATCGTGCACCTCCTGTACGGCGCCCGGATCCTTGAGGTTCGCGCTCGGCCGTGTCAACTCACCGATGGGTACAACGGCAAGCTGCTCCGGTGGCCCAAACAAGAAAACCCGCCTTTCGGCGGGCTCCGCTTAGTGACTTAATGGCGACCCCGATCGGATTCGAACCCGGCATAGCCCGCTGCTTGACGCTGAACGCCTGGGAGTGTCCCACGCGGTCGGGCCGGTAGCTGCGCCCAATACGCCTTTCGGCATCAGAGGGTGTGGCACCTCGCGGGTGCTATCAGCGGCACGGAGATGCAGGTCGAGTGCTAAACGCCTTTCGGCATCAGAGGGTGTGGCACTGACGGGCTGCTGGGTCAACCTGGGCGCAAACAACGAGTGCTAAACGCCTTTCGGCATCAGAGGGTGTGGCACCCGGTATGGAGCGGGACGACTTCGAACGGCGGTAGTGCTAAACGCCTTTCGGCATCAGAGGGTGTGGCACAGCAAGGGTGAGGGGCTCTCCGCGACGAAGGCGAGGTGCTAAACGCCTTTCGGCATCAGAGGGTGTGGCACGGCGCTCACGGAAACGCGCCGCAAGCACAGCGACATGTGCTAAACGCCTTTCGGCATCAGAGGGTGTGGCACCCACATGGACCTGTAGCTACTGCCACAACGGCCAGCATGTGCTAAACGCCTTTCGGCATCAGAGGGTGTGGCACATAAAACGTCGAGCTGGGGCGAGGGGATGGCCAACCTGTGCTAAACGCCTTTCGGCATCAGAGGGTGTGGCACGAACGACTTCTTGACGCCGTTGACCAGGTACTTCAGTGCTAAACGCCTTTCGGCATCAGAGGGTGTGGCACGCGAAGGCACGCGTCAACGCCGCCTCTGCTACGTGTGCTAAACGCCTTTCGGCATCAGAGGGTGTGGCACAGCAAGGGTGAGGGGCTCTCCGCGACGAAGGCGAGGTGCTAAACGCCTTTCGGCATCAGAGGGTGTGGCACGGCGCTCACGGAAACGCGCCGCAAGCACAGCGACATGTGCTAAACGCCTTTCGGCATCAGAGGGTGTGGCACCCACATGGACCTGTAGCTACTGCCACAACGGCCAGCATGTGCTAAACGCCTTTCGGCATCAGAGGGTGTGGCACACATAGGTGTGAGGTAGATAGTAGAGACGGTGGTAAGTGCTAAACGCCTTTCGGCATCAGAGGGTGTGGCACTGCGGGGCCCTTCGCAGATTCAGATCTGGGCCCGGTTTCAAGTACCTTACAGCGAAACCACTCTGCCGCACCTGGTTCGAATCTATAGCGAGCCACCACTCCGACATGCTTGAAACCCCGCTGCCTTTGTTAGACCAGTCGATATGGCGGAGGTTGTCCGCCCCAGGTTCGTGACTTGCTGTCACTCACCGAGCGGGCACAGCGGCTGCAGAGCGGTATGACAAGGAGGTCGTCCACGTCCTCAAGCAGCTTCTCGAGCTCCCATCGGAGCCTCGCAATCTCCGTCCGAGTCAGTTGGCAGCGGAACACGCTGTATTGCACCCGCTCCCCGTAACCCTCCAGCAACCGGGCTGTCTCCCGCAGCCGCCGGTCGTCCCGCACGTCGTAGCTGACCAGCCACCAGTCTCGCGTAGCCATCTCAACGCAAGACCGACGATGCGAACAACCCCGGCGCGCCCTGCCACGTCTTCTCCAAGAGTCGAACCTCCAGTTCGATTGCGCGTCGATAGCTTAGCGAATAGCCGAGAACGGTATGTTTCCATGAGTCCTGCATCCGCTCCTCGAAGAGTTGAATCGCGAGGCGTCTTCCCGCTTCACTGAGCCACGTACGGGCCTTCGTCACCTCGAAATGTTCCTCGTGCCATTGGCGACGATTGATCGACCCCACAAGCGGCATGTCGACGAGGCTCACCCGGAACAACTCCATGAGGTCCAGTGCGAGCGGGTGCGCTGCGGACCTCGGCGTGTGAAAGAAGCCGATTGCGGGGTCTAGGCCCACCGTCAGGATCGCTCCGAGCACCCGGCTGTAGAGGAGTGCGTAGCCGAAACTGAGAGCCGCGTTGAACGGGTCTTGCGGTGGTTTGCGGCTCCGTCCGTCCGGCGCCAGCGCCTCGCGCAGACTTGGAACGATCAGCAGCGGCAGGGCCCCAAAGTAATGCTTTCCCGCGTTCCCCTCGAGACCGCGAATGGTGGAAGCACCATCAGCTCGCTTCAATTGCCGCAAGAGCGCGCGAATCCCGTGGATGCTGCTGTTGATCACGTCACGCCGTTCGTGGGCGCCACGTGTGGCCCTGAGGAGGAATCGAAGCTGGCTCTGCACCCGGTTCATCGCGAGTCGGCGCGCAAGCTCAAGGCACATACCGGCATCCGAGAGAGCCTCGTACTGCCGGAGCCTCCTCTGCACGGAACCAGCGCCACTGGCAAGCCCGCTGACGTACCGGCCTCCGGTCGTCAGCCAATGCACCCCGATCTCCTGGTCGGCACAGAGGTGGATCGCCTGAGTGGTGATCTGTGCGTTGCCGTGCAGCACTACTCCCGCGACGCTCCGCACCGGCGCTTCAGCAATGACCGCCCCATCGAGGGTCACCTTGAGCCGCTCCCCGGCTCGTTGCACTCGCGCGCCCTGGCTGACGACATGAAGGAACTGGCGGTCATCGACTTCCGGAAAGAGCCGGATGGCGGGACGTACGCCGAAAGCACGTTCCTCTTCCGGGAGGCACACCGGTGCGAGGGAACAGGCGGCGCACTTCCGCGAGTTCTCGTTCACCGGCGGACGCGCAGTGAGACTCCGCAACTCTTTCGCCCGGGCAACTGCGGCGTCGACTGCCGACCGGCGTTCAGTTGTAGTTGGAATGCGCACAGTGACGTTGTCAGTGTGGTAACGGATGCGGGCTTCTGGGACGGAGCGGCCCACATGCTCCTCCAGCAGCATTGCGTACGCGGTGACCTGCATGACGTCGGTGTCCCACGCTTCTGCTGACCCGTCAGCGTTGCGGACGGCCCGACCCCGTTTGTGCTCGTAGGGGACTAACAGGCCATCCCGGGTCCGCGCTGCGTCCAACCTACCGGTCAACCCGAGCTCTTCGCTGGTGAGTTCCAGGCCTCGGATCTCGACTTCGGCGGGGTCAGCAGCCTCCCAGCGCTCATGGAGGCTCCGCCCGGCATACATTGACGCATCCGCGAGTCGCACCTCCTCGACCTCCTCCAGGTAATGAAGTCGCTCACAGTAAACGAGTGAATGGAGACCCATGACACGGACTGGCGGGTCCATCTCATTGCCCTCCGGGCGCGATGCGCACCCATGCGTCCTCGGGTGGGTTCGACGACAGAGCAGGGTCGAACGAGCATTGGACCCACCGTGTCGCACGCCCGCTGACATGGTCTGCCCACGCCGGCAGTGCAAGCCGCCCTGACTGCGACCGAACAACCCACTGGGATTCCGGTACGAAGTCCGAGTCCCGCAACGGCCGGAACTCATCGATGAGGCCGGTGCTCTCCCCAAGTGCGAGTGCGCCAAACCGGACGATGCCGGAAGGGTCGACAAGCGCCTTCGCAATCTGTTCGGCAAGCGTGGCGCCGTCGGGAGTTCCAGCGGGCGGTCCGATGAACACGGCGAGTTCGGTACCCGTCAGGATCTCCTGGAAGTCCGGCCGCTTGTTTTCGCCCACGCCCGGCGGCAGGTTCGTCGTTTTCACACGCCACATCGTGCGGAGCACACGCGAACGCAGTCCGGGCCTGATGAGCGCAATCGCTAATTCAGTACCCGCATAACGTCCCGGGTCGGTCTCGCCTATCGAGGCGCACAGCATTCCGTAAACGGTCGCGTGGGGTGGCACCGGCAGCGTCTCCAGGTACTCACGTGCCCGTGGCACCCGGAAGGAGCCCGACGGAACAGAGATGAAATATCCCCCGGCAGTCATCGGCTACGTCGCCAGCCCGAGGTCGCTGCGCATCCTGGCGGTGGCCTCATCGGCGGCGACGCGAACGCCGCTAAAGACAGCGGCTCCAAGATCCTTCAACCGACCGCCCGCCTGAGTCGCTTCGATGGCTCCGCCGATAACAAGTTCGTCGGCACGCACATCCCCGCTCTCCACGGCCCGAACGAGTCGCGCCGACGAAACCCCAGAACCGTCCGGCTCATAGCAATAGAGCAACCTCGGAGCGAAGTCGTCAGTCCAGCGCAGGATGATGGATTCAGGCGAGAAGTCAAAGAGAAAGCGCGCGTGGTTGCCGCCGACATCGCCGAGCCCAACGATTCCCTCAAGGCAGTCGAGTGCCCGACTGGGGACCGCAAGCGCTTCTGGCGTCATTGCGAAGCCAAACTGGTACCGGGTGGCGTGCACTTCAGCGCCATACGGGACCGGGTTGGCGCCTTTCATGGCCGCCGAGGGCGTGGCTCCAATGCTGGCCGCATTGAACGTGAGGTCGCCGGTCCAGGGAGTCAGGCTGACAGCGCGTGTCATCTCCAGCCTTGAACGCCGGGCATCCGTCGTACCCTTGGAGCCCTCTTCCTTCGCCGCTCTTGCTGACATGTAGCCAAGCACATCGTCATCAATGTACGTGCTGGCGCTGGCCCCTTGGTCCTCGATTCCGAACTCAGGGTTTCTCCAGTCGTTCCTTCGGGTTTGCTCGTCCCAACGGCGGTTCGTAATCAAGCCAAGCATTTGCCAGCGGTATCGAAGGGCCCACCGGATCGCTTCGGCAGAAACGGTAGTGTGGACAGCGCCGTTCCACAGAAGCTTCTGCAAGGTGGTGATATTCCCTTCAGTCTCACCCCGGTTGTTCGCAGCTGCGCCCGCGTGTGTGCAGACCATGCCAAACAGGTGTTTGCTCATTCTTCGTCTCCCTCTGTCGGATCTTCGACGCGTTCCGTTTCGTGATGGCGCCCCGGATAGCTGGCAAGCGCGAGGAGTGCCAGGTCGCGTCCTTCTTCCCACTGTGCTTCACCGAGAAACGGCATCACCTCGTGCCAGCCTGCCTGCAATGCGGGGAGGGCTCCTCCGGCACGAGACCAGAAGTCCGTGATGGCGCGCCTGAAAGTTGCCGCATTCTTGCAGTGGCTGAAGGTTACCCGGAGTTGTTCGCGCTCACGTCCCGCGAGGTCGCGGAATGACTCCCCTCTCTCACGTGAACGCTGGCCCAACCGGCCAAGGTTTCGTTCCCATGCTTCGTGGCAAGCCGTCACGAACTGCCGTTGAGCGGAATCGTCGAATGCTTCTGGACGTCCTACCAATGCTGTGACTCCTGTGGCTGAATTCGGTCTTGCGCGGCGGAGCGCGGCCTCATGGTCAGAAAGCTGGGTGCGACGCTCGCGGTCAGCGGTGATTCCCTGGAATCCTCGCCACCAGGGGGTATGGCGCGCCAGGTTGGCGGCAACGAGGGCGAGTACCGGCGACGTCTCCCAGTACCAATTCGCTCCGTCCGATGGGTTCGCGTCCCTGGCCCACTGGCGTCGAACGGGCGGAAAGAATTGCAGTGCCAGTGCGTACAGTCGCAGCGTGTCCGCACCGAGGTCGGCCACTTCGAAAACATCCACCCGGGTCTTCTGCTGCTTCGACCACGGCACGGTTCCAAAGCTCACCACATCACAGCGATGGATGCCGCTCGCCATGAAGCGGTCCTCGACGGCAAGGATGGCCAACGTGCGCATACCCGCGTCTGCAGTGCCGGATGCGATGTAGTCGTATGCCGGCCGCGTCAACCAATATTCCCGGGCTTCGCTGTAGATAGCCAGGTCATCGAAGTCAGGCACGGACAGACAGAACTGCGGCCGGACTCCCTCACCTCGCTGGCGCACGCGAAAGAAGATCGCGCCGACCGGTGCGAACACCAGCGCAAGCGCGGAGGCTGCAGACTCGATGACCGCCGTACCGGCGGAGAATGCAACGTGCCTGACGGCGGCCCCCGGATGCTGCCAGCCAGCTATCGCTTTACTAGTCCCTGGCTTGAATTGCTGCCCGCCCGTCTGTTGGCTGTAAGCGGTCACACGCCGGAAGGGGAACACGGTCTCCACCTCGTCAACCACGGACACCACGCCACCTGATGGCTTTCTGGAGCCATCGGCTTTCCGCGTGTTCCCGTGCTGCAAGAACGTCGCGAGCATCGCCTCCTGCAGTAGCGTCCCGCGGTCTGGCCATGCGTCGGGATGGCCCAGGGCGAGAAAGTGAAACCTCCCGTCTTCTGTCAGGCCAAAGGACGCTCTGACAAGACGTTCGAAGAACGGCGCCGGGTCATCGTTCCAGCTGAACGTCACGCCGAGGCTATCCCGCTCCCAGCTACCACCAAGGGCCAGCAACTCATCACGAAGAGTCCGTTGTGCTGAAGCCCTTTCGATCTCGGCGAGTGTCATCCACAGCCCGGCCACGCCTGCTCGGTGAAGGGGTCCCGTGCCAGGCTGTTCGAGCCCGATACGGAGCTCCCGAACCTCGGTCCGATCAGCGCTCTTGGTGACCATTACCTGACCCACTCTCCTCCCCACATCGGGGAGTAACTAATCCGTCCGGACGGCGCAACGAGCATGGAGCCGAGGCGTCGCCAGTTCCTAATCTCCGTCAGCACTGGTCGCACGAGCATCGGCAAGGCCTGTCGCTGAATCTCCCGCCGAATGGGTCTGCCGAGGGGGCTCATACAGGATGGCAGGTCCTCTTCCATCAGGAAGGAGGCGGTCAGACCATCTTCGCGCACACTCTCCGGCCGAATCTCCCAACCCTTATCTAGCCACATGGATGTCTGCTGAAGCGGGGCCGGGGCGTCGCTCAGCAGTTCCTCGAAAGCATTAGCAAGGTCACGCTGGGATACGGGACGTCCACTGACCATGGCCAACCACTGCTCGCCCTGTTCCATGTCGCTCTCGCTATATGGCGCGGAGCGGCGGGCGTCGATAACCAGCGCCCGGGCAGGCGGGTCACCCCCGCCCGGAACCGCCCGGCGGTTCAGTCGCCCCAATCGCTGGATGAGTGATGCGGGCGGCGCGACCTCCGTGACGAGCAATGCTGCAGAAATGTCGAGGGAAACCTCACACACCTGGGTCGCCACCGCGACCAGCGGTATCCCTTTGCCGGCGAACGCGTCGATAACAGCTCGGTGGCGCACAAGCCGGTCACCATAGCGAAATCTGCTGTGATAGACCTCGACCCGGACCCCGCGTTCCTGTAGCGCGATGGCGTCAGCACGAGCCTGGGCAACGGTGTTTCGAACCCAGAGGACTGGCCGACCGGCCCTCACCATCTCCTCGGTCTCGACGAGTGCATGAGAGCGGTCGGCACGCTCAAGCCTGTATCTCGGCAACCTTTCAAGTTCAGGTGGGCCTGCAATTTCTTCTGCAGGACCACCGCGCAACAGGGCACAGGCCCGGAGGGCCTCACGTCGCGCCGGCTGAAGTGTCGCCGTCATCAGCAGCACCGGAGCGTGCGGCATCGCCTCCAGGAAGCGAAGCAAGAGCCCGAACATCCGGTCGTCGTAAAGGTGCACCTCATCGAACACGAACCCTGCGCCCACGATGGCCGGGTACAGGAACAGCCCCTGGCGGTTGTTCTGCATCAGGCCAAGCACGGTATCGGCTGTGCATACGGACACCTTCGCACCCCATCGGTCGAGTGCGTCGAGTCGCAGCTGTTGCTCGAGTTGATGCGAGCGCTCGTCGCCGTTTGCGAGGACCTCTTCGTAGTCGAGTTCGGCGCGGCTATGAATGAGTGCCGCATCCACCTCGAACTCGGGCCACGCGTAATCGCGATAGCCTTCGGTGGCGGTCCCTGTTGTCGGATAGCAGAAGTACAACTTCCTGGTGCTCACACGCTCTTTCGCCCAGAACCACGCGGCAACCGTCTTCCCCGACCCGCAGCCTGCGGTTACGACCACGGTTTGCCCTCGAGCGCGGGCCACAGCTTCCTGGAACGGACGCGGTTTTGCGCCTCCGAGACGCCGTTCGGCGGCAGCAGTGTATTCAGATGCATCCGGGCACCGTTCCAGCACTGCGGCAGCACGGGCTGGCGCTGTCTCGAAAGCGTCTCCATTGCCGGGAACCCGAGCGATGGCGGACCCACCAACGTCGGAAGCGATCACGACCGCTGCGACGGCGGCGCAGAAGACGCGCGAGTCCCGGTCCGCCGCCCGCCACCATTTCTCGCCAGCGAGCAGCAATTGGAAGGCCGACTGGTCGGGACGAAGGAGGTCGATACGTTCGTCGGACAGTGGTGGAGGAGGGGTGGTCTTGCCCAACTCGTCGCCGATGGATGTGAGCATCGCGATGACGTCCGGGTGGCCACAATGCAGCGTCAAAGTGGCAGCCCCCGATGGTTCCGGCCTCAACGTGTTCACACCGTCGAGTCGCAGATGATGGCCGGCCACTGCCCGCGTTACGGCCCACCGAATCACCTCCGGCTGGCCCCCGAAGAGCCATTCGGCGAGGGCTGGATACCTGGCCAGGATGACTAGTGCCAGGACATCGTGTCTAAGACCCTGCCTTGCACTGGTTCCCGGGGCGCGGATCATCGCCTGGAAGGCACTTGAGCACTTGCCGAGATCGTGGAGCCCGGCTCCAAGCTCTGCAGCCGTCCACAGCGGCGCAGCCCAGGCCTCGGCCTCCAAACCGTGGGCATCAAGTAAGTCCAATCCGCGTCGCTTCAGGATTTCGCGGCTGGTCCTGAGCACAGTCAGCGAATGGTGATGCAGTGTCAGGGTGGAGGGCGACACACCGGAACGCGCGCTCTTAGCGAGCAGTTGTCCGTACGTCATGTCTGCGGCCGAGCGGGCACAAAGATCCCGCAACCGAACCTCCGACGACCGCCGATGCCACGAGCCTGTAGTCGGACGGAATCGCTTGGATCCAGGTCCTCGACGTGAAGAGCGTATCCAACAACGAGCCGGTCACGGACTCTCAGAGTCCGCCGAACATATGGGTCTGCCGCCACTCGGTCTTTCTGCTCAAAACTGCCGGCGGCCGCCCGAGTGGGGATCGAGACACGAGCGACGATTCCCAGCGCCGCTAGTTCCCTGCTAGCCGCCAGAGCAAGGGCGTTCGCCGACAAGGCGTTCTTGATTGTGACAAGCCGGCTCACCAGTTCCTGACTCGGTCGAAGCGCTCGCACCGAAGGGGTCCCCACTTGGAGACGGCAGCCATCGATGTCCAGAGGCTTTCCGGATAGATCCAGCACCTCCCGAACCGCCGATGCCGGGAGGCGGAGAACCAGCTGCGTCGTCTCGGTCAGCCTCATTCGTCGGTCCCCGATGAGCCTTCCTCCGAGGGGATGTATCCCGACTTCCGGGTTGCTGTGGACCCACGGCAACACTTGGGAGAGGGCACTGAAGAGCACGAACCCGTGATCGACGGGCATCGAATCGTCGGCGTCGGAGGCGAAGACCGGCCAAGCAACGTCCACGACCAGGGAAGAGCTCTCGGACTGGTTGGTTTCGACGTCGGGAATCATCAGCGAGACTCTCGCGATCCATCGTCCAGAATTGGCAGGGATTCTAGCCTTGTTTTCAGACAATACGCACAAGGCCGACATCTGTTGTCGCGGGCCTGCCCGAAGTGAAAGTGATCTCCCGCCTCTGCGGCCTCTTCAGGAGGCGTCTTTGTCAACGACTTCGAACTGCGTCATAGACCGCTCCCCTGGGCGATGATTTTACCGGTTCACACTAGCCGCCGGTCAGGGAGTTTGGATGCGCACCGCGTCAAGTTGTGACGCGAACGTGGTGTGCCCGGGCTCGTACGGGAGGCAACCCATCACCAAGTGAGCGCAGCCGAATTATTGATAGCGAGAACGCTTGCGGCAGGCGATTTTCGGCGTGAGTCCGTCGGCGGTCCACGCAGCCACGAACTCGACATAGGCTCAGAATGGCCCCTCGTGCCCGGTGTAGAGCATCTGAGCACCGTGGCCATGAGGGTGTCGGACCCAAGAATCTGCCCCAATAACTGCCAATAATGCCGTTCGCGACCGCAATAACGCCGCAACAATCCTGCGCGACATCCCAACAATCGCCAGCGGGCGCGCGGCTCGACTCAAGTCGGAGGTCGATTGACCCGCTGACCCACCGGCCTGGATTTTGGCGACGGGGGCCTTCGCGCCCGCTTGACTCGCAATACGGTTCCGCGGTCGATGCGGTCGACGATTCGCTTCATCGCGGCGCTCCTGATCGTCGAACTGCCTCCGCGGAAGGGGTTACGCGAGTGCCGAGTCCTGTCGAGCATGGTGAGCGCAGCGAGTTCGTTCGATGTGCCCGAATTCATCGACCGCCACCGACCGCCCTGGGGAGTCGGTACTCCGCAGGGAGCTGCTAGTGCCCTCGGAAACAGCGCGTCGCGAGGCGTTTAGCGACACGCTACCCTCCTGTTATGGCAGTGCGATACGTTGGCCGGTCTGCGCTGAAGTCGGCCGTAGAGGCCCAGCTTCAGAGAGAGCTCACAGGCGATGAGTGGGACGCGATTGCTCCACCCGACGAATGGAACGAGGGCGGCGAGTACACGGACGACGAGTTGCTGGTGCTCATGGAACATGCGAGGCGCGGCTACGGCCCATTGTGGAGTGCGGCTGCCTCGTCGGCGTCAGCTGACCTCGCCATTGAAGAGCGGGCGAAGCTCATCGCTCAACACGTAGAGCCGTGGGTCACCCAACTTCGGCAGGCGGCCCTCGGTCGCGCGGGTCCTTTCGCCTCGGTTGACGAAGCGTCGGGGTGGATTGACTCCCATCGCTCCGATGGAGCGCCCGCGAGAGTCGTGACCGTTTCGGTCGTGGTGGCGGCGGCCGACGAAGCGAACGAAGTCCGGGCGGCCGGGGAGGCCGTTACGGCTGCGAGCCGGGATGGAATGGACGCACCGGACGCAGTAGTCCTCTCGATCAGCCGTACTAACCCGATGGTGGAATACCTAACGCGCGATGCTGCCGGGGCTGACGATACCCACTCGCTCGTGTCAGCGAGCACCGAAGCCCTGCTTGGAACACCCCTTTGGACGCTCTGGCGCGCCGCCCAGGCTCTCGCTGCGGAAACGGGCTGGACGCCGTTCGACGCGACCCAGCATTTGCTAACCGCATATCTGCCCCCGGACGGTCCGACTATCAGGACCGGCAACGGGCTCTACGGAGATCGTCTGACCCTCGACGTTCCCGATGTAGATTCCGTTCTCTCCGAGGCCCTCCACGAGAAGCTGCGAACCGTCACGCGCGCGATCCGCGCAGATGCCGGCCGGAACCAGAAACGGACGTCGTTGCCCGGAGTCGCCCATCGTTTGCAAAAATTCACCAGCGAGAACGAATCGCTATCCCGCCAGGAACAGTTTGTTCTTTGGAATCAAACGAATCAGCACCACAAGTACGACACGTTCGTGCGCTTTCGCAAGGCTGTAAATGACGCCCTGCGACCGCCGCGTCGGGCTGGCGGAAATTAGCGCGCCAGAATCCGCCAACCTCCGTGCTCTCCTCTGTGTAGCCCCAACGCGGAGGAGCGTTCAATGGAAAGTCCTACACAGGGTCTGGTCCCGGAAGAAGTCCAACGGTCGGTGCGCGCGCTGTTCGAAGGCGGCGACATCATCGAAATTCGCCAGCTAGGCGTGCGGCTACCTGGCCGTTCGTCGACGGTGACACTGAGTGGCTACTTCGACAACAGCGACGACCTCATACGCGCGGTTTCGGAGCACGCGGGCGTGGCGTCCGGAACGTACATCACCCTCAACCCGGTTAGGGAGGGGCTACTAGCCCGCAGGGCGAACCGCATGGACGTCGCTAGCCGCGGAGAAACCACGGTTGACGCTGACATCCTGCGGCGCCGATGGCTGCTCATCGATATCGACCCCGTCCGTCCCGCCGGCATCTCTGCCACAGACGTAGAGAAAGCGGCGGGTCAGGAGCGGTCCCAGGCCATCGTAGCGTGGCTTCGGGACCGCGGTTGGGACGAGCCAGTCGTGGCCGATTCCGGGAACGGCGTTCACTTGCTCTATCGCCTTTCGGAGGACATCACGACCGAACTGGTGCGCGATGCCCTCGTAGCTCTTTCGCTGCAGTTCGACGACGAGCAGGCGGTCGTGGATCGCACGGTCTTCAACGCGTCCCGAATCGCCCGGCTCTACGGCACCATGGCGCGCAAGGGAGAGAACCTCCCCGAGCGTCCCCACCGTCCCTCACGAATCGTTCGCGTCCCCAGCGATGAGGCGCTCGTCACCCGCGAGCAGCTTGAGGCCCTCGCCGCACTGGCCCCGAAACCGGGGACAGCCGCCGACAAGGGCGTCGATATCGAACGTGCGCTGCGCGACGCAGGTATGGAATTCACAGGACCGCGCCGTTGGAACAGCGCTGACCTCTGGGAGCTTGAGGAGTGTCCATGGAACCCCGAGCACCTGCGCACCGCCAGGGTTGGTCGCTTTGATAGTGGCGCCGTCTTCGCCGGGTGCTTCCACAACTCCTGCGCCGGCAAGATCTGGAAGGACCTCAGACCGCTGCTCAATATCGAGGAAGCGCAGGGCCGCGCGGGCGGATCTCAAGCGTCGTTGCTCCTGCAAATCGTGAGGGATGCCGGCGTCGAACTCTGGCACGACGCCGCCGGTACGGCGTACGCCACCATCCCCAGGTTGGGACATCACAATGTCCGGGGAACGGCCGTCTCCGGCTGGGTCCGGCATCAGTACTACGAGGCCACGTCCAGGGTACCGAGCGCTCTCGCCGTCAGGGAAACGTTGGAGCTCTTGCACGCAGAGGCGCTCTGGAAGGGACCGGAGCACACGGCGTTTCTCCGCACAGCGCGGATCGGTAGCACGATCTACATCGACCTCGGCGATTCCGAATGGCAGACGGTCACTGTTAGCGGCGCAGGATGGTCGCTGGAAGCCGAGGTTCCCGTTCGGTTCGTACGCGGAAGCGGCGCTCGTTGGCTTCCCGCGCCGGTCGGGGATGGCCAGGGTACGGAAATCGACGCGATTCGAAAGCTCCGAGCCCTGGTCAATGTAGAGAGCGACGACGACTTCGTCCTTCTGCTGGCCTACGTCACTTACTGCCTCGGCGGTCGCGGTCCGTACCCACTCCTCGTCCTTAATGGCGAGCAGGGTTCAGCCAAGAGCACGCTCGCCCGAATGGTGGTTCGTCTCGTAGATCCGAACAAGCTGGAGTTGCTGGACCCACCCACGAGCCTTGAGCAACTGATCATCACCGCGGTGCACCGGCACCTGCTGGCATTCGATAACCTCTCGGGTGCACGTCCATGGCTCTCCGACGCATTGTGTCGGCTTTCTACCGGTGGCGGCCTCGCGAAGCGCGAGCTCTATACGGACGCCGGGCTGGTGGTCTTCGATGCCCTCAGACCGGTCGTCTTGAACGGCATCGATGACCTCACCGCTCGCGGTGACCTGGCCGACAGGACCGTCCTCATCACGTTGCCCGCAATCGAAACGGAGTCACGTCGCACCGAGGCCGACCTCTGGGCCGAGTTCGAAGCCATCGCGCCGGCCGTCTTCGCGGAACTCCTCGGCCTGACCGCCGGGGCGCTCCGGGAACTGCCGCAGGTGGCGCTGGCGGAGACCCCTCGCATGGCTGACTTCGCCTTCTGGGGATCGGCAGTTGAACGGGCCGCGGGTTGGCCGGTTGATACCTTCGCGGGTGCCTACGGAGAAAGTCGAGTGCGGGCCGAAGCAGCCGTGATCGACTCGCAGCCCGTCATCGACGCCACCGTGAAGCTCATGGACTCCCTCAAGATGCCCGTGCACGTTGTGGGCAAGGTCTCCGCGACGGAGTGGTCTGGCAGGGCGAGCGAGCTCCTGAACGTGCTCAACGCCGGATTGCAGGATCGTCCCCCGTCATGGCCGCGACAGCCGAGCCGGTTGTCGAACCTGCTGAGGCGCGCGGCCCCGGTGCTTCGCAGCCTTGGCATCGAAGTCGAAATGGGCGAACGCGTTGGGAAGCACCGCGTCCGCGTGATCACCATCCGCAAGGTGGCGGTCGATGGCGGCCGATGAAATCAGGCACATCGAAAGGGATGTGCCCGAGGGTTCTGGGATGGGAGTCGAGCGGCTTCCATCCCGCGACCTTTCCATTTCCTCGCATACGAGCGAGACTTCATCTCACCTTATCAAAGGCGATGAGGCAAACGACCGTGACGCCACGATCCTTGCCGAGCTCGTCGCCGGCATCCTGAGGAGGTCTGCCGCGGAATGAAGACCCTCGCCCTCCGTGGAGCCGCGCCAACTGCACACCGCCCCTCGCGAGTGGCCGTGTACGTGCGCGTCTCCACGGAGGAGCAGGCCGAGGGGCACTCACTCGCCTACCAGGAAGACGCCTGCCGCAAGGCAGCGGCTGCACTCGGTGCAGAGGGCGTTGAGGTCTACACGGACGCGGGGTTCTCAGCCAAGACCTCCGACCGGCCCGCGTTCCAGCGCATGCTGCGTGATGCCGAGGCCCGCGAAGTCGATGCCGTCATCGTCTACAAGCTCGACCGCTTTGCCCGCAGCAGGCTCGACAGCCTCCTCGCCAAACAGCGGCTCGACCGCGCCGGGGTGCGCCTCGTCTCCGTGACGGAGCCGCTGGATGACACGCCTGCCGGGCTCATCACCGAAGGCATGCTCCAGCTCATCGCGGAGTGGTACAGCGCCGACCTCAAGCACAAGGTCACCGCGGGCAAGCGCAAGCGGGCCGAGAAGGGCCTCATGAATGCCATGCCGCCCTTCGGCTACGCCGCGCCAGCCAACCCCCAGGCGGACCCGCCCATCGTGGTGCCCGCCGAAGCCGAGGCCGTACGCCGGGCGTTTGAGACGTACGCCTCAGGCACGGCTCCCTATAAGGACATAGCCCGCCAGTTCAACGAGGCGGGGTTTCGCACGCGCCACCGCGCACCCAAGGCGCACCGCGACGATGGTGCCCGGCTCTGGACCGGCGACAGCATCCGCTCGCTCATCCAGAACCCGACCTACCGCGGGGTGGTGAAGCACAAGGGTGAGGAACTTCCCGGCCGCCACGAAGCCATCGTCTCCGAAGACCTCTGGCACCGCGCCAACGCCGTTGGCACACGCCTGCGCGGGCGCGCGACCTCGCCGGGGCCGGAGCGCTTCTACCCGCTCGCCGCGATCATCAAGTGCGCGGGCTGCGGCAACAACCTGCAGGGCAACCACACCGACTCCGGCCGCGGCTACCGCTACTACCGCGAAACCGCCGCGCGTCGCGGCGTTGCCTGCGACATGCCCCAGATCGCCGTGCGCGCCGATCACGTCGAGGACGAAGTGGACCGCATCGTCGCGCGCTTCCGCATGCCCGCCGCCGTGCGGCGCAAGGTGCTCGACCTGCTCGGGGCCGGCGAGTCGCCCGACGCTGCTGCCGCCCAGGAAGCCCGGCTACGCGAACGGCTTCGCCGCCTTGGCCGCCTCTACGCCGACCTTGAGATGGGCGAAGCGGAGTACGAATCGCAGCGCCGCAAACTGGAAAGCGAACTGGCCCGCCTCACCGTGCCGCGTGCCCGCGCTGCCGAGGCCTTCGAGCAATTCGACGTCCTCCAGCTCGCATGGAAGCGCGCCACGCCCCAGGAGAAGCGCAGCCTCGGGCTGGCGCTGTTCGAGGCTATCTACTTCGACCTTGCGACCATGACCATCGCCGAGGTCGTGGTGCAGGCACCCTTCCGCCCGTGGTTAGCGTCGTGAACGGCTGGTGCCACGTCGGGCCGGGTGACGTGCTCTTCGACCGCTGGCGCGCAGGACCGCAGGCCACCCGACCGGTGGGGTCTGACCGTTACGCGCTGTTGCGGCGCTCCAGCGGCGGGGACTGGGAACTTTCCCTCCACCCCGCCGGGGTCGAGGACGAGCCCGGCATGGGACTCGTGGCATTCGGCCGCTTCCCGAGCTGGCGGGCTGCTGCTGCCTTCGTTGAAGCGGAATGGGCACCGCGGTGAAGCGGCTGGAAGAGCTGATGGAGATGGCCAAGGCGAACCTCCGCCGCGACGGCTATCTCGTCCCCGCCCTCTTCGTCGAAGCGAGAGAGCCGTTGCTCATGGGCCTGCGGGAGCTGCCTGCCACCTCCGAAGGACGCCGGGCGATGTGCTACGCCATCGGCCACCAGCTGGCGCCACGCCGCCCGCGGAAAGTCCTCAGCATCCTCGACGCATACATGCGCACGGGCGGGGAACTACCACTCCAGCGTAGCCTCGCCGATGACCCGGCGGCGGAAGAATGCATTGTCGTCGCGGCGATGGACCGGCGCGGGAAGCAAGCCGTGCTCATCTGCCCCTACGTGCGCACCCCGCGGCTGGAGGGAACGGAGTTCGAGTTCCGCGAACCGCTCGACGGCTTCGATGGCGCGGAGGTCTATCTGCTCGCAGCGTTCTGGGATGGCGTGGCCTCCGGCCGGTGAACAGTGAGACCGGGCCTCTCTGGCCGTTTCGGCCGAGGAGCACCACTAGACGTGGTTAGGAGCCCTCTCTCCGTCGAGGCTCGCGTTCGTCGAGCGCCAGCAGCAGCACCCGGCGCGCCCATGTGGACGTGTCCAGATGCTCGGCCGCCGCCAGGGCGTCCATGCGAGCACGGTCCTCGGGCGAGAGCCGGATTTGCAGGAAGTTGGTCTTGGGCGTGGGCATCCTTCAAGAGGCACCATACGAACGACCGTCGCTCGAATCCGTCTCACAACGTGATACATTGTGCCGCCTCGTGCGGCTGAGGGGAGACAGTAGATGACGACGTTACGAAGCCTCTGGAAGCGGTACTGGGCGCTGCCCTGGAAATGGAAGGCCGGCATCGCTGGCGGACTTCTCGTGGCCATCTTCGTGGTGGGGGCAGTGACCGGCGGCGAAGACTCGCAGACCACGACACCGCCAGCAGACGCCTCCACCGACACACCCGCGCCGACGCCCTCGCCGACCCCGAAAACGACGGACACGCCGCGGCCCACGAACACACCCGCGCCAACGAACACTCCGAAGCCAACCGCAACACCGGAGCCGCCGACCTCAATCCCCGGCCTCACCGCGGCCGACATCACGAAGAACCTCGAACCCAGGGGCTTCAAATGTTCGGGGCCAGACCGAGGGCAGACGATGGAACTCTGGTCCTGTACCAGCACCTCGACGAGCACCATCATCACGGTCTCGTTCATGGGGGCGAGCGCCACGCGAATCCGGTCGGTGTCGGCAACGGTCATCGTCACCGCGCCCGGCCAGCCCGATTCCCCCGCGGCCGACTTCCTCGGCTACCTCGCAACCCTGCCCTACGACCGGGCGGACCCGGCGAAGGCACGGGCGTGGGTCGAAGCGAACATCAGCGCAGGCGGTGAACTGGTCATCGGGGACGCGAGGTTCACGCTCTCAGGACCGAAGGGCGGGCGAAGCCTGGACATCGTGGCCGTAGGTGCTCGCTGACGGGTTACTCCCCGTTTTGCGTGGCTCGCTGACGCTCGAATTACACTCGGCGCGGCCCGCTGCGACGGCGCGTCAGAAGCTGTGCGCTTGAATCACCCCGTTGCAAAGTCGGCGAGCGGTAGGAATTGGCCGGGTCGCGCTCAGGCATCCGAGCCGGACGGTTCAGCTTCCCTTCGGCGGCGTCGGCAAACCACCCTATCCAGCGTTCGATGAAATCGGCCGACTCGCCCTGGTCGACGGGAACGAACGGCCAGGCCAGCTGAAGACCACTGATGGTCGCGCTCAGCCCCACAAGTGTTTTTCGGGACGGCGGTAATGCCGTGGGGTCAAGTTCGAACCTTTCACCAATCAGAGGGTTCTTCATCCAAGCCAGTTCGTACCAACGGAAGGCGCCACTCTCCTGAGCGTCGCAAAACCACATTGAGTGGGCTCTGCCGCGATAGCTGTTGCCTTCAGGGTTCAGCAACACCACCTGTCCATAGGCAACGACTTGAAACGCGGGGTCGTACCCTTGAGCCGCGAGCTCCGATGGACCAGCTGGTTCCGGCCCTTCTAAGCGCAGCTCCGCACCTCTGAGAACGAATGGGAAGTCATCCCCAGCCTGAGACGCCACATCTCTGACGCGTCTCCTTAGTTGCTCGCGTAGTCCCGCAAAGGACTTAACGCCGTCGGCGAATAGCGACTGTCTCCGTTCGGACTCCGTTTTCTTGGACTCAGCCTCCGACATGGCACTCGCTGCTTCGGCGACAGCTCTTGAATTGACCTCCGCAAGTCGCGCCGACGCACCGGAAGGCGGGGCTGTGAGCCGCTGAAGGCGAGCGAACAAATTGCCGGGAGAGGGACGTGCCCCGGGTGCTTTGAACAGGCATTCGTTCACGAGGCTGGCGAGCTCACTCGGCACTTCTGCTAAGTCAGCGGGCACTTCGGCACAATGCTGCTCGCGGAAATCCGGTCCAAGAAACGGGCGCACTCCGGCCAGCAACTCATACGCAAGGACACCCAGGGCGTACACGTCGGTAGCCGACGTGGCCCGCTCCCCGCGCCACTGTTCTGGAGCCGCATAGGCGGCCGTCTTCGCGTACTTGTGAGTGTCCGGCGCGGTCGATGCCTCTGCATATCTCGCTATCCCGAAGTCCGCCAAGCACCAGCGCCCCCCGAACCGCAAGATGTTCTCCGGCTTGATATCGCGATGGACGACGCGGCCCTCCAGAGCGGCGAGCGCACAGTTGACGTCCCGCAAAACCGCGACTGCGTCCGCCATGGGCCAAGGTTCACCCTCTTTCATGACAGTACGAAGCGAAGTCTCGGCCATCGGCATTGCCAGCAGGTATTCCGTCTCCGTCTCGCCGGTCTCAATGATGGGCAGGACGTTTGGGATATCGCGGAGGTCTTCGAAAAGGAGTTCTCGGGCCGCCCCTGGAGCTTTCGGAATGACCTTGATGGCCGCGTCTTCGCCGTCATCCGAGCGCGCAGCGAACACCCGCCCAAATCCGCCTTCTGCGATTGCGGCGCCAAGCTCCCACTCCCTCACTAATCGAACACGTTTCACCTTCGTTCAGCCCCTGCACGGAACATGCGTTCTAGTGTATTTTCCAGACGCGGAGCACGTCTACTCCTGCGTCGATTGTGGCTCACAAGCTGCATCCGGGTCGAAAGGGAGGACCGGAACTCAATGAAAGAACAAGAACTCCAACCGCCGCCCGGATGGGGTGATGACAGCCTAGGCAGGGTGCTCCTCAGTTTCCGTCGTAACTGGTTTTCAGTGTTCGTACACGGCAAAGACCGCTACAACGGCCTCCGTGAAATCTCCAGGGTCTTCGAAGGCGTCGGTCGGGGAGAGCCAGCCAATCAAGCAGAGATTGTACAAGCGGTCTTTATCGGCAGAGCTATGTCCGCGTTCATCGGCGCAGCGGGGATGGCGCTTTCCGGCCAGGTCGTTGATTTGTACACGATGTCACGGTCGACGCTTGAATGGGCGACCTACTCTTCGCAGCTTCTTGCCGACCAAGAACTGCTCAGGAAATGGTGGGATCGGCATGAAGACGAACGTTCCCGGGGAGCAGCAAGGAACGCCGTGAACTTCAAGAAGTGTCTCGGGTCAGTCGAGGATTCGTTGCTCAGGGACAGAATTTCCACGTTGTACGAGGAATGCATTGACAAGGGGGCTCATCCCAATCCGGCTGCCGCGTTCGATGCCCTGAAGTTCGAGCCACGTCCGGGCCGAGGCGATACTGCCATGACGGTGCTAACTCAATCGCGGAATCCTAGGGACATTGACGTGGGACTCGATTTCGTTGGTCGGGTCGGACTCGCGGCACTTCAGGTCATGAGTGTGAGCTGTCGGCCGATGTTCCAACGGGCCGGGGTACGGAGCCCGGAGCTGGCGTCGCTAGAGCGAAGATTGCGGGACGCAAGGCCCTACGAAGTGGGGACGTTTGGTGATTCACTCCCCGAGAACAGCGCGGCCGCGGCGCGCACCCAGCGGAAAACGCTTGAGATACTTAGGCAAGGCCTCAATGAAGACCGATAGGCAGTCCATGCGGACTGCACTGGAATTACGACGCAACGCGGAAGTGCCATTGCCGCGGTTGCCATGCGCAGGTGACTGCGGCCACCGGAGAAGCCGAGATTGGTGAGCCCCGCGAAATCGAGCGGCTCCACGAACTCAGAGAACGGGTCTGGCTTAACACTCGACCTATCCAAACTGGTACGGCGCCGGACGAGCTCCTGTCAATGGACATCGGCCCCACCCCAACGTGTTACCCGCGCACGGGCGGGTTGTGGCGACCCGTGTCGTCAGCCGCGAGGTCGCACAAGCAAATGCTTCACGAGGCCCGGTGGCCGAAAGGGTGAGTCCCACTTAGCCTGATGGTATGGAAGTCTCCGCCGCCCGAATCGACCAAGCGCTGCACGAAGCTGCACTGGCCCGTGACCGCGCCTACGCTCCCTACTCTCGTTTCAAAATGGGCGCGGCCGTCCTCACCGATGTTGATTCCCTGATGCTAGGCTCCCTGGTCGAGAACGTGTCCTTCGGACTGACGATGTGCGCCGAGCGCGTCGCATTGGCCGGCACGGTCGCCATGGACGCTGGCAGACCTCGGGTTCTAGCGCTCGTGGCGCCCGCCACCGCCGGAGCATTGACATGGCCCTGCGGTGCATGCCTGCAAGTCGCCATAGAGCTAGGAGGACCTGAACTGCTCGTTGTCGTTTCCGATGGAGCAGACAAACGTGGAGAGGCTCTCGTCCGGGAACTCGCAGGACGGCTTCCCTTCACAGGGTTGTAGGGCCCGAACCCTGGACGACGTTCACGACCCATTGACCGCGCTTGGAAGGGTCTACCACTTCGAACGTCGAGCCGTTCCACTCGACGCGTAACGGGAGTCGGGAAAACGAACGTGCAGGAGATGAGGTCCGGCTAGGCGGGACCTGACGCAAGAAACCGACAACTCGCGACCGAACCTAGGTGCGAGCCCGACCCGGAGCGTGAACTGCGGAAGCGACGCTAGCGTGTTACCCGCACACAGGCGGGTTATGGCGACCCCGATCGGATTCGAACCGACGATCTCCACCTTGACAGGGTGGCATGTTAGGCCGCTACACCACGGGGCCGCGCGGCGACTTGCCTAAGTTACGTTCGGGCCGGGAATCGAGCAACCCGGATAGGCCGCTTCCGGCCTCAGGATTGCGTCACTGGACGCCGCCGCGAGATGTCCGCGCAGGCTTCGCAGACACTCTCCGGCAGGATCCCAAGCCGCATCAGGATCGCGAAGATCTTGCAACCAAGGCAGAGGCCCGCGAACGCCTCAAGCGATGCCGCGACCATGACCATCGCGACCAGCACGAAGGCGGCCAAGGTGAACCCGAAGCCGAAATGCAGGACAACGGCCGCCACCGATAGGGTCGCGCCAATGCCCTGTGCGAACCGCTTCGGGGGCCCTGGCGTCGGTCGTTCCTCAGCGGGGAGCGCCGGGATCAGTACTCTCGTGACAAACAGCGCCAATGGGCTGATCCTCGGGCCGGTCAGCACCCGGGCGACAAACCCTGCTGCGATCAGCACGATCATCCACGGGGACTGTGACAGCAGCGCGAGGGCGCACAGGATCACCACTCCACCCGCCACCAGCCGGGCAGCAACTTCATTCACCGGGTCGGGAAACTGGAAAAGCGCTCGCATCTCGATAAACCTGAGTAAGTTGGTCAAGATTATCGATGATGCGCTTCGGCGCTGCAACCGCGCTCCCGCATGACATGTCACCGCCCGTCCACGCGCTCGCAACCGGCCGGGACCTTGACGCTCTGGGATGGAAGCATCCTCTTCCGAATCTCAAGGTGGGGCTGAGCGCGCGGTGCGCAGGGTGGCACCTCCCACGGTATTCCCGTTCCGTGCCGCGCGCCGGCCCCTGAGCCCTGTTCGGGCTTGGGGCGCTGGCGCGCAGTATCGCAGCGCCTGCTGAGCCTCGTAGGAACAGGACAGGGGATCGCACGTGGCGATTCCGTTGCGCGCTACGACCGCCGCCGCACGCACGCGGCCAGCAGCAGCGCCATCCCAATGAGCGCCGCCACCCCGACTACGCCCAGGATGCCGAGCGGGCGCCCGCCGATGAGCTCGTTCGTGGCCCCTGTACCAGTCGCTGGTGGCCGCGGGGTTGATGCGATCGTCGGCGTCGCTGGAGGCGGCGTGGGTTGGGCTGCGGGGAGCACAACGATTTCACCGACCATTCCCTGCGTGTCGTGAAGAATGCAGTAGTAGAGGTACTTGCCGGGCTTGCCGAACTGCATGGCGAAGTCCAGGCCCAGTGGCCAGTCGACGCCGATCACACCGCTGTTCCAGTATCCCGTCCCCTCGTATACCGCCGCTGGCTGGTAGACATCATCTACCGCCGGGTTTCCCACCACGGGCAGCCCGCCCGGGAACGGGCCAAACGTCGCGGTGTGCGGCGTCCTCACCACCGAATGCCATCGGACGGTGTCGCCTGCGCGGACAGTGACGCTGGGCGGGAAGAACTGCTGCACGTCGCCGTAGCTCGTCGCACCCGCAATCGCCACGACGTGCTCCGTCGATCCGTCCGGAAGCGGCAACCGCACGTCGGGCCGCGAAGCCCAGTCCCGAGCGATCGCTTTCAGGTCCACGAGAGCGGCGGTGAATTCGAGCCCACCACGTGCCGTGATGCTTGACTGGTCATCGCTTGTTGATGCCACCACTGTGACGGTGCCCCGCATCTCCGCGTGCGTCACGCAATAGAAGGGGAACACACCCGCCTCGGGGAAACGTACGTCGTAGCTCTTCCCGGGTCCGAACGTCAGGTCCGAGGTGTGGAAACCAGTCCCAGTGTAATCGCTGCCGCTGGGCGTTGATTGCGGCGCTCCGGTCTGCGGGGAGCCGAATGTCACCGTGTGGGGCTCGAACCAGGGGAACTCCCAGCGCACCGTCGTACCCGCGGCCACTGTGAACGAGGCCGGGAGAAACGCGTTGATCGCGTAGCCGTCCTCGCCATCGCCAGCGCGGACGACCACCATTCCCTCTTCTCCGTGGTCTACGCTGGCCCGGGCCGCAACCGGTCCAGCTAATGCCACCAGGCCAATGACCACCGCGACCAGCAGGAACGCTTTCACCTAACCAGCCTACGCGGCGTGCCCATCCGATGGGGTGCCCGTTCGCCCGTGATCAGGGGTGCGGGTGGCCGGAAATCGGCCAAGCCACCAGCTATCTACCTGGCCCAGCCGTTCAGCGTCCGCGCGCGCGCCGCCATTGCTTCGTATGTCGTTTCGTCGATGCCCCCGGCTTCGCGGTGAATAACGGCCACAAAATCCGTCACCCCCGCGGCCTCGAACTCCGCGAGCCCCGCGTCAATGTCCGCGTCGCTCCCCATGACAGCTACATCGGCCGGGTTCTGGGCCCCGCCCCGGTCGAGGGTCGCGCGATAGGACGGCAACCGGCCATAGTTTTGATAGGACGAATTCAGCTGGTCCCGCGCCTCCGTAATCGACGCCGAACGGAGCACGGGCACCATCGCGACGAACCGTGGCTCCGGTCTGCCGGCTGCCTTCGCCGCAGCCGACATAGTCGGTACCGCCGTGTCTCGAATGAACGGTACGCCGCCCATCCACGTGATCGTGCCGTCAGCCAATCGACCGCAGAGCTTCAGCATCGCCGGGCCTAGCGCCGCGACCAACACGGGTGGCTTCGTCGTGCCGGCGACCGCGACCTGGGCGGCAACGCGGTAGAGCTCTCCCTCGAAGGAGACGCGCTCGCCAGCCAGCAGCCCATTCATCACGGTGAGGTATTCTCGCGTGTGTGGGATGGGTTTCGAGTAGTCAAGGCCCAGCGAGTCCTCGATCGCGACCCGGTGACTCAGGCCGATCCCCAGTGCGAGCCGGTTGTTGCTCGCGTCCTGCACGGTCAATGCCTGGCTGGCGAGCACGGTCGGATGGCGCGGATAGGTGGGGACGACCGCGGTCCCGAGTTCGATGCGGCTGGTCTCCCGGCCGGCGATCGCGAGCACCATGAGCGCATCAACGCTCGCAACCTGCGGCAGCCAGACGCCGGCGAATCCGTCCTTCTCGGCGCGGACCGCGCGATCGACCAGGCCGCTGACGCCGGTCGGGTCGCCCGGCATGGAAAGCATGTAGTGGATACGCATCGAAATCCTCGCAAACCGGTCTTAGGCCGAGTGTAATCCACGCGGGCCACTCGGTTTCACCTTCTCGCAGGTCTCAAGAAACGGCCAATTGGCGGACAACTGTCGCCGCATGGGCCTCCCGCCCCCGGCCTGAAGGTGAGCAGCATGGAAGTACCACGCGTTGAGACGCGCTTCACAACACTCCGCCCGTGTAGTCGCGGCGAGAGGGAGACGAGCGATCTTCTGTTCGAACTGCGGCAACAGCCTGGTGGGCGCGGCCCACTTCTGCCCGTCTTGCGGCGCAGCCGTCGATCAGCAGCCAGGCACTGGTTCCGGGGCAGGGGCCGAGACTCGAGTCGCCGGCAGGTTTGAAGAGACGCTGGCGGTGCCGCCACCACCTTCCGGCCCGGCACCAGCCCAAGGGCCACTTTGCCCGTGGTGCGGCGCCGCGAACCCGGTTGGTCTGTCCTTTTGCCAGTTTTGCGGACGGTCCCTCGGCCTCCGGCAAGCAACAGCGTCTGCCCAGTCGTCGCAGCCCTCTCCGAAGGCGCCGTGGCTTCGCCGGGGCGTGCAGCTTGGCGCGCTCGGCGCCGTCGCAGTTGCTGTGGCACTTGCTGGGGGAGTCTGCGTGGTCCTCGGCGGTGGTGACGACGACCGTAATCCTCCAGCCGACGGTGCGTCGGCCACGGCGACGCCGACGGCCACACCGTCGGACACGACCGGAAGTCCAACCATTGCGGCGACCGAAACAGCCACGCCGGGCTCGACGCGGGATGCCAGCGCAAGCCCCGGCACTACTCCCTCGGGACCCCCGGCTGCCACGGCAACCCCGGCCACGGCAGGGACCAGCACCTCGGCCGCAACCGCAACGCGGACCTCGGTGCCGCCGACGAACAGTGCGACCGCAACGGCCACCCGCACTCCGACCCTCGCCTCCACAGCGACCCGGACGCTAACGCCAACCGCTACGCGAACACCCACGCCGACGGCGACGCCAACAAAGACGCAGGTTCATTACGGCCTCAGCGCATACTTCACAGACGACCTGTACATCCTTCCTTACGACGAATATGCCGTGCTCTGCTACCAGCTGAGTCCGCAGAACGTGCCCTTCACGATCGACTTCTACAAGGTCAACGACGCCGGTACGACATACCTCGGGTCATTCAACGACAACGGCATCGGTGGCGGCGACTGCATCGACGTGCCACTGGACTACGACGATGCCTTTGGCATGTACGTCTACATGGAGGCATACGTCGATGGGGCGCTCGTGGCCGACGCAACGGCCGAGGCAAGTATCGCGATTTCGTAGGTTGGCAGCCCCGCCCGCACCGCTAAAACCGCGTGTGGCCGCCATCGATTACGAAGCTGTCACCCGTGTGGTAGCTGCTGGCATCGCTCACGAGATACACCGCGATGCCACCGAAGTCATCGCCCCTGCAACAGTAGATCCGACTCTGCATACAAGGCCCCATCGAGGCTGAGCCAGGTGTCGTGCAGGATTCGAGCACGAAGCGCGACATCAGGTTTGCACCACCAGCGTGGGCGAGCATCCCGATGGTTGGCGACGGCTCGTGGCTGAAGACCGGGAGGCTGATGGCGTTTGAATTTGACAGCAGCGCTGCTGGTCTTGAAATCCGCCTTAGGATCGGGCCTGGCGAAATCCCACCACGGCAGGCATTGCTGACCCTGGCCCATGGGAAGAAACCTCCGCTTAGGCCGACTCAAAGCGTCCTCGGCAAGTACTGGAACACGATCTGGCATCGGCAGGTGCTTACGAGCGCTCAGCTGGGTGACGACGCCCAGACCGTGGAGGTTACCGTGCGCGAGCACTGGCGGGCCTTCTTGGCCAGCGAGCTACCCCGGATCACGCCGCCATGCTCGATGCGGCCCCTTCGAACCAGCCCGCCGTGCGAGAAGACATGGCGGAGAGGGTGGGATTCGAACCCACGGAGGTTTGACCCTCGACCGTTTTCAAGACGGTTCCCTTCAACCACTCGGGCACCTCTCCACCGTGAATCGTCGCGCAGGCAGGGGGAGTGCGCCACCTTTCCACGACCACACACGAAGAAGGCCCCGGGCGCATTGCCCGGGGCCTTCTTCGTGTGTGCGTGGCTGAAGCCTAGACGGCTTCGATAATGGTGCTGATCCCCATGCCGACGCCGATGCACTGCGTCGCGAGGGCGTACTTGCCGCCGCTGCGGCGGAGTTCGTGCGCGACCGTGAGTACGAGCCGCGTGCCTGTGGCCCCGAGCGGGTGGCCGATGGCGATCGAGCCGCCATTGACGTTCACGCGGTCCAGGGGGATCCCAAGTTCCTTGCAGGACGGGATGACCTGGGCGGCGAACGCCTCGTTGAACTCGACCCGGTCGATCTGGTCGGCTGTGATGCCCGCATGGCGGAGCGCCTTCCGCGTGGAGGGGATTGGCCCGAGACCCATCACCTGCGGCTTCACGCCCGAGACCCCGTAGCCAATGATGCGAGCCAGCGGCTGCAGGCCGAGCTCCATCGCCTTCTCTTCGCTCATCAGGATCGCCGCCGTGATGCCGTCGTTCGTCGGGCAGGCGTTGCCGGCCGTGATCAGCAGCTCGCCACCGGTCGGGCTCACGATACCCTTCACCGGGGGGAGCTGGCCGAGGGCTTCCGTATTCGTGCCGGGGCGGACGCACTCGTCGCGGTCGAACACGATCATCTTGCCGCGGCTGTCCGCCACCCAGTTCCCCTGGTCGTCGAAGACTGGCTCCTCGACCTCGAGCGGAATGATTTCGTCCCGATAGATGCCGCGTTCGTAGGCGGCCACCGTCTTGCGATGACTGTCTGCAGAGAACGCGTCCATTTCTTCGCGGCTCAGGCCATAGACCTCGGCCACATTCTGGGCCGTCTGGACCATGGAGAGCACCGGTGAGTAGTCGAGGATCTCGTCCTGGAACGGCACGCTGAAGTTCTCGAAGTGGTCCTTCGCCATGTTTCGCTGCGCGACGTTTTGCTGCAGCCGGCGTTGGTTGAATTCGGTGATGCGGTTCGTCTCGGCACGGGGTCCGCCGCCAAGGCCGCGGCCCATGCGCTCGATGCCCATCGCCACACCACACTCGGTGGCGCCGACCATGATCGACTGAGCGATGCGGTGGAGCGTCTCCATGCTGGAGCCGCACTGGCGGTTCGTATCGAAGGCCGAGACTTCTGCCGGGAGCCCGGCAAGACGCGCGACCGTATCTCCGCCGATGCCGGCCAACTCTGCCGCGCCAGCGACGTTACCGAGGCCGATGTCCTCGATCATGTCGCCGGTCACCTTCGGATTCCGGTCGAGCAGTGCCCGGAGGACCTGCGCTCCCGCTTCATCGAGGCGAGTGGCGACCAGCTTGCCGCGCCCACCGCGAGCGAACGCCGAGCGGGCGCCGTCAACAATCACTACGTTCTTAAGCTGCATATCCTGCCAAACCCCTGGCGCCCGGCCCGATTCGCCCTGGCCGGCTACGCGAAGTCTGAGGGTACGCGCTCCCGTGACACGTTTCTAGCGTTTTACGCGAAAAAACTTACCGGTCGGTCAATCCTCCTTGTGGAAGTCGTACATCCGCCGCATCGCTGCCGCCGCGCGCTCAAAGCTCGGGAAGACGGGGATGTTCCGCTCGTGGAACTTCGGTTGGATGCTCGCGATGTATTCGCTCTCGTGCGCCGGATGGAGCACCGCGAGGAACGGCTTGGCGCTCGCCTCCTGGTGAGCCTTCAGCGTGTCGAGCGTTTCGTCCAGGCTCTCGGGCTTCGCCTTCCACTGCCGTGCCGCAAACATTGCCGAAAGTTCCATCACCACCGAGTCCACGTTTGCGTCCGCCTCGACGATCGAAAGGATGCGCTGCAGCGTTTCCGTCTTCCCCTGGACGGTCCCGGCCATATCGAGCGGGTTTTGGAAACTACCGCCGACGATGTTGAAGAACGACTCCAGCTCCGCGTACGTGGCATCGGTGAACCGCGGCACGTCAAAGCCCTGCTTCGCGAAGGCGTCAGTAATCGAAACCGACTGCCCGCCGGTCTGGGCGAGAAGAGCCATGCCCTTCCCCTTCGGCGCCTTCGCCAGCGTGAGCGCCTTCATCACATCGATCGTCTCGTCCAGATTGTTCGTGACGATGGCGCCGCACTGCCGCATCATCCCGTCCCAAACGGCCTGGTCGCTGGCGAGCGACCCCGTGTGCGACATCGTTGCGCGGGCGCCTGCGCTCGTCTGACCGCCCTTCCAGACCACGACCGGCTTGCGTTTGCAGGCTTCCCGGAGCGTCTCGAAGAATCTGCGACCGTTGCGAGCGCCTTCGACGTACATCCCGATGACGTCGGTCTCGTCGTCTTGCATCAGGTAATCGACATAATCGGAAACGTCAAGGATGACCGCATTGCCGAAGCTGGCGCAGCGGCTGAGGTGCATCCCGTTTGCGTCGGCGACCAGCGAGAACATGATCCCGTGCGTCCCGGACTGCGAGAGGAACCCGATCCTGCCATCGTCCGCAATCGGAGCGTCGTTGTTGAAGCGCACGCCGACCTTCGGCAGGTAGAGGCCCATGCAGTTCGGCCCGACGAGGTTGAAGTTCGCGGGCTTCGCCATGTCCACGAGCGTGTTTTGGAGCTTGAGCCCCAGCTCCTCGCCTGTTTCCGCGAACCCGGAGGTGAAGAACCCGGCGCCGTTCGCGCCAACCGCGATCAGGTCCTTCAGGATGAAGGGGGAAACCTGCCTCGGCACTGCCACGAGCGCGTAGTCGATCGGCCCCGGCACGTCGGCCATGTTCGTGAAGTTCTGGATGCCAAGCTTCTCGATGCCCTCGATCTCCTTGGCGTCCAGCTGAACAGAGAAAAGGTTCCCGCCCTTTTCCTTGAACGGCATGTTGTTTTGAAGCCACATGTAGTTCGGGCCTTTGTCGCCGACGACCACCACGGTCTTCGGGTTAAACATTGCATCGAGGCGGTGTCCGGGGACTCCCATGGCAGTACTCCTGGCGGCGCTCCGGGCAGCCGCGAACGCTGATTAGCTGGCGCTGACGATGATGCGGGCATCGACGGCGATTGCGCCGTCGGGATAAGCGAAAACGGGGTTCAGGTCGAGTTCCTGGACTTCCGGATGCTGCGCGACGAACTCCGAGACCTTGAGGATCGTCGACTTGAGCGCGGCAATATCGCTGGCCGGCTGCCCACGCACACCCGCGAGCACCGGGCGGCCCTTGATTTCGTCGATCATCTGTCCGGCATCGCGGTCAGCGAGTGGGACGAGGCGGAACGAAACGTCCTTCAATACTTCGACCATGATCCCGCCAAGGCCGAACATCATCACCGGCCCGAACTGCGGGTCCGTGGTCATCCCCACGATGACCTCGGTGCCCTGGGGAGCCATGTGTTGCACGGCAACGCCGGCGATCTTCGCGCCGGGCACGTGCTCCGCGCAGCTCTTCAGGATTGCAGCGTGGGCGGCGCGAACCTCGTCGGCAGTCTTCAGGTTCAGCTTCACGCCGCCGGCGTCGCTCTTGTGGGCGATGTCAGGCGAGACAACCTTCAGGACGACCGGATACCCGGCAGCCTCGGCTTGCTTCACCGCCTCGTCGGCAGATGTTGCGAGCGTCGTGGTGGTAACGGGGACGCCGGCCTCACGGAGGACATCCTTGGCTTCGACTTCGCTGAGAAGCGTGCGGCCCTCTGCGCGGGCACGGGCGAGTACGTCGGCGAATGACATCGGTCCCTCTGGGTTCAGGCTGAGCGGCCGCGCCGGGATCGAACCCGGGGACGGTAGCGCGGGCGATTCTACGTGAGCCTGCCGTCAGTGTCAGTCTGTCGAATCAAATGACCTCATCACGCATAGAGCAGGGCCGTCCAGGCGAGCCACGGGGACCAGCCAGCGACGAACGCAACCGTGACCAGCACTGCCGTCCGGCGCCGCGGCCATGCCGCCACGGCGAGCGCTAACAGGAGATGTCCGGCCAACAGCAATCCCAGGCCAAGCGCCGCGACGCGCGCAAACGGAAACGATCCCCAGCAGAGCCATACGCCTGAGGCAGCGAGGACGAAACTGGCGAATCGGCGCGTCTCATCTTGGCCGAATCGGACCAGCGCGATTGTGGGACCCATCGTTCAGAACGTAACCCATTCGGCAGCGCCTTCAGGGTTGGCGCGCCGACACGCCCTCCGCTGGACTGGAGACTCAGGGGCGTCTGAAGATGTTGAACACGGTCTCCAAATTGGGGAGGAAGATGCGGGCAGGGGCGTCCGGGTCCGACGGACCGGTGAGGATCAGAGGCGCGTAGATAGTCAGGGCGTCATCGAATTCGACCACGATGGAGCCGCCGCCGGGAATTCTCACCCCATCGAGCGACCTCGCCCGGTACGCTACCGGGATCCCGCTATCCTCGAGGAATTGGGACAGCGACCAGCCGTCAAGGATGATATCGACGAGCGACGAGTTGTAGAGGCGCACCGACGCTACTGCACTGATCACCTCGCCCTTCCGCGGGCCTGAAGGTGTCACCACAGTTGTCCATGATTCAGGCACGACGATCACGCCGGCCTGATCAGGTGCGGAGCCGAGTGGAGTGCTGCCCGTGGGCTCGCAGTGGAAATCTCCGAGCGCCACGGCCGCCGCCAACGAAGCCGTCGGGAAATTGAGCACGAACGGCTGGTGCGTGCCGGGCCAGACCGGGTAGGGAAGCGTCACCGCGCCAGGGCCTAGCGGCGTGGTGCACTGGAACACCGGTGAGAACGAACCGAACGGGTCAATGAAATCGAAGGACACGCCCGTCGTCCCTGGCACGTAGTCCTCGAAGATACCGGTCGTGGTGACTGTTGGTAGCGCCGGTATCGGACTCGCGCCGTTCAGGACCACGACTGTACGGAACGGACCTTCCACGCTCTCACCACCGAGCGGAAGCGTGACACCCGGCTCAACCAGGCCGGCGCTTCCGAGCCGGCGAGCTGCTTTATAGTTGGGATCGACGAATGCGGCTCCTGGAGCCGATTCATCAACCTCGACGAGGCCGCCCTGCTTTGCGGCGCCCGTCTTGAGTTGGCCATTGGTATCCGTGGCGGTCTGGGGTGCTGCTCCCCATTCGATGCACAGCTCGACATACACGTTGTCGCTCTCGGTTACCGGTGTCTCCACCCAGCCCGCGAATTCGAACGATCCATCCGGCAATGCGCGTGGCAGTACCGGAGGACCCTCCTGGACGCTGCCGAACCGGCGGACGACGTAGTGCCCCCGCACGGGCACCAGGCCATCCTTCGCGAGCACTCGATCCGCCCAAAATCCTTCACCGGCGCCGCTCTCGCCGCCATTCCGTTCCAACGAGGGTTTTCGGTCACGCCAGCCGCTCTGCGTAGCACCGTCGATGAACTGTGTCTCCACCACGCCAAGCTGGTAGCACTCAGTGCCTGCCTGCTGTGGGGGCATGATGCTCTGGAAATCCGGGACCGCGTCTGCGCCGACGGATGGGACAATAATCGTCGTGGAAGCGCCAAGCTGCGGGCGCGCCCCGGCGGCGCTGCTGGAGTCTTCCGCCGCAACGCCCACCAGCACCGCACCGACAGCGGCAGCTATGACAAGGAGCGTTCGACCGGAGGCTGCGAATCGCATATTGGGGCCGCGACAATAGCACTTCTTCCGAACGATCACAACGACAAGTCAACATCGGGATTGGCAGACGAAGTCACAGTCGCCACACTTCGGCCGTGGCAAACCACGACACGTTCGACATCATCATCGTCGGCGCCGGCGCTTCCGGGGCCGTCGTCGCCTCCCGCGCCAGCGAAGACGCTCGCCGTTCCGTCTGCCTTGTCGAGGCCGGACCGGATTACCCCGCGCTGGAAACGCTCCCGCTCGACCTCGTCAACAGCCACAACAACTCGTACACGGCGCATGACTGGGGCTTCGACTACCAGCCCACGGCTTCTGGGCGCTCCGTCAACTTCCCCCGTGGACGCGTCACCGGCGGGTCGAGTGCCGTCAACACGACGATCGCGCTGCGCGGGATGCCCGAGGACTACGACGGCTGGGCCGAACAGGGCAATCCGGAATGGGCCTGGGACCGCGTCCTCCCCGCTTTCCGCCGCATGGAGCGCGACCTCGACTACGGCCACGAACCGTTCCATGGCGATGCCGGCCCGATCAGCATCCGCCGCTACCAAGACGAGGAGATGACGCTGGTCCACCAGGCATTCCTCGATGCCGCCCGCGAACTCGGCTACCCCGATTGCCCCGACGCAAACGACCCCGCGAGCTGGGGCTCCGGCCCGCACCCGATGAACAAGATCGGCCGCCTCCGGGTCTCGACAGCCGTTGGCTATCTCTCGACCGCGCGAGCTCGCCCCAACCTCGCAATCCGCGCCAACACCCACGCGCGGCGCGTCATCGTCCAGGACGGACGCGCGACCGGGCTCGAGGTCGAGACCGCCGGCGAAGTCTCAACCATCTCGGCGAAACTGATCGTCCTCTGCGGCGGCTCCCTGCAGACTCCGCCCATCCTCTACCGATCGGGCATCGGCCCGCGTGCCGAGTTGGAACGGCTCGGGATCGACGTTGCCGCCGATGTCCCCGGCGTTGCCCAGAATTTGAGCGATCACCCTGCCCTGGCCGTCCTTTGCCGCGTCAAAGACCCGTCCATCCTCGATGCCGACCAGCCGATCGTGCAGACGATCCTTCGCTACACCGCCGAAGGCAGCGATCAGAGGAACGATCTCCAGATCGAGGCGTTTTCGTTCTCGCCGCGAAACACGCCGCTCGACTGTTTCGCCATCGCCGCGGTCCTCGAAGAAGTGCGCGGGACTGGCCGCCTCCGGATCGATTCCGCGGACCCGCACGCAAAGCCGGTCGCCGAACCGCATTTCCTGGAAGACGAACGCGACCTCGTCCGCCTCGCAGCAGGGTTCCGCGACACCGTTGCCTTCACGCGAACGGCCGCCTATCGCGAGATCATCGACGAAGTGCTCTTTCCAGATCCCGCCCGCGAGCTTTCGGACGATGCCCTCTACACGATGCTCCGGAAGCTCTCCGCCAGCGGCTACCACCCCTGCGGCACGGCAAAAATGGGCCCGGTGACCGACTCCATGGCGGTCGTCGATCAGTTCGGGCGCATGCACGCAGTGGAAGGGCTCGCGGTCGCTGATGCCTCGATCATGCCGTCCGTCCCGCGGGCGAACACCAACCTGACGAGCATCATGATCGGCGAAATGGTTGGCGAGTGGATTCGCACCCGCGGCGCGGCCTACGGGCTGTAGCTCACATCCACTGCGCGTCCACATTCCGTCCTCCGGGACCGACTGCTACCGAAAGGTCGACCGTTCGAATCTCGGATTATGCTTCGTGTGGCGCGCCTCTCAGGCCGCGCTGACCCTTGCTCGCTGCACACTGCGGCTCAAGGCGGCCTCTCTTGTGGCCGTTGCGGTACGGCCGTCTGCGCACGCTGTGTCGTCGCCAGCGCCGTCGGCACACGCTGCCGGACTTGTGCCCCGCCTGCGCCCACCCGGCGCGCCTCGGATAACCATCTTTTCGGGCTCGATTTCGGGGCGAGAGCGCGGGCCGTGGCCGTCCCGCTCATCGTCGTGGCCGTGATCGCCATCGTCGCGTTCAGCTGGGTTAACGGCGATCGCGACAGGCTCGTCGTGCGCAGCGTCGTCTTCGGGGGTTTCTTCCTGTCGACCATCTTCCATGAATGGGCACACAGCCTCGTCGCCTTCTTCGGCGGCGACCGCGAGATCCGAGCGCGCGGCTTTCTCACGTGGAACGTCTTTCGCTACATGGATCCCGTGCTCTCAGTCGGGATGCCCCTCCTGTTCGTCATGCTCGGGGGCCTGCCGCTTATGGGTGCCCGGACAATGGTCGATCATGGCGCGTTGAGGAGCCGATGGTGGTCCACCTTCATGTCTCTTGCAGGTCCGGGGACGAACCTCCTGCTTGCCATCATCATCGTGGCGGTCCTACGGGCAGGGTTACTGTCGGAGGAGTCGCCGGTAGCGTGGGGCCTGGCATTCCTGTGTGTGCTTCAGATCACCACTTCGATGTTCAACCTCCTGCCAATCCCGGGCTTCGACGGCTTCGGCGCGTTCCTCCCCCACCTGAGCCACGAGACGCAGGTCCGGGCAATGGCGTTCTCGCGCGTCAGCTTCTTCCTCGTTCTCGCCGTCATGTGGACGTCGCCCGAAGCCTCGGGCGCATTCTGGGACGAGGTGTACCGCGTTGCGGAAGCGCTCCACGTCCCCTCGTACGAGTGGTACCAGGGCTGGTCGCTTTCGCGACTCCGCTGACCGGCGCCGCGGATTTCAGCCCGCCGCGATGGCGTAGGATTCGGCGCGACCGACCTCTCGTCGACGGAGCTGAACCTTCATGCCCATCGCCCATGTCAATGGCACCGACCTCTATTACGAATCGCACGGCTCGGGCTTTCCGCTCGTATTCGTCCATGGGGGCTTCGGCGGGCTAGGCACCGGGCCGGGCGGCCAGAGGCCGGAGTGGGTACCGCGGTTTGCCGAGTCGTTTCAGGTCATCCTCTACGACCGGCGCTCATCCGGGCGTTCAGGCTTCCCCGAAGCGCGTCACTCGATGACGCAGTTCGCGACCGACCGTTGGGAGTTGCTCAGGCATCTTGGGCACGACCGCTGCCACGTCTGGGGGACCTCCGCTGGCGGCCACATCGCGCTGGAGTTCGGGCTCACGTTTCCGGATGCGGCCTCCTCACTGATCATCGCGGAATCCGCGCCCTGGCTCACGCGTGACCGGCACACCCTCGCGAGTCTCAACGAACGCATAGCAGTGCTAAAGGAGAAGGGACCCGACGCCGCTTACGCAGCACGCCGCGAAGGCGGCACCGTTGGCCTGAACCTGTTCGCCGCACAACGGCCTGCACAGACGCCGGACGAAGCGAACGCGCGGGAAGCGTCACGCGCGGCCATCCAGGCGCAGCTCGCCACGGTGCCGCGCGCCGAGCGCATCGCCAAGTATGCGGGCGAACTCCGAACATACGAGGCCTATGCCGAGTTCGATGCCACGAACCGTTTTGGAGAATTGCAGATGCCGGTGCTGGTCGTGTTCGGGACCGGTGACACGGTTTTCCCGGATGCGAGTTGGCCGGAACTCACGGCAGGCAAACCGAACGTCACCTACCTGCCGGTGGAAGGTGCCGAGCATGGCGCCGCGACGAACGCGGAAACGCTGGAATTCATGCTGGGATTTCTGAGAGCGAACACGCCGACGAAGTAGAAGTAAGGGGAAAGCCGGCCAATCGCCGGCACCGAATTTTGTATTGGAGGCGCCGGCCGGACTCGAACCGGCGGTGAGGATTTTGCAGACCCTTGCCTTACCACTTGGCCACGGCGCCCCGTGTACTCGCCTATTGAACGTACCAAATTGAACCGGAAGAAGTAGTGGTGCCCAGGGTGAGATTTGAACTCACACGCCCAAAAGAGCACTGCCCCCTCAAGACAGCGTGTCTGCCGTTCCACCACCTGGGCACGAAATGCGATGGTACGAAGCGATCACGCTTTGCGGCAAGCTGCCGGAGGGTCAAAGCAGTGAAACGCATGGCAGGGGCGACAGGACTCGAACCTGCGGCCTGCGGTTTTGGAGACCGCCGCTCTACCAGCTGAGCTACACCCCTGTTCGCCGTCAAGAATACCAGAACCCTTCTACAACGCGACTCATCCGGCCCCGTCTTCTCCAGAGGGTGCTCCTCCGCTGTCGTTTACGGACGTTTTACGGAGACGTTGCCCTCCGTTGGGGCAGAGAGCTCCGCAACAGCCGATAGTGGTGAAGCGGGCAAGGTCACACCTTGCCCGGGGGTGCGAGCCGCTGTGCGGGAGGTCACCTGGGGGCGCTCGTGCACCCTCCCGCCGGCGGCTCGCTCCCGGTAACAACTACAGCCTCTTCTTTGCGATAACGCGGCGCACGGTCAAGCGCCGCGTTTCGTGCGTCCGGGCCCTGCCCCGCAAGCCCGTGAGTTTTCCCCTTAGCGCAGTGCCCGTGGTAGAGTAGCGCCGCCTTCGGGATAGATTTCACAAGCGGCGGCGTGCGTGTTTCACGAGTACGGCCACATCGGGATCCTGGCGATCATCGCGCTCATCTTCCCGCTGGGCGCGGTGGTGACGTCGTGGGCGTTCCAGTTCATTAACATCCGCCCCAGCGTTTCCAGCGACCCCGTGAAAAAGGACATCTACGAGTGCGGAATGCGGACCGAGGGCCCATCCCTCGTCCAGTTCAACTTCCGCTTCTATTACGTCGCCCTGCTCTTCGTGCTCTTCGATGTTGAGCTTGTCTTTCTCTTCCCGTGGGCAATTGTCTACGACTCGGTAGGCTGGGCCGGCTTCGGCAAGGGCCTCATGTTCATTGGCATCTTCGTCCTTGGCGGCCTCTACGCGTGGCGCAAGGGCGCCATGGAGTGGCGCTAATGCCGACACGCTGGCTGACCGGTCACCAGGCCGCCGAGGCGATCGAATCGCTCGTTCCGGGCAGCGTTGCCCGCTCCACGGACGTGGCTTGCTACATTCACCCGGAGCGCCTTCTCGATGCGGCCCACGCCGTGCGCGATGACTCAGACGGCCTCGACCTTGTCCACCTCACCAACCTCTGCGCGGTGGACTACTGGAGCCACTTCGAAGTGGTCTACCATCTGCAATCTTTCTACAAGAACCAGTTCGTGACCCTGAAGGTCGAGGTGCAGGGACGTGACAAGCCAGTCGCCCCGTCCGTCGTGCCCGTCTGGCACGGCGCGTGGATGCAGGAATGCGAAGCCTATGACCTCTTTGGCATCGTCTTCGAGGGCCACCCGAACCTCCACCGCATCCTGCTCTGGGACGGATACCCCGGCTGGCCGCTTCGCAAGGACTTCCTCTCCATGCCCGGCGGTCTGCAACCGGGACTCAGTGAGTTCGCCGGCACTGCCCGCCGCGAAGCTCCGCCAGTGAGGCTCGTCGAATGACCAGCACGATCAAGTCCGAGCCCTTCGTCCTCAACATCGGCCCACAGCACCCGTCCACCCACGGCGTGTTTCGCGTCAAAGTGACGGTCGACGGCGAGCGCATCGTCGATGCCGAGATGGTCATGGGGTACCTCCATCGCTCCATGGAGAAGCTCGCCGAAGAGCGCACCTACACGCAGAACATCCCCTTCACGGACCGCACCGACTATCTCTCCAGCATGTCGAACAATCTCGGCTACTGCCTGGCAGTTGAGAAATTGGCAGGGATCGACGTCCCGGACCGCGGGCAGGCGATTCGCGTCATCATGGCCGAGCTCCAGCGTCTCGCCAGCCACTGCATGGCGGTCGGCGCATTCGCGAACGACACCGGCGCCTGGCAGACCCCGGTCATGTGGGCCTTCCGGGAACGCGAAAAAATTCTCGACCTGTTCGAGATGACCGCCGGCGCCCGCCTCACCTGCAACTACATGCGCATCGGCGGCGTCGCCTTCGACCTTCCGAAGGACTTCGTGCCGATGGCCCGCGCGCTCATGAAGACGTTCCCGGCCTTCATCGACGACATCGACGGCATGCTCACGGAGAACGAGATCTTCCTTGTGCGGACGCGCGGCGTCGCCGTCATCTCTCCTGAGCTCGCCGTCAACGCCAGCCTCGTGGGGCCGATGCTCCGCGGTTCCGGCATCGCATGGGATATTCGCAAGGCAGATCCGTATTGCGGCTACGAGAACTACGACTTTGAAATCCCCATCGGCTACCAGGGAGATTCCTTCGACCGTTTCATCGTCCGGCTGGAAGAGATGCGCCAGAGCGTCCGTATCGTCCAGCAGGCCCTGGATGCCCTTCCCGGCGGGCCGCATTCGACGCAGGTACCGCTGGCGCTCCGGCCTCCCGCTGGTGAAGCCTATGCGCGTGTCGAGGGGCCGCGTGGTGAACTTGGCTACTACGTCGTTAGCGACGAAGGCCCATCGCCATACCGCTTCCACATTCGCCCGCCGAGCTTTATCAATCTCAGCGTTCTTAAGGAAATGACCGTCGGCGGCTCCGTCGCCGACGCCATCGTCGCGCTCGGGTCTGTCGATATCGTCGTTGGGGAGATCGACCGGTGAACCTTCCCCTGCTCGTCTCCGACAAGTGGTATGACATTCGCGACCTGGGAAACCTGTCGGGCGCGATCCTCGACCAGCTGGATGAGGTCCTTCCGTACGGTCTGGTCTATGTCATCGCCATCCTCATCGGCTTCATCGCGTCGTTCCTTATCTTTGTCCTCCCCACACAGCTGTTCCTCGGGGTCCTCGGCGAGCGCAAGATCATCGGGCGCATTCAGTCCCGCTACGGCCCGAACCGGGTCGGCCCTTTCGGCACGCTTCAGCCGATCGCCGACGCGCTTAAGCTCATACAGAAGGAAGCGCTGATCCCGACCGCGGCAGACCGCTGGGTCATGCTGATCGCGCCGATCGTCTTTGTTGCGCCGGCAGTACTGCTGTTCGCCGTCCTTCCCTTCGGCCCGAACATGGTGATCGCTGACATTCCGGTCTCGCTCATCTTCTTCCTTGCCGTCTCATCCTTGCCTGTGCTCGGCGCCTTCATGGCTGGCTGGAGCAGCAATAACAAGTACAGCCTCTTCGGCGCCATGCGCATTGTCGCGATGGCGATCAGCTATGAGGTGCCATTGGTCATGGGGCTGCTCGGTGTCGCCCTTCTCTCTGGCACGCTCAGCCTCCAGGGCATGGTCTTCTGGCAGAAGGATGTCCACCTCTGGATGGTCTTCCTCCAGCCCATCGCCTTCGTCGTCTATTTCATTTGCGTCAGCGCCGAGCTAAACCGGACCCCTGGCGATATCGCCGAGGCCGAGTCTGAGATCGTCGCCGGCTATCTCACCGAGTACTCCGGCATGCAGTGGGGCCTGTTCTACGGAATGGACATTGGCTACGCCCTGGCTGCCGCCGCCTTCGCATCAACCGTCTTCCTCGGCGGCTGGAGCATGTGGGGTCTCGAAGAGTACGTGCCTTCCTGGCTGATCTTCGCGATCAAGACGCAGCTCTTTTACCTGCTCTTCCTCTGGACACGCGGGACGCTCCCGCGCCTCCGGATCGACCAGCTCATGGCGTTCTCCTGGAAATTCCTGCTCCCGCTCGCGCTTCTGAACCTCCTCATCGTCGCCACCGAGAAGGTGATCTGGACCCAGCAGGAGCTCGGCGACGGCATCGTCTTCCTCTTCGCTCCCGTGAACATCGCGCTGTCCGCCGTGCTGGTGTACGCCTGGGCCCGGCTCAACGGGTACCGGCCAGAGAACACGCCAAAGAAGCCGCGTATGGTGAAGGACGCTTCAGGGTATATCCCGATAAGCGGAGGGGGGCGCTAGTGGCACTCGAAGGCTTCGGCCCAGCGTTCGCGTTCTGGATGCTCTCGGCCATCACGCTGATCGCCGCCGGCGGCGTCATGATGGCCCGCAACCTGCTCCACGCGGTCCTCTTCCTGATCGTCGCTTTTATCGGCGTCGCGGGCTTCTTCATCCTCCTCTCCGCCGAGTTCCTCGCCATGGCGCAGATCGTGATCTACGTCGGAGCTGTTGCAGTCCTCGTCCTCTTCGCAATCCTGCTCACCCCGCGCTCTGGCCGTGACAACTCCGAAACCATCTGGGGAGCGCCTGCCGCAATGCTGTCGGTCGCCCTTGCAGCAGTCCTCATCTTCGTCATCCACGACGCTACCTGGAGCGAGAACAGTTCCTTCGAAGCGCCAACGGTCGACGCGCTCGGTCGTGCCCTCCTGAGCACATGGGTCCTGCCGTTCCAGCTCGCGTCCGTCCTGCTCACTGCCGCGTTGATTGGCGCGATCATGCTCGTGCGCTCACCCGAGGAAGAAGCGGAGGACGCCCTCTCATGAGCCCGGGCCTCGAACATTTTTTGACGGTCGGCGCGTTGCTGTTTTGTCTCGGCCTCGTCGTCTCTCTCTCCAAGCGAAACGCCATCGGCGTGCTCATGGGAATCGAATTGATGCTCAACGCCGTGAACGTCACCCTGCTCGCGTTCCACCGGTTCACGGAGAGCGCGAACCCGGTCGCTGGCCAGACCTTTGTGGTCTTCGTCGTTACCGTCGCAGCCGCCGAAGCGGCCGTGGCGCTCGCCCTCGCGGTCTCTTTCTACCGGAATCGCGAAACGGTCGATGTCGACCGCATCAACCTGTTGAGGTCCTGACGCGATGTGGGTCGAATTCATGAACGTCCGAAACGGGTACGCCGCTGAAACGTGGCGCGAGTTGTTCGCCGCCGAAGGGGTTTCCGTGCGCGTCATCCCGCCGGTCGGCCGCGGCGAACCGGAGCCCATGCAGGCGCCGCGAACGCTGTTCGTGCCCACGGGCAAGGCGCACGTCGCCCGCGAAATCCTGAGGAAGATCTAGCCGATGCCATTCCTCCTTGCCGAAACCGCTGCTGCAGGCGTTCCCACGGTCGAAGAGTGGGTGCTCTGGACGATCGTCGCGAGTCCGCTTGTCGGCTGGGGTCTCATCGTCGCCTACCTTCGAAAGATCCCCATGGCCGCGGGTGGCGTTGCGATCGCCTCAATCGGCATCTCACTGGCGCTCAGCTTCTTCACGCTCTTCAACGTCATCGATGCCGACGGCGGCATCGCCATCCACACACATGAATGGTTCCGCGCCGGGGAACTGGTCGTGAACCTTGGCGTGCGCGTCGATGGCCTTACCGCCGTGATGCTGGTCGTCGTTACGAGTGTCGCCTTCCTCGTCCAGATCTACTCCACCGGGTACATGCACGGCGACAAAGGCTACGGGCGGTACTTCGCCCACATGTGCCTCTTCGTCTTCTCCATGCTCGGGCTCGTCCTCGCGGACAACCTGTTCATGATGTTCATCTTCTGGGAGCTCGTGGGCCTTTGTTCCTACCTGCTCATTGGCTTTTGGTTCCATCGGCCAAGCGCGGCCGCGGCTGCGAAGAAGGCGTTCATCACCACGCGTATCGGCGACCTTGGCCTCCTCGCCGCGCTTCTCCTGGTTTGGACCCGTGGCCCGGAAGGCAGCTTCGACGTAGGCCTCATCCAGGAATGGGCCACGAGCGGCGAAGCCGAGGGATGGATCGTCACGCTCTTTGCTCTCGGCATCTTCGCGGGCGCTGTTGGCAAGAGCGCCCAGTTCCCGCTCCACGTCTGGCTTCCGGACGCGATGGAAGGCCCGACCCCTGTCTCCGCGCTCATCCATGCCGCGACGATGGTCGCCGCCGGCGTCTACCTTGTCGCCCGCTTCTTTCCGGTCTTCGAGGCTTCTGAGGACGCGATGACCGTGGTCGCCTGGATCGGCGCCGTCACGGCACTGATCGCCGCCACCATCGCCATCGTCCAGACCGACTTCAAGCGCGTGATGGCGTACTCAACCGTCAGCCAGCTTGGCTTGATGATGCTTGCGCTGGGGGCGTTTGGGTACGTCGCCGCCATCTTTCACCTCTTCACGCACGCTTTCTTCAAGGCTCTTCTCTTCCTCACCAGCGGCTCCGTCAATCACGCCACGAACACGTTCGACATGCGGCTTATGGGCGGACTTCGGAAGTACATGCCGATCACGTTTGCTACTTGCGTGATCGGCTCGCTTAGCCTCGCCGGCATCTTCCCGTTCGCCGGCTTCTGGTCGAAGGACGAAATCCTGCTCGACGCCTGGCGCGAAAACCCCGGGCTCTGGTTCGTCGCCCAGCTCGTCTCCGTGATGACCGCTTTCTACATGTTCCGGGCCATCTTCCTCACCTTCTTCGGCGAATACAAAGGCGGCCAGCCGGTCGACCCGCATGACCACGATAGCCACTTCGAGGGTGACCCCGCGCATCCACACGAGTCGCCGTGGAGTATGCGAGCACCGCTCCTCATCCTCGCCGTCCCTGCTATCGCGGCCGGCGCCTTCGTCATCGACCACTCGTTCCGTGACCTGATCGAAGGCGCGCTGCCGGAAGTCCACGAGCACCACAGCAGCTTCGAGTGGGGCATCGCGATTTCATCCACCTTCCTCGGTGTGCTCGGTATCGGGTTGGCATGGGCCATCTACCAGAAGCAGTGGCTTTCTTCGCGCTCGTTCGCGATGGGCTTCGGACCCATAACCACCCTCTTTGAACAGAAGTGGTACCTCGACCGCTTGTACGAGGACTTCCTTGTGAAGCGTGTCCTCCAGGCCGGCTGGAACCGGCTCCTGGAACTGAACGATAAGTACGTCGTTGACGGCATCGTCAATGGCGCCGGCACCGTTGCCCGCGTCACAAGCGACCGCATGCGTGTCATTCAAAACGGTCAACCGCAGGCATACGGCCTGGGGTTCGCGGCCGGAATCCTCGTCGTGGTCGTCGCGGTATTCGCGGCGAACCCGCTGTAGGGGGCGGCCGATGGAACTCACCGTATTGCTCTTGATCCCCATTGCAGGTGCAATCCTGATCGGACTGCTACCTGAGCGCGCCGAACAGAACGCCCGTTGGATCGCCCTGCTTTCGGCGGTTGCAGCTCTCGCCGTCTCGCTCTTTCTCTTCTTCGATTTCGACAGCAGCGCGCCTGGTTACTCCTACGTTGTCAAAGAACAGTGGGTTGATATCAGCGCCTTCAACCTCCACTACCACCTCGGCGTCGACGGCATCAGCCTGCCGCTCGTCGTGCTCACGACGTGCCTCACGCTGGCCTCGGTGCTCGTCTCCTTCAGCGTGACGAAACGTCAGCGCCTGTACTACGCAATGCTGCTGGTGTTGGCTGCTTCTGTGCTCGGCGTCTTCATGGCGCTCGATTTCATGCTCTTCTTCATGTTCTGGGAACTGGAACTGATTCCGATGTTCCTCCTCATCTCCATCTGGGGATCAGGGCGGAAGGAGTATTCGGCCACCAAGTTCGTGCTGTACACGATCGCCGGCTCAGCGTTCATGCTCGTCGCCATCCTTATGCTCGCCTTCGCCGAAGGCACCTTCGACATCGTCGAGCTGGGCGAGAGCAATATCTCCGGAACGATTCTGCCGCTCGGCTGGGTGTTCGCGTTCCTCTTCATTGGCTTCGCGGTGAAGCTGCCCGTGTTCCCCGTGCATACCTGGCTACCCGACGCCCACTCCGATGCCCCGACAGCCGTTTCCGTCATGCTGGCAGGCGTGCTGCTCAAGATGGGCGGTTACGGGATCATCCGTATGTGCGTCACGATGATGCCGGAACAGGCGGACGACTACGGTATCTGGATGGCGGGCCTTGGCGCCGTCAGCGTCCTTTATGGAGCGTTCGTTACGCTGCGCCAGACCGACGTCAAACGGCTCATCGCGTATTCCTCGGTTAGCCACATGGGCCTCGTCCTGCTGGGGATCGGCGCGCTCGGCAAGACCAGCATCATGGGCGCCAACTACCAGATGCTCGCCCACGGTGTCGTCACTGGCATGCTCTTCGTCATGGTCGGCCTCATGTACGACCGGACGCATACCCGAGAGATCGCAAAGCTGGGCGGGCTCGGCCGCCAAATGCCGCTGATCACCACCGGGCTCGTCTTCGCTGGATTCGCCAGCCTGGGTCTCCCCGCACTCGCAGGTTTCATCGCGGAAGTGACCGTCTTCCTTGGTGCCTTCGATAAGTACGAATGGGCCGTGCTGATGTCGATCTTCGGCGTCGTCCTCTCCGCCGGATACGTGCTATGGACGCTTCAGCGCGTCGTCTTCGGCCCGGTCAGGCACGATTGGGACGGTGTCACCGACCAGCAGAAGTGGTGGGAACACACTGTTGCTGGCGGCATGGCCGCGCTCGTCCTCCTGCTCGGGCTCTACCCTGCCCTGATGATGGACGTGATGAGCGGCAGCGTTGATGAAGTCGTGGCCCGCGTGGAGGAAGTGCAGTCATGAACAGCCTCGACGTCGTCGGCCCGCAGCTTGCCGTCCTCCTCACAGCCGGGATCATCGTTGTTATCGATGCCGTACTGCCACATCAGCGGCGTGTAATCCCCTATGTGGCGCTCGCCGGTCTCGCTGCCTCAGCGCTCTGGACCGTCTCCTGGGTGAGTCGTGGTTACGAAGACGATGTCTTTGGCGGGACGCTCGCCCTCGACGAGTACGCGGCTTTCTTCTATTTCCTGTTCGCGGGTATCACCGCCACCGTCGTCCTTGCCTCCATCGACTGGGTGGAGCGTGAAGGCCGCCGGCAGGGCGAGTACTACGTCCTTGTCCTGACCGCCTGCTCCGGCCTCATGTTCCTGGCCGCAGCTCGCGACCTGATCACGATATTCCTCGCGCTGGAGCTTTCGTCGATACCGCAGTACATCCTCGCGGGCTGGGGCAAAGATCAGAAATCCAGCGAAGCGGGGCTCAAGTACCTGCTCCTCGGGGCCATTGCCTCATCCTTGCTGCTCTACGGCATGGCATTACTGTACGGTCTTACCGGGTCGACGCTCCTGACGGAGATTGGCGATGTAATCGCCGCCGACGGCGATGCCAACCGCTCCGTCCTCATCGTCGCAACGACGCTGCTCATCGCGGGTTTCGGCTTCAAGATGGCCATCGTCCCGTTCCAGATGTGGGTCCCGGATGTGTATCAGGGTGCGCCCACACCGGTCACTGCATTCCTCAGCGTGGGCTCCAAGGCAGCCGCCTTCGCGGTCGTCACGCGCATCTTCTTCGAAGCATTGAGCCCCGAATTCCTGAGCAACGACTGGTCGATGGTGTTCGCGGTCATCGCCGCCGGGTCGATGATCATTGGCAATGTCATGGCGATCGTGCAGACCGACATCAAGCGGATGCTCGGATACTCCTCGATCGCACAGGCCGGGAACATCCTGGTTGGCCTCGCTGCGGTCTCTGCGGACGGCGGTGACGCCTTCAGGCTTGGAGGCAGCGGCGTGCTCTTCTTCCTGGCCGCGTACGCGTTCACCAACCTCGGCGCGTTCGTCGCGATCATTGCTATCTCGCAGCAGATCAAGTCAGACCGCATCAAGGACTATGCGGGCATGTGGAAGCGCTCGCCATTCCTCGCGTTCATGCTCGCCTTCTGCCTCGTATCGCTCACCGGCATCCCTCCAACGGCCGGTTTTTGGGCGAAGATCTTCATCTTCAATGCCGCCATTAGCGCAGACCTCGCGTGGCTCGTGCTGATCGGTGTCGCCAACAGCGTTGTTTCGGCTTACTACTACCTTGGTGTCGTAAAGCAGATGTTCCTCGGTGAACCGGCCGAAGACGCGGTCCGGGTCTCGACAAGCCCGAGCATCGCGCTCGCAGTGAGTGCCGCTTCAATCGGCGTCCTCGTGTTCTTCATCCTCCCCATGCCCTTGCTCTCGGCCGCGGAGTCGGCCATCGAAGTGCTCGTCCCCCTGACATGAGCATCTACGACATCAGCGTCGAGGTTTCCGTTCCGGCCCCTGGCCTCGACACCGGCGCCCTGACGGTCCTCGCAGAGCGCGTCCTTGCTGGCGAAGCGGTCGCAGAAGGAACCGGCGTTTCGATTCTCGTGACCGGCGACGAACACATCCGCGCCCTGAATAACGAGTTCCTGGGGATCGACGAGCCGACCGATGTCCTGTCCTTTCCGGATGACGGGGGCGACGAGCCGTTTCCCGACGGAGATGAGGGCCCGTACCTCGGCGATATCGCGATTTCGTTCCCAACGGCGCTGCGCCAATCCGAGGAGGTTGGTCATTCGCTTGATGCAGAGTTCGCTCATCTCCTCGTCCATGGCATCCTCCATCTCCGGGGCTACGATCACGTCGATAGCCAGGAAGATGAGGCGAGGATGCGAGCGCGCGAGGAGCACTACCTCGGCTCCGGCGTGCACACCCACCCCCACTGATCGTCCCACCGGTACATCTGTTCTATACTTGGTGAAGCAGTTGCGTCGAGGTTGCGGTGCTCTACGGGAAATGGCGCCCACGCGGATTCGATGAAGTCGTGGGTCAGGATCATATCGTTTCAACGCTGCGGAACGCCCTGGCGACCGGTCAGCTTGCGCACGCCTACCTCTTCAGCGGCCCAAGAGGCACCGGGAAAACGACCACTGCCCGCATTCTCGCCCGCGCGCTGAACTGCCTCGCCCCGACAGACGGCGAGCCATGCGGCGCCTGCACTTCATGTAAAGCAATCCTCGGCGGCACCGCGCTCGACCTGATTGAGATGGACGCGGCAAGTAACCGCGGTATCGATGACATCCGCGAACTGCGCGACAAGATCGCTTTCGCGCCGTCGGACCTCAAGATGAAGGTCTACCTGCTCGACGAAGCACACATGCTTACGGAGGGCGCCTTCAACGCGTTGCTGAAGACGCTCGAAGAGCCGCCGCCGCACGCCGTTTTTATCCTTGCGACCACCGAATCCCACAAGATTCCTGCGACCATCGCCTCTCGCTGCCAACGCTACGACTTCCATCGCATGAACAACGGCTCCGCGGTCGAGCGCCTCAGCTACATCTGCGAGCAAGAGGGCTTCGTTATCCCGACGAAGGGCCTGCAGCAGATCGCCATCCAGTCCCGCGGCGGTATGCGCGACGCCATCACCTTGCTCGAGCAGGTCGTTGCCCGCTACGGGGTGACACCTTCCGAGGAAGGCGTGATCGAAGCGCTCGGTCTCGTCCAGGACGCCCGCAGCGGTGCGCTCGCCCTCGCTCTGATCGAACGCGACCTGGCTGGCGCACTCGACATCGCTCGCGAAGTGGGCGACGACGGCGTCAATCTCGCGCGGTTCACACGCGCCACCGTCGACATTCTCAGGGACGTGCTTCGTGCTTCACTCAGGGGTCAGTCGGAGCCTGGATGGCAGTGGGAGTCACTGCTCGATGCCGCCCGGGCTGCAGGCGGCGTCGAGGTCCTGACGGATGCCATCGCCTCCCTCGCCGCGACCGATTACCGGCTCGACCCGACGAGTCCGATCCCGCTCGAAGTGGCCATCGCAACGGCGGTCCTTGTCCCGGCCGCGGAGCCTCGCCAGGCGTCGACCGCGGCCAGCCAGGAAGGACGGCCAGCCTCCCGTGCGGCACGTCAGCCCACGGCGGCGAAGCCCGGGTCCCCTGCTTCGGGTCCAGACGAACCTCAGACCCGCGAAGAGCGTTTCATGCGCGAGCTGCATGAGGCATGCCGGCTGGCGAACCCTCGCCTCGGCGCCTGGCTCAACGGCTCTTGCAAGGTGATCGCCATGGAGGCCGGCGTGCTGGAACTGGGGTTCTGGAACAAACTGCACTGCGACAAGGTCGACCACGATGTCCGGCCGCTTGTCGAAGAGCAGGCAGCCCTGCTCCTCAAGGAGCCGGTCCAGCTGAAAGTTACATTACTCGAAGGAGCACAGGAGACCGGCAGACGCCCGGCCCGCAGTGGGCATCTCGCTGCGGCTGCGAAGGCCCTTGGCGCGGTCCCTGTCCAGAAGGACGGTTGATATGGCAAAGATGAGTGGCAAGAACCGCTATATGCGGCGGCCCGCGGCAGGCGCCAGCGGTATCTCCGCAGGAATGGGCGGCGGTGGTGCGAACCCCCTCGCTGCCGCACAGGAGATGTTCGCGAAGGCCCAGGAAGAGCTCGCGGCGACCACCGTCGAGGGTTCAGCCGGCGGTGGCGCCGTCCGCGTCACGATGACCGGTGACCAGAAAATCGCAGGTATCGCCATCCAGCCGGAGGTCGTCGACCCCGACGACGTCGAAATGCTCCAGGATCTGATTATGGCTGCCATCGGCGATGCGGCCGAACGGGCCGGCGAGTTACAGGCTCAATCGCTCGGCGCCATCACCGGCGGTCTCAATATCCCGGGGCTCGGCTAGCCTCGTGGCCTCCACGCCGGAACCGATCATTCGGCTGGTGGAGGCTTTCCATCGTCTCCCGGGCATCGGGCCGAAGTCTGCGCAGCGGCTCACGTTCCACGTGCTTCGCATCCCCGAGCATGAGGCTGCCGAGCTTGCGAACGCGATCCTCGACGTGAAGCAGAAGATCCAGTTCTGCTCCGTGTGCCTAAACATCACAGAAAGCGATCCCTGCATCTTCTGCCGCGACGACGCGCGCGACGGTGGGCTGATCTGCGTCGTTGAACAGCCGCTCGATATCGTTGCTTTGGAACGCGCCGCTGGCTTCAAAGGTCGCTATCACGTCCTCCACGGCTGCCTCAATCCACTCGAAGGCCTTGGACCAGAGCAGATTCACGTCCGCGAACTCCTGGCGCGCGTCAAAGATGGCGAAGTCCGGGAAGTCATCATGGCCACTAACCCGAGCCTCGAAGGCGAGGCCACCGCGATGTACGTGCAACGGCTCCTTTCCCCGCTCGGTGTCCGCGTCACGCGCCTTGCCCGCGGCCTCCCTAGCGGCGCCGATCTGGAATACACCGACGATGTCACCCTTGCGCGAGCCCTGGAGGGCAGGCAGGACGTCTGATCATGGATCGCGACCGCCTCTATCGTGCCGATGCCATCGTCCTTCGCCGCCGTAATATCGGTGACGCTGACTCGATCTTCACGCTCTTCGACGCCGACCGAGGGCGCTTTGAGGCCGTGGCGCGAGGCGTTCGCAAGGCCCGAAGCAAGATGCGCGGCCACCTTGAGCCGCTGACTCGAGTTCGCGTCCTGGTCGCGAAGGGCCGGTCGCTCGATGTGCTCACCCAGGCCGAAACGGTCGACGCTTACCGGCCGCTCCGTGAGGATCTCGATCTCGGTTCCGAGGCCTTGTATTGCGCTGAGCTTGTCGATCGCTTCACCGTCGAAGCGGCAGACCAGCACGGGGTCTTCGAAGCTCTTGTCCAGGTACTGGCGGCGCTCGCGGGCGGGGCGCCCCGGCACGTCGTCCGCTCGTTCGAGTTGGCGCTGATGGCGCTCTCCGGGTTCGACCTGCAGCTGTCCGCATGCGCTCATTGCGGAGGTGCGCTGCCCGGCGACCTGGTATTGCTCTCCGCGCCTGCCGGAGGATTCGTGTGTCCTGGCTGCCGCGGCAAGAGCGGCGGCGGCCGCCTGGTTTCCCGCCGTTGCGCCGCAGTGCTGCGCTTTGCTCGCGAGGCGTCCATCGAAACGTTTGCCCACGTGAAAGTGGACGACGAACTTGGGCGCGAGCTCCGGGCTGGACTCGCCGAGGTCGTCCGCCACGTCCTTGACCGCGAACCGTCGTCCGCGCAGTTCATCGACGATGTCCGCCGGGCCACCGCGCCGGCCAGCCCGTAGGCTTACGAAGCTGCTGGTATACTGGCGGAAGCCCGGCGTTGGGAGGGAATCCATGCCGCTTTACGAATACTTCTGTGAACCATGTAACGGGATCTTCGAAGAGCTTCGCCCGATCCGCGAAGCCACTGTCCCGGTGCCATGCCCCGAGTGCTTCAAAGACGCACCTCGCATCATGCCCACGTCGTTTGCGGCCTTCACCTTCCGTGACGGCTACCCGCGGCGCATCCCCGACGACGGCAAGTTCTACCACCTCGGCAAGAAGGTTTCGCGCCTGGTGTCAAGCGGTCAGCCGAACGAGCACCCCGAGGTGAACAAGCCGGAACCGGCGCCGGTTGCCCTCAAGGGTGAAAAGCAGGTGCTGCAGGACATGCGCGAACTCGCTATCAAAGAGGACCTGACCGATACCATGGGCAACCGCGTTTCGCCCGCCGAAGTCTCGTCCATGATTAAGCAGGGCCGATCCGTGAAGCAAGGCAAACCAGAGCGGGGCTAGCGCTCGCTATACGTCCCGTTCGAGGACGTAGCGCCCAATCTCCGTCAGCGTCTGGCGTGCGTCCGATTCTGGCAGGATCTGGATTGCCTCTTCGGCTCGCCGTACGTAGTCCCTGGCCATGTCCATGGAGAGGTCGATCGCGCCCGATTCGCGGATGGCGGTGAGCGCCTCCTGTAGTCTTTCTTCACGCAGCCGGCGTGCCCGGAAGTAGCGATTGACGGGGTTGTCCTTCGGGTACCGTTCCAGGTGGAACAGCGCTGGAAGTGTCACGTTTCCCTCGCGAAGATCACTTCCGAGCGGTTTACCCATCAAGGCTTCGTCGCCGGTGTAATCGAGGATGTCGTCCACGATCTGGAAGGCCATGCCGATTGCGTAGCCATAGGACCGCAGTGCATCGACCTCACGCTCGCTGCATCCTCCGAGCACTGCACCGCCTTCCGTTGCGGTGGTGAACAGCGCTGCCGTCTTGCCGCCGATCCGGCGCAGGTAGTTCTGGATGTCCTTGCCGATGTCCCACGCCGCCGCGTCCTGGTCCAGTTCGCCACTCGTCATCTTCATGAGCGTCATCGCGAACAGCCGCGTGACCTCCAGGCTCTCGGTCCGCGTCACCATTTCTGCGGCGTTCGCAAAGACATAATCACCAAGCAGCACGGTCAGAGCGTTGTCGAAGATGGCGTTGGCGGTCGGTCGCCCGCGCCGGCTCACAGCGCCATCTACGACGTCGTCGTGGATGAGGCTGGCGGTGTGGAGCAGTTCGATGCACGTCCCGAGCGGGACCAGGCGGTTCAGGTTGTAGTCGCCGAACGTGCCAGCGAGGAGCACGAGAGCCGGACGCAGCCGCTTCCCTTTCGAGGCGAGCGCGTGGTCCAGCATCCGGTTGAGCAGCGGCAGTTCAACGCGCTTGGTCGACTCAATGAGGTCTTCGACGAGGATAAGGTCCTCGCCCACCGGCCCATACAGTGAAGCGGCCTGGGAAATCGTCGTCATCGGGCGTTTGCTCCAGCGGTTGCAGGGGCCGCAACGCCATAGAGGCGGAGGGCGTTCTCAGTGGTGCGGCGGGCCACTTCGTCCGTGTCCATGCCACGGACCGCCGCAATGGCCGTCACGGCGGCGCCGACGAGACCAGGCTCGTTGCGCTTCCCCCGGCGTTCTTGTGGCGGCAGGTACGGGCTGTCGGTCTCGACCACCAGGCTTTCGATTGGCAGCTCCCGGGCGATGCGACGGCCCTCGTCGCTCTTCGGGTACGTCACCGTGCACGCGACGGACACCAGGAAGCCAAGATCTACGAATCCGCGTGCCTGCTCCAGCGTCCCGCCGAAGCAATGCATGACGCCCGGGTGACGAGCCTTACTACGCAACGGGCTGGCTTCTGCGTACCGGCGAAGCTGGTCGCCAATGGCGTCTTCTGCTCCCCGCGAATGCACGCAGATTGGCAGCGCCATCTCGAGAGCGAGAGCGAGCTGTGCCTCGAGTACTTCCACCTGGCGCGCCCGCGGCGACAGGTCCCGGTAGAAATCGAGGCCCAGTTCGCCGACACCGACGACGTGTTCGTTCTTCGCCAGAATTCGAAGTTCGTCGAGTTGGGCGTCCGTCGTCGACTCGGCGTCGTGTGGGTGAATGCCGACGGTGGCAAGGACCCCCGAGTGAATCGACGCGAGTTCAGTCGCCCGGCGGCTGGAAGGCATGTCATAGCCGCACACGGCCATTCCAATCACACCCGCCTGCGCCGCCCGCTCGATCACGGCATCCACGTCATCGAACGCGGGATCCTGGAGATGGCAGTGGGTGTCGAAGAGCATCATCCTGCCGGCGCTGCCTCGATGGGGTCGAGCTTCGCGTACAGTGGCCGCGGACCGCGGAGCACGGTCCCCGGCCCGACCGGCTGGAACTGCCAGCCTCCGGCCGCCAACAGTCCGTCCTGGCCGAGATCCTCGTGCAGCATCTGCGTCGAAAACGGCAGGATGGGATGGAGCAGCGTCCGCAAGGCAGCGATGACGCCCACCGCGGTCGTCAACGTCTCGGCCGCGTGAGCCCTGTCCTCTTTCACTGCCTTCCACGGAGCCCGTCCATCCAGGTAGCGATTCGCCAGCTGCGCAATACGCAGGCACTCGCTGAGGGCGTCGCGGAAGTTGCAAGCGTTGTAATGCGCGCCGACCTGCTCGAAGGCGGCGGCCGCTTCCTGTAGGATCGCCTCGCTTTCGGGCTGGAGCGGCCCATGTTCGGGCACCACGCCATCGAAATTCCGATGGACCATCGACAGCACCCGGTTCGCGAGGTTGCCCCAGGTTGCGATCAGGACCTCGTTGTTCGCGCGCACGAGTTCCTCCTCGCGGAACTCCGAATCGCTCGTCTCCGGCATGATCGAGGTGAGATAGAAGCGCACGACATCTGGGGCATAGCGGTCCAGGAGGTCGAGCACCCACGTGCCCGTCCCCTTGGACTTGCTCTGCTTCTGTCCGGCGGAAAAGTTCACGTACTGGTTGGCGGGGACGTCGTAGGGCAGATTTAAGCCACCGTAGCCGAGCAACATGCCAGGCCAGATGATCGTGTGGAAGGGGATGTTGTCTTTGCCGATGAAGTAATATGAGCGAGTCGCCGGGTCTTCCCAGAACGGCCGCCAGCCCTCGGGGTCCCCGCCCTTCTGCGCCCACTCGCGTGTGGCCGAAAGGTAGCCAATGACCGCGTCGAACCAGACGTAAATGCGCTTGTTCTCGTATCCGTCGACTGGTACTGGAACGCCCCATGCAATATCCCGCGTAATCGCCCGGTCTTTGAGCCCTTCCGTGAGCCAGCCAAGCGTAAAGTTGAGGACGTTGCGCCTCCAGTGCGCCTGCTTACGCACCCAGTTCTCGAGATCCTGCTGGAGCGCCGTCAGCTTGAGGAAGTAGTGTGTCGACTCCCGGACCACAGGAGTCGCGCCGGTGAGGCGGCTTCGCGGTTCCTTCAACTCTGTCGCGTCGAGCGTCTTGCCACAGTTGTCGCACTGGTCCCCGCGAGCCTCGCCATAGCTACAGTGAGGGCAGATCCCTTCTACATAACGATCTGGCAGGAATCGCTGCGCCTCGGGGTCGAACAGCTGCTCCTGGGTGCCCTCATAGAGGTAACCGCGTTCGAGCAACCGCAGGAACACTTCTTGCGTGGTCGCGTAGTGGTTCTCGGTGAGCGTCGTTGTGTACAGGTCGAAGCTGATTCCGAGGCGTTCCCACGTCTCGACGATCTTTGGATGGTAGCGGTCGACGATATCGCGAGGACTCACGCCGTCGCGGTCCGCGCTGACCGTAATGGGCGTCCCGTGGCTATCAGAACCGGAAACCATGACCACTTCTGCCCCGGCCAGCCGCTGGTACCGTGCGAAGATGTCCGCTGGGAGGTAGGCGCCCGCAGCCTGTCCGACGTGCAGAAGGTAATTGGCGTACGGCCACGCCACGCAAACGAGAATCCGCTGTGACAACCCTGGGAGTACTCCGAGAACCGGAATTGGCCTCGGATTGTAGCACAGCGAGACTCAGCGACCGCCTTCGACTTCGTCCCACAGGCCATACGCTTCGTCACGCGCGACGCCAAAACGCTTCGCCGCTTCCGCAGCCGCGGACGACCGCCGTGCGCCGGCGCGCTTCATCTCGGCGAGGTAGGCGCGAAGCTCATCCGCGAGGGGGTCCCGGCTCACGTCGGGCGTGCGAACGACGATCGTGCATTCGCCGCGTGCGCCTTCGAAGCGCGGCGCCAGAGCACTCGCAAGTCCCCGCACTACTTCCTCGTGCATCTTCGTCAGCTCGCGGCAAACCACCACCTCGGGGTCGCCGAACGTTTCCGCTATTTCCAGAAGTGTGCGGGCGAGACGTCCCGGGTTCTCAAAGATGACGAGCGTCGTAGCCGCCGGCGCAAAGCGCTGCAACAACTCAGTCCGCTCACTCTTCGTTCGAGGGAGGAAACCGAGGAAGGTGGACGGGACCGCGGGGAATCCGGCCGCGGAGAGCGAAGCAGCCAGGGCTGATGGTCCCGGCACGGGAACGACTCGCACGCCCGCGGCATGGGCCGCCTCGACGAGCGGCGTGCCCGGGTCGCTGATGGCGGGTGTCCCCGCGTCGCTGACGACGGCAACCACGGCCCTTTGCGCTTCGGTCAGGAGCAGCTCAACACGCTCGGCGACATTGTGCTCGGTGAGACTGACCATCCGGCCGTGCCCCTCGGACAGCCGGACGAGCAGAGCGGACGTCCGCGTGTCCTCCGCTGCGACTATCGTCGCGAGGCGCAGCACCTTCCGTGCCCGCGGCGAAAAGTCTTCGAGGTTCCCGAGCGGTGTTGCGACGACGTACAAACCGGGCGCAAGGGGGTGCGAGAGTGTCGGGGATGCCACTGGCTGAGCATAACCGAAGCGCAAAGCATGAGGGTCTACGGCCGCGGTTGACCCCGCACGATTGCCCCTCCTACACTCGATTAAAGGCGGTCAGCCTTTACACCACGTTTGAAGGTCTGAACCGAAGTTGACAACCGCGCAGTCCCTTGGCACCCAGCAGTCTCGCCCCTCCGACCTCCCCATGCCCCGCTTCAAGGAACTGCGTCGTGCCTATGGCTTCGATGAAGTCGCCATTGTGCCCGGCGACGTGACGATCAACCCGGAACTCGTCGAACTCGGACTTGAAGTTGGCGGCCACAAGTTCGCCGTGCCATTCATGGCCTCCGCCATGGACGCCGTCGTCGATCCATCTTTTGCTGTCGCGATGCACCAGGCGGGCGGCCTCGCCGTCCTCAACCTCGAAGGTGTCTGGACTCGCTACGACGACCCCGCCTCCATCCTCCAGGAGGTCGCCTCCGCGAATCGCGACGAAGCGACGATCCTCTTGCAGAAGGCATACCAGGCCGAGATCCGGGACGACCTTGTCGCGCGCCGAATCCAGGAAATCAAGGCAGGTGGCGCCGTCGCGGCCGTCTCCGTTACCCCGATCAACACCAAGCGCATGGCGCCGATCGTGCAGGAAGCTGGCGCCGACATCGTGTTCGTACAGAGCACGGTAACCACGGCTCGCCATGAATCATCCAGCGCCGAGGGCCTCCGCTTCGACAAACTCCTCGAATATATTCACATCCCCGTCGTCGTCGGCAACACCGTCGGTTTCACCGCGACCCTGGAGCTGATGCGTACTGGCGTCGCCGGTGTCCTCGTCGGCGTTGGCCCCGGCGCGGCCTGTACCAGCCGCGAAGTGCTCGGCATCGGCGTCCCGCAGGTCACGTCCACGATCGAGTGCGCCGCAGCACGCGACTACTTCTACGAAGAGTCGGGCCGCTACGTCCCAATCATTACCGATGGCGGCATTCGCACTGGCGGCGATGTTTGCAAGTGCTTCGCTGCCGGCGCCGACGGTATCATGATGGGCTCCCCGTTCGCCTCCACCACCGAAGCTCCCGGCCGTGGTTACCACTGGGGTATGGCAACCCCGCACGCCCACCTGCCCCGTGGGACGCGCGTCCAGGTAGGCGTCAATACCACGCTGCAAAAGCTCCTCTACGGCCCAACGAGCCGGACGGACGGCACCGAAAACCTGGCTGGCGCGCTGCGGACGGCCATGGGCATGTGCGGTGCCCACACGGTTCGCGAATTCCAGCAGGCCGAAATGGTGGTCGCCCCCGCGATCAAGACGGAAGGGAAGATCTATCAGTTTGCTGAGGCGCGCCGCTAACACCCTCGCCCTGGTCGTACTCGTCACGGCGGCTCTCCTTCCGGGAGCCGCCGTTTCGTCTGGCGCTCAAGATGCCTGCGCCCCGGGCGTCACAGAAGCAGGGACGATTGCGCGCGTCACCGAGTCGAGCCTCGTCGTAATCGGCGTCGTGGAGCGGCAAGACACGGGGCGATCCTCCGCATCAGATGGCTACATCGACCTGCGACCGGAGGCGTTTCTCAAGGGCAATGTCACCGCCGGCTTCATCCGCTTCCGCGCCGGCGGGCCGGACGAGTGCGCCGACCCGTCCAAGTCCCTGGCGGACGGCGACCGGGTGCTCGTGATCGCGCGGCATGGCGACAGCACGGACTGGCCTGGTCCCTCGAACGTGTTCCGGCTCCAGGGGGGCACGGCAACTTCGTTCATGCGGGGCGATGCCGGTGTCATGCCGGAAGCTGACCTCGTCGAACTCATCCGCCGCCAAACCAACCAGTTCGCCGTGCCTGCGCAGACATCAGGCGAGGGCGGGGGCATCGACTGGGTGAGGACCGTTGTGCCAGTGGGTGGCGCCACGCTCGCAATCCTCGCTGTCAGCCTCTACCTGATGCGGATCTGGCACCGAATCGATCCCAGTTAGCGCGGGACGAGGCTCATCAGGAATCGCGCCATCGCCTCGATGCCTTCGCCCGGTAGCACCTCGTCCGCTGCGTCCCGTGCGTAGCGGTCCGCGTGCGGCATCGCTATTCCGCGTCCTGCCCATGCCAGCATCGGTGCGTCGTTCACGCTATCGCCGATGGCCATGACATCGCGACGGTCGATCCCAAGGTCCGCCGAGAGCAGCGACAGTGCGTGCCGTTTGTTCGCATCCGCAGCAACCGCCACCGTAACCGTTGGGAAGTCGAGGATGTGGAGTTGGTCTCCGTAGCGGTGCGCCAGCACGCGGTGAATGTGTGCGGCCTCAGGCGCGGAACTGATGATGTCGACGCCGGTCGGGTCCAACCCCGAGTTCTCCGGGTCATCCCGATATTCCGGGTCGATGCCCGAAACGCGGCCGTATTCCTCCGACGCCTTATTGCGCGCCGAAGCGACGTACCGGACCGCGTTGAACCACGCATACAGGCGGTCCAAATCCCGTGCGAACCCGACAATTTCGCGCGCGATCCCGGCGTCTATTGGGAGGTTGTGAAGCAATGTGCCATCCAACCGGTGCACCGAGGCGCCCTGCTGACAGACGAGCGGCGTGTCAAGGCCAAGGTGCCGGGCTACTGCCACCGTCCCCGGGAACATCCGCCCCGATGCCAGTATCACTGCCACGCCGGCGGCATTCAGTTGCCGAACGGCATCGACGATGCCCGCTGACGGCATCACCGTCGCGTCGTTTCCCGGTGGTACCAGTGTCCCGTCGATATCCAGAGCTATGAGCTTCACTGCCATCGCGCGCACACCACTCGGTCAACCCCGGCGAGGTCACGATGCACCGTCGCGGTCGCCCGATGCTCCTCGACAATGCTGCATGCTGCCGGGGCCATTCCGTACCCTACCTCCAGGGCCAGGAGTCGGGGCCGCAGGCGCACTGCACAATCCGACACGAGCCTTCGCACGAGGTCGAAACCATCGCCCCCGCCGTCCAGCGCGACCCTCGGTTCCCAACGCGAGACCTCGGGCTCCAGTGCGTCTATCTCGTCGGTCGCGATGTATGGCAGGTTGGCGAGGATGATCGACGCCGAGAAGACGGCGTTGGCCAGATCGCCGCGGACGAGGGCAACCTCCGGCGCGTGGCGTCGAGCGTTGAGGCTGGCGAACGCCAGCGCCTCCGCGCTCACATCGACGGCCACAACCCTGGCCCCCTCCAGTTCGCGGCTCACTGCGACGGCGACACAGCCGCTTCCAGTCCCCACGTCGACAATCACGTCGGATCCATTACTTTCGCCGATGGCCAACTCAACAAGTAGCTCTGTCTCTGGCCGCGGGACGAGCACGCCTGGGCCAACGGCGATGGGCAGGCCCCAGAACTCCCGCACTCCTGTCACATACGCCGCAGGTTCGCGCGCCGATCGCCGGGCAACGGCGGAACGGACCTGGCAGACCGTCTCGTCGCTGAGTTCGGGATTGAGGAAGTACGCGGCACGGTCGATCCCGGCCACGGAGCGGACAAGGTACTCCGCGTCGAACGCCGGGGACTCGATGCCCGCCGCTGACAGCCGTTCCCGGCCTTCGGCGGCGAGCGACCTCGCTCTCACGCGGTCACTCCTTGTAGACGTTCTGCCTCGTCTGCGGTGGCAATCGCATCGATCAGGTCGTCGATGTTGCCGTCGAGGCGGTCGGGGATGCTGTGGATCGTGAGGCCAATCCGGTGATCTGTGATCCGGTCCTGCGGATAGTTGTACGTCCGGATCTTCTCGCTGCGGTCCCCGGAGCCTACCTGTGAGCGGCGCGTCTCGCTGATCTCCGCTTGTTGTTTTTGCATCTGCATGTCCAGGAGCCGCGACTTCAGCACGGTCATCGCCTTCACGCGGTTCTTGAACTGCGAGCGTTCGTCCTGGCAAACCACGACGATACCCGTCGGCGTGTGGGTCAGCCGCACGGCGGTCGCTACCTTGTTAACGTTCTGGCCACCCGCGCCGGACGCGTGAAAAATGTCTGTGCGGATGTCCTTGTCTTCGACGTCGACATCGACATCCTCCGCCTCGGCGAGCACGGCTACCGTTGCCGTCGAAGTGTGAATTCGGCCCTGGGCCTCCGTCTCCGGCACACGCTGAACGCGATGCACGCCGCTCTCATACTTCAGCCGCGAATAGGCGCCCGCCCCGCGTACCTCGAAGACGACTTCCTTGAAGCCACCACGCTCCGTTTCCGAAGCATCGATGATCTCCGTCTGCCAGCGTTGCCGTTCCGCGAAGCGTGCGTACATCCGGTAGAGATCCGCCGCGAAGATCGCAGCTTCATCTCCACCGGCGCCGGCACGGATCTCCACGATCACGTTCTTGTCGTCCCGTGGGTCCTTCGGCAGCAGCCCGCGCACAATGCGCCGGTCGTTGATTTCCAGCCGCGCCCGGATCTCGGCCAGCTCGGCCGCCGCCATCTCCCGCAGTTCGGGATCGGGCTCTTCGTCCACCATCACCGCTGCCGCTGCGGCCTCCTCCTCGTCCGCGCGGTACGCGGCGAACAGGTCCACAAGCGAGCTGAGTTCGGCCCGTTCGCGCGCAACCGAGTTCAGCCGCTCATAGTCGGCCGCTACGTCTGGACGGCCCATCTCGTTCGTGAGCTCGTCGTGACGTTGCTTAATGCGCGTCAGCTGGTTCCGGATCGCATCGTCCATAGCACAGAAAAGGCCCGCGCCGGCGGGCCACACCGCTTTCTCTTGCCTGCGAGTATATCACCCGCCTGCCGGTTGGCTGACCAAACCCGCTAGCAGATCGAGTGCCACTTCCTGCTGCTCACCGCCGCTGCGAAGGTCCTTCACTACCCCGACACCGCGTTCCAGCTCCGATTCGCCGAGGATCACGGCGATGCGCGCCCCCGAGGTGTCGGCGCTACGGAACTGTGCCTTGAAGGACCGCGTACCGTCACCGACCTGCGTGGGTACACCCTGGCGGCGCATCTCCGAAGCTATACGGAATGCGACCCGTCCTGAGCCCTCCCCGCGGTGGACGATATACACGTCGGCGGCAGGTCTGGCGTCGAAAACCACATCGCGTCGCTGCATTTCCAGAACAATTCGTTCGATGCCGGTCCCAAACCCGATCGCTGGCGTCGGCGGGCCGCCGAGCGTTTCCAGAAGGCCATCGTAGCGGCCGCCTGCGCCGATGGTTCCCTGTGCCCGCTCGTCGTCGACAGGCACGACTTCGAAGACCGTGCGGTTGTAGTAATCGAGCCCGCGCACCAGGTACGGGTCCACGACAGCGGGAATTCCCGCAGCTGCGAGTGCGGTGAGCACCGCCTCGTGATGGGCCGCCGCCTCCGGGCTCAGCTGATCGACAAGCTTGGGCGCCGCCTCTTTGAACGGGAAGTCGCGCTCATCCTTGGAATCCAGCAAACGCAGGGCATTTCGGTCGAGCCGGCGCTGCGAGTCCTCTGACAGGCGTGTACGGAATGGCTGGTAGTAGGCGCGGAGCCGTTCGAGGTACGCCTTCCGCGGCTCCGGGTCATCAAGCGACGCGATCCGCACTTGCAGTCCGCTCAAACCAAGCCTCGCGTAAAGCATCCAGAGCATGCTGATTACTTCCGCGTCGACAAGCGGGTCTGTCGAGCCGAACACCTCGCAGTCGAACTGCGTGTGCTGCCGGTAGCGGCCCTTCTGCGGGCGGTCGTACCGGAACATCTGGTGTGTCGTGTACAGGCGCACCGGCTGGGGCCAGCTGCCCATCCCATGTTCGAGGTAGGCGCGACAAATCGCCGGCGTGCCCTCGGGCGTAAGCGCCAGTTGATCGCCGCCACGATCCTCGAACGTGTACATCTCCTTCTCGACGATGTCCGTCGTATCGCCGGAACCCTTCTCAAAAAGGGCTGCCGCCTCGAACGCGGGCGTATCGATGCGTTGAAAGCCGTACAGCCGCGTAACGTCGGCGATCGCCGCGTGGACAGCTGCCCAATACGGCTGCACATCGGGAAGGATGTCCTGCGTGCCGCGAGGCGCTTGAAATCGTGTCGCCATGAGAACCCCTCTGCCGGCGCCCATGCACCCCGTGGTAGGATAGGTTCCCGTGGCACCGGGGCAAAGAGGGACAGCACCATTGGGCGTCGAAGCCAGCGAGGCAACCGCCGCCATCTCCATTGAACCGTTCCTGGAGGGACCGGCAGCGTATTTGGCCGCAGAGCGTAGGCCCTTCCTTCGCGAGGCATTCGCCTTCGCCACAGCCTGTCACGCGGGTCAGTTCCGGAAGTCCGGAGAGCCCTACATAACGCACCCGCTCGCCGTCGCCGAACTCGTTGCCAGCCTCGAACTCGACCATAACGCGGTCGCCGCGGCGTTCCTCCACGACGTCCAGGAGGATTGCGGCATCCCCAACGAAGAGCTCAATAAGCGTTTCGGCGCCGATGTTGCCGGCCTCGTCGAGGGGCTCACGAAACTCGATAAGCTCTCGGTCCAGGCCGCATCTGGACAGGTGGGGCGCGACGCCGTCCAGGCCCAGAACCTCCGCAAGATGTTCCTCGCCATGGCCGAGGACGTTCGTGTCGTCCTCATTAAGCTCTGCGACAGGCTTCACAACATGCGCACGCTCTGGGCTCAGCCCGAAGACAAGCAGCAGCGCATTGCCCAGGAGACGCTCGAAGTGTTCGCGCCTCTTGCCAACCGACTTGGCGTCTGGAACGTGAAGTCCGAACTCGAAGACCTCTCCTTCCGTGTCCTCGAACCGGATGCTTACCGCGACATTGCGCAGCTGGTCGCATCCCGCCGCGATACGCGCGAGCGGCACGTCGCTGAAGCGGTCGCCGTCCTCCGCCCCCATCTCGAAGAGGCGGGGATCCGGGGCGACATCAGCGGTCGCGCCAAACACATCTACAGCATCCATCAGAAGCGAGAGCGATACTCCGCGGAGGCGAAGGGCTTCGACCAGATCTACGACCTGCTCGCCCTCCGGATCATCGTCGACACCGTGGCCGATTGCTACCACGCGCTCGGCGTCGTCCACAGCCTCTGGCGTCCGATTCCAGGACAGTTCGACGATTACATCGGCAACCCAAAGGACAGCCGCTACCAGTCCCTCCACACTACTGTCGTTGCGATCGGCGGCAGGCCGCTCGAAGTTCAGATCCGCACGCCAGAAATGCACCGGGTCGCCGAGTACGGCGTTGCTGCGCACTGGCGCTACAAGGAAGGCGGTAATTCCGGCGCCGACGAAGCCCGCATCGCCTGGCTCCGTCAGCTGCTCGAATGGCAGCGGGAAATGGCGGCCGCCGAAGAGTTCGTAGAAACCGTCAAGACCGACATTTTCCAGGACCAGGTCTTTGTGTTTACGCCCAAGGGCGAGGTCCTCGATCTCCCCGCCGGTGCGACGCCGCTCGACTTCGCCTATCGCATCCACACCGACCTCGGGCATCAGACCATGGGCGCCAAGGTCAACGGACGCATCGTCCCGCTCAACAGCCAGATTAAGACCGGTGACGTCATCGAGATCATGCGGAACCGGACAAAAGGCCCATCCCGCGACTGGCTCAACCAGAACCTCGGCTACATCCGCACGGGCCACTCCCGCGAAAAGGTCCGCCAGTGGTTCCGCAAGCTCGAACGCACCGAAAACATCGAAAACGGTCGCGCGATGCTGGAAAAAGAGATGAAGCGGCTCGGCGTCGACGTGAACGAATGGCAGGACGAGATCCGCGAGATGTTCAGCTACACGTCATGGGAGGACCTGCTCGCCGCCATCGGCTACGGCGCCGTCAGCACCACGACCATCGCCCGCAAGCTCGAACCGCTCGTCGAGACGGCAGCGCCAGACGACCTGCCCAGCCTGCCGGAGCCGGCCAACGTGCCACCGACCTTCGGATCACCAGGTCTGCGCGTCATGGGCATCGGCAACCTGCTCACCACCATGGCACGCTGCTGCCATCCAGTACCCGGGGACCAGATCGTGGGCTACGTCACCCGTGCGCGCGGCGTGACGGTCCACCGCGCCGACTGCCACAGTGTGCTCAACGAACAAGAGCGCGAACGCCTGGTGGGCGTGGAGTGGGGCACCGTTACCCGCATGTACCCGGCGTCCATCCGGATCGAGGCATGGGACCGCGTTGGTCTGCTGCGCGACATCTCCGGCGTGATGGCCGACGAAAAGGTGAACATGGTCGGCGTCCGCACCGTCGAGGCCGGTGATGGGATGGTCAACATCCTTGCAACCCTCGAAACCACGGGTATCGAGCAGCTCTCACGGCTGCTGTCTCGAATCGAAATCGTCACCGGCGTCCGCACCGTCGCCCGCGACCTGAACGGTCGCGCCGCGACGCCGGCGCGAAAGCGCGCGTAGCTCTAGGCGGCAATCTTCCGCCGAATTCGCCCAGGCGCAGCTGTGGTCACGGCGCGGTGGCTCACGGGAGCGTTTCGCCCGGTTCGAAATCGGCGCTCGGAAGCCACCACGCCGCGCTGGCCCCGCCGATGCTCAAGGACCGTGGCGTAGAGCAGGATGCCGGCCGCTGCGATAACAAAGAGGTCGAAAGCGAGAGTGAGGATCGGGTTTACCATGATGCGCACATCCGTTCTGGTGTGTCGCGGATAGTATGCGAACGTTTGTGCGATCGTCAAGCACATACGTTCTGAATTCGCGACCAAACGGACTTTCGCTGGCGGCTGCGTCATCTGTTGTCGCGATTGGCGAACGCGATGTTACGTGCACATCCGGCGCGTCAGTTCGTACACCATCTGGCAATTCAGGTGAAAACTCTCGAGACTGACGCGTTCGTTGTGGCCGTGCACGCCCTGCCCGAGCGCTGGCTCGTTCAGCCCACCCGAGAACCCGTAGGAAATCATCCCGCGGTTCCGCAGTTCGCTGCTGTCAGTGAAGCCGACAGTCATTCCCGGAACCACGACGGCGTCCTCGACGAAGTCGTGCACCACGTCTTCGATACAGCGGAACAACTCCGTGTCAAACGAGTTTGTCTCCGACCAGCGCACATGGACCGGTTCGATCCGGACCTTGTCATCGTCGATCACTCGGACGAGCTCCGCCTGGAACTCATCCGGCTTGACGCCCGGCAGGAGCCGGATGTCGAGCGTTGCCTCGGCGCGGGCGGGGATAACGTTGTGCTTAATTCCGCTCGCGGCAGTCGTCGCGGAGATCGTATCCATCAGCATGGCGCGGATTCGGGGGTCCTCTGCAGCTGCTTCCTTTAGCGCTTCTGCCGTGGGATCGCCCTTATACATGCCCGCGCGGCTCAGCCGTCCGAAGTACTCAGTCAGTACCGGCGACACACTCAGGGGCCGCTCCCAGGTTTGGATCCGGTACATCGCACGGACGAGCCGGTCCAGTGCGTTGTCTTCGTGCGGCATCGACCCATGACCCGGTCGCCCTTCGGCAACCAGCCGCAGCCAGAGCGGCCCCTTCTCAGCGACGGCAACGCTGTACACCGGCCGCTGCACACCGAACAACTCGGTCGTTCCCGATCCGCCTTCGTTAATGACGAACTCGGCGTCCAGCGTTTCGGGGAACTCGCGCTCGATAAAGCGCATGCCGTACTCGCTGCCGGCCTCCTCATCGGCCTGGGCAAAGAAGACCAGATCACGGGCGAGCGGCAGATTGAGCCGCTTCGCCAGCAGGAACGTCATCAGCTGGGCGACGCCGAGGCCCTTCATGTCCAACGCGCCTCGTCCCCAGACGTGCCCGTCTCGGATAAGGCCACTGAATGGCTCTTCGTCCCAGTATTCGCGCTGCACTGGCACGACATCCGTGTGGTTGAGCAGCATGAAAGGCCGCTTCGATCCGTCACCCTTGAGCACCGCCCTCAGCGATACGCGGTCGTCGCCGGCGTCGTACAGCGTGTATGGGATCCCCTCTGCATCCAGGACGGCGCCGAGAAAGTCGCAGGCCAACCGCTCGCGTCCCGGAGGATTCGAAGTATCAACGCGCAGAAACCGCTGAAAGACGTCGAGCGCTTCGTCGAGGACGGGTGCCCAGTTCACGGATGGATTGTTGTCAGGCATGGCGGGCAGTCTACAGGCTGACGCCCTTCGACCACCGTCCGGGCTATCCCCTCTTACGAAGAGTAAACACGACGTGCTGGCCCTCATATGGGTCGGCGACGCCGTGCGGGACCTCCAGCAGGCCTGCTTCATGGAACAGCCGGCTCCATGTGGAACGGGCAAACAAGCCGTACGTGTGGTGGTCGTACTCGACCCGGACGTTGCCGTTCGCCTCCCGTAGCAGCATCGCGAACTCAACTTCGAATCGCGAATCTGCCGGGTTGCTGTCCGTGGTCCATTCAACGTAGCGGAGGCCGCGGCCGTCATCGCTATCGTTGCCGCCGCAGTCTGTGCCCGGCTCAAACGTCTCGGCCACCGCGTCCGGTGTCACAAGGGCAACGCCGCCTGCGGCGAGGTGCGCTGCAATCGTTTCGACCGCCGCCCGGAGTTCGTCCTCGGTGAGCATGTACTCGATCGCGTCGTGCACGAATACCACGTCAAAGGTCCGGCCGAGCCGAAGCGTCCGCATGTCGCCCGAGATATGCTCGCACTCGGGATTGATCGCCCTGCTGATGGCGATCATTTCCTCCGAAAGGTCCGCCAGTGTGCATTCGAACTCCTGCTTGAGGAACGAGGCGTTATTCCCGCCACCGGACCCGAGTTCGAGGAGCGTCCGTGCCTCCGGAGCGAGCGCGCGTATCACCTCGCCGTAGTGCCTCGCCTCGTCCTTGTGCTCTGAGGGATGCGAGAGCAGGTGGTACCAGGGCGCCAGCTCGCCGTAGAGCCGGTTCGCTCCCAGGGCTCGCACTGGCTCAGGGCACCGACGGGTCGTAGTCCATGGTGATCCACCCCAGATCCCGGAAGTGCTCGTACTCCGCGTCGGTCACGCCGAGCACGTCCCGGTAGACGTACTCATTGTGCTCGCCAAGGCCGATCGGCGGTTGACGGAATTGGACAGGGTCATCCTCGAAGCGCCAGATCGGTCCAACGAATTCGTACTCCTTACCGTTTTCGATGCGCTGCGTCCGGAAGAACTCCCTCCCGCGGAGGTGCGGGTCATCGAACATCCGTGACGCTTCGAGCACGGGCGCTGCCGCGATTCCGTGTGACTGGAGGAGGTGCATGAGCTCGTAGTCGTCGCGAGTCCGCGTCCAATCTGCGATCCCGGCATCAATCTCCTTGAACTGCTCGGCTCTGCCCTCGTTCGTGGCGAAGCGTTGGTCGCGGGCCCATGCGGGATCCCCCATGGCGGCGCAAAAGCTCCCCCACTGGCTGTCAGTCTCCACGTGAATCGCGATCCAGCGATCGCGGCACTCCTCCGCGGTGCCCGGCGAGGCGCAGGGATAGACACCGCACGGGTAACGGCCGTGTACGTCCCGGTTCCCGATGGTGGTCTGCACTTTCCGGTTCAGTGAGTAATCCATGATCGCCTGCGTGAACATCGCAGACGCATTCTCAGCCTGGCCGATCTCGACGAGTTGCCCATTCCCCGTCTTCCGCCGATGCCAGAGTGCCGTCATCACGGCGAAGGCTCCCTGGGCGCCGGCCATGTAGTCGCCGGAGTAGATCGCTGTGTTCGCGCTGGGATCAGCGTCGTCATACCCGCGAAGCAGCGTGTGACCCATCACGGCCTCAAGGTGCACGCCCAGGGCACGCGCGTTGTAGTACGGCCCCGTGCTTCCATAGGCGGGAACGCGGAGGAAGATGATGTCCGGCTTGATGGACTTCAGCCACTCGTACGTGATCCCCAGGCCTTCGAGCGTCCCGGTCGCGTTGTTTTCGTACACCACGTCGGCCACCTCGACCAGCCGCCGCAACACGTCAAGCCCCTCGGGGCTGCGGAGGTCCACGCAGAAGCTCTTCTTGTTGCGGTAGAGGCTCACGAAGGTCGGCGAGTAATTCCATGGGCGGTCACCGGGCACGTTGTCCGGGTACCCCGTGCTCCAGGCAGCGCCGCGGTCGATCAGGAATTGCGGGGGTCGCGCCATGCCGCCGCGCGTCATCGGCTGCCAGACGAACGGGTTTTCGCACTTGATCACCTCAGCGCCAAGATCTCCCATCAGCATCGTCGCAAACGGGCCCGCCCAGACCACGCACAGGTCGATGACCCGGATCCCCTCAAGTGGCTTTGCCTGGCTCACTTTGCACCTCCTGCGGCCACGATGCGCTCGATCATCGCTCCACTCAGGTCACACTCGCGGAGCACCTCCGCCGTGTGCTCGCCGAGCAGCGGGGCCGGCCTGCGCATCTCCCAGCCACCCTCTTGCATGATGAACGGGCGGCCGTGGAATTCGACGCTCCCCATGGCGGGATGCTCGGCCTGCGCCCAGAACCCGCGGTCCCGGAAGTGATCGTCTTCGAAGAGGTCTTGCGTCGAAAAGAGTGGGCCGCACATCACTTTCGCTCGCCGCGCTTCCGCCCAGATTTCGCGCTTCGTCCGCTCCAGGCACCAGACGAAGAAGTTCGCGTTCCACGCGTCGATGACGTCTGGCTGCACGCGTGCCTGCGGGTCCTGGTATTGGGGTTCATTGAGCCATTCCGCGTGGTTCAGCATGTCAGCAACGCGGTCAGGGCGGACGCCGGCAGCGGCAAACTCCACCCATCCATCCGCGCAGGGGTAGATCCCGCCCGGCATCCCCGCCGCCCCGCCAGCCGCGCGCATCGTCTTTCGACCACTGAACTGGAAGCCGATTGCCGTCGCATGGCGCCGGTCGACGCCGCCAAAGTGTGTCTCCGCGAGAGAAACATCGACATGCTGCCCTTCGCCGCTGAGCTTGCCCGCCATCGCAGTCGCAAGCACCGCGGGCGCGATCGCCGCACCCGATTCGAACAGCGCACCAGTCCCGGCCATCTTCACAGGCTCCCGTTCCGTCAGCCCCATCGAGTACATCTCGCCCGCGAAGGCGTAGAGCGGCAACTCGGTAAGCCGGTAGTCGCGGTACGGCCCGGATTGTCCAAAGTTCGACACTGAGATGAGCGACAGGTCGGGCTTCAGTGCCCGGAAGAAGTCCCAGGTGAGTCCCAGCCGTTCTGCCACCGCGGGGGAGAAACTGCTCACGACGACATCAGCCCGGGCAGCAAGCGCACGGATCGCCTCGGCGCCGTCATCGCTCTTCAGGTCCAGCACCACTGACCGCTTATTCGTGTTGAGGAAGAAGAACAGTCCGCTCTTTTCGGGATGCGGCTCGCCGCCCGAAAACGGACCTAGCTGGCGCGTTACATCGCCACCGGGCTTTTCGACTTTGATCACGTCCGCCCCGAAGTCGGCCATCAGCTTGGTCGCGTACGGTCCTGCGATGTGCTGCGTCAGGTCCAGCACGACGAAGTCATCCAGCGCTTGCATTCCTACCCCCGGCTCTCATCCCTGTGGACGCTCGCGGGACAATAGCAAACCGACCGGACCAGCGCACGGAGCTTTCCCACCGTCTGCACGCTCGACCGCCGTCCTTGCTACGATCGTTCGGAGCGGCCCAATGTGGCCCGAAGGATGGTCGTCGATGGCTGAAGAGAGCCGGTGGACAACGCTTGGACCCGCCGATGAAGTCTCGCCGGGCACGATGAAGGACTTCCAGCCCGAGGGCGGCCGCGGAGTCCTCGTCGTGAACTGCGAGGGGCGCTACTACGCGATTGAGGACCGTTGCTCCCACGACGACGGTCCCCTTGCCGACGGCGAGGTCGTGAACGGTTGCCAGGTCGAATGTCCTCGCCATGGTGCCCGTTTCGACGCAGAGAGTGGCCGGGCACTAACGCTGCCCGCCTTCCGACCCGTAATCAGCTTCCCGGTCAGGTTGACCGGCGACGGCCTGCTTGAGGCAGACCTGTCTGTCGAAGCACCCCAGCTGCCGCCGCGTCCACGCCGGGGAAATCGACGCTAGCCGTCGCAGCTGGCCCAAGAGCGCCAGGTGCGACCTCAAGAGGAGAGTACTGATGCCACTCATCACACGGCCTGACGGCGCGTCCATCCACTACGAAGTCGAAGGCAGCGGCTTTCCTTTGCTGCTGATTGCTCCCGGCGGCGTCTCAAGCCAGATCGAATTCTGGGATCGCAGCGCCTTCAACCCGATGAAGGAGTTGAGCGACGAGTTTCGCGTCATCGGCATGGACCAGCGCCATGCTGGCACAAGCTACGCCCCGGCAGCGCCCTTCACCTACGCGCAGACGGCCGGCGACCAACTCGCCGTGCTGGATGCGGCCGGCGCGAGCCGTGCACACGTGATGGGCGGGTGCATAGGCGGCGCGTACATTTGGAATCTCATCCAGGCCGCCCCGGGAAGAGTCGTCGCCGCTGTCCCGCAAAACCCGGTCGGGCTCGATGAGACGAACAACGTCGGTGTCTTCTACGCCATGTTCAACGAGACCATCAAGGTAGCGCGCGCCGAGGGAGTGAAGGCTGTCACGGCGGCGGCTATGCAAAACTCCCTCTTCATGGCGAACAACGCCGCCGGTCCGTTCGCTCCACGGATCGCGGCCGATCCTGCCTTTCGCGCTGAGGTGGAGGCCATGTCTACCGAAGACTACGTCGCCCTCGTGATCGCCTTCCGCGAGGGGATGTGGCCGGACAGCCCGCCGTATTTCACTGCCACGCCCGAATGGATGCAGTCATGCACGACGCCAATGCTCGTTGCCCCCGGCAACGACGCCTTCCATCCGCGAGGCATCGGCGAACGCATCGCCCGCGAGGCGCCGAACGCGACGATGCTGCCATTCCAGTGGAACGACCCGGACCGCCGCCAGGACTTCATCGACGCGGTGAGGGCGTTCCTGAGAGCCCACACTCCGGCCTGACACGGTCCTACGCGGTCATGCCGCCATCGACCGTGACCTCCGCTCCGTTGATATAGGAGCTATCGTCCGAGGCAAGAAAAAGCGCGAGCTTCGCCACGTCGTCCGCTTCGGCGATGCGGCCCAGTGGGATTCGCTGCACATAACGTCCTGGGTCCGCGTCCATCCCCGGCAACTGGTGCAGCATCGGCGTTTCGATGAGTCCCGGGTGAATCGAGTTCACCCGGATGCCATGCGGGCCGAAATACTGCGCGCCCGTCTTTGTCATTCCACGCACCGCCCACTTGCTGGCGGTGTACGCGATCGCCGTCCCGCCCCCGCGCAACCCCGCAATGGACGAAATGTTCACCATCGAGCCGGACCGCTGCCGGACCATCTGCCGCCCGACGTGCTTCATCCCAAGGAAGACGCCGACCTGGTTGATGTCGATCACTGCCCGGTAGTCGTCCAGCGCCATCTCGGTCAGCGGCGCCGAGCGATAGATCCCGGCGTTGTTCACGAGGGCGTCGATTCGCCCATGTAACCGCACGACCTCCGCCACGGCCGACTCCCACGCTGCCTCGCTCGACACGTCATGCCGTAGGTAGTGTCCATCGATTTCAGCTGCAACCGCTGCGCCCTCCGCATCGAGGAGGTCCGTCAAGAACACGACGGCTCCTTCCGCTGCGAACAGCCGTGCCTCCGCGGCGCCCTGGCCGCGTGCGCCGCCCGTGATGAGCGCCACCTTCCCATCAAGCCTGCCCATGTCGTGCCTCCCGTCTTGTTACGCGGAGATTCTGGGACTGCGTCCGCGACGAGGGAAGGTGTGGCGCCCGGGACAGCACAGGTGTGACACACCAAAGAGGGCTGCACCGGCGTGCAGCCCTCTTTGTTCCCTGCGGTTGTGTCCGGGACTCTCGCTAGTCGAGGTAGTCGCGGAGCTTTCGGCTTCGGCTCGGATGCCGGAGCTTGCGGAGCGCCTTCGCCTCGATCTGGCGGATGCGCTCCCGGGTAACCCCGAATTCGCGGCCAACTTCTTCCAATGTGCGGCTGCGACCGTCTTCGAGACCAAACCGAAGCTGCAAAACGCGCCTCTCACGGCTTGTCAGGCTGGCGAGGACGTCTTCGACCTGCTCCCGAAGCAGCTGCTGGCTCGCAGCCTCAGCCGGGGCAAGCGCCCCCTCGTCCGGGATGAAGTCCCCGAGGTGGCTGTCTTCCTCTTCGCCGATCGGCGTTTCGAGGGAGACGGGCTCCTGCGAGACCTTCTGGATCTCCCGGATACGCTCCGGGCTGAACATCGAGGCCGCGTCCTGCTTGCCGGCCTCGGTCATCCCGCGGGCGATCTCCTCGCTCGTGGGCTCCCGGCCGTACTCCTGCACCAGCCGGCGGCTGACGCGCACCAGCTTGTTGATCGTCTCGACCATGTGGACCGGGATGCGGATGGTCCGCGCCTGGTCCGCGATCGCGCGGGTAATCGCCTGGCGAATCCACCACGTCGCGTACGTAGAGAACTTGAAGCCCTTGCGATAGTCGAACTTTTCGACCGCGCGAATGAGGCCGATGTTGCCTTCCTGGATCAGGTCCAGCAGCGACATGCCGCGGCCGATGTACTTCTTCGCCACAGACACCACGAGGCGAAGGTTCGCCTCTGTCAGCCGTCGCTCGGCGCGGTCCCCGTGCTGCTTGAGCGCCTCGAAGTGATACCGCAGCTTGTCTTCCAGCGGTGCCAGCTTTTCGACCAGCCCGTCGATCGGCGGGATGAGGTTGTCCTCGCCGCCGGCCTCCTCGCCCATCTGCGCGACGAGGTCGCGGTTCAGGATATGCGTCACGATCGAGAGCAGAACGATGTCCTTGTGCGTGCGCTCGTCCGCATCGTCGCCGGTCCGCTTCATCTTCGGGTTGGCGTACCGGAGGAAATCCGCGTCCAGCTCGCCGTCAATGAGGCCGCGGAACTGGGAATCGCCGATGACCTCTGAGAAGGACATGTTCTTCAGCTTCGGAGTGCCTGCGACCCGCCACTTGGGAGTGCGTGGCGGCGGCTCGTCCTTGTCCAGCGCGGGCGCGTTCTTGGCGATGATCTTGTCGTAGTCATCAAGGAACGGCTTCGCGGCCTTGAACACCGGCAGCAAGCCTGTCCACTGCTCCAGCAGCGAAACCGCAACACGGGCGGCCGACGGCGGATGCCCGTACGTCGCAACGTACGCTTCTTCAATCTGGCGGAGATGGATGCCTTCTTCCATCTGGCGCGCGAGATGCTTCTCGTCGTCCGCGGTCAGCAGGTAGACCTTGCCGATCTCGCGCAGGTACATGCGGACGGGGTCGTCGATGCCCTCGGCCTCGTCGGCCATCAGGGCGACGGACTCGACCTCTTCTTCTTCCTGCTCAGCCTGGGTTTCTTCTTCGTCTTCCTCTTCCAGGTTTGCCGGGGTGTCCTCGTCTGACTCTTCCTCGAATTCGCTGCTCGACAGGCGGCTCAGCACGCTGCCGAGCATGTCGCTACCGGCAGCGGTTGGGGTTTCGGTCAGGGTATCGTCACTCATGAACTGGTTAGAACTCCTTCTTCGACGGACGGGCAGCAACGGAAAGGGGCGCAATCCGCCTTGTCCATAGTAGCAAGCCCTTCGCAAGCTCACAAGCTGGTTGCGAACTCGCGGACGCCGATCTGTGGCGGCGCTCACAGAGTCGCGTCCTTCATGCTGTCCGCACGAATGACCTCTTCGAGTCCGCGCTACCCACGTGGAAACACTCGGCGGCAAGGGGCCGGCCGGCCAGCGAATGCCACCGTTCAGCTACGGAACGAACCGCTCCGCGACCAGCACGATCCGGCTGTCGTACTCGCCACCAATAGCCGCCGGGATGAACGTGCCGCCGCAGCTGATCAGCGTCACCCGCTCGGTGTGGCTATCGAGCGCTGGAAACACGACCGCATCCATGTCCAACTCGGACAGGTGGTACAAAACAACCGACTTCACGGTGTACGTCAGCAGGTCGCCGTTCGCCATCGTGACGTGCAGCGCATCGCCGGCGGCAGCGTCCAGCAGGTATGCGAACGGACCGTTCCCATGGCCAACGTAGTTCACATGTGCGGCCAGGATTGTATTCCCCGCTGCCCAGCCGGGGCGCCCAAATCGTGGATACCAGGTCACGTACTGCGGCGCCGATGGGTCGTCGAAGTACTCCCGGCCGCCGCTGAAGTACGTGTCCCGCTCTTCGATCGGGGCGCCGCCCAGTACCTGCGCCGACCCGAGGTACAACGACGCGATCGGCCCAACGTACGGGTCTTTTCGCGGCATGGGTGTCGGAGTGGGAGTTGGCGCCTGCGTGGGATCCGCGTTCGAAATGTGCGGCACGACAGCCCGGCGGGTGAGCCCTTCCGGCGCGGCGAGCGACACATTCATCATCGCCACGCCTGCTACGAGCGCGAGAACGACAACGGGGACGGCGATTCGATGTCTCATGCCACCTCTGCTACGAACGGAACACGGCTACTGATCTCAGACTGCCCCGGCCTCCCGCCAGAATCTCACCAGCGTTTGAGCCAGGCGCCCCGGCGCGAGCAGCGGGACGTTGTGCCCGGTGCCTTCGAACTCGACGACCTTGACTGCCGTGTTGCGCCGCTGCATCTGAGCGAACACGTGGGGTCGCAATTCGTCGGAATCACCGCCGCGGACGAGCAGTGCGGGCGGCCGGATCGCCTCCCAATTCGCCCAGTAATTCGCTGAGCGCTGAATCTGCACCATCCGCGACATTGCTTCGATGCTGCCGAGCGCGCGGAAGCTCCCGTCTGGCTGCTCTTCGAACCGTGCCCGGAACGCGGCTTCGTTGTTGGCATCCAGCTTGCGGCGTTCGACCGTGCGCGCGATATCCTCCGCCGCCATCGTTGGTCGCATCCGCGCAAAGGCGTCCACCGAATCCACCCAGTTCTTTTTCCAGGAATCGGGCCCAATGTCGACAATAGCGACTGATCGGAAGAGCTCCGGATAGCGGCTCGCGGCAACAATCGCAATCCTGCCGCCCATCGAGTGCCCGCAAAGATGTGGCCGGTCCAGCCCAACGGTCCGCACGAAATCAGCAACATCGTTGGCCATGCGGCTGGCCGTTTCCCGCGCCCCATCGGCCAGCGTGCGCCCGTGTCCGCGCTGGTCGATCGCCAGGGCGTGCGGGCGTTCCTTCCCGATGGCCTCCACGGTTGGCCGCCAGACATCCGCGGTACCGGTGAGCCCGTGGAGAAACACGACCGGCGGGTCAGGACCGCGCCAGTCGAGCAGGCGGAATTCGCCTCCCGGCAGCACCACTCGGCGGTCGATTGCGTCGCTCATCAAACTCCCGGTGGCTCAGTCGCCAACCGGCAGACCGGCCTCGACCCAGGCCAACGTGCCGCCTTCGACGTTGTAAAGCTCAACGCCGGAAAGGCCGCCGGCGACGGCGAATTCAGCTGCCAGTGCCGAGCGCTGCCCGGACCGGCAGATAAACATCACTTCCTTCTCGCCCGCATAGTCGCGAATCTGCTGGACCTCGTTCACGACCGTACTAACTGGGATCAGGCGCACACCTTCGGCGTGAATTTCGGCATATTCGCCCGGATCGCGGACGTCCACCATGACGGCCGTCCCTTCGTCCAGCTTGGCTTTTGCCTCGGCGACCGAGATGCGGGTGAAGGGCTCCTGTGGGTTCCGGCTGGCCAAGTTTGTTCTCCTCAATGAATCCAGAGTCGGTACATCCAGTATGGCACACGGGTCGCTCGCGGGGGCTTGCAGGGCACCGGATACCGACGGAGACTGCGTCTCATGAATGACCCTCTGAGGCCGACCAGATCAGAGGCGCTTGCCGCATGGGCCAGCCGTGTCCGCGCCAACCGCGACCAGGCTGAGGCTTACCGCGAAGGCGCCCCGCCAACGGACTTTTACGCACCCATCGCGGCATCGTTTCGTGCTGACCCGTCCCGGACGGACGAACCGGCGCTCGACATCCTTCGCAGTCTGATCGTGCCCGGTGAAACATGGCTCGACATTGGTGCCGGTGGCGGCCGCTACGCGCTCGCGCTCGCTCAGATCGCCGGGCAGGTTATCGCCGTCGAACCCTCCGCTGGCATGCGTTCGGTGCTGGGCGAAGGGATGGCGCAATACGGGGTCGCGAACATCGAGGTGATCCCGTCGGCGTGGCCCATGGAGCCGCCGCCTGCGACCGACGTCGCCTTCATCTCCCACGTCGGCTATGACATCGAAGACATCGGGCCGTTCCTCGATGCGATGGAGCGCGCCGCCAGGCGGCTCTGTGTCGCCGTACTCCTGTACGAAGCACCCGCCACCGTAGCTGCTGGCGCGTGGCCCGCGGTGCACGGCGTCGAGCGCTCGGTCCTGCCCGCTCTCCCTGAGTTCCTCGCCTTGCTGCTCGCTCGCGGCAAGCTGCCGGAGGTGCGCCGGGCCGGCGCCCGGAATGCGGCGGTCTACGAGGACGTCGAGACGCCGAAGAGCTTCCTGCGGCATCAACTCTTCATCCAGGAGGGCGGCGCGAAAGACGCTGCACTGGCCGCGTGGCTGGAAACGCGGCGGACACCGGATGGGATCCGCATTGTCGAACAGCCGCTGCCCATCGGCGTGGTGACCTGGAGCCCATAACAGGAGGGCTGCTGGCTACGTGCCCGACGAAACAGTCTCGCGCCGCCTCTCTCGCGGCTTCAGGGGCGTCAGCACGATCGGGAGGAGTTCAGGCGCGCCATAGGAACGCTCCTGCTGTCCTGCGGGAGGTTCGCCATAGAGCGTGCTTCGCTGCCTGGGCGTGCGTCCGGCTGCACGGATGATCTCTTCCATCGTGGCCGGCGGAAGCTCCTGGCCGTGCAACGTCCCCGCCGCGCGGCTGATGCTCTCGTTCATGAGCGTGCCGCCCAGGTCGTTCACGCCCGCGTTCAGGCAGGCCCGGACGCCGTCCACACCCATCTTCACCCACGAAACCTGGATGTTCGTGATCAGCGGGTGCAACACCAGGCGGGCGACCGCGTGCATCAACACAGCCTCGCGGAACGTCGGCCCCTGGCGCGCTTTGCCCTTGAGGTAGATCGGCGCCTCCATGTGGACGAACGGCAGCGGCACGAACTCTGTGATCCCGCCGGTCCGCTGCTGCAACTCGCGGAGTCGCATCAGATGCCGCGCCCAGTTCACCGGCCCATCAATGTGGCCGTACATAATCGTTGAAGTGGTGCGAAAGCCTTCGAGGTGCGCGGCCTCGACGACATCGAGCCATTCCTGCGTCGTCAGCTTGTCGGGACACAGCGTCCTCCGGACCTCGTCGTCCAACACTTCCGCCGCCGTTCCCGGGAGCGTCCCGAGGCCAGCTGCTTTGAGCCGCCGAAGGTACTCGCGCACCGGCAGGCCCAGCGTCTCGGCTCCCTGGGAAACCTCAAGCGGCGAGAAGGCATGGACATGGATATCGGGCTGCGCTTCCTTCACTGCGTTCAGGATCTCCAGGTAGGTCTCGCCCGTGTAGTCCGGGTGGATACCGCCCTGCATGCAGACTTCCGTGCCGCCGCGCGCCCACGCCTCCGTCGTGCGCCTCACCACTTCGTCGAGGTCGAGGTCGTAGGGCGTCCCGCGCAGGTTTTCGCTGAGCTTGCCCTTGGAGAACGCACAAAACTGGCACTTGAAGTAGCAGACGTTCGTGTAGTTGATGTTCCGGTTGACGACATAGCTGACCGTCTCGCCATTTATGCGCTGCCGGAGCGCATCGGCTGCCTCGCACACAGCAAAGAAGTCCGATCCCCTCGCCCGAAAGAGCTGTGCGATTTCCGCTTCGGATAGGCTCGTGCCAGATTCAACTTTGTCGAGAAGTGCCTGAGTTCGCCCGGTCACGGGTCCGGTCGGCCGCGCTGCCTCTCCAGCGATCAACGGCCTGTAGGCGGCGGGAATGTCCACCAATTCACCCGGCGACCAGTCCTCGGTCCGCGCAAATCCATCCGCATCGATCGAGCGGATTACCGGCGTCCGCAATCGCTCGTCCAGCCAGCGGTCCGCGTCCACCGCGTAGGACGGATAGATCGCCAGCCGCTCGGTCAGTTCGCGGCCACAGGCGGCGGTGTTTTCACGCAGCTCGTCCAGGTGTGGCCACGGCGCCTCCGGGTTGACGTGATCGGGCGTAACCGGCGAAACACCGCCCCAATCGTTCAGGCCCGCGGAGACGAGCCGTGGGTAGAGGTCGTAGCTGAGGTTTGGCGGCGCCTGGATGTTCATCTCCGGCCCGAACACGATTCGAGCGACCGCGATCGTCCAGAGCAAGTCGTCGAGGTCCGGTTCCGGCGCATCTGCCATTTGCGTATCGGCCTTGGCCCGGAAGTTCTGAACGATAATCTCCTGGATGTGCCCGTGCTCGCGGTGCAACGCGCGCAGGGCAAGAAGCGCTTCGATCCGTTCGAGCCGCGTTTCGCCGATGCCAATCAAGATTCCAGACGTGAACGGCACTTGCAGTTCGCCCGCGTAGCGCATGGTTTCCAGGCGGACGCGCGGACGCTTGTCCGGCGAGCCGTAGTGGACTCCGCCCTTCTCGAGGAGCCGGTCAGACGCACTCTCCAGCATGATTCCCTGGGAGATCGAAACCGCTCGCAGCAACGCCACCTCGTCGCGCGTCATCACGCCCGGATTGGCGTGGGGAAGCAGGCCCGTCTCCTTGAATACCAGGTCCGCCATCGCGGCCAGGTACTGGATCGTGGTCTCGTAACCCATCTCGGCCAGTTCGCGTTTCGCTACCTTGTAGCGAAGCTCTGGCTTGTCGCCGAGCGTGAACAGCGCTTCCTTGCATCCGGCCTCGGCGCCCGCCCGCGCGATCGCCAACACCTCGTCCGCCGTCAGGTACGCGCGCTGGCCTGGCCTTGGCGGCTTGGCAAACGTGCAGTAGTGGCAGACATCCCGGCACAACTGTGTGAGCGGGATGAACACTTTGCGCGAATATGAGATGACGTTGCCATGGCCGGCCTCGTTCAGAGCGCCCGCCACTTCCAGCAGCGGTTCCAGGTCCGTGAACGCGGCGAGAGTGAGTGCCTCTTCGTCAGTGGGAGATGCCCCATCGCGTACCCTCCGGAGGAGTTTCTGAGTCGCTGTAGTCACCGTGCCCTCCGTGCGTTTCGGTATATCCACTTACTGGAGTGAGTCCATTTTACTGGAGTGAGTCCATTTACTGGAGTTATCCCCTCGCGACGCTATGATAACGCACAAGGGGGGACTCGCAATGGTGCGCGTGATTCGCTGCCCGGTGGCCGGGACGCTCGATATCGTCGGGGATCGCTGGACGCTCCTGGTCGTACGCGATCTGCTGCGCGGAAAGCGCCGTTTTGCCGAGCTCAAGGATTCGGTCGAAGGCATTCCAGGGTCAGTGCTCTCCGACCGCCTCAAGCTGCTCGAACGGGAAGGGCTCATCGTTCGGCGTATGTATAGCGACCACCCGCCGCGTGCCGAGTACCTGCTCACCCATAAAGGCCACGACCTCGGGCCGGTGGTCGGCGCGCTCTCGCGTTGGGGTGAAAAGTACACGGACCACGACCTCGAGATCGTCGACCACGAATGCGGCCACGGTGTCTCCGTCGTCTATCACTGTGAGCCATGCGCCCGTGTCTCGCCGCGCAACCGCGTCCGCATTGTCCCGTCGGTCCCTTACTCGGTGCCCCGGTAGCCACGCGCTCGTGCAGGGAGCGGGCGTATCGCCTTTGGCCCTTGGCGGTTCCGCCCGTATCCTATCCGTTCGACTAAATCGAACCCTCCCTGGAGCATCACTTGCACGTCATTGGACTGACCGGCGGCATCGCGAGTGGGAAGTCAACCGTCACCAAGTTCTTCCGTGACCACGACGTCCCCGTAATTGATGCCGATATCCTCGGCCACCGCACCTACGAACCCGGCAGCGATACGTTCCACGCGGTTGTAGCTGCATTCGGCCCCGAATTGGTTGCGGCGGACGGCACCATCGACCGTCGTGTCCTTGGCGGCAAAGTTTTCGGCAAGCCCGAAGAGCTGAAGCGGCTCACCGACATCGTCTGGCCCGGAATTCGCCGGCTCGCCAGCGCAGAACTGTCAGAACTCGAAGTCGCCGGCAATAACGTCGCCTGCCTCGAAGCGGCAGTCCTGTTCGAAGCCGGCTGGGAGGATCTTGCGACCGAGGTCTGGGTTGTCACGGTCGAGCCGGACCTGGCAGTGAAGCGCCTCGCTGAACGCAACGGGCTCGACGAAGAGGCTGCGCGCGCGCGCATCAATTCTCAGCTTTCCAACGACGAGCGCACATCGCGCGCAGACGTCGTGATCGCAAACAACGGCACCCTCGAGGAACTCGATTCCGCGATCGCAGCCGCCTGGAACGCACTTCAAGCGCGGCTTCGGGCCGCGCCGGGGAGGGAGTAGCCGTGGCAGATACCACATACCAGGGACACAAGGTCCATGCTGTCGAGGAATACACGATCGAAGAGGAGCCCTACTACCTCCCGATCGCCGACGAGATCTCGCTCTTCGAAACAGCGTACGAACAGCGCATCCCCGTGCTCCTCAAGGGCCCGACCGGCGCGGGCAAGACTAGATTCGTTGAGTACATGGCCTACCGCCTTGCTCGCACGCATTCGCGGACAACGGCATCGGGTGAAAGCTCCGAGCATCGCACCCCGCTGATCACTGTCGCCTGCCACGAGGACCTCACCGCGAGCGACCTCGTCGGCCGCTACTTGCTCGATTCAGATGGCACCCGCTGGGTCGATGGGCCGCTCACCCGCGCCGTCAAGGTAGGAGCCATCTGCTACCTCGACGAGGTGGTCGAAGCGCGAAAAGACACCACCGTGCTCATCCACCCCCTCACCGACTACCGCCGCCTGCTTCCGATCGAGAAGCTCGGACAGGTCGTCGAAGCGGCCGACGGGTTCCTTCTCGTCATCTCCTACAACCCTGGCTACCAGAGCGCGCTCAAGGACCTGAAGCATTCAACCCGGCAGCGCTTCATCGCGATCGAGTTCGACTACCCGCCGAAAGACCTTGAGACGGAGATCATCAGTCACGAGGCGGCCGTCGGGAAAGACGTGGCGACGGACCTGGCGAAACTCGGCGAGAAGGTCCGAAACCTGAAGGAGCACGGGCTCGGCGAGGGCGTCAGCACCCGGCTCCTCATCTATGCGGGTAAGCTCATCGCCCAGGGAGTGCCTGCCCGGCGCGCCTGCCAGGTTGGTATCACCTGGGCACTGACCGACGACCTCGAAGTGCAGCGCAGCATCGAAGAAGTCGTCACCAGCATCTTCGAATAGAAGAATTCTGCCCGCGGAGCGCCAGTGAGAGTCGGCATCGTCTCGGATATCCACTGCAACATCGCGGGCTTTCGCCGCGCGCTCGAACTGATGGACCCCATCGACGAACTGTTTTGTGCTGGGGACTCGGTCTTCCAGTTCCGCTGGTCGAACGACGTTGTCCAGTTGCTCCGCGAAACAGGCGCGCGTGTCGTCCTGGGAAACCACGAAGAGACGATCCTTTCGCGGGACGGCGAACGGGCACTTTCCAACCCGGCCGTGGACCAGGACCTCGTTGCCTGGATGCGGCAACAGCCATACCGCATCGAGACGGTCGTCGATGGCAAGAAGGTGGTCATGACTCACGGTTCTCCCTGGGAGCCGTGGAAGGATTATCACTACCCTCACGAGAAGATCTGGCTGAAAGCCGCCGAACTCGATTGCGACGCCATCTTCGTCGGCCATACGCACTTCAAGATGGCCGAGCGGTACGGCAACGTGCTCGTGATTAATCCCGGATCAACGGGCGACGGACGCGACCATCGCAACGAGTTCCAGCTTTCCTGCGCGGTCTGGGACACGACAAGCGGCGAGGTCACGTTCTACGATTACCCGGACCCCAACCGGATACCAGCCGCACCCTCCGGATGATGCCGGGACCACACCTGTGGCCGGCAGACCATCTCTCCCCGGCCGGAAAAGGACCATACCGTGAGCGTTGTCCCTGAGCTGTTAGCCCGTCATCGAGAGCGGCTGTCCGGATTCCCGGCGCCCCTCCAGCAGCAGTTTGAGGCCGGCCTCCGCGCGCTCGCGCCACGGCTCACGCCCACTCAGCTCGAGATGTGGTCGCAGTCTGGAATTGAGCTGACGTCGCTCAGCCTGCGTTCGTGGGAAGCGGCCGTCGAGTACTTCCGCGCGGGCGCTGAGCTCCCACCGACGGTGGATTGGGAATCGCTTGAAACCCTGGGCCGCGAGTCCGTCTCCATGGCTGCAGAATCTGCTCCGCTTGCGATGTCGTTTCTGCGCGCCGCCCCGGCCGCTGCACGCGAACTCGGACCAACCCACCTGCGCCAGTGGGCCGACCTTGGCCGCCGCCTCTACAAGGGCAACTGGAAGAGTTCGTCCCTCGCGGCGCAGTTCTACGACCTGGCAGGTCCTCTCTTCGAGGTGGTGCGCCTCAACCAGGCCGCGCGCCTCGTCGTCTTCATCGACGAGCTTTCCCGGCACAGCTACGAACTCGCTTCTGCCTGCCTGACGACCGCGCCCAACGTCCTCAGCGGACTCGATGAGGACGACCGCGTGCCGTTTGTCTCGTTCGCGACCGAGCTTGCCCAGTCGAGCTGGGCCGATTCACGCCTGTACTTCGAGCGCGGCGTGCACTTGCTGCAGAAGGTTCACGGCCCGGCGCGCGAGCGCTACCTCACCCTTGCTGCCCAGGTCGCCCGCGGCCACAACCGCTCTGCGTTCCAATACTTCGAAGACACCGCCAACGCGATGGGCGAGCTGGAGCCCGACGACCACTTCCGCATCATCGAGCTGGCCGAGCAGCTGGCGCCGCATTCCGCCTACGCCGCGATGGACTTCCTCGTGAGCGTCCCCACTGTCCTCAGCCGCATCCGAATGGACGAGCTGGACGCGTGGCAGGATTCCGGCCTTCGCATACTCCAGATGAGCCACGATGGCGGCGAAGCCTACTTCCGACTCCAGTCCACTCGTGGCGAGGACGTCCTGGACACGCTTTCCGCCCGCGTTGAACTGGGGAAGGTCGGGGAGGTCATGCGCCTCTACTGCAAGGCGCTCACGGGCCGGAACCTCTCGCTGCAGTCCTCGTCCGCCCTGGCGGAAAAGGGCATTGGCTGGGTCGACCAGGACCGTGCCAGCACCGAAGGCACGACGATTTTCCTCCCCGACTCGATGGAGCGGTACCACGACAAGGCCGAGAACTTCGCGGCGATGAAGGTGTTCGCCACGCACCAGGCCGGGCGCATCGAATTCGGCAGCTTCGAGTTCTCCATCGAACTCGAACCTGCGAACCTCCAGTCCCGTCTCCCCGCCGCCCTCAAATCCCGCGAATCGGCAGCCGTTACGCCTATCGAAGCGTTCTTCGACCTTTTCCCCGACCGCAAGATGGCGGCCGACCTGTTCACGGTGGTCGAGGACGGCCGCGTCGATGCGGCCATCCGCCGGGAATATGGCGGCATCAGGAAGTCGCTTCAACGAATGCAGCAGGACGCGCTCGCCACACGTAGCGACATCCGCAAATTGCCGTTGCGCCAGGCATTTGTCGAGAACCTGGTGCGCGCCAGCCTCGACGGCGACGACGCTGTGCTCTTCCCCAAGTCGCACCGCGAAGAGATGGAGCAGGGCCTCGGCCTTCTCGGCGCCGCCTTCCGCCAGGGCTCCAACGTGGCCGACTCTGCGGAGGCCACGTTCGCCCTCTATCGCATCGCTTCGATGATTCCCAACACCCTCGAATCAGACGACGAAGAGGGCGACTGGGAACAGGTCGAGGCGCCCGATACGGGCGAGAAGATGTCCGTCGACATCGGAGAGCTGGGCGGCGAAGGCGCCGACACGCAGATGGGCGATGTTGCCGAGGGCGAGGAGTATGAGAGCCCCGAGGACGTGGACTTCCGCGGCGACTTCAAGCCTGAACTCGTCCAGCTATTGATGAAGCTTCGCGAAGACGCACAGGGCGGCGAAGCCGGCCAGCAAAACGCCCAACAGCTGACCCCCGAGCAGCTCCAGGAGCTCCTCGAAAAGAGCGCCGAGATCAACCTCGACGCCATGATGGAAGGCGACATCGACCAGACGACTGGCATGTTCCTCTCAAACCTCATGAAAGAGGCCGGCACTCCCTCGGGCGATAAGGAAAACAAGAAGGGCGACCCAACCGGCGACGCCAGCACCGGCGAGGGGGAAGAGGAGGCGCCGCTCGCGCCGATCGTCACGATCTACTACTACGACGAGTGGGACTTCCGGGCGCACGACTACAAGCCCCGCTGGTGCGCCGTCAAAGAGCAGAAGCTCGAACAGGGTGAGGAGAATTTCTACGACAACACCCTGAAGGAGCACGCCGGGCTCGTGGCGCAGACGCGAAAGCAATTCGAGCTGATGAAGCCCGAGCTCTTCCGCAAGATCAAGCGCCTCCCGGAAGGCGAGGATTTCGACCTCGACGCCGCAATCGACTGGATGATTGAGCGCAAAGCCGGCGGCTCTCCGAATGAAAAAATCTACTGGCGCCGGAACAAGATCGAGCGTGACGTCGCCGTGGCGTTCCTCGTCGACATGTCTGCTTCGACTGACGAAGAGATCAACAAGCGCGACCGCCGCCCTGATGACGACGACTACGACGACGACCCGCGGAAATACCTCAGCTGGTGGGTTTCCAAGCGCCGCCAGGAGCTCTCCAGCCCTCCCAAGCGCATCATCGACCTCGAAAAGGAATCGACCGTCCTGCTGATGACGGCCCTGGAAACCATCGGCGACCAGTACGGGATCTACGGCTTCTCCGGGTACGGACGCGACAACGTCGAGTTCTTCGTGATCAAGGACTTTGATGAGCATCTCGACAACGCGATCAAGAAGCGACTCGACAAGGTGACGCCCATCCGTTCCACACGCATGGGGCCCGCCATCCGGCACGCAACGCACAAGCTGATGCTCACGGACGCGAAGGTAAAGATCCTCGTGCTCCTCAGCGACGGGCGCCCGCAGGACCACGGCTACGGCCGGGACCGCACGGAGAAGGAATACGCTATCCACGACACAAAACAGGCGCTCAACGAGGCGAAGCGCGAGGGCATCACGCCGTTCTGCCTGACCGTGGACCGCGCCGGGCACGACTACCTGAAGACGATGTGCGAGGACATCGGCTACGAGGTCGTGGCCGACATCGAAGCGCTTCCCAGCCGCCTTCCAACCCTCTACCGGCGGCTCACGGAGTAGAGGAGGACACCTGAGCCAGTAAGTCACCGCAAAAGGCCGTGACGGCGCCGTTGAGCACGTCAGCAGCTTCCCACTGCAAGAAGTGCCCGCAGTCTCGGACCAGGAATGGACCGACGTGGTTGGGGAACACAGCGGCTGCCATGCGGTCGAAGTCCGGGTACAGAACGTGGTCGCTGGGGCCGAACAGGATCATCGTTCGCGTCGGATTCGTCTTTATCGTGGCGACCATTGTCGCCTCGCTGCGGGCTGCATCGCTGAACGCCGCTTCGTAGCCTCCGAAGCTCGCGCGCAGTCTTGCTCCGTCGCCAAACGGCTCCGCCATGAACTCGACTGCCTCCCGCGAGAAGTTGCCCGGGTGCGCCCAGAATCGCGATGTATAGAACGTCGCGACGTACCGCTGCCGCTGCTCCGCAGTCACCATTTCGGCGGCGAGCCCATCGGCGTCCCTGCCCTGCCGGGCAAAGTAGTCCGCTGCCTCCCGTGGCGCCCGCGTATTCATCCCTGCCATCCGATCCGCATCGAACGGGACCGGGGAGTTGAACAGCACCATGCGGTCGACGAACCCAGGAAACCGCAGCGAGAGGTCCTGGATCACCGGACCACCGAGATCGCCTCCGCATACGACCACCCGTTCGTGACCGAGGGCGTCATGCACCAGCGCGTAGAGGTCCCGGCTGTGGCTCGGGACATCGTGGAAGCCGTCTGGGCCGACCTCTGATTCGCCGAAGCCGCGAAGGTCGGGCGCGATGACCTCGAACCCGGCGGCCGCAAGCGGCGCGATGTTCCGCCACCAGATCCGCTTGGTCTCGGGCCAGCCGTGGACCAGCAGGAGCGGCACACCGCCGCGCCCTTCATGCACGAACGCTTGCCGGAATCCGCGCGGCGCCAGGAAGTGAGGGCGGAATCGGCCCGGGTCGACGTCGGGAGTCTCAACCATTTCATGGACCTCCGGCCGGCATTGTATCCGTGGAAGGATCCCATGGTTGCCCTCAGTTCCCGCCCGAGTGACGCTGCAGTGCATCAATCGCCCAGGGGTTGGCCATGAGTTTCCAGGCGTTCGTCCTCCGCAAAGACGGTGACACGTTCTCCGCCCGCGTCGAAACGCTCGCGGACTCAGACCTGCCCCGTGGTGATGTCACAATCCGGGTCGCATGGTCCTGCGTGAACTTCAAGGACGGCCTGGCCACGGCCCGCGAGAGTAACGTCGTACGCAACTACCCGATGATCCCGGGTGTCGATCTCGCGGGGACCGTGGAATCGTCGTCCGATTCGCGCTTCGCAAAGGGTCAAGCGGTGGTTGTCACGGGTTACGACCTTGGAATCAGTCACTTCGGAGGCTATTCCGAACTCGCCCGCGTTCCCTCTGACTGGGTCGCGCCGCTCCCCGGGGGAATGTCGCTGAAGGAGGCCATGGCGCTTGGCACGGCCGGGTTCACCACGGCTCTCTCCGTCGAGGCGATGGAACGCATGGGGCTGCGCACGGACAACGGAACCGTACTCGTGACGGGAGCGACCGGCGGCGTCGGCAGCACCGCCGTGAGCATGCTCGCCGGGCGCGGCTACACCGTCGCAGGAAGCACCGGCAAGGCGGCTGAACACGACTACCTCCGCCACCTCGGGGCCACGGAGGTCCTCTCCCGGGAAGAGGTCAGCGCCGAATCCAAACGCGTCATGGAAGCAGAGCGCTGGGCCGGAGCCGTGGACCCTGTGGGCGGCGCCACGACGGCCTACCTCGCCCGCACCGTCAAGTACGGGGGCTCGATTGCGCTCTCCGGTCTCACGGGCGGGAACCAGGTACAAACGACCGTTTATCCGTTTATCCTGCGCGGCGTGAACATCCTCGGCATCGAGTCCGTTTGGACGCCGATGGCGGAGCGCGTGCGGCTCTGGCAGCGGATGGCGGAAGATCTCAAACCGGCCGGGCTCCTGGATTCCATCGCCGTCGAGGCCGACCTTGATGGCGTCGCAGATGCCACCGCAACCATCCTCAAGGGCGGTGTTCGCGGCCGCGTGCTGATCCGCGTAGGCGGCGGCTAGCCGTCGAAGGGCAACCGGGCCAGGAGTTCGTCGTACATCTCGACCGTGATCGGACGCACGACGCGGCCACTGCCGGTCCAGTGTGCCCACTTCCAGTCTGACGTGGGACGCGGCGTCTCAACCGGCTGCTCGACGGCCACGGCCTTGCTGGCCAGCATCAGGTAGTAGTGCTCGTTCAGAGGCACCGCCTCGTTCACGATCCCCACCCAGAACTCCATGTCGCTTCCATCGACCGCGAAGGTGGTCCCCAGGTAGCGATATCGACCCCCGATGGGACGTGACGCGCTGTTCACGTACCGGGCCCGGGTTCCGAACCGCCGCCGGATGGAGGCGGCGCCCAGCGCATAGAGCCGGTTCGAAGCGATTGCCTGCTCAAGCGGCACCGGTCCAAGTCCAAGCACATCCCGCCGGATGAACTCGGCGAACTGCCATTCGATCTCGCTTCCGCCGGATTCGATTGCATTGGCGCAATCGACCCAGGAAAGGCGCGCCCACGACTCCGGCGCCGCGACGCCGGGAAGCGTGAGAAACACCATCTGCGGCTTTTCCCGCCAGTAGCGTGCGTGCTCCTCCAGCGTCTCAATCGTCTGCGGCTCGTATCCCGGCTCGACCTGCACTTCCACGAGGCAGCGGTCCCCCTGGTCGAAGGTGAGCACCAGGTCGGCGAACCCGGCGCCCGCAAGCATTGGTTGGACCTCAGCCGCCACGACCTTCTGCCCCGGACAACCGGCGGCGTCAGCGAACAGGTCGCAAAGCTGCCCGTGCCCGTGCTGCAGGAAGTACGCCAGGCCACTCGTGCAGTAGTTTTCGAATGGCGACGCGGCTGCGCCGGGGCGGAAGGACGACAGCAACGTGAAGAGATTGTCACCAGCCATTCCGTAGAGTATCGCCACTAGACCGGCGCACCCTCAAATCTGCCGGCCGGGGTGACACGTGGCTGCACATGGGTTACGGGAGTACATCGCCGCAAAACGTCAGGCAATGCGGGCGGCGGCAACCGCCCGCCCGGACCCCGCGTCATGGCGGGAAACAGTCGAAGCAACCGTGGTCGCCGACGATGAAACGGGCGTGCGCAAGCTCCAGATTGGCTCGCACCAGTACATCAGTGACTCCGGTCCGGCGTTCGGCGGTGCCGGGTTAGGGCCCTCATCGCCCGAGATCCTCTGCGGCGTCATCGGCACTTGTCTCACGCATACGTACGAAATCGCAGCCGCCACGCTCGACATCCCGCTCGACCGCGTCGAGGTCCGCGTCAGCGCCCAGAACAACGACGCCGGGTTGCTGGGCATCGAATGTGACGATCCGCCCGTCCCTTGGAACATCCAGGCCCGCGTCAGCGTGAAGACAGATGGCGTCGCGACCGGAGAACTTCACCGGCTTCACGCCTTCGTCGCTGAACGCTGCCCTCTCACGCGCTTGATCAGGTCGGAGAACACACTGCAAATCATCGTCGACTAGCCAGCGGTGGTTCTTTCGGGCTCGCGGGTTACAATCGGCGCGCAGTTTTCAGCGAGGCACCTTTACCGAGCATGTCGAACACTGACGCGGTGAACGCACTTCTCACGGCCATCAACTTCGACCGGTTTCACGAGATCGAAGCGCACCACGCACCCGCGGCGGTGTTCCATTCGTTCCGGGGACCCACGTTGCGCAGCAGCGTCGCCATCGCGGACTGGCACCGCCAGTTCCTGAAGGACTACGCCGACTGCAACTACACCGACCTTGAGTACATCGAATCTGGCGAAACCGTCGTCGTCCGAGCCACAATCGAAGCCAAAGGTTATGACTGGCGGCCGTTCACGCAGCGGGTCGTCGAGGTGTTCCGCATCGTCGACGGCGAAATCGTCGAGCGGCGCAGCTACGCCATGTTCCGGGACATCGAGTTTGAGAAGCCCATCGCCGCGGCGATGGACAACGCCCGGGGATTCCGTGGCGGCTCTTCGTCCCAAACCAGGAAAACGGTCCAGGACATGCTCAACGCACTGGGATCGGGCGACATGGACGCTGGCCGCGCCGCATTCGCCGACAAGGCCGTGATGATCGACGGTGTCTACGGGAGCGTCGCCGGATTCGACAAGATGGTCGACCTCGTCGGCAGCATTCCGCAGCCGGCATTCGGCCAGCAGCGCGTGACATCGATCACGGCGGGTGACCACGTGGCCCTCGTAGAAGCCGGCTTCGACCCGGCGCGGCCGCGCAAAGCCGAGTGGTATCGCCTGGTCGACGGCAAGATCATGGTCGTCGAGGTGTACTGGATGCTCCGGGAGATCGGCGTCCGGCCCGACGAAAACTACGCGAACGACCGCCACATGCGGAAGGTCATCCTTCCCACCTAGCGCCACCACCAACACGGCGCGTTGGAAGACCGCCGAACCTCAACCCGGATCGGAGAATCACGCATGGCCACGCTCTACTACGAAAACGACGCCGACCTCTCGCTGCTCACGGGACGGAAGGTCGCAGTCGTGGGATACGGCTCCCAGGGACACGCCCACGCCCTCAACCTCAAGGACAGCGGAGTCGACGTTGTTGTCGGTCTCTATCCGGGTTCCGGCTCATGGGCACAGGCAGAGCAACAGGGCCTGCGCGTCACATCCGTCGAACAGGCCGCCCGCGAGGCCGACATCATCATGCTCTGCATCCCGGACCAGGTTCAGCGTGCCGTCTATGAAAAGGCGATCGAGCCCGGCCTTGCCGAAGGCAAGATGCTGATGTTTGCCCACGGCTTCAACATCCACTTCCAGCAGATCCAGCCGCCGCCATTCGTCGATGTCGCGATGATTGCACCCAAGGGCCCGGGCCACCTCGTCCGCCGCGTGTACACAGAAGGCGGTGGCGTGCCCTGCCTCGTCGCCATCCACCAGGACTACAGCGAGACCGCCATGCAGGTCGCGCTTGCCTACGGCAAAGGCATCGGTGGCGCCCGTGCCGGCATTCTCGAAACAACGTTCCGCGAAGAGTGTGAAACCGACCTTTTCGGCGAGCAGGTCATCCTCTGCGGCGGCGTCTCGTCGCTCATCAAGGCCGCGTTCGAGACGCTTATCGAGGCCGGGTACCAGCCGGAAAGCGCGTTCTTCGAGACGATGCACGAGCTCAAGCTGATTGTGGACCTGATCTACGAAGGCGGCCTTTCACGGATGCGCTACTCCGTCAGCGATACGGCCGAGTACGGCGACTACACCCGTGGCCCCCGCATCATCACGGACGAGACCAAGGCCGAGATGAAGAAGATCCTCACCGAGATCCAGACCGGCCAGTTCGCCCGCGAATTCGTTCTCGAAAACATGGCCGGCCGGCCGAGCTTCCTCGCAATGCGCCGCCGCGACACCGAACACCAAGTCGAGGCCGTTGGCGCCGAGATGCGCGGCATGATGAGCTGGCTCAAGGGCAAGTAGCGCCGCTCCTTTTCGCCCGCTGCCACAGGAGCCGGCCGTGGATATCTCAGCCGGGATGCTCGTAGGCGTCTTCGACCGGGTCGGAATCGTTGCCTTCGCTTATTCAGGCGTCGCCATCGGCATGCGCCGGCAACTCGATATCTTCGGGCTCGTCGTCCTTGGGGTTGTCACCTGCCTCGGCGGCGGCGTGATACGCGATCTTCTGCTCAACAGCACGCCGCTCATGCTCATACGCGAGGACTACCTCGTGCTCGCCGTCGCTTCGTCGGCCGCGGCTATCCCTCTGATCGCCCGAAGCCGCATGCCGGTCGATGGCGTACTCCTCCTCTGCCGTGCGGTCGGCCTGGGCGCATTCGCATCCGCGGGCGCCCTCGCCGCGATCTCCTCGGACCTCACCCTCCCTGCCGTTCTCATCCTCGCCGTCGTGACCGCGACAGGGGGCGGCGTCATCCGCGACGTGCTCGCCGACGATGTGCCAGCTGTCCTGCGGGCCGAGATCAACGCCACTGCGGCGCTTTGCGGCGGCGCGGCCGTGTGGCTGCTGCACCGATTCGACCCGGCCTGGGCTTCGCTGGCGGGCGCCGTGTTGGTCGCGAGCGGCGTCGTCGCAGCCGGGCGCTTCGGGCTACAGTTGCCACACCCGGAGCCTCGGTCCGATGACATTGTCGAGTGAGCGGCAATTCTGACCCGTCCAATCCCCACAAACCCGCCGCGATGGTTTCGCTCGCGGGCGAAGTCCTTCACAATACGTGGCAACGTTCGGGATCATCGTGTCGTTCAGGAACACAGGAGAACAAAGCAATGGATATGAAGTTTGGCGCCAAGGAAGAAGGGCTTCGCCAGGAAGTCAAGAACTTCCTCGATTCCCAGCTCGGCAAGAAGGAAGGCCCTGGCTCGTGGGGTGAGCGCGGCGAAGAAGACTTTCAAAAGGCTGTCGCGTTCAACCAGGAACTCGGCAAGCGCGGCTGGATTGCTCCCGCGTGGCCCAAGGAATACGGCGGCCTCGGCGCGTCCATTTACGAACAAATCGTCTTCAACGAGGAGTTCGGCTACCGCGGCGCCCCCGATACCGGCACCCGCGGCTTCGGTGTCGGCATGATCGGCCCCACGCTCATCATTCACGGCTCGGACGAGCAGAAGAGCAAGTATCTCCCCAAGATCACCAGCGGCGAAGACATCTGGTGCCAGGGCTATAGCGAACCGGGCTCCGGCTCCGACCTCGCCAGCCTCCAGACGCGTGCCGTCCGCGATGGCGACGAGTACGTCCTCAACGGCCAGAAGATCTGGACGTCCGGCGGCCATCGCGCCAACCAGATGTTCACGCTCGTGCGCACGGACCCCGATGCTCCGAAGCACCGCGGTATCAGCTTCCTGCTGATCGACGACATCAAGAACACCCCGGGCCTCACCATTCGCCCGCTCATCAACATGGCCAACCGCCACCACTTCAACGAAGTCTTCTTCGAAGATGTGCGCGTCCCGGTCGCCAATCGCATTGGCGAAGAGAACCGCGGTTGGTACGTCGGCATGACGCTGCTCGACTTCGAGCGCTCCGGCATCGGCACGACCGCCTCACAGCGCCGTGTGCTCGAAGACCTGTCGGCCATCCTTAAGAGCTCCGATGCCGACAAGCAGCGGAAGAACCGCCTCAAGCTTGCAGATCTCGTGATCGGCAACAACGTTGGCAAGTTTCTCGGCTACCGGATTGGCCACATCCAGTCGACCGGCGGCGTACCGAACCACGAAGCCTCTGTGGTCAAGATCTTCCAGTCCGAACTTGGTCAGAAGATCTACAACTTCGGAGTGAACATGGTCGGCCTCGGTGGCCAGTTCGTGCCGGAAGAGCCCCGCGCCGTCCTCGGTGGCGAGCTCCCCGAGCAGTACCTGACCACCGTCCCGTCGACGATCTACTCGGGTACCAACGAGATTCAGCGGAACATTATTGCGACCCGCGGTCTCGGTCTCCCGCGCGGCTAGTCCGCGATTCGTCTCCCTGAAAGAGGGGGTTGCGCCGGCGGCGCAGCCCCCTCTTTTTCGTCCCGTTCGAATGCCGCCGTACACTGGGAGCGTGCTCTTCCCGAACCGATTCGAGCGAACGGCCTCCCTGGCCGGGGCCGCAGGTCTGGCCTTCGTGTTCGTCGTCCTTGCGGTCCTTGGGTACTGGCAGGTCGCTCGCGGCGACCTTGCGCAGAATGACCTGAACCCGCGCGTCCTCGAACGGTTCTCGAACCCGTCACGGGGCCGGATCCTCGCCGCGGATGGCACAGTGCTCGCGGAGTCCCTGCCAGGCGGCGAACGCGTCTATCGCGACGCTTCGATCGCCCACGTCCTCGGCTATATCGACCCGCGCTACGGCTCCCAGGGCATTGAACTCACGCGAAACGGCGCGCTCTCCGGCGAGGAGCCAGTGGGCTGGGACGGGGCGCTCAACGCAGAGTTCGAACGCGCACCGCCGGCTGGCCGCGACGTCCGGCTCACCATCGACTCCCGGGTCCAGGAAGCTGGCGCCCAGGCACTCGGGACACGAAAAGGAGCCGTCGTCGCAATCGACCCTGTCACCGGCGACATTCTCGCAATGGTCTCGGTGCCAACCTACGACCCGGGAGCCCTGGCCAGCGAGGGTGGCGAGTCACTGCTCAGCGACCCGGCAGCGCCGCTGCTCAATCGGTCCACGCACGGGCTCTATCCACCCGGCTCGACGTTCAAGACCGTGACCGCGGCCTCAGCGCTCGAATTCAACGTGATCACGCCGTCGACCATCGTCGAATGCCCCGGCGAGATCGTCATCGAAGGCTTCCCAATCAGCTGCAGCAATGTGCCGCAGGGCGTTGGCCGGTATCCCTTCAGTGACGCGTACATCTATTCGGTGAACGCTATCTTCGCCGACGTTGGCGCCAACGTCCTCGGTTGGAACCGGCTGGAGGATACCGCCCAACGGCTCGGCTTCGGCCGGCCGATCGATTTCGAATTGACCACCGCCATTTCTGAACTGCGGCTGCCCGGCTCGCCGCGCACCAACGTACTCCTCGCCAGCACGGCCTTCGGCCAGGGAGAGCTGCTCGTCACGCCCTTGCAAATGGCACTCGTGGCGGCCGCCGTCGCCAACGGCGGCGAGATGGCGCGGCCCCGCATCGTCGCCGGCGAAGCGGGAGCTTCTGGGGAATTCAGCGCGCCTGCCGACCCACGGCTCACGCGCGTGCTCTCTGCCGAAACCGCCGGCACCGTCGCAGCCATGATGCGTGAAGTCGTCGCCCGTGGGCTCGTATCCGGGATGTCGAATCTCGGGTTTGAGGCAGGAGGGAAGACCGGCACCGCAGAGACCGGAACCGGGGGCCAGTCGCACGCTTGGTTTATCGCTTTTGGTTCCCGCGGAGGAAAACAAGCCGCTGTCGCCGTAATCGTGGAAAATGGAGGGCGAGGAGGCGAAGTCGCGGCCCCGATCGCGGCATCTGTCCTCAAGGCGGCGTTGCTCCCATGACAGACGACGGCACGACATTTATTGAACGATTCCTTGAACGAGGAGCGAGGGCGGTCTCCGGCGGGATCCACCCCGTGGAGCTCCTCCAGAGAGTCGAAGACGTCGCGATCCGCGCGGTCCGCGACCGCGTGATGCCCAACCAGCTCGTACTCACGTTCAACCCCGACGATTTCGTTAGCTTCGAACCGCTCGTGCCGGAGTTCCGCTCTCAGCTCGAGCGTATGCTCGACCGGGTCGAAGCGAGGGAGGGCTTTAGCCGGCTTGGTCCGCGGTTGGTGTATTTCGAGGTCTCGCCGGCAGTCCCGGCAGGCACTCCCTCCGTGGCCGCGCGTTTCGCGGATGTTGCCCACCGCCCGAGCCACTCCCCGGCCGGCCAGACACAACAGCTATCCCTGCTTCAAGGGGCGATGCTCGTGACGAGCGACGGTGCCCGGGTCGACATCTCACACGTCCCGTTCACCATCGGGCGTGCTTCGTGGAACGACCTCGTCCTCGCGAACATGGCGGTCTCCCGTGCCCACGCGCGGATTGTCCTCGAAGCAGGAAAGCTCCACGTAGAAGACCTCGGAAGCCGCAACGGGATCATCGTCGACGGTGCTGCCAGTGAGCGGGCACCGCTGCAGCCAGGCACCATGGTCCGCATCGGCGATGTGTACCTCTGGCTGGAATACCGAGGGTGACCGACCCGGCCGAGTTGCTGACCCTCCGGCTCACCCTGCTCGGTATCATCTTCCTGTTCGTCCTGTTCACGGCGCTGGTCCTACGCGGGACCCTGAGCCCGCGCTCCCGCATCGCACTGGCGGCTACGACGTCGGCCCTGCTCGTGGTCGAAGCCCCTGCCCGGACCGGACTGTCTCGCGGCACCGCCTTTCAGCTCATCGGTGAAACCACCATCGGCCGCGAAGCGTCGAATGGCATCGTGCTGGCCGATGCTTCGGTCTCCGGGCGCCACGCCGTGATCGAAGCGAACGGCAAGAATTGGACCATCCGGGACCTCGGAAGCACGAACGGCACGCGGGTCGATGGCGAACATGTAGCAGGCGACGCCTTCGCGTTGCATCCTGGCGCTCAGCTGCTGGTCGGCGCTGTCCGCTTTCACTTCCAGGTCAACGACGCGAAAAGCTCGCCTGGGAGATCCCGGTGAGGATCCCCGCGAGGAAGAAGTTCACCACAAGGCTCGACCCGCCGTAGCTCACAAACGGCAACGTGATGCCTGTGGTAGGGACGATCCGAAGGTTGCCGGCGATGATCACCGCAGCCTGGATCGCGATCAGCACCGCGACGCTGGCCGCCAGCAAGCGTCCGAATCGATCCGGACAGTCGATGGCGACACGTAGTCCCCCGTAGAGAAACAGCACGTAGATGAGCGCCACGCCTGCGGCAGCCGCAAGGCCAAGCTCCTCGGCGATTGCCGAAAATACATAATCCGTCGGTGCGGCGGGGATAGCGTCTGGCCGTCCGAGGCCCAGGCCGGTGCCGGTGATTCCGCCAGCCTCGATCGCGTAGATCGCCTGGATGGATTGGTACCCGTCGCCGTCGGCGTCGCTCCACGGGTCCAGCCACGTATCGATTCGTGCCTCGGCGTGGTCGAAGGCCACATACCCGAGCGAAGCGGCCACCAGCGCCACCACAGCGGCAGCAGCCGGGTAGCGAAGCCGCCCCGTAGCAATAAACAGCATCCCGCCCGCGAACAGCAGCAGGATGGCGATGCTGCCAAGGTCTCGCAGGAGCGCCAGTGCGCCGATCGACGCGCCGAGCGCCACGAGTAGCGGTATCAGCCGGGGCGCCATCGAATACCGGCGCGCCCGGAAGCGTACCGGTGGGATGGACAACACCGCCGCCTCATCGGCGAGGTAGCCCGCAACGAAGACGACCAGCAGCACTTTGATCAGCTCCGTGGTTTGAACGAGCTGACCGCCAACGTCCAGCCACAGCCGTGCGCCATTGATCGTCGTGCCCGCGACGCCAGTGACCAGCAACAGCGCGAGTGCCAGCGCTGCTGCCGTGTACCGCTGGCGCCGAAAGGAGTCATAGCGCGTCCCCACGATGGCTCCTGCCGCCGCCATCAACACTCCGAGAGAGATCCAGTTGGCCTGCGCCTGGGCGACGTCTGCATCAAGCCGGGTGACCACAACAAGCCCCACCGCCGCCAGGAAGACGCTCACCCCGAACGGAATCGGCGATGCTTCCGGCGCCAGTATTCGGAACGCGAGGTGGCCGCAAAGCACGGTGAGCACGAACTGGGCCACGACGGACGCAAGGTCGGCGGGAGGCGCAGCTGGTGACGCTTCGAGCGCTCGCCATCCAACGACCGCGAACGCGAGCGCTGCCGCCAACTGGAGGAGTTCGACGTTGCGTGTCGGCGAGGTGATTGCCCTGGCGGCCAGGTTCACGCCTAGAACGTACCACGGCTCGTCTGTTCGTCCTCTGGGCGTGGCTCCGATAGGCTGCTACAGGCGTGGAAGGCAGCGTTCTCGAAGGCCGCTACAGGATAGAACGCCTCGTTGGCAGCGGGGGCATGGGCGAAGTCTGGCTCGCCGAAGACCGCCGTCTCGGCCGCTGGGTCGCCATCAAGTTGCTCCGCGACGGGGCAGCCGGCGGTATTGACCGCGAAATTGAACGGGAAGCGCGGCTCACCGCCCGCCTCCAGCACCCGAACATCGTCGCCATCTACGACGTCGGTCATGCCGGCGACCGGGCGTACCTCGTCATGGAGTACGTCCACGGAGTATCACTCCGTGACCTGCTGGACATCCGCGGTGGCCGCCTTCCCGAAGAGGAAGCCGTGCGATACGGACGCCAGATGGCCGAAGCGCTCGCCTATGCACACGGCCAGGGCGTCTTTCACAGCGACATAAAGCCAGAGAACGTGCTGATCACCGAAGACGGCATCGCCAAGGCCGTGGACTTCGGGATAGCGCAGACCGTGAACCGGACGCTTTCCACAGGCGAGGCGAGGTCGATCCTCGGCACCATCGCCTACCTGGCCCCGGAGGTCATCCAGGGAGAAGCACCGGACGCGCGCTCGGACGTCTACTCGCTCGGGATCACCATCTACGAACTCGTGGCGGGCCGTCTTCCCTTTTCGGGCGCGAACCCGGCCGCCATGGCCGGTCAGCGGCTCGTCAGGCCTCCGGCACCGCTGCGAGCGCACGCCCCGGATGCGTCTCCCACGCTGGAGTCGATCCTCGCGAGGGCACTCGCGTTGGCGCCGGCAGACCGATTCGCAGGCGCGGCCGAATTCGGCGTGGCGCTTCGGCGGGCAGGCGTCAATCCGCCTCCTGCCGCGCGGGTCGAACCTGTTGTCGTTCCCCGCGCGCCCGTGCCGCGAATGGTCGTCAGGCCAAAGAAGCGCTCGTCCACAGGAATCTGGATTGCCCTTGCTCTGACCGGTCTCCTGGCGGTAGTCGCCGGAACTGCGGCCGCGCTTTGGGCCGGCAGCGACGGAGGCAGTGGCCGTGAGCCTTCGCCCACCGCTGAGCCCACCCCGACGAGTCCCCCGGTTGAGACGGCAACGCCGGAACCGACGAGCACGGCCACCACCACGCCGACTCGGACGGCAACCGCGACCTCGACCGCCACAGCGACACGGACCGCCACACCGCAAACCCCAACCCCGCAGCCAACCGTAACACCGTCGACATCCACGCCGGCCACTTCGACGCCGCCGGGCAGCCCCACTGCGACTCCAATCCGAACGGCTGAGACCCCCGCGACCGCACAGGGTCAGTAGCCGGGCGCCGGGCGTGGCGGACACAAATAGAGAGGGCCGGTCAAATGACCGGCCCTCTCTCGTGGCATTGCTATCCAAACCGCTAGACGCGGTGGCACCAGACCCAGTGCTCCTTGGTCGCCGTGCCAACGTTTCGCCATTCAGGTCGTTGTTCGCGGCAAACGTCGATGGCAATCGGGCACCGCGTGTGGAACACGCAGCCGCTTGGCGGGCGCACGGGGCTCGGCACGTCGCCGAGAAGAATAATCCGCTCGCGCTGGCGTTCGATCTTGGGGTCCGGGATCGGAACCGCCGACATCAGCGCCTTGGTGTACGGGTGGAGCGGGTTCTCGAAGATCGAGTCTCGGTCCGTCAATTCCATGATGTGGCCGAGATACATGACGGCCACGCGGTCGCTGATGTGCCGCACGACCGAGAGATCGTGTGCGATGAACAAGTAGGTCAGCCCAAACTGATCCTGCAGATCCTGGAGAAGGTTGATGATCTGCGCCTGGATGGATACGTCGAGCGCGGAAACCGGCTCGTCGCAGACGATGAAGTCCGGCTCTACCGCCAATGCCCGCGCGATGCCAATTCTCTGCCGTTGACCACCGGAGAATTCGTGCGGAAACCGGTTTGCGAAGTACGGGTTGAGCCCGACCGTCTGCAGCAGGCTCTGGACCCGTTCCTTCTTGTCCTTCCCGCTCGCGAGTTTGTGGATGGTCAGCGGTTCGCTGACGATGCTTCCGACGGACATGCGCGGGTTCAACGACGCATACGGGTCCTGGAAGATCATCTGCATGCGTCGCCGGAACTTTCGGAGGTTCCCGCCCTTGAGTTTCGTCAGGTCCTGGCCTTCGAAGAGCACCTTGCCCGCTGTCGGGCGGTTCAACTGAAGGATGGACTTCCCCGTCGTGCTTTTGCCGCAACCGGACTCGCCCACGAGGCCAAGCGTCTCACCACGCTTTACGTTGAACGTGATGCCGTCGACCGCTTTAACGTCCGCGACTTTGCGCTGAACAAGAAGTCCGGCGGTGATGGGGAAAAAGACCTGAAGGTCCTCAACATCGAGCAGGACATCGCCCGCCTTTACGCTGCCCTGGCCCTGTCCTCTGGTCTGGCTGTCAACCTGCTGCGCCAACTGACACCTCCCTCCGAACACGGTCGGATTCCCAGCATGCCGCGTAATGGGCGTCCGCTACCAGCTTCCACGGCGGGTATTCCTCTTTGCACTTGTCCACCCGCCACGAACAGCGGGGATAGAACGGACAGCCGGGTGGAAGGTGCGCGAGGTCCGGGGGCAGCCCGTCGATGGGCACCAACTTCTGCTTCCGGGTCTCGTCGAGACGAGGCACCGAGTTCAGCAGCCCGACCGTATAGGGATGCTTTGGATTGTCGTACAGCTCGGTAGCCGTTGCCGTTTCGATAACACGCCCGGCGTACATGACATTCACCCGGTCGGCATAGCGCGCGACGACGCCGAGGTTGTGGGTGATGATGATGACGGCCGTGCCGAACTCCCGGCTCAGCCGGTTCATGACTTCGAGAATCTGTGCCTGGATGGTCACGTCGAGCGCTGTTGTTGGCTCGTCGGCCAGGAGAAGTTTCGGGTTGCAACTCATCGCCATTGCGATCATGACGCGTTGACGCATTCCGCCCGAGAACTGATGGGGATAATCATCGAGGCGCGCACGCGCCTCGGGGATGCCGACCATCTCCAGCAACTCGGTTGCCCGGTCATTGGCGGACTTCCCATGGAGGTCCATATGAAGCTCAAGCGCCTCGGTCATCTGGCGGCCAATCGTCAGCACCGGGTTCAACGAAGTCATCGGCTCCTGGAAAACCATGCCGATCTCGTTGCCACGGATCTTTCGGATCTCGTCTTCGTCGAGCTTCAAGATGTCGCGGCCCTGGAAAATAATCTCTCCCGAGACAATCTTTCCCGGCGGCTGGGGGATCAGGCGGAGGATGGAGAGGGCAGAAACGCTTTTGCCGCAGCCGGACTCGCCGACCAGACCAAGTGTTTCCCCTTCTTCCACCACGTACGAAGTGCCGTCGACCGCTTTGACGACCCCCTCCTGCGTATAGAAGTACGTTCGGAGGTCTTTGACCTCAATGAGCGGCATCCCTTCTCCTTCCTCCATGCTCCGGGTAACCCGGGCTGGCGGCCTCGCGCGCTGCCACGGTCACCCGTGGATTCTCTGTTCGTGGGGAAGAGGAGACTCGAACTCCTACGCCTTTCGGCACATGATCCTAAGTCATGCTCGTCTGCCAGTTCCGACACTTCCCCACAAGTGCTGGGTGCGCGTGGCACGCGCACCCACGGAACGGGGGCTGGTGAGCCGCGGAGGACTCGAACCTCCAACCGGCTGATTAAGAGTCAGCTGCTCTGCCAGTTGAGCTAGCGGCCCCCCGAAACGAGACGCGCGGGAGTATATCACGCGCCAAACCCACCTCAGCAAGAGAGACACCGAACGGAATGTCCGTCCTGTGCCGGTGAGGGATACCTCGACTACCCTCGCACACCCGCGCCGATGCGACAATCAAGGCCCATTCTCCCGCTCCGGCGCTTCACGAAGACATCCGTATACTGTCGTCTATGCCCCATTCGCCGCGCCACCTTATCTCGAGCGCCGACCTCACCGCCGCAGAGATCCGCGACCTTGTCGATCTCGCCATTGTCCTGAAGCGCACGCGCCAGCGCGTGCTCGAGGGGCGTCAATTGGCGCTGCTCTTCGAAAAGCCATCGCTCCGCACGCGTGTCAGCTTCCAGGTCGGCATGCGTCACCTGGGCGGTGACAGCGTCTACCTCACACCCCAGGAAGGCGTACTCGGCGAGCGCGAGCCAATTAAGGATGTCGCGCGCGTCCTCAGCCGCTACGTCGATGTCGTCGCCATCCGCACCTTCGGTCAGGCCATCGTCGACGAGTACGCCAGCTACTCCAGTATCCCGGTGATCAACGCACTCACAAACGAAGAGCATCCCTGCCAGGCGCTGGCCGACGTCGTTACCCTCACCGAGCAGCTGGGCGACCTCTCCGGACGCACCCTCGCCTTTATTGGCGATGGCAACAACGTATCCACCAGTCTCGCCCTCACCGCCGTGTCTCTGGGGATGCATGTCCGTATCGCCACGCCTCCCGGCTACCTGCTGCCCGAATGGGCGGCCACGGAAGCCTCGATCCGCGCTGCAGAAGCGGGTGGCACGTTCGCCACCCTCACGGACCCTCACGTCGCTGCCGAGGGCGCCGATGCCCTCTACACGGATACGTGGACGTCGATGGGCTTTGAGCGAGAGGCGGAACGCCGGCGCATGGACTTTGCCGGGTTCCAGGTGAACGCTGCCCTGCACGCGACCGCCGGCCCCGGCGTGCTCGTCATGCACGATCTCCCCGCCCATCGCGGAGAGGAGATCACCGACGAAGCATTTGAGGGCGATGGCTCGATCATTTTCGACCAGGCAGAGAACAGGACCTGGGCGCAGGTCGCCGCCATTTGCAAACTGCTCGGAGTCGACCACGAAGTCCGGCGCTAGACCGGACGTCGACGGCCGTTCGCGTATCATCCTCTTCGGTCTCGTCAGCGGCTCCCTGGAGATTCCATGCCAAACGTGCAACGCCTGAGGGAGATACTCGAAGGGTTCGATGCCTCGGCCCTCATGGATGTCATCATCCTCGGCGTCCTGCTTTACGCGACGCTGCGGCTGATTGCCGGGTCGCGCGCTATGACGCAGGCCCGCGGAGCCCTTGCTGTCATCCTTGGCGCAGTCATTCTCGGAAGGACGTTCGACCTTACGGCCATCAACTTCATCGTCCGTCAATCGTTCTCTGGCCTCATCATCGGCGGGGCGATTCTCTTTCAACCCGAGATCCGGCGAACGCTGGACCGCCTCGGCCGCACGGGCTTTCACGCTCTCAGTGGTACTGCCCGGGGGGCACTCATCGATGCAGTCGTCCTGGCCACGCAGCGAATGGCCAGCTCCCGGACCGGAGCGATCATCGTCTTCGAACGAGGGACCGGCCTCCAGGACGTCATTGAAACTGGCGTCGCCGTCGATGCCATCGTCTCGCCCGAGCTTCTAAGTGGCATCTTCTTTCCGAACTCGCCCCTCCACGATATGGCGGTCGTCATCCGCGAAGAACGCGTTGTCGCCGCCGGCTGCGTCCTCCCGCTTGCCGATGCTCTTGCGTCAGGGCAGGGGCACCTTGGCACACGACACCGCGCGGCCGTCGGCGTGACCGAAACAACCGACGCCTGCGCACTGGTCGTGTCTGAAGAGACGGGCGACATCCGCATTGCCGTCTCCGGGCGGCTGATTCGGGTGCCCGACGAGCGGCGCCTGCGGTCCACGCTTGACTCGCTGCTCGACCCGGCCCGGTTCGCGACCTCCCCGGGCGGCGCCCAATGAAGTGGGAAGAACGCACTCGCGGTGTGAGCCAGGTGATCGCCGCGCTCGCGCGGCTGGCCGCCTTCGACGTCCGCAGACACTGGATGGCGGCGCTTCTGAGCCTTCTCACGGCGCTCATTCTGTGGGCGATCATCGAGGACATAGAGAATCCGAGAGTGGAGGGGCGCGCGCCCGCCGAGGGCGGTATCGAGGTCGAAGCACTTAACATTCCGGATGGCTATGTGGTCGAGGCCCTCCAGACAGTCCTCGTCCGCGTCGAGGCGCGCGAGGGCGACCTCGAATCCCTTCGCCGTTCTGACTTCCGCGCTGAGGTAGACCTTGCCAGGGTCGACCCGGCGGATGGCCTCGTGCGGGTGCCGGTTAAAGTCGTCTCCCGTCGAAGCGACGTGGTCGTCCTTGAGGTCATCCCTTCTTCAGTCGATGTCTCCCTCACCCGTTCCCTGAAGCGCGATGTCGAAGTCAAGGTCCGCGTCGTCGAAGTCCCCCCGGCCGGCTTCCGCATCAAACAGGTTGACGGTGTCGACGTCCCGCCGTTGATAGATCCACCCCTGGTCACCGTCTCGGGTACCGCCGATCTCGTGGAGCGCGTCGACCGCGTCGAACTCGAGGTCAGCCTCGCCACGGCCAAGACGCGTTCTTTCGTCGTGAGCGGCGACCTCGTGGTGAGATCGGCCGACGGGAACGTCCTCCAGGTCACGCTTTCGGACGAGCGTGCAACTGCAACCTTTGCCATCGAGGAGATCTTTACGCCGTCAGCGGTCGGCCTACAGCCGCGAATCACCGGTCAACCTGAGAAGGGCTACGTGGTTACAAACATCTCGGTTGAGCCTTCGGCAGTCGAAGTGACGGGTCCAACGGCTGTGATCGAAGGACTGCAGGGTCCGCTTGCCCTTGAGCCAGTGGACGTGACGGGTGCGCGGGCCAGCCTCACTCGCACAATCACCATCCAGCCCCCGCCAAATGTCTCGATTGAGCGGCAGACGGTCGTGATCAGGGTCGACATCGCCCCGATTCGCTGCGGCACCTCCACGGCGGCGCCGTGTGAGTCAGCGTCTTTCTGGGTCGGCGTCAACGTGACCGACATCCCCACTGGCTTTGCCGTCCAGCCCACGCGGCTCCAGACGCAGGTCAGGGTCTCGGGCCCGCTGGCGACGATGGCGACACTCACGACCGCCGACATCAAGGCCACCGTTTCGTTGGCCGGAGCCACAACAGGCGCGGGCACGTACACTGTGGCAGTGACCGTACCCGCAGGCCTCACCGCAGAGAGTGTCGACCAGGTAACCATAACGCTGGTACCGGCAGGAACCCCTTGAGTGCATCCAGCGCGTCGCTCCCAAGGGTCGTCATCGTCGGGCGGCCAAACGTCGGTAAATCGTCGCTCTTCAACCGCGTGGTTGGACATCGCCAGGCTATCGTCGAAGACGAACCAGGGACCACCCGGGATCGCCTCGAGGCAGATGTCGAGTGGCTCGATGTGCGCTTCCGACTCGTGGACACCGGCGGGTTCGAAACCGTCACCGAGAACGTCTTCGGACCTCTGATCCTCGATCAGATTCGGACCGCGATGCGAACCTCGGCCGTGGTCGTTCTCATGGTCGATGCCCGTGACGGTCTCACCGCGAGCGACTTTGACATTGCCGACGAAGTCAGAAGGTGCGGCAAGCCCGTGATCCTCGTCGCGAACAAGGCCGACAACGACGCTCGCGAACTGCAGGCGCTCGCGGAAACCACTGGGCTCGGATTCGGTGAGCCGCTGCCGATCAGCGCGCTCCATAACGTCAACGTAGGCGTCTTGCTGGACGACGTCATCGCCCTCTTACCGGCGGCGCCGCCTCCGATGGAAGAGGACCGCATTCGCGTCGCCATCATCGGCCGGCCCAACGCCGGTAAGTCCATGCTCGTCAACGCGCTTGCGGGCGAGGAACGGATGATCGTCAGCGATGTCGCCGGCACGACCAGGGACGCCATCGATACCGAACTCGACACGCCGCAGGGCAGCTTCCTGCTCATCGATACGGCCGGCATCCGCCGTCCCGGAAAGCTCGGCACCGGAGTCGAACGCCACTCGGTCATGCGCGCCAGCACCGCCGTCGAACGCTGCGACGTTGCCATCCTGGTTGTCGACGGCACAGAAGGGATCACGGCGCAGGACACGCACATTGCCGGGTTCGCGATGGATTCCTCGAAAGCGCTCATCATCGCCGTGAACAAGACCGACCTCTGGGACGACCCGGAAGAACAACGTGAATGGGCGGAGCGGCAGCTCCAGGGCCGTGCGAAGTTCGTGCCGTGGGCCATGTACGGATTCATCTCCGCCCTCGAACGGAAGGGCCTCGATCAGTTGCTGGAACTCGTCGCCACCGCGCGGGAAGCACGGCGAAGGCGGCTGGGCACGCCCGAACTGAATGCTGTCCTCACGAAGGCCCTTCGCGATCACGTGCCGCCAGTGGTCCACAGCCGGAGGTTCAAGCTCTTCTACGCCACCCAGGCGGACGTTGACCCGCCGGTCTTCGTCCTGTTCGTCAACGACCCCGAGCTGCTTCACTTCAGCTACCGCCGCTATCTGGAGCGTGCGATCCGCGAAGCTGCAGACTTCGAAGGAACGGCTATCAAGCTGATCTTCCGCGGGCGTGACGAAGAGGAGAAGCGGAAATGAACGTTGACTACGTGGTCAACATTGCCGCCGGATACCTCCTTGGCTCCGTTCCCTTCGGACTCGTAATCGGCTACATCTGGCTGCGGCGTGACATCCGCAAGATGGGGAGCGGCAAGACCGGCACCACGAATGTGCTACGCACCGCAGGAAAACTGCCTGCTGCCCTTGTTGTAATCGGCGACATCTCCAAGGGGACCGTTCCTGCCCTCCTTGGCCGGTTCCTTTTTGACGACGCAGGAGTCGCCGCTGCCGGCGCCGCCGCGGCGATCGGTGGCCATATCTGGCCCGTGTTCGCCGGTTTTCGCGGTGGCAGGGGCGTCGCCACGGCGTTCGGCGGCGTCCTCGGGCTCACACCGCTCGTAGCGCTCGCGTTTCCTGTGCTTGCTGCCATTGTCCTGCTCTCCACACGCTACGTGTCCCTCATGTCGATCACCGTTACGCCTCTGGCAGCACTCATCGTCCTCATGGGGGCCATCGCGGGCTGGCAACCGTGGCCGTACGTCGTCTACGTGGTGATTGCGGTTGCGCTGATCGAGTACATGCACATCCCGAACATGCGCCGCCTGATCGCGAGGACGGAGCCCAAGATAGGGCGTGGCGGAAGCAGTCCGGCGACAGGCTAAGCACAACGGCAAGCGCCGATCACCCCGTGCTACACTCGATTAATGCCACCCTCGACCAGCGATCTCGAAGCGCTCCTGGCACGGCTCGCCGCTGGCGAGCGACCAGGCTCCGTTCAACTGACCCTGCTCTCCGACCTCGGCAGGCCGGAGGTAGCGTTCCTCCGTGAACGTTGGCCTGCGCTTCCCGTCGAGGCCCGCCGCTCAGCATTGGAGCGCAGCCTTGAGCTCGCTGAAGACAATGTCGACCTCGACTTCGCTGGCCTCGTCCGCGTTGCCGTCGCCGACGACGACAGCGAGGTCCGGCGGATGGCGGTGCTCGCTGGCTGGGAAAATCGCTCCCCTGCCCTGGCCGAACAGTACAGCGAACTCCTCCGGTCCGATCCGGCGGAAGCGGTCCGCGCCGCCGCAGCCGAGACACTCGCCGGGTTCGTGCTCGACCGCGAGGTGGGCCGATTCGACGCGGCCGCCGGCGACGCGCTTGTCGAGCGCCTCAAGGAAGCCTGGGAGGACCCGGAAGAGTCCGTCGATGTCCGCGCGAGGGCGCTGGAGTCGCTTGGCCCGCGTAGCCTCCCCTGGGTTGATACTGCCATCTCAGACGCCTACTACGGCGATGACCCGCGCATGCGTCTCGCGGCCGTGCGTGCGATGGGCGCCAGCGCCAATGAACGTTGGCTGGAGTTCCTCGAAGAAACGGCCACATCAGAGGACCCGGAACTCCGGTTCCAAACCGCGAACGCCATCGGATTGATCGGGTCCGAGGCGGGCATCGAACAGGTCAAAGACCTGCTGGCTGACGAAGATATCGAAGTCGTGATCGCTGCCGTGGGGGCACTGGGCGCGATTGGCGGAGATGAAGCCATCGAAGTCCTACAGCGGCTGGACGAAGGCGAAGAAGGCCCCATCGCCGACGCAATCGAAGAAGCGATAGAGGATGCCCGCTACCACGAGGACAAGGACCTGCTCGCATCAAGGATCGGACTTTGAATCGCAACCAGGTTCGCGACGCAGTCTCGGCGGGAGGTGTCGTCTTTCGCGGCGAAGGTGACACCCTCGAAGTTGTTCTCTGCGGCCGACCCCGGGAACAGCTCTGGGTCCTGCCAAAGGGCACACCTGACCCTGGCGAGTCCCTCGAACAAACTGCCGTGCGCGAAGTTCGGGAAGAGACCGGGCTGCTGGTCCAGATCGGCGCACCCATCAAGACGATCGACTACTGGTTCTCTGCCGACGGTGGCCGCGTGCACAAGCGCGTCCACCACTGGTTGATGCATCCCGAGGGCGGTGATGTGGGCGAGCATGACCATGAATTCGATCTTGTAGAGTGGGTGCCTGTCTCCGAGGCGTTGAGGCGCCTCACATATGCCGATGAGCGCGGCGTCGTCGAAGCCGCACTCGGCATCCTCGGGGCCCACAGGTGAGTGCCGGCGTTCCCCCCGCTGCAGCCATCGCGCGGGCAGGCGAGTTCGTTATCCGGCGCCGCGTGGAAGCCGATCTCGTCAACGATTATGCATGGCGCAGGGACCCGCTACTGGCACGATACGAAGGGCAGACCCCCCTCACCATTTCATTCGACGACTATGTGGCCCGCACGGAGCTGGAGGTGACATTCCACTCCGACTCCCACGAGTCGTTCTCCGTCGATGACGGTGAGGGTACGCACGTCGGCAGCATCATGTTCTACAACGCGTCTGCCGGCCGGGAATGCGCCGAAATAGGAATGATTCTCGGCGACCCCGCCGCGCGCGGCCGAGGGGCCGGAGCAGCCCTCATGGTCGCCTTCCTCCGTCACCTCTGGGCCGCCTATCCCTTCCGCGTTCTTGTCCTTCACACCCTGGAATGGAACGAACGGGCGTTACGCAGCTTCCGCCGTGCCGGATTCGACGATGCCGCCCGCGTATATCGCGAACCCGAGTGGTACGTACGCATGGAAGCGCGCCGCGAGTGGTGGCTGATGTGGGATGGCGAGGGACGTTTTGACAACGTCACCAGCCCCCGCCCGCCCGCCGATACTTCCACCGAATCTGCCAATCCCTGACCTGCTGATAGCCGTGTGCACAGCCGAACCTAACCTCACAGGAATCCACTCCCGGGGGGCGGCTGCATGGAAACGTCGGGTGGAGAGACATATGGCAATCTCGCGTTCGCGCGGGATCCGGAACGGCAACGTCCGCCTGAGCACCAGGCTCCGCCTCAGCGGCCGGTGAACACACCGCTGCATGTGCTTCCCACGCTCCCACCATCGCCGACGCACCCGGAAGACCTCGGGCTTCCGGACCGGTTCATCGAAGACCTTCTGCTCAAGACCCTCTACCGGATCGCTGTCCCGACGCCGATGGGCCTTTCCCACGCGACACGCATACCGCCCGCCGTTATCCGGACCGTGCTCGATGAGCTGAAGAAGACCCGTTGGGTGGAAACCACCGCCGCCTCTGGCCGCCTTGAATCCGAATGGCAGTACAGGCTCACGGAAGCGGGCATGCGCGAGGCCGACAACGCCTTTACCCGCAGCCGCTACGTTGGTCCCTGCCCCGTGCCAATCACGGAATACTTCCGGCTGTTGGAGGATGACCAGGAGGCCGGTGCACCGGATCCCGTACGCCTCGCCCGAGCGCTTCAGCAGCTCGTCCTCGCCCGCGACATCGTGGCCAAGGTCTGCCTTGCCCTGACATCAGGCCGCCCGGCTCTGCTCTGGGGGGCGCCCGGCAACGGCAAGACGACCATCCTCGAACTCTGTAGCGAAGCCATGTTCGGCGTCACGATGCTCCCGTACGCCATCTTCGTCAGTGGCCATATCATCAAGCTCTACGACGACCTCGTTCACGTCGTCGTGGAAGGCGAGGACTCGGTCGACTCCAATTCGAGCGTCGACCGCCGCTGGGTCCGCATCCGCCGTCCATTCGTGTTCGTCGGCGGCGAACTGCGGCCGGAAGACCTCGACCTCGCGTACGACTCGGCTGTCGGCTACCACCAGGCCCCTCCGCATCTCAAGGCGCACGGCGGCCTCCTCACGATCGACGACTTCGGACGCCAGGCCGTCGCTCCACACCAGCTACTCAACCGCTGGATCGCGGCACTCGAACGCGGCGAGGACACGACGACGCTGGTCACAGGGGAACGCATCACCTTCCCGTTCCGCAGCACCATCTGCTTCAGCACGAACCTCGAACCGCGGTCAATGCTGGAAGAAGCCCATCTCCGCCGCATTCCGTACAAGATCCGGATCCCGGAGCCGACACCACAGCAGATGGCCGAGATTTTCCGGCGCTTCGCAGATGCGATGGGCGTCGAGACCCCGGAAGGTACCGTTGAATCGGCCGTGGAACTCGTGCACGCCGCCAGCGCCGCGAATCCGAGAAGCTGTCACCCGCGCGACATTCTTCAGCTCATCATCGAAGAAGCGCGGTTTGTGAAGCGCCCTCCGGTGCTCGATCCAAACGCTTGCCGCCGCGCCTGCGAGGTCTACTTCGCGTCCAACGCCGGCACCTGGGCCTAGGCTCCTCCGCTTGCCACTCGCGCCACTGCGCGTTCGGCTGTTTTGGCGGTGAAGCAGACGATCGGGCGGGGGAAGGCTGCCGTCCGGCTCACACCGCTTCGACTTCGAACTGATAGGCCTCGATCACGGGGTTTGCGAGCAGACGCGAACACATCTGGTCCACGGCCTTCTTCGCGTCCTTCGGGCCCGGTGCGCGAAGCTTCACCTGGAAGTACTTCCCGGAACGCACGGAATCGACGCCTCCGAAGCCGAGCGAATCGAGCGCACTGGCGATCGTGTTGCCCTCCGGGTCGTTCACCGTAGGCTTCAGCGACACGTAGATACGGGCCCGGAACTGCTGCTCCCTGGGTGCTTTCGCTGGCTTCTGCTTTTTCGAATCTTTCGCCATGTCAGTCCAGTTCCTCCCCGGTCAGCATCTTGTACACCGTCAGGTATCGTTCGCTCGTTGCCGCTATCACGTCGGCGGGCACCTCGGGGATGGGCGACCCATCCTTCCATCCGGATGCTGCAAGCCAGTCCCGCACCGGTTGCTTGTCGAAACTCGGTTGTGGTCCGCCGGGACGGTAGCGGTCGCGGGGCCAGAACCGGCTGCTGTCCGGAGTCAGCACCTCGTCGATGAGGATTACCTCTTCGTTCCAGATGCCAAACTCGAACTTCGTGTCGGCGATGACGATGCCTCGCTCTTCCCCTACCTGACGTGCGTAACTGTACGTCGCCATCGAACGGACGCGCATCGCGTTTGCCTGCTCTTCGCCCACCCGTTCGCTCAGCTGCTCGTACGTGATCGGCTCGTCGTGTGCGTCCGATTTCGTTGTCGGCGTGAAGATCGGCTCGGCCAGCGCGTCAGATTCGCGCAGCCCCTCCGGGAGGCGAATGCCCGAAACCGTCCCGTCTCGCTGGTAGTCCTTCCATCCGGACCCGGAGATGTAGCCCCGCACCACGCACTCGGCTTCGATCCGCTTCGCCTTCCGCACCAGCATGGAACGGCCGTAGTAGCGCTCGTCGAGCGGCAGAGGCACCTGGCCCGCGTTCTCCTTCGTAATCAGCGCAATGAAATGGTGAGGCACAACGTTCGATATCCGCTCGAACCACCAGGCCGAGAGCCTGGTCAGGACCTCGCCCTTTCGCGGGATGGCAGCTGGGAGCACGACGTCGAGCGCCGAAATGCGGTCGGTCGCCACGATCAACAGCCGGTCGCCGAGGTCGTAGGTGTCACGCACTTTTCCCCGGTGGGTGCGGTTTGGGAGGTCCGATTCAAGCAGCAGGCTTTCCACCATCGATCTCCTTCGCCTTGAGATAGAAGAGCGTCGTAACCGTCGTCAGAAACCCGATGACGGGGACAAGCAGGAACGCCTGCAGGACCGACACCACCGCTCCGGTCACCAGTTCCTGCGTCCGGCCACCAGTGACCATGAGCCCCAGCAGCGACACCAGCACCAACGGTCCGACGCACACGAGCGCAGCGAGGAGCGCAACCCCCAGCAGCCGGATGACTCGCCCTCGCATCAAGGACCAGCTCGCGGCCAGGGCAGACGTCGCCGACCGGCCCTCCAGCAGCAACGATTCAGTGCTAAGCGCGAACCGTGCAGCTACGTAGGGAAAAATCACGAGCCCGACGATGCTGAAGATCAGCGCCCCGCCGACCGCCGCGAGAACGACCGCCTGGGCGATGATCGCCCCCATTCGCGTGAACGCCGGGTCGAGCGCCTCCGCGAGTGATCGCGGCTTTCCGGTCGCAACGCCAGCGACTGCCATTACGGTCGCGCCGCGCGCCACCTGGCCGAACAGCACCTCGATGGCCGCGGCCGCGACAAGCATGAATGCCAGGGCCCCGGCGGTGTTGCGCGAAATCTCGTTCAAGAGCACCAGTGGCTCGTTATCGAAGATGGTCAGGTACCCCACCGTCGTCGCGACGGCCATGAGGAACGCCACTGGAACTGTGATGACGAGCGATGGGAGCAGGATCCTGCGCGGCTCAGCCAGCAGCAGTCGCCACGCTTCCGCGATGGTCGCCCGCACGGGCACCTGCGGGGGTCGCGACACCGCATCGTTCACAGTCCGAGCCGCTCGAAGGTCGCGCCAACATTCTGAAGGTAGAACTCATAGTCAAACAGCCCACGGACTTCGTCGGCACCTAGCCGCGCGCCAACCTCCGGGTCCGCAAGCAACAGATCGAGAAACGGCGTCCGCCCGTTCCACGACGCCATTGCGTTGCGCTGAACGATTGCATAGGCATCCTGCCGGCTCATCCCCGCTTCGATGAGCGCGAGCAGCACCCGCTGCGAAAACACGAGCCCGTAGGAACGGTCCAGGTTCTCTCGCATGTGTTCGGGAAAGACCACCAGGCGGTCCATGATCCCCGTGAACATGTTCAGCATGTAGTCCAGCAGCAGGCAGGCGTCCGGGAAGACAATCCGCTCCGTCGACGAGTGACTGATATCGCGCTCGTGCCAGAGGGCCACGTTCTCCATCGATGTGACCGCATAGCCCCGCAGCACGCGGGCCAGCCCCGTAATTCGTTCGCACTTCTCCGGGTTGCGCTTGTGCGGCATCGCGCTCGAACCGGTCTGCCCTTCGTCGAAGGGCTCCTCAGCTTCGCGTACTTCCGTCTTTTGGAGCGCGCGGATCTCCGTCGCAAACTTCTCCAGCGAGGCGCCGATCAGGGCCAGCGTCGTCACGAACTGCGCGTGCCGGTCGCGTTGAATCACCTGCGTCGAAGCCGCTTCGATGCCAAGCCCGAGCCGTTCGCAGACGATTTCTTCGAGCTTTGGCGGCACGGACGCGTGCGTCCCGACCGTCCCGCTTATCGCTCCGACGGCGATCGCAGCCCGTGCCTGCTCAAGGCGCACCCGGTTGCGGCGCATTTCATCGACCCAGACGGTGATCTTCAGGCCAAACGTCGTGGGCTCGGCATGCACGCCGTGGGTGCGCCCGGCACAAAGCGTGTCCCGGTAGGCGCGGGCCTGCCGTTCGAGCACGACCTGGAGCGCATCGACATCAGCAAGGAGCAGATCGGCCGCGTCGCGGAGTTGGAGACCCGTCGCCGTGTCCCAGACATCCGAGCTCGTCAGGCCGAAATGTACATAACGTCCCTCTTCACCGAGAGAATCGGAAACCGAACGAAGGAAAGCCGTGACGTCATGGTGAGTGATCGCCATGTATTCGTTGACCTTGTCAAGGTCGAACCGCGCGTTTCGGCGGATGGTCGCCGCGGCTTCGCGTGGGACCTGGCCCAATTCCGCCCACGCCTCTACGGCCGCCACTTCGACGTCGAGCCAGCGTTCGAACTTGGCCTGATCGGTCCACAGCGCGGCCATCTGGGGGCGGGAATACCGGGGAATCATCGTCCGAAAAGCATACGGCAGGAGTGCCGCACGTTCGAACGAATCCGGGTCCACCTGGCGGCGCTACTCACCTGCGCCCGCCCCAATATCCTTCCGGTAGAACATGTCCGCGAACCGGATCCGGCGCGCGTTGTCATACGCGCGGGCGCGGGCCTCGGGAATGGTCTTGCCGGTTGCCGTGACGGTGAGCACACGGCCGCCATAGGTCAGCGTCCCGCGGGGGTCGACTCGGGTGCCTGCATGGAAGACACGGACATCCGGGTCCACCGCGTCGAGCCCGTCAATGACGTAGCCGAGCTTGTACGTCGCCGGGTATCCGCCGCTGGCGAGAACGACCGACACCGCGGCATCGTTCGACCACGCGACCCGCACGTCGGCCAGCCGCTGGTGCGCTGCCGCTTCGCAGATCTCGAAGAGGTCGGACTCCAGCCGGACCATCAACGACTGCGTTTCCGGGTCGCCGAAGCGGGCGTTGTATTCGAGTACGCGGAGCCCGTCCGGCGTCACCATCAGGCCCGGAAAGAGTGTCCCGTTGAACGGAATCCCTTCGGCCGCCATCCCGGCAATCGTCGGCTGCACAACGGAGTCGAACACCAGCTTCCCCAGCTCCGCATCCACGCCGGCGCTCGGCGAGTACGAACCCATGCCGCCGGTGTTGAGCCCGATGTCGCCGTCGCCGGCTCGCTTGTAGTCCGTGGCATACGGCATCATCACGGCCGTCTTGCCATCGCAAAACGCGTGGGCGCTTGCCTCCCAACCCGCCAACCGCTCTTCGATCACCACCGTTTCGCCTGCAACTCCGAAATCCTTGCGGACCATCGAGATATCCAGCGCCTCCAGCACCTCAAACGTGCTGTTACAGACCATCGCCCCCTTGCCGGCGGCGAGGCCGCTCGCTTTCACGACGAGGGGACCGTCGGGACGGCCCTCTACGAAGGCCCGGGCCTCCCGGTAGTCCGAAAAGGTCCGAGAAGCCGCGGACGGGATCCCGTGACGCTCCATGAAGGCCTTGGCCCAGGCCTTGCTCGATTCCAGCTGCGACGCCTTCGCAGAAGGGCCGTAGCAGAGGATGCTCGCCGCCTGCAGCCTGTCTACGAGCCCCAGCGGTTGCGGGTCGTCCATGGTCGCGAGGTAGAAGTCGATGCGATGGTCAGTGGCAGCCTTGACGAGCCCGTCGATGTCCTTGGGCGTGATAGGCAGGTTCGTCGCAACCTCAGCCGTGCCGGCGTTCCCCGGCGCCACGAAAATCTCATCGACGCGCGGAGACTGGCGAAGCTTCCACGCTACAGCATGCTCGCGGGCGCCGGCCCCGACGAGGAGAACGCGGCTACCCAAAACGGATTCCCTTCGGCCTGCCCATCAGCATCCGCAGGCCTATTCCCATTCGATGGTGCCGGGAGGCTTGCTGGTGATGTCGTAGACCACCCGGTTTACGCCATGCACTTCGTTCACGATCCGGTTCGCCATCCGCCCGAGCAAATCATGCGGGAGCCGTGCCCAGTCGGCGGTCATCGCGTCGTCGGCCGTCACTGCGCGGATCGCGACCGCGTAGCCGTACGTCCGGAAGTCACCCATCACGCCAACGGTCTTCGTATCGGTCAGGACGGCAAAGCACTGCCAGATCTCACGGTAGAGGCCGGCCCGCTCGATCTCCTGCATCACGATGAGGTCTGCGCCGCGCAGCATTTCCAGCCGCTCCTTGGTGACCTCCCCGATACAGCGAATGGCCAGCCCGGGCCCCGGGAACGGATGACGCCACACCATCTCCTCGGGCAGGCCGAGGGCCTCGCCGATGCGCCGTACTTCGTCCTTGAACAACAACCGCAGGGGTTCCACGAGCTCCAGCTTCATGTCGGCCGGTAGTCCGCCCACGTTGTGATGTGTTTTGATCTTGGCGGTCCCCTTGCCCGCTGAAGCACTCTCGATCACGTCTGGATAGACCGTCCCCTGGCAAAGAAAGCGCGCGTCTTCGACCTGGCGTGATTCGCGCTCAAAGATCCGGATGAAGGCGTTGCCGATGCGGACCCGCTTCGTCTCCGGGTTCGTGACCTCGGCCAGCTGCGAGAGAAACGCATCCTCCGCTTCGATGTGTACGAGGTTCATGTTCATGTGGCGCTCGAACGTCTCGACTACCTGCGCCGCTTCTCCTGAACGTAGAAGGCCGTTGTCGACGAAGATGCAGGTGAGCTGATCGCCGATCGCGCGATGCACCAGTGCCGCGGCCACTGCGCTATCCACTCCGCCCGAGAGACCGCAGATGACGCGGCCGGTACCGACCTGCGCGTGAATGGCCTCCACCGTTTCCTCAATAAAGTTCCCCGGGGTCCAGGTGCCCGGACAGCCGCAGACGCCGTGGACGAAGTTCGCCAGCATCTCTTTGCCGCGCGGCGTGTGTACGACTTCCGGGTGGAACTGCAGTCCGTAGTACTTCCTCTCGAGGTCCGCCATCACCGCGACGGGCGAGTTGGCTGAGCGTGCAATCGAGTGGAACCCGGGCGGCAGCGCTTCGATCCGGTCTCCATGGCTCATCCAGACCTCGACATCGTCTGGCAGCCCTGCAAACAACTGGGACTGCTCGACCCGGGAGATCACCGCAGGTCCGAACTCCCTCTCAGTGCCCGGCGCCACCCGGCCACCAAGCTGGTGCGCGAACAGCTGCATCCCGTAGCAAATCCCCAGGACCGGCGCTCCGCACTTATAGACCCAGTCCGGCGCATGGGGGGCGCCTTCTTCGTAGACGCTCGCCGGCCCGCCAGAAAGGATGATGCCCCGGAGGTCGAGGTCTTTTACCTGCTCCCATGGCGTATCGAACGGCAGCAGTTCGCAATAGGTGTCGAGTTCGCGGACGCGCCGCGCGATGAGCATGCTGTACTGGGCGCCGAAATCGAGGACGACGATCGCCTCATGCCGGGCGCCAACGCCATGTTCAACTGCTTCGGGAAGGTGCTCGGTCGCAGACATCGCTTGTGAAGATAGCGACCGTAGCGGAACTGCACACTTTGGTCAACGATTTCGGCCCATGCGGCATAGATCCTCGTTGCCCGGTACAGGCATACTGGTGGAACTTCAGTACTGGGGGGAAGCGAGCCCATGATCCTGGCATTCGGCGCCGACCATGCAGGGTTTCCTCTCAAGGAATACCTGATCGAAACGGCAAAGACCCTCGGCCACGAAGTACTTGACTTCGGCACCTACTCGCTCGAAAGCGTCGACTACCCGGACTACGCCGTCGAGGTGTCGGAAGCCGTGTTGGATGGCCGGGCAGCTCTCGGCGTCCTCGTTTGCAGCAACGGCGTCGGTATCAGCATTACGGCCAACAAAGTCCCGGGCATCCGCTGTGCCCTTTGCCACACCAGTTGGGGAGCCGCGCGTTCCCGCCAACACGCGAACGCCAACGTCCTCGCACTTGGAGGCTGGGAGACGGGCATTGGCGTTGCCGGCGACATCCTCCGCGCATTCCTCGAATCGGAATTCGAAGGCGGCCGCCACGAGCGGCGGGTAGGGAAGATGATGGATGTCGAGGCCCGTGGAATTGCAGAGCAGGCGACCCGCGCATGAGCGGCACACTCCGCACCCTCGCTGACCTCGACGTTGCCGGGAAACGCGTGCTCGTTCGCGCTGACCTCAACGTGCCGCTTGCAGACGGGAGCGTCCTCGACGACACCCGGATAGTCGAATCGCTGCCAACGGTCAGGTATCTGCTCGAAGCTGGCGCGACGGTCATTCTTTGCTCTCACCTCGGCCGTCCGAAGGGCCGCGATGCCTCGCTGTCGCTGGCGCCAGTCGCGGCGCGTCTCTCGCAACTCCTTGGTACGTCCGTGGTCCTCCCGGCCGATTGCGTCGGAGAGGAGGCGCGTGCCGCCGTAGACGAGGCAGCGCAAGGGTCGGTCGTCCTGCTGGAAAACCTGCGCTTCCACGCCGAGGAGGAGAAGAACGACCCTGCATTCGCCGCGTCCCTGGCGTCGCTCGCGGATGCATACGTGAACGACGCGTTCGGCGCCGCCCACCGGGCGCACGCATCGACAGAAGGCGTCGCGCGGCTGCTTCCCTCGGCCGCCGGCCTCCTCATGGAAAAGGAGGTCCGCTACCTCGGCGAATTGGTGGCGAACCCGCTGCATCCGTTCGCGGCCGTCGTCGGTGGCGCGAAAGTCAGCAGCAAGATCCCGGCGATCGACCACCTTCTGCCGAAGATCGACATCCTTCTCGTGGGCGGAGGCATGGCCAACACGTTCCTCAAAGCGGAGGGCGTCGATGTCCAGGCATCTCTCGTCGAAGACGAGCAGGTGGAGGCTGCCCGCAAGATCATCGCGCGGGCGCGCGAACGCGGCATCACGGTCCATCTTCCCCTGGACTGCGTCGTGGCGGATCGGTTCGCCGCCGATGCAACGTTTTCTACGGTTGACGTACGGTCTGTCCCGGCTGGAACGATGATCCTGGATATCGGGCCGCGCTCCGTCACCGCGTTCTCGGCCGCACTCGCGGGCGCTAAGGCCGTCGTTTGGAACGGGCCCATGGGCGTCTTCGAGATGGAGCCATCCTCCCACGGGTCGTTTGACCTCGCCCGTGCCATCGCTGCGCTCGACGCGACCACCGTCGTCGGGGGCGGCGAAACGGCGGCCGTCGTAGCCCAGGCGGGCCTCAAGGACCAGTTCACCCACGTATCGACGGGCGGCGGGGCATCACTGGAAATGCTGGAGGGGCGGGAGCTCCCCGGCGTCGCAGCGCTTATGGGCGCCTGAGGTGGTCTTTCGATTCCGTTGGATGCTTGCCTTCCAGACGATCCTCATTGCCGCCGCCCTCGCACTGGGCGCCGGGGCGATTGGCACGGTGACGGCCTTCCTCGACTCGCGTAGCTTCATATCGCTGCTGCCCACGGCAGTCATGGCCGCGACGTTTGTGCTTCTTTGCCGCCTCGCCTTCCAGATGCCGGCATCCCGCGTCTCAGTCGAACCGGATGGGACCCGCATCCGGTTCGGGAGCTTCATCGACACGCACATCCCGGCCGGAGGTATTCTCTCGGCGAGGGCTGCGAAGCATCCATGGTGGGGTGGCCTTGGCGTCCGCACCTGGTTCGGCTCCACCGTCGTGCTGGCGACGGCGCCCGGCGAGGTGGCCGAACTCGAACTCAAGGACCCGGTCCGCGTCTGGCTGCTCCCGCGTGTCTTTGGACTGAAGGCGCAACGGCTGCGCGTCAGCGTCGAGCGGCCCGGGGAGCTCGTGCGGCATTTCCCATCGCCGGCCTCCGGCGCTGCTCCGAAGAAACGCTAAGCGTTCCGGCGTAGGGCGCGCTGGACATCCCGCTTCACATCGCGCTCGGCGATTCGCTCACGCTTGTCATAATGGTGAAGCCCGCGCGCCACGCCGATCTCGACCTTGGCAACACCGCCCTTAAAGTACATCGCGAGCGGGACCAGCGTGAGTCCCTGTTCGCCGACCACCTGTGAAATCCGGGTGATCTCCTTGCGATGCAACAACAGCTTCCGGTCACGGGTGGGTTCGTGGCTCGCATACCCTGCGTTCGCGTAGGGAGCGATGTGGGCGTCCATCAGCCAGACTTCTCCGTTCCGGATTCGGGCGTACGCACCCTGGAGCTGGACGCGATGCTCCCGCACGGACTTCACCTCAGACCCGGTCAACATAATCCCACACTCGACGCGGTCGATGATCTCGAAATCGTGGCGCGCGCGGCGGTTCAACGCGATCGTTCCGCTGTTGTTGCTGGTCTTCGGTTTGGCCTTTGTCTTCGTACTCATAGGAACATCAGGACGAAACAGAGGGCGTCGTCGTGACGCCCTCTGCCCGTTCACTGATCCCAGTGTAGGACGCTACGGATTCTGACGCAGGAATTCGATCGCCGCGAAGACCTGCACATCACCGTCGTCGACGTACTGCTCCGCAGTCATCTCCACGACAACATCCGGGATGATGCCCAGACCTTCGATGAGCTCGCCATTCGGCGTCAGCCAACGGCCCACGCTCATGTAGACGGCTCCGCAGTCATTCGGGTCATCGCAGCTCTGCAGCGGGAACAGGCGGTTCACCGTGCCCTTCCCGAACGTCTGAGTGCCCATCAGCGTGGCTCGGCCATTGTCCCGCAATGCTGCCGCCAGCACTTCTGAACCCGAGGCACTGCCCGAGTCTACGAGCACGACGATCTTGATCTTCGTCAGGATGCCGCCACCATTCGCCGACGTGACTTGCCGGTTCGAATTTGCATCCTGTTCGATGATGATCGTCCCTTCGTCGAGGAACTCGTCTGTCACATCGATGGTCGATTGAAGGCCGCCACCCGGGTTAGATCGCAGGTCCAGGATGAGTCCCGTGCATCCGTCCTTCTCGATGTCGGACGCCTTGTCGATAAGCTCCTGATGCGTCTTGTCATGGAACTGTGAGATAGCGAGGTAACAGACATCGGTCGCCATCGCCCCGGTTCGGTCCACGATCGCCTTGTCGCTTTCACCGGGAATGATCTCCAGGTTCGGTTCCCGGAAGACGCTTTCGATGTCGATCTCGCCGCGCACGATCTCGAGGGTCTCGACGGCCCCATCGGTGTGCCGGATGGTCAGGGCCACCGTCGATCCCTTGGGACCGCGGATCCGCTCCACGGCCATCGAATCGGTCCAGCCGTCCGTCGCCTCGCCATCAACCTCGAGAATTGTGTCGCCGGCCCGAATGCCCGCCTGCTCCGCCGGCGAATCACGGAACGGCGCAACAATGCGGATCTCGCCGGAGCTGTCGGAAACGCTTGCGCCGATGCCCTGGTAGCTCGAGTTGAGCCCAAGCGCCCCGCCCTTGAGGTCCTCCGGCGGGATATAGCTGGTTTCTCGGTCGTTGAGCGAGGAGATGATTCCCCGGACGGCCGCGTCCCGCAAGTCGTCAGCGTTGAGCAGCTTCCGATCCACGTACTGGGACCCAAGGAGGTCGACGATCTCATCGATGAAGGCGGCGCTCGACGCCGCAGTCGCGCCGTTCGAGTCGCCCGGCGCGTTCACGCGGGACGAATTCCCCGCGTCATCGTCCGTAAGTTCGCGGACACCGAATCCGAGCGCGAACACGAGCGTCAGCGTCGCGAGCGCTAGAAACACGATGACCATGACGCGAGCGGCGTGCTCGCCCGTCCCTGGCGTGTCCTGCTTGACCGGCATTTGCATGGGTTGGGGGCTCTCACTGTCCGGAGAATGGGGCTACAGACGAGTGTATCGGCGACCCCCGCACCCGCCAACGATGCCTCTTACCGGGCGTTTCCGTTCGCCGGGGCGAAGGAGGCGCTATCGCCCGGCCCCACCAGTTCCAGCGGTGCCCCCGGGCGCGCGCTCCAGTACCATACATAATCTCGCTGCTGGTCGGCGAACGACCACGCCACACCGTCGCCGGGGAGCCGGCCGCACAGGACCAGCCCGTTCCCATCCGGCGTCCAGATCGGGTGGGAGCCCGCGTACTGGTCGAAGAAGCTCATGAACGTCCGCATGTCCTGGGATGGAACGAGCGCTTCGGCCGCCGCGTCGAAATGCCCGTCAGCGGTGTGGGTATGGACGGCATAGCGTCCGTCTCCGATTTGCGTCGGCACGATCAGCGCAACCCGCCGTCCGTCCGGAGACCACAGGGCCGCCGCGAACGGGCCTCGGGCCACCATGCGCGGTTCCCCGCTCCCGTCGAGGCTGACGTCCCAGACGCCGCCAAGCGATCCCATGTCCTCCCCAGCTGCAACCGCCACGGACAGATAGCCGGTCGGCCCGCCCCGGCGCTGGAGCACCACGCCGGTAGCGTAGGTCCCCAGCGTGCGCGTCGAGGCCGTCCCCGTCTCACGCCATGTGAGCGCGATGCCCTTGTCGGAAGCCACGCAGTACGCCAGGCCGCCGCCGACGAACACGGGAGCACGGAACCCCACTGCGTCCGAGGCGACCAGGACGGACTCGCGCGCGGCCACGTTGTAGAGGATGAGATCGGATCCCGCGTGGATCGCGATCAGCTGGCCGTCGTCCGACCACGCATGAAAGATAGGCCCACCACGGGCGATCCGGTCTGCCGTGAACACGCCGTCCGGGTCACTCAGATAGAGGCTGAGTGAATCGGTCGAAGCGGCGACGATCGACACCAGGTCTCCGGCGGGTGACCAACGCGCGTACTGCGGCACGCGTGGGGCAATCACCGGCGGTCCGTCCGGTGGCGCCACGTAGAGGTCGCGCAGCTCCTTGCCGCGGTCATCGAGGAGACGCACAGCGCTTCGCACGTCCCGTCCGCGCGTCCCGGCCCACGGCGAGATGAGCATCGAGTGGTCAGGAGACCACGATGGCCAGAGGCCCTCTGCCTCCAGCGGCGTGTCCTCCCATGACCCATCGTCGGACCGAACGGCGCGCCGTAGCCTTCCCGCGCCCTCAGTGATTACCAGTTCGACAGTCAATTCTCGGCCATTACAGGACCCGGCGGCGCGCAAGCGCAAGCAGCCCGCCTGGCGTCCCGGGCGCCGGTCCCATAATTCGTAACTTCGCACTATATCAGTTATGTGTGTTTATCCACGTCCGAGACCCTTTCTTATGTCCCGGGCAGTCACCGAGCCGGAACGATGCTGTCACTGGAATTGCGTTGTTCTGTCACCAAGACACCCTGAACAATCAGTGAGTCCTGAACGAACTCGGGCGGTTCACACCGGACAACAGAGTGGAACTACAAAGGACCGGCAGGTAGGGGATGGACACGACAAACGAAATCGACCTCCAGACACTCGTCCCGGCGGACGAAGAGGGCGGCGGCTACCGCCTCCCTCACGAAGCACAGCAGCAACTTGTCACGCAATACGCGCCACTGGTGCGACGCGTCGCCCGCTCGCTCCCGCTGGAGATACCCGGGCTGTTGGAATACGAAGACGCCGTCGGATATGGCACCTGCGGGCTGGTCGAAGCCGTTCGACGCTACGACCCCACCAAGGGCACCAACTTCCACGCCTATGCTGTGCGTCGCATCCGCGGCTCCATGATCGACGCCTTCCGCCGCATGGACCGGCTCAGCCGCACCATGCGCCAGAAGGCTCGCGATGTGCAGCGCGCGCAGTCGGAACTCGAAGTGGCCCTGGGGCGAACCCCCACGGAAGATGAGGCGGCGACGCACCTCGGCATCTCGATCGACCAATACCGCGATGCGAGTTCGAACGCACGCTGGGTGACCGTTTCGCTCGACAAGATGCTCGCCAAGGACGACGACGGTGACTCCTTCCCCGCCGCCGAGATGCCGACCAGCGATGAAGACATCGACTTCACCCGCATCTTTGAAGAGAAGGAACTCTACGAAGACCTCATCCGTGCTGTGAAGGGCCTCCCCGAGCGGGAACGGCTCGTCGTCTCCCTTTATTACGTGGAACGCCTGACGATGAAAGACATCGCGATCGTCCTCTCGGTTTCCGAAACTCGCGTCAGCCAGCTTCACAGCCAGGCAGTAAAGCGCCTGCGCCGAACCCTTCTCAAAGACGCTGCCTGAGGGACCAGGACCTCGGACCTGCCAGCCAAACCGGCCCCAGTGGCCGGTTTGTTGCATTCCGGCCGATCTCTACTCTCTCGACACCCTTTCGGTCGGCCTCCCGCTGCCGATGATTAGAACACGGACTCGGCGCGACCCACCCCGCGCGCACGATCGAGTCGAATAGCAAGAGGACGAACCGGGGGAAGGAATGCCTGAAAAGAACGATGATCGCCTGAGGCGTTCCGTTGCGTTCGTGACCCACACGCGCGAGTACCGTGCAGCCGATGTGCTGCCTGCCCTCGCCCGCCAGGGGTACATCACAACGGAGCGGCCGCACGATCGAGATACGGAGCGGCTCCTCATCCAGCTCGCTCCGGACCTCGTCCTGCTGGCCGTTGATCCGCGCCAGGAGACGGATCTCACTGTGATTGGAAACGTCGCAAGGTCGAGCCGGGCGTCAATCGTCGTCATCGCGCCTGGGCCGCATGTCAACGGCATGTCGTCGGCTCTCGATGCGGGCGCCGACGTGTGCCTGCGCGACACCGACGGGCCTGAACTGCTGACGGCGCAATTGAGCGCTATCGCGCGCCGGAAGTCGCCAGGAACGTCGTTCGATGCCTTCGAAGGCGGCCCGGCGAGCATCCAGGTGCGAGACCTCGAACTGGACTTCGACCGCTGCCAGGCATCTCGCGGAGATGACCTCATCCCGCTCACGCCGACCGAGTTCAAGATCCTCGCGTACCTTGCCCGGAACGCAGGCAAGGTCATCAGCCCGGTGGAGATCCTTCGCGCCGTCCAGGACTACACGTACTCCGAACGCGAAGCGCAGGAGATCGTCAAGGTCTATATTCGGCGCATCCGCCGCAAGATCGAGTTCGATCCCTCTGAACCTAACTACATCGTCAATATTCGCGGCTTCGGGTACATGCTCGAACGTCGCGGCATCGTCCGCGGCGAGTCCGGCGCCGACACCCGCGCTGCCTAGCGCAAAGGAAACCCCCGCCTCTGTATGCGAAGAAGCCCGGCAGTTACGCCGGGCTTCTTCGCGTTTGTGGGGACCGACGGACTAAGCGACCGTTACGCCTTCACACCGGTAGACATCCTGGATGGCATTGAGAAGACCGATGCCCTCCGCCATGGGTCGCTGGAAGGCTTTGCGGCCGCTGATCAGGCCCATGCCACCAGCCCGCTTGTTCACAACCGCAGTCATCACGGCTTCAGCCATGTCGCTCTCGCCGGAGCTGGCACCTCCCGAATTGATCAGCCCAACACGGCCCATGTAGCCATTGGCCACCTGGTAGCGCGTCAGATCGATGGGGTGGTCGGAAGACAGTTCGGAGTACATGCGGCTGTCGCTCTTGCCGTAGCTGGCGCCATTCCGGTTCAAGGCGGGGAATCCGCCATTCTGCTCCGGCAGCTTCTGCTTCACGATGTCAGCCTGGATAGTGACGCCGAGGTGGTTGGCCTGCCCCGTGATGTCTGCGGAAGACTCGTGGTTCACGCCATCGACTTTCAGGCCTGAATTGCGCAGATAACACCAGAGCACCGTCGCCATCCCAAGTTCGTGGGCGTAAGCAAATGCTTCCGCAACCTCCACGATTTGCCGCGTGCTCTCTTCGGATCCGAAATAGATCGTCGCACCGACAGCAGTGGCGCCAAGGTCCCACGCTTCCTTGACCGTGCCGAACATGATCTGGTCGTACTTGTTCGGATACGTCAGCAATTCGTTGTGGTTGATCTTCACGATGAAGGGAATCTTGTGGGCGAACTTGCGGGAAACGGCGCCGAGCACGCCGTAGGTGGAAGCGACCGCGTTGCAGCCACCCTCAAGCGCCAGGCGCACAATGTTCTCAGGGTCGAAGTACGCGGGGTTCTTGGCGAAGCTTGCGCCGCCCGAGTGCTCAATCCCCTGGTCCACCGGCAGAATCGAAACGTAACCGGTGCCGGCCAGGCGGCCGTGGTCGACGATCGATTGCAGACTTCGCAGAACCTGCGGCGACCGGTTCGAGTCTGCCCAGACCCTGGAGACGAAGTCGCCTCCGGGCAAGTAGAGCGACTCGGCGGGAATCGTCGTGCAACGGTGATTGAGCAGCGAATCGGCACGGGCGCCGAGAAGATCGGCAATGCCACTCAGTCCAAGCTCTGTCGCCGGGGCGGCGGGTGCGATGACCATGGTTGGGTATCTCCCTTCCTCTATGGGCAGCCACCGGCCACGCAGGACGGGCTACCGGGTGTTTGGTCGCATGATACGTGCGATCGCGGGGCTCTGCTGCCCCCAAGCGCCCTCTCGTCCCGCCAGTTTGGTACCCTCACGTCAATGGATTCAGCCCGTATCGATGCAATCGCCGAACTCGCCAACACTGCCACGCAAGACGATTCGGAAGCCGCCGCCGCACGAAACCATATCTTTCAGTTGGCTGCCGGCGCTGGCATCTTCCCGGCCTCCATCCTCCCACTCTATGAAGCGCGCGGCCGCGGCGAGCTGGGCGGCTTCACCGTCCCTGCGGTGAACATTCGCGGGCTTACGTTCGATTTCGCGCGCGCCATGTTCGAAGCGATGCGCGCGGCGGACTGCGCTGCGGCAGTGTTCGAAATCAACCGCGCCGAGATCGGCTTTACCGCACAGCGGCCAGCGGAGTTCGCGTCCCAGATCCTGGCTGCAGCGTTTGCCAGCGACTGGCGCGGGCCGGTGTTTCTGCAGCTCGACCACCTGATGGCGAATGCCTCCGCCTACGCTGGTGACCGCGAGGCTGAGGCTCTGGCGCTCGAAGCGCTGATCGCTGAGTCACTCGCTGCCGGCTTCGGGAACATCGACATCGACGCATCCACGCTCGTCGACCTTTCGTTCGCCGACGTCCGCGACCAGCAGCGCCCGAACGTCGAACTCACGGCCCGCCTCGCACGGTTTGTCCGCGCAAACGAAGTCCCCGGTCCGCGCGTTTCGATCGGGGGCGAGATTGGCGAAGTCGGCAGCCACAACAGCACCGCCGAAGAACTGGTCGCCTTCGTCGAGGGATTCCTGAAGGCAACCGCTGGGGAATCAGTGGGCGGACTCTCGAAGGTCAGTGTGCAGACAGGTACGCGGCACGGGGGCATATTGCTTCCCGACGGCAGCACCGCCGACGTTGCGCTCGACTTCGATACGCTCAAGCGCCTGTCGTCGATTTGCCGAGACCGTTATGGAATGTCCGGCACAGTCCAGCACGGCGCCAGCACCTTGCCTGAAACCCTCTTCACCCGGTTCCCGGAGGTCGAGTGCGCCGAAGTACACCTGGCAACGGGCTTCCAGGATGCGGTGCTCGACCATCCGGCGTTTCCCGCCGCTCTCCGCGACGAGATACACAGCTGGACGCTTTCAGCGCTCGCTGGCGAACGTCAGCCTGGCGAAACCGACGCGCAGCTCATCCGGCGTGGCAGACGGAAGGCCTGGGGCCCCTTTAAGCAGCGCGGCCTCGACTTGCCTGGGGCCGAACGGGCTGCCATCCGCACCACGCTCAGTCAGCGCTTCTTGCGCCTCTTTGAACAGCTGCACGTGGCGGGTACTCGCCCGGTCATCGAACGTTACGTTCGCTCCGCAACCTGAGAATTCCCGGTAAAGCTCCTTTACCGATGTCTTTACCTTCGTTTCGCGAGGCGGTCGATACCCTAATGGGGACACGTTACGGGAGGACACCCATGCGCATCCTTGTTGTCGAAGACGAAGAGCCCATTTCGAGCGCGATCGAACGCGGCCTGACGAAGCTCGGTTACGCCGTGGACGTAGCGTTCGACGGCGCGGAAGCGCTGGAGAAGGCCGCCGTAAACACCTACGACGTCGTCTGCCTGGATCTGAACCTCCCTCGCATCGATGGAGTGGAAGTCTGCCGGCGGCTGCGTGAAGACCGTTTCGGTGGCGGCATTATTATGTTGACTGCACGGAGCGCCATCCGCGACCGGGTCGAAGGCCTGGACCACGGTGCTGACGACTACCTCGTCAAGCCATTCGCATTCAGTGAACTCGCCGCCCGCATCCGCGCGATTACCCGCCGCGAAGGCAGCCTCCGGGAGCCGGTGATCGACACCCGCGGGCTTGAACTCGACCCGAATACGAACCGCGTGAAGCGCGACGGCCAGGAAATCCACCTGACTCCAAAGGAGTTCTCGTTGGTCTACTACCTGGCTCGCAACGAGGGCCGTGCCGTCCCGCAAGAAGAGCTTCTCGAGCATATCTGGGACGAGCATGCAAACCCCTTCACCCAGACCGTGAAGGTACACATGAACAACTTGCGCCGTAAGCTAAATGAGGGGTTCCGCGAACAGTTGATCGAGACCATCCGGGGGAAGGGTTACGTCCTCTAGCACGTTGCTGCCGCCGTTTACCCGCACCGTCCGCTTCAAGCTGACGCTGTGGTACTCCGGCCTGTTGCTTGTATTCGGGGTTGCCTTCGTCGTTGCCCTGAACCTCGCCGTGCGTTTTGACCGGCCCGTGCTCGAGGTGAAGGACGCGCGCTACGAACTCGTCCGGGAAGGGCCGGGCCAGGCGCTCGCTCTCCGTCCCATCCTCACGCTCCAGGAAGCGGAAGACACGCTCTTTGCCGAGAACCTGCAGAAGCTCCGATTCTGGTCGTTGCTTTCCGTCGTCGGGCTGGCGATGGCGTCAGGCGTCGGCGGATACCTGCTCTCAGGCATGCTTCTTCGGCCGGTTCGTGACATCACAGAGGCCGCCGCGGAAGTCGGCGCCTCGAACCTCGGAAGACGGATCAACCATCAGGGACCCGACGACGAACTCAAGACGCTCGCCGACACGTTCGACTCCATGATCGAGCGGCTTGAACACTCGTTCGCCCAGCAGCGGCTCTTCGTGCAGGACGCGTCACATGAACTCCGCACGCCGCTCGCTGCGATCCGCACCAACATTGAAGTTCTTGAAATGGACCCCGAGGCGTCTCCGGAGGAGTACCGCGAGCTTCTCGATACGGTGAAGGCACAGACAGAACGCCTCACCCGACTCAGTGACGACCTCCTCCTGCTCACCACCAGTGAAGGCGAAACACCGGAGATGGAACCTGTGGCGACAGGCATGGTGGTTCGTGAAGTCCTCTCCCAACTTGAGCCTCTCGCCAGTCAGCGCGGCGTCTCACTGGTGCAGGAGGGCGATGTCCACGCTGAAGCGATGGCCTCGGCCGACCTCCTCTATCGCTGTGTCCAAAACCTCGTCGAAAACGCAATCAAGTACGCCGGCGAAGAGACGCACATCCGCGTGCAGACGCGTCGCACCGGCGCCTACACAGAAGTGATCGTCGCCGACGACGGCGTGGGTGTGCCGCCGGAAGCGCTTCCCCACCTCTTCGATCGGTTCTACAGGGTTGACCGGGGGCGTAGTCGTCGCGAGGGAGGCACTGGTCTGGGCCTGTCCATCGTCCGGGAACTGGTGTCCTGCATGGGTGGCACGGTGAAAGTGGCGTCCGAACTCGGAGAGGGCACCACCTTCACGATCCAGCTCGCTGCACCCGAGACGCAGGACGCGAGCACCAACCCGCGCGGCGTCCACGGCACGAAGACGGCTGAGGCCATCGGCTAGCCCGAGGTTGACGCTCGCATTCGACTGTTCGTACGGTGCTCCCGGCTGGGGTGTGAGCCAACGCACTGTCTGCGGTGCCCGTTCGTGGTTTGATCTGGCCGGTAACGAAGGGAGGGACGTCGATGAACAGTCTCCTGGATCGCGTGCATACGCCCGAGGACTTGAAGAACCTCGACTACGGTGACCTTGAGCAACTCGCGGGCGAGATCCGCCAGTTCCTCGTCGATACGGTCGAAACCATCGGTGGCGGCGGGCACCTCGCGTCAAACCTCGGCGTCGTTGAGCTTTCCGTAGCCCTCCACCGCATGTTCGAATCACCCTCCGACAAGATCCTCTGGGACGTCAGCCACCAGGTCTATGTCCACAAGATCCTCACGGGCCGTCGCGAGCGCATGAACACCATCCGCCAGTTCCAGGGACTCTCCGGATTTGCCGACCGGCAAGAAAGCGAACACGACCCGTTCGGGGCGGGCCACGCCGGCACCTCCATCTCCGCTGCGCTCGGAATGGCCGTCGGCCGCGACATGAAGGGCGGCGACAACTGGGTCCTCGCCGTTATTGGCGATGGCGCGATGACAGCAGGTATGGCCCTCGAAGCGATGAATCACGCCGGAGAGCTTCATGAAAAGCGCTTCATCGTGATCCTCAACGACAACGCCATGTCGATCAGCCCCAACGTCGGCGCGCTCTCCCGAAACGTGAACAAACTCCGCGTCGACCCGCTCTATCGAAAGGCCAAGTACGAAGTCGGCACCGTGGTGGAGCATCTTCCGCTCGGCCGGCAGGCGTGGGACGCCGCTAAGCGCGTCAAGAACACGATGCGCGAACTGCTCGTCCCTGCCAGCTTCTGGGACCAGTTCGGCGCCGAGTATTACGGACCGATCGACGGCCACGACCTTCGCGAACTCGAGGCCACCTTCGCTGCGATCAAGGCTGGCCACACTGAGCGCCCGGTGCTCCTCCACATCCTCACGGAAAAAGGTCACGGCATCCCCGAAGCCGCGATTGATCCAATCAAGAGCCACTCGGGCACGTATTGGCTAAAGAAGCCCGTGGCGCCGGGCACCCCGGCGCCACTCCCCACTTACAGCCAGGTGTTCGCACAGGCCGTACAGGAGCTGATCGAGACCGACCCGCGCGTCGTCACCGTGACGGCTGCCATGCTGGAGGGCACGGGCCTCGCTCCGGTCCACGCCAAGCACCCGAACCGCGTGTTCGATGTCGCCATCGCCGAACAGCACGCAGTTACCTTTGCCGCAGGCCTTGCGACCGAGGGCTTCCGCCCGATTGCCGCGATCTACTCCACGTTCCTCCAGCGGGGGTTCGACTCCGTTGTCCATGATGTTGTTGTACAGGGTCTTCCCGTTATTCTCGCGATGGACCGCGCTGGTTTTGTTGGCGACGACGGCAAGACCCACCAGGGCTTCATCGACATCAGCTACCTCCGCTGCCTGCCCGGCATGGTCGTTGCCGCGCCAAAGGACGAGACGGAGCTCCGTGACCTCCTCTATACCGCCGTCCAGCATCTTGACGGCCCCTTCGCCATTCGCTACCCGCGCGGTGCCGGCACGGGCGCAGCCACCGACCTTCCGATGAAAGCGCTCCCGATTGGCAAAGGCGAGGTGCTGCGCGAGGGCGCCGACATCACGCTCGCCGGGTTCGGCGCTCCGGTGGCCGAGTGCCTTAAGGCAGCCGACATCCTCGAAGAAGCCGGCATCCAGGCGACCGTCGTCAACGCCCGCTACGCCAAGCCACTGGACGAGGCTCTCTTCGTCGAACTGGCGCGCAAGACCGGCGGCATCATCACCGCCGAGGAGAACGTGCGTGCCGGCGGGTTCGGCGACGCGGTCCTCGAAGCGCTGAGCGACCACGGCCTCGCTGCAAGCGTGCTCGACACGATTACGATGCCCGACGCGATCGTTGACCATGGCCCGCAGAAGACCATGCGCCAGATTCACCAGCTGGACGCGGCCGGCATCGCCGCCAGGGCAAAGGCTGCTCTCGAAGCGAAGCCGAAGCGCATCTCGGGTGTGAAGTCCGCCAGCGCTTAGCCTTCGCCTCGCAGCTCCTCCATCAACACTGGCCGCCCTGTCGCAATCGAGCGCTGGGCGGCCAGTCCCATTTCCACAGCTGCCAGCCCGTCGGCCGCCGTCACTTCCACCGGCCCGGCCCCGAGGATCGCATCACGGAAACGGACGTGCTCGACGTAGCTCGACCCGTGGTGGTAGCCCTCGAATCCAACGTCCTCCGGAAGCGGGACCGCCACCTCAATCGCAGAACCAGATTCTCGGGACGCGAGAGTTACCTTCGAGGAAGGAAGAAACGCCTCGACCTTCCCGCGAGAGCCGGTGGCCGCAATTTCTTCCTGGTTTTTCGAACCCTCAGCGAACATGCAGAGGTCGAGCATCGCCCGGACTCCGTTTTCAAAATCGACAATCACGAAGGCGTTGTCGAGGATATCGGGCGTCTCACCTTCGTATCGCTCGTCCAGGTGGTTCAAATCCTGTGCTCCCGAAGCGTAGACACGCACGGGCTCCGAGCAGGTGACCAGCCGCATCAGGTCGAAGAAATGGCAGCATTTCTCCACCAGCGTCCCGCCCGTGTTGCGGTTGAAGCGGTTCCAGTCCCCGACCTTCGGCAGGAACGGGAAGCGGTGCTCGCGGATCGCAAGCATCTTGAGTGGCCCGATTTCTCCCGAATGGACGGTCTCGATCAACCGCGCCACCGGCGGCATGTAACGGTACTCCATGGCTACCCAGAAGACGGCCGAATAGTGCTCCACCGCGCCAGCGACGGCGCGGGCATCATCGATCGTCGTGCACAGCGGCTTCTCGCAGAGGATGTGTTTCCCGGTCGCCATTGCATCCCGGATGACATCGATGTGCGTGTGGTTTGGCGTCGCGATCACGATCGCATCGAGGTCATCGCGCGCCAGCAGCTCCCGGTAGTCAGCGCAAACGAGCGCCCCGGGATCGAGAAGCTGGTCTGCCTGCTCCCGCGATGGCCCGTGCGGATCTGCCACTGTCACGAACGAAACCCCGGGTAAGGAGCCCACGTTCCGCAGGTGTTCCTGTCCCATCAGCCCGGCCCCGATGAGGCCATAGCGGAGGTCGCGCTGCGCCATCCGGCTCAGTCGTTTCGGTTCGTCGTGTTCGGGAGCGCGCTTTCGCCCATGAGATAGGCATCAATGCCAATCGCCGCGTCACGGCCCTCAGCAATTGCCCAGACAATCAAGGACTGGCCGCGGGTCATGTCGCCGGCAACGAACACGCCGGGGACGCTGGTCATCTTCGTCTCATCGGCCTTCACGTTCCCGCGCGCATCCAACTCGACGCCAAGCTGTTCCAGGAGTCCGCCCTTTTCCGGGCCGAGGAAGCCCATTGCCAGGAAAAGCAGGTCACAGGGCTGTTCGAACTCGCTTCCCGGGACCTCCTCCATGGACATACGACCGCTGGCATCGGCCTTCCACTCAAGCCGCACGCCGTGCAGCGTGGTAAGGCGGCCATCTTTCCCGCCGAGTTTCTTCGTCAGGATCGAATAGTCACGCTCACCGCCCTCTTCGTGTGCGGAGGATGTGCGGAAGATGTTGGGCCACGTCGGCCAGGGATTCACGGCCGGGTCCCGCTCAGACGGCGGTCGCGGCAGAAGCTCGAACTGCGCGACCGATGCGGCGCCCTGCCGATGGGCTGTGCCCAGGCAGTCGGCGCCCGTGTCGCCTCCACCGAGGATGATCACGTGCTTCCCCTCGGCCGACACAAAGTCCTTCGCTGGAATCTCGTCTCCTGCGTTGCGCTTGTTCTGCAGCGGGAGATAGTCCATCGCGAGGTACACGCCTTCGAGTTCGCGGCCGGGAACGTCAAGGTCTCTGGCATGCGTCGCGCCGCCGGCAAGGCAGACCGCGTCGAATGTTCCTAGCAATTCGGAAGCCGCCAGGTCCCGGCCGATATTCACCCCTGCTTTGAACACCACCCCTTCGGCTTCCATTTGCGCGAGGCGGCGATCCAGGAACCGCTTCTCCATCTTGAAATCCGGGATGCCATAGCGCATCAGGCCGCCAATGCGGTCGTCGCGCTCGAAGACGACGACATCGTGGCCAGCGCGCGCCAGCTGCTGCGCCGCCGCAAGACCGGCCGGCCCCGAGCCAACGACCGCCACGCGCTTGCCCGTCCGCTTCTCGGCGGGTTCCGGGTGCACCCAGCCCTCGTCCCATGCGTGCTCGATGATCGTCAGCTCGACTTGTTTGATCGTGACCGGGTCGTTGTTGATACCCAGCACACAAGATGCCTCGCAAGGCGCCGGGCAAAGCCTTCCTGTGAATTCGGGGAAATTATTCGTGGCATGGAGCCTGCCGATCGCTTCGCGCCAGCGGTCGCGATAAACGAGATCGTTCCAGTCGGGGATCACATTGCCGAGGGGGCAGCCCTGGTGGCAGAACGGGATGCCGCAGTCCATGCACCGCGCTGCCTGCGCCCGGAGCCGATCTGCCGGGAAGTCTTCGTAGACCTCGATCCAGTCGTGGACACGCGTTTCCACGGGCCGACGGGTGGGGCCTTCGCGGTCGAACTCGAGGAACCCGGTCGGCTTAGCCATTCGCGCTGCTCATCAATTCCGCAAACTCGATCTCCCGGCCTTCCGCCTCTGCCAGGCGCATCTGGCCGAGGACGCGCTTGTAGTCCGTCGGCATGACCTTCCAGAACTCAGCCGCCAGCGCTGGCCAGCCAGTCAGCAGACGCTCGGCCACAGTACTGCCCGTTTCCATGGCGTGGCGTTGGAGAAGGCCGTGGACCAGCTGCAGGTCCTCCTCCTCTTCCAATCGCTCTAGCCCTATCAACTCCATGTTGCAACGGCTTTCGAAATCGCCGTCGTGGTCCCAGACGTATGCCACGCCGCCACTCATCCCGGCACCAAAGTTGCGGCCCGTCTTTCCGATCACGACGATGCGTCCGCCGGTCATGTACTCACAGCCGTGGTCGCCGGTCCCCTCGACCACGGCGTAGGCGCCACTGTTCCGCACCGCGAACCGTTCGCCGGCAACTCCACGGAAGAACGCGAAGCCGCTGGTCGCCCCGTACAGAGCGACGTTGCCGATGAGGATGTTCTCCTCGGGCACGAACGTAGATGATCGCGGCGGGTACACAATCAACTTACCCCCGCTCAGCCCTTTGCCGACGTAGTCGTTCGAATCGCCCTCGAGGCGAAGCGTCATCCCGGAGGGGACGAAGGCCCCAAAACTTTGGCCTCCGGACCCATTGAGATTGACGACGATAGTGTCTTCCGGCAGTCCATTCTGGCCGTAGCGGCGGCTGACCTCGGCGCCCAGCATGGTCCCAACGGTGCGGTTTACGTTCCGGACGGGGAGATCGATGACGACCTTCTCGGCCCGCTCCAGCGCTGGCTCGGCGAGTTCGATCAGCTGGTTGTCGAGTGCCTTATCGAGGCCGTGGTCCTGCGTCGTAACACAGTGAGTCGCGACTTCCGGGCCTGCTTCGGGACGATAGAGAATCGCCGACAGGTCGATGCCCTGGGCCTTCCAGTGGTCGACCGCTCGGGTGACGTCTAGGACGTCGCTGCGTCCGACCATCTCTTCGATGGTCCGGAACCCCAGCATTGCCATGTACTGGCGGATCTCCTCGGCGATGAACCGGAAGTAATTAACGACGTGCTCGGCCTTCCCCGCGAACTTCTCCCGAAGCACCGGGTTTTGCGTGGCGATGCCGACCGGGCAGGTGTCGAGGTGGCAGACGCGCATCATCACACAGCCCATCACGACCAGCGGCGCCGTCGCGAATCCGAATTCTTCGGCACCGAGGAGCGCACCGATGACCACATCCCGGCCCGTCTTCATCTGCCCGTCGACTTCGACAACGATCCGGTCGCGCAGGTTCTGCATCACCAGCGTCTGCTGTGTTTCGGCGAGCCCAAGCTCCCACGGAACGCCGGCATGCTTCAGCGATGTCAACGGACTGGCGCCCGTGCCGCCGTCGAAACCGCTAATCAGTACGACGTCGCTCTTGGCCTTCGCCACGCCTGCCGCAACCGTGCCAACACCGACCTCGGCGACCAGCTTCACGCTAATCCGCGCGTGCCGGTTCGCGTTCTTCAGGTCATGGATCAGCTGCGCCAGGTCCTCGATCGAATAGATATCGTGGTGCGGCGGCGGGCTGATCAGCCCCACGCCCGGCGTTGCATGCCGGACATCCGCGATCCAGGGGTACACCTTGTGGCCGGGGAGCTGTCCGCCCTCGCCGGGCTTCGCGCCCTGCGCCATTTTGATCTGAATCTCATCCGCGTTCACGAGGTACTCGCTCGTCACGCCGAACCGGCCCGAAGCAACCTGCTTGATCGCGCTTCGCCGGAGGTCGCCGTTCGCATCTGGTGTGAAGCGGCGCCGGTCCTCGCCACCCTCGCCCGTGTTGCTCTTTCCACCGATGCGGTTCATCGCGATTGCGAGCGTCTCGTGCGCTTCCGCCGAGATCGAGCCGTAGCTCATCGCGCCCGTCTTGAACCGCCGGTAGATTGCCTCGACGGGTTCGACCTCATCGATCGGAATTGGCTGCCGGTCTTGCTTGAACTCCATCAGCCCGCGCAGGGTCGCGAGGTGCTCCGCCTGGTCGTCCACGAGCCTGGTGTACTCGCGGAAGATCGACTCTTTGTCGCTTCGGGTAGCGTGCTGGAGCCGGAAAACCGTTTCCGGGTTGAACAAGTGGTACTCGCCATCGCGCCGCCACTGGTACTGACCGCCGAATTCGAGTTCCTCCAACCCGCCTTCGCGGGTCGGGAACGCCCGCTCGTGATTCGCGAGGGTTTCGCGTGCGATCTGCTCGATGCCAACGCCGCCAATGCGTGAGGCCGTCTTCGTGAAATAGCGGTCGATGATCTCATCACCGAGCCCGATCGCTTCGAAGATCTGCGCGCCCCGGTAGCTCTGGATGGTCGAGATGCCCATCTTGGACATCACCTTGATGACGCCCTTTTGGAGGGCCTTGAGATAGTTCTTGGTCGCCGTCTTGGCGTCCACGCCGCCGAGCACGCCGTCATCCGCGAGCTCCTTGATCGTGTCGAGAGCGAGGTACGGGTTGATCGAGCCCGCTCCGTATCCGACCAAAAGCGCGAAGTGATGGACCTCTCGTGCTTCGCCGGTTTCCACCAGCAGCCCGACCTGCGTCCGCTTCTTCACCCGTATGAGGTGATGGTGCAATCCGGCGACCGCCAGCAGCGCCGGGATCGGCGCGTGATGCGCGTCGACGCCACGGTCCGAGAGGATGAGCACTTTGGCCCCGTTGGCCAACGCCTCGTCGGCGTCCGTGAACAGCCGGTCCATGGCCTGCCCCAGACCGGTTTCGCCCCACTCCGCCGGAAACAGCGTCGAGATGACGATCGCTCGCATGGCCGGATCGTGCGATGCGCGGAACCGTGCCAATTGGTCGTTGTCGATGAACGGGTTGTCGAGACTGACGAGATGCGCGCTCGCGGGTTCGGCTGCGAGCAGATTGCCCTCAGGCCCAATCACGGTCTTGGCAGACGTCACGAGCTCCTCGCGAATCGCGTCGAGCGGCGGGTTCGTAACCTGCGCGAAGAGCTGCTTGAAGTAGTTGTAGAGCGGTTGTGGGCGGTTCGACAGCACGGCAAGCGGAGTGTCGGTGCCCATGGAGCCGATCGACTCCGTTCCGGTCTGGGCCATCGGCTGAAGGATGTACTTCAGGTCTTCAAGCGTATAGCCAAATGCCATCTGCTGGCGGCGCAGCACTGGGCCCTCGATGTGGGGAGGCGCCTCGCCCGCGGGAAGGTCGTCCACCGTCCGCAGGTTCGCGGCGAGCCAGTCGGCGTACGGGTGTTCCGCTGCCAGCCTACCCTTCAATTCCGCGTCGTCGATAATCCGGCCTTCTTCGAGACTGACCAGGAACATCTTTCCAGGTTCAAGCCGCCCCTTGAGAACGACATCCTCGTCCGCGACCGGCAATACCCCGACCTCCGACGCCATGATCACCCGGTCATCCCGTGTGACGACGTAGCGGGAAGGGCGGAGACCGTTGCGATCGAGGACAGCGCCGATATCGCGGCCATCAGTGAATGCAACCGATGCCGGGCCGTCCCATGGCTCCATCAGGCAGCTGTGATATTCGTAGAAGGCCCGCTTTTCGGGGCTCATGGTCGTGTGTGCCTGCCATGCTTCGGGGATGAGCATCATCATGACGTGCGCGACGGGGCGCCCCGCCAGCACTAGCAGCTCGATCGCGTTGTCGAGGCAGGCGGTGTCGCTACCGGCTTCATCAATGACCGGCAGAATCTTGTGGATCTGCGGGAACTTCTCCGAGGAGAACAGCGCCTCACGCGCAGCCATCCAGTTCACGTTCCCTTGCTTCGTGTTGATCTCTCCGTTGTGGGAGACCATCCGGTATGGGTGGGCCAGCCGCCAGGAGGGGAACGTGTTGGTGGAGAACCGGGAATGGAACATCCCCAACGCGCTGATGAAGCGACTGTCGGAGAGGTCAGGGAAGTACTCCCTCACCTGGTGGGCGGTGAGCATGCCCTTGTACACGATGGTCCGGCTACTCAGGCTCGTGAAGTAGAAGTACTCAGCTTCAGGGATCCCGAAACGCAGAAGCGCACGTTCGAACCGGCGCCGGATGATGTACAAGCGGCGCTCGAAGTCATCGCCCGAGGCGCAGTTTGCCCCACGGCCGATGAAGGCCTGCAGCACATAGGGCTCCGCCGCCAGTGCGCTCGCGCCGACAGTCGCATTTCTCGTGGGCACATCGCGCCAACCGAGGAAGTGCTGGCCCTCTTCTTCAACGAGCGAAACGAAGAGCGCCTGCCCTTGTGCACGGGCACGGGCGTCCGGCGGCGCAAACAGGATCCCACAGCCGTACTCGCCGCGGCCCGGGAGGCGGATGCTCAGATGTGCGCACTCGTGCCGCAAGAACTCGTCGGGGACCTGGAGCAGCACGCCGGCACCGTCGCCCGTGTTCGGCTCGGAGCCGCTGGCGCCACGATGGGCAAGGTTCTCCAGCGCGGTCAGCGCGTCATCGACGATCTTATGGGAGCGGTGCCCCTTCAAGTGAACGACGAAGCCGACTCCGCAGCTGTCATGCTCGTGCCGAGGGTCGTAGAGCCCCTGTTTCGGCGGCAGGCCTGGCCCGGGCATTGGCGTCTCCCCTGTGCGATCTTTGCCGCCGCGGCCCGGTTTTTGGTATAGGTTCACCTGTTGCGGCGTCGATGGAATTCGACGAGCGCGATTGTGAAATTCGTCCCAATTGGGCCGGATGCGGCTTGGTGAACGGACAGTATAGCAGTCGAGTCAAGCTATCCGCCCTCTGCGGGCGCTCCGGCAGCCTTACCCGGATTGAACCTGCGTATACTCGATTCAAAACGTCCCGGAGCACACGCCATGCCCGAAGGCCCCTACTGGAATTCAGAACATCTCGAAGATGTCGTGAGCCAGCGTGCGCGGATCCTCGGCCCGGCCGTCTGGGCAGCCGCCACGCCCGACCCTCGACCCGTCATCTCCTTTGCCGGCGGATTGCCCGATATCCCCTCACTCCCCGGAGAAATCCTCGCGCGCGCTGCCCGCTGGGTCGTAGAAAACGACGAAAAGGAAGCGCTCGAGTACAACGGGACGTTCGGGCCCCGTCCGTTGCGCCAGGCACTCGCCGCCCGCTCGACTGGCATAGAAGGCATCCCCGTTGAGCTGGAGAACGTCATGGTCGTCTCCGGATCGGCACATGGCATCGGCGTGGTCTGTGAAACATTGCTTGACCCCGGCGACATCGTGCTCTGCGAAAGCCCGAACTTCCCTGGCTCAATGCGCACTATGCGGACGTTCGGGGCCGAACTCGTCGCCGTGCCCATGGACGACGAGGGCCTCCGCATGGACGTCCTGGAAACGGAGCTCAAGAGGCTGTCCGAGTCCGGCCACCGGGCCAAGTTCATCTACACCATCCCAAACCATCAGAATCCGGCCGGCATCACCCTCCCCCTCCAGCGTCGCGAGCGCCTCGTGGAACTCGCGCGGGAGCACCGCACATTGATCCTCGAAGACGATGCCTACGGCGAACTCTGGTTCAGGCAGCAGCCGCCTCCGTCTCTCTACTCGCTCAGCGGCGGCGACCACGCGATCAAGGTCTCCAGTTTCTCCAAGATCCTGGCGACGGGACTGCGATTGGGTTGGACCATGGCCTCGCCCGCCGTCACCTCACGGATGGCTTCGGTCCGTTATGACATGGGGTCAAGTGCATTCCTTGGGCGCGCAATCGCCCAGGTAATCCGAAGCGGCGATCTCGACCGCCACGTGGTCCATCTTCGCGACATCTATGGTCGGAAGCTCGAACGGATGGAAGCTGCTCTCCGCGAACACTGCGGCAACCACTGCGCATGGGTGACGCCGAAGGGCGGCTTCTTCCTCTGGCTGCTTCTCAACCCCGGCGTCAGTGCGCGAGATGTTCAGAGAGTCGCCAATGAGAAAGGCGTCATCGTCGGCGGAGGGGCGCAGTACTTCGCGGACGGCCAGGCGACCAACCACATTCGCCTCGCGTTCAGCTACGTTGCTACCGAAGACATCGAAGAGGGCGTCCATCGCCTCGCCGAAGCGATCGAAGAAGTCGCCTCTACAAACGGAGCCAAATGAGATGACACCACTCCGAATCATCGTGGACGACGTTGATGCCGGGATCGCGTTCGATGGGCGTCCTTGGGTCCGAACCCGGCCAACGCAGGGGACTACCGTTCGCCTCCGTTGTACGCGGCGACGCGACCCTCTGGCTTAGCGGCCCAGGCACTTCCGCGCGCAAGGAAATGCCCGACTAGACCGCGTCGAAGGACGGCTCGCGAAGCCACCTGGCGACAACGAGCCCGGCAGCCACGAAAAGGCCGCCAACGATCAGGAACCCGGCTGGCAGCGACCAAGCGGCAAAGAGCGTGGCCGACATCGGCCCGACCATGAACGCCATCGCCTGGGCGCTGCTCGCCACTCCAAACGCCGTGCCGCGCCGCTCGCGCCCGACATTCGTGGCGATCAAAGTGTTCGTCGCCGGGATCAGTGCCGCCTGGATAAGCGATGCGGCAGCGAACGCCGCGATGTAGGTCCCCGCCCCGGGCGCTGCCGCCAGCCCGACCTGGCAAACCGCCGCTATCAAACAGCCGACGGCCAGGAGCGCTCGAAAGTTTCCCGGTTTGGCCGCACGGCGGTTCACGAGCATCAGCCCGGCAACACTGGCAACACCTCCTGCCGTGAACGCGATTCCGACGAGCGATTCAGCGTCGTGGCCAACCAGCCGCTCGATCGCGACCGGGCTCGCCAGGCGCACCAATTGGTTGGCGGCGAAGAGAAAGAAGTAGAACCCGAGCACCAGATAGAACTGCGGCCCGACCATCGACCAGAAGCTGGGGCCCGGCGCCGGCTTCGGTTCATGTCGCTCCCGCTTCATGCGCGGCGGCATCACGTCCTTCGGCACCAGAACGAGGACGGTCAGGGCCGCGATCGCCGGCATGATTGCCGCAGCAACCATCGCTCCGCGCAGACCGAAGAACACGGCAATACCGGCGCCGATAGCGGGTCCGATCGTGTTTCCGAGGAACTGGGCTGCCGATACATACCCAAGGCTCTGTCCCAGGCGTGAATCCGGCACGGAAACGCTTGTCAGCGCCACAGCGGCAGGGATGAACCCCGAAAACAATCCCTGGCATGTGAGTGCCGCCACGATGTGCCAGGGCTCCGTCGCGAGCGCCGCCAGGAATGTCGTGAGCGTTGCGAATGCCAGCGCCCGTACCAGCATTACCTTGCGCCCGTAACGGTCCGCCAGCACGCCCCAGACGGGACCACTGACAAGGCGCGAAAGTCCGATGAAGCTCGTCGCCAGCCCGGCCCAGAACAGCGCATTCGCGTCGGACGTCGCTCCCAATTCCCGTGCGTAGAGCGGCAGGAACGGCACCCACGCATTCATGGAAAAGCTCGCGAGGAACGTCCCCGATGCGATAGCCAGCACCACGGGAGAGCCGGGTGGGCCCCGGCGAACTGCAGACATCGGGGACCGCATCGCCCGCCATCATGCTTCAGGGGCCACTCCCGGTCTTCGCGGCACCCTTGCTGGCCCGATCCGGTATGCTCACTCGCTATGCCGAATCAAGAGCAGCAGACGCAACCATTGCCGCCCGTGCGGCTCCGTGTCGCGTTGCACGCCGACCTTCGCCGCTTTCTGCCGCAAGGCGTGAATGGCGCGTTTCCAGTCGAACTTCGGACCGGGGCGACGGTCTCCGATTTGCTGGAAGCGCTGGGGATCCCCGATCGCGAAACCATCACGGTCGGTCTCAATGGCGAACTCGCAAAGCGCGATAGTGAGCTGCACGACTCGGACGACATCACCATGTTCAGCCCAATGGAGGGAGGCTAGTCGATATGAAAGATCGCTACGGATACTGGGACCGAATTCTGCATGTGGACCTCACTGAAGGTCGCACCTGGACCGAGAGCCTCGGCGACGAATGGTTCCGGCGCTTTGGCGGCGGACGCGCGCTGATCGCCCACTACCTGCTGACCGCCACACCCCCGGGCGTCGACGCGTTTTCACCTGAGAACGTCCTCGTCTTCGCTCCCGGCGTGGCCACGGGCGCTCCGGTGCCCGGAGCCGGACGGCACTCCGTCGGTGGCAAATCGCCGCTGAACAACGGCTACGGCGAAGGCGAATCCGGCGGCTACTGGGGTGCCGAACTCAAGCGCGCCGGTTGGGACGGCATTGTCGTCCACGGCGCCGCCACAACGCCTAAGTACGTCTGGATCAAGAACGGCGAAGTCGAGATTCGTGACGGCAGCCACCTCTGGGGCAAGGTTTCAGGCGATGTCGAAGACATCCTCCGCGAGGAGCTTGGCGAGCCGCACTGCCGTGTCACGCAGTGCGGCCCCGCGGGCGAAAAGCTCGTCCGCTACGCGCTCGTCAGCAATGACCTCAATGAAGTGGCTGGGCGCACCGGAATGGGCGCGGTCATGGGCTCCAAGAAGCTCAAGGCCATCGCCGTACGCGGCACCCAGCCGGTAGCAGTGGCCGACAAGGCGGGCCTCATGAGCATCGCCAAATGGGTATCTTCGACGCTCGATGAAAATCACCGGGGCTTCCACGAATACGGCACCGGCGGCGCAATGCAGGGTAAGAACCTGGAAGGCGGCATGCCCACGCTGAACTACCGCGAGGGCCGCTTCGAACAGATTGCGCTCGTCGATGCCATCGCCGTCGCCGACCAGTACCGCGTGGACATGGGTGCGTGTTACGCATGCTCCGTCCGCTGCAAGAAAGTCGTGGCGGTGGAAGCACGCCAGGAAGACGCTGGCGTCACGCGCAAGGGTAAGGCGATCAACGTCGACCCCGAAGGCCGTTGGCGCGTCGACCCTCGTTATGGTGGTCCGGAGTACGAATCCCTGGGTGCCCTCGGGCCGTCAGTCGGCGTTTCAGATCTCGTGGCCGTGCTGAAGAGCAACGAACTCTGCAACGCACTCGGCATCGATACCATCTCCACAGGCACCACGATCGCGTGGGCGATGGAAGCATGGGAGAAGAATCTCCTCACCGCCCAGGATACCGGCGGCATGGAACTCAACTGGGGCGATGGCGGCACCGTTGTGCGCCTCGTCGAGATGATCGCCAACCGCGAAGGATTCGGTGACCTCCTTGCCGAGGGTTCCGAGCGGGCAGCGGCGAAGGTTGGCAAGGGCAGCGAGCGCTTCCTGACCACGGTCAAGGGCATGGAGATGGCCATGCACGACCCGCGCCACATGGAACGCATGCGCGGCTCCTACCTCACCGCCCCCACCGGCGGCGACCACATGCAGCAGCACGAGTACAAGAACGGCGGCCGCAACCAGGTCGGCCTCTGCCACTTCCTCGCGTACAGCGACCAGCAGTCACTCGATCTCGTCAACTCCGTCACCGGGTGGGGCATGGACCAGGCGGAGTGGGAGCAGGTCTCGGACCGCGGCCTCGCTATGGCCCGGCTGTTCAACATGCGGGAAGGCATCACGCGGGCGGACGACCGGCTGCCCGCGCGGTTTGAGGAGGCGCTCCCAATGCACCCCGGGCTCACCCCCGAATCGCAGAGTGAGATCGTCACTGAGTACTACGTCCGCCACGGCTGGGATGCAGAGACCGGCATCCCAACCGAAGCGACGATGAACGCCCTTGGCCTCGGCAGCTACGAAGCTGCCCGGGCTGCCATTCCCGTTTAGCCCCGCAGGGGGCGTGGACGGGTCGATTCCCGTCCACGCCCCCTGCCATTACTCTTTGGGCCACCAATCCACGTACGGAAGTGCCGCCCATGAGTTTCGATCCACGTCACCGGAGCCACACCCTCGTCGATGGCCCAGACCGCGCCGCCGCCCGCTCGTACTTTCGCTCCGTTGGCCTGACCTCTGACGACCTCCGCAAGCCGCTTGTCATGGTCGCGCACGAGTGGATCGGCACCATGCCCTGCAACTACAACCAGCGCGAACTGGCGCAGCAGGTCATGGCAGGCGTCCGCGCGGCCGGCGGCACGCCGATGGAAGTCAACACCGTTTCCATCAGCGACGGCATCTCGATGGGCACCGAAGGCATGAAAGCCTCGCTTATCAGCCGTGAACTGATCGCCGACTCAATCGAACTCTGTGCCGTCGGCTACTCTTTTGACGCTATCGTCGTCATCGTCGGATGCGATAAGACCATCCCCGCGGCCGCAATGGCCCTCGCGCGCCTCAACCTCCCCGGCCTGATCCTGTATTCAGGCTCGATTGCCCCCGGGAAGTTCCGTGGCCGCGATGTCACCATCCAGGACGTCTTCGAAGGCGTCGGCCAGCACGCCGCCGGCTCATTCAGCGATGCGGATCTTGAAGAGCTGGAAATCGCCGCCTGTCCCGGCGCCGGCGCCTGCGGAGCCCAATACACCGCTAACACGATGGCGACCGCCATGGAATTCATGGGTCTCTCGCCGATGGGCACGGCAACGGTTGGCGCAACGGATGGCCGCAAGGACGATGTCGCCCGCCAATGCGGCGAACTGGTCATGGATGTGCTTCGCCGGGGCCAGCGCCCCCGCGACATCCTTACCCCCGAGAGCTTCGAAAACGGCATCATCTGTGCCGCATCCACAGGCGGTTCGACAAACATCGTCCTGCATCTCATGGCGATCGCGAACGAAGCCGGTGTCGCGCTGAATATCGATGACTTCGACCGTATCAGCGAACAGACGCCGCTCATCGGGGACATGCGCCCCGGTGGCCGCTATGTCGCGCTGGACATGGACCAGGCTGGAGGCACGCCGCTCCTCGCCAAAAGGCTACTCGAAGCGCAAAAACTGAACGGCAACGTGATGACCGTCACCGGCAAGACCATCGCCGAGGAAGCGGAGGCCGCCACGGAAACACCCGGACAGGACGTGATCCTCCCGGTCGAACGGCCGCTCAAGCCAACTGGCGGGCTCGTGATCCTCAAGGGCAACCTGGCCCCCGATGGATGCGTGATCAAGGTTGCTGGCCACGAGCGACTGCTTCATAGCGGCCCTGCCCGCGTCTTCGAATGCGAGGAGGACGCCTTCGCTGCCGTTTCGTCCAATTCCATCAAGCCCGGCGATGTCGTCGTAATCCGCAACGAGGGCCCGCGTGGTGGCCCCGGCATGCGGGAGATGCTTGGCGTGACGGCCGCGCTCGTTGGCGCGGGCCTTGGCGACTCCGTGGCCCTGCTTACGGACGGGCGTTTTAGCGGCGCGACACGCGGGCTCATGGCCGGGCACGTCGCACCGGAAGCAGCCGTTGGTGGCCCCATCGGTTTCGTACGGGAAGGCGAGACAATCACCTTCGACATCAACGCCCGGACACTCTCGGTCGCCATTACGGACGAAGAGTTCGCACGGCGCCGCGAAGGCTGGACGCCACCGGCTCCACGCTACCAGCGGGGCGTTTTCGCCAAGTATGCACGCACCGTTTCCAGCGCCGCGGAAGGCGCCGTGACAGGCTGAGGCCGTGAACCAGGGGACGCCCCGCATTCCGTTCTCGCTGCAGGAGAGCGAAGCCGTGCTCCTGTATCTGCGTCGCCATTGGGCGTTCCTGACCTGGGCTATGTTCAAACTCGGGTTTGTGGCGCTCGTGCCCATCGCCGTCTTGTTGACGGCGGTGGCGCTCGTTACAGGACTCGACGGTCGCGCCGGGCAGATCGCCGGACTGCTATCCGCAACGTGGTTCGTGATCTGGGCCGTGCGTTCGTACTTCACCTGGTACCGCTACAGCAATGACCTTTGGGTCGTCACCGACCAACGGATTGTCGATTCGGCGAAGCACCACTGGTTCCACCACAGGATGGCATCCGCAGACCTCGATGACGTGGAGGACATCGCCATCCGCAAGGATGGTGTGTTCGCCACCGCCTTCAACTTCGGCGACGTGCACCTCCAGACAGCCGGAGAACAGGCGAACTTCGTCCTCTCCGGCATCCCGAAGCCGGGCGATGTGCTCGCCCTCATCGACAAGCAGCGTGACGTCGCCAAACGCCGCCTCCGGGGCGCCGTTACCTGACGTGCCCCTCACGATCGGGTAGCCTGCCAGCATGGTCAGCCGGCGTCGGGTGGTGTTCGGATTGGCGGCTGCGGGCGTGACGGCCACTGCTTGGCCCGCCTCGCGCCTGTTTGAACGAACGGCCCAATCTGTCCCCGTCGAACAAGCGCGGGCCCAGGAGCCACTCGCGTTGCGGCTCCCCGTGCTGAGCGCCGACGGCCCACCGCTAGAGGCCGCTCTCTCTGGTCCCTCGGCCTTCCAGGGGGGCGCGCTCCGGCTGCGCACGAACGTAGGCCAATCCGGGACGGCATCGTTTCTTGGACGGAGCGTTTCGCTGCTCCCCGCACCGGCTGGCGGCCTCGAAGGCTACCTGGCCATCGGCGTCCTGGACCCGCCTGGTCCTACGCTGGCCACCGTCAGCGTCACGAACGGATCCCTTTCCGACGTGGCGGCGCTCCCATTCAGAGTGGCCGCCACCGACTGGACCGTCGATTACATCACCATTCCGCCGCCCCAACCCGGCGACCCAGACCCGCTCGACCCGGTCCTCATCCAGGCCGAATCGGAGTTGCTGACGGGGATCTACGCCACTCTTTCGCCGGACCGGCACTGGGTTGAGCCGTGGATGCGGCCCATGGATGGTGTGATCACGGGCTATTTCGGCGAGCAGCGTTCCTTCAACGGTGGGCCGGTAGGTGGCCACCACGGCGGCACCGACATCGCGACGCCAATCGGGCTTCCGCCGGGCGCACCGATCAAAGCGGCCAATCACGGTGTCGTCGCGCTCTCACAACGGCTCGTCGTCCGCGGCAACATGGTGGTGATCGACCACGGCGGCGGCGTTCTGACCGGCTACGCACACATGGATAGCCGGACCGTCTCTGCTGGCGATACGGTGTCACAGGGCGACGTCGTCGGGACGGAGGGGGCCACGGGCCTCGTTACCGGCGCCCATCTGCACTGGGAGGTCGCCGTTGGCGGTGTGCTCGTCGATGGCCTTCGCTGGGTCGACGGGTCCCAGGGTTTCTAGAGGGACGCGTCTATTGGGACACTGACCGCTTCTATCGTTACGTCGAGTGACTGGCCCGCGAGCCAGCCAATATGGCACGCTTAGGCTCGTCCAATCCGCCCGCGACCGGTCCCAACGAGGAAGAACGCATGAAGCTGGCCCAGTACCTGGCGTTTGCCACCGTCGTCATGACCCTCGTGCTCATTGCCGTTGGTGTGCTGGTGCGGGCGACCGGGTCAGGACTCGGCTGCCCCGATTGGCCTCTTTGCCACGGCGGCGTGGTTCCTCCCGAACACAAGCATGCCATGATCGAAATGAGCCACCGCTACACGGCCAGCCTGGTCGGCTTCATGGTGATCGGCGTCGCGGCTCTTGCGTGGCGCTACTACCGTCACGTCCCTCTCGTGTTCTGGACCGCACTGATCACGGTGCCGCTGGTCGGCTTCCAGGGCATCCTCGGGGCTATCACGGTCGTCCGCGAACTGCCTCCCGAAATCGTTGCGACCCACCTCCTGACCGCAATGATCGTCCTTAGCTGCGAGGTCACCGTCGCGATCGGTATGTACATCGAAGATCCATCACGCGATTCCCGCAGGCTCACCGCTGCACGGACAGCTTTCCGCCCCTCCGGCCGCTGGGCGCTGGCGGGGCTCGTCTGGCTGGCAGTCACGCTCTGGGTCGGCGGCTACATGACGGAAAGCGGCGCCGCCACGGCATGCTCGGGCTGGCCGCTGTGCAACGGGTCCGTCGTGCCCGGCGCCGACGACCACGAGGTCACGCACATGCTGCACCGCTATCTCGCGGGCCTCTTCGCAATCCTCATCGTTGGCTTCACCGTGGCCGCATGGAAGGCACGCGACCGCGCGCCGTGGGCTCCCATCCTCGGATTCGCCGTCGCTGCTCTTTACACGGCGCAGGTAATCGTCGGGGCATTGAACGTCTGGATGACCTTCCCCGACCCGCTCACCATCTCGCATACCGTGATCGCTTCGCTCGTCTGGTTTACGCTGTCGTCTGCGGCGCTGCTTGCCTGGTATCAACCGGTAGCTGCTCAGCGCCGGATCGAGTCCCTCGCGGGAGGAAAGGTGCCGGCTTGACCACCAACATCGCCGTCCTCGCGCGTCCATCTCTCGTGGCTACCGTGAGGAGCTTCGTCGCCCTGACGAAGCCGGTGATCATCGTGATGCTGTTGGTGACCACCGTCCCGGCGATGGTCGTCGCTCACGGCGGTTGGCCCGGGACCTGGCTCGTTCTCGCCACCCTCATAGGCGGGACGCTATCCGCTGGCGGCGCCAACACAATCAACCAGTGGTACGACCGCGACATCGACAGCATCATGAAACGCACGCGGAGTCGCCCAATCCCGGCCGGGCTCATCGAACCCCGCCACGCGCTTGCGTTTGGGATTGCGCTCGGTGCCTTCGCGTTCGCCTTTCTCTGGGTGACGACCACGCCCGCGGCAGCGATCCTTTCGCTCGCAGCGCTCCTGTTCTATGTCTTCATCTACACGATCTGGCTCAAGCGTCGGACGGCTCAGAACATCGTCATTGGGGGCGCCGCCGGCGCATTCCCACCGATGGTCGGCTGGGCAGCGGTGACCGGAGATGTCTCGTTAGCCTCTGTCCTGATGTTTGTGATCGTCTTCATGTGGACGCCGCCGCACTTCTGGGCGCTCGCACTCAAACTGAAAGACGACTATGCGGAGGCCGGCGTGCCGATGCTCCCGGTCGTCGCCGGCCCCGCGTCCACAAGGCGCCAGATCGTCATCTACTCGGTCGTTCTTGTCGCGACCTCGTTCCTTCTCGCGCCCGCGGCCGGACTCTGGATTGTGTATCTCCCGGCTGCCGCCGTGTTGGGCGCGGTCTTCATCGCGGAGTCGCTCCGGCTCGCGCGACACCACACCACAATCTCGCCGATGAGGCTCTACAAGTACTCGCTTCTGTACCTCGCGCTGCTGTTCCTCGCTATCGGGATCGACGGCGCGTTCGCGATGGTCTAAGCGTTCGCAGGCGGCAAACGCTGGATCGGATGCTCCGAACAGGTGAAACTGCCGCGACGGAATTTGTGCGCCATGCGGGTGGCGCTGGAGGTGGTGAATGGACGAGCACGCCGTGACAGCCCATGCAGGTGGTCACGCAGCCCACGGCGCCGCCGTACACGAAGAGTCGAGCGTCTGGCCGGTCCTGACCGCGGTTGCGGCGATCGCCGCCGGGCTCGCCCTCGTCTGGCTGTCGAAGGATCCGGGCAGCTCGTTCGCGGGGCCGGTCGCCGGTGCCGGCCTTGCGGCCGTGTTCGCGTGTGCTGCTGGCTGGATTTGGGAAAAGCGCGAGCGGGGGCAAGAGGCAGCTGAGGGCTTCGACGCCGCCAGCCCTGATCCGCGTTACACACAGGTCATCTCGTTCCTCGTCGCCGACGGTCAGTCTGAGAACGCCCGGGCGAGCGACGGAGTTATCACCGCGCTTCAGGGTGCTGATCTGGCGAACATCCATGGATTTAAGGATCTTCGCGTAACCGTCGCACCTGCGGCGGAGGGCCCCTCGCAGGTGTTGGTCGAAACAACCTGGGAGAGCCGCGAAGCGTTCGAATCGTACGACGCCACACGCGGTCCGCTCGACATCGTCACCAATCACGAACAGCAAGTCGTTCCCGGCAGTGTCCAGGCATTCGACATGCAAGTCGTGCGCGACACCAAGCGGCACGCCTACCGCTTCGGCCTTGGCGCCGGGGCGGCCATCGTTGGTGGCCTCCTGGCCGGGGGCTTCGGCTTCGGTGCTGCGCAGACGCTCTTCGAAGAAGCCCCTGTGGTGGTTTCCGACGGCGGTAACGGCGGCGAGCCCTCGGATCCGTACGCGATTGAAGCGCTCGACAACCGGTTCCCCTTCACCACGCTGGAAGCACCGCCAAACACTGAGGTGACCTATACGCTCACCAACAACGGCGCGAACCCGCACAATATCGCCTTCTACGATGCCAAGGGCGGCGCAGAACTCGCACCCGGGGCAGCCGGCGAGATCCTCTCAGGGGGAGCTTCAGAGACCGTTACGTTCACAACGCCTGGTCCCGGCACCTACTACTTCCAGTGCGACGTGCATCCTGACCAGATGAACGGCACGTTTACCGTCCGCGAAGGTGCTCCACCTCCCGGTGGCGCAAACGGTGGGGACTCGCCCGTGGGCGCACTCGAGGTCATCGCGACGGACAACAAGTTCGACGTCAAGACGATCGAGGCCAAGGCAGGCGAAGAGCTCACGGTCACGCTCGTCAATGAAGGCAACAATCCGCACAACCTTGAGTTCCTCGATAAGAAGGGCGGCAAGGAACTCGTTGCCGGCGCTACCGGCGAAATCCTCACTGCCGGCAAGTCCGAGACCCTGACCTTCACGCCCCCTGGCCCCGGAACGTACTACTTCCAGTGCATCGTCCACCCGAACGACATGTTCGGAGACTTCATCGTCAAGTGACCTCGGAAGCCTGAGAGCAGCCTCAATTAAGAGAGGGCATCGCAATTGCGATGCCCTCTCTTAATTCCTCGGGGGTGCGGGCCGCTTATTCGAACGCGCCGTCCGCCAGCAGCGCAATGAACTCGTCTTCGTCCATCCCGACCACGTCGCGGTAAACGTACTCGGTGTCCTCGCCCAGTAGCGGTGCTGCTTTGTGAAGGTCGGTTGGTGTCTTCGAAAGACGGAAAGCAGGGCCGTCGTAGATCCGCTCCCCCATGACGGGGTGCTGAAGCTTCCAGTAGTGGCCGCGGTGCGTGAGTTGTGGGTCACGCCGCAAGTCCTCCGGAGACTGAACCACGCCGGCTGGCACTCCAAACCCCTGTAGGACCTCCATCAGCTCGTAGCTGGTGTATTTTCGTTGCGGAGGGATCTCTGGGTTCTCCCCGCGGAATTCGGCGGGCTCATCAGGTCGGCGCGTGTTGTCTTCTACCCAGAACTGGAGGTGGCGGTCGATCTCCTTCTGCTCGTTCAGGCGCTGCCACCGGCGGCGCATGCGTTCCAGGTCGCACCATTCGGGCCGGCCGAGCGCCGCTTTCAGCGCAGTCCAGTGCTCCTCCGTCGCACAGCTGATCACCAGCCACTTCCCGTCCTTGCACTGGTAGGCGCCGTGGGGGGCCGCTTCCATGTCGCGGTTTCCGAGACGTGACTGCTCATGTCCGTTCGCGGACCAGTCGAGCATCGTCGTCCAGAGCCCGTTGACCGCTGCCTCGTATTGCCCGAAGTCGATCCACTGCCCTTCACCGGTTCGCCGCCGGTGATCGAGCGCGGCAATGAGCGCGATAGCTGCGAAATGCGGCACGAGGAAGTCCGTATAGGCCGTTCCCGCACCGATTGGCGGTTCTTCGGGCCATCCGGTCATGTGGTTGATACCGGCCGCGGCCTGCAGCACGTGGCCGTATCCCATCCACGGCGCCCATGGGCCCGTCTGCCCAAAGAGCGGCATCGAAATCATGATGACGTCCGGCCGCACCGCGCGAAGGGCCTCGTAGTCGATTCCAAGCCGTGTCATCGTTCCCGGCGTGTACGACTCAGTGACGATGTCGCACTTCTCCACAATCCGCTTTGCTATCTCGTTGCCGCGCGGATGCTTCAGGTTCAGGGTGGCGCAGAGCTTGGAGCTGTTGAAGTTCGCGTAATAGCCGGAGCGATCGAGCCCCGGCGTGTTTTCGAAAAATGGCCCCGCCCTGCGGAGCGTCTCCGGATACGTGGCGGATTCGATGCGGATCACTTCCGCTCCGTGGTCGGCAAGGTACTTGGACACCAGCGGTCCGACGCCGACCCATGCGAAGTCTGCAACCCGTATCCCTTCGAACGCCTGCTTGAGGATTTGCTCAGTCATCAGATCACCATCCTCATTCGCAGGCGCCGGAGTTCCGCCTCATCCAAGCCAAGCAGTTCGCCATAAACATCAGCGTTATGTTCGCCGACGTGCGGCGCTCGGCCTCGCTGTGTCCACGGCGTTGCGCTCAGCTTCCACGGAGCTCCAGGGTAGGTGAACGACGCATCAAGGTCGTCGTGGTGGACCGTGGTCCAGAACCCCCGGGCGCCAAGTTGTTCGCACTCCGCAAGTTCACTCGGCGACTGGACAGGCGCCCATCCAAGCCCGCGACGCTGTGCCTCCGCCACCAGATCGAGCTTCTTCCCCCGGGCGCAGAACGCCGCAAATCGCTCTTCGAGGTAGAGCAACTCCTCCGGCGCAATCGGCATCATCGACGACAGCCGGTCGCGCCATCCTGGCTGGACCAGTTCTCCCGCTTCGCCGTATTCGTCGAGCCAATCGATCAGCGTGTTGGCGTTGGGGCCGAACAGCCCGCCCGCCGAGAGTGCCGCCAGCCATCCGTCCGCCGTCTCGTAGAGGTAGCGGGCGCCGATGTTGCCGCCGACCATCCGGCGCAGACCCGGCCCGCGGTTGTTCACGCCGAGCAAGTCCCAAGTGGCAGACGCATTGTCGAGCGCGTTCGCTGCCGCCTCCTGCATCGACACATCGACGTGCTGACCAACGCCGCCATTCGTGCCGCGCGCAAACAGCGCCGTCATCGCCCCGACCATCGCCTGGGTGTTGACCTGCGTGTACGCCTGCGGAGCAGTCGTTCGCACCGGGCCGTGTTCGTCGTCACCGTTCAGAAACATCATCCCGCCCATCGCCGCGCCCGTGAGGTCCGTCGCGAGGTAGTCCTTGTACGGTCCTGTCTGGCCAAAATTCGTGACGCTCACGAGGATGACGCCCGGATTGACGTTCGACAGAGTCGCGTAATCCAACCCGAGTTCGACAGCCTTACCCGGCGGATTCGTCTCCACGACAATGTCGCTCGTGGCGACCAGGCGGTGGAGCAATTGCCGGCCGGCTTCGAGCCGGAGCTGGCACGTCACCGAACGCTTGCCAGCATTCAGTGCCCACCATGCGATGCTTGTCTCCGGCCCCTCTTCGCCGCGATAGAACGGCCCTGTCCTGCGCACGGGGTCTCCTTCGCGGGGCTGCTCTATTTTGATCACGTCCGCGCCGAGTTCACCGAGCAGGCGCGTCCCGAATTGGCCCTTTTCGTCGGCGAGGTCGAGGACGCGGTACCCGGCTAAGGGCCCACGAGGGTGAGGGGTCGGTACAGGCGATGGCATCGTTTGATCTTCTACCGGCTGCTCGCCGGAGGTTCAAACCCCGAACTCGCATATGACGGGCCCGAAGCGCGGCATTGCTCCTCGATCTTCTCCAGCAACGCCATCAGGCCCCAGCGCTTCAGAGCCGAAACAAGCACGACATCGCCAGGCGGGCTCCCGGCAAGCGCCGCGGCCGCGATCGCATCCTCGTACGACGCCACAGCCTCGCCCTCCTCCGTGCGTAGCCGATCGGCCTTATTCAGCACCTGGATTACGGGCTTCCCAGTCACTCCAAGGTCGTTCAGCGTCTCCTCGACGGTCTTCATATGGGCGAATGCGTTTGGATGAGCCATGTCGACCACGTGGAGCAACAAGCTCGCTTCTTGAAGCTCTTCCAGCGTTGCCCGGAACGAGGCGACGAGCTGCGTCGGCAGCTTCTGAATGAATCCCACCGTGTCGGTGAGCAGCACTGGCGACCCACCTGGGAGACGAACGCGCCGCGTCACCGGGTCCAGCGTCGCAAACAGCTTGTCCTCAGAAAGCACCCCTGCATGGGAGAGTGCGTTCATCAACGTCGACTTCCCGGCGTTTGTATAGCCGACTAATGCCACTACGGGGATCCCGGCCCGGTCGCGCTGGCGGCGGTAGAGCGATCGGCGCGTCCGGACATCTTCGATGTCGCGCTTCAGCTTGCTTATCCGATTGCGGATGAGCCGCCTGTCCGTCTCGATCTGCGTCTCGCCAGGCCCGCGCGTGCCGATCGCGCCCTCCATCCGCTCAAGGTGGCTCCACTGGCCCGCCAGGCGCGGCAGAAGGTACTCCAACTGGGCGAGCGATACCTGGAGGCGTCCCTCAGCCGTGTGCGCCCGTGTCGCGAAGATGTCGAGGATGAGCGCCGTCCGGTCGATGACCTTCAGGTCGAGTTCACGTTCGAGGTTCCTTTGCTGGGACGGCGAAAGCTCGTCGTCGAAAATCACGACGTTGGCGTCGAGTTCTCGTGCGGTTTCTTTAACCTCCGCCACCTTGCCCTTGCCGATGTATGTAGCGACGTGCGGATGGTCCATGCGTTGCGTCGTGCGCCCGGCGACGTCGGCGCCAGCCGTCCGAGCCAGTTCGCCGAGCTCGTCCAGTGACTCTTCAACGGGCATCAAGGGCCGGTAGAGGTCGGCGGCCACGAGATATGCGCGGTCAGCGGTCGGAGCGGTCGTTTGCGAAGTTCTTCCCATATATCCTTACAGCGTAACGCTTGACCTATCCCGACGGATCCGCGCCGGACCACGCCCAGACCGAAGGTGCCGCGAATACCACTAGTCTTCCGCCCGGGGATCGTAGTTCTTTGGGTGCATGCCCAGGGTTTCACCTGCCCGTTCCACCGCATTGATCAGAGAGTCCCACGGCCTTTGCTTACGCCAGACATCCCCCATTCCTAACATGACCATCACACGGAATCGCCAGACTGGACCTTGTCTGTTACCCCAGATTGATCGACATATTTTTTCCCCGTCGTAGCCGCTCGTACAAATTTCGATTTGAGCAAAAGTCCTGAAACCCAACCTTCGTAGCAGAGTAGCCTCCACTGCATAGGCTTCATAGGAGATACGATCGTCTCTTCCTTGAGTCTGAGTCAAATACGTGCGTAAGGCCGATGTGGTTATTTCTGTCTCGAAGTTTTGTCGTGTTATGGCCTGCGAAGACTCCTCTTGAATCTTTGTATCATCGCCCCTGATAGATTGAAATTCCCGGTCTGCTATTTCAATGAGTCCTGCTAACGCCAAAAATCTTCGGCGAATGTCCTCCGGTAAAGCAACCAAAGATTTATACTGAATGTCGTGTTCAATTTCTGCCCACGCGTGTTGAAGGACTGTTCGGATCTGAAATTCAACCACAAAGTCGCGAAAATTTACATACTCAAACAATTCCACACGTGGACTCTTCAGTTTGCACAGCAGATGGAGGCTTTGATATCCGAGAGTATCGTTCTTGCGGAGCAGCTCACCCTTGTCGACGATCTCTACGACTTCCAGCTCCTGAGAAATGCGAGACCGGACTTTCTCGACGTCGTCTAGCAGAAAGACGATGACACGAATACCGATCAAATCCGTAATGTTATCCAAAGGTTTTGGGTACTTTGGCGCATTAGGATCATCGTCAGATGGCTTTCCGGCCTTCTCCGCGAAGCTTTCCACGTCTTTCGTACGAGAGTCAATCGACGCTGTCTTAATTTGGCTGTAGCCAAGCGCCTGCTCAATCAATGGATGTATTCTTAGGCGAAATGAGTCATACTGGCCGCGAACAGCTTCGAACGATTCACGCGCGACTCGCCGGTGCGCGGCAAAGTCGAACTCCGCCAGAGGAGCGCCGGCGTCTAGGCTCGAATCGATGTCCACGGAGCCCGCATTATATGAGCGCCCGTCGACCCGGTGCTAGTATCTCGGTTTACCCAGGTATTGAGTTCTTGTCCTACATACCGCCCCACGCCTCCAGCCGCCGCATCCCTTCCTCCACGCGGTCGTCTGGCGTCGTGACGCTCAGGCGGACGTAGCCTTCACCGTTCAGGCCGTAGCCGCGGCCCGGGGTAACAACAACCGCCGTATCCTCGATGACCTTCGCCGCGAAGTCCGCGCTGGTCACGCCTGCGGGCAGCTTCGCCCAGACATACAGCGACGCCTTCGGCGTGTCGACTTCAAGGCCAATCTTGCGAAGCCCGGCGACCATGCGATCGCGCCTGCGCTGGTAGATGGCGTTGTTCTCGGCGATGCAGTCCTGCGGGCCGTTCACGGCTTCGATGGCCATGCGCTGGATGGCCTGGGGGATGCCGCTGTCGATGTTCGACTTCACCCGCATCAGGGCATCGATCATCGTCCGGTTGCCCACCGCCATACCGATCCGCCAGCCGGTCATGTTGTACATCTTCGAAAACGAGTTGAACTCGATTGCGACGTCCCGTGCCCCATCCACCTCGAAGATGCTGGGCGGCTGGTAGCCGTCGTACGCCGTATCGCAATACGGGTTGTCATGGAGGATCGCGATGTCGTACTTCTTCGCGAACGCCACCGCTTTTTCAAAGAACCCGATGTCGGCCGTCGCGCCAGTCGGGTTGTTCGGGTAGTTCAGCCAGAGGACCTTGGCCTTTTCCGCGACGTCCGCCGGGATCGTGTCGAAGTTCGGAAGCCAGCCGCTCTCACGCGTGCAATCCAGCCGGTAGCTCGTGCCCCCCGCGAACATCGTCCCGATCTCGTACACCGGGTAGCCCGGATCCGGCACCAGGGCGATGTCGCCGGGATCGATGAAGCACAGCGCGACGTGGCCGATGCCCTCCTTCGAGCCGATAAGCGCCAGGGTTTCCTTCATCGGCTCAAATCGGACTTCAAAGCGGCGCTGGTAGAAGTCGGAGATGGCCTGGTTCAGCTCCGGCAGGCCCTCGGACTCCGGGTAGCGGTGGTTTGCCGGCTCGTCCGCGGCGCGATGTAGCTCAGCGAGGATATGCGGCGGCGTTGGGATGTCGGGATCGCCGATGGCGAACGTCACGACATCGATGCCGGCCGCGCGCTTGGCAGCGATTTTCTTGGAGATCTCGGCAAACAGGTACGGCGGGAGCGATTCAACGCGCTTCGCGAGCTTCATGGCGTGGTCCTCGAGTGGGGTGCGAAACAGGGTAGCAGAGGCAGGGAATAGGGGCGGTCGCTCGGCCGGCGTTTCATGCACCCTGGTCAACACACCCCCGCATTCACTACGAACGCGGAAGTGGCGGAGCTGCCGATTCTTGCGTCCGCATTGCCTGTATCGCCGCAACGAGCTTCCCATGCCGGACCGTGGTGAGTCGCACCAGTCCCAGCCAGGGCCTCGTCGTCGCGATACGGGCCAACATGCCTCCAACGGTGCATTCCTGGATTTCTTCGTACGGGATGGCAATGGTCCTCTCGAGTCCCGTGCCGTCGGCGTGGGCGGGGATGTACCGAAATAGTCTCAAGCTCAGGCACAGCGGGCCAACGCTCACGATGCCCCGCTGCGCACCGCCGGGGACGTAGACGACAGCGGCCTGGTCCGTTATGTCGGTCACGATTACGCCCCGGGCGCCCACGTGATCAGCATCTCGCGCGAATCCTGCGGAACCCAGATCGCCTCGAAGCCGCCACCATCGCGCGGTTGGAACAGATCGTCGAAGTGGAGTTCGAGCGTATCCCTGGCTCCGGGCACCTGCGCCGCTTCGACCGAGCCGAGCGCGTGGTCGATGGCCTCCTCGCGCGTCTCGAACCGCGTGCGGAAGCCACGAAACGGCTCCGGCAGCACCGTCACGTCTGCGAGGATGCCCATCTCCCAGAGAACCGCCAGCAGGTCGAGATGCGTTGGAGTCGGTGCCTGGGGCTCCCCGTAGACCAGTTCGAACAACGCGCGAGCCCTGTCGGGCGGCGGCACTGACCAGACGCCGATGACCGCCAACCGCTGTGCCGCGCGGTCCATTGCTGTCAGAAAGGGCGCGATGTCCCGGGCAAAGTAGGTCACATTCGCGGTCATCACAACGTCGGCCTTGCGTCCGTCGGCAGCCTCGGGCCAACGGCCTGCGACATTACGGGCATTCGCGATGCCCGCTTCGGCCGCGGCTGCGGCGAACTCGGCCCGCATCGCCTCCGACGCTTCGAGGTTCACCACATCCCGGCATCGCAACGCGGCCGGCAGCCCGAGCCGGCCTGCGCCGCCACCGACGTCGAGGACGGTATCGCCCGGCAGGAGAAGGCCGAGCACGGCACGAGCGTTGGGGTCCAGCTCACGCTTCGGATCCAGGCGGAAATAGGAAGCCCGCTGCGCCCAGCGGTCACCTCCATCCGGCCGAGCGGGCAGCAGACGCGCGCGTTGTGCCACGACAGCATCGACTCTGGCTGCGTACGTCTCAGCAGCGGTCATGAGGCATCCACAGGTGGGAGAGCGGTTGCCCGCGAACCCACGAACGAACTCATCGGAAACCCGTCACTTCGCCACCCGGCATGCAGAACACCATGGTTCCATCGCCCCTCTGGACCTCCCACGCTTCAAAGGTCCGGTCAGGCGCAACATACAGCGCGCCGCCTCCGTCGAACTTCAGCCGAAGCTCGCCACCTGGCATCCACCCTGCTGCTTCCACCGACCGGCCCAAGAATCGCGCGATGTCGTCAAGGTTAGCGATCGATCCCTCGACGTTCCGCGGCTCACCGCCCAGCAAGATCCAGCAGCAGGAGGGGCCGCAGCCATGGAAGTCGAGGCCGACCCGGCGCTGCAAATCTGGCGCTACGAGGTCGAGCCGGTAATCACCTCGCGAGATGTCGGCCGGGTAACGTGTTTCAGTTGCTCGAACCGCGACCCAGCCGCGAAGCTGAATCGTCCGGTCATCGAACGAAGCCAGCGGCGCCTGGCGACCTACCCGTCGTGCCATTCGGCATCGAAGACGCGCGTGGCGGGCCCTGTCATGAAGACCGAACCCTCGCCGTCCCACTCCAACACCAGGTCGCCTCCGGGGAGCGAATCAACGATGCGGTCGCCAGTGAATCCACGCAGACGGCTGGCGGCGGCCACCGCCGTCGCGCTCGTCCCGGAAGCGAGCGTGATGCCCGAGCCGCGCTCCCAGACGCGATGCTTCACATGGTCGCGGCCCAATACCTGCACAACCTGGAAGTTCGTCCGGCGCGGAAATAGCGGATGGTGTTCCACCAGCGGCCCGATTCGTTCCAGCGGGAAGCCATCGGGATCTGAATCGATGTAGTGGATCGCGTGCGGGTTCCCCACCGAGACGAGTGTGAGCTTCAAGTCAAGCCCGTCGACGGTGAGTGGCAGGTCAACCACCGGGCCCGGACCATCCACGTTTGCTGGCAGTGTCGCCGGGTCGAAGCTCGGGAGCCCCATGTCGACCCGCGCTGCGACGACCACTCCGTTTTCGCGCGTCAGCTCCAGCGATTTGATGCCCGCCAGCGTCTCGACCGTCACGACGTCTTTCGACGCGTCGACCAGCCCCTCTTCGAGCGCGAATTTCACGACGCAGCGGATACCGTTGCCGCACATCTCCGCCTCGGAGCCATCGGCGTTGAACATCCGCATTCGCATGTCGGCGACCTTGGACGGCAGCGCGAGGATGAGCCCATCACTACCCACGCCGAAGTGGCGGTCGCTCACCTTGATGGCAAGCCGTTCCCAGTCGTACTCATCCTCCCGCTTCGGGAGCAGATAGACGTAGTCGTTGCCATGGCCATGCATCTTTGTGACACGCATGGGATTAGTGTAGCCCGCCCTGCGGCGAACGCACGCGCGTCACGGGCCGCCGACGAACTCTTGCGCAGTTTTGAGAAGTTCGCCCGAGTCCCGTACCCAGCGAATCCTCGGGTCGCCGGCACGGAACCACTTTTTTTGCCCCCGAGCCAGCCGACGGGTGTTCTGCTTGATGGCACTTGCCGCTTCGGTTAGTGCTATGGCGCCATCCAGGTACCCCAGAACCTCCCGATATCCGATCGAGCCCATAGAGTTGGAGTCGCGGGGCACTCCGTCATCGAGCAGACCCTGCACCTCATCAACCAGCCCCGCGGTCATCATCTGGTCGACGCGCCGGTCGATGCGCGCGTCCAACTCGGGCAACGGCACGTCGAGTCCAAAGACACGGAACTCGAAGCCCGGATCGCGCTTCTCCTGCCATTCGCTGATCGGCTTGCCGGTTTGCTCAAATACCTCCAGCGCGCGGATAACGCGCCTCACGTTGGCCGGGTCAATCCGCGACGCGGCCAGCGGGTCGACCACTGTTAACGCCGCGTGCAACGCCAGCGCGCCGTCGACCTCTACCCTGGCGCGGAGGCGATCCCGCAATGCTTCGTCCGCTTCGACAGGCGGCACGGTCCACGCCTCCAGCAGTCCCCAGACGTACTGACCGGTGCCGCCCACGATGATCGGCAGGACGCCGCGCCTCCAACAGTCGTCGAGCGCTGCCCTCGCCTGGCGCTGGTACAAAGCCAGGCTGTAGGTTTCCGAAGGATCGAGAAACATGAACAGGTGGTGCGGCACGAGAGCGAGTTGTTCGTCGTCAGGGGCCGCCGTACCTATCCGCATTCCACGGTAGGCCTGCCGACTATCGGCATTGATGATTTCGCCACCAAACCGAAGCGCGAACTCGATAGCCGCGGACGACTTGCCGGACGCCGTTGTGCCGGCAATCACGACGGCGCGGTTCACTTCAGCGCGACGTCGCCCGGACGATCGCAGCAAACTGGTCCGCCTTCAATGCGGCGCCACCGACGAGTGCGCCGTCGATATCGGGTTGCGCCAGCAGTTCTGCGGCATTCCCGGGATTCACGCTACCGCCGTACTGGATGCGGACCTCGTCTGCCACAGCACCACCCAGCGCGCGGAGTTCACCGCGAATGAATGCGCAGGCGGCCTGTGCGATCTCCGGCGTCGCCGTTTCCCCGGTCCCGATGGCCCATACCGGCTCGTAGGCGATCGTGATGCGCGACGATAGGGCAACGCCCGCGAGCGCCGCGCGCACTTGCCGCGACAGCACCGCCTCGGCCTTGCCGCCCCGGCGTTCTTCCAGCAGCTCCCCGATACACACGATCGGGTCGAGTGGAGAAGCGAGCACCGCCCGGAGTTTCCGCGCAACCCATTCGTCCGTGTCACCGAAGAACAGTCGACGCTCGCTGTGCCCGATGATCACGAAGGAGCAGTAGTCGCCGAGCATCGAAACGCTGACTTCGCCCGTAAACGCACCCGACGCCTCCCAGTACACGTCCTGTGCGCCAAGGCGTACTGCGGTGCCGCGGAGCGCTTCGCGGACGGGCGCGAGGTGCGGAAACGGCACTGCGACAGCCACTTCGGCGGCTGCGCCGTTCGTCGCATCCGCCACCGCCGAGGCAAGCGCTACTGCCTCCTCCTCGCCCGTGTTCATCTTCCAGTTTCCAGCGATGTACGGCCGTCGTGTGGTCATGCTGCCTCCAGAAACCCAATCCTAGCGGCTCTGCCGAAAACGCCGAAGTTCGGGCGATGTGCGGCTGACAGCGCGCTTGGCGCCTCGTATCGTCCGCTCACATGGCTGACAAACAGATCCTGATCGTTGGCGCCGGGACAATGGGCGGAAACTATGCCCGGATGCTGTCAGGCGGGAGAGTGCCCGGCGCAACGCTGGCGGGCATCGTCGATATCGACATCGCGCGCGCCGACGGTGTCCTGGGCCCGGGCGCGACGCCCACGTACGGTGTGCTCGACGAGGCGCTCGCCAGGCTCAAGCCAGACGCTGCCTACATCGCCACGCCCGACGCGCTTCATCGCGACCCGGTCCTGGTGTGCGCTCGCGCAGGCGTCGCCATGCTGGTGGAGAAGCCGCTCGCGACAACCGCTGCCGACGGCCAGGCGATGGTCGATGCCATCGCGGCGGCCGGTGTTCATGCGCAGGTGAACTACTCGAACCGCTGGAACCCGCCCTACGCGCGCGCGAAACAGGCCATCGACGCGGGCGACATCGGGACCGTACGGTCGTTCAACGCCCGGCTCAGCAACGTCATCGCGTCGCCACGCGACCGTCTCGCGTGGAGCGGTCAGACCACATCCGCGTGGTTTCTTATGTCGCACTGTCTCGACCTTGCGGCGTGGCTCGGCGGGCGTACCGCCCTCACGGCCTACGCGAGCGGATCGAAGGGCATCCTCTCAGGTCTCGGCATCGACACGTACGACTGGATCCACGCGGTGATCCGGTTCGACGACGGCAGCGACGGCGTCTTCGAATCGGTCTGGGTGCTCCCGGAGAGCTGGCCCGCCGGGATCGAATTCAACTTCCGCATACTCGGTTCCAATGGGCTGATCGATGTCGATACGACCAACCAGAACATCACATTGATGGGCAAGCGACCCGAGTATCCAGGCACGATCACGTGGGCGGTGGACCGGTTCGGATCGTTTCTTGATGCGTTGGACGGCCGCCCCGCAACCGTCGTCACCTTTACCGAAGCGCTGCACGTGACGCGGATGCTTGTCGCTATCCACAAGAGCCTCGAAACAGGGGCCGTCGCACAGGTGTAGACGTGCGAACACCCGTGCTATACTGAGTGCACGGAACGCGGCGGGTTAGGCCCCGCCACACCGAATATGGGGACGAACGGACTCGACAGGAAGGAAGGTAGCCGGATAGCAGGCCGTGGATGGTCGCCTCCACGTTAATCCGTGACCAAAAAATAGCTGGCAACAAACAGCAACTCGCTCTCGCCGCCTAAAGGCTGAGCCGTCCGCTGAGGCCCTCGACCTGGTGGGGCAGCAGACCGGGCGTCACTAATGCCAGGATGCCGTGAAAGGACGCCGATAGCCTTCACGAAAGACCCATCGGCTGGCCGCATCGTTTGAGGACCACCATCGAATCGTTGCGGTAAGAACCCAATCGGTGGGAAAGCCTGTAGGAAAATTCGGAGCTGTACTTCTCTGGACCGGGGGTTCAACTCCCCCGCGTCTCCACCAAAAAAAATCGACGGCGAGCCGCCACGGTTCGCCGTTTTTCGTTACCCAGGCGTTAACCAATGGCCGTATGCTCCGTTATGAAAGGCAAGGAGCGCACGATGTCCACGACCCCTGAAGAACGCGCGCATTTGCGGCTGATCCCTCTGCCCCCTCCGGCGCCGTTGAGCGTGCCGAAGCCGATCTCCTCATGCCGCTCCCGTTTCCGCGACAAGAAGTGGGCCGCTCCGTATCAACCACGGCTCGACGCCGCGCCGCTGTCCCGCGCCAGCTAATCTGTTTCAGTTGCTCTCTTAACAATCGAAAGGCCCGGCAGGAACGCCGGGCCTTTCTGTGCTTCCGCAAGCGAACCCCTGGCTCAGGCCGGTGTCGCCGCCTTCTTTCGATCGATAATCGTGTCCAGCTCGGCCTTTAGCCGATCGAGCACTTCGTCGTACTTGAACGCCCCGACCTCCTCCGGCCCGCGCTTCAAGTTCACGAATGCAGGGCCGCACCAAAGACCAAGATCGGCGTCGTCCGTTTCGCCGGGTCCGTTCACGCGGCAGCCCATTACGGCGATCGTGATGTCGTACGGCTTGGCGAACTCACTCATCTCCCGGACCTTGAACGCGAGGTCGACAAACGCCTCGTTCTCAACGCGGCTACAGGAGGGGCAGCTGATGATGTTCAGGCCGTGGTCCTGGAACTTCGGCACCGAGCGGAACCGCCCGGCTTCCACGTCGGCGATGATCTGCTTCCCCACTTCGACCTCGCGGAACTTTTCCGCGAATGGCAACGTGAGCGAAACGCGCAGGGTGTCGCCGATGCCGCGGCTCAGGAGTTGCTCGAAGGCGATGCGCGTCTTGATCGCGCCGTCGGGGAGCATCCCTGCCTCGGTCACGCCGAGGTGCAGCGGCACATCCGGTCTGGCCGCGGCGAACCGCTCGTTGCCGGCGATGACCTTGCGCGGGTCGCTGTCTTTCATCGAGACCACGTACCGGGTGAAGCCGAGATCGTCCACGATGCGGCAGTGTTCGAGCGCGCTTTCAACCATGGCGGTCACGCCGTGTAGCAGTGGCTCATCCGCGCCATCGAACTTCTCCGCCATCGCCGGGTCGACTGAACCACAATTCACGCCTATCCGAAGCGCACAATCATGCTTCGCCACCTGCTCGACGATGAACGCGACCTTGTCCCTGGCGCTCTTCTCCTTCTCGTGGTGGTACAGGTGGCCGGGGTTGTAACGCACCTTGTTCACGTGCGGCGCGACCCTTTCTACCAACCGGTAGTTCTCCTGCAGGTCGACCACGAGATTCGCTTCGGGGACGCGCCCGCGAACCTCGGCCAGCGCCTCGACATCCTTCACATTGTCCACAGCAATGCGCACGAGACCGGCGCCGGCATTGTGCAGCATGGTTGCCTGGTTGACGGTCGCTTCGATGTCCTGCGTGCGGGTGGCGCACATGGACTGGACGACGATCGGGTTGCCGCCGCCGATGACGACGGACCCGGCATGGACAACGCGAGAATTGGCACGCTTCATATCGGAAGTGTAGCAGCGGCCGGTGTGCCGGTCGTTATCGTGATTCACAGATGAGGTGGAGACTGGCCCGGTGCATTCCACGGTCCCGGCGAGGCATGATATGGCGCGCCGGGACCATGGCCCGGCCTGAGGTGACTCCGTGGTAGTGAAGCTCATCGAGTGCGATACGCTCGAAATCACGACGCTGGTCGACAACCAGATAGACGCTCTGCTCCCTGGCGAAGAAACGGTGCGCCGCCATCCCTGGGGCGCCGCCGTTCGCAACCCGTTTATCGATGCACCGTCCGTGCGCTCGTCCCTGGTCGCGGAACACGGCTTCTCTGCACTGGTCACCGCCGTCGCTGGCGAGAGCCGGCACACGATCCTCTTCGACGCGGGCGTGTCCCCGGCCGGCATGATCTCGAACATGGACCGGCTGGAGATTGGAGCGAAGGACCTCGAAGCGCTCATCCTCTCCCACGGCCACTTCGACCACACGGGCGGAATCGAAGGTCTCGTCGAGCGGCTTGGGCGTGTCTCGATGCCACTGATCCTTCACCCGGCGGCCTACACGCAGAGGAGGGCGGCAGTCCCGGGCGGGCAGCCGACACTGCTACCGCCACCCTCGCGTTCGGCGCTGGAGGGCGCGGGCTTCGAACTCGTTGAAGCCTCGGACCCGTCTGTTCTCTTCAACGACATGCTGCTCGTCACCGGCGAAGTCGAGCGTTCGACGGCCTTCGAGCAGGGCTTCCCGTTCTTCGAACGCGAGGTCAACGGACGCTGGGAGCAGGAAGCGCACCTCTTGGACGACCAGGCGCTTGTGGCGAACGTCCGCAGCAAAGGGCTCGTGGTGCTCAGCGGCTGCGGCCATGCCGGAATCGTCAACATCGTCCGCCACGCCATCGCGACCACGGGCGAGAAGCGTGTCCACGCCATCCTCGGCGGGTTCCATCTCACGGGAACATTCTTCGAGCCGTCGATCGCGCCGACGGTGGCCGCGTTCCGCGAGTTCGCCCCAAACGTCATCGTCCCGGCGCACTGCACTGGTTACAAACCACAGATGGCACTAGCCCAGGCCTTCCCGGATGCATATGTCCACAACGCGGTCGGAACGACCTACTTCCTGTAGATCTCGGTCCAATCAACGGGGAGCTGGCGGGATCTACGCTTACGACACGATCAGCTGCGCCGTCATCCCTTCCTTCGCGTGCACGAGCGTCTTGCCGTCCATTTCTTCAACAACGCTGCACTGGACTTCATAGACGCCGGGTTCGAGCCAGATGGTGAGCTGCTCCGATTCCCCCTGTTCGAGAGCCGCGGACCGCGCGACCAACTCGACCTCGCCGCCTGCGCCGACGCGCAGGAGAACCATGTCGTGGATGCGCCCACCTGCCCCGTGGGCATGGCCATCCAGGTGCTCGACTTCGAAGGTAACCTCTCCGGCGTCCAGCGATTGACTCGAGAGGACCACAGCCCAGTTTTCGAGGCCAACGGACACGTGGTGCGGGTCGTCGCTGAAGGCGCCGTCATCTCCGTCGAACCAGCCACGGTCGATGCCGGTGAAGACGACGAGCGGCACAATCAGCACGACGGCAGCACCGGCGAGCGCCAGGAGTGGTCCGCGGTTCGCCGAGACAAAGCTGAAGCGCGCGCCGCTATACGTGTTGCCGGACCGCTGGGCGATGCCCTTCGCCTTGCCCCGCAGCCGCAGGCTGTTCGCCATCACTGAAATCGAACTCATCGCCATCGCAGCCCCCGCGATGATCGGGTTCAACAGGCCCGATGCGGCGATCGGGATGGCGACCACGTTGTACCCGAAGGCCCAGAAGAGGTTCTGGCGTATGGCGCCGAGCGTCGCCCGGCCAAGCAGCACCGCTTCGGAGATCTTGGAGACATCACCGTGCAGCAGCGTCACTTCGCTCGCCTCTATTGCCACGTCCGTGCCGGTGCTCATCGCGATGCCAAGGTCCGCCTGGGCCAGCGCGGGCGCGTCGTTGATGCCGTCGCCGACCATCGCCACGCGCTTGCCGGACGCCTGCAAGTCACGCACCAGTGCCAGCTTATCTTCCGGTCGGGCCACGGCATGGTACTCATCCACGCCCGTCGTCGATGCCACCGCCGCGGCTGCGCGTTCGTTGTCGCCAGTCATCATGACCACGCGGATGCCCAGCGATTGCAGGGCTGTTACTGCCCGCGGAGCACCCTTCTTCACATCGTCGAAGATCCCGAGTACGCCCGCAGGCTCGCCATCAACCAGGATGGTGACGGCTGTCCTGCCGCGTTCTTCCAACGCCGCGATCGCTTCGGCGAGTGAGCCTTTGATCGCGACGCCATCGTCTTCGAGCAGACGGGCATTGCCGACCGCGACGGCCCGGCCATCCACGGTAGCTCGGACCCCGCGGGCGACGAGCGACTCAAAGTCCGTCACGGCCGGCAACGAGACTCCCGCCTCGACCGCCCTGTCGACCACCGCACGGCTGAGCGGATGGTCGGAGCCGGATTCGGCGGCAGCAGCAAAACGGACCACATCTGCTTCTGACCACGCGGCCAGCGGCGTCACGTCCGTCAGCTGAGGGCGACCTTCCGTCAGCGTCCCGGTCTTGTCGACGACGATGACGTCGAGCCCACGTGCCCGCTCCAGTACTTCTGCGTTTCGGAACAGGATGCCCCGCTCCGCGCCAAGGCCGGTCCCGACCATGATCGCGGTCGGCGTCGCCAGCCCAAGCGCACACGGGCAGGCAACGACGAGGACGGCCACGGAATACACCATCGCGTTGGTCCAGGAGCCTCCGAGGAAGCCCCAGCCCAACAGGACGCCAAGCGCGATCACGACCACTACGGGAACAAAGACGGCTGCCACCTGGTCGACGACGCGTTGGATCGGAGCCTTGGAGCCCTGCGCGTCCTCCACCATCCGCCCGAGCCGGCGCAGCGCCGTCGCCTCGCCGACTGCCGTCGCACGGATGTGCAGGAGGCCATCCTGGTTTACGGTGCCGCCGAGCACCGCATCGCCAACGCGCCGCTCCACTGGCAGCGATTCCCCCGTGACCATCGACTCGTCGACGGCGCCGCGGCCATCCACGACCGCGCCATCGACGGCGATCCGCTCTCCGGGCCGCACCAAGAGCACATCGCCAACCACCACGGAATCGACGGCGACCTGCGTCTCAGTGCCATCCCGCAGCACAGTAGCGTTGTGCGCCGCGAGCCCCAAGAGTGCCCGGAGTGAGGTATTCGCCGACTTCTTGGAACGGTCCTCGAAATGCTTGCCGAGGCTGATGAAGACCAGCACGGCCGCGCTCACGTCGAAGAACATGTGCCGGTGCTCCCCGGCCATGACGACGTAGGCGCTGTAGACGAACGCCACCGACGTCCCGAGCGCCACGAGTACGTCCATGTTCGGATTGAGGTGACGAAGGCTCGCGAAGGCGCCCCGGTAGAAACGCCAGCCGAGCCCAACCTGGATCGGCGTCGCCAGCGCCATGACCACCCAGCCAGTGAGTGTGTGGCTCCCGAACAGGGTGATGTCTGCGATATCCATCCCCATCGCCAGGATCACGGCCGGTACGCCAAGCACCGCCCCCATGACCAGGAGCGCTATCGACCGGCGGTCGTCCCACGCCGGCTCCGGGAGGTCCGGCCGCGATTCCTCCGCGTGGTACCCGGCTTTCTCGACGGCGGCAGTCAGCCGCTCCAGCGGGACCGCAGCGCCAAAATTGACCCGCGCGGTCTCGCTGGCGAAGTTCACGGTGGCTGTGTCGACACCTTCCACCTTGCCCAGGGCCCGCTCCACGCGGCGCACGCAGCTCGCGCACGTCATCCCCTGGATGCGGAGCGTTACGGAATGATCGCTGGTTGCCACGGTTCGACTGACCTTTCTCTAACCGGTTGCTACGGCTACGCCTACCTGACGGATGCCTCGTAGCCTTCCTCTTCGATTGCCGCGATGACCTTCGTGGCATCGACCACGGTCCCGGTGACGACTGCGGACTTGCCCTCGAGGCTAACCGAAACGCCTGATACGCCGTCGAGCTCCTTGACAGCGTTCGTTACGGCGTTCACGCAGTGGTCGCAGGTCATGCCCGTTACGTTGAACTCGATCGTCTGTGTCATTGCTAGGTCTCCTTATGTCTTATCCGGAACCTTGTAGAGCCGGAGCAGTTCCTGCACCGCGCGGTCGACCTCGCCGCCCGCCATCATCTCCGCGACGTGCGTCCGCAGATGCCCTTCGAGCACGAGTGCGTCGAGGCTACGCAAAGCACGTTGCACGGAGAGCGACAGGTCGAGCACATCCATGCAGTAGCGGTCCTCGTCAATCTGACGCTGGAGCGCCGCTACCTGGCCGGCCACGATCTTGAGGCGGTGGAGCGCTTGCTCACGGACTTCTGGGGTCACCTAGATAGGGTACCCCCCTCCCCTACCAAGGCGTCAAGTCAGACCTTCGGCGGAGCTATGCGGGCTTTGGGGCTAATCGGGGCCGGCGCTACCCGGTTGCGTGCGTCTCGGCGGGAACCGAAATCGGGCCTGTCGCGCGCACGCCGGACATCCCGGCGAGCCTGGCGGCAATCTCGTGCCAGTGCTCGCGGTCGTGATCAATGATCGACCGGACCAGCGTCAGATACGTCGAGCACGTTTCCGTGAGTACCTCGTCGCTGACCGCGTCCAGCTCTGCCAGCAGCCGTACCCGTCCGCCACGGAGCTGCTCCACCATGCTCCAGAAATTCAGATCGCGCTTCCGCTCGACATGCTGCCAGTTCCAGCGGTCGAGTTGATCCTCTGGGAAGTCGAGGAGTGAGGGCCGGTGTCCTTCCTGGAGTTCACGAATCGCGACAAGGACCTCCGCTTCCCACGACGCCACGTGGCCGACGATGTCCTTCAGCGACCAATGACCGATGAACGGCTGTTCGATGTCTCGAATTCGGCAGGTCTCGATGTTGCGAAACAGCTGGCTCCGCTCCCGCTCCAGCTCATGGAGCAGGCGCCGGCGTTCGTCAGCGCGGCCGCTCATGTCGTCGGCCATCTAGATGACCACCTGCGGCTGGTACTCGCCCCAAACCTTGCGGAGGCAGTGACTGATCTCGCCGAGTGTCGCCCGCGCCTCGACGCAATCGACCATGATCGGAACCACGTTCTCGGTGCCATTTGCTGCGGCGTCAAGCCTCGCAAGGGCGGCTGCGACGGCGGCGTTGTCTCGGGTTGCCCGCAGCTTGGCAAGCTTCTCCACCTGGCGCTGCCCGATTGTCGGATCGAGCTTGAGCAGCGAGACCGGCTCATCCGGCGTCTGGAACTGGTTTACGCCGACGATCACACGCTCCTTGTCTTCGATCTCGCGTTGGAAGCGGTAGGCGGCTTCCTGGATTTCACGCTGCTGGAAGCCCTGCTCCAGCCCCACGAGTGCCCCGCCCATCGCGTCGATGGTCTTGATGTACTCCATCGCGTCCGCTTCGAGTCGATCCGTCAGACTCTCAATCAAGTACGAACCGCCGAGTGGGTCGACGACGTCGCCCACGCCATTTTCGTAGGCGATGATCTGCTGTGTGCGCAGTGCGATCTGGACGGCCTTCTCCGTCGGGAGACCGAGTGCTTCGTCCATGGAGTTGGTGTGCAGCGACTGTGTTCCGCCCATGACGGCGGCAAGCGCTTGCACCGCCGTGCGGACGATGTTGTTCTCCGGCTGCTGAGCCGTCAGCGTGGCGCCCCCCGTCTGCGTGTGGAAACGGAGCATCATCGAGCGCGGGTTCTGCGCGTTGAAGCGCTCCTTCATGATGCGCGCCCAGAGCCGGCGCGCCGCCCGGAACTTCGCCACCTCTTCCAGGAATGTGCTGTGGCAGGCGAAGAAGAAGCTGAGTTGTCCGGCGAATTCGTCGACATCCTGCCCCGCGCTGATCGCAGCGTTCACGTACTCAATGCCGTCCGCCAGCGTGAAGGCGATCTCCTGCGCGGCCGTCGATCCGGCTTCGCGCATGTGGTAGCCGGAGATCGAGATCGTGTTCCAGCTGGGGACCGTGTCCTTGCAGTAGCGGAAGACGTCCGTGATCAACCGCATGCTCGGCTTCGGCGGATAGATGTACGTCCCGCGGGTGATGTACTCCTTGAGGATGTCGTTCTGGACGGTGCCACCGAGCTTTTCCGGCGGTACGCCCTGGTACTTCCCGACGGCCACGTAGAGCGCCAGCATGACCGGCGCGGTGGCGTTGATGGTCATCGAAGTGGTGACCTTGTCAAGTGGAATCTGGTCGAACAGCGTCAGCATGTCCTCGATCGAATCGATCGCGACGCCAACCTTCCCCACCTCGCCTGATGCCATCATGTCATCCGAGTCGTAGCCGATTTGCGTCGGGAGGTCGAACGCCACGGAAAGGCCAGTCTGGCCCTGGTCGAGCAGGTAGCGGTATCGCTGGTTCGACTCTTCGGCAGTGCCGAATCCCGCGTACTGGCGCATCGTCCAGAATCGGCCGCGGTACATGGTCGGCTGAATGCCGCGGGTAAATGGATAGGCCCCCGGAAATCCGAGATCCCGGCCCGGGTCCATCGAAGCGACGTCCTCGGGTCCATAGATGGGATCGAGGGGGACTCCACCCGTCGTCTGGAAGACCTTCCGGCGTTCGGCTGCCCGCTGCGTAGCCTTGGCATAGGCTCCCTGGAGCCATTCGTGTTTTGAAGTTGAAGGCATCATCCACCCCGCGTAAACGGGCGACGCGCCCGCGATATGCCGCGAGTATAGGAGAGCATCGAAAACCGCGACACCGCAGACTCAGGGGTCTCGTGTGTCCCGTGCCCGTTCGATGAGCCTCCGAAGGCGTGCTTCTTCGAAATCGAGGAGCGGCCGCACCAGCGCGAGGCGGCGGCGGCGGCGGTCGTCGTGGTCATCTGCGGTCCAGGCCTCTGCGAATTCTGCCATGACTCGGAGTTCGCCCGTTCCTTCTCGGTCATCAGTGCGAACCACGAAACGGAATAGTGATCCGCCGAAGTGTTCACAAAACTCAAACGATCTGTATACTTCGCGGCAACCTTACGCAAAGAGACCTGACATGGCACCTTCGAGCGCCGATGCCCCCAGGGGCGCTCAACCGGTCCAGTTCAGGAGCTGTCTCCTCGTGGCCTCGCCCGAGGACCTAGCCCTGCACTTCACTCGATCCCTGCACAGGGTCGGCTTCGCCGTCCTTGAACGTGCGCCCGCGCTCTCCGCAGGCTGCGCTTCGCTCAAGGGAGACTTCGACCTCGTGGCCTGCGTGGTCACGGGCGACAGGCCCGAATCGATCATCCATCTTGGAGAACTCGCTGCAACGGGAGCCCCGCTTATTGCGCTGCTCCCAGAGGCGACGCCTGCGCTCGTGAGTGCCAGCCTCCACGCCGGCGCAGATGCCTGTCTCCAGATGGACGCCGACGAACGCGTGGTCACGGCGCAGGTGCAGGCCGTGCTCCGGCGCCGCCAACCAGCCGCGGTCCCGGTCGCACACGACACCGGCCTGATACAGCTTGGCGACCTCGCCATCGACACCGATCGCTGCGAGGTCTCGCGTGAGGGCGCATACATCCCACTCACAGCCTCGGAGTACCGGATCATCGTCCACATGGCTCGCAACAGCGGCCGAGTGCTTCGTCCCCACGAGATTCTGAACGCTGTCAGCGACGACTACGAGTACCGGCCTCGCGAAGCCCAGGACGTTTTCAAGGTTTATGTCCGGCGCATCCGACGCAAGCTTGAGCCCGATGAAGTCGAACCGCGCTACCTCGTGACCGTTCGCGGCATGGGGTACCGGCTGGACGGAGGCAGCGACCGCGGCCAGAGGGTCGCCCGCACGGCCTGACGCCGGGTTGTTGTTCCCGGTTCTCCACTTCCCCTCCACCATCGCGCCGTAGGCTCTGCTCCGGCGTGTACAAATGGTGAACGGACAGGACGAGGGCGACACAGTGGACCCCGAACGCATGGCCCTCGAGCAGCTTCGGCGTCGCTATGAAGAGTTGCGCGCAGATTACGCTGCCCTCCTGGGCCGCCTCGAAGACCTCGAATCACTGGACGAGCCGGCGCCAGCTCCTGCACCGCCCCCATCGGCTGCCATGCTGTTTGGGCTCCGTGAGCAGGTGGTCGCTCCGCTTCTTGCTCTCCGGAACGAGTACGCGGACGCGCAGGCGACGCTCGAACAGCTCGTCGACGGGCTCGATGCACTGACAACGCGCGGACTCAAGGGCCAGCGGGCAGCCGAACCGGAACTGGCGCCCACGTCGGTCGAAGTCCGTGTCCGCGGACGTTCTCCGGGCCAACTCCTCGGCTTTCGCGACCGCCTCGGTCAACTCGAAGGTGTCACCCGCGTAAACATCCACGCCGTCGACCCCGAACAGGCGGTCCTGATCGTGGAGTTGGAAGGCTCAAGCTGATTCGCCCCGGGATCCGAACCGTGCGTTAGACTTCTGCGGCGGCGTTTACGCGCCCCAATGCTGGAGTGAGGTGCCCCATGCCACTCGTGCTCGTTCACGGAAACCCGGAAACTGATGCGATTTGGGACGAGATGCGAAAGCACCTCACGGTCGGGGACGTCATCGCGCTGTCCCCCCCGGGTTTCGGCGCTCCCTTGCCCGGCGGTTTCGGCGCTTCGTCGGACGACTACGTGGCCTGGCTCGCCGCAGAGGTTGCGAAGATCCCCGGCCCAATCGACCTCGTCGGCCACGACTGGGGCGGCGGCCACGTGCTGCGCCTGGCGAACGCCCGGCCGGACTTGATCCGCTCGTGGACTACCGACATCGCAGGCTGCTTCGATCCCGAGTACGTCTGGCATGACATGGCACAGGTCTGGCAGAAACCGGCGGAGGGAGAAGAGGCAGTCCGCCAGATGGTCGCCTCACCGGTTGAAGCACGCGCAGCACGCTACGAGACCCTCGGCATGACGAAGGACGTCGCAGCACGCGTCGCCGCGGGCGCCAACGAGGCCATGGCCAGTTGCATCCTGGCGCTCTACCGCTCGGCAGCCCAGCCAGCAATGGGCGAATGGGGCAAGGACGTCTCGAAGGCCGCTACCCGTCCGAGCCTCGTCATCATCCCAACGGAAGATCATTTTACTGGCGGTGAAGTGCTCGCAAAGAGAACCGCTGCCCGGACCGGTTCGAAGGTCGCCGTGCTCCATGGCCTGGGCCACTGGTGGATGTGCCAGGACCCGGCAGCAGGGGCCGCCGTGATCAACGAGTTCATCGGCGGGTTGGGCTAAGTCTCCGACGGCCGGGCCCTCGCTCGCCTAGAGGCCCCGCTTTTCGCGCAGGCCCTTTTCGCTCGCCGTCTCTTTGCGCGGCCTCGCGGCTTGCCGGGCACGTTTCTCTGCAGCCTTCGTCATCGGCCGTTCCGGCATGGGAGCTGATTCGCGCGCGATCCGCTCGCCGATCGTCGCGGCAGCCTTCGATGCAACACTGACCGCTTCGACCACGGCCTTTGAAGAGCCGAGACCGTTCCGCGCCGCTATCCCTGCGCCTTCCAGGATCGGTCGCAGGTAGTGGCCCGTGTAGCTTGTCTCCACCCGGGCGACCTCTTCAGGCGTGCCTTCGGCCACGATGAAACCGCCGCGGTCGCCGCCCAGCGGGCCAAGGTCGATCAGGTGGTCGGCAGTCTTGATGACGTCGAGATGATGCTCGATCACGAGTACGGTGTTGCCGCCATCCACGAGGCGGTGGAGGACGTCCAGGAGATGCTCCACGTCCTGGAAGCTCAGGCCCGTCGTGGGCTCGTCGAGCACATACAGCGTCCTGCCTGTTGAACGGCGCGAGAGTTCACCCGCAAGCTTGATTCGTTGGGCCTCGCCGCCGGAGAGCGTTGTCGCCGGCTGCCCGAGATGGATGTAACCGAGGCCCGTTGCTTCCAAGGTGTCCAGCACACGCTTCACACGCGGGAACCGCTCGAAGAACTCGCAGCCTTCCGAGACGGTCATGTCCAGCACTTCTGCGATGTTCTTGCCTCGGAACAGGATCTCCAACGCTTCGCGGTTGTAACGCTTGCCGTGGCACGCCTCACAGGGAACGGTCACGTCCGGGAGAAACTGCATCTCGACGACCTTGTAGCCGTCGCCGGAACACTCTTCGCAGCGCCCGCCCTTCACGTTGAAGCTAAACCGCCCGGCCTTGTAGCCGCGGGCTCGCGCCTCCGGCACCGCCGCGAAGAGGTCGCGGATCACCGTAAACATGCCGGTGTACGTGGCCGGGTTCGATCGCGGCGTCCGGCCGATCGGTGACTGGTCGATGTCGACGATCTTGTCGAGATGATCAATCCCGTCGACCCCATCATGGTGACCCGCCCGCTGGCGCGAGCCGTGCAGCACCTGCGCAATCCGCGGCACGAGGATGTCGGTGACCAGTGACGACTTTCCCGACCCCGAGACACCGGTAACGGCAACGAACTTTCCAAGCGGGATTTCCACGTTTACGCGACGAAGGTTGTTTTCGCGCGCGCCGGTGATCCGGAGAACCTTCCCATTTCCGGGGCGGCGCTGCGCTGGCATCGGGATCTCTCTCCTGCCGCTGAGGTAGGCGCCGGTGATGCTCCCCTCGACCTCGCACACCACCTCCATCGGCCCTTCCGCAACGACATGGCCGCCGTGCACTCCCGCCCCGGGACCCATGTCCACGATCCAGTCTGCGGCGCGCATCATCGCTTCGTCGTGTTCGACGATGAGGACCGTGTTTCCCAGGTCCCGCAACCGCTCCAGGGTGCGGATGAGCCGGTCGCCATCCACGGGATGCAGTCCGATCGACGGCTCGTCGCAAATATAGAGCACGCCCATGAGGGCCGAACCGATCTGCGTTGCCAGCCGGATGCGCTGCGACTCGCCGCCCGAAAGCGTGCCCGACACGCGGTCGAGCGTGAGGTAGTCGAGGCCAACGTCGACGAGGAACTCCAGGCGTGAGCGGATCTCCTTAAGGATCTGCCGCCCGATGGTCTGGTCGCGGCTGCTCAGCGGCGTGTCGTCACCTGCGAGGCCGTCCGCCCACGACCGCGCAACCGTGATGCTCAGGCCGGTGACATCGCTCACGGTCCTACCATCGATGAGCACCGAGAGAGCCTCCGCCCGAAGCCGTTTCCCCTTGCAGCCGGCGCAGGGGATCTGGGCCATATAGCGCTCAATATCGGAGCGCACGTGGTCCGAATCCGTCTCCCTGTAACGACGCTCAAGGTTCGTGACGACACCCTCGAACTTCGTGTCGTACTCCTGCGTCCTGCCGTACTGGTTGGTGAACTTCAACGTCAGCGCCCGGTCACCCGTCCCGAAATAGAGGGCGTGCAACTGCGTGTCCGTCAGCTCTCGAACCGGCGTATCTGTCTCGAAACCCATGTCCTGGGCGCAGGCTTCCAGCATGCGCATGTACCACCCGGCGACGCTCGGAGTCTTCGACCACGGTTCGACCGCCCCTTCCGCGATTGAGCGGTTCTTGTCCGGGATGACGAGGTCGGGATCGACTCGCATCTCCACGCCGAGTCCGGTGCACTTCGGGCAGGCGCCATGCGGGCTGTTGAAGCTGAACGTGCGAGGCTCGATCTCGCCGAATGACGTCCCGTCGTAGGGGCAGGAGAAGTGCTCCGAAAACAGGCGCTCATCGCCCGTCGACCCATCGCGGGCTGCCTCGGCCACGATCATCACGCCCTGGCCAACGCGCAGCGTTGTCTCGACTGAATCCGCGATGCGGCTCGCGGCAGAGGCGTCACTCCCGGGTTCCGGCACCACCAGCCGGTCAACGACGACGTCAATGTCGTGGCGCTTGTTCTTGTCGATCGGACCCAACTCATCGAGGTCGGCCACGGCGCCATCAACACGCACGCGCACGAACCCGGCCCGCCGCGCTTCATCGAAGATGCCAGCGTGCTCGCCCTTCTTTGCGCGCGTGACCGGCGCAAGCAGCATCAATCGGGAGCCGGGCGCGTACGCCAGCGTCGCATCGACGATCTGCTGGACCGTCTGGCGCTCAATCGGGCGCCCGCACTTCGGACAGTGAGGCTTCCCGATGCGAGCCCACAGGAGCCGCATGTAGTCGTAGATCTCGGTCACCGTCCCGACCGTCGAGCGCGGATTGTTGGATGTCGCCTTCTGGTCGATCGAGATCGCGGGAGAAAGCCCGTCGATGTAGTCGACGTCCGGCTTTTCCATGAGCCCGAGGAACTGGCGCGCATAGGCGGACAGCGATTCCACGTAGCGCCGCTGGCCCTCGGCGTAGATCGTGTCGAACGCAAGGGACGACTTCCCCGACCCCGAAAGACCCGTGATCACGACCAGTTGATCCCGCGGGATGCGGACGTCGATGTTCTTCAGGTTATGTTCGCGCGCTCCGCGCACGAGGATATGGTCGAGGGGCACCGGCGTCATCCGATTCTCAGCTCCCGGGCACTGGCGGCGGCAGTCTGCACGGCGCCGGCACGGTTCGCTCCAGCCTAGCAGGTACGAACGGATGTTCGCCAGTCATTGCAGGTCAGGAAAGCGCCAGTGCGGCGGCGAACAGTAGCCCGAACACCAGGTGGAAACGCGCCGTCGCCTTCAAAGCGAGGTTCAAGGGCCGCCCTTCAACGCCACCCATGACAGCCCGGAGCGGCGGGCGCAGGAACCACAATGATCCCAGCACCAGCAAGACAGCCGGCGACATTCCCGCCAGCGGCCAGAGCGAAACGGCGACGATGAAGGCGATCGCCGCGAGGAGCGCGTACCAGCCGCGCGTCGCCCGCTTCCCAATCATGACCGCAAGCGTCTTCTTGTTTGCAACGCGGTCCGTATCGACGTCGCGCAGGTTGTTGACCACGAGGATCATCGTGACAGTGCAGCCCATCGGCACGGAAGCCAGCAGAGCGACTCCTGAGACATCGCCAGCCTGCACGAAATACGTCCCCGCCACTGCCACCAGCCCGAAGAACACGAACGTGAAGACATCTCCGAGGGCGTGGTAGCCGATCGGCCACGGCCCGCCGGTGTAGATGACCGCGGCGAAAATGCTCGCCACGCCCGCCGCGACTACCGGCCAGCCCGCCACGGCCAGCAGGTAGACGCCCGCAACCATCGCGAGCGCAAACGCGAGCGCCATCCCAAGAAAGACCTCGCGCTGGGTCAGCAAGCCCATCTGGGTGGCGCGCGGTGGACCGAGCCGCTCCGCCGTGTCCGCGCCGCGCCGGAAGTCGAAGACATCGTTCGCGAAATTCGCACCAACCTGGAGGCAGAGCGCACCCGCCATCGCTGCCAACGCCGGTCCAAGGCTGAACTCCCGATTGGCGATCGCCACGCCGGTACCAACCAGCACCGGCGCGACGGCGGCCGGAAGCGTCGGGAGCCGCACTGCGAGTTTCCATGCCGTCGCCTTCCCCGGCCTTGCGGGAGCGGCGGCGCTCACGCGCGGGCCGCCGCGATAGACTGGATGGCCCCCATCATGTGGTTCCGTTTTCGAATCTTCGTGAACCCGGCAGTGCGCAGCATGTCCAGCAACTCCGCCTCCGGCGGAAGGTAGCTCGCCGACGCCGGCAGGTAACGATACGCCGCCCTGTCCGAAAGCAGCCCGCCAATCAGAGGGACCACGCGGTTGAAGTAGAGCCCGTGGCCGGCTCGAAGAATTGGATTACGAGGTTGGTCGACTTCAAGCAGCCCCAACCTGCCGCCAGGCTTCAAGATTCTGTCCAACTCGGCGAAGACCGGCGGCAAAGCCGTGAAGTTCCGAAGTGCGAAACCCGACACGACGGCGTCAAGAGAGTCGCTCGCCAGCGGAAGGTGGAGCGCGTCACCCTGCACGAACGACATTGCCTCCGCGTGGCGCGCCGCGCCCTGCAATAGCATTCCACGGGCAAAGTCGAGGGCGATCACTCGTGCCCCGGATTTCCGCGCGATCTCCGCAAAGTCGCCTGTCCCGCAGGCCAGGTCGAGGACGGTCTCGCCGGGCCCGATGCGGAGCCGCCGGACAAGCGCCACTCTCCAGGCCTGGTCGCGCCGGCCGGTCATCACGCGGTTGACCCGGTCATAATCGGGCGCAATCCGATCGAACATGCGCTGCACGCTTCGAGCTTTTTCGTCCGCCGGTGGGAGCACTCCTGTCACGCCGGCATTGTCTCACCGCACAGCCTTGTGGAGTGCGCGCGGGCCGACCTCGGGCCAGGAGTCAGCGCCTCACGCGGTAGCGGAGGAACACCTCACCGGTCTCGTCATGCGGTATCGCGCTGACCAGCGTGAGCCGCGGCGCTGCCTCGCGGCCGTATGGCGGCCCTTCGACCGGCGTCTTGTTTTCCACCCCTCCCACCACGACCGGACCGACCGTGAGGAACACCTCATCCACCGCACCAGTGCTGAAAAACGCGGCGTTGAGTGTCGGGCCGCCTTCGAGAAGCAGCACCCGCGCGCCGAGTTCCGCACGCATGTGGCGCAGCATCTCCGGCACCTCATTCCCCACGGACACGTCCACCACCTTCCGGCCCGTGGCCGCGAGGGCCGACCGCCGGGAGGCCGGAGCTGAAGACGAGAGGTAGACGACTGCCTCGAAGTCGTCAGCCGTGAAAAAGATCCGTTCGAGCGGCAGTTCACCCGAAGCGCTAATAGTGGCGACGATTGGGAATCGCGACTGGCCCCGGTCACGCCGCAGCTGCTCCAACTCGGCGAACCCGCCCAGTCGCGGCGACGATCCGCTCTTTCGCAGGGTTTCGGCTCCGTTCAGGACGACATCGGCATTCACACGCAACTCCCGCATCAGCCGCTGATCGACAGGGGAGCCGATGCCCTGCTCAGTCTCCTCAAGCACTACCTTGCCGTCCGCGGACATCACCATGTTCAGCAGCACATACGGGCGATCTGCCGGAGGAGGAGGGAGTTCGAGCGACGTGTAGTCGGGCCTGGTCACGCATACAGCGTACCGCTCATTCCTGAGCGGAGGACATCGCGGAGTCCCGTCAGCACCGCCGGCGAGCGGCGAATCGCACGCTCAATTGAGTTCTTCCGCCAGCGCCAAGAGGAATCCCTCCGGCCCGCGGAGATAACAAAGGCGGTACATGTTCTCATACTGAACGATCTCGCCGATCAGTTCGGCGCCGTGAGCCTCGAGCCGGTGAACCACTTCCTCAATATCGTCGACGGCAAACATGATGCGTCCAATGCCCAGCGCATTCGGTGGCGCACCCTTCTGCGCGGCGTCGATGGCGGGTGGATTGTGGAACTTCGCCAGTTCAAGCCGTGAGTGGCCGTCGGGAGTCCGCATCATGGCGATATCAGAACGGGCGCGGTCGAGTCTGAGAATCCGGTCCACCCACTGGCCCTCGACCGTTTGCTCACCCTCCAGTTCCAAACCAAGCTCGGTAAAGAACGCGATTGCAGCGTTGAGGTCTTCCACCACAATCCCGACGTTATCCATTCGCTTGACGGCCACAGGCAGATCATAGCGAGCACAGCTGGTCGCAACCATCACGAAGCGTAGGCGGCTGCGGCTACAGGCGCACCGGGATTCCTGCGTCGCGCAGGTGTTCCTTCACCTGGCGGATTGAATAGGTGCCGAAGTGGAAGATGCTCGCGGCAAGCACGGCGTCAGCCTTTCCTTCGGTAAGCGCTTCCACCATATGCTCCGGCCCGCCGGCGCCTCCGGACGCGACCACCGGCACGGTGACGGCTTCGCTGATCGCCCGCAGCATCGCGTTGTCGTACCCCGTCCTATGGCCGTCCGTATCCATGCTGGTCACCAGCAGCTCGCCGGCTCCACGGGCAACGACGTCACGCGCCCATTCGACGGCATCGAGACCAGCGGGATTGCGGCCGCCATGGGTGTAGACCTCCCATTTCCCGGCCTGGCCCGGAACCCGCCTGGCGTCGATTGCGACGACGATGCACTGGCTCCCGAAGCGATACGCGCCCTCATTGACGAGGGAGGGGTTCGCGACGGCCGCAGAATTTACGCTGACCTTGTCGGCGCCAAGCTCGAGCATGACCTTCATGTCTTCCGGAGTGCGGATGCCGCCGCCAACCGTGAACGGGATGAACACCTGGTCTGCGGTGGCAGCGACCATGTCGTAGACCGTGGCACGGTCTTCGTGCGATGCCGTGATGTCGAGGAATACGAGCTCGTCTGCGCCTTCCCGGTCATAGATGCGGGCGAGTTCAACCGGATCACCCGCATCGCGCAGCTCCACGAACGAAACGCCCTTCACCACGCGCCCGAGGTGCACGTCGAAACAGGGGATGATCCGGCGCATGAGCATCGTCAGCGGCCTCCGGTGCGCCGCGCAGCCGCCAGCGCCTCGCGCAGGTCAATCTGTCCTTCGTACAGCGCCTTGCCGATGATCGCGCCCTCGCACCCCGTCGCCATGACATCCCGCAGCTGTTCGATTGTCGTGATCCCTCCCGAGGCAATCACCGGCACGGGCACGGCCGCCACCATCTCCCGCAACGCCTCGACATTCGGCCCCTGGAGCGCCCCGTCGCGGGAAATATCCGTATACATGATTCGAGCCGCACCGTCCGCGACGACCCGCGCCGCGAGGTCGAGTGCCGAGACGCCCCCACCCTCCGTCCAGCCATCGGTCATCACTTCGCCACCCTTCGCGTCGATCGAGACAACAATGGCCTCCGGATAGGCAGCGCACGCGGCGCGGAGCATCTCCGGGTCCTTCACCGCGGCGCTCCCGACCTGTACGCGACTGGCTCCCCGCTTCACTGCCTCACGCACGCTCTCGAGAGTACGCATGCCTCCTGAGATTTCGACCGGGATCCGAAGGGCCGCGCAGATGGCCGCGACGATGTCAGCCTGCATGGCGCGACCGGCCCTGGCGCCGTCGAGGTCGACCACGTGGAGCATCGGCGCCCCAAGCTCCTGCCATTGCACCGCCATGCCCACAGGATCTTCGGAATACGCCGTCTCTTGCGCATAGTCTCCCTGGAGCAGACGCACACAGCGCCCGCCACGGAGGTCGATGGCCGGGATTACGGTGAAGCTCAGCGCTGGCCTCCGGCTTCGACGGCGGCTTCGGGCATGCCCTGCCGCGCCCAATCCAGGAAGTTCCCATAGAGCCTGAGTCCGTTGTCGCTGCTCTTCTCCGGGTGGAACTGGGTCGCAATCACGTTGCCCTGCGCGACGACGCTGGGGAACGTCACCCCGTATTCCGTCTCGCCCAGAGCCACGGCGCTATCGACCGGGTCCGGGTAGAAGCTGTGGACGAAGTAGAATGCGCTCCCCGATGGGATGCCCTCCGTAAGCGGGTGCGGCCGTAGCCACTCCACGGTGTTCCACCCCATATGAGGCACTTTGAGTCCGCGATTCAAGGGAAAGTGGCACACCTTGCCGTGCACAGCCCCAAGACATTCCTGCCCGCCGCCTTCGTCCGACCAGTCGAACAGCGCCTGCAGGCCCATACAAACCCCAAGGAAGGGCCGGCCCCGGGCAATGTAGTCGTGAAGCGGTTCGACCAGCTGGCGCTCCCGCAGCTTGAGCATCGTGTCGGCGGCAGCGCCAACGCCAGGAAGGATGACGGCGTCGGCAGCATCGATGGCCGACGGGTCCGCTGAAACCGAAGGTTCCTCGCCGCTCACCCGGGCAACTGCGCGGGCGACGCTGCGAAGGTTTCCGGCGTCGTAGTCCACGATCACGATTCGCTGGGTCACGAGACGAGTGTAACAGCGACAGAACGCAGGCGCGGGCCCGCGGAACGCAGCTGCCAGCGCGGTCGGTTATTCGATGCGGTAGCCCTCGCCCGGTACGTTCACGATGACCCTGCGGCCCGGCAACACCGCGGTGAGCCGCCGCCGGATACCGGCCACAAGTTCCTGCAGCATCGTCATGTCCCAGCGCCCGCCGCCCCAGAGCGCGTCGCCAAGGTCCTGGGCTCGCACCACCTGCGGTGCAACGCTGCAAAGGTAGTTCAGGACCGTGAACTCCGCGGGTGAAAGGCCATCGAGCGCCACTTCCCCGTCGACAACGAGGCGCCAATTCACCGTATCCAGCCACGTGGCCCCGATCGGCGGCGGGTCGAAGGTATCGCCCGTTTGCCATCCCACCACCTGGTCCCGAAGGGTGGACTCCTCGGGTGAACTGGAGATAGTAATGCGAAACGGATCGATCTCGATGACAACCGGCCAGCCGAACACCGCGACCTCTCCGAAGACGAGCGTGCCGTTGACGATCGTTCCGTTCGTGCTTCCGTGGTCCTGGACGACCAAGGCGCCATCGCTGCGGAGCGACAGGCTCGCGTGAGTGCGGGAAACCATCGGGTCCGCGAGGCGAATGGCCGCGTCGCGGCCACGGCCGAGGGTGACATCACCTTCGAACTCGACGGCGAACTCTTCGCCCGTGGCGGGCCGCGCCACGCTTGCTGTCAGTCGAGGCATCCGTGGGCGCTCCGTTTTCGCCGTGTCACGCACTGCATGAGCATGTCTCCGGCACTCCTATAATCGGAGCATGGCACCGCCAGTCCCGGCCGACCAGTACGCCGCCCGTCTGCGCAGCGAAGAACTCCGTTCGCAACTTAACTATCACAACCACCAGTACTACGTTCTCGACAGTCCCGTTGTCTCCGATGCAGATTATGACGACCTGCTCAACGAACTGAGGGCTATCGAGAGCCAGTATCCGGAACTGATTACGCCGGATTCACCTACGCAGCGCGTGGGAGCGGCCCCGGTCACGACTTTTGAAGTGGTCGAGCACCTCGCGCCCCTGCTCAGCCTCGGAAACTGTTTTTCGCCCGAGGACCTCGACAACTGGTACCGTCGCGTGCGCGAACGTTCCGGACAGGAGGAACTCTCCCTCGTCTCCGAGCCGAAGGTCGACGGTCTCGCCATGGCGCTGGTCTATGAGGATGGGAAGTTCGTCCAGGGCGCTACGCGCGGCGACGGACTCCGCGGCGAAAACGTGACGGCCAACCTTGCGACCATCCCCTCAATTCCGAAGACGCTTCGCGGAGCCTTTCCCCAGCGCTTCGAAGTGCGCGGCGAGGTGTACATGACCCGCAGCGGCTTTGAGCGAATGAACGAAGCCATCGGTGAGCAGAACATCGTCCGGGAACAGGATGGCCGAAAGCCGCTCGCGCTCTACGCCAACCCACGGAACGCGGCCGCCGGCTCCGTCCGACAGAAAGACCCATCCGTGACCGCCGGGCGGCCGCTGGCGATGTTCGTTTACCAACTGGGCTGGATTGAGGGTGGGGCACGGCCCCCGAGTCAGCATGAAACGCTGCAATGGCTTGGAAGCATGGGGCTGCCGGTGAACCCGGATGCCGCGGTACATGCGAGTGTCGAAGCTGCGCTTGAGCGGGTCCGCTGGTGGGGACAACGCCGCGAGCGCCTCGACTACGACATTGATGGCGCCGTCCTCAAACTCGATGCCGTCGATCTTTGGGATCAACTCGGTGTCGTTGGCCGCGAACCTCGCTGGGCCACCGCCTACAAATTCCCCCCGCAACAGCGGACGACGCGGCTCCGGAAGATCGAGGTAAACGTCGGCCGCACGGGCGTCCTCACGCCGTTCGCCGTTCTCGAGCCCGTCTTCGTCGGTGGAGCGACGGTGAGCCTCGCCACGCTGCACAACGAAGGCGATATCCGCCGCAAGGATATCCGCGAAGGCGACACGGTGATCGTCCAGCGCGCCGGGGAGGTTATCCCCCAGGTCGTCGCGCCCGTCGCCAGTCTCCGCAGCGGCGCGGAGAAAGAGTTCGCGATGCCCGCGACCTGTCCCGTCTGTGGTACAGCCGTCCGCCAGGACCCTGCTGAAGCTGCCACCTATTGCCCAAACGAGGCCTGTCCCGCCCAGGTGATCCGCTTGATAGAGCATTTCGGCGGTCGCGCCTCCATGGACATCGAAGGGCTCGGGGAACGGACGGCCATCACCCTCTACACTGCCGGCCTCGTCCGCAACGTGGCCGACATCTTCTCACTGGATGTTGAGCAGTTGAGCGGGCTCGATGACTTCCGCGTGAAGGCTGGAGGGCTGAGCAAGACTGCGGAGAACCTTCTGGCAGGCATCGAAAAGAGCAAGTCCCGGCCCCTGGCGAACCTCCTTTTCGCGCTTGGCATCCGTCATGTCGGCTTCGAAACGGCGCGCCTCCTCGCTGCGCAGTTCGGCAGCCTCGAGCGGCTCCTGGCTGCGACCGAGGAAGAATTGCAGTCCATCGATGGCGTCGGCCCCGTGGTCGCCACAAGCATCAGCGAGTGGACCGCCCGGCCAGCCAACCGCGAGACCATTGCTCGACTGATCGCCAATGGCGTCGATCCGCGCCAGGAGGTGACTGCTACCGGCCCGGGCCTGCTCGCCGGACTCACCATCGTCGTCACCGGCACCCTCGAAACCCTTTCTCGCGAAGCTGCCGAAGAGCGCATCCGCGAGCTCGGTGGCAAGGTCGGCAGTTCCGTCTCGAAACGGACAACCGCCGTCGCCGCGGGCGCGAGTCCCGGTTCCAAGCTGGCGAAGGCGCAGCAGCTTGGCGTTCCGGTGCTTGACGAACCCGCCTTCCTCCGCCTTCTTGAGGAGGGTTCATCCGCTCTCCCCGAGCCCGCCGACGCGGAGTCCGGCGAGTCGTGACCGTCCCGAGTCCCGCAACGCTGCTCGCCCCCACGTCCCCGCGACGTATACTCAGAAGCGAGACCGTCGGCGGTCATCCCTCAGAGATCAGGCCGCGTTGAGTATCCTCCGCCCGTTTGCGTCGCTCTTCGGGTTTATGTCCCACGACATCGCGATCGACCTCGGAACGGCGAACACGCTGGTCATGGTCAAGGGCCGCGGCATCGTCATTGACGAGCCGTCCGTCGTGGCCATCGACCGCAACACCAAGAAGATCCTCGCCATCGGCGCAGAAGCCAAGCGCATGGTCGGGCGTACTCCGGCATCCATAGTCGCCGTGAGGCCCTTGCGGGACGGTGTGATTTCTGACTTCGAAGTCACCGAGAAGATGCTCAGTTACTTCATCCGCGCGGTGCACGACCGTGGCTTGCTGGCGCAGCCACGCGTGGTCGTAGGCATCCCCAGCGGCGTGACGGAAGTAGAAAAGCGCGCGGTGCACGATGCAGCCCTCAGTGCCGGCGCGCGGTCGTGCTACCTGATCGAGGAGCCGATGGCCGCCGCGATCGGCGCCGGCCTCCCCGTCATCGAAGCGGCAGGTTGCATGATCGTCGACATCGGCGGCGGCACCACCGAGGTCGCCGTCATCTCTCTTGGCGGCATGGTCGTCAGCACGTCGATCCGCGTTGCCGGCGACGAGATGGACCAGGACATCATCGGCTACGCACGCCAGGTGCATAACCTGCTCATCGGCGAGCGGACCGCTGAAGAAATCAAGAAGATCGCCGGATCGGCAGCACCTCTGGAGCCGGAAGAAATGGTCGAGCTGCGCGGACGCGACCTCTCGACCGGACTCCCCAAGAGCGTCGAAGTGAGCACCGTCGAGATCCGCGACGCGCTCGCCGGGTCCATCGGCGCGATAATCGAAGCGGTCCGTTCGACCATCGAGATCACGCCACCGGAACTCGTCGCCGACCTCATGGCGCACGGCATCGCGCTGGCCGGCGGCGGGGCCATGCTGCGCGGGCTGGACCGGCGGCTCAGCCAAGAGACCCGCTTCCCCGTCTACGTTGCCGAAGACCCGCTCCTCTGCGTCGTTCGCGGCGCCGGCGAAGTGCTGGAAGAACAGGCACTGTTAAGCAAGGTTGAGTCCCAACTGGCCTCGCGCAGGAACGGGCGCTAGCATCGAGCCAAGGCGGTCCGCCCTGGGATTCAGACCATGGTGATCCTCTCTCGATACACTTGGTGGCTCGGCGCAATGGCTGCGCTGGCATTTCTCATGACGTTCGCGGGCCAATTTGGTGCCCTCGGACCCATCCAGGGCGCCTACCTGCGGGCCACGGAACCCGTCGAGAATGCCCTCGGCGCCGTATTCCGGCCTGTCGCTGGACTCCTCTCCAACGCCGGCGATATCAACAGCCTCCGGGACGAGAATCGCGAGCTACGGCTCGAAAACGAAGCGCTTCAGACCGAACTGGTGACCCTCGCCCGAGAAGCAGAGCGCGCTCGCGAACTGGAGGCCGCACTGAACATCACCACGGCAAGCACGGAAGGATCACGCGTCGCCGCGAACGTGGTCCATCGCGAGTCGTCGCCATTTACGGACGTGCTCTCCATCGACCGCGGCTCCTCCGACGGAATCCGCGTGGGCATGGTCGTCCTTTCCGCGCAGGGTTCGCTCCTCGGGAGCGTGATCGACGTCTTCTCTGACCGTTCGTTCGTCCGGTTGATTACGGACAGCCGCAGCCGCGTCGTCGCCGAGACGCTGGACACCCACGTCGAAGGCACCGTCAAAGGGACCGCCAACCGGCAGCTTGAACTCGACCTTGCACAAGGCGAAGTCGTGGTCGGCGACATGGTCGTCACTTCCGCCCTCAGCGGCCGCTTCCCCGCAGGGCTGCCGATCGCGAAGGTTGCCGACGTGAGCGGCAGTCCCCAGGACCTCCACCTTACCGTGAAGCTCGAACCGCTGGTGCGCCTCAGCGGCGCCCGGACGGTCCTGGTCCTCACATCTTTCGTTCCAGAGACCTCGCTCGTCGGGTCGTCGCCATGACCTACGCAATCGGAGCACTTGCCGTGTTACTGATCGCAGCCCTGCAGGTCTCGGTCGTGCCGCTCTTCCCTATCGCGGGCGCCGAAGCAGACGTTGGCCTCATCGCGATCCTCGCAATCGCGATGGCTGCCGGGCCGCGGCCAGCCATGCTCGCGACGCCCGGACTCGCACTCGCGATCGGCCTTTCCAGCAGCCGGTCCCCAGGGCTGATGCTCGTTGCGTACGCGGCGATACTGCCGCTGGCCGCTTTCCTTGAGGATCTGCCCTATCCACTCGGGAGGCTTTCGCGACTGCTCGCTGTCGCCATCGTTGCTGGACTTTGGAGCCGGTTCTTGCTGGGGTTCGCGGCCATTTCCGCTGGCGGCGAATTCGCGATCAGCGATCTGCTCCTGCAAGTACTTCTCCCAGGCGTCGTGTTCGATGTGCTTCTGTTCCTGGCCGTGTTCGTCGCGTTCCAGCTCGCGGGCATTGGCAACAGGCGTTTCGCTCTGCAGCGCGCGGGGTGGCTCCCGTGAGCAGCAACGGACGCTGGGGCGGGCCAATGACGCCGGCGCGAAATCGGCCACGGGGCAACCTCGGCTGGCTGAAGGTCGCCGTCCTCGTGATGTTCGCGGTGCTCGCCGCCCAACTCTTCAGAATGCAGATCGTCGATGGCGCCGAATATGCTCGCCGCGCCGAGGAAAACCACATCACCCAACAGACGACGCTGGCTGCGCGCGGGACTATCGTCGACCGGAGCGGGGAACCGCTCGTCCAGAACACGCCAGCCTACGCCGCGACGATTGTCCCCGACCTGTTGCCCTCCAGCGATGAGCGCCGCCGGTTGATCTATCTCGAGCTCGAACGCATTACAGGCACGCCGGCCCTGGAGATCGAGTCCCTCGTCCGCGAGCAGGAGGACGAAGGCCGCGGCTTCATTGAAATCTCGGTAGCGCTCCATCTCACGAAGGAGCAGGCACTGCGCCTTTCCGAAGCGGCCACGGCGATGTCGGGCGTCCAACTCGATGTCAGCCCCGGGCGCTACTATCCGGCCGGTATCGAGTTCGCCCACATCCTCGGGTTCATCGGCGAGCAAACGGCCGAGGAGTACGCTGTGCTGCGCGAGCAGGGCTACGCGCTTGATGAACCGGTCGGCAAAGCCGGGATCGAAGCTGCCTACGAATCGGACCTGCGTGGCCAGCGCGGCATCGTCCAGGCAGAACAAAACGCCCAGGGTGACCTGATTCGTGCTCTCGGTTCACGCGAGCCTGTCCCCGGCGCCGGGGTCCGCCTGGCAATCGATGCGGGCCTTCAGCGCTACATCTACGAGCTGCTCGAAACCAACCTCCGCGGCGACGAAAAGAACCCCGACGCGAAGGTCGCCGCCGCCGTTGTCATGGACGCGCAGACCGGCAAGCTTCTCGCGCTTGTCTCCTATCCCGGCTACGACAACAACATTTTCCCCGTGACCGCCGATCGCGAAGCAGACTACAAGACGCTACTCGATGACCCGCGGAAGCCCCTCCTCAACCAGGCCCTGACTCCCAGCGCGCCGGGGTCCACGTTCAAGCTCGTGACCTCCGCCGCCGCCCTCCAGAATGGCACCCTGACGCCCGACATCTCGCGAACCATCAATTCCACCGTCCTCGAGATCAAAGGTGATAACGGCCAGATCTATCCCTTCTATGACTGGCGAGCCCACGGCACGATCAACCTGTACGAAGCGATCGCCTGGTCGTCGAACATCTACATGTACATGGCTTCCTGCGGCATTCCCGGCGAGTATCGCGGCCTCGGGAAGGATGACGAGTCCTCCGGCGCAATCCTTGGCTATTACGCACGCCAGTTTGGTTTCGGCCAGCCGACGGGGATCGACATCGGCGGTGACGCGGCAGGAATCGTGCCCAGCCCCGAATGGAAGGCGCGTGTGCACGCCGACGACAACCCTGAAGACCGGCTCTGGTACTACGCCGACACCTGCTTCATGGGCATCGGCCAGGGCGATGTGCTTGCCACGCCGCTTCAAGTCACGCGAATGACAGCCGCCGTTGCCAACGGGGGGAAGCTACTGACCCCCAAGGTGGCGGACGCGATCATCGACAGCGACGGGGCGGTGGTCCGCACCATCGAGCCGGAATGGACACAGGTCGATGTTTCGGACCACAACCTCTCCGTCGTGCGCGAAGGAATGCACCAGTCGGTCATCTACGGCGCGGGCCTCAAAGCGTCCCAGCCCGGAGTCGACATTGCCGGCAAAACAGGTACCGCCGAGTTCTTCACCAAAGATGGAAAGTTCCAGCACGCATGGTTCACGGGCTATGCGCCGTACGACAACCCGAAGATCGTTGTGACCGTGTACTTCGATTTTGGCGTCGGCGGCGATAAGGCCGCTCCGCTTGCCGGACAGATCCTGCGCTACGTCTGGGAAGAGGGCCTGAACGAATGACGGCGCTGAATCCCGGCGGGGGCCAGAACCTCTTCAAGGGCTGGGACCGGTTCGATTACCTCATCCCGCTGGTTGCGCTCGCCCTGGTGCTGTTCGGGCTCATCCTCATTCACAGCGGCTCTTCGCGCGTGTATGAGGGCCCGCTCCTGAGCTTCGCCAACCCAGTAACCAAGCAGGCTGTTTTCGCCTGCATCGGGCTGGCGATGATGGTCGGCTTCGCGCGGCTGGATTACCACTATCTGACTCACTACTCGTGGCTCTTCTACATCGTCGGCATCGTCTCCCTCGTGGCGATCCTTGCGTTTGGGCATACCGCCTTCGGCTCTACCCGCTGGTTCAATGTCGGCCCAATCCAGATCCAGCCATCGGAATTCGCGAAGCTCGCGGTCATCCTCATGCTCGCCAACTATTTCTCCGGGCACGGCGGCGATGCCCGGGAACTGCGCTCGCTGCTTATGTCGCTGGCGATCGTCCTGCCGCCGCTACTCCTCGTGTTTATCCAGCCTGACCTTGGCACATCCGTTATGTTCGGGGCAGTCTGGCTCGGCGTTGTCCTCATCGCCGGGGTCAACCGCCGTCACATCATGATCATGGCGGCTGCCGGAATCGCCCTGCTCCCGTTCGTCTGGACCTTCGCCGTGGCCGACTACCAGATCGAACGGATCGACGTACTGATCGACCCACAGTCGGACCCGCTCGACGCCGGGTACAACGTGATCCAATCGCAGAATGCGGTCGGTTCCGGCGGCCTCTTTGGCAAGGGCTTCATGGAGGGCGAGCAAACGCAGCTCAATTTCTTGAAAGTGCCGACCAAGGACTTCATTTTCAGCGTCCTCGGCGAAGAGTTCGGCTTTACCGGCGCGATGGTGATGTTCGGGCTCTTCATCCTCCTGCTCTGGCGAGGTGTGCGTGCAGCGCAGCTTGCTGGAGACGTCGCAGGTCAGCTCGTGGCGGCAGGCATCGTCATCCTGATACTGATGCAGGCCTTCATCAATATTGCCGTGAACGTCAGCCTGTTCCCGGTCACCGGCATTCCACTCCCCCTGGTCAGCCAGGGCGGGAGCTCGCTCGTCACCGTGTTCATCTCCCTCGGGATTCTCGAAAGCATCATCATGCGCCACCGCGCGTACCGGCAGTTCTAGCCGCTTTCTCCGAACACCCTCACCATCGCCTCTCTCACGGTGCGCGCCCCAACGACCTCTATCCCCGACGGCGCCTCCATCGACCCAGGACCCACGCAGCGCTTGAACCCCGCGCGGCCGAGCTCTGCCAGCCGCCTGGACGACGCCGGGACCGAACGGATTGTCCCGGAGAGCGCGATCTCGCCGAGGAACGCCGTGTCCGCTGGGAGCGGCCGGTCACGGACCGCAGAGGCCAGGGCGAACAGGACGGCAAGGTCGGCAGCGGGGTCCCGAACGCGCAATCCGCCGGCGACGGTGGCAACCACATCGAGCCCTGCGGCGTTCACACCGCCTCTCCGCGCCAACACAGCGAGAAGTAGATGCAGACGGGCCGATTCGATTCCGGACGCTACCCGTCTCGGAGAAGCAAGGAACGACTGCACGGTCAGGGCCTGCACTTCGATTGCGAGTGCGCGTGAGCCTTCGAGTATGGCCGTCGGCGCGCAGCCGGATGCCCCGCGGCTTTCGTGTTCGATGAACGCCGTCCCGGGGTTCTCGACACTCCGGAGCCCGAGCGCGGTCATCTCGAAAACGCCAACCTCGTCGGCCGCTCCAAACCGGTTCTTCACAGCCCGCAGGATGCGGAACATTCCGTCCCGATCACCCTCAAAGTAAAGGACAACGTCGACCAGGTGCTCCAACAACCTCGGACCCGCAATCTCACCCGACTTTGTGACGTGACCCGTCAGCACCACGGATACGCCGGTCGACTTGGCGAACTGCACGACCCTCGCGCCCGCTTCTGCCACCTGTGCGGGGCCGCCGGTGCGAGTGTCGAGGCCTTCGACTTCGACCGCCTGCACCGAATCGACGATCAGCAGGTCTAGCTGGCCCTCCGCAGCCGCGAGCGCTTCATCGAGGCTGCCACCGGAGAACAGCAGCACAGGCGCGTCCGCGAGCGCGAGACGTGATGCGCGCATCCGTACCTGCCGTGGCGACTCTTCGCCGCAGAGGTAACCAGCGCGGGCGCCACTGGATGCGACCGCGGCCGCCAGTTGGAGCGTCAGGGTCGACTTCCCAACGCCTGGCTCACCACCCACGAGGATGACCGAGCCTGGCACAACGCCGCCACCAAGTACCCGATCCAGCTCGCCGATCCCGCTCGGCCAGCGGTCAACGTCCTCGGCCGGGACGTCCGCAAGAGGCATGACTTGCACACCACCGGCCAGGGCCCGCCGTTGGACTGCTGCTTCGGCGACCTCGTGGATCGTGTTCCACGCATTGCATCGGGAGCAGCGGCCAGCGAACGCCGGTGCAATGGAACCGCACTCCGAGCAGGCGAACGTGCGCCGGGCGCGCGCGGCCATGATCAGCCCCCTCCCTGGCCGTGCTCCTGAGCTCCCCCAAGCAACGCATCCAGTCCGCGGCCAAGGCCTGGCGTTGTCCGGCGTCCCGGGCGTTCGGCGGCGCGGGCCCTCGGTGTGAATGGCCGGACAGGAGGAGCAGGGCTCCGGGCAGCGCCCTCATGTACATTCGCCGCCGGCAGCACCCGTTCTGTCCGGCACAGTATCCGGTCGAGGACCTCGGCATGGCGGGCCAGGATCACCCCGATCGCGGCCATCTCGTAGCGGAGTTGGCGGATCTCATCGCCGTGACTCCGGTCGATAGAAGCCGCCCGCTGCCCGCGCAGTCGCATCGGCAACCCAGCAGGCGTCCCCGTGTCAACGGTCTGCATCGTCAATTCGCCTCCGCCGCGCGGTCGAGGAAAGGTTTCACAGAGGCCGCCAGGGCGCGGTGCTCGGGCCGCTGGAGCTGCGGATCGCGGGCCAATACCTCATGTGCCATCGCCCTCGCCTGCGCAAGCAGGTCCCGATCCGTGAGCCGTGCGACGCGAAGCATGGTGTTGGCGCCGCTCTGCAGCGTGCCCCATGCCTCGCCCTCGCCACGCATTGCGAGGTCCACCTCCGCGAGTTTGAACCCGTCCGTCGTCTCGACCATCGCCTCCAATCGCTCGCGTGCATCCGGGCCCGGGTCTTCTTCTGTGCTGAACAACATGCAATAGCTCTGCTTACTCGAACGCCCGACGCGCCCGCGGAACTGGTGGAGCTGGCTGAGCCCGAACCGCTCTGCGCCCTCCATCACGATGACTGTCGCGTTCGGGATATCAATCCCAACCTCGATGACGCTCGTGCTCACGAGGACGTCCGCCGCCTTCGCCGCAAAACGCGCCATCACGTCCTCCTTTGCCTTCGGGTTCATCCGCCCGTGGAGCAGCTCCACGCGATAGTTGCGGAATGGACCCGTACGCAATCGTTCGTACTCCTCTTCCGCCGAACGCACGTCGAGCACGTCCGAGTCTTCGACCAGCGGGCAGATGACAAACACCTGCTCGCCCGCATCAAGGTGCTCACGGATGAACCCGTACGCTTCGTCGCGTTCATGGGGCTGCACCCAGACGGTTTGCACCGGCTTTCGGCCAGGCGGCATCTCGTCGATCGTTGACACTTCGAGGTCGCCGTAGACCGTGAGCGCGAGCGTCCGCGGAATCGGTGTCGCCGTCATCACCAGCAGATGCGGATTCAGACCCTTCTGTCGAAGCTTCGCCCGCTGCGAAACGCCGAACCGATGCTGCTCATCCACAACGGCCAGCCCGAGGCGCGGAAGCACCACGCCGTCCTCCAGGATCGCATGAGTACCGACCACGATGTCGGCGCCGCCGTGGGCGGCGTCGCCGCGCACCTGCTGCTTCTGAGCCGCCGTGAGCGATCCCGTGAGGAGCACAGTGCGAAGCGGCCGTCCAAGCCAGGCCGGAGCGGTCACTCCATCGAGTGGGGAGACTGCGTCACCTCCGAGCAACGCCGAGAGCGAGCGGTAGTGTTGCTCGGCGAGGATCTCCGTCGGCGCCATGAGCACCGCCTGAAAGCCCGAGCGGACCGCTGCGAGCATCGCCGCCAGCGCAATCACCGTCTTCCCAGAGCCTACGTCCCCCTGCAGAAGTCGCAGCATCGGTTCCGGGCGGTCAACGTCGCCAAGAATCTCATCGAGCGAGCGCTCCTGCGCGCCGGTCAGCGGGAAGGGGAGCGAATCACAGAACGGCCCAAGCCGATCGCCGAGGCTCAGCACCGGCGCCGTTCGTCCCTCCTGCCAACGCGCCCGCCGAAGCAGCACCGCCACCTGGATGGCGAGGAACTCCCCAATCGCCAGGCGGCGGCGCGCGTCCTCCGCCTCCGCGTGGCTCCCCGGCTGGTGCAGTGCCCGAATTGCCTTCGAAAGCCTGGGGAGGTGCTCGCGCTCGCAAAGCCAGTCCGGAACCGGGTCTGGAACGAGATCCGCCAGGGACTCGACCGCCGCGCCCACGGCTCGCCGAAGTGCTCGCTGAGTCAGTCCTTGCGATGCGGGATAGACCGGAACCAGTTTCCCGGCCGAGGTCACGTCCGAGTCGAACGGCTCGAATTCCGGGTTCTCCATCTGCAACCGGCCGCGATACACACGTACCCGCCCTGAGACGACCACGTCGTCGCCCTCGGTCAACGACCTGGCGACGTAGGGCATGTTGAACCAGACGACACGGAGCGCTCCGCTCTTGTCGCGAAGCAACGCCTCGGTTGCCTTGACGCGGCGTCCGTACCTCACCTCACGCACGGACCAGATCGTCGCCAGTACCGTTTGCTGCGTCTTGCTGGGTTCTAGTTCGGCGATCGTTCGCAGGTCCGTGAAATCGTTGAACCGGCGCGGAAAGAAGAACACGGCGCCACCGGCGGATTCCACGCCGAGCCTGGCGAGCCGCGCTGCCCCGGCCTTTCCCACGCCGGGAAGCCGTTCCACCGGTGAGTCGACCGTCAGCTTTACCGGGCTACCGGCGGCCGGCTTCGCCGTCCTCTTTGCGTTCGGTAGATCGCCGTCAAAGGCGCCAATCGTCGAACGCAGCCAGGACTCCCGGGCGTCAGGGCCAAGCGACCGGTACCCGCCGTCGGGCAGCATCGCAACCTGCCGCGCAAGGCTCCGCCGCTCTACGAGGCTCCCGCTCTCGGCCATCTGGATGAGCATCCTGTCCAGCCCGCCGACGACTGCCGCGTTTGTGCACCCGCGCTCAAGTTCGAGTTCAAATACTCTGCGGAGCACGGCCGGCGCAGACGCCGTCACCATTTCAGGCCCTCGCCACGGTGACGATGCCGACCGTCCTTGGCCCGACATGCACGCCGACGATCGGTCCGACGTCTCCGACGAAGATCTCCGTGTGCGGCAGCCGCGGGCGTACGCGTTCCGCCAACGCCTGTGCCGCGGCCACGTCGGCGGCGGCCGAGATGTAGAGACGGGAGATGGTTTGGTCAGCCGTGGCGAGCTCGTAGAGCCGTTCCAGCGCCTTGGCCCGCGTCCTCACCCGCTCAAGCGGCGCGAGTTCTCCACCTTCCATGTGCACGATGGGCTTGATACTCAGCAGCGAGCCGAGGAAGGAACTCGCCCGGCCGATGCGCCCGCCTTTGCGCAAATACTCAAGCGTATCAACTGCGGCATAGAGGTGGACCCTGTCAACGGCCTTCCGCGCGACGTCCACCACTTCGGAACGGCTCGCGCCGCGCAGCGCGGCCTCGGCTGCTTCTACAACAACGGCGCCAAGCCCAACGCTGGTGTTGTAGCTGTCGACGATGTCGATGTGGACTCCTGCCGGCAGATCTTCTCGGGCAATCGACGCCGAATTCAGCGTCCCCGACATCCGGGACGAAAGGTGGATGCTGACGATGTCCTCGGTCTCACTGCTGAGGCGTTCGTACGCCTCCTTGAACTGAGCAACCGATGGCTGACTCGTCCGTGGCAGCGTTTCGGATCGCTCAAGCCGTTCGTAGAAAGCGTCAGCGCCCAGGTCAACGCCATCGAGGAAGGCTTCCTCGCCGAAGAACACGGTCAGCGGCACGACGGTCACGCCAAGCGACCCGGTTCGTTCGGCGGAGAGATCACAGGTGGAGTCGGTCACGATCTTGACGGTCATAACTGTTGAGGCGCCTACGCGGACAAGTATAACCGTGGAATCACAAGCAGCGTAAACTGAGCCCATGAATCGCGTGAAGCTTGCCCCATCGATCCTGACCGCTGACTTCGGGCGACTCGCAGATGAAGTCCAGGCAGCGGAAGCGAGCGGCGCTGACCTCCTCCATCTCGACGTGATGGACGGCCGCTTCGTTCCCAATATTACGTTTGGCCACGGACTCGTCGAGGCCCTCCGCAAAGTCACCTCGTTGCCTTTCGACCTTCACTTGATGGTCCTCGAACCAGAACGGCAACTGCCGATGTTCGCCGGCGTGGTCCAAACCATGAACGTCCATATCGAAGTCTCGCCACACATCAACCGGACACTTTCCGAAATCCGGCGCCTGGGCAGCCGTCCCGGAGTCTGCATCAACCCTGGCACACCGTTGGCTGCGATCGAAGAGTCGCTCCACGACGTGGACCAGGTGATGGTCATGACGATCAATCCCGGGTGGGGTGGCCAGGTCATGATCCCGGCTCAACTGGAAAAAGTACGGCGAGTCCGGTTGATGCTCGAGCAAATGGGCAGCAAGGCCGACCTGATGATCGACGGCGGCGTAAAGACCGCCAACGCCGCACAGTGCGCTGCCGCGGGCGCGTCGATCCTCGTCTGCGGGAGCTCCGTCTACTCGGCCGGAACGTCAGTTGCGGAAAACATCGCCGGACTGCGCGCCGCGCTCGGCTAGCGCGAGGTTCGTCTTCCGAGGGAGTTCGGCAGGCAACCGGCGTGAAGGGCCCACAACGACCTCTGTCGAATACCCCCATCCGGTGCCCATCGTGAGCGGACGCGACGGGACGCGAAGTTCCGGCGGCAGCGCCTCGCGGTTTCCCTTCATCCGTGCAGCGGCCCCCAGCGCCGGCGCCACGTGTCTGGGCGTAGGTGCCTGCAGGACGGGACCCGAGCCTTGTGCGATACCGGTCAGCGCCCGCACCCCGGCGATCAACTCGCTCATGGAATAGACGCGAAGCGCGAACGCCAGGGTGACGTAAGCGAGAATCCCAGCGCCGGTCATCACGAAGAATCCCTCCTTGACCGCCACGAACATCGTCCCGGCCGTCAGGACTGCCACGACCGCGAGGCGCAACATGTGCGAGCCGAAACCGCGGTTTCGCACGCCCGCGGGGAGCATGGCAAGTGCTGCGGCCATGATCGCCGCCTCGGCCGCGACCAGGGCAATCGCGGCCCCGAGCGCTGCATTGTTCAGCGTCGCGTCAAAGAGAGGGATGAGCGCGAAATCCAGCCCGATCTTCACAACCACGGCACCCGCCATCACCGCTGTCCAGATGCGCTGCCGGTTCATCGCCACCAGTACGCGGTGGGCGAAGATGTTGATGCTCGTAGGCACAAGCGCAATCGCCATCATCGCGAACACAGGCCCGCTATCGCGAAACTCGTCACCGAAAAGACCGACGAGGAGGATGCGCCCCGGGAACACGGCGAAGACAGCGGCGATGACCGTCACCCCGGTCATCGCCCTCAAGGCGATGCCACAGATCCGCCGAAACTCCAATTCATCGCTGACGGCTGTCGAGGCCATGCGCGGGAATAGCACCGTCATGAGGATCGTCGGCGCGAAGAGCATGGTCCCGAACAGCCGCATCGGCGCCGCATACAGGCCCGAGGCTGCTTCGTCTCCCAGCTGCGAAAGAAGGATCACGTCGATCCCGAGGTACACGATGAGGACCACGTTAACGGCGCCGATGGGCACGGACTCGGTCACGATCCAGCGCGCCATCGAGAACGAAAACATCCGAGGCGAGAACGGCGTGAATCGCCGCATCAAGCGCACGACCGCCAGTGCAGGCAGGGCCGCCGACAAGAACGAGGCAGCCAGGAAGACGGGCAGACCGAGGTCAAACACAACGACTACGGCGAGGCAACAGAGCAGGAACAGCTTGTTCGCCACGTCCCAGATGGCGTGATACCGCATCACCTCAAAGCCCTGGAGGACTCCGAAGCCGAAGAGCAGCAGGAGATCGAAGGGGACGGTCGCGGCGAACACAGCGATCGCAATCCATGTCAGCGTCTCGTAGCCGAGCGCCATGCTGATAGCCAGCGTGATGCAGGCGCCCAGGGTTCCGAGCGCGACGCTCAGCCAGAACGCGGTTGCAATGATCTCAGTAGCAGATTCCCGGTGCCGCGCGACCTCGCGCGTGACGAGCGTCGCGATGCCAAGGCCAGCAATCGTCATCGTCAGCTGTGAGAACGCGATGCCAATGCCGATACGGCCCATGTCGGCCGGTCCGAGGTAACGCGGGAGGAGTGCGAGTGTGGCCGCTGTGAGCACCCAGGTAACGGCCTGGCCGCCAAACATCCAGGCGGCGTTCTTACGGAGTGAGTGGGGAGCAACGACGCGGCCCGCGTCTCGAACCACTGGTCGCGCCGTTGCTGGAGAAGGAACCCCATCCATCGGACTTCAGCCTTACGGTTGCCGGTAGAGGCGCGGTGGAGCGGCGGTTACCGTTTCGGTGACGCACACGGAATCCGGTTCACCGCCCGTCAACCCTGGCTCCACCCCTGGTGGACGCCACGACCGGGATACTTGAAGCGAATGCGAAAACTTCTCCTGGCGGCGTTGCTTCTCGCTGGTGCGGCCGCGTGCAGTGAATCCGGGACCGCACCGCTTACCACCACGCCTCCGCAAACGGCGCAGCCGGGGGGCGTCCTTGAACTGGGGATGGCCTCCGCACCCGGCCATGCCGCGGCGATGGCGAAGATTGCGCCGTTTGGCTACCGCTACCAGTACCTCGCGGGCCCGGCTGTGGGTGGGTGGACGGAATGGGCACCGAACGGGAGCTTCGTCAGTAATTACATCGACGAGTCGGTCGCCGCCGGGATGACGCCCGTTTTTAGTTATTATGTCCTGCTCCAGTCTTCGCCAGAAGGCAACAGCGATGAGGACCGCCAGGCTCGCGCCCTCGCCGACGAATCGGCGATGCGGGCGTATTTCGAGACTCTCCATGTCTTCTTTGAGCGAGCGTCGGAGCGGCCGGGACAAGAAGTCATTCTCCACGTCGAGCCCGACCTCTGGGGGTTCGTCCAGCGCGTGCAGGGGCCCAACCCGTCTGCCCAGCCCGTTCAGCTGCCATCCAACGATCCGGTCTTCGAGGGCCTTCCGGCCTCGCTCGCCGGGTTTGCACAGGCCATCGGGCGGATGCGAGATACGTATGCGCCAAACGTGAAGCTCGCGTTCCACGCCAGCACGTGGGCACCGCTGAACGACTTCATTTATGCGGACCCGCCGGACGACAAAGTCGTTGCGTGGACCGGTGAGACCATCCAGTTTTACGAGCGGCTCGGCCTGGACTTCGACTTCGTCTTCGCAGAATTCAGCGACCGCGACGCCGGCTTCAAAGAGTTCGAGTACGGCGATGGCGGCGCGAGCTGGTTCGACGAAGGCGACTTCCGGCGGCACCAGCTCTTCGTCAGCACAATCCACAAACGGACGGGACGCCCGGTAGTTCTCTGGCAGATCCCCTACGGGAACACGCGCATGCGGGCCGTGGACAACACCTGGAACCACTACCAGGACAACCGCGTCGAATGGTTGCTGGACAGCGCGGATAACGCTCATCTCCGCGCCTACGCCGCGGCCGGCGTTGTCGCGCTCCTCTTTGGCCGTGGGGCGGACGGGGCGACCGATGCAAGCGATGCTGCTGGGGACGGTGCGCGCGACCCAGCCTCAATCAACGGGAACACGAGGACATCGCTCAGCGCGGCAGATGATGGCGGCCTCTTCGCAGAGCTCGCCGAGCGCTACTACACCGAAGGGCCTGTCCCCCTCCCCTGACGATGGTCTCGCCCACACGGTGGTCACCAACGGTCACCGCCGCTCAATCGCCGCTCCACCGTGCGACAACACGATGTCTCCATGACAGCCACCATTACCCGACCGAAGCTCGCACCCGCTGGCCAGTCCTCTCACGCGCCCCTCAAGGTGGGCGTTATTGGGTACGGGTACTGGGGCCCGAACCTCGCGCGCAATATCGCGCAGTGTGCCGATACGTCCCTCTGGGCCATCGCGGACCTTTCCCCGAAACGACTGGCGTCTGCTCGCGATCTGTTCCCGCTGACGACGCTCACCACGGATTATCGCGACCTTTTCCGTGACCCCGACCTCGACGCCGTCTTCATCGCAACGCCTCCGGAATCGCACCACGACCTTGTCATTGAGGCGCTGGAAGCCGGCAAGCATGTGCTCGTCGAAAAGCCGCTCGCTACGAGCGCCGAAGACGCGGAGGAGATGGCGGCAGTCGCCGAACGCTGCGGGCGGGTCCTGGCCGTGGACCACACGTTCCTCTTCACGGGCGCCGTTAAGCGCATGAAGGAATACTTCCGGGGCGGGGACGTCGGCGACGTCTACTACTACGACTCCATCCGCATCAACCTCGGGCTCTTCAACCATGAGACCAACGTCATCTGGGACCTCGCTCCCCACGACCTTTCGATCATGCTCCACTTGCTCGACCAACCGGTCCGCCGAATCTCGGCCTTCGGCGCCCGCCACGTCGATACGAACGTCGAGAACATCGCCTACCTGACGCTCGAATTCGACAGTGCGCTCCTGGCCCACTTCCACGTGAACTGGCTCGCGCCGGCAAAAGTCCGCCGCACAATCATCGGTGGCAGCAAGAAGATGCTCGTCTATGACGATGGCGAAGCGAGCGAAAAGCTGCGCGTCTATGACAGCGGCGCCCACCTCTGCGATTCGCGCGAGGACATGTACCGCGCCTTTGTTGAGTACCGGACTGGGGACGTCGTCGCGCCACGCCTGGACAAGACCGAAGCACTCGCCGCCGAGACCGCGCACTTCGCCCGCGCCGTCCGCGGACTTGAGGCCCCGATTTCCGACGCCAGCCTTGGCATCGAAGTCGTCCGCGTCATCTCCGCAGCGCAGGAATCACTCACCCGCGGCGGAATCCCAATCGAGGTGACCCGATGACCGTTCCATTCGTCGACATGCAACGCCTCCACGGTCCGAACCGTGAAGAACTGCTCGGCGCGTTCGCCCGCGTCGTCGATTCGGGCGGGTTCGTCCAGGGCCGGGAAGTCGAAGCATTCGAGCAGGAGTTTGCGGGCATCTACGGCGTGCGGCATGCGCTTGCGGTTTCGAACGGCACGACGGCGCTGCATCTCGCGTTGCTCGGTGCCGGGGTCGGCCCCGGCGATGAGGTCATCACCGTCTCGAACACCTTCATCGCGACCGTTGAAGCGATCTCGATGGTGGGCGCCACGCCCGTGTTCGCCGACATCGACTTCCGGACGATGCTGATCGACCCGACGGATGTCGAGCGCAGAATCACAGCTCGGACGAGAGCGATCATCCCTGTCCATCTCTACGGTCGCGTATGCGACATGGACGCGGTCATGGGCCTCGCCCGCCGGTACAACCTGAAGGTCATCGAAGACACCTGCCAGGCACACGGCGCAACCGACTTTGGCCAGCTGGCCGGCACCTTTGGCGACGCAGGATGTTTCAGCTTCTACCCGACCAAGAACCTTGGCACCGTGGGCGAAGGCGGCATGGTGATCACGAACGACGACGACCTGGCCGCTCGCGTGTCCATGCTTCGCAATCATGGCCAGCAGGCTCGCCACGTCCACGTGGAGCCGGGCTACAACTACCGGATGTCCGAACTCCAGGCAGCCGCGCTGCGCCTCTTCTTGCCGCATCTCGCGACGTGGAACGAGCATCGCGCGCAGGTCGCCGCCTGGTATGCAGAAGCGCTTGAAGGCGCGGGACTTTCGCTGCCCGACGCAGGGCCTGCGGGCGCACACGTGTTCCATCTCTACGTCGCGCGCAGCCAGCAACGGGACTCGCTCATGCGAGACCTTTCGTCGGCTGGTATCGGCGCCGCGATCCACTACCCCACGCCGATCCATCTCCAGCCAGCCTACGCAGGCGACGGTGAGGGCCCCGGGAGCCTGCCGATCACGGAACACGCCTGCTCCGAGATCGTCTCGCTGCCGATGCATCCGGCCATGACCCGGGCGGAAGTCGACGAAGTCGCCGCCGCGGTGAGGGCGTTCAACGAATCAAGGCAATGGGCTGCTTCTGCGGCCGGAGGGGGCGCATGAACTCGCTAAAAGACCGAAGAATTCTTATCACGGGGGGCGCCGGCCTCATCGGCTCACACATCGCCGATAGGCTCGTGCAGGAAGACGTCGCCGAAGTGGTCGTCCTGGACAACTTCGTCCGCGGCCAGCTCGACAACCTCACCGGCGCCAGGGCCAGCCTCCGGAAGCTGACCGTGATCGACGGAGACATTACGAACCCGGAGACGGTTCGCGACGCGATGCAAGGCATCGACTACGTCTTTCACCAGGCAGCGCTCCGGATCACGCAGTGCGCCGAGATGCCGCGCCTCGCTATCGACAGCCTTATCGGCGGCACCTTCAACGTCCTCGAAGCGGCTGTCGATGCTGGTGTGAAGAAGGTCGTTGCCGCATCCAGCGCATCGGTCTACGGCGAAGCATCGTACGTCCCGATGGATGAGTCCCACCCGTTCAACAACCGGACGCTCTACGGCGCCTGCAAGGTCGCCAACGAGCAGCTCTTACGCAGCTTTAACGACATGTACGGGCTGCCGTATGTCGCGCTGCGGTACTTCAACGTCTATGGCCCCCGCATGGACGCCTGGGGGGTCTACACCGAGGTCATGATCCGCTGGCTCCAACGCCTGGAGGAGGGCAAGGCGCCGATCATTTTCGGTGACGGACTCCAGACCATGGACTTCATCTTCGTCCGCGACATCGCAGACGCCAACGTCCGCGCGATGCTTTCGGACACCAGCGACACTGTCTGCAACGTCGCGACAGGCGCAGAAACCAGCCTTGCCGAGCTCTGCATGGCCCTCTGCGCGGCGGCCGGCCGCCCTGACCTTGAACCCATCTTCGAACCCGCGCGCAAGGTGAACCCTGTGACCCGGCGCCTCGGCGGCATAGAGCACGCCCGCAATGCGATCGGCTTCGAGGCCTCGACTGGCCTCGCCGACGGGCTCACCGAGCTGGTCGAGTGGTTCGCGACGCTCCCGAAACTCGAGCTGGCGGCCGCCCGATGATTCCTATCACCCGGCCATCCCTCGGCGAAGAGGAAGCGAGAGCGGCAGGCGAAGCGATCCTCAGCGGTTGGCTTTCGCAGGGACCGCGCGTACAGGAATTCGAAGAAGCCGTCGCATGGTACACGGGCGCCCGCCACGCGGTCGCGACCAGCAACTGCACGACGGCGCTCCACCTCGCGCTGCTGGCGGCCGGTATCGGCCCGGGAGACGAGGTGATTTGTCCGTCGTTCTCCTTCATCGCCACGGCGAACAGCATCGTCCACGCCGGCGCCACGCCGGTGTTCGTCGATATCGAGCCCGCCAGCTACACCATCGACGTCAACCTGATTGAGCCTGCCATCACGGGCCGCACAAGAGCGATCATGCCGGTCGACCAGATCGGCCTCGCTGCCGACATCCCGGCCGTGCGAGCGATCGCCGCGCGGCACGGTCTCAAGGTCATCGAGGACGCTGCACCATCCCTCGGCGCCACGATCGGCGAAGGGCGAGTCGGATCACTCAGCGACTTCACATGCTTCAGTTTCCACCCGCGCAAGAGCATCACGACAGGCGAAGGCGGCATGGTTACCACGGACGACGACGCGGCGGCGGCCCGCATCCGCGTGCTTCGCTCCCACGGCGCCTCCACTTCCGACCTCGAGCGGCACCGTTCCGGAACCACTGCGATCGAGGAGTATGACGAGCTCGGCTTCAACTACCGGATGACCGACATCCAGGCCGCCGTCGGCCTTGTCCAGCTCGGGCGGCTTGGCGCCATCCTCAGCGCGCGTCGTTCACTCGCGGAGCGCTATGACCGGCTGCTGGCGAACGACCCGTTCATCGAAACCCCGGCCGTCCCCGCCGGGCGTACGCACACCTACCAGTCCTACTGCATTCGCCTTCGAGATGGCGCGTCTGATAGGGCAAGGATCATGGAGGACCTCGCTGCCAGGGGGATAGCAACCCGGCGCGGCGTCATGGCCATTCATCGTGAACCCCTCTACCAGCGGCTCACGCCGGCGCTTTCGTTGCCCCAGACCGAACGTGCGGCGGAGGAAACACTCCTGCTTCCCCTCTTCGCGGGGATGACCCACGACGAGCAGGACTGCGTCGTTGAGGCGCTGACCGTGGCAGCCCGGGCCTCATGATCCTGCTCACACAGCCGAAGGATTAACTGTGATGCGTTCATGGCGTTCTTCAGGTTGGCGGGCCGGGTTTCTTCTATGCCGGGCCAACAAGTAAAAGCCACGCTGCGGCGGGCCGGCTTCACGCGACTGCGCGCCGCCGCCGTCCGCATGTGTTGCGAACGCGCGGCTCTCAGTCTGGCGGGCGAACGGCGGCCCGCGCGAAGCCGTATCCTCTGCTATCACGGCGTTGGCACCCCTTCCTGGGGCGTTAACGATGTCTCACCAGCGCGATTCCGGAGCCAGCTCGAAACAGCGATCCGCGCCGGTTACCACTTCGTCCCCGCCGAACTCATCGCGTCCGGCGACGACATCGACGAACGTCGGCTCGCCATTACCTTCGACGACGGCCTCGCCAGCGTGGCCGAATACGCGGCGCCTGTACTCGAAGACTTGGGAATCCCTTGGACCCTGGCAGTCGTCACCGATTGGGCGGATGGCCAGCATGAGTTCGGAGACGGCGTCATGCTGAACTGGGCCGAGATTGAGCGACTCGCCGAGCGGGGGGCGACCATCGCCTCGCACTCCGTGTCACACCAGGATTTTGGCCTCATCGACGCGCCACACGCCGAAGCCGAGCTGTTCGAGTCGCGGATCACGATCGCAAGCCGTATTGGCATCACGCCTTCAGCGTTCGCCATCCCCCTCGGTCAGACGAAGAATTGGAACAGCACCGCACAAGAAGCCGCCATCCGCGCCGGCTACCTCACCGTTTATGCCCAGAGCGAGGAACGGCGGCACGCGGGCACGGTTGGGAGGACCTTCGTTACCCGGTTCGACAGCCCTCGCATCTTTCGTGCCGCCCTCGCAGGAGCGTTCGATCGCTGGGAAGAGTGGGTCTGAGCCCCTCAGGGACAGCCGAGTTGGTCTGCTAGGTCGTGGAAATCTTTCGCCACAAATTGGAACGCTGGATCAGGTGAGAGATCGACCTCGCGGTTAGGGCCGGCCTCCAATGGACGTGGGATGAAGGCCGCGCGAAGGCCAGCCTTCTGTGCCGCTTTCAGATCCCCTTTGTGTGCCGCCACCATTAGGATCTCGTCCGGATTCAACCCCAGGAACTTTGCGCCTGCGAGGTAGCACGCTGGCTCTGGCTTGAAGGCACCGGTCACGTCCGCGCTCAGGACAGCGTCCCAGCGGAGGCCCGCGTACCGCGCCATGTCAACCAGCAATGACAGGTTCCCGTTTGAAAGCGTCGAAACGACGAATCGCGAGCGGAGCCGCTCGAGCCCCTTTGCTGAATCGGGCCAGGGGTCGAGGCGGTGCCAGGCGAGATTCAGCTCGTCGAGATCGGCCGCGTCCAAACCCGACCAGCCCCGCTCTGCCGCGAGCGCGCCGAGCTTCGCCCGGTGCAGCGCATCTGCCGTCGCAAACGGAGCTTCGCCACGGACGACGCGGCCGATGCCGCCCATGTAGCCGTCGTACCGCCAGTCGTCGACGAACTGGCCCCAGTCGGCGTCAAGGCCGTGTTCGCGGCCGAACGCCTGGCACTGGCGGATCACACTCGACCGCCAGTCGACGACGGTCCCAAAAACGTCAAAGGTGAGCGCACGAATCTCGGACATGCGCCGCAGCATACGCGCTGTCGGCACCGGCAGATCAGGAGCCGAGGATCTCGGCTCTTTCACTGCACTTCGCGGACGCGGCGCCGCCGCGTCCATGCTCGCCGGGCCGCCGGTCGGCGGGCGCGTCCGCACGGAGGCGCGTCACGAGCCGCCCACCACGGGCGCTGGCGAAGAGCTCAAGCAGATCGTCAGCGACCCTGGCGACGGAGTAATTACGCTCGACGTGACGGGCAGATGCAGCGGCCAGCCGGCGCCGCTCCGCAGGGTCTTCCACCAGTCGTCGCAGCGCCCCGGCCAGTGCGGACGGGTCGAGGGGAGGGGCGGTAAGCCCGGTTTCTCCATCGATCACCGCCTCCTCCGGACCTCCAAACGTGATGACCGGAGGCACCCCTCGGGCCATGGCCTCCAGGAGAGCAATAGACATCGAGCCGGCCGGCACCGGCAGAACGAACACATCCATTGCATCGAGGTACGAAGCCGGCATCGACTGGTGTCCGGCGAATACGATTCCGTCGAGGACACCGGCCGTTGCGGCCCGTGCCTCGAGTTCCGCTCGCAGTGGGCCGTCACCGACGAGAAGCAGCTTGCAGGCAGATCCGGTGCGAAGAATGGCGAACGCATCGATCAACGTTTCGAGGCCCTTGCCAGGGGCCAACCGAACGAGCGAACCCACGACCACGTCGTCCCGAGCCAGGCCCAGTTCGGCCCGCAGCGCCGCCACCTGTTCCGCATCGGCCAGCCCGTCCGGTAGCGGCACGCCGTTGAGCACTACGCCGAATCGACGGTTCTGGACGGGAAGACGGGCGGCACGAAGGGCCGCATTCCGCCGGGACACGGCAATGACCGCGTGTGCGGCGCGGTCGATACAACTACGGACGACGCGCTGCGCCATCGACGGTTCTTCGGCGGGCACGTCGTGCTCGGTGATGCCAACCGTGGCGTTGGTCACGATACGGGCCACGGCGACGGCGGCGAGGCCCCCCGTCGCTCCACCCGTGTGCACGTGAACGATAGATGGAGCAAACCCCCGCATCGTCTGGCCGTAGCGGAAGACGCGGGCGATCTGGCCGAGGCGGCCACCGCGCGAATCCGTATTCAGGCGCTTGACCCGTGCTCCGGCCGCGGTGAAGCGCCCGGCCACGCCGTCCAGCGCCGCGTCCTCGGGAAGAACCGCGAGCACGCTCATCCCCCGGCGCGCGTACTCCGCGGCAAGGTCAACGGCATGTGTCTCCATCCCGCCGGGAGCGACCGACTGGAGGACCAGCGCTACCCGGCGCACTCTTCTAGGCCGCGCCACGGCGTGCCCTCCGCCTCTCGACAAGCTCGAGCATCAGGTCGATCAACAACCGATCGTTTCGGCGACCATCGAACCGCTCCTCTGCAACCAGCCGGCCGCGCGCACCCATCAACGGCAGGCATTCGCGCACCGAAAGAGCATGCTCCAGCGACGCGTGTAGTGACGGTGCGTCGGGTGCGATGCGCCAGCCAGTGACGCCGTCATCGACGATGTCCCCGGTCCCGCCAACCTTGCCGACGATTACGGGCAGACCCGAGGCGAGCGCCTCCACGGCAACCTGGCCAAAGCACTCCGCCCGCGTTGGCATCACGAACAGGTCTGCGCGGTCGAACAGCGCACGCAGCTGTGGGGAATTTGCCTCAGCCCGATGCACGGTCACGCCGGGCGTCTCGGGCACTGGATCGCGTGTCACGATGTCGAGCTCGCAGCGTCCGAAGAAGGTCCCGCGCATGGCTTCGAGGAGGAGGTCCCCTCCCTTTCGCTCGAAGTTGCCGCCTACGAAGAGGAGCCGAACTGGTGAGTCGCCAGTACGGCTCCGGCTCGTCGGTTTCCATGCGTCGAGGTCGACCCCCGGATGGATGACCCGGATCCGATCGTCTGGCACGCCAAGCCTCCGAAGGTCGTCCGCGGCCCAGTTCGACATTGGAGAGAAGAGGTCGACCCGATCAAGAAAGAGACGCTCGCGCCAACGCGCCACGCGGAGCGAGAGCCCCGTCCGCGGCGGGCGTTGGAAGTACTCCCTGGCCATCGACTCTTGCTGGTCGATGGTCCAGTCAGTCTCAACGACCAGGGGCCGGTCCAAGGGGCCCAGGAACGCCCAGAGATAGGGCAACACCAGCTCTGTGGCGGAAGTCCAGATGATGTCGGGGCGAGGGATCCCGGCGACCGGGCGCGTTTGCTCGATCGCCCGAATACGCCCTCGCACACCGCCTGGCATCGGCAGCCGCTCGAGAAGCCCGCCCGACTTCCAGCCGCTGACTTCGTGGAACGTTGCGTTGAGACGCCCGTCGATTCCGACGCTGTTGGCGAGATTCATCTGGCGGGTCTGCCACCCTGCGTATGTGACTCCGACAAAGGTCGCTGCCGGGCGTTGCCGGTTCGTCATGCTTCGCCTCCCCGCTCAGTACGCTCCCAGTTCCTCGGCGCCCCGCTACGTGCGAGCGACACAAACACGCGAAGTTTGTGGGCCACGAAGCGCGGCACCTGCGCGAGCACCCCGAGGTCTCTGATGGGAACCCGCGCTGCAGCCCAGCCGGCGAAAGGATAGGCGACAAGCATCAGGCAGCCCGCCGCCGCAAAGAGGAACGATCCGAATCCGGCCGCAGCAAGCCCGAGGCCAACGCCGGCCAGCAGTCCGACAACGGTTAGCGGCAGTGCTGCTACGTCCATGGCTGCGCCTGCGGCCATCCACCGTCCGCGGGAGGTAGCGACGGCAGCGATGAGGACCGCCCGTGGCAGCATCGACAGGCGCCCGCCTTCCCAGCGCCGGTCCTGGGCCACGGCTGCCGAGTACGACGGCGCCATCCGGCCAAGCACCACGGCGCCTGGCTCAAACGACGCTGCTAACCCACGACGCGCCAGTTCAAGCGATGCTGCGGCGTCTTCCGTGATCCCGAATCCGGGCATTCCATTAGCCACAAGTGCCCGGCGGAACGCCATGCCATTTCCCTTGAGTCCCATGCCAAGGCCCAGCCTCTGCGCGCCGAGGGGCCGGGCGTAGTGGACAAGCGTGAAGGCGAGCGCCCGGAGCCGCGTCCGCGCGTCTTCTTGGGACAGTACCCGGTACTCCGCCTGCACCACCTCCGCGCCGGCGTCGAGCCGGCTGGCAATCGCGGCGAAAAAGCCCGGCTGCACCGTGCTATCGGCATCCAGGATGATGTACGCGTCCGGAGGCACAGCCCGGCTTTCGACTACCGCAATTCCGAAATCCAGCGCGTAGGCCTTGCCGCGATGGGTCGAGTCGAATCGCTCCAGCGTTGTCGCGCCAAGATTGCGTGCGATGGAGGCGGTGGAATCCGAGCAGTTGTCGGCCACGACAAAGAGCTCCGGCCGCGGCTCGAACTCGTCCGCCGCAAGGCTCTCCAGGGTTTCGCCGATGCAGCCTTCCTCGTTATGTGCCGGCACAATCACCGCAAAGCGCCAGGGTCGTTCCGCTGGACGGCACGGCGTAGGACGGCGCATCGCCATCGCAGAAAGCGTCAGCCATGCGCCCGCGTGGGTAACCGTTACGGCCGAAATCCCGACTCCCAGGACGTTCAGTAGCACGCTCATGCCACGACTGCCTCCCGTTCCATGGCGCGTTGAGCCGGGGCCGCGTGATTGAGCAACGCGGCGAACGTCTCGACGAACTGTTCAATCGAAAACGCGTCCTCGGCAACCTGCCGGGCGCGCCCACCGGCGGCTCTTGCCAGGTCGTCGTCCGCGACGAGCTGCTCAAGCGCGTGGCGCAGGCCAGCGGCATCGCCCGGTCGTACGTAGAGGCCGGTCTGTCCCGTCGGCGCTGGCGCGGCTCCGAGCACATGCGGCCCGTGCGAGAATTGCGTCGATACTTCCAGTTGGCCGTCATGCTCGACCAGCGGCCCGCTAATGCACTCCCGTTGCCCTGCCGTGGCCGTGACGACCACGGGCACGCCGCAGCTCATTGCTTCGAGAATGGTGGTCACACCGGACTGGTTGGGCACATCGTGAAGCGGTACCGCCACCACGGCCGCTGAACGATAGAGTTCGCGCAGCTCGACGAAACCCAGCGTTTGATCGACGAACTGCACGTTTGGCGGCATCGCGGCCAGGCCCGCGCGCGTTCTCGCCCAATGACTCCCAGCCGCGATCACGACATCGGCATCGAGTCCCGCGGCTGCGCGCGCGAGCGTCTCGTAGTCGCGGTGCTCGGAACCAACAGCTACCACACGGGAACGAGGTTCGGCGCTGCGCTCCTCAATGCCCGTCCAGAACCGGGTGTCCACCTGGTAGGGCACGAGTGCCACAGACCATCGGCGCCCCAGCCGGCGAGCAACCCGGCGTCGCTGCTCCACGCTGTGCAGCACAAGTACACCGGGGGCACCGATCCGGGTCACGACTGCCAGCGCTGCCAGCTTCCACGGCCGGCTCACCAGGTGTCCGATCACGACGACCCGCCGCGGCCGCCTGCGTCGAAGCGCAAGGAACAGCAACAAGGGCAAGCCCGTGTGCTCGCCGTCCGCGAGGACGGTATCTCCGGTTCGGACACGTCTGGCCAGGGCCCACGCCTGGCGGACATGTGCACCGAGCAGCCGCCGCCGCCATCCGGCGCCTTGCCGGGACGCAGGAGCATAGTCCACCGTCGCTCCGAGTTCCCGCGCAACTTCCAGGAGGTCCCTGCGCGGCCCGTCGGCCAGCATCCGCGCAGCAGAATCCTTTGTCAGACTCACCATCACGTACGTCGTCATGCCACAGCCTCGAGCAGATCGAGGATTCCGTGCGCGTTGGATTGGGCGTGGTAGGCGTCCTGGGCCCGTTCGCGTGCGGCTGCGCCCATCCGGATGCGTTCCGCCGCATCTTCAACGAGACGAGTGAGCGCACCAGTCAGGGTGGCGGGGTCGTCAGCGGGGATGAGGAGACCAGATTCGCCATCGGCAATGGTCTCGGCGTTTGAACCTACTGCTGTCGTCACGACCGGCAGCCCTGCCGCCATCGCCTCCTCGATTGCCACAGAGGTGCAGTCGCCGCGCGTCGGGAGGCAGAAGATGTCGGCATTCGCGTACGCGGACAACAGCCGTCGCGAACCCGGCGTAACGCCGCGCTCTACGGACACGCCCGGCCTTTCCGGGACCGCAGCGGCAGTCACCATGACCAGCCGTGCCCGCCCTGCCAGCGGCGCGAACGCATCCAGAAGCGTGTCACCGCCTTTCCGCTCGAAGTCCCCGCCGACAAACAGGATCGTTGGTACCGAAGCGGCCCCGGTCCGTTCCAGATCGAAGAAGGCGCAGCCCGCACCAGGGTGAAAGACGTGGATGCGCTCTGGGTTGACGCCGTAGTCCCGGGTCAGCGATTTCGCCGACCAATCCGACCACGCGACCATCGCTCGCGCCCGTCCGAAGACGCGCCGGTACCACGCCGTCTTGGCCCGCTCGACCAGCGCCGGCGAGCGCTCGTGGCGGTACCAACGCCCCATCGCATCGATCTGGAGCGGCGTTGCGTCAACCGAAACCACGTACGGGGTGCCGAACGCGGGAGCGGCAAGGGAAATGGTGGAGGTATGGAACAGTGTGACGTCGGGTCGTCCCGGCAACGCACGGAGCTTACGAAGTGCCTGACCGCTCCCTCGCGCCGCCCATGGCACCCGCAGCCGTGGATCTTCCGGGTATTCAACGCGCACGACAGGCGTCGGCTGCGCGCGCGCGCCGGCTGCCGCTTCGAGGTTCAGCGTATGCGCACGGTGGCCGAGCGTTTGCTCAAGGCAGAGAGCGACAGTTGGCCCGCTCACTGGCGACAAACCCGGTGACGAGGGGAGCACAGTCCGCTCGAACATTCCGTCGGTAACACGTTGGTCACCGTATCGTTTTCGCGTTGAGCGACGGTTGATGCGCGGTTGATGGGGTCATGCCGCTGCCTTCGACGCCAGCGCCGTGACCGGCCCCACCGCGGATTGCGCGGATTCCCGCTCGGCGTGGGAATACTCCAGGTCGAACGCAAGAGCCAGCGCTCGTGATGAGGCTCGCCGCACTCCAGAAGCGAATGCCACCCTCGCGGCCAACAGGAGCCCCCCGACGAGGCGCTCGTGTGCCAAACCCGATCGGTCGATACGTCGCGCGACAAGCACGCCCCGCCTGCGCGCCGCGCGCTCTCTCGCTACCATCGCCGCCCAGCCTGCATCCGGATGCAGTTCATCGATCACGCGATCCGCCAAGGCGTACTGCCGGGCCATTCGTCGCCATCCGTCAGCCGTGCGGAAGCTGTCGTGCCATCCAACCGCTGAAGTTACGAGTGAAAAGTGGACGCCACGCTCATGTAGGCGCAGGCCCAGCTCGATGTCCTCGGCCCGCAGCAGCGCCTCGTTGAAACCGCCAACGGCCTCGAAGTCCTGGCGGCGCACCATGGCGTTGCCCGTGAAGAACTGGCGGCAGGTTGGCGCATAGAGGCCCCGCTGCATCCTGGCATATTCCCGCGCGAGAGTTTGAGCCTCCCACCAATTCCACGGCGTGGGCCGCCATCCCGGCGGCGCCAGTAAGGGCCCAATCGTCGCCACTGGCTCTGTTCCCTCATGCGCAGCCAGGTGGCGCTGTAGCCAGTCAGGCACCGGGTCCACGTCATCGTCCACGAAGGCGATGAGTGGCGCATCCCCTGCGGCTACGCCCAGGTTCCGTGCGCGCGCCGGACCGCCGTTTCCTTCGGTCGCAAGGCAGGTGACGTTCGCTTCCCGGGCCAACGCCGGGTCGAGGGACGCCGATACGCGAGGCGAACTCCCGTCATCGACCACGATGGTTCGGTAATTGCGCACCGTCTGTGCAGCAATGCCCCGCAGTGTCGAAGCCAGCCGGGCGTGACGGTTGAACGTCGGGACGACGATGTCGACAGATGTACCCATCACTGCTCTTGTTCGACCTTGGACCACGGGCGCATCAGCACCAGTGCGAGCAATACGGCAAGCGGGACCGAGGCCCGGGAGGCCACGACGGCGAGGTCAATCCGCGCATATACGAGGTACATGAGCAACGCACTGGCGAAGAAGATGGGTTCGATCGGCAAAGCGCCACCGCCGGCACGGATCCTGAAACAAGCTGCCAGGCAGCGCCGGAACGCCAGCACCCAAAGCCCAAGCAGTATCGCAGCGCCGGCAATGCCCATCTTCAGCCACAACCACAGCAAGTTCTGGTGTGGCGTGTAGAGCTGGAGCGGCCAGAAGTCGAGGTCAGGAAGTTCCTCGTACTCCGTGAACGGCCGCCCGAACCCGAGGCCGAGAAGCGGGCTCTCGCTCAGCGTCCGTTGGATGTTCGAACGTTCAGTCGCCCGGTATGCGTCAGAGCTCGCATCGCGTGGGTCTGGGTCGACCTGAGAGCGCACAGCGCGTGCCGGCTCAGCAATCGGGCCTGCTTGCGAATCCCAGAATGCGTTCACGTACAAGCCGCCCAGTGCGACGGCGGCGAAAGCACCAAAGGTGAGCAATGCAGGCCGTCGCGGGAACACAAGCCAGGCAACCGCGATCACTCCAACTCCGGCCACCAGGATCGCGCTGCGCCGCCCCGTCATCAGCGTCGCCGCGACCATCAGTACCACGTAGAGCGCCAGAAGAGCCCGGCCGCGGTGGTCCCGGACCCTGGTCAGCAGTAAGCAGCCGGCGAGCGCGCCGGCGGCAAGGAAAAGCCCCGTTTCGTGGCCGAACCAGAACTCTTTCGGCGGACCGGCTGCACCACCCCGCAGGTCGACAACGAAGCGACAGAGCACGCTCAGCCCCAGCACGGCCGTCGCCCCAACGAACCATCGCGCCAGGGGCCGGCTTTCGAGCCCGCCCGTCCGCCACACGACGACGAACGCCATCGCGCCGAACAACAGTCCTCGTGCCTCGTGATAGGCGAGGTTGATTGCGCCGCCGCGCGCGATCCCGACCGCCATCCCGAGGAGCAGCATGAGCGGCACGAGCCGCGCGATCGGTGGGAGGCTTGCGCCTGAACGGGCCGACTGGAGCGCCACGCCGGCCACCGAGAGTGCGATTACGATTTCGAACGGATTCATCTTGAACGGCATCAACGCGAGCACGCTCGAGGGGAGCTCCCAGAATGCAAGCGTCAGTGTCGACGTGGAACCGACAGCGGCAGTGTCTACCACCACAGCAAGGCCGGCCGCTGCCCAGAACGTCTCGCGCGGCCGCAACAGCGCCACCGGTACGACGGCTGCCCCTGCGCCAAGCATTAGCGCCTTCGGCCCAAGCAGAGCGACGAGCAAGGCGGCCAACCCGGAAAGCAGGACGACCATAGCCAGTGATCCAACGAAGGGAACGCGGCGCAGCGGCAATGTCGCCGCATCGAAGGACGCCGTGGACATGCTCACCCCGCGGCCTCAAACGAAAGGAGCACCGTCAGCAGTACGGCCGCCGCCCCGACGCTAAGGGCCGACTCGCGCGCGGATGAAAGTCCTGGGAAGAACCGTGCCAGACCGGCGGCCACCGCGACGAGCCCGAGCACAAGCAGCATGGCTAGGCCGGCAGTGCCAGCAGGCGGTCGACCCATCCGGGCACGCTGGACGCCTGCCTGTTCAGGACCACGCCGATGACATTGACGCTGTGGAACTGCCGAAGGACGCGGTCAAGCTCCTGCCGCGTCGTGTGACCGGCACGCACGACGACGATGACTCCATCACAGTGGGCGCCGATGACCGCAGCATTCGTGGAGTGCAACGCAGCCGGGAGATCGAGCACGACGAATGCACTCCGTCCCTTCATCTCCTCGATCGTCCATTTCAGGCTCTCTGACCGCGCGAGGCGGGAAGGCTCCACCTTTACCTCGCCGCTGGTGACAACCGAGAGCGGCGCCGCACGGTAGCGGAAGGTCGCGTGCACGAGCGACGTTTCGCCGGTAAGCACCTCTGCCAGGCCCTGGCGGCCGATCAGCCCGTATTCGCGGCCAATCGAGTGCGTTTCAAAGTCTGCATCGGCCAGCGTCACTTCGGCGGCGAAGTCATGCGCGAGGCAGCTCGCGAGCGCCATCGCCACCGTGCTCTTGCCGTCGCGGTAGTTCACGCTTGTCACGCCGATCGTCAGGCTTCGTGGAGCCGACAGGGCATCCGGCGCCGCCGACCCCCGGACCGTCTTAAAGGCCCGATTGCCGAACGCCTGCGAAAGCACGGCCGGGCCCTCATCGAAGCGCGCGGCCCGCGAAATCCGCAGCCGCGATGCCGTCGCATCCGTCAGTCCGGCCATCACCTGGATCTCGCGAATGGCCTCTTTCAGCTGATCCCGTGGGTCCGACCCGTGACCAATCATGACGCTTCCCTTTCATCCGACGGCACTGGAGAAATCGAAGCCGCGACATGCCGCGCGTAGTCACGCCGGAACGCTCCAACCATGCGCAGCGGTGTGAACCGCCGGGCGATGTCGTTTGGTCGCAGCTCGGGGATGTCGCCGAGGACGAGCAGGTCGAGGTCGGCGAGGTCAGACTCGGAACGGATGGAGTGGTCTGTGCGGTACCAGAAGTAGAGCAATGCCAGCGCGAGGAAGATACCTGCCGCGAGCCCCACGGCCGGGTACATCGCCCGCGTGGCCATCGATAGTGGCTCGGGGGCGGACGGCACCAGCGGCGTGTCCTGGACAACCAACAGTGCCTCGCCGCTGGCCGTGATCGAAGCGGCCTGCAACTGGGCATCATTCTGCGATTGAAGGACTCGCTGGAGGACTGCCTCCTGTGCTCCGAGCAGGCCGCTGAGCCGCTGGTACTCAGCGTCAGGGTTCTGCTCGACCGCAGGGTTCAGCTTCGCGTACGCAGCCAGGGCGGCGCCGGTGTCAGCGACGGACTGCTTCGCCTGCGCCGCCTGCGTTTCGAAATAGGCGAGCACGACGGCGGCTTCACGAGCGCTCTCGCTCCGCAGCCGCGCCTGGACCTCTGCTACAAATGCGGCTGCCAGCAGTTGCGCTTCTTCAGCTGAGGATGCTTCGGCGGCCAGCGTGACGAGGTTCGGTCCTGTGGCGGTGACCGAAAGCTGCCGCGTCACCCGTTCGCGCGCCGCTTCGAACGCATCCGTGGAGCTGCCGGCAGGCACGACGCCAGCCCCGGCCACGACGGCATCGCGGAAGGATCGCGTCGTCAGCAAGTCATTCACGACGGACACCTGCCGTTCGGAGGCCGACTGCTCACCGGAGCCGCCCGACCCGGCAAAGGTCGTCGTTCCGGTGCCTGCGATTTCCGATACCCACGCCACCGACGCGGACCGGTACACGGTCTCGTGGCTCACTAGCGCGGCGACGAGCAGCGGCACGGACACCACAGGGATAAGCAGGAGCCAGGACCGGCGGAACAGCGTCTCAACAAGCTTGCGAGGGATCGGAGATGTGCTGCGCTGCATGGTCATACCCTGTCTGGTCGACGTTGAGTGGACGTGGAGTGGAGGACTGGGCCGGGGGCGCCGTTACCAGTCAGTCACCGGCGCGCTCTGCGCAGAGTGGCGGCTGTTGCCATCCAGCGAGCCGAAACGGCTAGCAGGAGCCTTCGCCGCGCACCACGGCCACTACCGTAAGCGCGAAGATTCGAAGGTCCAGCCAAAGACTCCGGCGAAGGGCGTATTCGGTGTCGAGCGCGACCATGTCGGAAAAGTCATGCCGGCCGCGCAGGGTCACCTGCCAGAGCCCCGTGATTCCAGGTTCGACAGCGAGGCGCCGCAGCTGGGCGACCGAATAGGACGCGACCTCGGACGGCACGGGCGGCCGCGGGCCCACGAGGCTCATGTCGCCGCGGAACACGTTCCAGAGCTGTGGCAGCTCATCGACGCTGGTCTTTCGAAGGAGGATCCCCACGCGTGTCCGGCGCGGGTCGTCTTTGATCTTGAAGATATGTCCGGACGCTTCGTTGCGATCGAGAAGCGAGTCCTTCATCCGCTCAGCATCCCGGTGCATAGTCCGGAACTTCCAACACGTGAACTGCCGGCCGCCCTTGCCGACCCGGGTCTGCTTGAAGAGCGGACTTCCGGGGCTGTCTATCCCCACCACAAGCGCAACGACCGCGAAGAACGGAGCGAGCAGGGCGAGACCCACGCCGGCACCCAGGACGTCGATTGCCCGCTTCCAGACCGGCATCGGCCGGACGAATCCAGACATCGCGGCCTGGATGGCAACGGGTTCGAGGAATACCTCATGGGAAGGGTTTCGGAACGTGGCAGGCGCGGCCATTACTGTGCTCCACCCGCGGCCGCCGGCATCGCATCGACGGCCAACCGTGCGACTGGACCGCCCTCGCGCGCCGGACGCCCGAGGCAGTGATATTCGAACCCGGCGCTCCGCACAGCGGCAGGGTCCAGTAGATTGCGAGCATCAATGATCAGCCGCTGGGAGACCGTCCGCGCGAGGACGTCCAGGTCCATGTCCAGGAATTCTTGCCACTCTGTGGCGACAATGACGGCGTCGGCCCCATCGGCGGCTGCCACCACCGAGCCCGCGACATCTACATCCGGCACGACATCTTTGATGCGATCGCCCGGGACGACCGGGTCGTAGACGACCACAGACGCGCCCTCCAGGTGCAGCAGCGAGGCCAGTTCCAGCGCAGGCGAATTCCGCGTGTCATCGGTGTCGGCCTTAAACGACGCGCCGAGGATTGCGATGCGCCGGCGGTCAAGGCCACCGAGCGCATCCCGCACCTTCTGGACTGTCCGCAGCCGCTGACCGGCGTTGATATCCATCACGGACCGCAGAAGCTGCGGGTGCGTGCCGTGCACCGCGGCCATGTGGGCGAGCGCGCGTACATCCTTCGGGAAGCAGCTTCCGCCCCAGCCGAGGCCGGCGGCGAGGAAGCGGTTCCCGATCCGCTCGTCCATCCCCATCCCCCGTGCTACCTCCGAAATGTCGGCGCCGAGGGATTCGCAGATGGCCGCAATCTCGTTGATGAACGAGATCTTCGTCGCCAGGAATGCGTTTGAAGCGTACTTGATCATTTCTGCGGTGCGGATGTCCGTCCGCAACACCGGCGCCTCGAGCCGTTCGTAGAGTGCCGCAACCGTCTCAATCGCATTGGGGTCGTCGGAGCCGAGGACCACGCGGTCGGGCATCATGAAGTCGCGGATGGCCGAGCCTTCGCGGAGAAACTCGGGGTTGGATACCACCGAGATCGCACCGCTTCCGCTTCGCCGTGCCATTCCTGAGACGAGCTCTCCGGTACCGATCGGCACCGTGCTCTTGTTCACGATCACGGAGCCGTAGCGGAGGCGCGGCGCAACCATCGTCACCGCATCCCGCACGGCACGAATGTCGGCGGCTCCCTCGTGCGACTCTGGAGTATTTACCGCGATGAACACGACCCTGGCGTCGAACACATCTGGATATTCGGATGAGAAATGCAGCCGTCCGCGGCTCACACCCCGCGCAAGCAGGGTCTCCAAGCCAGGCTCATGAATCGGGCTTTCGCCGCGCTTCAGAACCTCGATGCGAGAGGCATCAGTGTCGATGCAGTCGACATCGTGGCCGAGCTCTGCAAAACATGCGGCCGAGACCGCTCCAACGTATCCACAACCGATAACGGCAATTCGGGTCATTCTCGTCTCCCTTGGGGGTCTGGGATTCCCACCGGTACTGGGCACAACTGTGGAGACCGGACGTTGATGCCCAGTTGAGCCGCGGTAACCAACCGGTAGCCGGACAGTTGCGGTGAGGTTGAGCAGATCGCCGGCTCAGACGGCCCCGGTGAGGGATCGGCGCAGTTCATCGACTTCGCCCGCATCGCTCCGGCCGCGGTTCCGGATCACCGTCGGCGTCACCCGCGCGAGGCTCGGGAGGTCATCCATGAGATAGCGGCGCCAGAGCCTCCTGGGCTCCTGGACGAGCCGCGTGAGCCACTCCGCCCCTGCGTTCTGCAGCACCTTCGGAGCCCGCCTGCGACGGCCCGCATAGAAGTCAAACGTCCCACCAACGCCGATCCACGCGGCGCCCGGAATCGCCGAGAAGTGTTCGGCGATGAACCGCTCCTGCCGCGGACAGCCGAGTGCGACCAGCACAACATCAGGCCGCGCCTGCACGAGTGCAGAGACGTCTGCCCGGATCTCGTCGCTGCTCAAGGTTCGGAACGGTGGGCTGATCCGTATCACCACGGAAACGCCGGGGTAGCGCCGTTCGAGTTCGCCCGCCGCCAACTTCGCCACGGCTGCATCTCCGCCGTAGAAGGCGACGCGTATGGGCGAATCTACCGACGCGCTGCTGCAGATAGCGGCGACCAGGTCAACTCCCGTAACCCGGCGCGTGGCTTGTCCACCGGCCAGCCGCGCCAGCCAGGCCACAGGGGCGCCATCGGCCACCACCAATGAACTCCGCTCAAGGTCGAGGCGGAGCGTGGCGTCTCGCCGTGCCCGCGCCACGAAGTCGAGGTTGGCCGTCGCAACGCGGAGCCCGCGCCCCGCCCGGATGGCCGCGACACACAGGTCAGCCGCGGATTCCATGTCCCCGTTGAATACGGTGAGTGGGCCGACTGGGACGTGTGCGGCGCGAGGACGGCGCGTCGCCAGCGACTCTGCCTCGGCGACCGCGGCCCTGGCGAACGATCCTGGATCGTCAGTTCGGTCCGGGGAGAGGTCGGGCATTGTCGTCACTTCGTGCTCCATCAACAGGGTGTCGATGGGTTACAAAGTGGTAGCCAGGCGTGGACGCGCGGTTGAGCGTCCGTTAACGGCGGGTGGACGCCGGGGCGCCAAGCGGTGAACAGCGGCTATCTCCGAGCGTGTTCGGCCGAACGCGCGCCCTTCGTTACAGTGGTGACAACTTGGACGGACACGCACACATCGAGGCCGGATTCCTTGCAGCGGCAGCCATCGGGCTCGCCGCTGCTCTCGGCCGCGTTACGTCTACTCGCCTCCGGATCCCGCTCCCCGCCATCCTCCTCCTCACCGGCCTCATCCTCGGCCGCGATGGTCTAAACGTCGTACGTACGGACGAACTCAGCGATTGGGCGCCGCTCGCCATTGCCCTGGCGGTGGCCCTGATCGTTTTCGAAGGCGGCACGGGGATCGATGCACGTTCTCTCCGCAGGCTCGCCCCCGTGGTCCGGAACCTCGTGATCGGCGGACTGATCGTCACTCCCATCGTCGGGATGCTCAGTGCGCACTTCTTGCTCGATTTTCCATGGCGCGTTGCGGCGCTGTTCGGCGCGCTTGTCGCCGTCACCGGACCGAGCGTCATCAACCCGTTGCTCCGGACCGTTCGCGTCAACGATCAGCTCCGATCCGTGCTGATCGCCGAAGGCGTCATCATCGACCCCTTCGGCGCCCTCCTCACGTTTTTCCTCCTCCAGGTCGCGCTCGCCGACTCATTCGACCCATCCGGCCCGATCGGCTGGGTGGTGGTGCGCGTAGGGATCGGCGTCGCCTGTGGCGTCATCGGTTCAGCTGTGCTGCTGGGGATTACCAGGCTCGTGAAACGTCTCCAGGCGCGAGAAGTGTCGCTGCTCGTCATCGGCGCCGCCGTGGCGACGTTTGGGATCGCAGAGTCTTTCGGCGAAGAGTCGGGCCTGACCGCGATGGTCATCCTCGGCATCACCGTCGGCACGGTGGCCATCCCCCACCGCGAAGAGGTGGAGCACTTCCAGGAATCCATCGTCGCGTTCCTGGTCGCGACCGTGTACATCATGCTCGCGGCATCGATCCCGCTTTCGAGCATCGGCGACCTCTGGCCGCGCGGGTTCATCGTCGTCCTGGCGCTCGTCGCTATCGGCCGCCCACTCCTTGTCGCCATCGCCTCCGCGCGTTCTGACCTCACATGGAGAGAAAGGGTATTCCTCTCAGCCGTCGCCCCTCGCGGCGTGGTCGCCGCTTCGCTCGCCAGCGTTGTCGCAATCGAAGCAAGCGGCCGGCTCGGTGCGAACGAGGAACAGTTCGTCGCCCTCGTCTTCGTTACGATCCTTGCTACCATCGCGGTACAATCCCTCTATGCAGCTCCCATTGCCCGGCTCCTCAAGGTGTACCCCGTGAGGACAGTAGTGGCCGGATACGGCGAAGTCGGCAGCCGCATCGCACGGCGTCTGCGCGATACGGGCAGCACCGTCCTCGTGGTCGAAAACGACGACGAACATGCAGTTCGCGGGCGCGATGATGGCTTCGAAGTTCTCTTCGGCGACATCGCCAGTCAGGACGTTCTGCGCAAAGCCCGCATCGACGACGTCGAAGCGCTGATCCTCACCACGAGCAGCGACGAACGAAACCTCCTCGCCTCCCAGATCGCAAAGGGGCTCGGCTGCGAGCGGGTGATCGCTGCCGTGCGCGACCCCGGCACAATGCCAGGCTTCGACAACGCCGGCGTCCAGGCTGTCAGCTTGCAGGCCGCCGTCGCCGATGAGATCGTCACGCTCGCTGGTGGGTCCCCCCTTTCGGACGTGATGCTTTCGCCGGGAGAAGAAGTCTCAATCCTGCGTTTCCGCGTGACCAACGCGGCCGCACGCGGGAAGCTCAGCACCATCCCGGGTTTGAACGGAGCGCTCGTCGTCCTCGTGCGCCGCGGGACCCAGACAATCATCCCGACGGGGAACACCGAGATCCGGTTCGGCGACATCGTCACGGTGGTATCACCGAACTCGGCGGCCGACCGCGTGCGAGCGGCGCTCGGCGTGCCCGAGGCGATGCTCAGCGACCTGTAAGGGACGCCCGGAGTGGAGGAACCGGCCGGTAGACCCCGGAACCGGCGGCCCTGCGGGTCGTTTCCATAGCCCGCCGTGTCGCCATCATGCTCACACGGCCTAACGTGACCTTTCGGAGGACCTTCATGGACTACTACGAGTTTCGGGACGCGATCCGCTCGCTCGGAGACGTTGACGCGCCCGTCCTTACCGCCTATCTCGACCTGACCCCGGCGCCTGACACCGGCCATCCCACTGCCCCTGCCGTGTTTAAGAAGGCACTGGCCGAAGCGATGACATCGCTGGACCTCCGCCACGGTTCCGCCGCGGACTCCCTGGCGGCCGACGCGGCTGCCGTAGAAGACGCTATCGCGAGCGCAGTCGCCGAGGGTGCACGCGGCCTCGCCGTTGTGACGAGCAGTGATGCAGGATTCCGGTACGAACTGACCTCCGTGCATCCCTTCCGGAACGACGTCCGCGTCGGCTCCCGGCCATGGATGTTCGAACTGGAACGGCATGGCTTCGAACTCGACCAGCCTGCCACGGTTGCCTCCGTGGACCACCACAGCATCCACCTCGTCCGCATCATCCACGGGGAGGTCGCCGGGCAGAGCCACGCTGAGACTGACCCCCACGCCACCAGCAAGCGGCGGGGCCGGACCGCGGTAGAAGGGCGCGGCGCGGCGGGACGCACGTACGGCGGCGGCCACTCCAAGAATCGCCTTGAACGGGCCGTGGAGGAGAAGCGCGCCACAGCCGCGCGAGAGGCGGCCGCGGAGTTGGTCTCACTGGCTGGCGCCCACGACATCGTCATCGTTGCCGGCATCGACTCGGCGCGCGCCGAGCTCCTCGCTCACCTCCCCGCAGCAGTCGCGCAGCGCATTCTCGAACGCCCGGCCGCAGCGCCAGGCGAGGTGGAACGCACAGCGGCAGAAGTCGCTGCCGACCTCGCGGCGAGCACGCAGCTCGACCTTGGCGACCGGTTCGCTTCCGAAATCCTCGGCGGCGCCCATGGCGAGAATCACGTCAGCGGCGTTGCAACCGTGGTCCGGGCGCTCGCCATCGGGCGCGCATCGGCCATCGTCCTCCACGAGGATGCCGTTGCGAACTGGGGCTCGGCAGTCGACTCCCGGCGGCACAACGGTACGGCCGATGAGGGCCGGTTCGAGTTGATGGTCAGGCAGGCGGATGCGACCGGCGCGGAGGTCCTCTTCTCCCGGCTCCCGGAGTTGCTGGAACAACACGAGGGTGCTGTCGCAACGACTCGCTGGTAGCCGCTTAACGCTTGCGGAAGCCCAATATCGCGACCGCGACCACCCCGATGACCAACACGAGCCCGCTGAGCGTCCCCGGACGTTCAGCGGGCTCGTGTTCTTCGGCAGTTGCTGATAGTTGCGGAACCGACCGGCAGCTCGGTCGCGCCAACCCTTGCTGGACGTCCGCCGGGACCAGGGCCGGGACCGTCGCCTCCGGAGCCATGCGAAGCCGCGCCCGGATCACCGGGGGAAGGATCCGGCCGAGCTTCTGCAACAGCGCGCCGGTCTCCTTGAACCGTTCGGCATCGTTACTCTTGTCGATATCGAAGCCTGCGCGGGCCACTTCGGCCCCAAGCAACATCACCTGCGCGCTGAAGTTAAAGAACACCAGGAGCACGATCACGAATCCAAGCGTCCCGTAGGTGGCGTCGTAGTTGCCGAAGTTGGCCACGTATTGGGCGAACCCTACCTTCAACGCTTCGAACAGCACCGCCGCAACGACCCCGCCGATCAGAGCGTTCCGGCGGCCAACCTTCCGCGCAGGCACGATCGTGTAGAGCAGGATGAACACCATGACCGAGACGCCGATCGGGACCAGTGCGTACGCCAACGACAGAGTTCGGCCCGTGATCCAGCCAGCATCTTCACCGAAGAGGTCTTCGCTGAACCTCTGCGCAAAGGCGATCCCAAACGTCACGCCGACCGACAACAAAAGCAAGACCGTGAACACAAGCACTTGCGCCAGGTCGATAGCTTTGGCGGCGAAGAACGGACGCTTCTGCTCCGCCTTGAAGACTCCGTTCAATGATGTCCGAACAGCCCCGAACAGCGCACTGGCGGAGTAGGCGGCGCCAAGCAGTCCGATAATGCCGAGCGTGCCGCGCGCGTCCACAACGGCGCCGATCACATCCTCGAGGTCACCACGACCACTCGCCTGGTCGATCGGCAGTGCGTCGAGCAGGTTGTCGACAAGCTTCTGCTGCTCGGCGGAGTCCTGGAAGACGAAGCCCGTGACTGACATTGCGAAGAGCGTCAGGGGGAAGAGCGAGACCAAGGCGAAGTACGTGACGCCGCCGGCAAAGACAGCGCAGTGGTCGGCGCCATACCCCTTGGCGGCCCGGACGACGACCTCTGCGGCTCGGCGCATGGCATCCTCCGGTGAATTCATGGCGAATGGGCTGGCGCGCGCGCCAGCCGCCGGACCCACCACCAACGACTTTATCAGCCGGTCAACAGCGGTTCGACCCAAAGCCCGCGCGGCGGCTCTACCGGAGCGTACGGAAGAACGTCCTCACATCCTCAACGAGTTCTTTCGGGCGCTCCATCGCGGCGAAGTGCCCCCCTTTGTCGAACTCCGTCCAACGCTGGATGTTGAATCGGTTCTCGAGCCAGTGCCGCGGTGACCGGTAGATCTCTTTGGGGAACACCGCGGCCGCCACTGGCACTTCGACTCGTCCTCCGAACCCACCGGTGTCGCGCCGCGATTCGTAGTACATCCGCGCTGCGCTGACGATCGAGTTCGGGGCCCAGTAGAACATGATGTTCGTGAGGAGTTGGTCCTTGTTGTAGACGCTCTCGATCTTGCCGTCGCAATCGGACCAGGTCCGGAACTTCTCCACGATCCACGCGGCCGTGCCTGCAGGAGAATCGGCCTGGGCGATCGCCAGAGACATTGGCTTCGTGCCCTGCAGCTGGCTGTACGCGGTCTCTTCGGCGACGAATCGTTGGCGCTCCGCAGCAGCGGCTTTGCCGGCCTCCGATTCTTCGCCCGCCGGCGGCTGGCCGACAAGGAAGTTAAGGTGGCAGCCCGCGATGTGTTCTGGATGCGCTGCCCCCATCCGGGCCGTGATGATCCCTCCCCAGTCCCCGCCCTGTGTGCCGTAGCGTTCGTATCCCAGCACTTCCGTCATGAGTGTGTTGAATGCGGCCGCTGTGCGGCTTGGGCCCCAGCCCCGTTCCTTCGGCTTGCCCCCCCAGCCGTAGCCCGGCAGCGCCGGGATGACCACATCAAACGAATCCGCCGCGTCGCCGCCATGCGCCGCCGGGTCCGTCAGACGCCCGATGAGGTGATAGAACTCGAAGATTGAGCCGGGCCAGCCGTGAACGAGCAGAAGCGGGAACGGATTCGGGCCCTTGCCCTTCACGTGCCAGAAGTGGAAGTCGACGCCATCGACCTCGGCACGGAACTGCGGCCAGCGGTTGAGGTGACCCTCATGCGCGCGCCAGTCGTAGCCCTCGCGCCAGTAGTCGCAGAGCTCCTTCACGTACGCGAGATCGGCTCCCTCGTCCCAGCCAGCCCCCGGGATCGCATCGGGCCAGCGGGTCCGCGAAAGGCGGTCCTTCAGGTCCTGGAGGACCTCATCGGCGACATGGATCGAATACGGTCGAACTTCGGTCATGGCTGGATGCTATCCGCCGCGCGTGCCGGTCGCTACAGGCTCGACGACATGCCACCGTCGATGTTCACGGCAACCCCGGTGACGTATCCCGCGGCCTCGGAAGCCAGGAACGCGATGACGTTCGCGGCCTCCACACTCTCGCCCACGCGCGCCAGCGGCGCCCCCGCCCCCATCTGCGCGTACGCCTCGTCAACGTTCGCTCCCGGAAAGCGGTTGCGGGCGGCGCGCTCGATCTGCGCACTCTTCACGAGTCCGATACAAACGGCGTTCACGCGGATTCCGTCCTTCCCCAGGTCCTTCGACATCGCCTTCGTAAGCGCCAGTCCCGCCGCCCGGCTGACACTCGTGGGCATCGACCCCGCACCCGGGTGCTTCCCGCCGATCGCCGTGACGTTCACGATGCTGCCGCCGCCACCGGCGCGCATGTGGGGTACGACAAGACGCGAAAGTCGCACCGCGGCCTTGAACTTCAGGTCCATGTCGTAGTCCCAGGCATCGTCATCGACGGCTTCGAACGCGCGCGCGGCCGATGTCCCGGCGTTGTTCACGAGAATGGAAGGCAGCCCGAGTTCCTGGACGACTCGCTGGACGACACCGCCCAGGTCCTCCGCGACAGTCACGTCGGCAGGAATCGTCAGCACAGAGATGCCCGTTGCGGCACGGATCTCGTCCGCCGCCTCGCCGAGCACTTCCGGCCGCCGCGAACAGATGGCGACGTTCGCACCTTCCCGGGCCATGACAAGAGCCGTGGCCCGGCCAATGCCCTCGCTCCCACCGGTGATGAGCGCCACACGTCCCTGTAGTCCGAGATCCATTTTTCGTTCTCCCTGCACGCGATGGCGCAAGCCTAGCGCAGCCGCTGCCGCCAGGCGAAAGCTGACGGACGACGGGAGGCAACCTATGCTCCCTCCAAACCCAGTGGAGGCATCGATGTCCTACGAAAACATCCTCTATCAAACCGACGGGCGGCTGGCGACGATCACCCTGAATCGACCCGAGAAGCTCAACGCGCTCTCAAATGAGCTGCGGGGAGAAATGTTCCACGCGCTCAAAGAGGCCGAAGCCGACCGGGAGATCGGCGTCATCATCATCAAGGCCGCAGGCCGCGCCTTCAGTGCCGGCTACGATCTTTCTCCGTCGCGCCAGGCGAGCGACGGCAACCCCTATGTCCATCCCCGGTCCGGGCTGCCGGATACCGGAACCACGCATCCGGCCCACTACGACTGGTCGCGCCACGTGCTCATGGCGAACTGGACCATCTGGGAGCTCTCAAAGCCTGTGATCGCCCAGGTCCACGGCTACTGCCTCGCGGGAGCGACCGAACTTGCCTCTTTCTGCGACTTCCGCATCGTCGCCGAGGACGCGCAGGTTGGGTACCCGCCGGTGCGCGCAATGGGGACGATGGACATCATGTGGGCGCCGTGGCACCTGCCCATGACCAAGGCGCGGGAATTCGCCTACGTTGGCGATGCGTTCTCCGGCAAGGACATGGCCGCGATGGGCTGGGCAACGTACGCCGTCCCGCGCGACGAACTCGACGCTTTCACCGAACGCTTCGCCCGCCGGATGGCGCATGTCGACAACAACCTGCTCATGTATTCCAAGCGCTCCGTGAACCGCCAGTACGAGTCCATGGGTATTCGCGGCGGTCTCATGGCTGGCACGGACGTCGAAGCGATGAGCAAGCACCGCCCCGAGGCCGGGGAGTTCGGGCGCATCTCACGGGAACAAGGCCTGAAGGCCGCGCTGGAATGGCGCGACGCCCCCTTCCGGGACTTCCGTGGAGCCTATGCAACGGCACCCACGGACCGGCCGATTCCCAGCGGCGATCAGCGCCCCGCGTACTAGCATCCGAGACCGGCGCAGCGGCCCGGGCGCGTCCCTGGGCTTGGGCCGCTGCTCAAGTCTCTAGTGGACAAGCATCCACTGGATGAGCGTGAAGCCATCGTGGTCCTCGAACACGGCCTCGACGGCAGCGTCCATGGCAGGGTCCGCCATCACATCGCCGAGCAGATTCCCTTCAAGGCGTATCCCCGGGTAGCCATCCAGCGCCACGACCGCCACGAGGTACGGCCCGAATCCGATCAGGGCCGGATGCACCGGGTGCCAGATTCGCGTCCAGCTTTCTAACGTCCCCCTCGCCGGAACCACGACCCATCCCGGGTCATAGGCGTGGCAGGCGATGCAGATTTCCTCTGGGGGGAACTGGACATTCCCGCACGCCGGGCACTGTTGGATGGCGAGTTCGTGGCGGCCCGCCGCTTCCCAGTACCCGCGGTCCAGTTTCGTCGGTTCGGGCGCGGGGAGGCCCGCTGGCAGGTAGTGTCTCGTCCCGCTCGTCATGGCTGCTCCCCGCTGAGAATGATGCTGCTCACCGGCGAGGCGCACGGGCCTGCACCGACGAACGAAACGTTCGCTCCGGGCACCTGGCACGTGGAGGTGCCGCGCACCTGCCGGACCGCCTCGGTCACGAGTTCGAACCCATGTGTGTAGCACTCCGCGAGGTTGCCGCCACTCGTGTTGATGGGCAGTTTCCCCGTCTCCCATGTCAGATTTTCGAAGCTGCAGAAGTCGTTCACTTCCTCGGGCGCGCAGAATCCGTGCTCCACAAGGCTCATCAACGTCCCGCCTGTGAAGTTCTCGTATATCTGGGCGACATCGACGTCCGCCGGGCTGATTCCTGCCATCTCGTAGAGCCGCGGCGCGACGGTGTCGAAGTTTGCAGCTCCCAGCTTTGGACCACCCGGATAGACCAGGTGGTGACCCACGACCGCCCCCTGGGCCGCGCCAAGCAAATACGCGGGCCTCTGGCGCAGGTCTCGCGCTCGTTCTGGCGTGGTGATGATCACAGCCGCCGCGCCGTCGTTCTCCTGGCAGCAGTCGAAGAGGTGGAAGGGCTCCGCGATCCAGCGGGAGTTGTGGTAGTCCTCACGGGTCAGCGGCCGCCCATACATCACTGCTCGCGGATTGCGCTGCGCATGGTGGTATGAGGCGAGCGCGATGTTCGCGAGCGCGTCCTGCTGGATCCCGTAGTCGTGCATAAACCGCTTTGTCCGCATCGCGATCCACTGGGCCGGGGTGAAGACGCCGTACGGGGCGGTCAGCGCCATAACACCCTGCACCGTGGAGCTCGGGCGAGCCTGGCCGAAGCGCCCGAATTGCCCCTGGGCGAGCGACCGGAACGCGACAACGTACTTTGCGTAACCGGCGTTCACGGCAGCGGCGGCGTTACTAACGGCGGCGGCGCAGCCCCCACCTCCCCCGCCCCACACCATGTTTGCAAAGGCAAGGTCGTGACAGCCCAGCGCCGCGGCGATGCGCGGCGGATCATTCCGATCGCCGCTGTAGGACGCAAAGCCGTCGATCTCGCGCGGGTCCAACCCGGCGTCTTCTGCGGCCGCGAGGATTGCGTCGAGTGCCAGCCGGAACTCGCTCACCGGCGACCCGCTGCGCTTGTAGTAGCGGCTCTCGCCGATCCCAGCGATAGCGATTTTGCCCCGGATCGTGTTCGTTTCGCCCATGGTGCCTCCGGCGGCGGAGCCTACCACGCCCAGGAATCATGTCGCAGGGTCCATGAGGGCCGTTGCCGGGTTGGTGTGCCCGCCGGATACTCGAGGTCCATGGCCCAGCACGAACCAATCGAAGGCTACGTGACGCTCGCCCGCGAGGCGCGAGACGCCGACCCGCGGTTCTGGATAGCCGCGGGCGTCGGCGGGCTGGCCGCCGTGTGGCTCACCGTGAAGCTCATCAAGATCGTCGCGCGTGCTGCCGGGTTCCTGACGACCGCCGCGACGCTCGTCGGCATCGTCCTCTACATCCGCGAACGGCTCACGGAGCAGGACGAATCCCAAGACTAAGTCTGGCTTCCTGCTCGCCCACACAGTTTGCGCGCTCGCTCGAAGACATCGTCCAGCATCTGCTCAGTCAGTTTTCCCGTGAACGTGTTCTGCTGACTGGGATGAAACGAGCAGACCAACGTGCGGCTGCCCGGCAGCGCTGACTCGACGCCGTGCCCGAATGGCGGGCGCTTGGACAACTCGAACGCAGGAGCCAGCGCGTCAGTCGCGAAACGTCCCAACGCAACGACCACGCGGAGGTCTTTGAGCAGCGCGATCTCTCGTGCCAGGTAGGGAAGGCAGCGGTCTCGCTCCGCGGGCAGCGGCTTGTTGGCGGGCGGGGCGCAGCGCACCGCCGCCGAAACGTAGGCACCGGAAAGCGCGAGGCCGTCCCCGGCGTGGACTGAGGTTGGTTGGTTCGCGAATCCGGCGCGATGGAGCGCCCGAAACAGCCAATCGCCGGACCGATCACCGGTGAACACGCGGCCGGTGCGGTTGCCCCCGTGGGCGGCCGGCGCGAGCCCCACAACCAACAGCCGCGCGGCCGCGTCGCCGAATCCAGGGATGGGTCTTCCCCAGTAGTCCTGGTCACGGAAGGACGCGCGTTTCTCGATGGCAACCTTTTCCCGCCACTCCACGAGCCGCGGACACGCCCGGCAGGCGATGATCGCTTCGCGCACCTGTTCCAGCGAATCCACCACTGCGCCAGTGTACGGGCACGTGAGACAGGGCTCCGGTAGAGTCTCGTCGACGAGGAGTGCACGGTATGGATGCGCTGGAAGGCCTCACGGTCCTGGACTTCAGTTCGCACATCGCAGGCCCGTATGCGACGAAATTGCTCGCGGACCTCGGCGCCCGCGTTATCAAAGTCGAACGTCCGGGCGGGGACTCCTCCCGCGGCCTCGGCCCATGGCTCGGCGATATACCGGGGCCGGAACGAAGCGGCACCTACCAGTACCTCAACACGAACAAGGAATCTGTCGTGCTAGACCTCGCCGCACCTGGCGCGAAAGGCATCGTGGACCGCCTCATCGCGATGGCGGACCTCACCGTCGTCGCATACCAGCCCCGCACCCGCTCGAAGCTCGGACTCGAGTACGAACGCATCCGGACCTTGAAAGACATCCCTGTGCTCGAGATCTCCAACTTCGGGGACTCCGGACCCTATCGTGACTACCGGCTCTCAGACACCGTTCTCTACGCCATGGGCTCGGAGATGTTCAGTCATGGCACGGCCGACCGTGAGCCGCTGAAGCTGGGTGGTACCGCGGCGCTCATCCAATGCGGTGCGATGGCGGCCATCGCTGCTCTCGGCGCCGTCTACGGGTACGAAGCGCACGGCACCGGTCAACGGGTCCAGGTCCCGCTTTTCGATGTGCAAATCAACAACGTGGACCGTCGAAGCTCGGCGATCCTCGCCTACCGCTTCAGCGGCCGCATCAACGGGCGGCCCGCGGCGCCCGGCGGGGGCCTCTTTTCCGGGGTTCACCCGTGCGCGGACGGATACGTCGAAGTGACGGCCGCTGGAGGCGAGTACTGGAATCGATTCGCGGAGATGGTCGGCGACCCAATTCTCCAGGACCCAAAGTGGCTGAATCCGCTCACTCTCGCAGACGCGGATGCCCGCGCCGAACTCGACGCCACGGTTTACGCATGGCTCCTGCCAAAGACGCGGCTTGAGATATGGGCGGAAGCCCGGCGGGCGAGGGCCCTCGTAGCTCCCCTGTTCACGGCCATTGACCTTTACAACGACCCGGTGTTTCGGGAACGGGGCCTCTGGACGGAGGTGGAACACGCCGTTCTCGGGAAGTTCCCGATGCTCGGCCGCCCTTACACGCTCGAAGCGACCCCGTGGCGAATCCGTTCCGCTGCGCCGACGCTCGGCGAACACACCCGCGCCATACTGACGGAAGCGGGCCTCACGACCACCGAGGTTGACGCCCTCATCGAGACTGGAGTCGCAGCATGAGCGCACCGCTTCCGCTGCAGGGCATCCGGGTGGTCGATTTTTCAATCGTCTGGGCCGGCCAGACAGTGACCATGTACCTGGCCGACCTCGGCGCCGACGTCATCAAGGTCGAAAACCCTCGCATCTGGAATCCCTTGACGAGAGCATCCGCCGCGCGCGTCACCCCGCAGGTGAGCATGGCGCTGCCTCCATGGATCGGTGGGCATCCCGGCAGTGACCCGGGGCCTCGCCCATGGAACAACAGCCCCGCGTTCATCCACGTGCTGCGCAACAAGAAGTCTTTCACGGTCGACAGCCGTACGCCCGAAGGCCTGGCCGTAGTGAAGTCGCTGGTCGAACGGAGCGACGTACTCGTCGAGAACCTTCCCGTGGGCACTCTCGATAAGATCGGCCTTGGCGACGCGGTGCTCCGCGAGCTTCGGCCGGACATGGTGATTGTCCATCAGCCCAGCTTCGGCCGCACGGGGGACTATCGCGATGGGCGGGGGTACGGCTCACATATGGACGCGGTCGCCGGCTCGACGATCCTCCGCGGCTACCGGGGCACGGCCCCGCTCAGCAACGTGCAGATCGTCCCGGGAGACTTCACCGCCGGGCTGCATGGAGCCGTGGCTGTCCTCGCCGCGCTCCGCCATCGTCGCCGGACCGGGGAAGGACAGGTCCTCGAAGTCGCGCAGGCCGATAGCTCGGCCTGTCAGTTCCCGCAAGCCGCCCTCGACGCCGCCTGGAACGGTCGAGCATCCGGGACGCTTGGCAACCGCAGCGTCGAGGGGTTCGTCCCGAACGGCGTCTTCCCCTGCAAGGGACCCGGTGACTGGATCGCCATAAGCTGCCGGAGCGACGACGAGTGGTCAGCTCTCGTCCGCTTCCTCCGCTCGCCTGCGTGGGCGACCAGCGAGTCATTGTCGGCAGCTGCCGGCCGCGCCCAATACGAGGACGATATCGAGGCCCATCTCGCCAGCTTCACGTCAGTCCACGACCAAACCGAACTGTTCCATGCGCTTCAGGCCGCTGGAGTTACGGCCGGCCCCGTCCTGAACGCCGCGCAGGCAGCGAACGACCCGCACCTCCGCGCAACCGGCGGATGGACCACGCTGGCGGCCACGGATGACTACCCGGAGACCGAATGGGCGGTGCCGCCGTACCGGTTTTCCCAGTCGCCCGTTGGCCTCAGGACCGCCCCCTGTCTGTTCGGAGAACACAACGACTACGTCTACCGCGAGGTCCTCGGCCTGGGCGAGGCCGCGATCGCCGAACTGACAAGGGCGGGCCACATCACAACGACCTATGCGCCAGAAGTGCTCGGCCCGTAAGCGACACGACCGGCATCGCAACGCTACGATCCCCCGGATGACTCGCACACCTTTCGAACGAGCAGTCGAGGCCATCCAGCAGGCCAATAGCAACGACCCCCGGACCGAGTTAGTCGATGGGGTGGCCGTCCCATGGGAGATCGCCCACGCGAATGCGCTCGTGGCCTGGATTGAGCGGCTGCAACCGGCGCCCTCTCAGGAGTTGCTTCTCGCAGCCTACGGCCAGCACATCCGGAGGTGGGAACACCCGCGCTCCGAATTCCCGGAAGGACGTACCGGATATCTTCGCTGGCGCACGACTCTCTACCGCTTCCACGCCACCGCATGCGCGCGTCTCCTCCGCGAGAGCGACGTCTCAGAAGCGGCGATCACCAGAGTGGAGCAGTTAGTTTCAAAGCAATGCCCCCGGGGGGATGCAGAAGCCCAGGCACTTGAGGATGCGCTCTGCCTTGTTTTCCTCGAACGGCAATTCGCTGCCCTCGCGGGGCGGCTTGCCGATTCGAAGACGGTGGACGTTGTCCGGAAGACGTGGCGGAAGATGAGCCCGGCCGCTCACGAAGCAGCCCTCGCGCTGCCGCTCTCACCGTCGGAGCGCGACATCATCCAGCGCGCTCTTGCCCCGGATTGATCTGTCCGCGAATCCCCGCCGGGCCGAAGTTACCTGAAAGACACCCGGAGGGGTCCATGCGGGTCCTGGTTGCCGGCGGAGCCGGATTCATCGGCTCTCATCTTTGTGAACGACTCCTTCGCGATGGCCACGATGTCTGGTGCATCGACAACCTGTTGACGGGCCGTCTCGTGAATATTGCGACGCTCGCCGGCAGGGGAGCATTCAGCTTTCGCCAGTGGGACGTTGTGGCGGGCGTCCCGCCCGAACTGCCGTCTATCGATCGCGTCTATCACCTCGCCAGCCCGGCGAGTCCGCCCGGGTACAAGGTGCATCCCATCGCTACCATGCGCGCCAACAGCGAAGGCACGCGTCTCCTGCTGGAGCGTTGCAAGTCGAACGGCGCGCGGTTCCTGTACGCATCGACCTCCGAGGCCTATGGCGACCCAGAAATCCATCCCCAGGTCGAAGACTACCGCGGCAACGTGAGTTCGACCGGCCCGCGTTCGATGTACGACGAAGCCAAGCGCTTTGGCGAGGCGATGACGATGGTCTTCACGCGGGACCACGGCGTCGACGCCCGAATCGCTCGCATTTTCAACACGTACGGTCCACGATCGGATCCTCACGATGGTCGGTTGGTGCCGAACTTCGTCCGCCAGGCGCTGCTGGGCGAGCCGATGACCGTGTATGGCGACGGCTCGCAAACTCGGTCCCTATGCTACGTAGATGATCTAGTGAGCGGCCTCGTGGCGCTCATGGAAACACCAGCCGCGACGGGCGAGGTCGTCAACCTCGGCAACCCCGAAGAACACACGATTCTCGAGTTCGCCGAGATCATTCGCGGTCTCGCGCGGTCAAGTTCCCCACTGATACACACGGGCTTCGCCGTTGGAGACGACCCCCAGAGGCGCCAGCCTGACATCACGAAGGCGACCAACCTGCTGTCCTGGACGCCGACGGTCCCACTGACGACCGGGCTGAAGCGAACCATTGAAGCGTTCGCCGAGGAGTTGGGACTGCCCGACTTCATGGAGGTGGCTTGAAATGAAGGTGCTTGTTACTGGTGGCGCAGGCTTCGTAGGGCGCCACCTTGTCCGCGCCTTAGTCGAAGCTGGAGATGATGTGACGGTCCTGGACAACCTGCACCGCTCTTCGCGAACGTCCGTGCACTCCTCGTCGCGCTTTCTCGAAGGCGACATTCGTGACCGCGCAGCGTTGGACAGGGCAGCGCGAGGCGCCGAAATGATCTATCACATGGCGGCCCAGTCGAATGTGCTTGGCTCCACCCAGGACGTCGACTACTCGTTCACCACGAACGTTGTCGGCACCTTTGAGCTATTGAAAGCAGCGGAACGGGCCGGGGTTCGCCGGGTCGTCTTCACTTCCTCGCGCGAAGTTTACGGCGAGCAGCGAATCCTCCCCGTGAGCGAGACGGCGCAAACCAGCGCCAAGAACGCCTATGGCGCCAGCAAGGTTGCCGGCGAAGCGTACTGCCGTGCCTGGGCGGCCCGCGGCGAACTTGATTGCGCGATTGTGCGCCTCTCCAATGTGTACGGTCCGGGCGACAGCGGCCGCGTCATTCCTACATGGCTTGCCCGCGCGGCCGACGGCCAGGACCTCATCGTCTTCGGCGGGCAACAGGTAATCGATTTCATCCCGGTTGAAACGGCCGTCGCCGCGATTCGCCAGGCTGCTCTTGTAGACCTGGATGCCCCGGTGAACGTGGGGTCGGGCCGCGGCACTCCACTCCTCGCGCTCGCGGAGCGAATAGGGGCGCTGGCCGGGGGCCGAGTCGCGACAGTCGTCGAACCGGCGAGGGACGCGGAAGTCGTCCGCTATGTCGCAGATACGACCCGCATGCGGGGAGTGCTCGGCATCGAGCCGCCAGCCGACCCGTTGTGCCTCCTGCCAGACCTTTGGGGCACCATCGCGGCGAGGCGTCCGGCGGCGTAAGCACGCTCAATTCACACCGCACACCAAAAAGAGGGCCCTGCGGGCCCCCTCGTCTGATGCCGCCCGGCCGCGGGACGCTAGTCTTTGACCAACGTACGCAGGCAGCGCGTGCAAAGGTTCAGGCGGATGAATTGGCCCCCGAGCATGATCCGGTGCTTCGCAACGTTCGGCTGGAACGTGCGGCTCTTGTGAACGGCTTTCCGTTCCCAGCGGCCACCGTGGGTATGGCGAATGTGGCGGCCAAAGGCCGTCTTCTTCAGGCAAGCGTCGCATGCAGCCATGCGTGTTCGTCCCTTCTCTGACAGAATCCCGTGAGGTGATGCTAACAGCGACATTGAGTACGAGCCAAACGTCCGCGGCGGCGCGAGCGCGACGGTGACTGGGCCGTTACTCAACGGGCATGCCGTGGTAGCCGCCTTCGCCGCCGCCACAGACTACCTTCACGAGCAGGCCGCGGCCATCGACGCCATCAACGTCTATCCGGTGCCCGATGGCGACACCGGTTCAAACATGGCAGCCACGATGCGAGAGGCCGTCGCGCACGCTCTTGCCTCGCCGGCGGAAGATGCAGGGGAAGCGCTCGGCCTCATCGCGCGTGGGGCTCTTTACGGCGCCCGCGGCAACTCCGGCGTCATCCTCTCGCAGGCGTTGAAGGGCCTGGCGGAGGGCGCCCGAGGCTCACCCACGGTCGATGCCGCCGTCCTTGCAAGGGCACTCCGCCGCGCGGCCAGCGCGTCATATGCCGCGGTAGCAACACCTGTCGAAGGCACAATGCTCACCGTCACCCGAGCCGCCGCAGACGGCGCCGAGCGAGCCGCAAGCACCTTGGCCGGAGGTGGCGAGGGCATTGGATGCCTTTCCACCCTGCAGGCCGCAATCCGCGCCGCTGAAGAGGCCGAAGCCCATACCCCTGAACAGCTCCCAGCGCTGAAGGAAGCGGGCGTTCCGGATTCCGGAGGCGAGGGGATCTGCGTCCTGCTTCGGGGCCTTGCCGCGTTCCTCACAGGCGAGCGTCCAGCGCCCACCCCGGCCATCGACCGCCCGAAAGCCCTGCTAAGCGCCCACGCGCCCGAGGAGTTCGGCTTCTGCACCGAGTTCCTGATCGAACCGCTGGGCCCCGGACTCGACGTCGCTGCAGTCAGGGCGTTGGCGGAAGGCCCCGGCAATCGGTCCGTGCTGGTTGTGGGAGACCCGGCCGCACTCCATGTGCACGTCCACACCGACGACGCGGACGCACTCCTTGCAGCCGTTGCCACGCTCGGCCGGCTGAGCCGGACGAAGGTCGATGACATGAGCGCACAACACCGGCGTTTCCGCGAAGGCGGCAGCGGAGCGGTGGTGCCGGTCGCCGTTCTCGCAATGAGCCCAGGACCCGGATTCGACCAGGTATTCAGCAGCCTGGGCGTGCGCACGGCCCCGATGCTCGACATCGTGAAACCCGCGGCGGGCGCCATCGCCGAAGCGGTCGATGCGCTCGGTGCGCGAACCGTCATCTTTCTCCCGAACCATAAGAACGTGGTCATGGCCGCGCTCCAGGCCGTATCGCTGGCCCGCTGCCGGCTCGTCGTCGTCCAGGCCGAGTCACTTCCCCAGGGCATCGCCGCAGCCATCGTGTTCGACCCGGGGGCAGACCCCGACGAGATCATGGAAGAGATGGAAGAGGCACGGGAGGAAGTGTTGGCCATCGAGATCACGGTGGCGCCCGCTGATCGGACGGCCGATGGCGTCACGGTCCGGGCAGGCGATGCGATCGCACTCATCAACGGTAAGCTCATTCTGACCGCGGCCACACCAGCGGACGCACTCATGCGGGCGCTGAATCGCGTCGCGGAAGGCAGCGGCGGACTGATAACGATCTACGGGGGCGCAGGCGTCGATGATTCCACGCTCGCCAGGACCGGGGACCAGGCACGGGCGATTCTGGGCGCATACACCGTCGAAACCGTTCGTGGGGACCAGGCCCTGTACCCGTACATCGCTTCCGTTGAACGCTGACCCCCGGTGAACGATGTCGCGAAAGCTTCCCTGTACCGGGAACTCGGATTCGCCCCTCCCTATGACTCCCTGGACGCTGCACTCGCAGACGCGGGGCTGAGCAGCGCGCGCAAACAGCGCATCGCGGAATCGAAGAAGGACGCCGTTCGCGAAGTGCTCGAAGCGCAGTTCCTCCGCGTCTGCTCACGCGGCGAATGCGTCCGCCTCGCTCCCGCCGATCGCTCGGGCCGGGCGCACACGGGCGCCGTTTCGCAGGAAACGTGCGACCTTTGCGGCGGCTCCGTCAACCTCGTCGCCGTCGAAGAAATGGTGGCTGCGTTGACGGCCGCCGGCTTGCGCCGCCTCTGTGTCGTGGGGGGCTCGCCCGTCACCCGAGGAGAGTTGGAACGCCTCGCAGCGGGCCGCCTCGAACTGCGCCTCATCGACGGTCAGAAAGCACGAACACGGCGGCAGGCGGAGGACGACGTCGCGTGGGCAGACAGGGTTGTCATCTGGGGCGGAACGCAACTGGGCCACAAGGTTTCAGAACTCTACGGCGGCCCAAAGGTCGTGCAGATGCATGGCCGCGGCGTCTCCAGCGTTGCGCGAGAGGCGACTCGCTCCGCAGCCAGGGGCAGACGCTGAGGCGCTTTCCGGGAAGCGCAACATGACCGTAATCTAACGTAACCGCATGCGGTGCGAGGGCAATCGGCTTACCGGCCACCCCTCGTACGTCAACGAAACGGATCTCTCGAGTGAGTCCGTCCATGCCGCGACCAGTCAGCGCGGCAGGCGCCCGTCGCCCCTTACCGGGGGAAGGACGGGAGGAAGCACCGTCGCGGACGAAAGGTCCCCCCTATGGCCCGCCTCACCGGCGCCCAAATCACGCTGGAATCTCTCCAGCGCGAGGGCATCGACACCATGTTCGGGTATCCCGGCGGTGTCGTTCTTCCTCTCTACGACACACTTCCCCAGTACCCCGGCATGCGCCACATCCTGGTCCGGCACGAACAGGCGGCGGCGCACATGGCCGATGGCTACGCTCGCGCCAGCGGACGAGTCGGTCTCTGCCTCGGCACCAGCGGCCCCGGCGCGACGAACCTCGTCACCGGCATCTGCACGTCGTGGATGGACTCGACCCCCGTGCTCGCGCTCACTGGCAACGTCACGCGAGCGCTGCTCGGCAAGGATGGATTCCAGGAAGCCGACATCACCGGGATTACCCAGCCGATCACGAAGCACAACTACCTGGTCATGCGCCCGGACAACATCGCGATGACCATGCGCGAAGCAGTGCATATCTGCTCAACCGGCCGTCCCGGGCCCGTGCTGGTCGACATCCCGAAGGACGTGTTCCAGGAGGAAGCCGAGTTCGAGTGGCCGGAAGAGATCAACCTTCGCGGCTACCGGCCGACCACGGACGGCCATGCTGGCATGATCAAGCGAGCCGCCCGGCTGATCGACGAGGCGAAGCGCCCGATCATCATCAGCGGCCACGGAATCATTTGGGGCGACGCGCAAAAAGAACTGGTCGAACTCGCCGAAAAGGCGAACATCCCCGTGATTACGACCTTCCTCGGCATCGGTGGCTTTCCTGAGTCTCATGACCTGTCGTATGGCTGGCTCGGGATGCACGGGATGTATTACGCGAACCACGCGGCTGACGGCGCCGACGTTGTCATTGGCATCGGTATGCGCTTCGACGACCGTGCGATGGGCCGTTTCAATGCGTTCAACCCGAGCGCTAAGATCATCCACATCGACATCGACCCGGCCGAAATCGGCAAGAACTTCCCGACGGCCGTCCCGATCGTGGGCGACGCCAAGCGCGTCCTGCCGAAGCTGGCGGCGGAGGTGAAGGAACAGCGCCGGCCGGAATGGATCCGCTGGATCGACCAGCTCCGGGAAGAGCATCCGAGCCTCCACATCCGCGAAACCCGGCGGATGCTGCCGCAGTACGTGATGCGCACGCTTTACGAAGAGACGCAGGGCAACGCCACTATCGCCACCGGCGTCGGCCAGCATCAGATGTGGGCGGGACAACACTATATCTACAAGCGTCCGCGCCAGCTCATCAGCTCCGGCGGCCTCGGGACCATGGGCTTCGAGTTGCCGGCCGCTATCGGCGCGCAGGTCGCGCTTCCCGGCCAGGAAGTCTGGGCAATCGCGGGCGACGGTGGCTTCCAGATGACGATGCAAGAGCTGGCCGTCCTGGTGGACGAACAGCTCCCCGTGAAGATCGCCATCATGAACAACGGGTACCTGGGCATGGTCCGCCAGTGGCAAGAACTCTTCTACGACAAGAACCTCGTGTCGGTCTCCATCACCCAGCCGGACTTCTGCAAGATTGCCGAGGCATATGGAATCAAGGCGCTTCGGGCCGAACACAAGGCGGATGTGCCGCGCGTCATCCAGGAAGCGCGCGAGCACCGCGGGCCAGTCCTGGTGGACTTCATGATCGACCAGGAAGAGAACGTCTGGCCGATGGTGCCGGCCGGTGCCGCGCTCTCCGAGACCCTCGAGCAGCCTGCTGCGGAGGCCGCCCGATGACGACAAGCACCGAAAACGGCCGCCGCCCGCGCCCGTCGTCACATACGGTCGTCGCCATTGTCGAGGACAAACCGGGCGTGCTCATGCGCGTCTCCAGCCTCTTTCGCCGCCGCGGTTTCAACATCGAGTCTCTGACTGTTGGGCCGACGGAAGAAAAAGGGCTGAGCCGCATGACGATCGTCGTTGACGGCGAAAGCGCGCCAGTCGAGCAAGTAGAGAAACAGCTCTACAAACTCATCGACGTGGTCAAGGTCAGCGATCTCTCGAGCGAGGACATGATCGCTCGGGAGCTGGCCTTGATTAAGGTCCGCGCCAACAACCTCAATCGCCACGAGATCCTGGAAATCGCAAGCGTCTTCCGGGCCGATATCATCGACATGGCGACCGGGTCCGTGATCATCCAGGTGGTCGGTGACGAGGACAAGATCGATGGTCTCGTCAAGATGCTCGAGCCCTATGGCATCCGTGAGCTTTCTCGCACCGGTCGCGTCGCGATGGTCCGCGGCGCCAAGACCACCACCGTGCACGAACGTGAACCCGAGCAAATCGCGCGCGTTCACGCCAGCCAGGGCCGTCGCGTCGAAGACATGGAGCTGCCGTTCAGCAGCGACTGACGCCCCTGAACAGCCGACAACGAGAGACGCCCGGAATAAGTTTGCCGGGCGTCTCTCGTTGTTGGCCATCTCCCGCATCCGAAGAAGTGGCACAGGCACCCGTAAGAGCTGCAGCTAGTCCGCTGGCGTCGCCGGCCGCCCAATCCCAAGGTAACGCAGACCCTTGCCCTCAATGTCTGACCGGTCCAGCGCATTCCGTGCGTCGACAATCAACGGCGCGACGCGGGACCATTCCAGGTCGCGGTAGGCGCGGTGATTCGCGTGCACGACCGCGACGTCATACCCCTGTTCGGGGGAGAGCGCCGGGCTGAAACCAAGCGCTTCGATTCCAGCGGGTGAGAGCAACGGGTCGTGACCCTCGACGATAGCGCCTGCTGCCTCCAGCTCCCTGAGCAGGTCACGTGCATTCGTGTGGGCCACCACGGCCACATCCGGTCGGAATGTCAGACCCAATACGGCGACTCGCTTTCCTCGGAGCGGTCCCGCAACCTCGGCGATGCGGCGAACGGCGTATGCAGGCATCGCGTCATTCACGTGGCGGCCGCGTGCACTGAGCGAACTCGGGCCCTCGCCCTGCATCAGGAACTGAGGGTACACCGGAATGCAGTGGCCGCCGACGCCCGTGCCCGGCACATGGATGTGGGAATACGGCTGGCTGTTCGCGGCTCGCAGCACGTCTGCGATATCCACGCCGTGGACATCGGCAACCTGGGCGAGTTCGTTGGCCAGCGCGATGTTGAGGTCGCGGTACGCGCCCTCGGCGAGCTTGGAGAGCTCAGCGGCCTCAGCAGACGGTAGTTCCATGACCTCGCCGCCGAGCGCTTCCCGGAAAAATGCGGCTGCCCGTCGACCCGCCTCGGGCGTGACGCCCCCGACAACCTTGGGGTACTTGGTCAGATCCTCGATGACACGTCCCATGAGCAAGCGCTCGGGGCTAAAGGCCACCTCGAAGTCACGTCCCTGCACCATCCCGCCTTGTTCCAACCGCGCCGCGAGCACTGCCCTGGTCGTTCCAACGGGGAGTGTCGTGTCAAAGATGCAAAGCGTTCCGGGCTGCATTCCGCTCGCGACGCTGTCGCATGCTGCGAGCAGCGAAGACAGGTCCGCGCGCCCGCCACGATCGACGTCCACAGCAACCGCGAACAGGACGGTCGAAGCGCCCGCGACGGCGGCCGCAGTGTCGGTGGATGCACGCAGATTCCGAGACCGGACGACGTTGCTCAGCAACTCGCCGAGCCCTTCCTCGTCCGGGATCGGGTTTTCACCGCGATTGACGGCGGCCACTCGGCGTTCGTCAATGTCGCAACCGACGACGGAATGCCCGCGCGCCGCAATCCCAGTGGCGACCGGGAGCCCAATGCGCCCGATACCGATGACTGCCACGTTCATGGGGCAACCCCCTCCACCGTAACGGGACTGCCCGCCACGGAAGAACGCACGAGCGCCTCGGACACAGCCAGGGCCACGAGCCCATCGTGCGCCGTGACCGGGGCTGGCCCACCGCCCACCACGGCGTCGCGGACCGCTTCGAGTTCTGCGCGGAGCGGCTCACGGTTGGCGATCGGATAGCGAGTCATCGGACCCTCCGTCACGCTGGCGATCGTGCCGTCGCGGGCAGCAGCGGCGAAGTTCTCGTAGAAGCCAAGCGACTGCGCCGCATAGTCCACGACGAACATCCCGCGCTCGCACAACACCGACAGCGAACGTTCCTTCATTGGTGTCAGCCAGTTGATATCGAGCAGCCCCATGGCTCCGCTACGGAAACGAAGGATGCCGGCGAACATGTCCTCGTTGTCGGTGTTGATGTGCCTGCGGGCGTCCGCAAAGACCCAGTCAACGTCGTCGCCCAACAAGTAGCGCATGATGTCGATGTCGTGGGGTGCAAGGTCGTGGATGACGCCGACATCGCGGATACGATGTGGAAACGGGCCCACACGCCGCGCCCGTAGCTGCAGAACCCGGCCGCCCTGCCCCTCCCCCAGCCGCCGTTTGAGCTCCTGGATCGCCGGGTTGAATCGCTCGATATGCCCGATGGAGACGACGACACCTCGCTCAGCCGCGGCCGCCGCGATGCGTTTGCCCTCATCCAGGGTTGCCGCAATCGGCTTTTCGACGAGTACGCTTGCGCCCCTGCTGATAACGTCCAACGCCACCGCCTCGTGCAGCAACGTCGGCACAACAACCGACACCAGCGCCGGGCTCGCAGCCTCGAACAACGCTTCGACCGTCGGAAACCCTCGCGTGAGGCGCCCGCTGGTTGCGTGCGCAACGCGCGCCGGGTCTGTGTCGACGACGCCGACGAGTTCGATTCCTGGCGTGTCAGCGAGGACCCGGGCGTGATTGGCGCCCATCGAGCCCAGGCCCACGACGGCCGCTCTCAGAGGGGTTGTTCCAGAAGTCACTCTTCCACTTCCTCCGATTCAGCGCGGTCCTCGATGTCGTCTTCTTCGTAGTCCCCGAGTTGCAAAGCCTCAATGACCAGTGAGTGGTCATGGTTTAGGCGCGTCACACGCAGTTCCCGCCCCTCGCTCAGCATCACCTGTTCCTGGATCAAGACGCCACGCTGCACCAGGTCATTCAGCCGCTGCTGGACCACCTGGGAACTGATCACATGCGAATTTCGCGGGTCGCCCACGTACGGGAGCATCCGGCCAAACGTCGGGTAGACGCCGTCGGGCAACGACATCTCGTAGCGGTCGATGACCTGTACCAGCGCGTGCTCGTCGATTTCTCCTGTCACCAGCGGTTCCAGCGGGTCAGAAGAATTCGCCGCTCGGACGAGTTCACGGCTTATGGAGCCCGGGACACCGGCGACCACAACTTCCTTTAGCAGGCGGTGCCGGAGCCGTGTAACCACGCGCACGTAGTCCCGGTCGCCGGCCATGAGCACGAAGGTTGAAATGGTGGGCCGATCTAGAGCGACCTCGAAGAGGTCGATCATGATGTTCGCATCAACGGTGCTCTGGGCCTCGCCTTCGTCCCGCACCTTCGTGGGGCAGTCCAACTTGTCGATGCCTGCCGCGCGCAGGTCCGATTCAAGGCGCTGGAGGGGCGGCTGAGTGAAGTCGCCATACGCTCGCGCGAACGAAATCGGACCGTACTTTGCGGCCTTTTCGATCAGGACAAACGGATCAGGGGATTGCTGAAAGTTCTTCCACAACGATGTCGCGATGTTCTCAAGGTCGATAAAAAGCGCAACGTCTCCCAAGCGAGTTCTCTCCGAGTTGGCTATACGAACGCATCACCGCTATGGCGGGGGACGCGCTCGTAGCGTACCACGCCGCCCGCACCGGGTCGGCTAATTCGCGACCCGGTTTACTACCGTGACGATTCGCTCCAGGTCCTCTTCGCTCAGCGAGGGATGCACGGGAAGACTGAGAACGGACGCCGCTGCTGCTTCCGCCAACGGTGTGTCCACGCCCTCGTCGAGGCCCAGCTGCATCATGATCGGCTGACGGTGGATGACCATCGGATAGTGGATCGCTGAGCCGACGCCCGCATCCAGCAATGCCTTCTGGATGGCGTCCCGGTCGCCGTTCAGCCGGACCGTGAACTGGTGGAAGACGTGGCGGTCACCCTCGCGGACCTTTGGCGTCTGTACGGACGTGATCCCTGCAGCGAGCCGCGTCGCGTTCGCGATTCGTGCCTCGTTCCAATCCTCAATGTGACGCATCTGGATTACGCCGATTGCCGCCGAGAGGTCGGTCATCCGCCAGTTCAGCCCGAAGTAATCGCTCCGGTACCGCACTTCCTGACCATGGTTCCGAATAATCCTGGAAAGGCGGGCAACCTCGTCATCGTTCGTGGTGATGATCCCGCCTTCGCCGGTGGTCATGTTTTTCGTCGGGTAGAAGCTGAAGCAGCCGGTCCCGAAGGATCCGACCCGTTGGCCCGCGTGCTCCGCTCCGTGTGCCTGTGCGGCGTCTTCGACCAGCGCGAGGCCGTGATCCTCTGCTATTTCGGCCAGCTCCGTCGTGCGCGCCGGATGCCCGTAGAGGTGGACCGGCATGATCGCCTTCGTTGCATCGGTAATCGCGGCCTCCACCTGGCCCGGGTCGAGGTTCAAGTCGAACGGGTCGATGTCCACGAAGACAGGCTTCGCGCCGCACGCGATGATGCTGGTCGCCGTCGCAATGAAGCTGAACGGTGTCGTGATGACCTCGTCGCCGGGCCCCACGCCGTGCGCCTGCAAGGCAACGATCAGCGCCGCCGTGCCGCTATTCACGGCGATGGCGTGGCGCGTCCCGATGTACCCGGCGAACGCTTCTTCGAACGCCTTGACGCGAGAGCCCTCCGCGAGGTGGCCACTGCGGAGCACTTCGAGTACGGCCTTCTCTTCTTCTTCGCCAACGAGCGGCTTTGCGATCGGGATCATCCGTTCAGATGCGGGCACCGCGTCCTCCTCAGGTAGTGGTAACCGGGACAAGCCCGGACTCAGCGTGTGCGAACGCCGAACCGCAATTGCTGCAGCGAAGGGCGTCGTCGAGCAATCGCGCGCACGTGCAAACCCATCCCGCGTGGCGCGCGGGCACGCCCGTGACGAGGGAATGGTCCGGAACATCTTTCGTCACTACCGCGCCGGCGGCGACAAGGGCCCAACGGCCAATTGTGATACCCGTGACGATTACCGACCGTGAGCCAATCGCCGCACCGAACTTCACGAGCGTCTTTCCGAGCTCCCAGTCCGACTCGCTCTTGAGCGTGCCATCGGGGTTGATGGCACGCGGGTACTTGTCGTTCGTAAACACGACTTCCGGCCCAACGAACACGCCGTCTTCCAGCGTTGCCCCGGGGTACACGCACGAATAGTTCTGGACCTTGCAGTTCGCTCCGAGGCGAACGTGCTCACCGATGTACGCGCCCTTGCCGAGGATGGTGCCCGGACCGACGACCGCGCCCTCTCGGACCTGGGCATGGTGCCAAACCGATGCACCCTCGCCGATCGTCGCTGCGGGGTGCACTTCCGCAGTGGGATGCACACGAAATGACGTCATCGGGGTGCCTCCATGCCTTCCAAAGGCACTTCCTGCTCGGTTGAGAACTTCCGGACGACCAAATGGATCCGGCGGCGCAACTCATCGTCGTCCTGCCGGCTGATGGCGTCCGTTTCCTCCACCAACCTGAGGATCTCAGGTTCGGTGACTTCGACCGATGACGCCAGCCGCATGACTTTCGGATGCTCCGTAGGCTCCATCCGCTCGAAATCGGCAACGAGCTCCTCCCGCAGCTTCTCGCCCGGCCGTGGGCCTGTGAACACTACCTCGATGTCATCGCCGGGCCTCAGTCCTCTAAGCCGGATCATCCGTTCCGCAAGCTCGAGGATGTTCACTTCGTCTCCCATGTCGAGCATGTAGACCTGTCCGTGACCGCCAAAGGCGCCCGCCTGGATGACGAGGCTCACGGCCTCCGGGATCGAAATGAAGTAGCGCATCATGTCGGGATGCATGACCGTGACCGGACCGCCGTTCTCGATCTGGCGCATGAAGATAGGTACAACAGAGCCACGGCTACCCATCACGTTGCCAAAACGGACCACAGCGAAGCGGGTACTCGCAGTGCCAGCGGAGAGCGCAAGCACCAGCAATTCCGCCACGCGCTTGGTCGCTCCCATCACGCTCGTAGGGCGCACCGCCTTGTCCGTGGAGATCAGCACGAACGTCCCAACGCCCAGCTCCCGCGACAGCGAGGCGACATTCAGCGTCCCACGGACGTTGACGCGGAACGCCTCGACCGGGTGTTCTTCCATCAGTGGCACGTGCTTGTACGCGGCCGCATGGTAGACGACATCCGGTCGCACGGTGGTCAGGACCTTGCGGATGCGCGCTTCGTCAACCACGTCGGCGACCCATGATTTGTGTACGGTCTCGCCTTCGGAGCGGCGGAGCTCAAGAGAAAGGTCGAACAGGCCCGTTTCGTTGTTGTCGAGCAAGTGCAATTCCCGGGGCCCGAAGCGCAACGCTTGCCGGCAAAGCTCCGACCCAATCGACCCCGCCGCCCCCGTCACGAGCACGACCTTCCCGCTGACCGACGCGGCGCAGCGCTCATAGTCGACTTCTACAGGGTCACGCCCGAGGAGGTCTTCCAGCGTTATGTCGCGCATGCCGCCCTGGCCTGCGCCCGACACCCAATGGTCCACGCCGGGCACCATGCGGATCGGTACTCCCAGCTGCTGGCAACGCCCCACGAGGTCCCGCACAAGCGGCCCGGCCGGGTGCCCGATCGCAATCGTGACTGCGTCCACGGCCCGGTCGGCCACCACTCGCTCGAGCATCGACAATGGCCCGTATACACGCAGGCCCAGCATCCGGCGGTGATGCTTCTTGCCGTCGTCATCCAGGTACCCGATCGGCTGATAGCGGAGCCCGGGGCTCGACTGCAGCTCCCGGGCGAGCGCCTGCCCCGTGTGCCCAGCTCCGAGGATCAGCAACCGCCGCGACGTTGTCGACCCCCACGGCGTGTGCAGCAGCAGCCGCGTCCGCATCTTCACGAACGCCATGAGCGGGAAGATAAGCGCGCCCGCCATGAGCACAACAGAGAGCGGGAGGTCCCGGTCCGGGATACCGATGTGGACCACGAAGACCAGCGCCGTTACCAGCGCAATCGGACGGAACAGCAAGAGGATGTCCGCCAGCCCGCCGAAAGCCCAAACGGTCCGGTACACGCCAAGCAAGGCGTTGGCGGCAACGAAGGCGACTCCCAGCAGGGGCACCAGCCAGAGCGCCAGCGCAACGCTATCCGACGGGACATCCGCCTCGAATCGGAGCATCAGCGCCGCGGCGTAACCCAGGCACACAGCGAGGACATCCAGCAGCATCGCAAACAGGGTGTCGAGGGGCTCGCCCGGCAGGAGCCGATTCAGCCAGCGCCGGGGACCGAAAGCACTCATCAACGTGCTCCGCTCCCTCGGGCGACGACCGCCACCGTCTTCAGAAGGATCCGGAGGTCGCCCAGGAACGAGCGAGTATCCACGTACGCCAGATCATATTTCATGACCTCCGCGTAGGCGAGGTCAGAGCGTCCTTCGACCTGGGCCAACCCGGCGATCCCCGGCAGCACCTCATGGCGCCGGTGATACGCAACGGGGTACTGCTCTACCAGGGCTGGGATCTCCGGTCGCGGACCGACGAGGCTCATCTCGCCCCGAAAGACATTCCAGAGGTTCGGCAGTTCATCGATGCTTGTCTTCCGGGCGAACGCACCAAGTCGCGTGATGCGCGGGTCGGGCCGGTCGGGCGGCGCAAACACGTACGTGTCCCAATTCCCGACTTCGTAGAGCGAGAGCTCGGTGGCGCTGGCATGACGCATAGTCCGCAGCTTAAACATCAGAAAGCGCTCGCCCCGCAGGCCAACGCGTTCCTGTACGAAGAACGGGTTACCACGCAGTTCGAGCGCGAGCGCGACCGCCGCGATGATGACGATCGGCACCGAAACCGGAGCCGTCAACAACACCGCCGCAACGTCAAAGAATCGCTTCACCGGTGTCAGGGTACCCGGCCCCGGACTTCCGGCGTACGCGGTTCACTTAACCCGCGATGCCCAGGAAATCCATCACGATGGCATTGAACGCATCCGGCGCTTCGAAGTAGACAGAATGTCCGCACCCCGGGACGACAACCAGCCTCGATGATGGCGTCAACGAATGTGCGATGCGAAACATCGGCGGCGGCATGATCGCGTCGTCTTCGCCCACAAGCCAGAGAATGGGGACTCCGAGATCCGCGAGTTCCATCCTCGTCGCAGTCGACGTCCCCGCCGCGAGGAATGCCGGGTCGCGAGGCGGGTTCAGGTCAGCAATCTGTTGATAGAGGAACGCCCCGGCGGGGTTTCGCGCGCGGAACACCGGCCCAAGCGCCCAGCTATTGGTCGGGGCGTTCGCGGCCATCCGCTGTTGCCGGACCACCTCCATCGAAGCCTTCGTCGCTTCGTCAAGGTCCGCCACAACGATGTCGCGGATGCCGAGGACGGTGTCCGCCATCACCAGTGCCTTCACGCGATGCGGATGCCTGAGCGTGAATCCCATGGCCGACAGGCCACCCATCGACTGCGCGATGAGGGTCGCGCGCTCTATACCTCGATGGTCGAGCAGCCCTTCAAGGTCGTCGACGAAGGCGCCGGCGCCGCGACCGTCCGGATCCACCGACTGGCCGAAAGCGCGATGGTCGAACGTGACCACGCGGCCCCGTTCCGCGAACGCAGGCGCCTGGTTCCACCAGGAAAGATGGTTGCCGCCCGCGCCGTGGGCGAAGACGAAGGTCTCCTCGCCGCTCCCGTGCGTCTCGTAGTACAGGTTGATGCCGTTGATGGACGCGAAGGGCATGGCCGCCTCCGTAGCTCGTGTTAGTCCGAGTCTACGCTTACACCAGCTCGACCATCTCGCCCGCGTACTTCTTCGCGCCGCGGCGCAGTTCCACCAGCTTTCCGAGCTTCACCACGCAGTCATCGACGCCTGCAGAACCGGAGAGCGTGTCGAACTTCTGCATGCCGCAGACGTTGCAGGACCCGTGATGGCAGTCCCCGACTGTGCTGTTCGTGAGCACGTCGTGCCACTGACCGCGCAGGTAACTCTTGGTCACGCCGCAGTCGACGTGGTCCCACGGAAGGGGCTCGCGCGTGTCCCATTCGCGATGGGCGAACCAGGCGGGGTCGATGCCCACGCGGGCGAAGGCGCGTTCCCAAAGGCCGGCCTTAAAGTGCTCACCCCAGGCGTCGAACTTGGCGCCTTCACGCCATGCCTCGTAGATCACGTCGCCAACACGCCGGTCCCCGCGGGACAAGACCGACTCGAGAAACGAGTCTTCCGGGGAGTTCCAGGTGAATTCCACGCCCGCTGCGCGGCACCGGTCTCGGAGCATCGAATGCTTCGGCATCAACTCCGCCGCGGTCTCCTGCCGCGCCCACTGGAACGGCGTATGCGGCTTCGGCACATGGTTCGAGGTACTGACGCGCACGCGCGCACGCCCGCCCACGTGCTTCTTTCCCAGCGCCTTCACGCGCGCGCCCATTTCGACGATGCCCTCGACATCCTCCATGGTCTCGGTCGGGAGGCCGACCATGAAGTACATCTTGATGCCGGTCCAGCCACGCTCGAACGCGTTTTCGCTTGCGCCGAGCAGGTCTTCCACGCTCACGAGCTTGTTAATCGCGTTTCGCAGCCGCTGACTTCCCGCCTCCGGGGCGAGTGTCAGAGTGTGCCGCTTGCCTTTCGCGATAGCGTTCGCGACATCGACTGAGAACGTGTCCACTCGCGTGCTTGGCAGCCCCACCTTCAGCGCCGGAAAACGTTCGGTGAGGAGGTTCACCATCGGGACGATTTCGCTGTGGTCGGTCGCGCTCAGCGAGAGCAGCGAAAGCTCGTCGTACCCTGTGTTGCGCAGGAGCTGCGCCGTGGAATTGGCGACTTCCTCCGGCGTTCGCTCGCGGGTTGGCCGGTAGATCATGCCCGCCTGGCAGAACCTGCAGCCCTGGGTGCAGCCGCGCTGGATCTCAACCGCCACCCGGTCGTGGACCGTCTGAAGAAACGGCACGATCGGACGCTCCAGCGGCGGCGGAAGCACTTCGACGATCCGTCGATGGATGCTCGATGGAGCAGCCGGGTGTACGGGCTCCAACGCCTTGAAATGGCCACTGTCGTCGTATCGCGCCTCGTAGAAAGACGGCACATAGACGCCCGGCGTTCGGACGAGTTGCTCAAGACGCTGGCTGCGGCTCGCGCCACCTGCCTTCCACTCTCTCAGGAGCTCAGCAAGTTCGACGATGGCGTCCTCGCCCTCCCCAAAGACGAAGGCATCAATGAAGGGCGAGAGCGGCTCCGGGTTGAACGCGCCGCTGCCGCCGGCGATCACAATCGGATCCTCCTCGCGGCGGGCCTTCGCGTGGACCGGGATCCCGCCGAGGTCGAGCATGTTTAGCACGTTCGTGTACGTCATCTCGTACTGGAGCGTGAACCCCACGATGTCGAATTCGCGCAGCGGCTTCCGGTTCTCCAGGCTCCAGAGCGGCAGCTGTTCGCGCCGCATCTCGGCCTCCATATCTTCCCATGGCGCGAACGCGCGTTCGCACAGCACATCATCCTGACGGTTGAGGATGTCGTAGAGGATGCCGATGCCCATGTTCGACATGCCGATGTCGTAGGCGTCCGGATAACAGAGTACGAACCGGAGCGGCGTATCAGCCCACTCTTTCGTCACGCTGTTGAATTCACCGCCGGTATAGCGAGCTGGCTTGGAAACGCGCGCCAGCAGCTCGTCGATACTCGCCATCTTCGATCCCAGTGCCCAAATCGGGGCGCCCATCAGTCGTGGGGCTCAATCCATAGTACGCAGAGGCCCACACTCCCTGCACGCCGCTGACTATTGCCGGCCGTTGAGAGCCGCCACCAGCTTCTCGGTCGATCGCTTGTTGGCGCGGGGAACCTCGAGTTCCCAAGCGGTACCGTCGGCCAATGAAATAGTCAGCGGCACCGTCGTCAGGCCGCTTCCGAAGGTGAGGCCGCAATCTCGGCACGGCTGACACGGTCCAGCAGTTCGCCAATTGAGTTCCTGAAGATGCCGCGTCTCATCGTGAAGAAAGCCAGCGAATCCCCCGTGAGCGCCATCGCGATGTAGCCGCCCGTGAACCTATGGTACCTTCCCCACTGTTCATGGACGCGGTCATCGTTGCTGCCGGTTCATCGATCCGCTTTGGAGAGCGGGACAAGCTGTTCACGCTACTCGCTGGACGGCCCGTCCTCGCCTGGTCGCTGGCCGCATTCGAAGACACGCCGGGACTCGAGTGCCTTGTTGTCGTCACCACGGCCGCCAACAAGGCTGCCGTGGCCGAACTCGCCGCCGAGTGGGCGCCAAGATCGTGTCACTCCGTCGTCATCGGCGGCGCTCGCCGAAGGGACAGCGTAGCGACGGGCCTTCATGCATGCAGCGCGCGTTACGTCGCCGTCCACGACGGCGCCCGGCCGCTCGTCACACCCGAACTCATCGCACGCGTCGCCGCCGCTGCCGAGCGTGGGCCGGGCGCCATCGCGGCCGTACCGGTGACGGACACGATCAAAGAAGTGACGGACCATCGCATTTCTTCGCATCCGGACCGCTCCCGGCTGTGGGCGGCGCAAACGCCGCAAGTGATCCTCCGAAGCGCGTGGCTCGACGCCGCACGCATGAGCGACAACGACGAGACCGATGATGCAGCCATGCTCAGCCGGCTTGGGCTCGAATGTGCGGTCGTGGAAAGCGACGCCTCGAACCTCAAGATCACACGCCCTGTTGACCTGATCGTCGCCGAAACGCTGCTGCGGGAGCGAGCGGCAGGATGATGCGGATCGGCCAGGGCGAAGACATGCACCGCATCGACGACTCCCGCACGCTCGTGCTTGGCGGCGTCATCATCGAAGAGGGCCCGGGCCTCAGTGGCCACAGCGACGCGGACGTGCTGCTCCACGCCATTACTGATGCCATCCTCGGTGCGCTCGCGCTCGGGGACATTGGCCAGCACTTTCCGCCCTCCAACGCCGCCTACCGCGATGCCGACAGTGCCGACTTCCTCCGGCACGCCATGAGCCTCGCCCGCGCTACGGGATGGCAACTGGCCAACATCGACTCCACCGTGCGGACAGAACAGCCAAAGCTTCGCCCCTACATAGATGTGATTCGCGGGCGCATCGCGGCCATCTGCGGCATCGATACGGGCCTGGTGAGCGTTAAGGCGAAGACATCCGAGGGCCTCGACGCGGTCGGCCGGGTTGAGGCAATGTTCGCAACGGCCGTTGTGCTCCTGACGAAACCCTAAAGACGTCTCGGAGGAAGCCGCTCCATTGAAGCGCGAACAGGGCCGCTCACGCGGCCCTGTTCGATTGTGGTCGGTGCAGCCGAACCTAGATCTCGACCTCATCGGCACTGCCGTCAGTGCCACCTACCATGAAGTCGTCGTCGCCTTCGCCGCCGATAAGCTCGTCGTCCTCGTCGAGCAATGCCGACGGCGCAGACCGGACGGCGCCACCGCCCGCCTCACGCTCAGCAAGCATTCGCTCCAGTTCTTCCTCTTCTTCCAGAAGGAGGGCCTCCGGAAGGTCGAGTTCGGCCATGTGTTCGCGACGCGGCACCTCGATCTCAGCGCGAGCCGGGATGAGCTTGCCGATAATCACGTTCTCCTTGAGGCCGACAAGGCGGTCGATGCGACCCTCGACCGAGGCATTGGTGAGAACACGGGTCGTTTCCTGGAACGACGCGGCAGCCAGCCACGAGTCCGTGTTCAACGACGCCTTCGTCACTCCGAGAAGCACTGGAGACGCCGTCGCCGGCTCGCCGCCCTCGGCAACGATCTGGTTGTTCTTCTCTTCGAAGGCCCGCCGGTCGACAAGGTCGGCCGGGAGGAAGCCCGTATCACCGGGATGATCGACCTTCACGCGCCGGAGCATCTGCCGGACGATCACCTCGATGTGCTTGTCGTTGATGTTGACGCCCTGGGACTTGTAGACCTTCTGGACTTCGTCAACGATGTAGCGCCGCACCGCGTCACGGCCCTGAATGCCGAGGATGTGCTGCGGGTTCTTGGCCCCGTCGGTGATCTGGGCGCCAGCCGTGACATACTGGCCGGTCTCGACCAGCAGCCTTGCTGCAGCCGGGATCGGGTACTCACGGTCTTCGCGCTCTTCGTACACCACCTGGACCATCCCAACCTTAACGTGGACGGTACCCGAGATCCGGGACAGCACCTGGACCGCCGGTGTGGCGTCTTCAGCCCCCTCGGCCGGTTCTGGACCGGCAGCGACGGCCGAGCCGGCGTTGATGTGCTCACCCTCTTTGACGAGTGTTGAGCCACCCACGGGGACCCGGTATTCCTCTACGAGCGTATCCAGGTTTGTCACCCGGACGATGCGCCGCTCCTGATCGTTGATAACTTCGACGGTGCCGTCGATCTCGCTGATCAGGGCTTCACCCTTGGGTACCCTCGCTTCGAACAACTCTTCGACGCGAGGGAGGCCGCTGGTGATGTCCGTCTGGCTCGCGACACCACCGGTGTGGAACGTACGCATTGTCAGCTGCGTTCCGGGCTCACCGATGGACTGGGCCGCGATGATGCCGACGGCGGTGCGGTTCACGACCACATCTCCGCGACCGAGGTCACGGCCGTATGCCTTGGCGCAAATGCCTCGCTCACACTGGCAGGTGATGGGCGAGTAAACCTGCACGCGTTCGACACCGCGCTCGGCGATTTCCGTCGCGATCCCCGCTGTAATCATCTCGTCGCGGTCGACGATCATCTCGCCGGTGCTGTCATCGATGACTGGCTGGTTCGCGAACCGCCCGACGATCCGCTCATCGATCTGCTCGATGGCGTTCGGCGAGTCGTCACGCTCCACCCAGATGCCGGAGCACCCGAGGTCGCATTCCTGCTGCGTGATGATCACATCCTGCGCCACGTCGATAAGACGCCGGGTGAGGTACCCGGAGTCGGCTGTTCGCAGGGCAGTGTCGGCAAGGCCTTTGCGGGCGCCGTGTGTCGAAATGAAGTACTCGAGCACGGTCAGCCCTTCGCGGAACGAACCGCGAATAGGGAGCTCGATGACGCGCCCGTTCGGGTCCGCCATCAGTCCGCGCATGCCCGCCATCTGGCGAATCTGCGTGATGTTTCCCTTGGTTCCCGAGCTGGCCATGGCGTTGAGCGAGCCGTATTCGGGCATCCGCTCCTTAATGGCGTTTTCGATTGCCTTCGTGGTGTCGTTCCAGATACGGACAGTGCCCTCGTAGCGCTCATCCTCAGTGATGAGACCCATCTCGAACTGCTCCAGCAACTCATCGACCATGCCGTCGGCGCTCTTGAGCAGCTCGGGCTTGATCTTGGGCACCTGGATTTCGTGAATGGCGATGGTCACGCCACTCAATGTCGCGTAGTGGAACCCGACGTTCTTGATGCGGTCAGCGACTTCGGCCGTCGCCTCCCCACCGAGCTCCTGGTAGCAGCGCGCCACTACTTCCCGCAGCCGCGGGCGGTCCATCTCAGCGTTCTGGAACGGCAGGATGTCCGGAAGCACCTCGTTGAAGATGATGCGCCCGACGCTGGTCTCGATGAAGCGGCCCTTGGCGCGGCCGTCCGGCCCCATCTCGGGCTCTTCCGTGCTGTTAGCCGTCTGGACGGACCGGTCCGTGCGTACGCGAATACGTGACCGCAGGCCCACGACGCCAAGGTCGTGCGCGAGGCGCGCTTCGGCGAATGATCCGAAGACACCCTCCTCATGGGCGCCGTTTCCGGGGTGGTAGGCCCCGTGGCCGTCGACATCCATGTCGGTCATGTAGTAGCAACCGAGCACCATGTCGAGCGAAGGCGCGACGATCGGGTTACCGCTTGCCGGGGAGAGGAGGTTCCGCGACGAAAGCATGATCTGCTTCGCCTCGGCCACGGCCTCCCGGCTGAGCGGGACATGCACGGCCATCTGGTCGCCGTCGAAGTCGGCGTTGAACGCCGTGCAGACCAACGGGTGCAGCTGAATCGCAGACCCTTCGATGAGGATCGGCTGGAAGGCCTGGATGCCGAGGCGGTGGAGCGTGGGCGCCCGGTTGAGGAGCACCGGCCGGCCCGTAATTACTTCGTCCAGGACGTCCCAGACTTCGGGACGGGCACGCTCGACAATCCGCTTCGCGCTCTTGATGTTGTGTGCGAGGCCCTTCGCCACGAGCGAATGCATCACGAACGGTTTGAAGAGCTCCAGCGCCATCTTCTTCGGCAGCCCGCATTCGTTGAGGCGAAGCTCCGGGCCGACGACGATGACGCTTCGACCGGAATAATCGACGCGCTTCCCGAGCAGGTTCTGCCGGAATCGGCCCTGCTTGCCCTTCAGCATGTCGCTCAGGCTCTTCAGTTTGTGGTTTCCGCTGCCACTGACGGCACGGCCGCGGCGACCGTTGTCGATCAGGCTATCGACGGCTTCCTGCAGCATCCGCTTTTCGTTGCGAATGATGATCTCGGGGGCGCCGAGATCGAGGAGCCGCTTCAGGCGGTTGTTCCGGTTAATGACGCGGCGATAGAGGTCGTTCAGGTCGCTGGTCGCGAAGCGGCCACCGTCCAGCTGCACCATCGGGCGCAGGCTCGGGGGCAGCACGGGAAGCACCTGCAGGACCATCCAGTCGGGCTTATTGCCCGATTCGCGCAGATCCTCCACGACGTTAAGCCGCTTGGTCGCCTTCTTCCGGCGTTGCCCGCTGGCGCTCACGATCTCTTGCTTGAGCTTCACGCGAAGCACATCGAGGTCGAGGCGCTGAAGCACGTGCAGCACGGCTTCGGCGCCCATCCCGGCCTTGAAGACATGCCCGAACGAGTCGGACATCTCGCGGTACTGGCTCTCGGTGAGGAGCACGACCTGGTCGTCGCGGATCGGGTCCTTGAGCCCTTCGAGGTCGTGAAGGCGCTCGTCGAACTGCTGCTCGACTTCCTCGCGCACGCCGCGCTCGCGCTCCTGGAGGGGATGCAACTCGTCAAACAATGCTGCCTTGGCGTCATCAAGCGCCGTGTCAGCGTCGATTGACTCGGCGTCCTTGAGCTTCTCGGTCTCCTTGTCGAAGGCGACGAGTTTCTTGTCACCCTCGCGCCGGACCTTATTCAGGACCGTCTTCGTGACTTTCGCTCCCGAGGCGACGATCAAGTCGCCGAGGAGGGAGATCTCTTCGCCGATTGGTTCGCCGAGGCTCGCCTCAGCCAGTTCGAAGGCCCGTGTCGCAGACGCTTCGAGCGCGTCCCGGGAGATTTTCCGCTCAGCCTCGATAACCTTGTGGCGCTCACCGAGCTTCGCCTGGAGCTCGGCGTTGGCTTTTTCCAGCTCCGCTTCCAGCGCTTCGCGTTTCGGCTTCACGTCGGAAACGCGTTCCTCGATGGTACGTCCCATCTCTTCGCGAAGGCGGCCAATCTCGTACTGGAGGGCGTCTTTGTCGACCTCCATGATCATGTACTGGGCGAAGTAGAGGACCCGCTCCAGGTTACGGGGGGAAATGTCGAGCAGGAGGCCCAGCTTGCTCGGCGTGCCCTTCACAAACCAGATGTGGCTCACCGGGCTGGCGAGCTCAATGTGGCCCATGCGCTCGCGCCGAACCTTCTCACGGGCCACTTCTACGCCGCACTTATCGCAGATGATGCCCTTATAACGGACGCGCTTGTACTTGCCGCAATAGCACTCGAAGTCCTTGGTGGGCCCAAAGATCTTCTCGCAGAACAGGCCGTCTTTTTCAGGCTTCAGCGTCCGGTAGTTAATCGTCTCAGGCTTTGTTACCTCGCCATACGACCAGGAGCGGATTTGTTCGGGACTCGCAAGCGAGATACGGACCTGGTTAAAGTCATTGACTTCGAGCATGGTTGAAGATGTCCTCCGATTCGAATCCCGAGAAGTTGATGCCCAGTTCAGGCATGTCGTTGGACGAATCGTCGATGAACGACACGGAGCCGCCCTCGTCGTTCGAGACCTCGACGGAAAGGCCGAGGCTCTGGAGCTCTTTCACGAGCACCTTGAACGACTCCGGGACGCCCGGTTCGAGCACGTCTTCGCCCTTGACGATGGCTTCGTAGGTTTTCACGCGGCCGACGACGTCGTCAGACTTCACAGTCAGGAGCTCCTGCAGAACGTGTGCAGCGCCGTACGCTTCAAGTGCCCACACCTCCATTTCGCCGAAGCGTTGACCACCGAACTGCGCCTTGCCCCCCAACGGCTGCTGGGTGATGAGGCTGTATGGCCCCGTGCTGCGCGCGTGGATCTTGTCCTCCACCAGGTGGATGAGCTTGAGCATGTAAATGAACCCGACGGTGATCGGCTGAGAGATCGGTTCACCGGTGCGGCCGTCGCACACGATCGTCTTGCCAAACAGAGGCGGCGGCACTTTCGTGGCCTTGAACACCTCTGCCGCGAGGTCATCGAGTTCCTCGATCGGCTTGCCTGCGACGTCCTCATATCCGGCTTCTTTCAGCCAGATCTCCAGGCAAGCCCGTTTTGCCGCGCCAGGCGTCCCATCCACGAACACGGCATCCCCGTCCTGGCCGTGGTCGTTGACCCACGCAACCGCGACATCACGGTCGAAACCGCGGTCTCGCGGGTCGATGTAGTAGACAGCGCCGGATTCGGACGCCATCCACGCACGAGCCAGCGCGTCGTCGATATCCGTGTCGGTAGCGCCGTCGAACACAGGGCTAAAGGCCCGGAAGCCGAGCGTGCTGGCTGCCCACCCAAGGTGAGTCTCCAGCACCTGGCCGATGTTCATGCGGCTGGGAACGCCGATCGGATTGAGGATGATATCGACAGGAGTTCCGTCTGGCAGATAGGGCATGTCTTCGCGAGGCATGACGCGGCTGATGACGCCCTTGTTGCCGTGGCGTCCGGCCATCTTGTCGCCTTCGGAGATCTTGCGACGTTGTGCGATTGAGACGCGCACGAGCTGGTTCACACCAGCGGGAAGCGACTCGTGGTCTTCGCGAGAGAACACGCGAACGTCAATCACCTTGCCACGCTCACCGTGGGGAACACGCAGGCTCGTGTCCTTCACTTCGCGCGCCTTCTCACCGAAGATCGCGCGGAGCAGCTTCTCTTCTGCAGTGAGTTCGGTCTCGCCCTTCGGCGTGATCTTGCCCACCAGGATGTCGCCTTCGCGAACCTCGGCGCCGATGCGGATGATGCCACCCTCATCGAGCTGGCTCAGGCTATCCTCGCCGACATTCGGGATGTCCCGCGTGATCTCCTCCTGTCCGAGCTTCGTGTCCCGTGCCTCCACTTCGTGCTTTTCGATGTGGATCGACGTGAACTTGTCCTCCCGGATCAGGTTCTGGCTGATGATGATCGCGTCCTCAAAGTTGTAGCCCTCCCAGCTCATGAACGCGCAGAGCACGTTCTGACCAAGGGCGAGGTCGCCGCCCTCGGTGGAAGAGCTGTCGATGAGAGGCTGGCTCTGCTCGACGCGCTCGCCGCGCACAACGAGCGGGCGCTGGTTGAGGCAGGTGCCCTGGTTCGAGCGCACAAACTTCACGAGGTTGTACGTCTTGGAACCGATCTCGGGGTCGTCGTACCTGACAATCACCCGCTGACCGGTCGCTTCTGTCACTTCCCCCGGACCATCGGCAATGATCACGTGACCGCTGTCGACGGCCGTGCGGCGCTCCATCCCCGTGCCGACGAGCGGCGCCTCCGGGCGCACCAGCGGCACGGCCTGCCGCTGCATGTTCGAACCCATGAGCGCGCGGTTCGCATCGTCGTGCTCAAGGAACGGGATTAGTGCCGTTGCCACCGAAACCATCTGCTTCGGCGAAACGTCCAGGTAGTCCACTTCCTCGGGCCCAACGAGCTTAAACTGCTCCTCGAACCGGACCTCCACACGGTCGACGAGGAAGCTCCTGTCATCCCCGAGTGGCGTGTTCGCCTGACCGACGATGTAACGATCTTCTTCGTCGGCGGTCAGGTACCGGATCTCGTTCGAGACGAACGGCTTGACGGCGACCCGGCCACCGAAAGCCTTGAGCCGCTCCACGACCGCAGCATCGACAACGGTACCCGCGGACGCAATGACGTTGCCGTCCCGGTCGACGACGTCCGTGCGAATTTCGCGGCCAACGATTCGCTCGTCGGTCGGCGAAATATCCCGGACTACGACGCGATAGGGCGTTTCGATAAAGCCGAAATCGTTGAGCCGCCCGTAGGTCGCCAACGATCCGATAAGGCCGATGTTCGGACCTTCGGGGGTCTCGATCGGGCAGATGCGGCCGTAGTGGCTGTGGTGAACGTCGCGGACATCGAAGCCCGCCCGGTCACGCGAAAGGCCCCCGGGGCCAAGTGCGCTGAGGCGCCGCTTGTGCGTCAATTCCGCGAGCGGATTCGTCTGGTCCATGAACTGGCTGAGCTGGCTGCCGCCGAAGAACTCCTTCATGGCAGCCACAACCGGCCGGATGTTGATGAGTGCGCTCGGCGTCGCTTCTTCTGGGTCAGTGATCGTCATGCGTTCCCGGACGACGCGTTCCATCCGCAACAGGCCTACGCGGAACTGCTGCTGGATGAGCTCACCCACTGCGCGCACGCGACGGTTGCCAAGGTGGTCAATGTCGTCGGCATGCCCGCGGCCGCCGTTCATATCGATCAGCTCGTGGATGATGGCCACAAGGTCGGCCGGCCGGAGGAAGCGCGGGGACCGCTCTTCTTCGATGCGAAGCCGCTTGTTCAGCTTGTGCCGGCCAACGCGACCGAGGTCGTAGCGCCGCGGGTTGAAGAACAGTGTGTTCACGAGCGTCCGGGCGTTCTCACGCGTTGGCGGGTCGCCGGGCCGAATCCTGCGATAGAACTCCAGCAGCGCTTCTGACTTCGTCTTGCAGCCTGCCGGCTCTTTGGAAAGCGTCGTGGGCACGAAGGCCGAGTCGTCTGCGCGGTCCACGTCAGCGAACAGCGCGAGGACGCGCTCGTCGGTACCGAGGTCCTCTTCGAGTTCGCGGAGCGCTGCGTCGCGCGCCTTTTCGTCTTCGGCGCTTCCCGATGCGTCCAAACGGCCCTTTGCCGCGAAATACTTCGCGAACCGGGGGTTGTCCGCATCCGCCGGGAGTAGCCCGGGGATGTCGATCGCGCGAACCAGGGTCGTGACAGGGATCTTGCGCTTGCGGTCGACTTTCACGGAAACGACGTTGCGGTTGGATGTTTCGAACTCGAGCCATGCGCCGCGGTTCGGGATCAGCTTGGCGTATCCCAGGCGGCGGCCGCTCGCCGCGTCGGTCTCGATCGTGTAGTACACGCCCGGCGAACGGACGAGCTGGCTCACGACTACGCGCTCGGCACCGTTCACGATGAATGTGCCGCGCTCGGTCATAAGCGGGAAATCGCCAAAGAAGAGCCGCTGCTCCTTGATCTCTCCGGAGTCCTTGATGTGAAGTTCGACGTCCACGAAGAGCGGCGCCGAGTAGGTCATGTCGCGTTCGCGGCACTCCTGCTGGCTTGCCTTCTCGGCACGGAACTCGTACTCCCCGAAGATGAGGTCCATCTTGGAGCCGGTGAAGTCCTGGATCGGGGAGATCTCGTCCAGCAGTTCTCGCAGCCCCTCGCGGAGGAACCAGTTGAAGCTGTCTACCTGAACCTTGATGAGGTCAGGGATATCGAGGACGTTAGGGATCCGGCCATAGGTCTGGACCGTTAACGGGGCAGCACTACCCGCCCGCGCCATCTCGCGCGTAGTCATCATCCTGTAGCAACTCCTTCAGGACCGGTGGTGAACTGGGCACAGTGAACTGAGGTAGGGGCGTTCGCCGATGTTTGAGCAATGGGCATATCGGGCCAACTGTTATCGTACCCGTACCGTAACGTGCGCGTCAACGGCAAAGGCCGGGTTGCCCCGGCCATGCCTTGTTTGTGAACGTAATTCCGGCTAGACGGGAGCGAGTTCCCGGACCGTCGCAATACCCAGCCCTTCGTCGCCTTCGCTACGGTCGACTCGGACGGTATCGCCCGGGCCGAACTCGCCGGAAAGCAACATCTCGCTGAGCTTGTCCTCGATGGAATCCGAGATGAGCCTGCGTAGCGGCCGTGCGCCGAACGCCTGGTCGTAACCCTTTTCGCCGAGCCAATCCTTCGCAGCGTCCGTCACCACCAGGGTCACGCCCTTCGTGAGGAGCTGCTTGGTCACCGCCACGAGTTCGAGATCGACCACTTTGCGGATGTCCTCGGCACTGAGCGGCCGGAAGACCACGGTGCTATCGATACGGTTCAGGAACTCCGGCCGGAACACATTCTTGAGTTCCGACAGGACCTTCTCCTTCATCCGCACGTATCGGTCTTCGACGTTCTTCACTTCGTCGCCCGTTCGCTGGAAGCCGAGACCCGAGTCCTTCTTGATCAGGTCCGAAGCGACGTTCGAGGTCATGATCAAGACCGTGTTCCGGAAGTCCACCTTCCGTCCTTTTGCGTCGGCCAGGCGGCCTTCGTCAAAGATTTGGAGGAGGAGGTTGAAGACCTCTGGATGTGCTTTCTCGATCTCGTCGAGGAGGATGAGGCAGTACGACTTGCGCCGCACGGTATCAGTCAGCTGACCGCCATCGTCGTACCCGACGTATCCGGGAGGTGCTCCGATGAGCCTCGCCACGGTGTGCTTTTCGCTGAACTCGCTCATGTCGAGCTTAATCATGTTGTCGGCGCTATCGAACATGAACTCGGCCAACTGCCGCGCGAGGTGAGTCTTCCCCGAGCCTGTCGGTCCGACGAAGAGGAATACGCCGATCGGCCGCCGCGGGTCCTTGAGCCCGGCACGGGCGCGGCGGACTGCGCGAGCAATCGCCTCGATGGCCTCGTCCTGGCCGATAACCCGGCTCTTGAGCGACTCCTCCATCCGCAGAAGGCGAGCGCTTTCTTCGCTGGCGATGCGGGACACGGGAATCCCGGTCCACATCGACACGACCTCGGCAACGTCTTCGCCGGAGACGACGGGCGTCGCGATGCCTTGCTCGCCTTCCTGCCAGTCTCCCAGCTCGGCCATCTTGTCTTGCAGCTTCGCTTCGCGGTCACGAAGCTCCGCCGCGTACTCGAATTGCTGAGCCGCAGCTGCCTGGTCCTTTTCGCGGCGGAGGCTTTCGAGGCCTTTCATCGCTTCCTTCAACGAGGGCGGCGTTGCCGCGCGCCGGATGCGCACACGGCTTGACGCCTCGTCAACGAGGTCAATCGCCTTGTCCGGAAGGAACCGGTCGATGACATACCGAGCGGAGAGTTCCGCGGCGCTTTCCAACGCCTCATCGCTGATCCGCAGCTTGTGGTGTTCTTCGTACCTGGGGCGGATGCCTCGCAGGATTTCAATCGTCTCCTCGACCGATGGTTGGTCAACCACCACCGGTTGGAAGCGTCGCTCAAGGGCAGCATCGCGCTCAATGTGCTTCCGGTACTCGTCAAGGGTCGTGGCGCCGATGCACTGCAGTTCGCCCCTCGCAAGTGACGGCTTGAGGATGTTGGCAGCATCGACGGCGCCTTCTGCCGCTCCCGCGCCGACAAGCATGTGCAACTCGTCGATGAAGAGGATGCAGTTGCCGGAGTTCTTGATCTCCTCGATGACCTTCTTCAGGCGTTCTTCGAACTCGCCCCGGTACTTGGTGCCGGCTACGAGCGAGCCTACGTCGAGGGTGAGCAGCCGCTTCCCCTCGAGCGTTTCCGGTACATCGCCGCTGACGATTCGCTGAGCGAGGAGCTCGGCGATTGCGGTCTTGCCAACGCCCGGCTCGCCAATGAGGACCGGGTTATTCTTTGTCCGGCGGGAAAGGATCTGCACGACCCGCTCCAGCTCATTCGAGCGTCCGATGACCGGGTCAAGCGAGCCTGCCCGGGCAGCCTGCGTCAGATCGATTCCAAGCTGATCGACCGTGGGCGTCCGGCTGGTCTGCCGTCCGCCTGAACCGGCGGCGGCGGCCGCCTGTGGCTGTGACTGGCTCAGGATGCGGGTCGTTTCGGCGCGCACACGTTCGAGGTTCACGCCGAGGCTCTCAAGGACCCCGGCGGCGATGCCCTCGCCTTCGCGAACGAGACCAAGGAGCAGGTGCTCCGTCCCGATATAAGAATGATTCAGCCGGCGGGCCTCGTCGACTGCGAGCTCAATGACCTTCTTCGCGCGAGGCGTCAGTCCGATCTCGCCGGTCACCGTGCGATCACCGCGGCCGATGATGAACTCGACCGCAGAGCGAACCTTATTGAGTTCTACTCCGAGGTTTGCCAGCACCTTGGCGGCGACTCCGTCGCCTTCGCGGACCAGTCCCAGGAGGATGTGCTCCGTCCCGATGTAGTTGTGATTGAAGCGGTGCGCTTCCTCCTGAGCCAGTGTCAGGACTCGTCGCGCCCGTTCCGTGAATTTGTCAAACCGATCCGCCATGTTCTACTCCCGGCTGCTTGTCCCGACCTCTGATGTATCTTCTGCGCTCGCCGCTTCCGCGGGAGCCCCTTCTAGCGTAGCCGATGGCTCCCCGGGCGCATCTGCCACCTTTTCTAATTCGCCCGGCGCGACGTCAGCAACCGGTGAATCTGCAACAGGTGTTGCCTCGGCCTGTGCTTCGGACACCGGTGCATTTGCATCGGCTGCTGCTACTTCGACGACCGCTCCGGCCATCGGTGCCTCCGCGACGGGCGCGGACTCGGCCTGTGCCGCAGCTTCAGTGGCTGCCTCGGGCGCAGCTTCCGCAGCAGCAGTCCCCGTCTCGACGAACGTGGCAGCGTCGCGTGCGATCGCGTTACCCGTCTCGGCGTTCTCAAGTGCGCGAACCATTGCCGCAGCGAACGCTGAGACCGGTTCGGGCTCGCGCTCGACGGCACGCTCGATCGCTTCCTGCGGCGTCCGCGGCTCGGGCCGTCGCTGAATGGGCCTGTCGCGAGCGGGCAGGTCGTGCTCTTCACGCACGTCATCCGGGTAGTCGATCACCGCACCGTTGGCGTCGAACGCGAAGCCCATGGCCTCTGCGTCGTTGCGCGCCTGCCGCAGCGAGAGTCCCAGCCGATGACGGTCGCGTTCTACCCGTACGAGCTTCACCGGGACGATGTCGCCCTCTTTGACGATCTCCTTCGGATGCGCGATGCGCCGGTTGGAAAGCTCCGAGATGTGAATGAGCCCCTCGACCGGGCCATCCAGCCGGACGAACGCGCCAAACGCCATGAGCTTCGTGACCTTGCCGACGAGCACCTGGCCGATGACGAACCGGCTGACCGTGTCTTCCCACTTTTCGGGCTGTGCCCGCTTGAGGGACAGCGAAATCTTCTTCGCCTCGCGGTCGACCTTCAGCACGTACGCCTGGACGACGTCGCCGATATTGAAGAGGTCTTTGGCTTTCTTGCCGCGCTCCCACGTCAACTCCGTCATGTGAGCCAGACCGTCGGCGCCGCCGAGGTCGATGAACACACCAAAGTCAGTGATGGACGAGACGCGGCCTTCGCGAATCTCGCCTTCCTGCAACTCTTCGATGATGCGCTCGCGCTCTTCCTTCCGGTGTTCGGCCATCGCCGCACGCTCGGAGAGGATGACGCGGTTCCGCTTCCGGTTCAGCTCCATCACCTTGAGGCGGATGGCCTTGCCAACAAGATTTTGGAGCTGGTTGGCAGCCTCCGGGTCGTCGCGGCGGATGCTGTCCACCTGTGACAACGGGACGAAAGCGTTGACGCCGTCGACGTTCACCATGATCCCGCCACGATTGTGGCCGGTCACTTCAGCATCGAAGATCTCGCCCGACTCGAGCCGGGCGGCCAGCGTGTCCCAGCCTTCCTCGCCTCGCGCGCGGTCAAGCGACACGATGGCGTGTCCTTCAGCCGATGACGGCTGGAGGACCATGACCTTTACGGTGTCGCCGGCTGACAACTTGGAAGCGCCTTCGGCGCCGAGCGAGAGCATCTCTCCCGGCGGGATCACGCCTTCGGTCTTTGTGCCCACGTCGACGATGAGGCCATCGGCAGATGCGCCCATGACGGTCCCCTCGACGATCTCGCCTCTACGAAGGCTGGTGGCCTGGGCTGCCTCGCTGGCGAGCAGAGCGCCCATGTCCATTTCAGCTTCTTCGATGACGGTTTCAGGGGTGGCGGTATCGTTCGACAAAACGGGCTCCAAATGGTCGCGCCGGAGTCGCGTTCGGCTCGGGCGTCAGGGTGTGTGGGGGGATTACAAGTTTGAGTGTAGCAGCGGCCGATCCTTCTGGGAAACGAGCCCTCACGCGGAGATCACTTGCTTCCAGAAACACGAAAAACCGCGTCCAGGACGCGGTTTTTACTTTGTACCGGCGACGGCCTATTTTCCCACCCAGTTGCCCAGGCAGTATCGTGAGCGCTGAAGCGTTTCACTTCCGTGTTCGGGATGGGAACGGGTGGAGCCACCTCGCTCTAGCCACCGATTCATTAATTATGCACCGGCGCGACCTACGTGCAATCCCCGCGGACGAGACGGAGCATCAGAGCCCGCGGCTTACCAGGTAGGCGCAGAGATCGCTGATCCGGCAGGCGTAGCCCCATTCGTTGTCGTACCACGCGGCGACCTTGACGAGATTGCCCCCAACGACATTTGTCGACATGCCATCGACGATGCTGGAGCGCTCGTCGCCCTTCATATCCATCGAAACGACAGGGTCCATCGTGATCCCGAGAATACCCTTCATCTTCTCGCCGGCAGCCTCGGTCACGAGCGCGTTGATCTCTTCCTTTGTGGTATCGCGTTCCGTCAGAGCAACCAGCTCCACGATGGAAACGGTTGGCGTCGGCACGCGATAGGCCAGGCCGTCTAGCTTGCCGTCGACGGCCGGGATGACCACCCTGAGCGCCCGCGCCGCTCCTGTGGAGGTTGGGACGATGTTCAAAGCGCCCGCCCGCATTTCGCGTGGGTCAGAGCCGGCTGCCTTGTCGAGGATCTGCTGAGAGTTCGTGTAGCTGTGAATTGTCGTCATCTGACCCTTCACGAGTCCCAGGTTGTCGACGATGACCTTCACCACCGGCGCAAGTCCGTTGGTTGTGCACGAGGCGTTGGAAATCACATGGTGACGCGCAGGGTCGTAGCTGTCGGCATTGACGCCCAGCACCACCGTTACGTCTTCGTTCTTCGCCGGCGCGCTGATGACGACCTTCTTCACGCTATCGCGGCGATGAGCCACCGCCTTGGTCGCGTCAGTGAAGAGACCAGTGGACTCGATGACGATCTCGGCGCCAACCGAACCCCATGGAATTGCACCGGGGTCGCGCTCGGCGAACACTTTGACAGCGCGCCCATCAATCACGAGCGAATCGCCATCTGCGCGAACTTCACGGCCCCAACGGCCGTAATTGGAGTCGTACTTGAGCAGGTTTGCGTTGGTTTCGACGGGGACGAGGTCGTTGATTGCCACTACTTCGAGCTGTCCGTCGTAGCGGTCTGTGATCGCTTTGAGCACCTGACGGCCGATCCGGCCGAACCCGTTGATACCTACTTTGGTGACCATCTGCCTACCTCCATCGTCCCGGGAGCTTGAGTGGCGCCAGCGTAAAGGGTTCACGGCCGCGGGTCATCCATGGCCGTTCACTTCCACTGGCGCTTAGCTGAGCCGGACTGCCGTCCCCGCTGCGGTGATCATGAGCATCTGCCCGCCGACCGTCTCGTAGTCGACGTCGACACCCACAACGGCGTCGGCCCCGGCTGCTTCGGCTGCTTGCATCATCTCCAGGATCGCCGTCTCGCGGCCCTTTCGCAGTTCTTCCTCGTACTTGCCGGAGCGGCCGCCGACGATGTTCCGAAAGCCGGCGGCGATGTCCTTGAACATGTTGACGCCGAGAATCGCTTCGCCGGCGACGATGCCGAGATACTCACGGACGGGTCGCCCCTCCACGACATTGGTCGTCGTCACAATCATCGCCACGACGGCATCTCCTTCGGTGTGTTGATACACAGTCTAGCACGGCGCCGGTCGGCTTTGTGTACAATCCGCCTTGGCATCGATAGGCCTGGGCTATGCCTCCGGCAGCGGCCGCCCCGAAAGACGTCTACCTGTCAATGCGGGAAACGAGTCCTATGTAGGCACCCCGCATATGAGGTTTCTCATGAACCGTGTCCTCGTCTCGTGCCCTTCCTGCAATCTGACATTCCAGTCAGCCCGCTCGAAAACTCTGTGCCCCAGCTGCCATCAACTCGTGGAGCCCCGGCCCATCAGCCAATAACACCGCCCGGCGAGTCCAGCAGCGTCAGCAACTCATGCGGCGCGCCAAACGCCGGAAACGCGCCCGAAGCTGAGTGCCCCCAGGCGGCCTCGAAACATCTCAGGCCGCGCGCTTCGGCGACCCTCAGGACCTGCACGTCCGGGCTGACGAGTGCGCACCTGGATATCTCGTGTTCCATGAACGCGAGGCAATCCTCCACGGCAAGCAGGACATCCTCCGTCCCTTCGCCGCGCGCCGAAAGCGCCGCCAGGAACCGGTCGATTCCTGTCGACTCGATCTGTTTCCGGGCGATGTGGTGCGGTTCTCGCGAGACCGCTGCGACTTCGACTCCCTCCCCGCGGAAGCGGTCGAGGACCATGCCGATGCCGTCCTGCACGAGTAACCGCTTCATCGCACTTCGCTCGTAGATATCGCGGCACAAGGGCTCGACGCGCGGCAGGTCAGCTGCGTCATTGAGGATCACCGAGAGCGCATGGCGCCACGGCCGGAACCGGTATTCGGCGGAAATCCTGGATGCGTCAACGCGTTGGCCTGTTGTCGCGGCGACGGCCTCTTCGATTGCGTAGCGCCAGGCCGGCTCACGTAATAGCAGCACCTCATCGAGATCGACGACCATGGCCTGAAATCGGCCTGGTGGCCGCCGCATGATCGCCACGAATCAGTCGCTTCGGCCCGAAGCGGCGGCCCGTGCCTCCCGATAGTCTTCCACCGTATTGAGGTCTACCAGGCAGTCGGGCCCTGCCGGCACGCGCTGTACGGAGTCCATATGCCGCCGGAGGATGCCGCGCAACCCCTCGTCCTCGTCGGTGGCCTGAAGCATCTCATCGCGAAGCCAACCAGAGACGACGACCGGGTGGCCGCCGTGCCCATCATGTTCGGGCCGGGTCACAGCAAACGACGGCTGGTGCGCGTCGAGTAGCTCGCGGATCAGCGCCGCGGGCCGGGGCTGGTCCACATTGAGCACGACAATCGTGTCGGCATCGCGGCTCACTGCCCGCGCCCCAAGCCGCAACGACCACGCTCGCCCCATTTGATAGCGCGAGTTGAGCATGATTCGGCATGGAAGCCGCCGGATCGCGCGCTGGATCTCGTCGCTGCGGTAGCCCACGACGACGATCACTTCGTCGCACCCGGCCTCCCTGAGCTGACGAACCTGGTAGGAGAGGAGCGGCTCGCCACCCCAATCCAGGAGTGCTTTTGGTTCGCCCATGCGAGTGGAGAGACCTGCAGCCAGTACGATACTGGAAATCATGAACGCCGCCGTTCGGTCGAGAGTCCTTTGAGTCTAGGCACGCGTGCGCCAGCGGGCGAACCGGATGTTCCGGTCAGGGGCGGGCGGGCCACTGAGGCACACCTGCGGCTACGACCAGGCGGACGTCTTCCAGGGTAGCCACGTTTGCGGTCGGGTCGCCGTCGACGATCAGCAGGTCCGCGCGCTTGCCGGCCGCAACGCTGCCGCGATCATCAAGCCCGAGCAGTTCGGCCGACCGGCTCGTAGCGAGCTTTAGCGTCTCAACATCCGTCAGACCCGAGATGTCCCTGAGCACGGTCATGCCGCCCGCGAGCGCGTCGTGTGGCACGCCCGGGATGCCGCTGTCGGTACTCATGACCATCCGCGCACCCTCGTCGATGAGCCCACGGAGGATGCGCCCGCGCTGCGCGAGCCGGGCTGTGTCGGCCCATTGTCCCGAAGCGACGCTCACCGTGGGTGAAACCACGATCCCTGCTGCCGCGATCGCCGAGATGAGCTCTGGCACGTATTCGATCTCGCCAGGAGCATTGAAGCTGCAGTGCTCGATGCCATCGACCCCAGCTGCGACGGCCACGCGGATGCCGGCTGTCCCGTGACAATGAGCGGTGACCTTCCGCCCGAGGCGATGGGCCTCCTCGATCGCTGCCTGCAGCTCTTCGACGCTGAATTGTGCCGCCAGCGTATTGGTCCCTGGCGTCATGTTGCCGCCGGTCGCCATGACCTTGATCCAGTCGACACCCGCGCGTACGAATTCGCGGACCCGCTTTCGGACCTCGAGTGCCCCATCGGCCTCGCCGCCGATGAAGTGGCAATGACCACCCGTGGTCGTGATCGGTGCTCCGGCGACGAGAAGGTCGGGGCCAGGAGCGAGTCCCGCCTTCAACGCATCTCTCAGTTGCACCGCAAGATCCGTCGGCGCGCCGAGATCACGGACGGTCGTGATTCCGGCCCGCATCATCGATTGTGCGTTGCCGGCCATGCGAACCATCATCCGGGACGGAGAGTCGCGGTCGTACACGTCGCGCCAATCTCGTCCGGCGTTGAAGCAAAGATGCGTGTGCGCCTCAATCAAACCAGGCAGGATGGTGCAGCCCGAAACGTCGACGCTCTTCGAAGCAGACAGATCTCGTCCGACACCGGCGATCGAAGCGCCATCAACGAGGACATCGGCTTCGAAGGGAGTCGCGGCGAAGCCATCCCAGACACGGCCGCCGCGGAGGATCCATCCGCTCATTCGTCGCTGCCGGCGGCGACTGGCTCTACGTTGCCAAACGGGTTCTCGGCGCCATAAACGCCCGTAAGGATGTCGAGGAAGTCCCTCAGAGGCGGCGCAATCGCCCGGTTCCGCAGGATGTGAACGCCAACCTCGCGCTGCGCCGGCTGTTCCATATCCCGGATTTCAACGGCAATCAGTTCGCCGACTTCAATCTCACGCTGCACAGCAATGGCGGGGAGGATGGCTATCCCGAGCCCTGCCGAGACCATGTGCTTTGTCGCTTCCAACGAATCCAACTCCATCACGGATTCGGGGACGACCCCGACGCGCAGAAACATGCTGTAGACCAACGTGTGGTAACTCGATCCGCGCTCGAAGAACAGGAAGGGCTCGCGGCCCACCTCTGCCACGGCAACCCGGCCAGCACGCTGGAATGGATGGCCAGGGGGCACGACCAGCGTCAGGTCATCGTTGTAGAGGTGCGCTCCCTCGATATCCGGATGCTGCGCAAGGCGTGTCACCGCGACGTGAATCTCGCCGGCCAGCAGGCGATCGATCACTTCCTCCGTGCTGCCGGACGAGAGGTGTATGTGGACTCGCGGTCTTGTCCGGCGAAACTCCCGTACCACACGCGGCAACGCGTAGGTGGCGATACTGGAGCTGGCGCCGACGCGGATGCTGCCCACGTCGCCGTGGCGGACCGCTTCGATCGCGTCCGTCCCTTCCTGGACGGCGGTCAGCGCCCGCTGCGCATGGGGCATGAACGCGATGCCCGCGTCCGTCAGCGTGACGCTCCGTCCGGTCCGCTCGAAGAGCCGTTCGCCGAGCTCACGCTCAAGCGTCTGGATCCGCGCCGTGACCGAAGGCTGCGTCAGGAACAGGGCTTCGGCGGCGCGCGAAAACGAGCGGTGCCGGGCGACCTGAAGAAAGGCTTCAAGCTGAGCGAGTTCTACGTTCCCCAAGAGTTACTCCCGATCCCGGAACCACTGCGCGTTTGAAGCGACGAAGCTGGTCCACTCTTCCGGCACCGACTCCTCGTGAAAGATAGCCGTCACCGGGCAAACCAACTCACATGCGGCGCAGTCAATGCACTGGTCCGGATTGATATAGTACTGCGGTTCGTCGTCAGTCGAATGAATGCAGTCGACCGGACACACATCGACGCACGACGCGTCCTTCACACCGATGCATGGTTGCGTTATGACGTACGGCATCGATCTCCCGGTCTCCAGTCTTGAAAGTCAGAGGGGATCAACCCCTCGCTTGTATACCACGACATCGCCCAGCACACGCGCCTGGCACGCGAGTCGCAGGCGGGCGTCTTCGATAGCACGGGGGCCACGTTGGCGGATAATGTTGCTGCGCTCATAGCGGCCCATGCCCGTCAGCCGCCCAAGGCCGGACAGCACCTCCATCGCGCAGTTTGTGCATTCGCCGGTCCTGGCGCACCCAACCGGCCAGAACAGTCCGTTGCGTTCCGCCGCCTCCATCACCGATTCCCGCTCACCGGCCTCTATGACCGTTCCCAGTGGCTCGATACGGATGCGGGGCATTGCTCGATCCTACACTCCAGCCGACACCGGCTCACCTTGCTCGGCCCACACCGCTCCGGCCGGAAGTCTGCCATGTACGGGCTCGCTCCACATCGCGCCGTTTGACTGCTCGCCCCGCCGCGCCGGTTTGGCCCGCCCCTGCACGATCGCACCGACCTCGCTCCACTGGCTCGCAAAGAACACCGGGACGCCGAGCGCACCTTCAAGGGCTGCTGGAGTCATCCCATCGAGAAACTGCTTGCCGAAATAGTCGAGACTCGCGCGCGGCAGGACGACAGCGTCGGCAGACCCGGCCACGCGCGCCAGTGCTTCGGCGAACGCCGCGCCGGGCAACAAGCCGGCCACGTTGACCCGCTCTCCGAACAGCGAATTCACGACCGGCACCACTTCGATCGCCGCGCCGAAGACCGGTTCCGCCTCAGCGGCGATGCCGGTGAGTACGGGAGCAGCCAGCGCCCCCGTCGCGATGGCGATCCGCCCCGTGGCGGCCGGCCGCGGTTGCCGTGCCAACCGTCTTTTCGTTCTTGTCCAGTCCTCCAGCATCGTGCGGACCATGCCAACGCCGTTTTCGTACTGGGGGAATCCGTCGTAGCTGGCGCGGCCCGGGATCGGTTCACCCGAAGCCAGGTAGTATTCGTCGCTGCATTGAGCCACTGTGACGCCATGTTCGCGCCGGCACTGCCGCTGGATAGGCCGCATTAGTGCGACTACCGACCGCGCGTATTCCGGCGTCGGCCGCTCGAGGCGAATCCCGTCGCGCGTTTCCGACCACTCCTCCAGCCGCGGGCTCGCCCCGACCGGGACGACAGACACCGTCTGGACCACCGGATAGAGCGCCACAAGCTCAGCGAGGGACTGCTCCAGCCACGCACCATCGTTTACGCCCGGGCAGAGCACGATCTGAGCGTGAACGCGGAGGTCGAGGGCTCCGAGCCGGCGGATTTGTTCCAGCACATGCGGCGCCGAGGCATTCCCAAGCATGGAACGCCGCAATTTCAGGTCGGTCGCATGTACGGAAATGTTCAGCGGGCTCAGTCGTTGCTCGGCAAGCCGGTCCCAATCGCTCTCGTCCAGGTTCGTCAGCGTGACGAAGTTGCCGTGCAGAAAGCTGAGCCGGTAGTCGTCGTCCTTCAGGTATAGCGGTTTCCGAAGGCCCTTCGGCAGTCCTTTGAGAAAGCAGAAGAAGCAGTTGTTGTTGCAGAGCGTGACGTCATCCCACGTGGCTCGCTCGAACTCGATGCCGATGTCCTCGTCGATCTCCTTCTCGAACACGAGCAGCTCTTCGAGCCCGTTCGCCTTTCGGAGATGGACCTGGACTTCTTCGGCGGCCTGGTAGAACTGGTAGTCTACCGCATCGCGGAGGACGCGGCCGTCCAGCTCGAGGAGCTGATCTCCAGCCTCAATGCCAGCTTCTTCGGCGAGGGAACCGTTGCGAACTCCGGAAATGGGCGCCGGGCCAGGGGTGCGGATCACGCCCCGCAGATCTCCCGGACACGCTGCTCGACCGCATCGATCGAAGAGTCGGGGGTCGAAGCGCCTGCCGTCAGCCCGACGCGGTCGACGTTGAGGAACCACGACGGCTGGATCTCCTCCGGACCTTCGATGTGATAGGCGGCTGCGCCCTGCTCCCGGCACACTTCCGCGAGATGGCGTGTGTTCGCGCTCTTCTTTCCGCCCACGACCAGCATCATCTGCACAGCCTGTGCGAGATTCGCGGCCGCCTCCTGCTGCGCGGTCGTCGCGTGGCAGAGAGTGTTCACCACGTGTAGCTCGAAGTTGTGATCGCGCTGAAGCAGCATCAGGTTCGACACGAACTTCGCGAAGTCCTCGACCTTGTGGGTCGTCTGGACCATCACACCCACCTTGTTGGGGAACCCTCCGGGGAAACTCTCGATGACGCCGCGAAGCACACCGATGTCCGGGGAATCAACGATGGTCGCCTTCGACAACCCGGAGTCATCAAGCGTCCAGCCCATGATGCCGCGGACTTCCTTGTGGCCCGGGTCTCCAAAGACCATCAGGTGCCACCCGTCCCGCACGAACTTCTGTGCATATCGCTGCGCACGGGTCACGATGGGGCAGGTCGTGTCGACGATGTCGAGGCCGCTTTGCTCCAGCTGGCGGATGACACGCTCGCCGACGCCATGGGCCGTAATCGCAATTCGGCCAGACTGCACGCGTTCAGCCGTGGCGACGCCGATATCGCCCTCCACTTCGTCGGGTCCGGGGAGTTGATGCACGCCGACGTCCTCAAGGTGCTTCACGACGTGTGGGTTGTGGACTATCTCCCCGACGCTGAACACCGGAGCATTGGGCCGGGCCTCTGACTCCATAATCTGAACAGCACGACGGACGCCCATGCAGAAGCCCATGTCAGTGGCGCGGATCACCTGGACCATGAATACCAACCCGTCCTCTCAGAGCTGCCGTTCGCTGCTTTCACTGGAACCAGTATAGGTTCCACCGTAGGCAGCCGGTAGGAGCGCACGGATGGCCGCATCGATGGCGTCCGTAAGCTGGCTCACCTGCGTGTCCGAAGGGCGCTTCACCCGCTCGACGGCAATCGGCACGCCAACGCGGACAACGATGGCCGGACGCCGCAAGAAGACACGCACGCCTTTGATCTTCTCTGTCCCGGTGACGCCGCATGGGACCACCGTCGCTCCCGCGCGAAGGGCTATCAGTGCCGTGCCCGGGTGGGGCTTCGCCATCTGCCAGCTGCGGCTGCGCGTGCCCTCGGGAAACATCCCGAGCGAACCTCCTTGACGGAGAATCCGCTCGGCGGCCAGCATCGCCGCGAGATCTGCGTCGAACCGGCGCACTGGGAACGCGCCGTGCAGCTTCACCAGCAGGCCGATCGGGCCTTTGAACAATTCCGACTTCGCCATGAATCGCACCCGCCGGGGCCTCCCGAGCGCGGTGGCCAGTATCGGCGGATCAATGAAGTTCAGGTGGTTCGATACAAACACCACCGGCCCCTCGGCAGGGATGCCCCCACTTCGTGAAACGGTCCAGCGGGCGACGATGAAGAGGATCAACCGTATCGGATATTGCGTGCCCCAGTAGAACGGAGGCACGAGCTTCGCCATCCATCCGCTGGCCGCGGTGGCGCGCGCACCTGGGCTCCTGGGCGTGCCGTCCGCCTCACCGATCGCTTGCAATGGCAGGGCCCGGGCGGCGATCAGTTCCCGCGCCCGCGCCAGGACCGCGTCTTCGCCGAGCGCCGTTGAATCAAGCACCAGCGCATCGTCCGCCGGCACCATTGGGCTCACGGAACGGGTGCTGTCAGTCTGATCACGACCGCTTATGTCTGCCTGGGCTTTTGCCACCGAGCCCGCTTCGCCCGCTTCGGCATTTTGCGCACTCCGGCGACGCGCGCGTTCGTCCGAAGAAGCAGTGAGAAAGAGTTTTACCGGTGCGTCGGGAAGGACAACGGTCCCGATGTCCCGGCCGGCAAGGATGACGCGGCCGCCAGCGGCGATGTCCCGTTGCCGCTGCACCATGGCCTCCCTCACACCGGGAATGGCGCTGTACCCGCTTACGGCGGATTCGACGTCGTCGTCTCGCAGCCGTCCCGTGACATCTCTGCCGTCCAACAAGATCCGCGTGTCGAGGCTCACCTCTGTCGTCATCGCCAATCGCGCGGCCAGCGCCTCACAACCGGCGACGTCGCTGGGAGGAATCGCGGCTTCCAGGGCGGCAACCGTGAACGCGCGATACATCGCACCGGTATCAAGGAATCCAAAGCCGAGTTCCCGCGCCAGGGCACGCCCTACGGTGGTCTTGCCGGAGGCTGCAGGCCCGTCGATGGCGATCGGGGATGGAACGGGGCCGGGTGCGCGGGCCATGGGCGCCAATGCTACCGTGCCAGGCCCTTTCCGTGCGGGCCGGAACCACTCCCCGGTCCTAGCGCCGCGGCGTAGAGGGCGGCAACTTCCTCATCCGTCAGTTCACGGAACGCCCCGCGACCCAGCGTCCCGAGAACCTGTGGCCCGAGACGCACCCGGCGCAGCAACAGCACCCGCTTCCCAGCGACCGTCATCATCCGCCGGATCTCGCGCTTCTTTCCCTCTCCAAGCGTGACCAGGACCCAGGCCGCGGGAGGCAGCGTCTCTTCGAACGCGGCGGCCGGTGGCAGCGCCTCGGCCACGGAGAGCGCGCGCAGGCGCTCACCTTCGTGCATAACCCCGCGAACGAGCCGTGCCTGGTCCGTTCGAGAAAGCGGCGCATCGAGCCCGACGAGGTATTGCTTTTCCACCTCGTGGCGCGGATGGATCAGCAACTGGGTGAGGTTGCCATCGTTCGTGAGGATCAGCAGGCCTTCGCTTTCAGCGTCGAGGCGGCCGACCGGATGCAGCTTCACGTCGCCAATCGGGACGAGGTCGAGGACGGTTTCGCGCCCGTGCTCGTCACTGGCGGTAGTGATAACGCCCGCCGGCTTGTTGAGCAGGATGTAGCGGTAGCGCGTGCGATCGACCGGGACGCCGTCGACCATCACCTCGTCGGTCTCAAGGTCGGCGCGCGCGCCGAGTTCGTGCACAACGCGGCCGTTCACGGAAATGCGTCCGTCGAGGATCATCTCTTCCGCCACGCGGCGCGACGAGATTCCAGCGTTCGACAGGATCTTCTGGAGCCGCTCAACGGCCAAGGTGCGCCCTCATTTCCCGGCGTAGCCTCGCGAGAGCGAAGGGGGCGCTGAACACGCCGAGCGCCACGCAGATACCAAGGATGATCCACGGCGCCCGCTGAGGCGAGGGTTCAGGCGAAAACGACGCGTCCAACATTCCGGGGGCCGCCCCCGAGCGGTCGTCTGCACCTGGCCCGGTCGGCATCCCGGGGCTCGGGCGCACATTGGATTCCCAGTCACCGGTGCCCAGATCGCGGGCAAGCGACGTTCCCGTGCCGGGGGCCGGGAGCCCGGTCGCGTCCACACCGTACGCAAGCGTATCTACGACTTCGCCCTCGGGACTCAGGAGCCGGACGAAGTCCCCGTCATTCGCGAGTCCGGAGCCTATCTCGCCGTCTGGCGGCGTCACGGCAACGGCTTCGCCGACGGACGAAGCTGACCCGCGTATGACCAGAAAGCCCAGGGGCGGGACGACAGCCGGGCCAGGAATGGCATCGACGCTCGTCGCATCACCGACGAACCACCCGCCAACGTCGACCGGGTCTGTGCTGGCGTTGTAGAGCTCCACCCATTCGTAGGCAGCGTCTCGCCCGCTCTCTGGCGGATCAGGCATCACCTCGCTAAGGCAGATCGTGCAGTTGAGCGCCGGCCGTGGCCCGGCGCCCGTCCGAGGCGGCAGCGGGATCACAGGCCGCGGGGTCGCCTCGTTCACCGCTGGCTGCGTAGCGGAGGGAGTTGGGCTGAAGGTCCCCGGACTCGCCGGATGTTCGGCCGGCGTCGCGATGGGCGATGGCGGGCCCGTCACCTGGACGAACGATGCTTCATCGAACGCAGCTGCCGCGGGAAAAGGCGCCCGGAGCGTCAGCCGGAACCGGGCAGAACGCGCGCCCGGCGGCGCCTGGATCGGCCCGGTATCGAGCTCCGCCCAGCCCTTCGCCTCGGAGCGCGGCGATTCGAACCCGTTCATCGAAGGGCCATCGCCATCAGCAGTGGGATACCACAGCACGCTCAGCGAAACCTCCGCTACTCCGGATGTCACGCTGGCCATTGCTCTGCCTCGGTACCATGCCTCTGCGTCCACTGCGACCACCTGGTGAACCCACTTGGTCGAATCAGTCTGTGAGATGAAGACGGCCGCACCTGATCCCGCCAGACCCGAAGCGGAGGCCGAAAGCAGCCCGCCAAACTTGCTCCACATGAGCGGCAGTCCGTCCAGCACGAACTCGAACCCGGGATTAAGCAGTAGCTCCTCGCCGGGGTTGCGACCTGAGGGCCCGGGCAGCGCCACGTTCGGACTGGCGGCGCTGGCCGTTGGCGTCGCTGTTGGCGAACTTCCGCGGGCGGGCCGAGGGGTCGGCGTGGAGGTGGGTGTGTTCGTGTGTGTCGCGGTTGGCGTGGAGGTAGCTGTGCTCGTGTGTGTCGGAGTTGGCGTGGCGGTGTTCGTGGCGGTCGGGGTGAAGGTCGGCGTCGGCGAAGGCTGGGGTGCGTCATCCAGCGAGGCATCATCGAACGCAACCGCGGATCCGCCGCTGAGCGGTGAGCCGGCAAGACGAATCCCAACATAGGCGGCACCTGCCGGGGCGGTTGCAACGACCTCGACCTTCGTGAACGCAGCCGGTGCCACGAGGGACGATTCGGCCGGGAGGCCCACTTCCAGGAGCCCGGCGCTCAAGAACGTCAGCCGCACAGACGCCTGCACCGACCCTGTGACGAGGCGAACGTGAGCTGATGCCGTGTAGATGGTCCCGGGCGAGGCGGCCACGAACTGCGACAGCTGCCCGCTACCGTCGACCCGAGCCGCGAATCCTGAGACCGACGGCGAGACTACGGCAGACACGGTCCCTGAAGCGGACCACCCTATCGGCTCGCCAACGTCCCAGAGTTCGAACGTTCCGTTCTCGAGCAACTCGGCGGCCACGACGGGCTGCACCTGGCGCGTGGTCACAGAACCGGCCACCAGCACCAGGCCGAGAGCGATCATCGTGGCCGTGAGGAGGGCGCGCACGGTGGCCGGAATCCTACGCTGGGGAGGCGCACCAGGGGCAAGACCGGTTGCCAGCCGAACGACAGTTCCAGCGGATTCGTCGTAGGCTGATGCCGATGGCGAAGACACCGCGGCGTTCACCGCAACACGTGCCTGGCCATGGCTAAGCAACTCACGCGACGGGCCGGCGTTTGGGCTCGTGCCCACCAGGCATCCACCTGGCTTCTCGCACTTGCCCTGATCGTCGTCCTCGGAGCAGGTCTCCGGTTCCACGGCCTCGATTGGGATGAACCCACGGGCTCTTCCATTCCCGCACAAATGCACCCGGACGAGCGTTTCATTTCGATCGTGAACGAACGGATCGAATGGCCCGGCTCCATTGCTGAATACTTCGATAGCAGCCGGAGTTCCCTCAATCCGTACAACCGGCCCGAGACGCCGTCGTTCGTCTATGGCACGTTCCCCATCTTCCTGACGAAGGCTGTCGCGACGGCGGCAGAATCCGGTCCGCCGGTCGTATCGCACGCGGGCCGACTTCTCTGCGCGGCCGACGGGTATGACACGACCGTCGTCTGCGGTCGACGGCTCGCTGCATTGGCAGACACGTTCACGGTGCTCGTGGCGGCCGCGCTCGGCACCGTGCTGTTCGGACGCCGCACGGGGCTTCTTTCTGGTCTCCTGTACGCGCTCTCCGTCCTGCCGGCCCAGCTCTCGCACTTCTGGACGGTCGACCCGTTCGTCGTGCTATTCATGGCGACCACTGCGCTTCTCTGCGTGCACTGGATCGGTGGGCCGGGACGGCGCGAACTTCAACGGCTCGCTGGATTCCGGGACGTCGCGCTGGTCGTCGCGATCGGCGTCGCTGTCGGACTTGGTCTTGCCAGCAAGGTGACCGCCTGGCCGATCGTCCTCCTACCGGTGCTCGCCGCCGCTGCCCGGGTGGGGCTCCGTGACATGCCGAGCCTCGGCCTGCGCTATCGAGGACGGCGCCCAAGGCTCACTGGGCACTGGTCGTACGACATCGCCTGGCTGTGCCTGGCACTGCTGTTGGCGGGCGTCACCTTCAGGATCGCCCAGCCGTACGCCTTCGCCGGGCCTTCGTTCTTCGACATGGCGATTAACCCACAATGGCGGGCCGACATCGAACGTGAGATTGACTTCCAGAACGGAAATGTCGACTTCCCGCCCTTCGTCCAGTTCGCGGGCCGGACAGCGTTTCTCTGGCCCTTGCAGAATCTGGTGCTCTGGGGTCTCGGGCCCGCCCTCGGAGTTGCAGGTCTGACTGCCACGGCCGTCGCCTCAGTGGTCATGTTCCGGCGGCGGGAGCTGGCGATGCTCCTCCCGATTGCCGTCGTGGCTGCGGTCCTCGCCTTCCAGGGGCCGCGATTCGTCGCCTACATGCGGTATTTCGTGCCCGCGTATCCATTCTTGTGCCTGTTCGCTGCGTGGGGCCTACGGGCACTGCCAGGCTTTGCGAGCGATTGCTGCGAGCCGCTGAACCGCCTCCTGGCGCAGGCTCGACTGCCGCTTCGCATTGGCCCGCGAACGATGATTCGGACTGCCACGATGGTATCGATCCTGGCGGTCCTCTCGACCGTGTGGTGGTCCCTCTCGTTCCAGTCCATCTTCATCGGTGAGCATCCTCGACTCGCCGCCAGCCGCTGGATACAAGAAAACCTCCCGCCCGGCACGCCGATCACATCGGAGATCTGGGACGACTCGCTTCCGTATCCAATCCCGGGATCAGCCGGCAGCATCTTCCCGATCGTCACGACCTTTCCATTCGACACGGATTCCCCGGAGAAGGTGCACACGCTCATTTACGGTCGAACGGAGGGCGACCCAACGGCCGGTCTCAACGGCGCCGACTATGTGGTCATCGCTTCCGACCGCGCCCGCGCCGCCGTCCAACGAATGGAACGCGAGTACCCGGCGACGATCCGTTACTACGAACTCCTCGATTCCGGCGCGCTCGGGTTCGAGCTGGTGGCACATTTCGAATCCCGCCCGTCCCTGTTCGGGATCGAAATCGACGACTCCGGGGCTGAGGAGTCGTTCACGGTCTATGACCACCCGGAGGTACGCATCTATCGAAAGACGAGCGCCTGGGACCCGGAGCGGGCCAAGGAATTACTCCTCGAGGCCCACCCCGAACGGGCCGTGAACCTGCTGCCGCGCCAGGGCGAAACCAACGGCCTCTCGTTCACAGCAGATGCGTTTGCGACCCAGCAGGAGGGTGGCACATTCAAGGACCTCTTTGACGCGGACGGGTTCACGAGCCATGTGCCGTGGGTCTGGTGGTTGATTTGGATGCAGGTCCTCGCGGCAGCGGTACTCCCCTGGACGACGTGGCTTTTCAGGGCACTCCCGGACCGCGGCTACGGAGTCTCGAAGCTCATCGGATTCGCGGCAAGCGGCCTCCTCACGTGGTTGCTGGTCGCGTGGGGCGCCGCCCAATTCACTAACTGGCTGATCTGGGGCGTAGCGCTGGGCATCACCGGCGCAGGTGCGACCGGCGCCGTGCTCCGCCGCGAGAGCCTGCTGTCTGACGCCCGCGCCCGCTGGCCCCACTGGCTTGCGGCGGAAGCGACGTTCCTCGTGGCGTTTTTCGTTGTGCTCGCGATGCGTTACAACCTTCCGGACCTCTGGTACAACTACCAGGGCGGCGAAAAGCCCGTAGAACTGGCCTTCCTGACCGCGATCGCCCGCTCCACCGAGATGCCGCCCTACGACCCGTGGTTTTCGGGCGGGACCATGAACTACTACTACATGGGCTGGTTCCTCGCGGTTGTGCCGATGCGAGCCCTCCGGCTCCTGCCCGAAGTTGGCTTCAACCTGGCCCTCCCGACGTACGCAGGTCTGGCGGCAGCGACGGCATACAGCGCCGGCGCTGGCCTGGCATCGCTCTCGCGGCGGCCCCGCTTCACGCCGTCATCGGCAGTCCCTGCCGGCTTGCTGGCCGCATTCCTGCTTCTCGCGATCGGCAATCTCGATGCCGCCCACCAGGCCATTGAGCGCTTTCAGTCACTCAACGTCGCAGCGGGCTCGCAGGAAGGCCAGGCGGTTTATCACTGGGGGCTCTTCAGCGACGTGCCGTTCCTTGGCGGCGCGGTCGGCCTCCTCTCGGGGATCTACCGATGGGTGTTCGCAGACGGAGCTTTGCCTCCGTTCGATTGGTGGCGGCCCAGTCGTGTGCACTATCCCGCATTCGACATTACCGAGTTTCCCTATTTCTCCTTCCTCTTCGGAGACCTGCATGCACATCTCATGGGCCTCCCGTTCTTCGGCCTCACGCTCGTACTCGGCATTACCTACATCGCTTCGATCCCGGGTTCGCGCGGACGGGGCTGGGCGCTGGCAGCCGTCATGGGCGTATGCCTCGGGCTGGTCCGCACCGTGCACACCTGGGACTTCCCGACCACGGTCCTGCTGACCGGGGCCGCGTTGGCTGCCGGGCAACTGCTTCGCCGCGGGCCCTGGCAGCAACGCTGGTGGGATTTTGCAGGTCACGCGTCCCTCGCGGGCGCCGTCACACTCCTGTTATTCGCGCCCTACACCCAGCACAACGAGGTCTTCGAAACAGGCATCGTGCGTGCCCGTGAGACGACGGCTGCCAACCAGTACTTCGCGCACTTCGGCCTGTTCGTCGCCATCACCATGGCATTCCTCGTGGTCCGCTACCGCGAGGAAATGAGCGCCCGCCGCGTCCCCGGCCGAAATATCGCCTTCGCGCTCGTGGCGGGCCCCTGGGAAGTGTTTGCGCTGACGACGTTCGTCGTGGGCCTGTCGGCATTCACGTGGCGATGGGGCCTGGCGACGGTGGCCCTAAGCCTGCTCGCGCTGCTGTTCCTCGCCAACCTGCTCTGGGTCGAATACCGCCGTCCTCAGCGCGACACGGGCCGCTTGCTTGCGACCGTGCTCTTCGCCGCCGGGATCGGCATCGCCGGGGGTGTCGATGTCGTGCAGGTGAAGTACGACATCGTGCGGATGAACACCGTCTTCAAATTCTCACTACAGGCGTGGCAGGTGTACGCGGTCGCGAGCGCCTACGGGCTCTGGTACCTGGCTCAGCCGCGGCGGCTGTTGTCTCCTCCGGCCGGTGGGCGCCGGCCAGCACTCCGCTGGGTCCCGGCATCACTCGCGGTTACGGCACTCGTCGTGCTGCTCAGCGGATCGCTCTTGTACCCATGGTCGGGAACTCGGGCGCGGATGCAGGCCCGTTTCCCCGGCTCACCATCGGGAACGCTGGATGGCCTCGCCTACCTTCCCTACGGCTTCTTTGGCGAGAACGGCGGCAACGAAGACCCCGCGGACGACCAGGTGGTGGTCCTCGCCGACGATGCGCCGATCATCCGTTGGCTCCGCGACAACGTCGAAGGTTCGCCCGTCATCGCCGAGGCCGTTGGTCCGCTCTATCACTGGACGAGCCGAATCTCGTGGAACACCGGCCTGCCTACCGTCGTTGGCTGGGACTGGCATGAAGTCGCCTATCGCACGGGGTATGAGCACCTCGTCCAACGCCGGCGGATCGAAACGGCAAGGTTCTATACCGACCCTGACCCCGGATTCGCCCGCGACTACCTTCGCCGCTACGACGTCAGCTACATCATCGTGGGGACGCAGGAGTACATCTTCGGGACGGACGAGGGGATCTTGAAGCTGGCCGCGATGCCGGAGCTGACCGAGGTCTTCCGGACCGGGAAGTACCTTATCTACGCGGTTGAGAAGGATCGGCTCGGTCTGGCGCAGGCCGCCGCGCGATAACCATCAGGATGTCCCGGGGGTTGACGTACACGGACGCGCGCCCCAACCCGAGAGCATTGACGCCCCTTCCCATGAGCTTCGCGAATGGTCCCGCATAAAGCTGCAGGCGGCGCGAGAAGAACTCGAGCGAGACATCTTTGCCGATGGGCCGCATCTCGACGACTTCAAACCCGGCGTGCGCGACGGCCTTTTCGATCGTATCGCGGTCGAAGTAGACCAGGTGCTCCTCCGCCAGTTTGAACCCCATCCAACGCGACTTTGTGATTCTTGCGACTCGGCTGCCAACATCCGGCGTCGAGAGCACCAGGAGCCCGCCCGGGCGCAACAAGCGACGCATCGCGCGCAACTCCTCCACGGGGTCCGTTACATGCTCGATAACGTCCCATGCCGTCACAACATCGAAGCTGCCGGGTTCGAATGCGACGCTCTGAAGCGTGCCCGTACGGGCGTTCATCCCCAGTTCCTCACGGGCGTAGGAGGTCGCGTGGTCCGAGATGTCCACGCCTTCCACCAGCCACCCCCGATGAGCCGCCGCCTCGATGAAGAAGCCCAACGCGCAGCCAACATCTAACAGGCGGCCTCGCGCGGGGACGAAATTCTCTATCGCCTCCAGGCGCCGGTTCGCAGTCCGGACGATGCAGAAACGATCCGCTTCGTAGTCGTCGTAGCCCATCTCGGCGCTCCGCGCGTTTCGGAAGTAGGCCTCACCGTAGATCGCGTGGAGTTCCTCGGGCGCCGGCATTTCTCTCACAGATACGAGCCCGCACGTGCGGCAGCGGTGCAGTGCGTCGATACGGGTGGCCTTCGACCCCCGCCGGGCCGTCCTCAGAGGTACGAAGAGGTTATTGTGGCACAGCGGACATTCCACGCTCCGAGTGTAGACGTCTGCCGGGGAACCGCACCAAGCGGTCTTGACGAGGCCAATCGGGCGGGCCTACGCTCTCGACTAATCGAACACGCATACAGGCGCTGATCGGGAAGAGTAGCCAGCAAGTGCGAACCTCCAGAGAACCGGGGACGGTGCAATCCCGGCGGTGGCGCGGCAGGCGAATGGACCCGGGAGCTCCGGCGGCAAACGGCCACGAGCCAAGTAGTCTCCGGCGGAATGGGCACCGTTATCACGGCCCGTGCGACTTGCCTCGTCAGACGCGGCAGTCGCTACAGAGTGCCCCGGCCAACCACGCCGGGGAACAAAGGTGGCACCACGAGACCCCTCGTCCTTTGATGGCGAGGGGCTTTTTGTTGCGCGAAACCAAAGGTGGCCGGGAGGCAAGGAGGAACTGAGATGACACAGAAGAAATACGTGCTCCAGGAATCGGACATCCCAACGCGGTGGTACAACATTGCCGCCGACCTCTCGACCCCGCCGCCTCCACCACTCCATCCCGCGACCCACGAGCCGATCGGCCCGGAGGCCCTCGCACCACTCTTTCCGATGGAACTGATCAAGCAGGAAGTCTCGCAAGAGCGCTGGATCGACATCCCAGACGAGGTGCGCGAGGCGTACCGCCTTTGGAGGCCGACGCCGCTGATCCGGGCCACCGGGCTGGAAAAGGCACTCGGTACGCCCGCCCATATCTACTACAAGTACGAAGGCGTCTCGCCGAGCGGCTCGCACAAGCCCAATACGGCGGTGGCGCAGGCCTACTACAACAAGCAGGAAGGCGTGACGCGCATAGCTACGGAGACCGGCGCGGGCCAGTGGGGCTCATCGCTCTCTTTCGCCTGCAACATGTTCGGGATCGAAGCCAAGGTCTACATGGTCAAGGTCTCCTACCAGCAGAAGCCGTACCGCCGCTCGATGATGCAGATCTGGGGCGGCACCGTGGTACCGAGCCCGAGCCCGGACACCAACGCCGGGCGCACGATCCTTGCGCAGGACCCCAATAGCACCGGTTCGCTTGGCATCGCGATCAGCGAGGCCGTGGAAGACGCGGCGATGCGCGAAGACACGAAGTACTCCCTCGGAAGCGTCCTCAACCATGTACTCCTGCACCAGACCGTCATCGGGCAGGAAGCTATCCAGCAGATGGAGATGGCGGGTGAGTACCCGGACGTCGTCATCGGCTGCGCCGGTGGCGGGTCGAATGCCGCCGGACTCATGTTCCCGTTCTTGAAGGAATCCATCGATGGCCGCCATCCGAAGACCCGTTTCCTCGCGGTGGAACCCGCCTCCTGTCCCAGCCTCACGAAGGGCGAGTACCGCTACGACTTCGGCGACAACGCCGGTATGACGCCACTGATGAAGATGTACACGCTCGGTCATAGTTACATGCCTCCGGGCATCCACGCCGGCGGGCTCCGCTACCACGCGATGGCGCCCATGCTCTCCCACCTCCACAGCGAAGGCCTCATCGAAGCCCGCGCCTACACGCAGAACCCGTGCTTCGAAGCGGCGGTGCAGTTCGCCGCTACCGAAGGAATCATCGCAGCGCCGGAGAGCAGCCACGCAATCAAAGGCGCCATCGACGAGGCCCTGGCAGCGAAAGAAGCGGGCGAAAAGCGCGTGATCGTCTTCAACCTCAGCGGCCACGGGCTGCTCGATCTCCAGGCGTACGACGACTACCTCGCCGGCAACCTGGTCGACGACGCCTACCCGGAGGAGAAGGTTCGCGAAGCCATGAACGAACTGCCGGTCATCGCCTGACCCGCACCACCACCGTTCCCCGCCGCGATCAAGCGCGGCCCAGAAGGAGACCTCCCATGACCGCAACTGAAACGCCACCGCAGCTCGAACGGGCTCTGCTCGAAGTCCTCGACCGGAAGTCGCTCTTGAAGCACCCGTTCTACGTGGAATGGACGAAGGGCACGCTGCCGCTCGATCGACTCCAGGAGTACGCCCGCCAGTACTTCCACTTCGAATCGGCGTTCCCCCGGTTCCTCAGCGCCATCCACGCGCGAGCGGAATCGCCGGCCGTCCGCCGGCATCTGTTGGAAAACCTCTGGGACGAAGAGCACGGCGACCGGAACCACGTGGCGCTTTGGCTCGAATTCGCGGCCTCCATAGGCGTCGTTCCCGAGGACGTGAGGTCGTCCGCGCCCGGAGAACAGACGGTGGCTCTGGTTGAACATTTCCGTGATGTCTGTGCGAACGCTCCACTTGGCGAAGCACTCGCCACGCTATTCGCCTATGAGGGACAGGTTCCCCGAGTTGCGTGGGAAAAGATGCGGGGGCTGACCGAACATTACGGGCTCCAGCCGTCACAGTTCGAGTTCTTCTCCGTGCATCTCGTGTCGGACGTTTCGCACGCTGGCGCTGAAATGGCAGCGATCGCCGAAACCGCGGGCAACGACTTTGGCGCAGTCGCCGCGGCGGCTGAGCAGGCGTGCGACCGTCTCCTCGCGTTCCTGGACGGCTGCTACCAGCCGGTCGCGGCCCTCTGATGGCCGAATTTGCCTACCAGGACAGCGAGGCCTGGGCCACCACCGTGAAGCTCGCGGCTGCGGTCGGGCGCCTCCGGATCGGCTCAAATCTGAAGGCCGCCTCCGACGCCCAGGGGCACGCCTTCGAACAGGCTGGGCTCGCCTGCGCCTACGTAGCCGAAGGCGCCATGCGGGACGGGGGTTCGCAAGCGGCGATGTACCGGGACGCACGCGCCTCCCTCGCGCGCTGCCGCTCGTGGATCCACGTGCTCGCCGCCGTCACCAACGAGCAGGACTCACTGTTCGGGAACGAACTCGACCTCGCGGAGACAGCATCCCGCCAACTCAACGCTGTCCTCCGGTCGCTCGATCGAGGCGGCCCGCTGCCCCCGGCTGGACGTCCGCCGGCACAGGGGCCGCGCAGTGGTCCGCCGCCCAGGGGCGGCACGGGCGGCAGCGGGCCGCGATTCCCCGGACCCGGACGCGGGAGGGACTAGATGACCAGCCGCAAACGAATCCTCACGGGCGTGCGGCCCACGGGCTCGCTTCATCTGGGGCACTACGCCGGCGCGCTCGAAAACTGGATTCGCCTGCAGGGCGAATACGAGTGCTTCTTCCTGATCGCGGACTACCAGGTCTCTGACTACGCCGACGATATCAGCCGGGTCCGTGACTCGGTCTGGGAGGTTGCGCTCGACTGGCTCGCTGTGGGGCTCGATCCGGAGAACAGCAGCTTCGTCGTCGAGAGCCTGGTCCCCGAGCACGCCGAACTGACCACGTGGCTCTCATGGTTCCTCCCGCTTGGGATGCTCGAACGCAATCCCACCCTGAAGGCCGAGATGGAGGCTCTTGAGCGCGGCGACGAAACGCACGCCGGGAAATCGGTCCCCGTGGCCTTCTACACCTACCCGGTGATGCAGGTGGCGAACATCCTCATGCCCCGCGCCCACCTCGTGCCCGTGGGCGAGGACCAGCTGCCCCATATCGAGTTGACGCGCGAAGTGGCCCGCCGGTTCAACCGGGACTTCAAGCCGGTATTCCCCGAACCTGAAGCGCTGGTTGGCCGCGTGGCGCGCCTCGTCGGAATCGACGGCAACGCGAAGATGAGCAAGTCACGCGGCAACACGATCGACCTCAAAGAACCGCGCGAAGCCGTCGCGAAAAAGGTCAAGGGGATGTATGCCGGGCCGCCGCGGGGTGCGACCGAGCCCGGCATCGTAGCTGAGAACCCCATCTTCCTGTACCTGGACGCCTTCGACCCCGAGAAGGCTGAAGTCGCGAACCTCAAGGAGACGTACGAGAAGACCGGGCTTCCCAACAAAGTCCTCAAGGACCGGCTGGACGTGGTCCTGAACGACCTGCTGGACCCCATTCGCGAGCGCAGGGCCTACTACGAAGCACGGATGCCGCTGGTGCGCGATGCATTGGCAACCGGTAGCGCGCGCGGCCGCGTCGCTGCGCAGGAGACGATGACACTCGTCCGGGACGCGCTCGACATCAACTATCTGGATAAGCACCGCTCCCCGGGGTCCGGACAATGACACTGCGCCCCACGCTTGACGAAGTCCGCGCGTTGGCGGGCTCTGCCGAGGGCAACGTCGTCCCGGTGTTCCGCGACGTGATGGCCGACCTCGAGACGCCCGTGACCGCCTTTCTGAAGCTGCGCGATGGCCCGTACTGCTTTCTGCTTGAATCCGTCGAAGGCGGAGAGCGCCTGGCACGTTACTCGTTCATCGGCTCGGAGCCTTACCGCGTATTGCGGACCGGTCCCGGGCAGGAGTGGGAAGGCGACCCTCTCGTACCCCTCGAACAGGAGTTGGACCGCTATAGGCTGATCAATACGCCGGGCCTGCCGCCGTTCACCGGCGGAGCGATTGGCTACATTGCCTACGATGCGGTCCGCCACTTCGAGCCGCGGGTCGAACGCACGCTGAAGGACCCGCTCGGCATCCCAGAGGCCGTCTTCATGTTCTGCGATGCGATGGTCGTGTTCGACCACGTCCAGCACACGCTCAAGGTCATCGCTCATTGCCGCCTGGACGGCGACGTGGACGAGGCTTACGCGGCGGCAGCCGCCCGCATCCAGCGAATGGTCGACCGCCTGTCGAATCCGACGGTGCCGCTGCCGAATGAGTCTGGCGCGAACGTTGCAGCCGCCAGCGAAAAGCCCGTCTCAAACCAGGGGCGAGAGGGCTACATGGGCATGGTGAGCACGATTAAGGACTATGTGGTCGCCGGGGACGTGATCCAGGTGGTTCCTTCCCATCGGCTGGCGCGAAAGACGGCGGTCAATCCATTCAACGCCTACCGCCAGATGCGGATGGTGAATCCATCGCCCTACATGTTCTACCTCGATCTCGACGGCTTCGAGATCGTCGGCGCCTCCCCCGAGCTGCTCGTGCGGGTCGAAGGCGATGTGGTCATCAATCATCCCATCGCCGGGACCCGGCGGCGCGGCGCAAACGAAGCCGAAGACGCCGCCATTGCGAAGGAACTGCTCGCCGACGAAAAGGAGTGCGCGGAGCACATCATGCTCGTGGACCTCGGGCGTAACGACGTCGGCCGAGTCGCCCAGCCGGGCACGGTCAAGGTCGATTCTCTCATGGAGATCGAGCGCTTTTCGCACGTGATGCACATCGTCTCGCACGTCTCTGGAAAGCTTGCGAAGGGCAAGACACGGTTCGATGCGTTCCGTTCCATCTTCCCGGCCGGGACGCTCTCAGGAGCGCCAAAGATCCGCGCGATGGAGATAATCAGCGAGCTGGAAGGGGAGCGCCGCGGCGTCTACGGCGGGGCCGTGGGCTACGCAGCCTTTTCCGGCAGCCTCGATACGTGCATTGGCATTCGCACGGTGCTGTTCAAGGATGGCATCGCCTACCTCCAGGCCGGCGGTGGGATCGTGTTCGATTCCGACCAGGCGGCCGAGTACGAAGAGACAATGCAGAAGTTCGGCGGCCCCATGCGCGCCATCGACCAGGCCGAGATCATGGCAGCGGAACGCCTCTCCGACGCCGCCGCCGTCACGCCATGAGCGGTCAACGAATCGAACTCCGGGCGATCGTGTCCAGGGAGGGACAAGTCCTGCTGGTTCGTTCCGCCGGGGAGCCGTGGACGTTGCCGGGCGGCTCATTCGCTGACGACGCCGACGACATGGATGCCGCCATGGACTCCTTCCTCCGGTCGTATGGAGTCGCGGCAACCGACATCGCCCAGGCGTTCCTCCGTACCTGTTATGGCAACGATGCCGGTTCGCGAGTAGTTATCAACCTCTACGCTCCGCTCGAGTGGCTCGGCGAGCCGGCCGTCACCGCGGGCTCTGAGCTGATGTGGGTCGCTCCCGAGCGCCTTTCGGCTGCTTGGATGGAGCCCGGCATGCTCGATGCCGCACTGGTCGCGCTCGGACTCGCAGAAGAGGCCGAGCCCACGATCGCCGGGATGGCCGGACCAACCAACGCCCCGCCCGCCGCGACCGATCGTCATGCGGCCGGGCTGGACGTACTCCGCACCCTCCGCGGCATTGATGATCCCGGCCCCGCTTACGAAACGATGCAAAGGTCACTACGCGAACTCGCGCCGGACGTTGTCGGCTTCGCTCTCGGCGAAGTGTGGACACACCCGGCGCTCGACCGGAAGACACGCAGCCTCCAGGTCGTCGCCATGTTGGCCGCACTCGGCGGAAAGCCATCGGCGCTGCGCTCGCACCTGAACGGGGCCCTGAATCACGGCGCCAGTCCCGGCGAACTGGCCCAGACGTTGCGAATGGTGGCCGTGTATGCGGGCTTCCCTGCGGCATTGGAGGCCTGGCCGGTCATGGAGTCGGTCTTCCAGGAGCATGGCATCCCACCGCAAGGGGGGACACCGTGAAAGCAATCTTCTGGGACCTCGACGACACCGTGCTCAACACGCTCCCGGGACGCATGGAGGCCCTTCGCCACAGCTACGAACAGTGCGTTGGGGGGACAATCGACCCCCTGGAAGTATGGAAATCGCACCGCGGCGGTTCCCTCGAAGCGCTTGGGAGACGCCTGCTGGGCGATGGCTGGCAGCGTTTTGCCGAGACATACCGCGACCACTATTACAACCGGTCGAGCCCTCCGCCCGTCCCGTTCGAGGGAGTGCGGGAAATCCTGGACCAGTCGCTGGAATCCGGCCTCAAGCTCGCCGTCGTAACGTCCAAGATCTCCTGGGGCGCAATCGACGAACTCGAACGCGCCGGTTTGCTCGGGTATTTCGGGACGGTCGTCGGGCACGACGACGTAGAAAAGCCAAAGCCGGACCCGGACCCGATCTTTGAGGCGATGGCCCGGCTCGTGATCGACGACGCGGCGCAAATCCTGTTCGTCGGTGACAGCCCCGCCGACGTCTGGGCCGCGCGGAACGCCGGCTGTCCGTCGGTCGCGGCAACGTGGGGCACGATCGATACGGAAGCGCTCCTCGACGCGGCGCCAACGTACGTCGCCCGCACGCCCCGCGGCGTGCTCCAGGCCCTGGAATCCATCCTCGCGGAGCGAAACGGATGACACTCACCAAGGCGATGACGCATCTCGCCGTCCGCTTCTACCGCTCAGGCGGCGTGGAGTTGGTGCTCGTGCCGCTCTTGGAGGAGGTCTCCGCCTTCACCCGCTCGGCCGGCGACGGCTACTTCCTGGTCTCGCTCATAGGCGAGCCAGGCACGGCGTATCCGCTCAACCTGCGGTCTCCGGCCGCCTTCGAACCGGACTACCTGGCGGAGAAGTTCCGTCTCGACCGGCGCGGCTACGGATACACGCCGGAGGAGCTTGCGGCTGTCCTTCGCGACATCGCCGCTGACATCCAGGGAGAGGCAGGCTTCGACGCATGAAGGTCCTCCTGATCGATAACTACGACAGCTTCACGTATAACCTCTATCAGTTCCTCTGTGAGCTGGGAGCAGAGGTGACGGTGATCCGCAACGACCAGGCGACGGTGGCCGACTGCCTCGCGCTCGACCCGGACCATGTTGTCATCTCGCCCGGCCCCTGCACGCCCGCCGAGGCGGGCATATCGAGCGACGTGATCCGCGCCTTCGCTGGCAAGGTGCCCGTCCTCGGAGTGTGCCTTGGTCACCAGTGCATCTACGAGGTGTACGGTGGAACAGTGGCAGGCGCTGGCGAAATCAGACACGGCAAGACGTCGGCGATCGAGCACGACGGCAAGGGCGTGTTCGCGGGTATCCCTGCCGGTTTCACCGCGATTCGCTACCACTCCCTGGCCGGGACCCCGGCGACGCAGCCGCCGGTCCTGGAAGTAACGGCGAAGACGGCCAATGGCATCATCATGGGCGTGCGGCACAACGAACTGACCGTCGAAGGCGTCCAGTTCCACCCTGAATCCATCGCCACCGAATACGGTCACGAGCTGCTGCGCAACTTCCTGGAGATGTCCGGCGGCAGGTGGAGGCCATGATCCAGGACGCGATCCGCTTACTCGCGGAAAATGGCACGCTCTCAGGCGAAGAAGCGGCCGCTGCCCTTCAACAGATCATGGCCGGCGAAGCCACCTCCGCACAGATCGGCGCGTTCCTCACGGCCCTTCGTATCCGTGGCGAAACCCCGGAGATCCTCGCAGCCTGCCTCGGCGTCATCGAAGCGCACGCGGAAGCAGTCCCCGCCGCGGATGTCATCGACATCGTCGGCACGGGCGGCGACGGGATCGACACCTTCAACGTCTCGACAGCGGCAGCCGTCGTTGTCGCTGGCTGTGGCGTCCGCGTCGCCAAGCACGGAAACCGCGCGGCCTCCTCGAAGTGCGGCAGCGCGGATGTGCTCGAAGCCCTCGGTGCGAAGCTGGACCTCGATGGTGCAAGCGCTGCGCGGGTGGTCGATGGCGCTGGATTCTGCTTCCTGTTTGCGCAGCGTTTCCATCCGGCCTTTCGCCACGTCGGCGCGCCGCGCAGGGAGATCGGCATCCGAACGATGTTCAACATCCTCGGGCCGATGGCCAATCCGGCGAAACCACGGGCGATGCTGGTCGGGTCCGGCGTTGCTTCGGTGGCGCCGCTCCTCGCCGAAACACTCCGCCTTCGCGGCATGAAGCGGGCGATGGTCGTGCACTCAGCGGAGGGGATGGACGAAATCAGCCCCGCCGGACCGACCGCCGCATGGAGCATCGAAGACGGCCATATCCGCCAGTTGGAACTGCTCCCGGCCGACTTCGGCCTTCCCGCCCATCCACTGTCGGATGTCCTCGGTGGGGATGCTGCGGCGAACGCCAGCACACTCCGGGGCATCCTCCGCGGCGAACCCGGGCCGATGGCAGACTTTGTGCTGATGAACGCTAGCGCAGCACTCCTGGTCGCCGGAGCAGCGTCGGATCTTCGCGCCGGTGTCGCTGTCGCGCGAGGTGCCATTTCCAGCGGACGCGCCGCAAGAGTGCTGGAAGACTACGTTCGCCTCTCGAACGAGGGCACCGGTGGCTGAACCAACGATTCTCGACCGGATAGTTGAACGCCGGCGTGCGGACGTGCAGGAAGCAGCATCGGCCGTACCCAGGGCCACGCTAGAGAGCCGTGCGGCTTCCGCGCCGCCCGCAATTTCCTTCACGGGAAGGCTCCGAGCGGCCGGGCCGATGGCGCTCATCGCCGAGATCAAGCGGGCTTCGCCCAGCAAGGGCGACATCGCACCGGGCATGGACGCCCCGGGGCAAGCGTTGAAGTACGCGCAGGCGGGGGCGGCCGGGATCTCGGTGCTGACGGAACCCACGTGGTTCAAAGGCTCGCTCGAGGACCTCTCCGGCGTCAGGGCCGTGGTCGACAGGATGGGCGCGAAGCGCCCCGCGATCCTGCGGAAAGACTTCATCATCGATGAATACCAGGTTGTCGAGGCGAGAGCGCACGGCGCCGACGCGATCCTGCTGATCGTCGCGTCGCTCGACGACGACACCCTCGGCCAGCTTTTTCGCTGTACAACCGGGATGGGCATGGAAGCGCTCGTCGAAGTCGACACCGTCGAAGGCATGCATCGCGCGGTGGCACTGGGCGCGCCTTTCATCGGGATCAATAACCGCGACCTCCGCAGCTTCACCGTAGACCTCGGCACGACGGACGCGCTCGCTGGCCTGGTCCCAAAGACGACGCTCCTCGCGGCCCTCAGCGGCATCGAGCGGCGGGCCGATGTTGAGCGATTCGCGGCCGCAGGCGCTGAGGCGGTACTGGTCGGTGAAGCGTTGATGGTCGCGAACGACCCCGCAACAATGGTGCGCGAGCTCCTGGGTGGCGACGGTCAGAGCGCATGACAACGACTCGTTGTGTCGTTCAGATGCATGGGGAGCCGGGCGCCGGAAAGAGCACACTTGCTCGCGAACTCGGAAGCCGGCTCGGAGCCGTCGTCCTCGACAAGGACGTGATCAGCACCGCTCTCCTGAAAGCCGGACTTCCGCGCGGAATCGTCGGTCCCCCGGCATACGAGACGATCTGGGACATCGGCGCGAGCCTCCTGGAGCAGGGCCATTCGATCATCGTCGACAGCCCTGCCTTTTGGCCCGTGATCGAAGAGCGGGGCCGCGGGCTCGCCCGCCGATTCGGCGCGCGTTACCACATGATCGAAGTCAGGGTGGCGGACGCGGCAGTGATCGAGCAGCGGCTCTCAGCACGCGACCCCATTGAATCGAACCCCACTACTCGCCAGGCGCTGCCACCGGGCGCGCGCGAGCCGGGTTGCGACCGCCTCGTGGTTGATGGGACACAGCCGGTCGATGCGCTTGCCCGGGTGGCCCTCGCGTACGTCCAGGGCAAGCACGCAGCGCCGCCGTCTTTGAGCCGCGGTGTGGATTGGGGTGGCCCCGGCCGAACCGCGCACGCGAACCGTGGCATCTGGAGACATGCACCGTGACCATTGTCAAGATCTGCGGTCTTCGCGACCCGGGAAGGGCGGTCGATGCGGCGAGGGCCGGCGCCGACATGATCGGCCTGATGTTCGCCGAGTCCCGTCGCCGGGTCACGCCCCAGGAGTGCTTCGACATCTGTGAAGCCATCAGGGGCCTCGAGCGGCGGCAACCTCCGCCGGTGCAGTTCGAATCCCCATCCCGCGACGAAGTACGCGGATTCAGCTGGTTTGGCGCATGGGCCGAAGCGATAGATACCTCGCTCGTTCGCTGGCGACCGCTGATCACCGGCGTGTTCGCCGACCAGCCAGCCGAAGAAGTGAACGAGATCGCCGATGCTGCGGGCCTCGACCTGGTTCAGCTCTCGGGCGGCGAAGATGCCAGCTACATCGCCAGGATTCATCGCCCCGTTCTCAGCGCCGTGCACGTGTCCGCCGCCATGGACAGCGACGAGGTCCTTGACGCTGCGCGCGAGCGCGGCATTGCGGCAGCAATCCTGCTCGACACGGCCGCTGGCGGCGCACGCGGCGGGACCGGCGAGTCGTTCAACTGGAACGTCGCGGCCGGGGCAGCCCACCGGATCCCGTTCCTGCTTGCCGGAGGCCTCACTCCGGAGAACGTGTCCATCGCGGTAGGCCGCGTGCAGCCGTGGGGGGTGGATGTCTCAACGGGTGTAGAAACCGGTGGCGTCAAGGACGCCGTGAAGATCCGTGACTTTATCCGCGCAGCCAAGGAGGCTCCCGTTGTCCATTGACGCCAAGATGCCAGCCCGTTTCGGCGAGTTCGGCGGTCGCTACATCCCGGAAACGCTCGTTGCAGCGCATGAAGAACTCGAGGCCGCCTATGCGGAAGCGATCGCGGATCCCTCGTTTCACGAGCAACTGTCCGCGCTGCACCGCGATTACGTCGGCCGCCCCACGCCCCTCTACATGGCCGAACGCCTCACGCGCGAATGCGGCGGCGCTCGCATCTGGCTGAAACGGGAAGACCTCGCGCACACCGGCGCCCACAAGATCAACAACGCGATCGGCCAGGCTTTGCTCGCCAAGCGACTCGGCAAGCCGCGCGTCATCGCCGAGACCGGCGCCGGTCAGCATGGCGTCGCAACCGCGACCGTCTGCGCGATGCTCGACCTTGAGTGCGTCGTTTACATGGGCAGCGAAGACATCCGCCGCCAATCGCTTAATGCCTTTAGGATGAAGATGCTCGGCGCCACACTCGTGCCCGTGGACTCTGGCAGCCGCACGCTGAAAGACGCTATTAACGAAGCGATGCGCGACTGGGTCACCAACGTCCGTACCACGCACTACATCATCGGCTCAGCCATCGGCCCGCACCCCTTTCCGACTATTGTCCGGGACTTCCAGTCGGTGATCGGCCGCGAAGCACGGGCCCAGATGCTCGCCCAGGCCGGGAAGCTCCCCGACGTCGCCATCGCCTGCGTAGGCGGCGGGAGCAACGCGATCGGGCTCTTCCATCCGTTCATCGAGGACCCGGTGCGTCTCGTTGGCGTGGAAGCGGGCGGCGAGGGACTCGGGTCCGGGCGCCATTCAGCCACGCTCGTCGGGGGCCGCCCCGGCGTGCTCCACGGTACACGCACCTACCTGCTGCAAGACCCGAACGGCCAGATCCTCGAAACGCACAGCATCTCTGCCGGCCTCGACTATCCGGGCGTCGGCCCCGAACACTCGTGGCTGAAAACGAGCGAACGCGCCGAATACGTCGCCGTCGACGATCGCCAGGCGCTCGAAGGTTTTCAGCGGCTGAGCCAGACCGAAGGGATCATTCCTGCGCTTGAACCTTCCCACGCCATCTATCACGCGATGAAGCTTGCGGGGCAACTTCCGTCTGACCAGGACATCCTCATCGGCCTGAGCGGACGGGGTGACAAGGATATGCACACCGTCGCGGCTGCCCTCGGGGTCAGTCTCTGAGCGCACAACCCACCCAACGATTGCCGCAGGGGCCATGGTCCGGCCGGGATGTTCTCCTTGGGCTCAGCTGGGCCATGTTCTTGCAGATCTCAACGACGGCGGTATTCCTCGGCATCCTCGCGGCCTCGTCCCACAACTTCCATCTCGAGGATGCCGGCGAAGATGTCTTCGACCGGGCAGGGGCGATCTGGCAATGGGGCGACGAACGTCTCAAAGCGGCCACCGAAGGGTCGGAGCTACCGGACGCACCACAGATCTTCGCCGATGTCACAAGCCTGAAGATTGGCTTCGCGACGACGATGGCGTACGAACTCGGCCTGGTCGCACTTTGCTATTTGCTGATGCGGCAACGAGGGCTCCGCCAGACCATCCGGGCGTTTCATCTCCGCGAGTTCTCTTTCGATGACCTCTGGGTGCCCATCGGACTCGTGATCGTTATGTATGGTTTCGTAATCGGATGGGGCATTTTCGCGGACTACACGGATATCGAGCTCCTGAAGCCGCGGAGCAATGTCCCCGAGCCGATCGTCCGCGATGGGCTTGCGCTGGCAATGGCGGGAGTACTCGCCTGTGTCCTCGCCCCGCTTTCGGAGGAGCTCTTCTTTCGCGGCTTCCTTTTCCGCGGTCTCTTGCGCTGGGGCTTTTGGCCGGCGGCGGGCCTTTCAGGGTTCATCTTTTCGCTGGCTCACCTCAGTACCGGGGCCCTCATACCGTTCTGGGTCGTCGGCATGGTCCTTGCCTGGTTGGCCTGGCGGCGGGGACGAATGTGGGATGCAATCGTGTTCCACTTCCTGTTTAACACCACCAGTTATGTGCTGCTCGCTTCGGGCGCCGGAGGTCGGAATGTCTGAACTGCTTCGTGCGCGATTCGCCCAGGGGAAGGCCGAGGGACGGCCTCTCTTCGTTGGCTACATCACCGCCGGGTACCCGGAACGGGGCGACACGGTTGATGCACTGCTGGCCATGGAGGCTGGCGGAGCCGACGTGCTGGAACTCGGGGTCCCCTTTAGCGACCCAATGGCCGACGGCGCGACCGTCCAGGCAGCCAACCAGGTGGCGCTGGAGCAGGGCGTGTCCCTCGCCGACTGCGTCCAGCTCGTACGCGAAGCGCGCAGCGCTGGTCTCAAGGCTCCTGTGATCCTGATGGGCTACTACAACCCGATTCTCAGCTACGGCGAGGCGCGCCTTGCCCGCGACGCTGCGGCCGCGGGAGTCGACGGCTTCATTGTCGTCGACCTGCCGCCGGAAGAAGCGTCGAACTTCGTCGCCAGCTGCCGGGCAAACGGCGTCTCGTTCGTCCCACTCGTGGCGCCGACCACCCGTAACGAACGCATCCCTATCCTCGCCGGCGTTGCAGACAGCTTCCTTTATTGCGTCAGCGTCACCGGGACCACCGGCAAGGGGAACGTCGTCCTGGATGACCTCCCTGACTTCATCGGCCGCATCCGGGCACGGACCACGCTTCCGCTGGCCGTCGGCTTCGGCATCTCCACCCGGGCCAACGTCGAAGCCGTCGGAAAGATCGCCGATGCGGCCGTCGTCGGCTCTGCTATCATCTCGGCTATCGCGGCAGCGGAGCCTGGGCTTCGCGCACAACGCGTTCGGGAGTTTGTGGAGGATGTTTCCGGCCATAAGCGGGCAGGTGGACCTGGCTCAGCGAGCTGAACCCGGCAGGCGCGATTCCGCGCTGCCGCGGACGCTCGCGGGCCGTGGGTATGCGTTCCCGCCGGCCGGGCTGTTTGAGCGCCACGCTCGCTAACATCCCCCGTTTCGCCGCCGCCGACCGCAATCTGCAGACTACTCCCGGGTTCGACTACCTACGGGTGCGAGTATCAGTGTCGTGGCCGGTTGGTCAGACCCGAAGGAAATCCCATCCATGCGAACCATGCCAACCGCCGCGCCTGGGGCCGGCGGTATTCCACCATTATCGGAGCGCGATCCCGCGCCAGCCGTTGAGAAAGCAGGAGAACCAATGATCATCGTCCTCGCCGAGAACACGAACGAAACAGACATCCGCCACATCGTCGACCGCATTGAAGAGAGTGGCCGGAGCGCTCATCTTTCGCGCGGCACGGAACGCACGATCATCGGTGTGATTGGGCCGGACGATCCGGCCATGCAAGACATGTTCGAGACTCTGCCGGGAGTCGAATCCGTCCACCGCGTGACCAAGCCCTACCGTCTTGTCAGCCGCGAGTTCCGGCCCGGAGGGACCGTCGTGGACTGCGGCCACGGCGTCACCGTTGGTGGGCCTGAACTTGCCGTCATGGCCGGCCCGTGCTCTATCGAAGACGAGCGCCACATCGTCGAGACAGCCCTTGCTGTGAAAGCGACGGGCGCCAACATCCTCCGGGGCGGCGCGTTCAAGCCTCGCACTTCGCCCTACGCGTTCCGCGGCCACGGAGAGAAGGCCCTCGAGTTCCTCGCCAACGCGGGCCGCGAAGCCGGGATGCCGGTGATCACCGAGGTGATGAGCGTCCGCGACATCGACGCCGTCGCGCGGAGCGCGGACATCATCCAGATCGGCGCGCGGAACATGCAGAACTTCATCCTCCTGGACGAGGTCGGGAAGACCCACAAGCCCGTCATGTTGAAGCGCGCGCTGAGCGGCACGATCGAAGAATGGTTGCTGGCCGCCGAGTACGTCGTCGCCCAGGGCAATCCCAAGGTCATCCTCTGCGAACGCGGCATCCGCACCTTCGAAACGGCATACCGGAATACGTTCGACATTAACGCCATTCCGCTGGCCAAGTCCCTCAGCCATCTGCCCGTGATCGCCGACCCGAGCCACGGCACGGGAAAGTGGAAGCTGGTGCAGCCCGTGGCCATGGCAGCAGTCGCAGCAGGCGCCGACGGCCTCATGATCGAGGTCCATCCCAACCCTGACCATGCGCTCAGCGACGGTGCCCAATCCTTGACCTTCGAATCGTTCGAACGGATGATGCGGTCGGTCGCCGGTATCGCCGCCGCAGTCGAGCGGACGCTTAGTGGAACACTCGCGTCTGCAGCGGCACGATAACGGGAATGGTCCACTGACCAGCGCGGGCGCGTTGCTGCGGGGCGGCGCTGTACCGCAGGTGACGATGCCAGCAGAACTACATCTACCACTCTTCGATGGGCCGCTGGAACTCCTCCTGCATCTCATCGAGCGCAATGACCTGGACATCACCGCCATCTCGCTGGTGGCGGTGACCGACCAGTACCTTGCCGCGATCAGGACCGACGATGGCTTCGAACTGGGCGCGCTCGCCGAGTTCGTCGCCATCGGCGCGAAGCTCATCTACCTCAAGTCCCGCGCACTGCTCCCGCGGCCGCCGATCGACCCGGATCTGGAAGAAGAAGAGGACGTCGGGCAGGAGCTCGTCGATCTACTGAACGAGTACCGGCGAATTGCCAGCGTCACTGACATGCTCCAGGAGCGCCAGGAGTCTGGGCGTCGCCACCACACGCGCCTGGCCGCCGCTCCCCTCCCGCCGGAGGGACCGGGACTCGACGGCGTCACCGTCGACCTCATGCGCAAGATCATGCTCGATGTGATGCGCCGGCGGCCCCATGAACCGCGGGCCGTGGTGCCGAGGCACCGGGTCAGTCTTTCGCAACGCATCTCCATCCTCAGGAACCGGCTCCACGCTCGTGGGCGCTTTTCGTTTCGCGAGGCGATTGCAGAATGCGAGACCCGCATCGATGTCGTCCTGTCGTTCCTCGCAGTGCTGGAACTCTTGAAGTCCGGAGAATGCGATGCCCGCCAGGATGCCCTCTGGGGCGACATCGATGTGGTTGCGACGGCGCCCCTCACCGCTGCGAGCTAGCAGCAGATTCCGGTCCTCCATCGAAGCTGTGCCGAGCCATGCCGTCGCGTAAGCTGGGATGACGACGCAACGAGGGGACATGCATTGGATCAGCCGCGCGAAGAATCAATCAAGAAGATGTGGAACTACGCCGAGAAGTTTGCTGAGAAGTCCGGCACGCATCTGCACCCTGATCGTTCGATCACCGAGGGCGTGGTCCTCGGACTCGCGTACCACATCGATCGCTACGGGCGGCCCATCTGCCCCTGCAACTTCTATCCCGAAAAGGACGCGAACGGCGAGTGGCCGGACGACCTCTACCTGCCGCGCGAAGAGGAAGCCAAGCGCCGCACATGGATCTGCGCCTGCGACGAGATGCAGATCTACAAATACTGCCACTGCCTGCTGTTCGTGAACGAGGACGGGCTCCCCATCACGGAGTATCTCCCGGAAGACCATGAGGGTCGGGAGATCTACGGCCTCATCGAGGACCCGACGCCCGACAAGGGCCGGGCATTGGCCAAGGCGCTGGAAAAGAAGAAGGACGCCGAGTAGCCGGGCGAGAACACCGGGGTAAAGAACAGGCCCGCGGAAGCGGGCCCGTTTTTTTGTTGCACGCTCGATGCGCTGACCAGTCAGGCGGCCTTGTTCGCCGCCTCCACAGCCTTTGCAGCGGCGTCACCGAAGTCGGTGGCGCGGATGGCAGGGATGCCCGAGGCCGCGAGCAGTTGCTCGCCTTCCGCCAGGTTAGTGCCTACCAGGCGCATGACCACCGGGACCTCGATTCCGAGTTGCTTGAACCCGTCGATCACGCCCTGAGCGATGATGTCGACGCGCGCCATGCCCCCGAAGATGTTCACCAGGATCGCTTTCACCGATGGATCCTTGATGATCACCTGGAGGGCGCTAACGACGCGCTGCGGGTCGTTTACGGTACCGATATCGAGGAAGTTGGCCGGCTCGCCGCCCGCGAACTTGATCGCGTCCATCGTCGCCATCGCCAGGCCGGCGCCATTCACGATGCAGCCGATGTTGCCCTCGAGCTTGATGAAGTTGGAGACACCCATCTCCTGCGCCATGACCTCGAGCGGGTCCTCTTCGTCCTTGTCGCGTAGCTCCGCAAGGTCCTTGTGCCGGTACATCGCGTTATCATCGATGGTCAGCTTGGCGTCGACGGCGACCACGCGGCCCTCAGCGGTGACGGCGAGCGGATTGATCTCCACGAGGCTCGCGTCTGTGGCGCACGCCGTCTTGTAGAGCGCTTCTGCCAGCGTGGCGAACTGGGTGGCCTGGTCGCCGCTGAAGCCGAGCCTCTGCGCCAGCGTCCGGCCAACATAGCCTTCCCAACCGCTCGCGGAATTGACCGCGATGCGGGCGATAGCGTCCGGGTTGGTGGCAGCGACGTGCTCAATCTCCTGGCCGCCTTCGGCCGAGGCAATGAACAGATGGCCGTTCGCCGAGCTTTCGACGAGGACGGAGAGGTAGTACTCCTTGACGATGTCCGTCTGCTCGGCGACGAGGACTGTCTTCACCAGCTTGCCCTCGGGTCCGGTCTGGATGGAGACCAGATGCTTGCCGAGAATCGCAGCGGCGGCCGCCTCAGCCTCGGCGGCCGTGTCGGCAAGGCGTACGCCGCCGACACGATCACCCTTCACCTGTCCGGAATTGTTGGCCGGGTCAGTCGTCAGTTTCTCGAACATCGCGGCCGTCTCTGACTCCGCTACGAGCCGGCCCTTGCCGCGGCCGCCGGCGTGGATTTGTGCTTTGACAACAACCTTCCCACCCAGTTCGTCGGCGATCTGGCGGGCTTCCGCAGGGGTCTTCGCCACGCGCCCGCCGGTAACGGCCACGCCGTTGGCGGCAAGCAGGTCGCGAGCCTGATATTCGTGCAGTTTCATGATCGAGATGCTCCCGGATTCGTGTCCGCGAAGCGTACCCTCACGAGCGGGAACGGGGAACGGCAGCCCGGGTCAGTGATAGCCGGCAGCCTTCTTGCTTTCAGCGATCCAGCGGTTGGCGACAAGACGGACGAACACGGCACCGAGCAGCGCCCCGACAGTCGCGCTGTAGAGCAGGTGTGTGGGCCAGTGTTCGGTATCGCCTCCGGCCATGATTCCGTGGAGTAGGCCGAGGACGAACACGCCGTAGGTGCCGGAATGGAGCCACCGCCATGCCTTGAACGGGATGAGCCCTGCCCCCCAGGTCGAGGCCAGGACCGCGAGAAATCCCCAGAGAGCCAGGACTCCAAGACCTGTCCACCAGCGCTCGTACGAGGCTGCGAACGGCACGAACACGTCCCAAACCGAGAATCCAACCCACGGATCGAGTAAGAGTGCGAAGGCATGTACCAATGCGAAGCCCGGGACGAGCGTGGCCAACATCCGGTGGGCCTCGTACAAGACGGTTTGGGAGACGACGCCCGGATGAAACCGTGTATCCACACCCACTCCGGTGAAGACAGCAGCCCATGCCAGCACGTGCGCGGTGAATCCGCCGGCCCGCGAGAGGTCCCACATCGCCGTCCCATCCTCGCCATCCACCGAACGGGCGAGAAGGACGAGGCCACAGAGCAAGGCCGTCAGCCCCGCGGTCAGTTTCCAGCTCATCAGCTGGCCCTCGATGTGCGCGTCGGCGTAGCCGTGGCGACGGACGTGCCCGTGGGACCCGTCGAAGCGCCAGATGGGACGGCCGTCAGAGTCGGCGCGATCGCCGGCGTGGGGCCGCTTCCTCCCGCTTCTGCTTCGCCCTCCCGGTGGCTCGCCCAGATGACGCTCCACGAGGAGAGGAACAGCGCGACGCTCAACACGGCCACCAGCATCGTGACCATCGGCCGCTTTTCATGGCGAAAGGGATTCTTATGGCCTGACACAGGACCCACAGTGTCGGATGCGCGCCAGCACGAGGCGAACGCCGGACGGTCACTGATCCGCCGCTAGCCGGACTGCAACTCGCCCTCCAGCAGGGCCATCACGACCACGTCCTGATAGGCGCCGTACTTGAAGAACGCATCGCGGAGACGGCCCTCCACCTGGAAGCCGATGCTCTGATAGACGTGCTGGGCGCGCTCGTTCTCCGCGAACACTTCGAGATGAATCCGGTGGAGGTTCATCATGTCGAAGCCGAACCGGCAGACGACCCGCATCGTGTCGGTCCCGTATCCGCCGTCCCAGTAGCTCTTGTCGCCAATCGCGATACCGAGCGTGGCCGAGCGGTTCTCCGGGCTGGTCTGTTCGAGCCCCGCCGCGCCAATCAGCTTGCCGTCGAACGTTTCGACCGCAAAGTTGACGTGGTTGTACGAAGGAAACCCGACCCGTTCGAGGAACTCTCGTTCCTGCGCGTGGGAAAGCGGGTAGCGCATGCTCAGGTGTTCAGTGACCTCGGCGTCGTTGAACCACTGGTAGATCAGGGCCTCTTCCTCGGGCTCCCTGGCACGCAGACGGACCAGCTTTCCTTCGAACGGGTTGTAGCGCATGTCAGCCTCCAGGCGAGCGGCCAGCGTAGCACGCCCGGGGCTCTTACCCCGCGCCTGAGTCGCGGCGTCCGAGAGACGGCGCTAGAGTTCGCCCCAATACGCGATCCGGAGCACGACGATGATCACAGCGGCCGACGAATACCTCATCCATCAGACGCCCCACACCATCGACCGGACCGCCACATCTGACCGGAACTTCTACGACCGCTACTTCTACAACGGCTACGCGCGCGACGGCAGCGTCTACTTCGCCCTGGCCATGGGCGCTTACCCGAACCTGGGCATTTTCGATACGGCCTTCGCCGTTGTCGTCGATGGCAAGGAACGCTTCGTCCGCGCATCGCGCCTGCTGAACCACGACCGCATGGACACAGCAGCCGGCCCCATCAGCCTGAAGGTCATCGAACCCCTCAAGAAGGTGCGGATCAAGGTCGCGAAGAACCAGTGGGGCATCACCGCCGACCTGGTCATGGAGACGCGGTCGCTGCCATACGAAGAGCCGCACTTCTTTCGCCAGGACGAACATGGCGCAACGCTCATGGACTACACGCGCGTCACGCAGCATTGCCGTTGGAGCGGCAAGCTCACCGTCGACGGTAGGGCGTACGTGCTCGACGGCGACCACTGGTGGGGTTCACGCGATCACTCCTGGGGAATCCGGACGATCGGCGGCGGCGACCGCAGAGGCGCACCGGCAGCAGCGGCGCGGCAGTTCTTCTGGAACTGGGCCCCGCTAAACTTTGAAGACCTCTGTACGCTCTACACGGCATCGGAGTACGGCGACGGAACCCGCTGGCACCAGTCGGGCGCCCTGCTCTCCCCTTACCCGGCTGCGACAGAGACAGAATGCGCGGTCGATCACAACCTCGTGTTCCAGAAAGGAACCCGCTGGATGCGCGGCGGTAGCATCACCCTGGCGCCGGCCGGCGGAAAACCGCTCGAGATCGAGTTTAAGCCTCTCTACAACTTCCTGATGAAGGGTGTGGGCTACGGCGAACCGACCTGGGGTCACGGCATGTGGGTCGGGCCGAACGAAGTGACTGGCGGCGAGTATGACCTTGCCAGCGAGGAGCCGTTGCAGAATCTGCACGTCCAGGCCGTGTCCGAAGTCACCGCGGGCCGCAAGAAGGGCATCGGCGTGTTTGAGATCATCGTCGTTGGCCCGCACAAGAAGTACGGCTTCAAGGAAATGCTCGACCCGGCGAGGTAGTTGAGCAGCGCCGCCGCTGGCCGATGACGTCTCCCGGCGTAGCATGGGCCCGTGGCCGCCGCGACTCCAATCCCGACCCTGAAGTTCGAGCGCGAAGCCTGGCGAGCTGGCGCGATCTGGGTGGCGGGTGTCGACGAAGCGGGCGCCGGGCCGCTGGCAGGACCCGTGATGGCCGGCGCAGTTGCCCTAATGAAGGGCCGACGGCATCGCTGGTACAAATGGGTCAACGATTCCAAGGTGCTGAGTCCGCGGGCGCGCGAGGAGCTCGCCGTCGAAATCCGGGCCAGCGTCCCGTTCGCGGTGGCTTCGGCGTCACACGCAGAAATCGACGAGATCAACATCTACCAGGCGCGCAAGCTTGCGATGCTCCGCGCAATCGAGGCGTTGCCCGTCGCTCCCGATGCGATCATTTCAGACGCACTGCCGCTGCCCCTTGCCAATGTGCGGCCCGTGATCGATGGGGACGCTCTCAGCATCGCCGTAGGTGCAGCATCCATCCTCGCCAAAGTCGATCGCGACGCCCACATGGTCGAGATGTGTGCCCTCTACCCGGGCTACCTCTTCTGCAAGCACAAGGGGTACCCAACCCCGGAGCACGGGCGCCTCCTGCGACTGCGGGGCCCGTCGCCCATCCACCGGCTGAGCTACGCCCCGGTCGCGCAGTTCGCCCTTCCGATATGACCGCCCGCCAGCGCCTGGGGGCATTCGGCGAGAGACTCGCTCGGAGACACATCGAAACCGCGGGATTGACGGTCGTGGCTACCAACATCCGGCTGAAAGCGGGCGAAATCGACATCCTCGCCCACGATGCCGGGGACCTCGTGTTCATCGAAGCGAGGACACGGAAGGCCCCACCGGGGAGCGCGGCGGAAACGCTGACACCGGCCAAGCTGCGCCGGTTGTGGGCCTGCGCGATGGAGTATTGCGAACGCGAGCAGCAGAACCCGGAGAGCGTCCGACTGGACCTCGTGTGCATCGATCTTGACGATTCAGGGCGCGTGGCAGCAATCGAACACATCAAGGGACTCGAAGTCCCGGACTAGCGCTTTACGTGAAGCCACTCCATGCGCTTTGATCAGTGAATGCCGATCTACGAATTCCGCTGCGAAGACTGCCGGAAGATAACCAACCACTTCACCCGCAAGGTTGATACCGTCGTCAAAGTGAACTGCGAGCACTGCGGGAGCGACCGCACCGCCCGCATGATGTCCAAGTTCGGCCGCACCTACACGCAGGCCGACATCATCGAAAAGTACGGCGATCCCGCGAGCGGGCGCGGCGGCCCCGACGACTATCGCGATCCGCGCCAGATCGGAACCTGGGTGGAAAAGCGCTTCCAGGATTACGGCATGGACCTCCCGGACGGTGCCCGCGAGATGATCGACGCTGCCCGGGACGGAGAGTTCCCCGATCCCGTCAAGGACCTGTGATGGCTGCGACCCGTGGCTGATACGTCCTCGTTGGAAACCGCCATCCCCCGCATTGTGGAAGGATTGGCCGCAAAGAACGCCGCGCGGGAAGTCACGTTGACCTCGTGCCGCATCATTATCCGGTTGAGCGCGAACGCGATTCGTGCAGTGCACCGGGAAGACTGGGAGCAGGCACGGGCTCTTATCACCGAAGCCGAGGCCACCCATCGCCAGACGCTGGCGGCGCTGGAAGGCCACCCCGGCGTTTACCACGCCGGGTTCCTGCACGACGCGCAGAAAGAGCTGGCGGAGGCGGGGACAACCTTCGCACTGCTTTCGGGCGGACCTCTGCCGACGCCGGAGGAATTGGGTGTCGAAGATGCCGCCTGGCTAAACGGCATTGCCGAAGCGATCGGCGAACTGCGGCGATGGATCCTGGATAGACTCCGCCGGGGAGACTATGACGCCTGCGAACCGATCCTCAACGCCATGGACGACATCTACGCCGTACTGATCACCATCGACTTCCCGGATGCGCTCACCGGCGGACTTCGCCGCACGACGGACCAATCCCGGGGGATACTCGAGAGAACCCGCGGCGACCTCACGATGGCGATGATCCAGCGAGAAACCATCGATGCCATGGGGTCGGCCCGGCGCCACCCTTCGGTATGACACGGTCGCCCGGCCGTGGAACGAGGGGCACGCGGCCATGGCGCGGGCCGTCCCGGCGACGACGATAACCAGACGAATACGGAGGGCCGAACTGAATGACTGACCCACGTCCCGGATCGATGACCCATGACCTCAGCCGGAAGCACCGTCGCATCGCCTATCGTGTCCAGCTCAACCGGCCCTTCCGCCATTCGGAAGACACCGACATCATCGACGGCGTGTACGGCGACGGTACGAATGGGGCGCTTGGCCCCATCCTCCTGCCGAGTGGCGACCACGACCGAACGGCACTGCTGGTCCTTCCAGCCGAGGACATCCCGCTCGTCCATGTGGAAGCAGCCATGGACAAAGACCACCGCATCGAGAGCTTCGAGCAGGTCTTCGGCCTTCTCTACGACCCGGGCGAACCGGTCGCCAGCGGCGTAACCGATGTTGGCGATCGATGGGACGCTGGCGACCTCATTGTCTACACCTTCGAGACGGACGAAGACGCGATAGAGGCCCAGGGCTCGTAGCGCAGCACATGCCCGGCATCGTGGCGCCAAGCTAAAGCTTGCCCTACCATTCGACGTTCGGGAGCCGAGGTAGCTCAGCCCGGTAGAGCACTTCACTGAAAATGAAGGTGTCCCCAGTTCAAATCTGGGCCTCGGCACCACCCTCCCAGATTCGAAAAGGCCCCTTTCGGGGCCTTTCGTTTGTCCGCGATCCGGCGGATTGCAAACCAAATGCAAACGTGCGCCTGAGGACGCTCCGACGGTCAGCGCCCAGACCTTACCCGCGGCCCTTGTCACGCCTGAGTCGCAGCACCGCAACTACGACTGGTCCTGCGACTCAGCGGAACTCCCACGCCACGCGTTGTTCGGCGGCGGTGACTTCCGCCAGGGCACCACATCCACAGGAACTCCTTCGGCGGTGTTCAAGTCTTCGAGCCAGCTCTTGATGCCGGAGCGCTCAAACAGCTGGTAGTCGCGTTGGGCCTCTGCGCGTGTGCTCCCCCGTGTGTTCATCCTCAGCATGAAGGCAACCTTGCCCTTGCGGTTTACTACCCCGTCATCGTCCACCGAGTCTTCTTCTGCGGAGTAGGTACGCTCCACGCTGATCCAGCCGCCCAAGAACGGCGCATGTGCCGGCAACGGAGCCGGTGGTAACACCCGCAATCGGGCATCCGGGCGATGGCCGGCATCACGAGGGCCGGCGACCAACCAGCCGAAGGTGCGCTCGTCAGCGATCCCATCGCGCGCAACCAGTATTGCCTTGGCCAGCGCGAGCAGCAGGTCCGGGAGAACCTCGGTGGCGTCGGCGGTCAGCTCCTCGTGAGAGCTCAGCCCGTGAGCTATCCGGTTCCTGATGTCGGCTAAGTCATCAAAGCTCCGCTTTGACACGAGCTCTGGCGCCACTCGTTTGAGCAAGTGTTCGAAACCTGCGACCCCCCGGTCCCGTTTCTCACCAGCAATGTTCTGACACACAGTGCACGGCGCCTTCGGCCCAGACGGGTGAAAGAGGTCTCCTAACCGGTGCTCCAAACACTCAAACCCAACCCACGCGGCCAAGTAGGCGTCCACCACGGAGCGGTCCGATAGGGCGCTCACGTACCAGTGCGCTGCACTCTCCATGCGCGTCCTCACCGGGGTATCGACGCTGGCAAGGATGTTTGTGAACTGAACCAACTCCGTGGCACGCAGCGCGATACTTGGAGGTCCGGCCGAATCGTAGTAGTAGTTCCACTGCTCTCGGAGGAATCCTTTTGCATCGACACGAGCAATGCGGATTAGGTCCGCATCGAGCGACGGGCTGCCGGCATGGTACCGCCACACGGTGCCAATTCGGTTCGCGAACTCCAGCGTCTGATCTTCCGCCTCCATCAGGTCATTGCCCACAATTTCGATCGTGGCTTTGATCCCGAGAGGCCGTGGCACATCGCTGCCAGCCGCCGGCACGTGCCACGGCGTCCAGAACCCCCTGACAATTCCGAGGCCATCGGGGTGCTCGAACTTCTTGCGAACTCTGAGCCCTCCGTGGATGGCCACTCGGATTCCGACCTCTGCGACGAAGATCTCCGCATTAGCAGTGGTGATCATCGGTTATGCCTCCATCAAGAAACAATTCAACGCGGCACGACCGGACTGTTCGCCTGCAACGCCGCAGCGCTCATTTTCGATCTTGGCCCTGTTGGTCAGCGACCATACAAGGACCACCCAGCGGCGCTGGCAGCGCTATCCCAACCTCAGGATGCGCCGTAAATCAAGGCTGCCACCTTGCCGGCGGCCTCTTCCTGGAGCGCCGGGAGCACGTGGCTGTAGGTGTCGAGCGTGATCGCAATGTTGGCGTGGCCGAGGCGATCACTGACCACTTTCGCCGGGATTCCGGCGCCGAGGGCGAGTGTCGCGTGGCTGTGCCGAAGGTCGTGCATGCGGATGCGCGGCAGCCCAGCCGCCCGCGAGAGCGTCTGGAAGCGGCCAGAGTAGTAGCCCGGGTCAACCGGCGAACCGTCCTTCTGCGCGAATACGAGATGATCCGGCCCGGACCGGCCGAGGCCGAGGGCCAGCCGCTCCTGTAGTTGGCGCGCCTTGTGGGCGCGGACCGCGGCCGTGGTGACCGGATCGAGGGCGACCGAGCGGCGCCCACGCGCTGTCTTCGGCGTGCTGAACTGAACCTTCGAGTTGACGCTGATCACGGTCTGGACCACCGCGGCCCGGCCGGCATCAAGGTCCACGTCCCGCCAGCGAAGGCCCAGCACCTCGCCGCGCCGCATGCCGGTCGTGGCCGACAGCACGAACGCTGCCTCGAGGCGGTCACCGGCAACGTGGTCGAGGAACGCCCTCAACTCGTCGGCCGCCCAGACGGACATTTCGCGCGGCGACTGGCGCGGCGGGTTCGCTTGCTGGGCTACGTTGCGCGCAAGGTCCTGCCACTTCACGCCGTCGCCGAGGGCCTTGCGGATCACCGCATGCACGTACTGCACGGTGCGCGGCGCCAGTGGCCCGCGCTCGGCGCCGTCCTTCGTGCGGCCCACGCGGCCCGAGGCAAGTAGGTCGGCGTACATCGTGTTGAGCTGAGCCGCGGTGAGCCGCTGCAGCGGCACATTCCCGACGCGCGGGATGATATGGACCTCAGCGATGGTCCGGTACGTTGACCACGTGGCAGGCCGAATCGTGACGCGGACCGCGTCGAGCCATCGCCGCAGGAACTGGGCCACCGTCTCCTTCTTCGGCGCAATGTAGGCGCCGCCCTCGAGCTTGCCTACAATCTCGTTGACCGCGCTTACTGCCTCGCGCTTCGTCGCGTAGCCGGAGTGCCACTTCTGGCGCCGGCGCCCGTCGGCACCCCGGCCGACGTCGACCACGACGGCCCACTTGGCACCGCGCTTTCGAACGTGCCCTCTCATCTTTCGCCCTCCCCTTTGCGCCACTGAATGCGGCGCTCGACCGCGTCCCGTACCAGTCGAGCTGCCGTCCCGTAACGGACCGCTTCCTCTCGGCGCGACGTGCCGAGGCGCTCGGACACTCCGCTCCGGGACTTCTCGGCTTGTCCGTCCAGGCGATCGGCCAATTCAAGCAGCCAGCGATAGGGCTCCTTCGGGAAGGTGTCGGTGTCTAGATCAGAATCGGCAACATGGGTACCGATAGCCCGGAGCGGCATCGGCCACGGCTCAACATCAGCAACCAGTGAACGGGAGTGCATGATGCTCTTGAAGTCGGCCTCCTCGGCGATCCAAGGTCGCCACGGCCGCTCTGGCCAGCGGGCTGCATGAGCGACAGCATGAAGCTGCACCCACATTTCAAGGTGAACTTGACTCTCAAGGTCGTCCACGCGAGGGAAGAAAGCGACGGCTGCATCGAGGTCCTCAGTGTCCTGCCCGGTGCGCTCCCTGAGCCCGTACTCCCACGCGAGGTCCATCGCCATGTGAACCGGAACCGTAGGAATTGCGCGATGGATAAGCATCAACCACCGGACTTCGGTGCGCGTAAGGCTCCTCAATTCGCCATCGGTCCCAACAAGCAGCGTCAACGCCGCCGCTTCTCGGACGAAGACGGCATCAGCCGTCGAAAGCTGTTCAGCGTCGACGAGCGACCAGACGTCACCGTTACCGACTGGACGCGTCGCAGCCATCACACGGTAGATGGTCCGGTCAGATGGCGTGTCCGCCGCACCAAACTCCTCAACGAGCTTTCGGCGAATGTCGGGCCCGCTGAGCCCCTTCCTTACGAGTTGCTGAAGCCGAGTCTCAACGGCTATGGACAAACGACTCCGACGACCGACCATCAATAATCCCCTATGGCAGTTTCTGTCTGAATATGGCAGCCATCCGGGATATCGTGGCATTGTAGCTGCTCTACTAGGCAGTCTACGTTGTTACTCGATGGGCCGTCCAGCCCACGACGTACCAAACGAAAGGCACAGGTATGGAAGACCCCAGATTGACGCTGACGATCCCCGAAGCGGCCGTCCTGCTCGGACTCTCACGCAACTCGGCCTATGAGGCAGCGAGGCGCGGCGAGATTCCGGTCATACGGATCGGCGACCGGCTCCTGGTCCCCAAGGCTGCGCTCCGGCAACTGCTTGAGCGCGGCGTCGACAGAACACCACAGGGAGGACGGTGAAATGGCCTGGTCACACGTCTATGCAGTGTTCGACAGTGATCTCAAGCGATGGGACCGACTGCTTGCATACGAATTGGCGGCCTATGCCAACCGCACGAGCGACCTGGCCTGGCCAGCGGTGACGACCCTCGCCGCCAGCACCGGACTGAGCGAGCCCACCGTTCGAACGCACCTACGCGCTCTTGAGGCAGCGGGGCTGCTCGAAAAAACGCGGCATGGCGGTGGGCGCCAGACCAGCCAGTATCGGGTTCACGGTAAGGCGTACGGGAGTCGCAAGGCTGCCGCCAGCACGAAAGCGCGAGGGGCCCTGGGGTCCAGTGAGAGCGGGCGGACGGCGCCAGGCGACAGGAGTGGAGAGGGAAAGAAGCGTACCCCGTGGGGGCACCCGTGTTGCCCCGAACCACCAATGCAACCGACACAAGAACTGTCAATGGAACCAGCTGGAATGAACGTTCCAACCAACCCAGCGTTCCCGGAGGACCCTGCGATGGGGCCGGACCGAGTAACCGACTCCGGCTGGCTCTGCGACGAGCTGGAGCGGATCGGAGTGCGCGACCCTGTCGGAACGATCGCGAAGTTCGGCGCGCAGGTGCTCTCCGAAGCCTGCGAGGCCTTCTGGGACGGTGAATTCGACAGCGCGCTCGACCCGGTGGCGGCCATGCTAGGCCGCCTGAAGAACGGCCAGCCAGTGAAGTCGCAGCGGCGGCCCCGTGGGCCGGCGCGCTACGGATGAGGCACTTTGGCGGACGCTCATACAGCCGCTTCGGGTGTTCCGGTGCCCGCCGGCCCAACTCACTCCACATGGTCGCCACTGGCGTTCAGAGGATTTCCCACCATCAGCTCGAAAAACGGGAAGGAGTCTCCGCTTGGGTCCCTGAGGGCGACGATGGGGCTTCTCGCCTAGTCCAACGTTTGTGGTTGACCGGATGACGGCAGACATCGACACGGCTTCGCCGTCACGGGCACCAACGTCCAGTTGATGTCCGATCAAGCGCTGCCCTCGGGTAGTGGACCTTCCCTAGGGCAGCGCTCCAGCACGAAACAGAGCCCTGCTTCGCGGGCCGGAGGGAGGGGGGACTCGGAAATTTGGACGATTTCGCGGCCTCGTTTGGAACCCGCCCCCCCTGATTTCACGGGTGTACAGAATGATCGAAAAAGTTGCGACCCCAAAACAGGCCCCCGCGGCACCAATCGCGAGGCTATCTCAGATTCCACACTGACCATAAGAGCCGCCAGACATCCTGCTCCGCGGCCCAAAAACACCGTCGAAAACGTGCCGAAAACGGGGCCGTTTTCCGCACATGGTGCGCTCATGGAGGTGCCTATTGTTCCTCGGAACGATTCCTGCTGAAGCACGGCCCATCCTCCACGAGATCGTCCAGGGCTGGGAGACAAAGGAACTCGCCGTCGGCTGCTCGGGCAACTTCACGATCGAGCGGACGATGGCCGACCTCGGGCTGACGCTGCGGTCATGCGACGTGAGCCTCTACAGCTACGCCATCGGCTCCGCCCTCTCCGGCCAGCCTGTCGACATCCGGCTCTCCGAGCGCGGCCGCGAGCTCGCCCCCTGGGCCGAGGGGTTTCTCGGGGACGCGGATTCCGCGGCGGTCAGCATCATGCTGCTCCTCGACTACGCGAACGTGTTCAAGCGGCCGGCGCGGCACTACTCGCAGGCCGTGCTCACGGCCCTCGCGCACGAGTGGCCGGACCTGCACGCCCGCTCGCTCGAGAGGTTCCGGGCGAAGCGGCCCGTCCAGGTGGCGAGCTACTTCAACGGCGACGTCCGCCAGTACATCGAGGACCTGCCGGCTGACGTGCCGTTCATGTCGTTCCCGCCGTTCTACAAGGGCGGCTACGAGGCCCTGTTCCGGAGCATCGGTGCCCTGGTCGAATGGCCCGCGCCGACCTACGAGATCATCACCGACAACGCCGTCGAGGACCTCATGGGCCGGGTGATGGCGAAGTTTCCGCGCTGGTGCATCGGCCTGAAGGAAGAGCCGCCCGAGCTGCGGCCGCTCCTCCGCGGCGTGGTCGAACGCAAAGGCGCGATCCCGATGTACGTCTATGCCGAGACCGGGCCGAGACGCTATGTCGCGCCGGCGATCTCGAAAGTGGCTCCGCTCGGGATGCCCGAGATGGAGCCGGGCGACGCCGTCACCGCGGAGTCCCGCATTGAGCTGCGGCGCCTGCCGGTCCCGCAGTTCGAGTTCCTGCGGACGCGGCACCTTGCCAAGCACATCCAGACGGTCGCACCGACGGCGGCCGCCCTCGTCGTGGTGGATGGGAAGGCCGCTGGCGCTTTCGGGTTCGTCGCCGAGCACTACCGCTACAACGGGCTCTATCTGCTGAGCGACTTCGCGGTGACCAGGGAGGGGAAGCTCTCCAAGCTCGTCCTCTACGCCGCGCTCTCGCGAGAGGCGCAGCTGCTCGCCCAGCGGGTGCTGAATCGCCGTCTGCGGACGGTGCTGACCACCGCTTTCTCCGAGCACCCGGTCTCCATGAAGTACCGCGGTCTGTTCCGGCTGAAGAAGCGCGAAGGCCCCCGCGACGACGGCCGCTACATGCTGAACTACGAGTCGCCCAGCGGCCGCTGGACGCTCCAGGAGGGGTTCGAGGAATGGCTGAGCAAGCACCACCGGCAGGCGTAGACATGGAGGGCATCGAGACCGAGATTGTGACGGTCGACCCGCGCGAGATCGTGCTCCTGGAGCTGAACGCGCGCTACATGAACCCCGAGACCTTCCGGCGGCTCGTCGAGAACGTGAAGCGGGACAGCGTGCTCACACAGCTGCCCTTCTGCGTGCGCGAGCAAGGCCGGCTAAAGGTCCTGAGCGGCAACCATCGCGTCCAGGCGGCGATCGAAGCCGGGCTGGAGCGCATCGAAGTGCTCGTGAGCAAGACGGAGCTGAGCCCGGCCCGCCAGCGGGCGATCCAGCTGAGCCACAACGCCATCGCCGGCGAGGACGACCCGTTGATGACCGCGATGCTGACGGAGGCGGTCAGCAAGGTGAAGCGCGAGGCCTGGCTCGTCCCGTTCGAGCTCTACAACGCCACGAGGGACATGCTGGACACGGTCCCGCTCGCCTGCGAAGTGCGCTCGATGGCGGTGGCCTTCGCGCACATCCTCGCCGTCTTCGGCAGCCACCTGGGGACTTGAAGCCCGGCAGATCGCCAAGGCGCTCGAACGCTACGGCGAGGACCCGTGGGACGTGCTGCTCACCCTCCTGGAGGGGACAGTCACGGCGAAGAAGGCGCGCTCGACGCGCATTGGTGAGTGGACGCTTGCCGCGGACAGATCCAATGCAAACCCAGTCGGGACGGCACCGTTACCCGGTGACGTGTACAATCCCGAACTAGTCAATGTCAGCTTGAGGCATCACGTGACCCCTACGATCGCCGGGGCAGCGAAATATAAACGCGCTCCTATTGCCGAAGCAGTCTGCGAGTTCGTGTTCACCGCGGTAGAGGACTGGGATCCGACGGTTGCAGGGCGCCTGTATGAACAGATCAAGGGCTCCTATCCATCTCGGCCCCGACCGCAGCAGACTGTTGCGGCCCACATCATGGGGCGCGAAGGTCTGCGGGTTCAAATGAACCAAGGCCTCGGCAAGGTACAGTTGGCGGACCTCAACCGGAAGAACACCCTTTCGATCGGACCGAACGGCATCAGCATCCACACTACGGGCGAACCTTACCTCGGTTGGGAAGAAGCTTTCTTCCCTCGGATTTCCGAGGCGATGCTGGCTCTCAAAGACGTCGATTCGGATCTGCGAATCCGTAGAGTCGGAGTCCGATATGTAAATCGCATTACAGGGGTTCTCGGGATAGCTGAAGCGCGCGAGCTTGTTCGAACGCTTCCCGCGAGCATCAAAGGCCTGCCAGAGAAGGACGCCATCTTCTTCGCCCGTATGGAGTTCGTGCATGAGGACGCGACAAAACTGCTAGTGACCACTGGCAAGGCTGATAGCCCTGAGCCGGCCCTGATTGTCGATATCGATGCGATCCGAGAGCCCATAGAACCACCAAAAGACCCGCTAGAAGCACTCGCACTTGTTCACAGCCTCAAACGACACGTAAATGAAGCGTTCGAGCTCGTGATAACAGACACAGCCAGGAGGCGGTTCGACGATGAGTGAGCCTGCAGTGCTTGGTGTGTTACCGGAATCAGTAGGGCACTTCGACACCGGCACCAACGGGAGTGCATCTTCTGACCCGCCATCATTGGCGATTCGTGTACTGTTTCCCATCGGGACCGGCACATGGGGATCGACCGACGAACTTGGGTCCGAACCCCCGGACCTCACCGAGGGTGGCGGCAGTCGTGGTCCTGACGTATTCCCCAGCAATCAGAGCCCGTTAGCTTCGAAGATAGCCGAACTCGTAGCGCACTCGAGCGTTCTTGCGGACTACCAGCTCACACAATCACTGATCCAGCCATTTTTTTACGAAGCAGTTGACGACCTGCCCTTTGCCCAAGGGGCCGAAGGCCTTCGTCGGCGGCTACTTCGCTTCCCCGAAATGACAAAGGACTGGCCTGAATTTAGCCATAAGGAGTTCCCGCACGCCTCGATCGATGCGGCCTTGAGAATGTTTGCGGACGCTTGGGAACATATCGGCCCTCGGGGCCGCGCCGCAATTCAGACGGCATTCTGTGGGCCGTCGGAGGAAGGTGCCGTGAACTGTCAATGGAGACGTGACGGACTATTCCTCGGGCTGAGTGTCGGACCGGAGGGTCTACCAGAGGCATTCTTCTGCGACGAGCGCACAGGAGAGGAGTTCGAGGGGCAACCTGACTTGGCGTCGTTTGTCGATTGGATCGAACGGTTCTAAGGATTCTCGATTGAGCGGCACAACAAGCTCCGACCACAGGTACAGTGAACTCTCTCCGAATCCTGGAGAGCGACTCTTTCGCCTATGCAAACAGGGCCATGTCGACTCAGAGACCGGCGACATCGGGTACTGGCTCTTCAAGAACAGCTCTGAGGACGGGATGATGTCCGTCGACGCGGAGCGATGTCGTCCGGAAGAGGAAGAGTGCAATCGGGCAGCCGCAACCGGCTGGGGCGTCGTCGCCGTACCCGCCGAGAAGTGCCTCGAACTTAAGCAGGCGCTGATATATTGGCCGGAGCCCGAGAACGCAGCACACGTGCAGGTCGTCGGGCCAAAGCCTCAAAGCCAACAGAAGCGATTCGCCGACATGGCCCGGCTGGTTCTTCGGCCACCCCGCGATTGAGTGCGTTGGTCTGGTTCAGGCGCTCTGCGACCTCCATCTCAGAGCCTCGCATTGTTGGAGCGGAGCAGGCCGTCGAGGACGGTCCCAACCACCGCGGCTTCGGTCTCGTTGCCGGCTGCGACCAGCTCGGCGATGTAGCAGATGAGCGACTGGCCGACGCTCGGTTTGCCCTGCATCGGGGGCAGGTGGCGTGCCTTCGGGAAGGCCGGCCCGTCCTGCACGCGGGCCTCGGCCTGTTCAGCGTTCGCCCGCATGAACTCGGCGAGGTTGAACATCGCGCTCTGCGCCTGTTCCGCGAGCAGCTGCCCGCAGAGGCTCCGGAACCATGCCAGAGCCGGCGCCTTCGCCTCGTTCAGCGAGCGCATCGCAATCAGCTGCCGGTCGCGGTCCAGGTCAGCCATCGCCTCCCCGTACCCGACCCCGAGGTTGCCGGACTCGAGCAGGTGCTGCGCCTCGTCGATCAGCTGGCAGAGCCGCAGCCGCGAGCGGACCCGGCCCTCGCTCACGCTGGCAATCTGCGCGATTTCGGCGACCGAGCTCCCGAACTGCTCACGCCGCTTGCGGTAGGCGCGGGCCTCGTCCATCGGGTTGAGGTCCACGCGCTGGATGTTCTCGACGAGCATGATGTCCGCCGCCTCGCGGTCGCTCATCTCGCGGATGATGGCCGGCACGGTCTCCCGGCCGAGGTGAAGGTGGGCGCGGAAGCGACGTTCCCCGGCGACGATTTCGAAGTGCTCGCCGACGGGCCGGACGGTGATGGGCTGTGCGAGCCCGTGCTGGCGGATGGACGCCGCGAGTTCCGCGATCTGGCGTCGGTCGAACGCGGTCCGGTCATTGTTGCCGGGGACGATGCGTTCGACCTTTAGTTCGGTGACGGTCTGGACGGTAGGATTGGCAGTAGCCATTGCAGGACTCCTCTGCGGTGGTGTTCCCGATGGGGGGTGGTGTCCCCCCATCGGTCATATACAGTTTACCAGATAGTGCTCGATATGTACATCGATATATCTCCCTCTCCCGGCAGGATTAGCCGGCCCCCAGCAGCGGCAACAGCTGGACGTCGAAGCCAGGAAGCCCCGGCTGTTCCTTGCCTGGCTCGATGGTGACGAGGAGCGAACCTGCTCCCAGCACGGCACCGGCCCCTGCCAGGAGTGGGTAGGCAGCGGTCCGCGGCCCGAGCGCGTCGCGTTCCTGTTCCCACTTCGCGTGGCGTTCCGCGAACTCGGCCATGTACTCGTCCCACCGCTGCTGGTCCGCCCGGACGGCGCTGGCGCGCTTCGTGAACGCGGCCTTGCTTTCGCCCTCTTCCTGGACCGGGTCTTCGGGCCGCTGGCGGTCCTTCCAGCCGTAGCCAATCTCCGGTTCGCGGCTGGGCATCGGCTGGCGGATGACCAGGGTGAGGGACAGTTCGCCGGCCTTCGGTTGGCCGTAGTCGGTGTCGGCTGCCTTGCCGGACTTGATCTTCACGTCGCCGAGGGCGGCTTCAAACTGCAGTTTCATCTCAGAGGTTCTCCACGTTCACGCCGAACTGTTCGGCGGCTTTCTGGGCGATGTAGGTTCGGTGGCAGACCGCGGCATCGCGGCACATGCACAGGAGGATGATCGGCTGGTGGGCGAGCTGGGCACCAAGGGCGGCAAGCCCGCGCTCCTCGTCAGCCAGGCGGATCGGCCCGGCCTTGTAGTTCACGTTCCCGAGCGTCTCGCCGGCCCCCTGGTAGAGGGAGCCGAGGACGCGTTCGAGGGGACTGCGACGCCAGCGGGCATCGCGGCTGTTGGGGCTGTATCGGGTGTCGACGACGGCCGCCCCAAGGGAGTCAGCGAGCTCTTTGAGTTCCTGGGGACTGCGGCCGGTGTAGCCGAAGGTGTAAAGGGTGTGCATGGCATCTCCTGCGGGTGGGAGGCTGCCGCCGCACCGGCAGCCAAAGCGTGCGCACGTCTCGACGTGCAGAGGGTCGAAACAGGCGGGGCAGCTCACAGGAGCGTCACCCAGCCGTCGACGACGCCGATGACGTCCCATGAGTCGTCGAGGACTCCGAGGTCGCGGGTGGACTCGATATCGTCGCGCCACCGCGTCCAGGTCTCGACCTGCCAGCTCTCCTCGCCGGTTTCGGCTTCGCGCTGGAGGCAGCCATCGAGCCACGCCAGCACCGCGGCGGCGCTCATGTCGTCCGGGCTGGTGTCCGCGGGGACTTCGACGCACCAGCTCTCGGCGTTGTAGGAGCTCTCGTCCCGCATGATCAGCGTGACCCGGCGGGTGCCCGTGGATTCGCTCGTGGTCACAACAACACCCCCTGTTCTGGCCGGTAGCCGTTCAGCTCGGCTTCGGTCTGGAACGTGTCCACCACGCCATCCCAGAGGGTGGCGCGGCGGACCGTCATGGACTGGCAGGGGCACACTTGGGGCTCGCCTGCATCGAGCCAGAGGGCGAGACAGCCGTCGCAAACGTCGTCGCATCCGTTGCCGCGCGGCGCACCGGGCGCCCCGCAATGACAGCTGACCGGGGCGGCTCCGAAGTCCAGGAGAACGGTGGCTTTCATTGCGCCACCGCCATCGCTGCCGGCACCTGCCGTCCCTGCGACCCCCAGACGAGACACTCGGACAAGGGCTTCGGCTTCCAGTACAGGTCTCGTTCGATGCCGAGCCCGTGCCTGTCCCGGAACTCCGCCAGCTCGCCGAGGCTGATGTAGCCCAGCTCAGGGAAGCCGAAGCCCATGTCGGCGAGCCCGAACATCAGGTCGTCGCCGTCGAACTCGCTGACGTACCAGGTCGCCGCCCCGCGCGGGTAGAAGAACTTGACGACGGCGACCGCATCGAGACCCTTCCCATCGTTCGCGTAGAGCTCGGGGAGGGCTTCCCGGACGTCGGCTGGGAGCAGGGGTGTGGCGGTCACGCTTCCACCCCCAGCTCCGCGTTGCGGGCCCGCTGTGCCAGGTCCCAGAGGATGGCTGCCCCGATCGTGCGCGGGTTGTCCTCGTCGACGGGCATGATGGCAAAGTTGCCGGCCCCGGCCAGCCGAAGCCGGCCCCGGTCGTGGGCGTAGGTCCGGTTCTCGGGCTCGACCGAATGGCCATCAGTCTCGATGACTTGCCGTTCCTCGATCCGGTCGGCCCAGACGACGCCCCAGACCTCGACGGTGTAGAACCCGCCGCCAGTGTCTGCGTCCCATGCGTTCACCCCGAGGGAGCGGAGGACGCGGGCGGTGCCGAATGCAAGCTGTTCGTTCATCTCAGAAAACTCCATGTGTAGCCGATGACGACGATGGCTGCGGCCGCACCGAGGACGAGGGCCCCGGCGCGGTGCAGGGTGTCGAGGACGCGGTCCGACCAGTCGTCGAGCCGCGGTTCGTGGTTGGTCACCGCCCCGCTCCGAGGTGGAGGCGGGCCCCGCCGGCGGCGGCGATGGCGGCGTCCCGGGTGAGCCGCACGCGGTCCCCGGCCTTGCGCCCATCGCGCAGCCCGTCCCGGCCGACCGTGCGGCCGCCTCGCCAGCTGCCGAGCCGGGGGAACGCCCGCTGGACGGCCTCCCCAACCTCGCGGCCGCTCGTAACGACGAGGGCGCGGGTCTGGTCGGACTCCCGGGAGAACCGCTCGAAGGCTGACTGGACGCGGTCGCTGATGCGGGCCACCGCGCCGCTGTAGAACCCGGCGAGGTAGACCCACTCGTCCTCGTCGCCCTTCGGCGTCCAGGGCCGGGCGCTCACCGTCCCGTCAGGGTGGAAGGTCCAGCCGCCCTGCTGCGTGGGCTGCATGTAGTCCCGGAGGGACTGTGCGCCCATCCGCTCCAGCTGCTCGCAGATCCAGTGCCACATGTCGAGGACGACGCGGATGTTCGCCTGCGTCCCGAAGATGTGGAGCTCGCCCCGGTCGCCCTCGTCGCTGAGGACGATGCGGCAGAGGTTCGCCCGCGCCAGCCCGGCGAGCAGCTTCGCGCGCCACTGGAACCCGGCGGCGACGTCGATGTCGACCCGCCCGACCCGGTCGCGAAGCCCGGCGTCGCCGTCGGCCTTCGCACGCACGTCCTGGAGGGAGAGGTTGTAGCGGAGCAGGAGCTCCTGCGCCTTCTCGAGGGCCGCGGATGCTTCCGCTTCCGTGCATCCGTTGGCCGTCGTCTTGGAGAGAAGCGCGGCGACGAGACCGCGCATCCGGTCGAGCTTCGCTTCGTCGGCGCTCACGCGGCCACCGCCTTGCGGCTCTTGCGGAGCGTCCAGGTGGGCATCCGCTGCCAGCCGACGGCGTCGAGGAAGTCGAGCGCTTCGTCGATGTGGCTGCAGGGGCCGAGCCCGAGCTTGAGGTTGGCCTGGTAGACGCCGCAGCGGCAGGCCACCCGCCGGTCGCGGGTGATCTCCACCGTGCGGTACGTCTTTCCGTCCGCGTCGAGCGCGTGATAGTAGCGCTTGTCGGCCACGTCGTAGAGCTCGTTCCAGCTCCGCAGGCGGATGGTCAGGTCCAGGTGGCTGATAGGATGGGACTGTGTCATCTGCGGGACTCCTCCGCTATTGGTATTCACCGTCGGGTGGTGCCCCTTCGGTATATATAAACTACCACATAGCGCCCACAATGTGCACAGAATAGCGCGAAATAAGCGCAAGAAATGCGGAGTAAGTCGTGTCCAGAGTACGACGAAAACCGCCCGCACTACTCTCGAACAAACGTTCCGGGAGAGGGCGCGGGCTAACCGTCAAGGCATCACAATCCAGGCGTGTGCCGTCCGCGCCGTCTGGGTTACGCGCACACTCGCGCCGGATTTGGCGCGGCTTCTGGAAGTCCCCTGTCTCTGAGGCGGTCGACTATGACGCGGACTACGAGGCACTTCGTTACTGGATTTACGCGGTCGACGAACGCGAACCACTCATTTCACAATTCGGCGGCGCAGAGCGCGTAATTATGCCAGGAGCTCGGCACACGAAGGACAACCCGCACCTCGCGAAGCCAACGTTCGTGCAAGCGAAGCCCTGGTGGTCTCAAAGTGACGAATAGCGAAGCCCAAGTGCAAGCGGCGTGGACGACTGAGAGGCGACCGGGGAACCGCACCTGTAAGCCGAGCTTATTGAGATGTTTTCAGCGTTGCATTGCGACGCCAGCCCGTGCGTTCGTACGATCCTGATGCTTCGGCGAATACACGGGTCACCTACGGCTCGGGCACAACGTGGGAGCGCATCGCGTGGGCCGGATCCGACGACTCGGCCACGTTCTGCCCCGGCGGAAGGAGTCACCATGCGATTGGCATGCACGCCCGGCTACGAAGTCTGGTTGGACGACACAAGAGGGTTTGCCTGTCCCAAGTTCCGGGATGGTTCCCTCGAGTCCTGGAGTTGGATGCCGTCAAAGAAAGTGCGGGGGTTCGGCGTCGGCGTCGCCGGTCTCGGCAACGTAGTCGCCACGCGCCGACGTGGACTTGCCCGATGACGCAGTCCATTCCTGACGTCGGTTCCGTCGGACTCCTTGCCGGTGCGCGCGTCGTGAACCTCTCTTCCCAGGTGCCGGGCGTTGCGGCCGGCTCTCTGCTCGGTGGACTCGGCGCCGCCGTCGAGCTTATGTGTCCACCGGGAGGCCATCCCTTGGCTGCCAACCGCGAGTTCGCGTGGCGCAGCATCTCGCGCGCCCAACGATTGGTGGTGGCGGACTTGACGGACCTCGATCGGCTTGCAAGGCACTGTCGCGGCGTCACGCTGGTGATCGAAGATGAGCCCGCGAAGGATCCCCGAGGCATCCGGGCGGCTCTCTTTGGGCTCTCGCCTGCTCCGTCGGTCCTATCCCTTACACCCCTGGGGCTGACCGGGCCTGAGAGAGGGGTACCGGTCTCGGACCTGACAGCGCTTGCGAGGAGCGGTCTCCTGGCTTCCTGCGGGCTACCCGGGCGAGAGCCCTTACTCCCGGCACCGGTCGTGCTGGACGCAATGGTCACGGCTGCTGTCTTTGCCGGCGCGGTCGGTGCGATCACCTGGCACGAGGCGTCTGGCTGTCCACACCGCGTCGACCTCGGCAAGCTGGACGTCTTCGTTAACAGCCACGAGAACGCCGTCTCGCGGTATAGCTACGCGGGCGCAGTGCACCGGCGCGAAGGTAACCAGCTCCATTCGCAGGCACCTTGGGATCTCTACGCCTGCCGGGATGGACAAGTTGGCGTGATCGTCCTGCCCCGTTCGTGGGATGTCTTTTGCATGATGTTGAATCGCCTCGACCTCCAGAAAGACCCACGGTTCGCCGAGCCGGCCGATCGCGCCGCGAACCGCGACGAGTTGGACAAGATCATCCGCGATTGGCTATCCACCCGTGGCCGCAAGGAGGTCTTTCACGAGGGCCAGTCGCTGCATATGCCATTCGGGGCCGTCGAAGCAGCGGGGGAGACGTTACGTTCAGATCACCTCGTGGCGCGAGGTTTCGGTGAGCCCGTTGCCGAGACGCCGGCAATCGCACCCGGATTCCCGGCCGTCATCGACGGCGTCCGCCCCCGGCTCGGCACTCCAACTTCGTCTGCGCCATCCGGAGCGATCCCGGCGTCGTCGCTTTCCGGAGATCCGCTGCCGCTTTCTGGCGTTCGAATCCTCGATCTCGGCATCGCCTGGGCGGGCGCATTCTGTTCCCGGTTGCTCGCCGATCTCGGGGCAGAGGTTATCAAGATCGAGTCACGCAAGCGCCTGGACCTTCGCGGCCAAGCGCGTCCGCGGCCAGGCACGGGCGCCTACTTGGATGGCGATCCTGGTTCCGACCCGTGGAATCGGGCCGGCATCTTCCACGAACGCCACCGGGACAAGCTCAGCGTTACGATCGAACTCGATCGACCCGGTGGTCGCGACGCCTTCCTGAAACTCGTTGAGCAGGCGGACGCAGTCATCGAGAACTTCAGCGCACGGGTGATGGAGCAGTTTAACCTTGGGCATGCCGTGCTCCGTTCCGTGCGGCCACAACTCGTCGCGATGTCCATGGGTGGCTTCGGCCGGTCAGGCCCGTGGCGAGACTACGTGGCTTTTGGCGACACTCTGGAGCAACTCAGCGGATCGACTGCCGCCGGCGGCTATCCCGGCGGGCCTCCGATGAACTCCGGACTCCATTTCCCCGACCCGGCGGTGGGCACCTTCGCCGCGGGCGTGGTGATGGCGGCCATTCGCCGCGCGCGCATGACCGGCGAGGGTGCTTCGATCGACATCGCCCAATTAGAGGCGGTGAGCTGGTTGGTCGGCGAGCTGGCGCTGCAACACGGAGAGACGGCGCCGGTGCCTCGTTTGGGAAACCGTGACGCTCAGTCCGCCCCCCAAGGGGTCTATCCTGCGGCGGGCGACGACGAGTGGATTGCTCTCACGGTCGATTCGGATGCTGCCTGGGAGGCACTCTGTGGCCTTGCCGACGGGCCCCTCGACGCGTTCCGGAATCTGGATCTTCCGGGTCGCTATGCAGCACATGACGCAATCGATCGCGCCATATCGACGTGGACCGTCGAACACGAGGGCGCTGGCCTTGCAGCTGAGGCGCGCCAGCGGGGCGTGGCGGCTGCCTTAGCGGCGCCGGCCGAGCGCCTCGCACTGGACCCGCAGGTAATAGCCCGCAAGTTGCTACTCGATCACCCAACCGTTTCGGGAGACCGCCGGGTTCTTGGCCGGATGTTCATGCTCGACGGCACCCGCCCGCCGCTACGACGCCCGGCGCCTAGGCTCGGTGAGCACAATCGCCAGGTCCTCCGAGATGTCGGGGGCCTGAACGACAACGAGATCGACCAACTGGAAGCTGTCGGTACCATTGGCGCCGTGCCGGCAGAGCTCTCCGAATGAGACTGGAGCTGCGCCGTGGCGATTGATCCGACAGCCTTCGAGGATATGGCCCTCGACGAGGATGCCGACGGTGTCCTCACCGTCACCCTGAATCGACCCGACAGCCTGAATGCGATGAGCGTAGGCATGCGCGCCGGTCTCCGGCGCCTTCCCGCGCTGGTCAACGAAAGCCCGACCATCAGGGCCGTCGTCCTAACTGGCGCTGGCCGTGGTTTTTGCTCCGGCGCAGATATGTCAGCCAATGCAGCCAGCCCGTATGCGCCCGATGGCTCTCGCGCCGCGATCGAGCGCACGCGCTACGGCTGGGTCACCGAATTCCGCTCGATCTCTCGTCCGGTCATCGCGGCTGTCAACGGAGTGGCGGCAGGTGGAGGTCTTTCGTTGGCGCTTGCCTGCGACCGTCGTGTGGCGAGCGAAGAAGCCCGCCTCGGAGCGATATGGGTGCGCCGCGGGCTGGTGCCGGACATGGGCGCCAGCAACATGCTGGTCCACCTGGTTGGCCTTCCCCGCGCGCTCGACATGCTCTGGACTGGCGAACTCGTCGCCGCGCAGCAAGCGCTCGCCATCGGTCTCGTCGACGACGTCTGCCCCGCGGAGGAGCTCCTGGACCGCGCGCAGGCATACGCCCGGAAGCTCGCCGTCGGCCCGGCGGTCGCGATCACGTTCGCGAAGCGGCTCGCGCACTATGCCCTCGACCATCAGCTGGCGGAGTCGGCGGACCTCGAAGACCTCTACCAGCGGATGGTTTCTACCACAGAGGACGTGCGTGAGGGTCGCCTATCCTTCGTGGAGCGCCGCGCTCCTCGCTTCATCGGCCGCTGAGGCTAGAAGACTAGGGTTCGTCGGGACGTCGAACCATCGCCGCTTGCTCGGCCTCCGAGTACCCCAGCCCAGAGAGGATCGCTGTTGTATGTTGGCCCCGCAGTGGCGCCGTCGACCGCAACGCCGACCGCATTCCATGGAACTTGATCGGCGAGTCTATTTGCCGCACGAGCCCCACGCCCGGCACTTCCGCCGTGGCTACGAGGCCGCGCGCCCGGATGTGGGTGTCGGCGGCGGCCTCGGCCAAGGTCAGGACCGGCGCACCGCAGATCTCATATTCCTGGCAGAACGCGAACCATTCGGCCCGAGTCTTCGTCTTGAACAGCTCTGTGAGCACCGTCTGTAGCTCGTCGCGTATGGCACCGGTGTCCATTTGGTAGGGCAGAAAGTCTTCGCGACCGATCGCCCGGACCAGGTTGGCATAGAACCACGGCTCGGAGCAGCCCAACGAGAAATGACTCCCGTCGGATGTCTCATAAGCCCGAAACCACGGGAACAGTCCCAGGTGCCGGTGCAACCCAGGTTCCGGGATTGTGCCCGAACCAAAGTACTGCGAGCCGTATGACGTCATCAGTGCGAAAACGCCGTCCGTCATTGAGATGTCGAGGTACTGGCCCAGCCCGGTTTGGGACCGCTGGTAGAGCGCGGTCACAACTGCGAGGGCCGCCTGCATCCCTCCCGCAGCGAAGTCCGCTAGCAAGTTGCCCGGCGGCGATGGCGGGAGACCGGGGACTCCGCTGATGCTGAGCGCGCCGCCGATGGCGACGTAATTGATATCGTGACCCGGGAGCGCTGCATACGGGCCGTCCTGGCCGTAACCGGTGATCGAGCAATAGACGAGCGCCGGATTCAACTGGCTGAGCGTTGCGTAGTCGACGCCAAGGCGCTTGACGACGCCCGGCCGGAAGCTTTCGACCACGACATCTGCGTCCTCCGCCAATCGGTGGAACGCTTCCCTGGCTGCGTCGTTCTTCAGGTCGAGCACGACGCTTCGCTTGTTACGTCCCAAGGCATCGAACGCCGCCTGCCGCTCCTGTTCCCGGAGGGTCGGTTGTTTATGGAGGCTCCTCCGTCGCCCGCTCTTCACCAACGGCTCCTGGACGCGTATCACGTCCGCTCCGAAGTCGCCCAAGATCATCGTGCAGTGTGGCCCTGGGGCGGTATGAGTCAGGTCCACCACTTTGATGCCATCGAGTGGAAGGGTCACAAGGCAGACTCCTTTCGAGAAACGGTTTCATGGTTTCCGGCATATCCGTAATCGTCGCCGAACCGCGCTCGCAAGCGTTCCGTATTTCTGGTGTCGACTTCGCGTGCGCTCCCGGCCGCCACCCTGCCGAGAACATCAGCGTCCGGCGGCCGCGTGTCGGCGGTGGCCGGCCGTGTCCCGAACGCTCCTTCGGCAGCAGCCGCTTCGTACTCCTCGCTGGTGAAGCCGAGCAGCTCCAACGCGATCAGCCGGTTGTGTTCGCCGAGCATGGGAGCGCGAGTGCGCAATTCGCCAGGAGTGGCGCTCAACCGTGCAGAAGCGGCTGGCCACGCTCGGCGGCCAACATTCTGTTCGGGTGCGTGATCCACAAGCCAGAACGCCCCGCGGGCCGCGAGGTGCTCGTCCAGCAACAAGTCTCTGGGGTCGTTCACGGGCGCTGCAGCAACTCCGGCCCGGGCGAGGGTCTCAGCTGCCTCGTGCTTTCCGCGGGTACGCGTCCACAGCGCCACGCGCTCCGCGAGGTTCGAACGCTCGTCGGGGCCCCCGGCGATACTCGAAAGGGTGCGAACCGCGGCCTCGCCGGAGGCGCTGATGGTGACCCACTGCCCCTCGCCTTCGCACTCGAAGCAGCCGGAAAAGACCCCGTCTGGGTCGACACTGCCGACGCGGACGGGTACATCCACGCCCGCGGAGTTCGCCGTAATGGCGTCGCCCATGAGCGTCGTACCGATTTCATACTGGGAGATGTCGAGCCAGGTGCCGTGGCCGGTCCGGTCACGATGGATGAGCGCCGCCATCATCGCGAAAGCAGCATGGTAAGTAGAAGGGTGGTCGGTTAGTGGGCAGCCACCGCGCCTTGGCCCCTCGCCGGGATAGCCATTAAGCCAACCCGACCCGCACATGATCTCCGTCATGGTGCCGTAGGAGCGCAGCGAACTCAGCGGGCCGCCGATGCCATACCCCGAGGTCGTGACGTAGATGACGTCTGGACGCCTCACACGCAGCTGCGGATAGCCGAGCCCGAGCCGGTCGAGGACGCCCGGAGGGTGGCTGTCCAACACGATATCGGACACGGCCGCAAGCCGGAGGAACGCCTCCCTCCCTGTAGCTTTGTGGACATCGAGGCCAATGCAGAATGCTTTGTTGCGGTGCTGCTCATGGTAGGTCCCGCCGTTCTCCCAGAACGGCTCCCGCGCCCGCCCATCCGGGTAAACCATAGTCCGCGGCCGGTCGGGGTTGAGGTAGTTTTCCACTCGCACAACTTCGGCCCCGAAATCCGCGAGTAGACGGGCCGGCAGAGTTCCCGCCTGAACGATCCCATTGTCCAAAACACGGACGCCCTCGAGAGCCCCGGGGATCATATAGCGCCCTCGCGCTGCAAAACCGCCAAGTCCTCACTGGACCTTCCCAGCAGGCCGCCGTAAACGAGCGCATTGTGCTCCCCCAAGGTTGGCACGGCGCGCAGCTGGGCGGGCTGCGGCTGGCCGTCGATGAGGTAGAAACGGCCGGGCACGGTCACCCGCGAACCCTTCGAATCTGTCGTGTAATCCCAGAACTCCCGAGTCGAATGTTGCTCACAGTCCTCGATCTCTCGCAGGTCCTGCATCGCACCCACCGGAATTCGCGATTCCACTCCGCGTCGGAGCCATTCCGCCCGCGTGAGTTCGGGACTGTGTTCACGTAGAGCTTCTCGGAGCGCGCCCGCCTTCGCACCCAGGATTGCCGGCGGTTGAAGCTCCGGGTCGTCGATCAGCTCGGGCGCATTCATCGCCTCGAGAAAGTCCCGATAGGGCACCGAGGGTTGCCAGCGAACCATGATGTCCCCGTCGCTCGCAGGCAGAAGGTCGCGTTGCCCTCTCGTTTGAAGGCTGCCCGTGTACTGATAGTCCGCGTAGTTCAGGTACCAGGTATTCGTAATCGACTCCTGAATCGAGACATCCACCTGCTGTCCCGCGCCCGTTCGGAGGGCGTGCCAGTAAGCGACGAGGCCAGCGTAGGCCGCGTTAGAACCAGCCCAGTGCTGCGCAAGATTCATCGGATAACGCAACGGTTCGCGGTGAGCGTCTCCGTTGCCATCCATCAAGCCCGACGCGGCCTGGAGCGTCATTTCACTTGCCTCGAAATCACGATGCGGGCCGGTCAGCCCAAAGTTTGTGATGGAAACGCGAACGAGAGCGGGGTTCCAGTCCAACAGTTCAGACATCCCGATTCCGTGGCGTTCGAGCGTGCCCGGCCGGCCGTTCTCAACGAGAATCGAGGCACGCGCAACAAGGTCCGCGAGCAGCGCCCGGCCACGCACCGTTGTGTAATCGAGAGTGATCGACTGCTTCCCGCCGTTGAGGAATGCGAAGGCCGGGCTGAACGAGGTCTCCATTGCCCCCTCGTTACGTAGCGGATCCCCGCGAGGGTGTTCCACATGGATGACGGTTGCCCCGGCGTCCATCAGCATCCTGGCGCAGTATGGGCCCGCGTGACCGCGTCCAAGATCTAAAACCAGGACACACTCAAGGAGGTCGGGCAGCGTCGGTGTCAACGATTCCTGCATCGTCAACGTCCTAAGAACGCCGGTTTGCGCTTCTCTGCAAGCGCTTTGCGGGCTTCCTTTGCGTCGCCGGAGTCTCCGAGGATGACGGCGGCGTTGGAGGTCAGGACGGCCGTCGTCTCCAAGTTGCTGTCCAGTGCAGCCCGCATTATGCGTTTGTGAACCCACTGGGTGAGCGGCGGCGTATCAATGATCCGCCCGCAGAGCGCACGCACCTCGCCCTCCAACTGGTCGGCTGGCACAAGCGCGTTGAGCATGCCCCACTGGTAGGCACGGTCGGCATCGAGGAATCCTGTATAGGCGAATTCCAACGCGCGGCCGAGACCCACGATCCTTGGCAACCAGTAGCAGCCGCCGTTCTCAATGATCTGTCCCACCTGCTGGTACGCGATGAATCGGGTGTTCTCGCAGCCGTAGCGGATGTCGCAATGCAGGGCCATGTCCATGCCAATGCCGGCCGCCGGGCCGTTCACCATCGCAATGGTTGGTTTTCGAATGTTCGTGAGATCCTTGGCCAACTTTGTCAGCCCGTAAAAGAAGCTCTCCCTGGTGGCGTCCGTGCCGGGATGAGGTCGCGACCCAAGTGCCAGGTCGTCCGCGTCGAACCCTTCGGTCCTACCACTTATGTCCGCTCCGGCGCAGAATCCGCGGCCCACACCCGTGAGCACAATCACGCGGACACGCGGATCATCGTCGCCGGCGCGCATGTATTCACCGACCTTCGCGAGCGTGCCGCTCAGCTGATTCGTCCCAACGATCGCGTTCAACCGTTCCGGCCGGTTGAACTTGATCCAAAGGATGCCGTCCTCCTCAAGCTCGTAGAGCAGGTACGGGACCGTCACGAGATTGACCATTGTTCGCTTCTCCGCCTGTCGGTGGTGCTCTGAGTTGACGCCGGATCTTAGCCGCGAGGCAGGCCAAGGCCCCGAGTGGCGATGACATTACGCTGGATTTCCGACGTGCCTCCGCCGATCGTTGCCGAGATGCTCGAGAGGTATTGCGTCGCGTACCGGCCCTTCTTCACCGCACCAGGGCCGTGTCGCACCTGTCCCTGCATTCCCAATGCCCTGACGGCCACCTGCGCGGCCCGCTGGCTCAACTCCGATCCGAGCAGCTTGGATGCCGACGCTTCCCGGTTGGGGACGAGGCCCTGGTCCTGCATCGACGCAATGGAATACGCGAGAATCTCTCCAGTCGCTAATGCGACGCAGAGGTCCGCAATCGCGAGCCGGTTCGCGGCCCAGCGGCCCGTGGTGTTCAAGACCGGAATCAGATCATCCAGGAACCGTCGCGTGCCGGCGAAGCTGGCAACGCTCGATCGTTCGAAGTCCAAGGTTGCAGCGGTCTGATACCACCCACGGTTTTCTTCGCCGACGAGGCGCTCCGCCGGCACCCGAACATTATCGAAAAAGACCTCGTTGAAGCTGTGCTTGTCCGCTACGTTGACCAAGGGTCTCACGGTCACGCCCGGTGAATTCATGTCGATGATAAAGTTGCTCAGTCCCTTGTGCTTTGGCGCATCCGGGTTCGTGCGCGCGACGAGCCACCCGTGCTCCGCGCGATGCCCGTCTGACGTCCAAATCTTTTGACCGTTGATCACGTATTCGTCGCCGTCGCGAACCGCTCGCGTCTGGGCGGATGCAAGGTCAGATCCGGCTCCTGGTTCACTAAATAGCTGACAGAAGTAGTTTGTGCCTCTCGTGATCGCGTTCAGGTGTTCGCTCTTTTGTTCGTCAGTACCGTAGAGAATCAGGATTGGCCCGACGTAAAATACTCCGCGTCGGTGAGCACCTATAGGCGCTCGATTATAGGCCATTTCTGAATTGAAAATCACTTGATCAATATGAGAAGCACCGAGGCCCCCATACTGTACTGGCCAAGCGAGTGCCACCCAATTGCGTTCGGCAAGCTTCAGGGAGAACGTCGCGGACCAGATATCATCGGAATCGTCACCGGCATCGGGACGATGGTTTTCCCGGAGGAATTGTCGAATTTCGTCGCGAAATGACTCCTGTTCGGGAGTGAAGCTGAACCGCATATAGGTGGACTCCTGAGAGCTGTCTGTTCGGCCAACGCTGCCGGACCACAGCGGAAGGCCGAGTGCCCGAAGGTTAGCAGCCGTTCACGATGGGCCGCCAGTTAGGCGTCCTGATATCCCCAGTAATGGACGCTTAACGACCCACGTGCCCGACTGAGACCACCTGATTCGCGGCACCACCAGGGCCCTTCGTCGAGGTGTGAATCGAGCTTCCAGGGCCAGCGCAGGTTCATGTGCGCCGTCCAGTTGTCCCGGCAGAGCGCGCGGAAGTAATCGCTCGTTATAGCTGGACTCAGCACGCCTGAATGGCAGGCCTCCAGAAGGCGGTGCTAGAGTCGCCGGGCCGCCGTGAGCAGGCGACGCTAGGGGGAGACCATGGAACAAAGCAACTATTGGAAACGACGAATGCCGCGCCGTCGGTTTATGGCAGGCGCCGCGAGTACAGGCGCCGGTCTCACCGCCATCTCGGTCGTAGGCTGTGGCAGTGATGATGAGGACGCGGCCACCGCGTCCGCGACCGCGACTGCTGTCAGCACGTCTGGAACCGCATCGCAGACGGCCGCAAGCAATTCGCCCCGCCAGGGGGGGCGCCTGCGCTTCGCGGCCCAGGGAGAACCGTCTTCGCTCGACCCGTACGCGTACATCACCCAGGCCGACCAGTCTCCGGCATCGCTGTGGTACAGCCGCCTCTTTCGCTACGAGAGTGGTCCGGGCATTGGCGACACCGAGTACATCGTCAAACCAGACGTCGCCGCATCCCTGCCCGAATTCGCCGACGAAGGCACCACGCTGGTCGTCAAGCTGCGTCCCAACGTGCGGTTCCACAACAAGGCGCCAGTCAACGGCCGCGCGATCGTCGCTGAAGACATCACCTACACGCTCGAACGCTTCCGCGCCGTCTCCGTCCGCGCTGCATCGTTTAACATCGTGGACTCGGTCGAGACACCCGACACCGAAACAGTCGTCTTTCACCTGAAGACACCGAGTGCCAGTTTCCTCAGCACCATCACCGATGGTTCCTTTCTGCACATCGTCCCCCGGGAGATCATCGGCAGCGGCAACCACGCGGAGGGCGACCCCGTCGGAAGTGGCCCCTGGATCTTCAATTCGTACGACCAGAACGTAAAGCTCACCGGCCGTGCCAACCCGGATCACGTCCATGGGCGCCCCAACATAGACGACTTCGAGATGCTCATCATCCCCGAGCTTTCCGCCCAAGCGGCCGCATTCCGGTCGGGACAACTCGACCTCATCGCCGGCATCCCTCAGAGCGAGCTGGCGTCGATCAAGAGTGTTTCTGGTGCGACGGTCCAACAGGGTATCGGTAGCCTCTGGAGCCTCAATTTCGACCTCACCGGCGTCTTCGGCGATGTCCGGATGCGGCGCGCAGCGTCGATGGCCATCGACCGGGATGGCCTCAACAAGGCGATCTACGACGGCCAGGCGCAGCTTTCAACGCTCCTTCCGGCCAAGTACGCACCTTGGTCCCTCGATCCAGGGGTGGAGTCCAACTACCCGGGGACCTACAAGAACCTGCACTACAACAAGGCGGAGGCTAGCCGACTCATCAAGGAAGCCGGCTATAGCGGGCAGTCACTCAAGCTGGGCAGTGCATCTCGTTACGATGTCAACGCGATCGAGCTCGTTGCGGCGTACCTCACGGACGCTGGTCTCAACATGAACATCGACCTCAAGGAATACGCCGCTTTCCTGGAGACCTTCAACAAGGGAAAGATCGACGGTGGCCTCGGCTATGTGCCCTACGCGCACTACCCGGACCCGTCTGCCTTCCTCAACATCTACTGGCACCCGAACAGCGTGAACCTCAAGACGCCCTACACCGACGCGGACATCGGTCGGCTCATCGAAGAGCAGGACCGAACCATCAATGTCCAGGAACGGGCGAGCAAGATTCACGAGATACAGCGGATCTTTGCTGATCGAGCCTACACGGTGTTCCTCGTATCCGCGCCAACCGCCCGGGCAACTGGATCCCGGCTGAAGGACTACTACTACATCAACAATGTGAGCGGCTACGAGGGACTCTCGGGTGCATGGTTGGATGCCTGAGGTAGCGAACAAGCGCCCACGCGAGGACTGCGTCGCTGGAGCGCGCGCATGATGAGGTACGCGCTCCGCCGATTGTTCCTCATGATTCCGACGATCCTGCTTGCGACAGTTCTGCTCTTCCTCGCCATCCGCCTCATGCCCGGGAGCGCGGTGGAGTTGCTCGCCGCTGACACCGCTGGGTCAGAATCCTCCGTCGAAAAGATCCGCGAGCGCTTGGGCCTCGACCAGCCCGCCCACGAACAGTATCTCAGGTGGATGGGAAACCTCTTCCAGGGAGACCTGGGAACCTCCTTTCGTACGGGGGAGCCTATCGCGAGTGAGATCGCCAAGTTCCTCCCGGTGTCGCTACAGGTAGGGTTTCTGTCGCTGCTCCTTGCCGTCGCGGTGGCGGTGCCTGTCGGCGTAATCGCCGGTCTTCATCGGGACAGTGCCCTCGACTACTTCTGTCGCGGCCTCGCAGTCCTCGCCCTCGCTACGCCAAGCTTCTGGATTGCCATCCTCGTCATCACCTGGCCGTCGGTTTGGTGGGGATGGAGCCCGCCCATCGGCTTCGAACGTTTCTGGGATGACCCGATGCGCAACGTCCAACAGGTCTGGATCCCCGTGACCATCCTCGGTCTCCATGGCACCGGGGCGCTGATGCGGTTCACTCGCACTTCCGTCCTCGAAGTCGCGCAACTCGACTTTGTCCGGACCGCGCGTGCAAAGGGTCTTGCAGGGCGGGCAATCGTGACAAGGCACATTCTGCGGAATGCGCTAATTCCGCTCCTCACGCTAATTGGCCTTCAGATCCCGATCCTCGTGGGCGGCGTCGTGATCACTGAGACGGTCTTCTCGCTGCCGGGAATGGGCCGCTACCTGATTACTGCGCTCGAAACGCGCGACTACCAGGTGATCCAATCACTCGTCCTTGTCCTCGTAGTATTCGTACTCCTGACGAACCTCGTGATCGACCTGTTCTACGCACTGATAGATCCGCGCATCAAATACGGATAGCACCGTCGGTCTGCGCCACGCTGAGCGCCTTTTAGCGGGAGTAAAACAACGAAGACGACCTCCACAGATCAACAAGTCCAACCGATACGAGGTTTCGGCAGCTCCCCGTCCCGGAGCGGGGGTCTCTTGAGATCTCTCATTACCTTCGTACGCAGATCCCCGGCAGGGACACTCGGATTGGTCATCGTTTCGCTCTTGCTTGGCATCGCAGCCTTTGCGCCCGTCGTCGCGCCTTACCCCTACGGAGCAACGGACGTGCCGAACCGGCTGGCCGGTCCCTCGCTTGACCATCTCTTCGGCACGGACGCGCTTGGCCGTGATGTCTTCAGCCGCGTCGTCTATGGCGCCCGAGTGAGCATGTTTGTTGGGGTCGGCGCCATGATCATCTCGATCTCGGTGGGCACCTTCGTGGGGTTGGCCAGCGGCTACTACCGCGGCCTGCTCGACCTCGTCGTCCAACGCCTTGTCGATGTGTGGATCGCGTTTCCCGGACTGGTTATCGCCATCACCATGGTGGTGGTGCTCTCCGCTGGCCTCGTCACCGTGGCAGTCGTCCTTGGACTCATCATGGTCTCGTCAACGATCCGAGTCGTACGCGGCGCCGTGTTCACTACGAGGGAAGAGCAATACGTTCTCGCCGCACGATCGGTGGGGGCCTCGGACGCACGGATCATGGTCCAGCACATCTTGCCGAATATCCTCCCGACCGTGATCGTCCTTGCGACACTACAGATGGGGGCGGCCATCCTTGCGGAGACATCCCTGAGCTTCCTGGGGTTTGGCGTGCCGCCACCGCATCCTTCTTGGGGGGCGATGCTGAACCGGAGCGCCCGCAGCCAGATGCTCGATGCGCCCCTGCTCTCAATCTGGCCGGGACTCGCCATCACCCTCGCAGTGTTTGGCTTCAATATCCTGGGCGACGCGCTTCGTGATGTGCTCGATCCCCGTCTTCGCGGCAGTCGCTGACTCAGGCAACCCCAGGCCAAGCGAGGAGCTTGTCCCACCCCTTGCCCGCGCGGCGTTCCTGACGAAGAAAGTCTATGAACGTTCGGACCCCAGGGTTGGTAGCTGGTCGGCGGTGTAGCACGTAAATCGGAGAGTTCGGCATCCGGTGCTCTGGCAAGATGGGCACCAATCGCTTCACTTCCAGTTCCAGTCCCACCGAATACACGCCGAGGCACGCCGCGGCTTCACCCGCCAATGCCATTGCCTTGGCCGCCTCGGTCGTGTCCAGCACCTGGAACTGCGGAGTGAAGCCTGTATCTCGGAGCGAATTAACGAGCTTGTCTTCGAAGTCAGTGATGGACGCGTACGCTGGTATCGCTACCGGAAGCACGCCCCGAGACTGCCGTGCGCGGGCGGCGAATCCTGGCGAGCCGAGCAGCAGTTGTTGCAGGTGGAACCAAGGTGCGACGGCAAAAGCTCGCGCGGGAACCTCTCCCTCCGCCAGGTACTGTTTCAATCGTCCACCGAACCCAGCATCGATCGTCGAGTCAGCCAAACCTCGCACAATCGCATCACCTGGAAGCGAATGGAATTCAAGGCAAACCTCCGGATAGCGCCGTCGGAACGCCGAAGCGAGGCGGGGGAAGACATAGTCACCAGTGCCCCGGCCGACCCCGACGCGCAGCGTCTGGCGTTCGTGGGTTGCGTGCTGTTTGGCCGCCGCGAGGAGCTGGGTGATGCCAGAAATCGTCGAGGCGGCGAACGGCAACAGCGTCTCGCCCAGCGGCGTCAGTTCCATCCTCCCTCTGCGATACTCTACGACAGGCCCACCCACAGCCTTCCGTAGTGACCCCACCTGAAGATGCACGGCCGGCTCGGTGTACCCCAGCTCTGCTGCCGCCCGAGTGAAACTGCCTAGGCGAGCCACCGCTTCGAACGCACGCAGGTGGGCTAGTTGAATATCTCGCTCCATCTGCATTCTCCGACCGTGGATTGCGGTGGCCCGTAAAAGCCGTGGGCCAGCAACGATGGCAGTATAGGCATAATCGATGGCGCGTGCTTCGCTCGTTGTTGGTCAGTGCACCGGACGCTGCGTTCGAAACGGAGTCTGTCCGTAGTCTCCTCACCCTGGCCGGATCGATGACTAAGCTCTGGTCCTGCGCGTACTCACCGGAACCACGGCATCGGCTTCGGCGCCCGGGCATAGGGTCAGGCAATCGCCGCCGCCGGGAGCTTGTCGACAATGGTTCGCCTCGGGACGCCACCGAAGAACCACAAGGCAGAATCCGGTCCGGCGACGCATTCCTCCAGCGTCCACATTGCGAGTGGGAAATCTGGAACTGGTGGCGGCCGTACGGCAGGACGACGAACAGTGCCCAGACTGCCTGCTCCTCCGCAGTGGCCGCATCGACGAGCGTCCCCTGCTGGCCGAAGTCCGGCTCGGAGCCGAAGACGTTGGCCCTCATCATTTCGCCACTCTCGAAGCGTGCCGGGAGAGACCGCCATACCGTCGGCGAGACGCCGCTCGTGGACGGAGTGCCGGAGAGCGCTCGTCCCTGAACCAGTGTTCGACTCGACCGGAATGAACTGCGGTGCCACGACCCCCGCGACCCTGGCGGGAATGCACCCTCACGAGCTCGCCACCGCGTTCTTGAGCTTCACAGGGTCACCGTCCACCCAGACCACCCCGTCTAGTTCGGCGAGGCGCTCTACTCCGTCACGGCCACAACCCTGGCGCACCCGGGACGAAGCTGGAGGTGCGAGGCGACCGCTCCCTCCTACCGGTTGGCCAAGTCGTAGAACACCCCTTCGTGGGGCTGCAGCTGCCCTCGCTCCTCCACTTCGAAGACGTCGCAAGGGAGCTGCCGGGTCGTGCCGTGGACGCGGAGGCCGGCAACGGCACGGCACCAGCGCTCGGCCTGATCGTGGCACTCGTCCAGGTCGCGAAGGCGTCCCCGTAGGTACGGTATGCCGCGCTCGACGTGGTGCTTGTCAGTCGGCTTGCGCACCCTCGCCGGGTCGATGAAGGGTCGGCGCTCCACGGAGCACTGGAGGGACCGGTGTGTTGGGTCTTCCGATCACCCAAGGGGCCGAACGGGCGATCTCAGATTCAGGTCAGCCCTCATGGCGTGTAGTCGACCTCTCGTACGGTGCCAACGGCCTCCTCACTGAGGACCCCCGACTACAATGCGGCCGCCGATGCCGGCGGCGACAGGGAGCCCAATACGTCGCTTGGGACACGAGCGAAGACTGACAGCCCACTGGGCATACGACCTATGAACTTTGGCGCCACCGCAGGCCCGACAAGGCCATCCGTCCGAGACCCCCGAAGTGGGGCAGCGGAAGCGGATTAGTGCGTTCATGAGGTCGCGTGACCAGAGGCCCGGTCCGCGACGGCCGGGCCGGGATAAGCCTGAGAGACGGTCCGGAGAAGTGTCCGCGCCGGCAATCCCATCCCGCGCCCCCTCGCACCGGCGGCACTGCCGCCATCTTCGTGATCGTCCCGTCCGCTGACGGGCGGCGACTCGGCCGTTAGGATTGGGCACCGAGGAGGCGGACACTGAGCGCGATGCCCGTCCATCCCGAAGTCGGCCAGATCGCACTGGTCCGTGACCGCCATTGGGTGGTTTCGGACGTGGAGTGCTCTGCGCCGCAGCCTGCGGTGACCGGCATGTAGGGCCAGGAGGGGCAGACGCTCGTCGACCTCACTTCGGTCGAGGACGATGGCTTCGGCGAGGACCTGAACGTCGTCTGGGAATTGGAGCCGGGCGCCCGGGTCCTGGAGACCGCGACGCTCCCCCGGCCAGCACCCGGCCACTTCGACGACCCTGCGCGGCTCGACGCGTTCCTTGACGCAGTCCGATGGGGCGCTATCCAGTCCGCTGACTCTCGGGCATTGCAGGCCCCGTTCCGGTCCGGCATCACGATTGAGGACTACCAGCTCGACCCGGTGGTACGCGCGCTCCAGGTGCCGCGGGTGAACCTGCTCATCGCCGACGACGTTGGCCTCGGCAAAACGATCGAGGCTGGCCTCGTGATTCAAGAGCTTCTGCTACGGCATCGAGCGCGAACGGTCATGATTGTCTGCCCCGCCAGCCTCTGCCTGAAGTGGCAGGCCGAAATGGCGGAGAAGTTCGGGCTGGAGTTCCAGATCGTCGACTCGGAAGCGGTGAAGAACCTTCGCCGTGGGCGCGGCGTCGGCGCCAACATCTGGAGCAGCTTCCCGCGTCTCATCGTGTCCGTGGACTGGCTCAAGCGGCCCCGCGCGATGTCGCTGCTCGATGAGCGGCTCGCCGGAGTCGATCCCACGCGGTACCCGCGCGCGTTCGACCTTCTCGTAATCGACGAGGTCCACGGCTGCGCCCCGGCCGGCCGCGGCAAGTACGCGACCGACTCTCAGCGGACGCGGGCCATCCGTAAGATCGCGCCGCACTTCGAGCACCGCCTGTTCCTATCGGCAACGCCCCACAACGGCTATTCAGAGAGCTTCACCGCATTGTTGGAGCTCCTCGATCCGCAGCGGTTCGCTCGCGGTGTCCAGCCTTCAGAGGAGAACCTGAAGCGCGCGGTCGTGCGACGTATGAAGTCTGATCTGCGCAGGGAACTGGCGCCGCGTGCCGACGGCAGTCCTCGCTTCGCGGAGCGAAAGATCGTGCCCCTGGAGGTGGAGTACCCGGAGGCGGAGCACCAGGTGCACCGATGGCTTGCGGAGTACGCGGAATCTCGCCGTCAGGGTGCCAAGTCCGGGACGTCCCGGACGGCCTCCGAGTTCGTATCGATTCTCCTCAAGAAGCGCCTCTTCTCGTCGCCCGCGGCGTTCCTCAACACGATTGATCAGCACCTCGTGACCCTCGGGCGGCGTCAGCGAGCGCTCAAAGCTGACGATGCCCTTCTGCGCGCCGCGTTTGAGCGTCTCGACGAGGAGGTCGGCGACGAGGAAGACCTGGCCGAGGCCACCGAGGACGCGCTGGCAACCGCGGCGCGGACAATGGAGCCGCTCTCGACGGACCAGCACCGGCTGCTGTCGCAAATGCGGGAGTGGGCCGTGCGCGAGGCGGGACGCCCGGATGCAAAGGCAAAGGTGCTTCTCGCGTGGCTCCAAGAGACGTGCCGCCCGGGCGGACGCTGGAACGACGAACGGGTCATCGTCTTCACGGAATACCGGGACACGCAGAACTGGCTGTTGGACTTGCTCACGGCCGCCGGGCTCGCGGGGGACCGCGTTGCGCTCCTCTACGGCGGCATGGACACCGACGAGCGCGAGCATACGAAGGCGGTCTTCCAGGCCGATCCTTCTCGTTCTCCCGTACGCATCCTTCTTGCGACGGACGCCGCCAGCGAAGGCATCGACCTACAGAAGCACTGCCACCGGATGGTCCACGTCGAGATCCCGTTCTCACCATCCAGGCTCGAACAGCGGAACGGCCGCATCGACCGGCATGGGCAGCCGTCGCCCGACGTGTTGATTCACCATTTCGTGGGTAAAGGCTACGAGAAGGCTGCCCCGGGCTCGATCGAAGCTGACCTCGACTTCCTTTCCCGGGTGGCACGCAAGGTCGAAACCATCCGCGATGAACTCGGGTCGGCTGGTCCCGTCCTCGCGACGCAGGTCGAAGAAGCGATGCTCGGCCGCCGAACCGTGATCGACGATGTGGCCATCGACCAACGCGGGAGGAAGGCGCGAACTGCCATCACCCGCATCGAACAGACCCTGCGCAAGGAGATCGCCGCCCTCCACGATCAGCTCACAGAGAGCATCACGACACTCGGCATCTCGCCCGCTGCCGTCGAGCGCGTCGTTCGCACCGGGCTCGAACTGGGCCGCCAGTCTGGCCTTGCCCCGGCCGGCAAGCCGGGCGAGTTCGTCGTGCCAAGATTGACGGGCTCGTGGGCGCGCGCCACCTCCGGCCTCGCGGACCCGCTCGATGCGACCCAGTGGCGTCCGATCACGTTCGACCATGCCGCAGCCGCGGGCCGTGACGACGTGGTGCTCGCGCATATCGGCCACCGGCTTGTCGCCCACTCGATGCGGTTGCTCCGCGCAGAGATCTGGTCGACCGGCCCCGACCGCAAGCTATCGCGCGTGTCCGCGCGGATGGCGAAGCCGGGCGCGCTCACGGACCTTGCGGTCGTCGCGCATGCTCGCGTGGTGATCACCGGCGCCGACGGGCATCGGCTTCACGAGGAGGTCATCACCGCCGGCGGGACGATCCGCAATGACCGGTTCAGCCCCCTCAACGTCGGAGAAACGAAGGCGGCTCTGGAAGCTGGAACAAGCGCCGGTGCGCCCGGATTCGTAAGCGATGAGATAGCGGCCCGGTGGGAGCAGGTGGAGGCGCGCGTCTTCCGCGCACTCGATCTCCGCGCGGAAGTTGTCGCGAGTGGTCTGGACAAGAAGCTCGCAGCGCGGGCGGACGAAGAGGAGCGCAACGTGCGTGAGGTGCTGACCGAGCTCCAGCGTTCGATTCGCCAGCAGCTTGCGGATTTGGAGAAGGAAGAGGGCTTCCAGCTCTTCCTTTCGGGGTTCAGCTTGACCGAGCTCGCCGCCACGGAGCGCGAGCAGGTGCAGCGCAACCTCGACGCCCTTCGAAGCCGAGTGGACGAGATCCCTGGCGAGATCGAGCGCGAGGTGGAGGTCATCCGGCGTCGATACGCGAGCCCACAGCACCGGCTCTTCCCGGCTGCGGTAACCTTCATCGTCCCAGAAAGCTACGCCCGGAGCCTCGTCCGATGAGGAAGCGCGTCGCGGTACAACATGCGGACTGGCTCAGCCTGATTGAACCATCGGGCGCATTCCTGACGCTACCGGTGCTCCGTCGTGTCTTCCCGCACGGGCTTGATGTCACCTCGTCTGATCTGCGGTCCGCGGTCCGTGAATCACTCGATAGCCTCAACGACGGCGACGACTCCTCCCGCACAACCTGGCTCCGCTTCCTGCTCACCGACGTGCTCGAGTACGGCCTGCAGCTGGTCGAAGGTCCAGCGATCCCGGCGAGCCTGGAGCACTCGGTGGCGGAGTATGGCGTAACCCTGCGGCCGGACTTCGTGCTCATGTCGCCACCAGGCGGAGACGGGCCGAGGCCGCGACTGCTCGTGTGCCGCTGGCCGCTCCGCACGGACTTCGACCGGCGCCTGCCCGCCGACATGCCCGGGCGGACTGACCGCTGGGCAGCCTCGCCGATCGAACGGGCTGCGACGCTCTGCCGCGAGACGAACGTCCCGCTCGCGCTCGTGACCGACGCCGACCGCTTCACCCTCGTCTACGCGCCCCGCGGCGCCGCGGCAGGCTGGGCGACCTGGCCGTCGAGCCTGTTCGCCGAAGAACGGACGCTGCTCGACTCGTTCGCCTCGGTCCTCGGACTGCGGCGGTTCTTCGGCGTCGACGCGAACGAGACGGTCGAGGCGCTCTTCGCCGAGAGTGCGAACGCCCAGGCGGAGGTCACCAACCAGCTCGGGAAGCAGGTCCGCGCGGCTGTCGAGTTGCTCGTCGGCGCTATCTCCCGGGCGGACCGCGCGACTCGTGGCGAGTTGCTCCGCGACGTGAAGGAGGTCGAGGTTTACAACGCCGCGGTCACCGTGATGATGCGGCTCGTCTTCCTGCTCTCGGCCGAAGAGCGGCGGCTGTTCCCCGTGGACGACGACCTCTACCTCTCGTCCTACGCCATCACGTCGCTCAGGCAACAGCTCGAAGAGCAGGCAAACCGCGAGGGCGAGGAAGTGCTGGAGCATCGCCAGGCGGCATGGCACCGCATCCTCGCCACCTTCCGCGCCGTTTACGGGGGTGTCCAGCACGACCGGCTCTCGCTGCCGGCCTACGGCGGCGGGCTGTTCGACCCGGACCGCTACCCGTTCTTCGAAGGGCGCGCGGCCGGCACGTCCTGGCGCGACACCGAATCGCACCCGCTGCCCATCGACGACCGGACAATGCTCGCAGTCCTCGACGCACTCCAGGTGCTGACCTTCCGCGAGGGCGGCGTTACCGAAGCGAGGCACGTGAGCTATCGGAGCCTCGACATCGAGCAGATCGGGCACGTCTACGAAGGGCTGCTCGACCATGGCTGTGTGCGCGCCCGGGGCGCGGTGCTCGGGCTGAAAGGCGGCAAGGGCCTGGAGCCTGAGATTGCGCTCGATGAACTGGAAACGCAGCGAGCAAAGGGCGACGCTGCCTTCATCGAGTGGCTGAAAGAAGCCACCGGCCGGACTCCGAACCAGCTCGCGAAGGACCTCGCCCCCACGCTGGACCCGTTGCCGCGTGAGCACCTGCTAGCCGCTTGCGACAACGACGCTCGCGTGTTCGAGCGCGTCCTCCCGTTCGCGGGATTGCTGCGAAACGACTTGCGCGGCCTCCCGACTGTATTCCTCGGGCCGGCGCGCTACGACGACGGCCAGGTGCCCGGCGCCATCTACGTGACGAAGACGAGCGAGCGGCGCGACAGCGGCACGCAGTACACGACGAAGGAGCTGGCCGACGAAATCGTCCGCTACGCACTGGAGCCCATCGTCTACTTCCCCGGCCCGGCCGAGGGCGCCGAGCCTGCGGACTGGCGGCTCAAGTCCTCGGCAGCGCTGCTCAAGCTGAAGGTGTGCGATCCGGCCGTCGGCTCTGGCGCGATCCTCGTGGCAGCATGCCGCTACCTGGCCGAGCGGCTGATCGAAGCGTGGCAGGACGAGATGGCGCGCGACATGCCTCCGGCCGGACTGCCGCCCGGGTTCATGCCCGGCGAGGAAGACCTGGAGCTGCTGGCGCGGCGCGTGGTCACCGACCACTGCCTCTTCGGCGTGGACCGCAACCCGATGGCCGCCGAGATGGCCAAGCTCTCGCTCTGGCTGACGACGATGGCGAAGGACCGGCCGTTCACGTTCCTCGACCACGCCATCCATGCCGGCGACTCGCTCCTCGGCATCACGAGCCTGGAGCAACTTGAAGCATTCCACCTGGACTCGAAAAAGGGGCGAGAACTCCACCAACAAGGCCACGAGAAGACCAACTGGGGCATCGAGAAGGTGCTCGCGTCGCGGCGCCACGCCGCGATCGAGTACGGCCGCAAGCTCTCGTCGATCACCGTGTTGGACCAGCGGGACGCGCGAGAGAAGCAGACGCTTTACGAGAACCTGACACGCGAGCTGAACGACCTCGAAGCCGTGGGCGACCTCCTGGTGGGCGCGACACTGGCGACGGCGGGCAAGGGCGAACGCGCGCTGGAGGGCGAACTGAAGCGCGCGATGTTCGAGTACCTGCGCCCCGCCTACGAAAGGGCGCAGACGGTGGACGAGTTCCAGGCGCGAGTGGAGGACGTCCGGAACCAAGCGGCCTACCTGCTGGACACCGGCCGGCCCGCGAAAGCGCCCGAGCGCCACTGCCTCCACTGGCCCCTCGCCTTCCCCGAAGTCTTCCTGGACCCCGATCGCCCTCCGGCGTTCGACGCGTTTGTGGGCAACCCACCCTTCTCAGGCGGCCAGCGAATCACCAGCACCTTCGGTACGAACTTCCGCGACTACCTCGTCGCGCAGATCGCGGATGACCGGAGGGGCTCCGCTGACCTTGTGGCTTACTTCCTTCTGAGAGCCGCGCAAATCTCGCAGGGTTTCGGGTTTTTCGCGACGAACACGATCGCCGAGGGGGAAACGCGGAACGTCGGACTTGACGCCCTCCTCAAGGAAGACGGCCGAGTGGTCTATCGCGCAGAAAAGAGTCGTCCGTGGCCGGGCGCGGCAGCTCTCGCTGTGTCTCAGGTTTGGCTGCGCCGCGGCCCATGGTTAGGGCCACTTCTCTTGAATGGCAAACCTTGCTCGGGCATCACATCCGGATTGGAACCTTCCACCAGAGTGCGAGGGAAGCCTCAGCGGCTGATCGCCGACCGCGGGCGAGCGTTCCAAGGCTCGATAGTGCTCGGCCTTGGATTCGTACTCGGCCAAGCACAAGCCGATGCGCTCGTGTCCGCAAATCCGAGTTCATCAGAAGTGCTTTGTCGCTATCTGAATGGCGAGGACCTGAACGACAGCCCAGACCAGTCGTCGGGAAGGTGGGTTATCAACTTCTTCGATTGGCCGTTGGATCGAGCCAGACAGTATTCCGAGTGCTTCGCGATCGTCGAACGACTGGTCAAACCAGAGCGAGAGGTGAATCGTTACAGCGAACGTGCGAGAAAGTACTGGTGGCTGTACGAACGGGACAGGGCCGAGTTGTACACAGCCATCTCGCAGTCGCGTATGGTCTTCGCACTGAGTGAAGTTTCTAAGTATCTTGCTGTTGCTCGTGTGGGGCCTGCCAATACCGTTTTTTCCGCGAATCTGGACGTCTTTGTGAATGTGGCTTGGAGCCATTTCGCCATCATGCAAAGCTCTCTCTATGACGCGTGGGCGCGTCGGTGGTCATCAAGCTTGGAGACTCGCCTCAAGCACTCCATTGTCAACTCCTTCGAAACCATGCCGTTTGCGAAAGTCGTTCCAGCCAGCAGCCTGGATGTCCCAGGGGAGGAGTACCACGTCTGGCGGCAATCGCTGATGCTCGCAAACAACGAGGGCCTGACGAAGACCTACAACCGCGTCCACAAGCGGGCCGACACGTCGCCGGGCATCGTGCGCCTGCGCGAGCTGCACCGCGAACTGGACATCGCCGTCCGCGACGCCTACGGCTGGCAGGACCTGGACCTCGACCACGGCTTCCACGAGACCAGCCAGGGCACCCGCTACACCATTGGCCCCGCCGCCCGCACGGAAGTCCTCGACCGGTTATTGGAGCTGAACCACCAGCGCTACGCAGAGGAGGTCGCGGCGGGGTTGCACGACAAGAAGAAGGGCGCGAAGGGGAAGATGCGACAGAAGGTGTCGGGGCAGGCTGACATGTTCGCTGCCGCCGCTGAAACCGGGGGCAAGGAGGCAGGAAGCGCGTGAACATCAGTCCCCAGCTCGTGAGCCTGCAGGCGCTCATTACCGGCCGCCTATTCCGCATCCCGCAGTACCAGCGCGCCTACAGCTGGACGACGAAGGAACGGCGCGACCTCTTCTCGGATATCGAGCGGACGTACCAGCGCAAGGCTGACCACTTCATGGCGACGATCGTCGGCCTGCGGCGCGAACCCCGGGTCATCCTCGCAACCGAATACGCGGTGGTAGACGTCGTTGACGGCCAGCAGCGGCTGACCACGCTCGTCGTGCTCCTCAAGGCGATCGAGCGCCAGCTTGCAGCGATCGACGACCCGGCGAGCCAGGCGGTCGCTAGCGAACTCCGAGGCGTCCTGGTGAAGGCTGACGAGGTGGCGCCCGTCCTGCTGCAAACCAACCACGACGCGAGCTCGTACTGCCTCACCTATCTCTGGGAAGGCACGCACCCCGCGTCGACCGATGCCAAGACCATCGCCGACCGCGAACTCCTGAAGGCGTTTGAAGACTGCGAGCAGTTCGTCGCTGGTTGGGCGTCTGGCGGAAAGACGCTGATCGAACTGGTGGCGCTGCTGCGGAACCGGCTATTTTTCATCCTGCACGAGATCACGGACGAGTCACTCGTGTACTCGGTGTTCGAAGTGCTCAACAGCCGCGGGCTTGACGTATCGTGGTTCGATCGCCTGAAGAGCATCCTGATGGGCATCGCGTTCGATGCCGCGACTGGAAACGCGTCCGAGGCGATCGACCAGCTCCACAACACCTGGCGCGAAATCTACGCCTGCATCGGGCTCCGCCAGGGCCTGCGCACCGAGGCGCTCCGATTCGCCGCCACGCTGCTGGCACAGGCGCCGCCAAGCCGACCGCTCGCGGAGGAGGAGGCTGTGTCTGTCCTACGGCATGCGGCCGGCGGCACGGCGAAGGGCGCGATTGACGTCTCACGCTGGGTGCTGAAGGTCACAAGCATCGTGGACCAGTTGCAGGGCGACCGGCGTCTCGATGGGGTCACCAACATCCTGCAGGCCCGGCTGGTCGCTGTTGCGATCATGCTTCGGGACGACCTCACGCCTGCCGACCGCAATACCGTGCTGGGCGCATGGGAGCGGGTGTCGTTCCGGATCTACGGCCTTTACCGGCGCGACGCCCGGACCAAGGTTGGCGACTACTCACGGTTGGCGTGGAGTTGTTACAAAGAGAAGCCGGCGATCGGCGCACTCCTCGACGCCATCCACGGCCTCGGCAAGGAGTACCCGATCGAGAAGGGCGTCGAACAACTGCGGGATTCCGATTGTTACAACGGCTGGACGGGCGAACTGCGCTATCTCATGTTCCGCTACGAAGAGCACCTGGCCGCCAAGGCAGGTCAGAAGTTCGACAACGAGCAATGGAGCCGCATCTGGGAGGACTCGCCTTCCCGGTCGATCGAGCACATCTGCCCTCAGAGCGCGGGCGAACATGAGCCGTCCAAGGGCGGCATCTTCGTTCACCGGCTGGGGAACCTGGTGCTGCTCCCGCCGGGGGTGAATTCGTCGCTCGGGAAGAAATCCCCCGCCGACAAGCGCGAAACCTACGTGAAGACGGGCCTGCTCATCGGCCAGGATGTCGCCGGGCGCATCCCGGAATGGAACCGAGCTGCCGTGGAGGCGCGGGAAGAAGAGCTGCTCGCATGGGCAGCAGCGGAGTGGGGCGATGCAATAGCTGAGGGCAGTGCGACGTGAGCGAGCCACTCCCTCATCCCGTGGCAGTGCCCTCCCCCGAGCAGCTCCGCTCCGAATTGGAGCAACTTATTGCCGGTGACCTCCTCGGCCCGGCGGGAGGAGAGGACGAGACGCTCCCCGGCACGGGGCGCGTCTCCGACCGCTACCTGGTCGGCATGATCGCCCCGTCGGGCACCGTGGCCGCCGACGCCAGCCGCCAGGACGACCCTGGCACCGACAGCGACGGCGAGGGCGGCGAAACCGACCCAATGGCAGCAATGCCGTCACTCTTCCCCTCGTCAATCGGAATCACGTTTGCCGTGTTGGCCGATACCCGACACCTGAAGGTCACCGCGTCGTGGGGCCGCTACCTGAAGGAGGAAGGCCCTGAACCGGGCGCGGGCGGCGATGAGGGCAAGGGGACGCACTGGCAGCGCTACCCGGTCGAGGGATCGCAGATCATCACGCTCGCCGACGGGCCCGCGGAGCCGTTCTGGGTCGTCACGGACCAGCCCGACGTCGTCGTGAAAGGCCGCTGCAAGAAGACGGCCAGCGCGTGGCTGATCGACCTCTTCCTCGTCAACCAGCAAGACACACCGAAGAAGAACCGGGACGAAGCGTGGCTGTTCCAACCGCGCCTCTCGGTAATGGCCACGGACGGTTCGCCCGTGTTCATCGGCCGCCACGAAGCCGTGCCGGGGCTTCCGGGCTCTCGGGACCCCGAGGACCAGGCCCTGGACCTGCTCTACCGCGAGTACGTCGAGTTCGCGGTCGGGCACGGCACCGCGGTCCACTGCACCGTGGCAGCCGGAAACTCCTCACGTGCAGTCCGGGTCGAGACGGCGGTGATGCCGCGTTATGACGTGCCCCGCACGGAAGCGCCGCCGGTCTCGGCGGTCCCAGAACTTGCCGGCGTAACCTTGGACATGAAGACGCTCGCGGAGCTGGATGACGTGGCGCTAGCGGCCGCCATTCGCCCGCTCGCCGATGCCTACGGCCACTGGCTCGACCGCCAGGAAACGCGCATCGACGCCGGCGCCGACGGCATCGCGAACCATCTACCCGCAGCACGGGAGGCGGTGCGCAAAGCGCGCGAGACCCTGGCGAGGCTCCGCACCGGTATCGACCTCCTCGGAACGGATACCACTGCGGCAGACGCGTTCCGCTTCGCCAATCGCGCGATGTACCTGCAACGCGTTCACAGCGTGGCGGCCGGTTACCGCCGTGAAGACGAAGCGCTCACCCTCGACGGCGCCCTTGCCCGTGCAGACGTCCCCCGCGAGCGCTCCTGGCGGCCGTTTCAGTTGGCCTTCATCTGCGTGAATCTGCCCTCCTTGACAGACCCAAAGCATCCGGAGCGACGCAAGAAGGACGGCCTCGTCGACCTCCTCTTCTTCCCCACCGGCGGTGGCAAAACCGAGGCGTACCTGGGCCTGACGGCGTTCACCCTGGCCATCCGGCGCCTGCAGGGGATGGTCGCTGGCCACGACGGCTCTGGCGGCATCGGCGTGCTCATGCGATACACGCTCCGGCTTCTAACGGCTCAGCAGTTCCAGCGTGCGACCGCGCTCATCTGCGCCTGCGAGGTGATCCGCCGCGAGGACTCCGAGAAATGGGGCGACACGCCCTTCCGGATCGGCATGTGGGTGGGGTTGAGTGTGACCCCGAACCGCGTCTCCGACGCCCGCAAGGCGCTCGACGACGCACGTGGCACCGGTGGCCGCCAATCAGGCAGGGTGGCGAGCCCGCTGCAGATCCTGAGCTGCCCCTGGTGCGGCACCGCGATCGACGCAGCGAAGCACGCCCGCGTTGATGAGGACCTGCATCGCGTTTTCGTCTACTGCGGCGACCCAATGGGAACCTGCCCCTTCACCGCCAGACAGTCCGCCGAGGGGATCCCGGTGGTGACGACGGACGAGGAGATCTACCGATTACTGCCCGGCCTGGTGATCGCGACCGCCGACAAGTTCGCACAGCTCCCCTGGCAGGGGCCGCTGCACCTGCTTTTCGGGAAGACCGCGCGACGCTGCACCCGGCACGGCTACCGGACACCGGACCTCGACGCCTGGGTGAAGGGCAGCTGGGAGGAACGGGACAAGCACAACAAGACAGTACAGCTACCCGCCGCCACCACCGTTGCCTGCGACCCACTGCGCCCCCCGGACCTGATCATCCAGGACGAGTTGCACCTGATCGCCGGTCCCCTGGGCACGCTAATGGGCTTGTACGAGACGGCCATCGACCGGCTGGCCGAATGGGAGGTCGACGGTCTCCCCGTACGGCCGAAGATCGTCGCTTCGACGGCGACCATCCGGCGGGCAGCCGACCAGGTGAACGCGATCTTCTGGCGGCGTCTCGCGGTGTTCCCGCCGCAGGTGCTCGATGCCGGGGATTCATTTTTCGCCGTGCAGCGACCGGTGAACGAGGCACCGGGGCGGCGCTACCTCGGCATCTGCGCGCCCGGCCAGCGCCTGAAGGCCGTCGAGATTCGGGTGTTCGTCGCGGCGCTCGCCTCTGCGCAGCGGCTGTACGAACAGTACGGCGCATCAGTCGACCCGTGGATGACGCTGGTAGGCTACTTCAACGCACTGCGCGAACTGGGCGGTATGCGGCGCCTCGTCGAGGACGACGTCGCCAACCGGTTGCGACGCGCCGACCGTCGCGGGCTGGGCCGCCGCCGCAACCTGGCAGTTCGGGAGCTCACCAGCCGCGTCAGCTCCAGCGACATTCCTGGCATGCTGGAGCTGCTCGGCGTCCGCCACGACCCGAACGCTAGCAAGGACGGACCGCGGCCGATCGATGTCCTCCTGGCGACGAACATGATCTCCGTGGGCGTCGATGTCCCGCGCCTCGGGCTGATCACCGTGGTCGGGCAGCCCAAGACCACAGCGGAATACATCCAGGCGACGAGCCGAGTCGGGCGATCCAGCGAAGGCCCCGGGCTTGTGCTCACGATCTACAACTGGGCGAGGCCCCGCGACCTCTCGCACTACGAGAGCTTCGAGCAGTACCACGCCACGTTCTACCGGCATGTCGAGGCGCTCTCCGTGACGCCGTTCGCCGCGCGGGCACTCGACCGCGGCCTGACCGCGGTGCTCGTCTCACTCGCGCGCCAGACCCAGCCCGCCTGGAATCCCAACCTGACGGCGCAGGTCGTCGGCGTCCGCTCTGCGGAGATGGCGGACCTTGGAGAAGAGATCGTCGAGCGGGCAGGTGAAGTGACCGGCGAAGCCCAGGTGCTGGCGGAGGTACGTGCCCAACTCGCGTGCCGCTACGACGACTGGGTGGCATTTCAGGGCAAGGGCGGCGTGGAGCTCGCCTATCGTGGTGCTTCGGGGGCGGCGGTCCCGCTCCTGCAGGAACCAGCAGGTGGCCCGTGGGATCGCTGGAGCGCACCCACTTCACTGCGCGAGGTCGAAGCCAGCGTCAACCTCATCATCGACGAAGTCGACCCGAGCCTCGGTGCCGCTCCCGGGTTTGGGCCTTCCGCAGCTCCGGCTGACACGCCTTCAATCGACGAGGACGACGAAGAGGAAGCCGGAGAGGGACCACCGGGTGAAGCGCTGAGGATGGCAGCCGGAGAGGTCGCGCTGTCCGGGGAGTCCGAATCATGACCAGCGCGGGAACAGGATCGAACGTTGTCCCGCGCGTCGGGGAGGTGCGGCCGAGCCAGCTGATGTACAGCGCCGGTGTCGGCGCCGTAATCGACCTGCCCCGGCTCTCGGTAGTCGTCGCAGGGCTGGACCGCTGGAACGGCCTGGCGCAACGTCCATTGACCGAGGACCGTCTCTTGGCCGCAGTCCGGGCGAAGCTGGGGCAGCAAGTGCGTGAGTTGCGAGAGGCCCCCTGGGAGGAGCCGGACAGCGGAAACCCATTCGGGTCATGGGCGAGTGTCGGTGTCCCCGTGCTGCCCTTTCCGCGCTGGCTCCGGTGCACTCGCTGCAATCTTCTCTCCACGGTCGACGGGGGCGTATTCAAGCTCAAGTCCCCTAGCCCCTACCGGCCCGACCTGACGCACTACGAGCACTCGAACTGCTCGACCAGGGGCGCGCCTCCTGCGGCAGTCCCGGCTCGGTTCGTGACTGCCTGCCCGAATGGGCATCTCGACGAGTTTCCGTGGGTCGAGTTCTGCCACACCGGCCGAACCTGCAGCGGTAACCCAGTCCTCGAGGTCCGCGAGTACGGCATGGGCTCCCGGTCGACTCACATGCAGGTGATATGCCGCACCTGTGAAGCGCAGCGGCCCGTGAACTCGGCGTTCGGACAGCAGGGTTCCCGGGTGATGCCCCGCTGCCGGGGCCGCCATCCGCACCTCCAGCTGTTCGAGACCGATGGTTGCAGCCAACAAGCCCGTGCCATGCTCCTGGGCGCATCAAACCAGTGGTTCGCAGTCACCGAGTCGGTGCTGTCACTCCCCATCTCGAACGACCCGCTGCCGCAACTCGTCGCCGAACTCTGGGCCCCGCTCTCAGCGGTGGTCGGCCGCGAAGCGCTCGACGCCATGCTTCGGTACGTGCCGGAGCTGAGACCGCTTGCCGGATTCGATCCAGACCGGATGTGGGCTGCGATCGAGGCGCGCAGGGCGACCCAAGGCGGCAACGCATCGGGGGAGGCGCCTGATCTCCGGCTACCCGAATGGCTGCTGTTCATCGACCCGTTGAACGCTCCCCGGTCGCGGGATTTCAAGCTGGCAGATGCCGGTGTCCCTGGGACGTTCCAGCAGCGCATCGACCGAGTCGTCCTGGCGGAACGGCTACGCGAGGTCGTCGCCCTCCGGGGTTTCACCAGAGTGGACGGCCCCGACTCGGGGGTCGCGACCGATGCGGCATCTGAACACGTGGCACCGCTGAGTCGAAACGGAAAACCCGAGTGGGTCCCAGCAGCCGAGGTTCGGGGGGAGGGGCTCTTCCTCCAGCTCCCGGAGGACGCCGTTGCCGCCTGGGTCGACCGAGTTGCCGGCTCGGTCCAGACGGAAGCGCTGCGCGAGAGCCACAAGCGGTGGCGTGCGCACCACCATCTCGACCCTGCAACCGGATGGCCCGGCGAGCGCTACGTCCTTATCCATTCGCTCGCGCACAGTCTTCTCAACGAACTTGCGCTGGAGTGCGGGTACGCTGCGGCTTCGATTCGCGAACGCATCTACGCACGGGATCCCGAGGAGGAAGGGGGTCCAATGGCCGGGCTTCTCCTATACACGGCCGCGCCGGACTCGGAGGGAACGCTCGGTGGCCTCGTCGGCCTTGGGAAACCGGCCACGCTCGGACGTATCCTTGCGCGCGCACTGGAACGGGCGGGACTCTGTAGCGCCGATCCGTTCTGCGCGGAGCACCTCCCTGTCGGCGACGAGACCGTGCTCCACAACGCCGCTTGCCATGCCTGCCTCTTCGTGCCCGAAACAAGTTGCGAGCGCGGGAATCGTTACCTCGATCGCTCCGCGCTAGTGGGCACGCTGGGGAGCCCAGGCATCGAGTACTTCGCGTGACCTCGGGACCAACCACCACGCCGGTACTGGAAGCCATTCGCCAAATGGTCCAGGCCATGCCGTCGGGCCAGATAGAGAGCCTCGCCGCTGCCATCGAGCGCCTTCACGGGTTTGATCCTGCCGTTAAGGGGCCGGTGGTCACGGCCGTCGCAAGCCCGACGTTTCGTGCGAATGCCCTGCTCCTGCTCGAAGCCTGGGCGAGGGAGCCGTCTGTCCCCGGGGCATCGGTGACACTGGCACTCCGCGCAGCAAGACTGGCGAAGGACGACGAAACCGACCGGCAGCGGGTCGAGCTTGTTTGGACAGGACCGACAACCCCGCAGGTGCCGGTCCGGCGGACTCGCGAGGTGCTGTTGGACCTAATCCGTGCTTCCAACACACAACTGACGATCCTCAGCTTCGCCGCCTACCGGGTTCCGGAGATCGTTGAGGCCCTCGCGGAAGCGACTCGCCGCGGGGTCAATGTGCGCCTCGTCCTCGAAACTGAGGCTGATTCCCAGGGACGGTTGAGCGTGGACGCTGCAGCCGCATTCGAAACGCTGACCGGCATGACGCTGTACATCTGGCCCGGGGCACAGCGAACGGACGCCAACGGAAAGCCCGGGACGCTCCACGCAAAGGCTGCAGTCGCGGACTCCAACATCGCCTTCGTGACCAGTGCTAACCTCACCGGGCAGGCCCTGACGACCAACATGGAACTCGGTGTGCTCGTTCGGGGCGGCACGGTGCCGGGGCTCCTGGTACGGCACGTCGATGGTCTGATCGCCGCCGGGGTCCTGCAGCCGGTCTCGATCACGCGTGCTTGAGCTGTCCCAGCCAACAGAACCACGGCCAGGACTACAAGCCCAGAGGTGGGTCACCACGCCCGATCGCTCGCACACGCAAACTGCAAACGTGTTTGCAAACGGGCGAGACGCGATCACCCCCAACTACGCGTCACGGAGCACCGCACCGACGCCGCGATCTGAATACGGATTGGGTCACGATGGCACCGATTTGGAGCAGTTGAGACTCCTCTCGTGCGACTGAAAATGAAGGTGTCCCCAGTTCAAATCTGGGCCTCGGCACCACCCTCCCAGATTCGAAAAGGCCCCGCACGGGGCCTTTCGTTTGTCCGCGATCCGGCGGATTGCAAACGCCTTCCTCGGGAACGCCCGGCATTGGGAGCCCAATAGAGACGCGTCCCGGTCCGTGATGCGTCTATGTTCGCATCACTCCACCCCGAACCACCTGATCCAACGACCCGCGGACATGCCCTGTGCACTCGGGGGCCTCTTCACGTGGTGAGATGGGCATCACCGCAGCCGCGCGTGACCGTGAAGGCCGAGCACGTTGGGGCGCATCGCGAACCAGTTCCTCCGGGCGCTCCATCGGTCCATAATGAAGTGACGATGCCCATCTCCCTGCGTCGGGCCACAGAACCGCCGGCCCCCATCCGCGTCGCGCTCTCTGCTCCGAGCGAACTCGAGTTCTCACTCTTCGTATGCGGCAAGCTCGCTCGCCACGAGGCGGGGTACGCCCCGCCCGACTGGGCTCGTGCGTTAGACGAACTCCAACCCGACCTTGCCCGGGAGCGAGAGACGTTCTGGGCGGACATCCCACTCCCGGACTGGAGTGAACTCCTACAGCTCGCCTGGCGCACCGGGACATTGACTGAGAGCGACCTGGGTGCGTTCTTTGCTGGGCTGGACGAGGCTGCATCGCGACCGCTAGAGCCCGACATCTTTCCTTCGGAACCGGCTGACTACCGCCGTGCCGTCGCGTTGCGCCTGGAAACACTCCGCGAGGACCACGAGCGACGACTGCACTACCGGGATCTGCTGGAGCGGCAATGGGAGGCCATCCGGCCGGAGTGGGAGAGCGTCGGCCGCTCACAGGCGAACGCGAAGGCATCCGAATACGAGCGGGCGATAACGGGTGGAGCGGACCTCCGCACACTCCTGCCATCCCACCACCTTGCCCGCATGGAGCAATGGGCTCCGCTCGTAGCTGCAGGACTCGCCCGCGGGGAGGTGGTGATCGCCCCGGCGTACTTCGCCGGAGAGGGGCAGATGCTCCAGGAGTTCCCAGGCCTGCTCCTGTTGGGCGCGGGCCTCAACATGGAGCAGCGAAGCGTCCGCCGGCGCGAAACAGCGGAGTCCACCGCCTCCCGATTGAAAGCCGTTGCCGATCCCACAAGGCTGGCACTGCTGATCACCTTGCTCTCGTATGAGTACTCAGTGACCGACCTGACCGAGCAGACGGGCGCCTCGCAAGCGGGCGTCAGCGCACACATGAAGACACTTCGCGACGCGGGACTCCTTGAATCACGACGGGAGGGAAACCGGACCGTCTACCGGGCGGACCCGGTGCGTGTCGCGGGGCTTCTCGACCAGGCCCGCGACGCGATCCTGGCTGAGGCCAGGCCGCGCCGCACAGAACCCGGCACCGGCTAGCCTCAAAACGTCCCCACGGGAGCGCGTTCGAACCGTCAGACGCCTCGCCCAGTGCGAGATGCGACGATCCTCGTGGCGCAAAGAAAGCGAAGGCCACGTGGAGAGATCATCGTACTGAAACGCTTGATATCGCTTCATCGCGATGTTACTATGCACTCACTACGAACGGAGCCTCGACATGCTCTACCACGATCCCGGTATCTATTTGGCCATCTACGCCTCATCACAAGCCGAACGAAGGCAGTCTCTGGAACGAGCGACGGCGATCGGCGCGCACGGACAATCCAGGAACTCGCGGGCTACTCGCTCCGCTCTCATTCGGATCGTCGCCCTTGTCATTGGGGCAGCCATCGCCGCTTCGGCCTGCGGAGGAGCTGCCGCCAGGCCAACGAGCCGTCCCGAGCCCCCGGCACCAGAGGGCGCATCGGCCAACGAACGCGCCGCGCTTCAGGTGGCACGGGCCTTCCTCTCGGCCCTCGAGGGACGTGACACGGAGACCGTCTTCTCGCTCATGGCGCCGACGTGGCAGACGACGAGCGGCCGCGACTTCGCCGATCGCCTCGGTGGAACCGCGGCCGTCACAGTGTTCTCACTTGAAATCGACCGTTCGCGCCCGATCCCGGCGAACTCCGTGATGGTTGCAGTCACCCTTGACGTCGTTCCGAAGGACGATGCCAGCCCCTGGAACCACGGCGTCGCGACCCGTTTTCTGCTCATGACCGGATACGCCGCTGATTGGCGCGCCGCCGGGTTCGGCGGCTAGGCATCGGCACCGCACCCGACATGCCAGACGCGCGTAAGATCGCGGCATGGGTCGTGAGCCGATTGTTGTCCAGTTGCGCCATGGCCCGTTCTGGAATTTCAGCTATCTGGTTGGCATCCCGGGAGCCGAGGCAATGGTGGTCGACCCCGCGTGGGACGTTCCAGGCATCCTGGCTGCCGCGGCCGCCCATGACATGCAGATCACCCATGCCGCGGTGACCCACGGCCATTACGACCACGCCCACGGACTGGCTGAACTGGTGGAGCAGACCGGAGCCGCTGTCTTCACCCACGTGGACGAAGCAGCGCTCCTAGGCGAAAACTTCGTTGGGGAACTCCTGACTGTTGGGCACGGGGACGACGTCCAGGTGGGCCGGCTCAGCCTGCGCTTCTTGCACACGCCCGGGCACACGCCTGGCTCCGTCTCGATTCTCGCCCGCGGCACCGTGTTTACTGGCGACACGCTGATGACCGCATCGCGCGGACGCCACGGCTCGCACGACGGCGCGGCAGAACAGCTCAATCGTTCGCTGGCGGATGTACTCGGGGTGCTGGCTCCGGAGACAACACTGTACCCGGGGCACGACGCCGGCTCGTTGCCCTCCTGTCCGCTCGGCGAGGCCCTCACGCGGTTCCGGGACTAGGCTTCGGGCCGGTGCACGAACCACACTGCAGCGAGCGGCGGGAGCGTCACCATCAGCGAGTGGTGATGCCCATGCGCCGGCATCGGCGTCGAGTCGGCGCCGCCAAGGTTGCCAACCCCGCTGCCCCCGTAAACCGTCGCATCGCTGTTCAGCGCCTCGTCCCAGCGCCCGGGAAGCGGCACACCGATGCGGAAATTGTGCCGCGGTATTGGCGTGAAGTTAAACGCGCAGACCGCGAATCCCCGGCCGTCCCGCGTCTTCCGCAGGAATGTCAAGGTGCTCTGCTCCGAGTCGTGGGGATCGATCCATTCGAACCCGGCGGCGTCAGAGTCGCCGTCGTGGAGGGCGGAGTTGTCGCGATAGACGCGGTTCAGATCCCGAACCAGGGACTGTAGCCCCCGATGTTGGCCGAACTCGGTCAGGTGCCAGTCGATGCTGCGGTCATGGCTCCATTCGGCCCATTGACCGATTTCCCCACCCTGGAAGAGCAGTTTCTTGCCGGGCTGGGCCCACTGGTAGGCGAGGAGCAGGCGAAGGTTCGCGAACTTCTGCCAGTCGTCCCCAGGCATCTTGCCGATGAGCGAGCCCTTACCGTGCACCACTTCGTCGTGCGAAAGAGGCAGGACGAAGTTCTCCGTGTACCCATAGAGCATCCGGAACGTGAGCACTCCGTGGTCGTACTTCCGGTGGATTGGGTCCTTCGACATATAGAGCAGCGTGTCGTGCATCCAACCCATGTCCCACTTGAAACCGAAGCCAAGGCCGCCGAGATAGGTCGGCCGCGAAACCATTGGCCACGCCGTTGACTCCTCCGCGAACGTCTGGATGCCCGGCTGCGATTCGTACAGCGACTCGTTCATCTGCTGAAGGAAGGCGATCGCCTCGATGTCTTCGCGGCCGCCATACTGATTGGGAATCCACTCGCCCGCTTTTCGGGAGTAATCAAGGTACAGCATCGACGCCACGGCATCGACACGCAGGCCATCGGCGTGGAAGACCTCCAGCCAGAAGGTCGCGCTACTCAGCAAGAAGCTCCGCACCTCATTGCGACTGTAATTGAAGACGAGCGTCTTCCAGTCTGGGTGAAAACCTCGACGCGGGTCCGCGTGCTCATAGAGGTGCGTGCCGTCGAAGTACGCGAGGCCGTGCTCGTCCGTTGGGAAGTGGCTGGGTACCCAGTCGAAGATGACGCCGATCCCCGCCTGGTGAAGGCGGTCGATCAGATACATCAGGTCCTGTGGCGTGCCGTACCGGCTGGTTGGGGCAAAGAACCCCGTGACCTGGTACCCCCAGGAGCCGTAGAACGGGTGCTCCATGAGCGGCAGGAACTCCACATGCGTGAAGGCCATTTCGTCGAGGTACGCAGGGAGGACGTCGGCCAGCTCGCGGTAGGTGAGCGGTTCTCCGTCGGCACCGCGCATCCACGAACCCGCGTGCACCTCGTAGATGGAAACGGGCGCTGCGAGACCGGACCGGTCGGCGCGGGTTTTCATCCAAGCCGCGTCAGACCATTCGTAGTCGACGTCCCAGACTACCGAACCGGTCTTTGGCGGCGTTTCAGCGTGGACAGCGTAAGGGTCGGCCTTGTCCACCCTGTGAACGCCGTCGCGCGAAACCACGTGGTACTTGTAGGTTGACCCGCGCGAAACACCGGGGACAAAACCTTCCCAGATGCCGGACGACTCCCTTGGCTGCAACTGGGTCACGCCTGGCTGCCAGCCGTTGAAGTCGCCGATGACGCTGACAGATCCAGCGTTGGGCGCCCAGACAGCAAACTGCGCGCCAGCGATCCCATCACGCTCAGACGCGTGGGAGCCGAGCCGTTCCCACAATCTCGCGTGGGTTCCTTCATTGAAAAGATACAGATCCTGGCTGGTCACCAGGCTCGTAGTTCCGGGCATTGGACTCTCCTTCCCGGTTTCCGGCGGCATCAGACCTCTCGACCAATGCAATCGAGAATCCCTTCCAGCGGGACGTTGATCCACGCTGGCCGGTTCTGAAGCTCGTAGTTGACTTCGTACAGGGCCTTTTCGAGCAGCAGCAGAGAGAGCATGCGCTCCCGCTCGTCGTCAGTTGGCGGCAAGAATGCGCTTCCATCCGCGCCTGCGAAGTATCCGCGGAGGAAGGCGGCTGCTGTCCAGGTGAACCACGCATCCGCCCAGGGCCGGAGCCATTCGGCGTCCTGCTCACTCAGGCCACCTCCGCCGAGCGACTGCAGGACGAAATGCGCGGCGTAGTTATATGAGCGAACCATCCCCGCAACATCCCGGAACGGCGAGCGCTTAATCCGCCGCTCGCTGAGGGAGCGGGCAGGCTCACCCTCGAAATCGATAATGACAAAGTCCCGGCCGGTGAACAGCACCTGTCCGAGGTGAAAGTCGCCGTGATGGCGCATCCGCTTGCCTTCAAGCCTCCACCGGGCGATGTCGCCAACGTGAGCGACGATATCCTGCTGGCGCGAGAGGACTTCGTCCGCCAGCCCTTTCGCTGCTTCCGGCAGCGAGGGCATGGCATCACGGACGGCCCGCAGTGTCCTGCGCACCTGGGTCTGGAGGCCCTGCCCCAGCGATTGCTGGTAAAAGGGAGTGAACGCTTCGGGTTCGAAGTCCGGGTTGCCATCGGAATTCGAAAGCGCTCGATGCAGTTCGCCGGCGCGGCGCCCGAGGATCTCGGCCAGTTCAAGGTCGCGCGCGGCCCAGCTGAGGAGTTCGGCCGGGGGTTCCAACCTGGCGAGCTCGGTCCATCGAGCGGTCTCCGGGCGTGCCGGGGGCTCGGGCCGCTGCGCAGCCAACGTCTCGAAGTCGTGGCGGAGCTCATCCACCACATAGGTCCACGCGTCGCACTCACTGGGGATGTACTGTTCAAGCACGCCCGCGACGATCTCACGGCCGCCAAGGGTAATCGAGGCCGTGCCCGCCAGCCGCGGCACATGGCTCACCGAGCCTTCCTCGGCAAGGAAGGTCTGGATCTCTACCTGCGGATGCGTCCCGGCCTCCAGCCGCCGGAACAGCTTGAGCGCGTAGTCGGTCCCATAAAACAGCGTCGTGTTGCTTTGTTCGCCCCGCGCGACCACGACCGGGGCGTCAGCCGGGGTCCGCGGAAGCCGAAACGGCGTCTTGAACGCCAGGCGGGCCCTGTCGCCCTCGAGCACGGAACGGCGACGGAATGCCTGAAGGATTGCCTGGGCGAAGCCCTGGGTCACCGAGGCATCGACAAGGAGCGCGTCGGCGGCAAGCCCTGCGCCCGAGATCGGGCCGACTACCGCCCACGGGGTATCCCGGCTGACTTGCTCGGCATCGGCGCCGCTCACGACGGTGAGCGGCAGCACGTAAAGCTCGCGCTCACCTTCGTAGTACTCGACCTCGATCGTCGTGTAGACCGCGCCTTGCGATTCACGAGGCGAAACCGGAATGACCGACTGGATGGCCAGCTGGCGAATCCGGCGAGCCTTGGAGCCAAACCAGCGCCGAGCCGGCACGTACGCGCGCAGTACCGCTTCCAGGCCCGCGCGAGAACGCCCTTCGAAGAGGCTGCTCCAGGTTCGTCCGTTGTAGGTCAGCTGAGGCGCCGGTTCGGCTGTAAGGGCGACGCTCGGAGCCTCCAGCTGGAACCAGAAAAACGCGTGCGGACCGAGCGAGAGGAAGTAGGGTGCTTCGCCGATTCCTGGAAACGCGTTGCGGCCGATCATCTCCACGGGCGCTGTCCCGGCGAATGCGGCGAGATTCAGCTCGACGGGCTGGACGTAGCGGGAGAGGTTTGCGACCACCAGGACCGTGTCATCTTCGTACGACCGCGTGTAGGCCAAGACCTTGCGATTCGACGCCTCCACGAACTGCATCGTGCCCCGGCCGAACGCCTTGTGCTGCTTCCGGAGGGCGATGAGCCGCTTCATCCACCAGAGGAACGTGCTGGGGTTCGCCTGCTGGCTTTCCACGTTCACGGCCTCGAAGTGCGCCTCAGGATCGATCACCGCCGGGAGGAAGAGCTTCTGCGGGTTCGCTTTGCTGAAGCCGGCGTTGCGCTCCGCGCTCCATTGCATGGGCGTTCGCACACCGTTCCGGTCGCCGAGATAGATGTTGTCGCCCATCGCGATCTCGTCGCCGTAGTAGAGGACGGGCGTGCCTTGCATGGAGAACAGCAGCGCGTTCATCAGCTCCATGAGCCGGCGGTTGTACCCGAGCAACGGCGCTAAACGCCGGCGGATGCCGAGGTTGATGCGTGCGCGTTGGTCTGCGGCGTAGACGCGGTACATGTAGTCGCGCTCCTCGTCGCTCACCATTTCCAGCGTCAGCTCGTCGTGATTTCTCAGGAAGATCGCCCACTGGCAGTTGTCAGGGATCGCCGGGGTTTGTTCGAGGATCTCCGTGATCGGAAACCGGTCCTCCATGCGGGCTGCCATATAGAGCCGCGGCATCAGCGGGAAGTGGTACGCCATGTGGCATTCGTCGCCGTCGCCGAAATACACCGCCACGTCGTCGGGCCACTGGTTCGCCTCCGCCAGGAGCAGGCGGCCGGGGTACTTGCGGTCCACATATGCCCGGAGCTCCTTGAGGAACTCGTGCGTGCGGGGGAGGTTCTCGGAGCTCGTGCCGTCCTCCTCATACAGGTACGGGATCGCATCGAGCCGAAAGCCGTCAATGCCCATCCCGAACCAGTAATCGACGAGCGCGAAGATCTCGTCCTTGACACGCGGACTTTCGAAGTTCAGGTCGGGCTGGTGCGAGTAGAACCGGTGCCAGTAGTACTGTTCGGCGACCGGGTCCCATGCCCAGTTCGAATGTTCAAAGTCCCGGAAAATGATCCGGACTTCCTTGTACTTATCCGGAGTGTCGCTCCACACGTAGTAGTCGCGAAGCGGGCTGCCCTTCGGGGCTCTGCGTGCACGCTGGAACCAGGCGTGTTGGTCGGAGGTATGGTTCACCACCAGCTCCGTGATCACGCGGAGCCCGCGAGCATGCGCCTCGTCCAGAAACTCCTGGAAGTCCCGCAACGTGCCGTAGTCCGGGTTCACCGTCCGGTAGTCTTCGATGTCGTAGCCGTCATCCTTGAGAGGCGAGACGAAGAAAGGCTGCAGCCACAGCGTCGTGACGCCGAGGTCTTGCAAATAAGGCAGCTTCTCGCGCAGACCCCCGAAGTCGCCGATCCCGTCAGCGTTCGAATCGTGGAACGCACGGACGTGCACTTCGTAGATGACCGCGTCTTTAAACCAGAGCGGGTCAGAATCAGTCGCTGGGCGGGGCCGGCCGCGGGCCATTCGTTGCTCCTGGGGGCGAGTTATTCGAAGTACTCGAAGTCACGTTCGGTTCGGGGGTGTTGGCGCATCACGAAGATGTGAGCGGTGCCTGGATCGAGCTCCACGTAGTTGCGCGGCCCTTCCCAGATGTACCGGCCGCCTCCGAGCAGGTCTTCCGAGACGTAGCTCTCAACCGGGTCGAACCGGAAGAGTTCGAGATCAAGTTCGACGTGGCCGCCGTGGCGGACGTGCGGATCAATATTCACGGTAGTGACAACGATGTCGGAAAGGTCGTCGGTGTACTTGGCGTAGCAGAGGACCTGGTTGTTTTCCGAGGGGAAGAACGCGAGGTTCCAGTCCTGGCGGAGGGCGGGATGGGCACGCCGGATGGCATTCACTCGCTGAATGAGGTGCTTCAAACTCCATGGTGCATCCAGGTTCCAGTCACGGACCTGGTACTTCTCGGAATCGAGGTACTCTTCGGTGCCCGGTTCTCGTGGAGTGCCCTCGCACAGCTCGAACGACGGGCCGTAGACGCCATAGTTCGCGCCGAGCGTGGAAGCCAGGATGAACCGCGCCATGAAGGCGGACCGCCCGCCACCCTGCAGGTACTCGGTAAGAATGTCCGGTGTATTGGTCCATAGGCTGGGACGCAGATACTCGCGGCCGGGAGAAGAAGTGAGCTCTTCCAGGTACGTTTCGATCTCGTGCCGTGTGTTCCGCCAGGGGAAATAGTTGTACGATTGGCTGAAGCCTCGCTTCGCAAGCCCGTGGAGCAGCGCCGGGCGGGTGAACGCCTCACTCAGGAAGATGGCCTCGGGGTACCGGCGCTTCACCTCGGGAATGAGCCACTCCCAGAACGGGAACGGCTTGGTGTGGGGATTGTCCACGCGGAACGTTGTGACCCCGTGGGATGCCCAGAAGAGGAACGTCCCGCAGAGCTCATCCCAAAGCCCGCGCCAGTCATCGCATTCGAAGTCGAACGGAACCACGTCCTCGTACTTCTTCGGAGGGTTCTCGGCATACGCAATCGAGCCGTCGGGGCGGCGGCGGAACCACTCCGGGTGCTCCCTGATCAGCGGATGGTCCGGCGAGCACTGAAACGCTATATCGATCGAAACTTCGAGCCCGAGCGCCCGGGCCCGGGCGACGAACGCCTGGAAATCAGCCAGCGTACCAAGGTCCGGGTTGATGGCTCGATGGCCGCCGGCCGCACCACCGATCGCCCAGGGGCTCCCAGGATCGCCCGCGTTCGCCACCAGAGCGTTGTTCGGACCCTTGCGATTCGTTAGGCCAACCGGGTGGATCGGCGGGAGATAGACGACGTCGAACCCGAGGTCGGCGACGTACTCCAGCATAGCCATGGCCGTCTCAAACGTGCCGTGTGAACCTTTCGCGGTCGACCGCGGGAAGAATTCGTACCAGGCGCCGTGCCTGGCGCGCACTGGCTCTACCACGATCGGGAGGTCGGTAGCGCTTGTGGCCGCAAACTCCCCCGGGTCGTATTCGGCCACAAGCGCGAGGACGTCTTCGTCGAGCGCAGCTTCAAGGCCCTCCCCGTCAGCAGGCAGCGAGCGCAAGGCGCCAGCCGCAAGCCGGATGCGCTGGGCGTCCGTCCCGGAAGCGCGCTCACCCCTCGAATCAAGCAGCGCCGCACCTCCGCGGAGGTCAAGCGACACATCCTGGGCGGCTTCTATCTTTCGCGTTATTCCGTGCAGCCAGCTGCCGAACGGGTCGACCCACGCCCGGACACGGAACAGATACCGGCCGAGGCGCTCCACCGGGAACGAGGCGTGCCAGCGGTCGTTGAACGAAGGCGTCAACGCCGTGACTGACCACTCCGTGTCCGATTCGTGCCGGAAATCCACCTCACATCGGAGCTGGTCGTGGCCATCCGTGAATATGACCGCTTCCACCTGGACGAGGTCGCCAACGACGCGCTTTGCTGGATATCGGCCCATATCGACCGACGGATCAACTGAATCAATGACTACTCGTGCGCGCCCTTCAACCATTGACCTCAGTCTCGCACAGGCCACCAGATTCCGAAACCTCGCTTGCCTATACTGCCACGAACATTGGACAATCCTTGAACATGAGTAATGATCGGTCGACTCGAAGCACCTCACCCGGACGTCGTCCGCGCGCCTGGTCGCGGCTCAGGCGAACCGGTTCGCTCGCCGCGTTGGGGGCTCGCGCGGGTGGTCGGTGGGTCGCGGCGCATGCCGGCAGCCGCAAGACGCGCTCCGCCCGGAAAGAACGCGCGATGCTACGCACGGCAGAAGACGTCGCCGCACTTATGGGGGACATGAAGGGCGTGACCATGAAGCTCGGCCAAATCATGTCGGTCATGACCGGGACCGTACCACCGGAATTCGCCGATTCTCTTGCGACGCTTCAGTCGCGCGCGACGCCGATGGCGCGGCGGCTCGTCCGGCAGGTCTTCGAAGAAGAGTTCGGCCAGGGTCCGGACCGGATATTCCGAAACTTCGAGTGGGAGCCATTCGCCGCGGCGTCGATTGGCCAGGTGCACCGGGCAGCACTGCAGGACGGGACGCACGTCGCTGTGAAAGTGCAATACCCGGGCGCGGCCGAGGCGGTGACGGCGGACCTTGCCAACGTTGGCCTGCTCTTCGGGCTCGCCGGGTTCGCAGCGCGGGGGCTGGACCCGGGGCCGCTCGTGGACGACCTGAAGTCCGGGATCCTGGGGGAACTCGACTACAAGCGGGAACTCGCCTCGCAGGCCAGTTTCGCGGGCCTGTTCCGCGGGCATCCGTTCGTCAAAGTACCCGAGGTCTTCCCTGCACTGAGTACCCGGCGGGTGCTAGTCCAGGAGTACATCGAGGGCGAGCCGTTCGCGACCGCCCGGTCATGGGATGCGGCCCGGAAAGACGCACTGGCCGAGAAAATCTTCCGATTCACGTTCGGCACGATGCATCGCCATGGGTTGTTCCAGGCGGACCCGCACGCCGGGAACTACCTGCTCATGGACGATGGCCGCGTCGCCTTCATCGACTATGGTTGTGTCGTGGAGTTCGAACCGCTGTTGCGGGACCAGCTCAACCAGATGATCGCAGGCGTCGTCCGCGGCGATATCGAGCAATGGCGCGCAGGTATGGTGGACGTGGGTTATGTCCCACGCGATCTAGACCTCGAGACCGAGGAGCTTTGGGAGCACATGCGTCTCTACTACTCGTTCATACTTCATGACGGCGTGCGGTTTACGCCGCAGCTCGCATCCAGCATGGTCCGACAGAACCTGCAGCTTTCCGGCGACACGGGCCGCGTGAACAGGAAACTCAACATCCCAAAGGGCGTCATCTTCACGCAGCGCATCAACTTCGGCTTTGCCGGCCTGATGGCCAGCCTGGAGGCGACAGGCCCGTGGCACTCGATCATCCGCGAATACACGCTCGGTGAGCCGCCGGCGACGGAACTCGGCCGGGAAAGCGCGGAGCACACGCCGGGAAGGTGGGTCTGACTATGACGCAACGCGTGCTCGTCCTTGGTGCAAGCGGATACGTCGGCAGCCACCTGGTCCCGGCCCTGGCCGGCGCCGGGTTCCAGGTTCGCGCAGCCGCACGGCGCGTCGACGTTCTCCGCAGCAGGGGCTGGGAAGGGATTGAAACAGTCGCCGCCGACGCATTCGTACCCGAGTCATTGCGGGCGGCGCTGCGCGGCGTCGATATCGCGTTTTACCTCATCCACTCGATGGGCTCGGGAAAAGAGTTCGCCCAACTGGACCGCCAGGCGGCCGCGAACTTCGCCCGCGCAGCTGCGGAGGAACACGTCCAACGGATCGTCTACCTCGGGGGACTTCAGCCGGGGGAGTCCGTCTCGGAGCACCTCGCATCCCGCCTCGAAACCGGCCTCATCCTTCGTGCTTCCGGCGTTCCAGTGACGGAAGTCCGCGCTGGAATCGTCGTCGGCCCCGGCTCAGCGGCCTTCGAAGTCATCCGCGACCTTACGTATCACCTTCCCGTCATGGTCACGCCCCGCTGGGTACGATCGCGCACGCAACCGATCGCGCTCTCCGATCTGGTGGCGTACCTCGTCCGGCTCAGCACGCTTCCCGAAGCGAAGGGCAGGACTTTGGACGTCGGCGGTCCGGAGGTGATCTCCTACGGCGACCTCATGCGCCAGTTCGCCGAGGTAGCAGGAAAGCGCCCGCCGAAACTGATTCCCGTGCCGGTCCTGACCCCGAGATTGTCGTCGTACTGGCTCGACCTCGTGACCAGCGTCCCTGCTTCCATCGCGCGGCCGCTGATTGAAGGCTTGCGTCATGACCTCATCGCGAACGATGCCGAGGCACGGGCGATGGCGCCGATGGAATTGCGCTCCTACCGCGAAGCGGTGGCGGAGGCCCTCGAAACCGAACGGCAGGATGTGCTTGCAGCGCGCTGGGCCGAAGGCTCGCTCGCGTTCCGGGGTTACAACCCCGAGGTTTCCTACTACTCCAAGGGCGCGACGACCCGGTTTCCCGCGGAAGCGCCCGCCGGCGCCGTCTGGGATGTCCTCTGCCGCATCGGTGGGAAGAACGGGTACTTCTTCGCCAACCGCCTCTGGCAGCTGCGCGGTGCGATGGACCGCCTCGTTGGCGGTGTTGGACTGCGCCGGGGGAGGCGGCACCCCTCGGACATCCGAGTGGGCGACGCGATCGATTTCTGGCGCGTTGCCGCCATCGAGCCCGGTCGACGCCTCACCCTGGTCGCCGAGATGAAACTTCCTGGCGTCGCCGTGCTGGAGTTCGAGGTGATTCCGGCAGGCGAGCGCACATCTGAACTCGTGACGACTGCGCGCTTCCACCCGGGAGGGATGCCGGGGTTGCTCTACTGGTACCTGGTCCTCCCGTTCCACGGGATGATCTTTGACCGCATGCCGAAGAGCATCATCAACCGGGCTAAGGCGGCAGCGCACCGGGCCAACGAAGATCGCGCTGGATCTTCACAAAGGTAAGGAAGAAACTGTGGCTGGCGGGACACGCGGGGGCGAATGCTCTTCCCCACGGTCGATTTTGGCGTGTTCTTCGCCGTGGTGCTTGCCGCCTACTGGGCGGCGCGGCGGTGGGCGATCGCCTGGCGGTTGCTGCTCCTTGGGGCGAGCTATTTCTTCTACGCATATTGGAACCCTGCCCTCTGTCTCCTTCTCGGCGGGTCTACGGTCGCAAACTGGTTGCTCGGCGAGGCTACGCACCGTTCCCTGGTAATCGGTAGCCGGTCGCGCCGGACGCAGCTCCTTCTCTTCCTGACCGTGGCGTCGAATCTCGCCGTCCTGGGCTGGTTCAAGTACTACGGATTCTTCGCGACCGAAGTGCGGTCGGGCCTGGCCGGAGCCGGGCTCGATCTGCCATTGCCGCTCATCCAGGTAGCGCTGCCGGTCGGCATCTCTTTCTTCACCTTCCAGGGCATCAGCTACGTCGTTGACATCGCCAGGGGCACGATTCCGCGCCCTCTCGGGCTCTTGGACTTCGCGCTCTTCCAGTCGTTCTTTCCGCATCTCGTCGCCGGGCCGATCGTCCGCGCGTCGGAGATCGGCCCACAACTGGCCCGGCCCCTGAGCGCGAGGGAGATCGACGTCCAAGGCGCGCTCCTCCTCATCCTGGCGGGGCTGTTCAAGAAAGTCGTCATCTCCAGCTTCCTTGCTGAGCAGATCGTCGACCCGGTGTTCGCCGTTCCCGGGGACCACTCACGCGCCGAGATCTTGCTCGCCACCTACGCCTATGCCGTCCAAATCTTCGCCGACTTCAGCGGATATACGGACATCGCTATCGGCTGCGCGTTGCTCCTCGGATTCCGTTTTCCCAAGAACTTCGACGCCCCCTACCGGGCGCTTTCGATGCAGGACTTCTGGCGCCGCTGGCACATGACCCTGTCGCGCTGGCTACGCGACTACCTGTACATCGGCCTTGGCGGGAACCGCGGACGTGGGATCTTCACGGCTCGGAACCTGCTACTGACGATGGTCCTTGGCGGACTCTGGCACGGCGCCGCATGGACATTTGTCGCCTGGGGCGCCATCCACGGCCTCGCACTGGTGGCGGAGCGGTTCGTCCCCCTCCTTCGCCCGTCTGAACACCGCGGGCTGTCCGGCGCCAACATCCTTCGTTGGCTAGTCACATTCCACCTGGTCTGTTTCGCATGGGTGTTCTTCCGCGCCGAGAGCATCGGTCTCGCGTTCGACATGTTCACCGGACTCTGGCAGGGCGGACCGGGCCAGTCATTCGTCTCACCGCTGCTGCTCGCCGTAGTCGCATTGGCCATCGCCTCGCAGTTCCTCTCGGCCGCGACGCTCGCTCGCGCTCGTGCCGCGTTCGGCCGGCTGTCGCTCGCTCCGCAGGCCGCTTGCCTTGCAGCCGGGCTTGTGCTCGTGGATGCGTTCGGCCCGGCGGGCGTCGCACCGTTCATCTACTTCCAGTTCTGAGGATCCGAACATGGGCTCCACTCCGACCGACCCGAGAACCTTCCTTCCCCTCCGGAGACGGCACAACGAAGTGACGGCGGCCGGGATTCGCGCTGAGTCACACAGAAAACTGCTCCGCCGACGGACCTCGGAAGTAACCCAAGGCATCTCCGGCGAACTGGACCAGCCGGTCGCGCCGGAAGGCGGGTCAGCCCGCGCCGCCGCAAGGCTGGTCGCGCTCTGCGTCGCGACGCTGCTCTTCGCGGCACTCCTCAACGCCGCGGCCTTGCTCGACGGCGCCGAACAGAAGCCGTACGGCGCGGAGCGAGAGTTCTGGGTGGCGACGTGGACTCCGCTCGCCCGAGTGAGCGGAGCGCTCTACCTGGACCGGCCACGGAGTTGGATCGACCAGGCGTTGGGCAGGGGGCCGTCGCCCGTAGTCCGGCCGCGCGCCTGGCTGAGCGGCGTCGCGTCGTACCCTGGCGAGACTCCGCGACCTCTCCAGGCGGCTGAGCCCGTACCGCTGCTACGAACCCCGAGCGCGGCGGAACCCCTCCGGCTATGGATTGGCGGGGACTCGATGTCGGCCGCGTTTGGGCCGGCCCTCGCCCGCATGGCGTCTGAATCCAGCCTCATCACGGCCGCCTACGACGCCGAACTCTCGTCGGGGCTCACGAGACCTGACTTCTTTGATTGGCCGCTCCATCTGGCGGAGGTCGCTTCCGCACGGCAGCCGGAAATCTTCGTGATCTTCCTCGGCGCCAACGACGCCCAAGCCATCCGGACCACGGATGGAGCCATCTACCAGCCTGAGACCCCCGGCTGGATTTCCGAGTACCGGGCGCGCGTCCGCCAGGCGATGACGACGCTTGACGCACCGGGCCGAATCGTGGTCTGGGTTGGTCTTCCGATTATGGAGACGGAGGGTTTTAGCCGTCGCATGGCCGTCCAGAACGAGATCTATCGCGAGGAAGCGGACGGACGTGAGCGGGCGCGCTACATCGATGCGTGGGCTCTGTTTGCGGATGGCTCCGGTAACTACGCCGCCTTCCTGCCGGACGGCGACGGCGCGTTACAGGGCGTCCGCATGCAAGACGGCGTACACCTCAGCAGGGAGGGCGCGGACCGCCTCGCCAGAGCCGTATTCCAGGCGATCCAGGGGGACGTCCCCGCTCTGGCCGAGCCACAGTAGCGCCGGCCAGACGCGGAAGTCTGTTGCGGTGTTTTAGACGACGGCCTTCTCAGGCTCGAGGTACTTTGCGCGGTCGGTGGCTCGCGCCGGCGTGTGCAACGCCTCTTCCGGCGCAAACGTCCGCGTCCAGGCGGCGAACTCCAACAGGATGCCGTTGGGATCCATGAAGTAGACCGAGCGCACGAAGACGCCCGGGTGCATCGCTCTGGCAACCTGCCACTTGCTGTCGTCGTGGTTGAGGATCTGAGTCGGCTCGAGGCCCTTGGCCTTCAGCTTCTCAACGTACTCTTCCATCTTGTCCGGATCGACATCGAAGGCGACGTGATTCATCGAGCCGTGCGCGGTCGCAAGGTCGCCAACACCGGGAACGGCAGCCGGGGAGGCAACGCCGGGGGCGGCTTCCGGGGCGTTCGGGAACCAGAAGAAGGCGAGGCAATCACCGTTTCCGATGTCAAAGAAGAAGTGCTGACCGCCGTTGTTCGGCAGCTCGATTGTCTTGACCAGCGGCATGCCCATCGTGTCCCGGTAGAACGTGACAGTCTCGTCCATGTCCCGGCAGACAAGCGCAAGATGGTTGATGCCCCGGAGCTCAAATTCGGAATTGGGCTGGGTCTTGGAAAGCGGCATCGACTGCCTCCGATAGTTGATTCCGATACAGCCTACACCGCCGCCGAGCGCCCGGGGAGTCACGCCGCTAGAATCGGCCCCACCAAATCCACGGAGAAGCGCCAATGCCCCGCCTACGCCAGGTCTCGAAGTCCGAAGCATCGGAGGACATCCAGCAGGTCTACCAACGCCTCTTCGGTGACCGAGACCCGGTCAAAGAACCGGGCACGGCGACCGGCACGCCCGGCAACTGGTGGACCGTGTTTGCCGTGGTACCGGAAATCCTCGAACACGCCCAACGCGGATTCGCCCTGTTCAGCAGCCGCCGCCGGAAGCTCTCGCCGCAGCTTCGCGAGCTCGGGCTTATGCGAACGGGGTTCGCGGCAGGTAGCCAGTTCGTCTTTTCGCAGCACTGCAAGGCCGCCCGATCCGCGGGACTCAGCGAGGATAAGGTCGCTGCGATCACATCCTGGTCAACGGCCGACGTGTATTCCGCGGACGAACGAGCCGTGCTGGCCTACACGGACGCCGTCGTGCTCCAGGATGGCCGCGTCTCGGACCAGACCTTCGCAGCCCTGAAGCAACACCTCGACGATGAGTCGATCCTGGAGCTGACCTATGCCGTCGCGACCTATCGCCTGCACGCAACGATGTGCCGCGCCCTCCGGCTGGAATACGACGACGTCGACGAGCGTGTGATTGAGATCGCTGCGCCTGCCGGACAGCAGTCCGCCGACGTGATGAGCCAGATCAGCCGGTAGCTGCCGCTCGGGAAAGCAGGCCGAGGCGGTCGCCGGTGGTGTCGTCCTTCACATCAGCCTGCATGGGGTGCAGCGGGCGTCCCATGATGAAGAACGGGTAGCCGCCCGTGAAGAACTGCATTTCCGTGATCTCGTCGAACCCAATCCGCCGGTAGAGGCGGTGGGCATTGCTGTCGGAACGGGTGCTCAGAACGCAGCTGCGTTCGGTTACGCCCGAGAGCAGGTGCTCGATCAGTGCTCGTCCGATGCCGAAGGACTGGAACGCCGGGGCGACGGCCACTTCTGCCAGCTCGTAGGCGTCGCTGAGCCAGGTGGCGTAGTCCTCGGCTCCGATTGCGGCCGCGACGGCCTCATGCCACCACTGTCCGGGCTCGCTCCGGTAGCCATACGTCATGCCGAGGACGCGGCCGTCGCCGTGCATCGCGCAAAAGGCGCGAAACCCGGGCCGTCGGCCGTGCTGCGCCGCAATGCGCGCGCGCACTTCGTTCACGCGTTCGGAGTCGCTGTACGGGGGCCGCGAAAACGCCTCCCGGTAAACGGAAAGCGCTGCCTCGAACCGGGAGCCGGCCGTCGGCAGCGGTTCAATCGTCCAGGCCATTCAGCCCCCTATCGTCCCGGCGGCAATCGCTAACCGCGGTACTGGATCTTCCCGCCGACGCGGTCTTTGTTCAGGCGCTTGTTCAGGTGGAGGCCCTCAAGGATGAACTCGACGGCCGCGGCGGTCTCTGCCGGCGACTCTCCGCCGCCTACCTTGGCAACCGCTTCCGGGAGGCCTTCAACCTGGCTGGCGAGGCGGACATATGCCTCGCTCGGCGTGAGCTCACCGACTTCGACTGCGAGGCCCGCCTTGAAGCGATTAACCGCCGGCTCGAGTTCGCCAAGCGTGAATGTGCGGTTGAATACCGCGACGATCGCGCCCTGGATCAGCTTCTCGATGATCTGTTCTTCGCGCCCGTCCTCGACCGTCTCGAACTCTACCTTCCCGCTGAGGCTCGGGATGATGTACTGGAGGTCGCTGGTGCGCGGCACCACGATATCCTCGCCGGTGACGATGGACCGCCGCATCGCGTTGGCGAGCAGGCTCTCGTAGTTCGCAATGCTGGCGCGGACACTGACGCCCGAGCGCTGGTTCACGTCGGGGCTCTTGCGGGCCAGGCGGCTGACCTCGGCGATTACTTCCTTCATGTACGGCGGTACCGAAACTTTGAAGTCCGCGGGCGCTGGGTGGTGCTCCGCGTCCATGATGTCCATCTCGTGTTCGATCCGCGTCGGGTAGTGAGTCCGGATCTGCGCGCCGTAGCGGTCCTTCAGCGGCGTAATGATGCGGCCGCGGTTGGTGTAGTCCTCGGGGTTAGCCGAAGCGACGATGAACACGTCGAGCGCGAGGCGGATGCGATAGCCACGAATCTGGACATCCCGCTCTTCCATGATGTTGAGCAAGCCGACCTGGATACGCTCTGCCAGGTCAGGCAGCTCGTTGATGCAGAAGATGCCGCGGTTGGTACGGGGGATGAGGCCGTAGTGAATCGTCAATTCATCGGCAAGGTAGCGGCCTTCGGCCACCTTAATCGGGTCTACCTCTCCGATGAGGTCAGCAATCGTGATGTCCGGCGTCGCTAGCTTTTCGCCGTAGCGACTGTCACGCGGGAGCCATACGATCTCTGCCGCATCGCCCTGCGCTGCAATGATGTCCCGCCCCGCCTGCGAAATCGGATGGTATGGATCCTCGGGAATCTCGCAACCGGCGAGGATGGGCGTCTCCTCATCGAGTAGACTCGTGAGCGCCCGGATGATGCGCGACTTCGCCTGTCCGCGTTCTCCAAGGAAGATGATGTCCTGGCCGGCAAGGATGGCGTTGACGACATGAGGGATAACCGTGTCTTCGTAACCATGGATGCCCGGGAAAAGCGTCTCCCCTGAGCGGATCTTCGCGATCAGGTTCTTCCGCATTTCTTCGCGGACCGGGAGCACCTGGTACCCCGCCGCCTTCAGTTCACCGAGCGTCTTCGCACGATTCGTCGTCGCCATTGCTGTCATCCTCCTGGCCCGGCCACAGCCGACTCGGACCTCACCGTCGTTGCGTGGCCGAGGCCGCCTGGAGCAAGAACTCCGAGCCCGGGCTGTCCGTGGATCGTGTGGTCGCGGGGCAAGGGTGTCAACCGCCCGGCAGGGAGCCTGTTAGGAGCCCGACGTCCGCATCTGTATCTCGACGGCCGCCAGCGCTTCAGGCGTGTTCAGGTTCTCGAAGGAACGAAGGCCCGGGTCATGCTTGCGAACCTCCGTTTCGTCCAGTTCTGCAACCATCAGTTCGTCCAGCACGGTCAGCAGCCTCCGTTCATCCCGGTCCAGCGCCGCCGAGAACGCCCGCCGGCAAACGGCAACATCGTAGGCCCCGACGAGGGGCTGGCGCCTCCCGCCCACGACCGGGAGGGCGGCGTGCGCACCTTCCAACCGACCCAGCACGGCGATCGCGAGTCCGGGCACCAGGAGGGGTGCATCCACGCCTGCCACGAACGCGCGACCGGACCCGAGCAGCCCAAACGCTGCCTCCAGCCCGGCCATGGGCCCCGCGTTCACACGAGCATCGACCACGTATTCCAGGCGGCCAATGCCCTCCAGCGGCGGTAGTTCCTGTCCAGGCCTGGCGGCAATGACCACGCGATCGCTGACGCGGGCCACCGCGCGGACCACCCACTCCAGCATCGGTTGGCCATCCAACAACGCGTGCGACTTGTCGCGGCCGAACCGGCGGCTGGAACCACCAGCCAGGATGACGGCCGCGTCGCCCACTTCCATGAGGCAAGCGTAGCGCCCGCCGCGCGGACTTGCGCATCGTTACCCCGGTCGCCAAGGTTGCTCGATGTTCGGATTTCGGCGAAAGCCGCGGATCACCGACGCCCTCTATGGGAATCTGATGACCTCGTTCGGTCGGACGGTTGACCTGGATCGTTTCGTTTCCGGCCCGGCCTCCGCTCTCGCTCAGCGGGTCGTGGACGAGCACCCGTCGCTCGTTGCGGTAATCGATCGAGCTCTCTACGAGGGCGCGTCGATGTATCACTTGCGGCTGCTCGCAGGCGCCTGGGTAATGACCGCGGAAGGCAACGTCCCGCGCGCCACGGCAGAAGTGTTCGAAGAGGCAGTCGCCTGGCGCTTTGGGCCCCTGGCGCGTAGCGGTGCGAAGCTACCGCACAGGCTTTCAGAACTTGCCCGCGGCGAATTCGAACGAATCGGCATTGAGGAGGAACTTGACCACCCATGAACGCTTTCGAACGCCTCTTCCGTCACAGTGACTGGGCCACTGGCAAAGTCCTTGCAGGGCTCAGTGAAGCGGGCCCTGAGCTTCTCGCGCGTGAGTCGAGACCCAGTGCGAACTCAAATTTGGAGGCGCTTCGCCACATGGCCGGCACCGAGCGCGCCTTCCTCGACGCGATCTCCAGCCACCCGGTCGTACCTGAGCCGCCTCGGGACCTCGGGGAACTCACGTCGTATTGCGCTGAGACGATCGCGGGATTCCAGGCCTTCCTTGCCACAACGGAAGATTTGGGTACGCCGGTGTACATCCCATGGTGGGAGCGCTCGTTCGCAGTCGAAGACTGCCTCCTACAGGTCCTCGCCCACTCTGCACAGCACCGGGCCGAGCTTGCCTGGGAACTGGCTCGCGCCGGCATCGACACGGGGGAACTCGACTACATCATCTGGGTGGATCAGAACGAAAGCTGATGTGCGGCTCAGCGGCCACCCGCTTTGCGCCACGTGGCCGCTGAGCCGCACACTGGGACGTGTACGAAGGCCCGGAGGCGCGACATGAACAGCACCAGTTTTGAACTTATCCGTGACATTACGTCCGGAAGGCGACCCGACGCCGACCGCGTCTCGATGGAGACCCTGCTCGAAGGCGCCGACCGCCCCGCGAACATCATGCCGTTCGTGATCGAATCAGACGGCCGCCGCGAACGCGCGTACGACATCTACTCGCTTCTGCTCAAGGAACGGATCGTTTTTCTTGGCACGCCCATCGACGCGATGATCGCGAACATCATCATCGCCCAGTTGCTCTACCTCGCCCGCGAGGACGACGACAAGGACATCATGATGTACGTGAACTGCCCGGGCGGCAGTGTCACGGCCGGCCTTGCTATCTACGACACGATGAACCTCATCCGTCCAGACGTCGCGACCGTGTGCATCGGCCTCGCGGCATCAATGGGCACGGTATTGCTCTGCTCCGGGACAAAGGGCAAGCGCTACTCGCTCCCGAATTCCACGATCCATCTCCACCAGGTGCTTGGCGGGGCGCAGGGACAGGCACGCGATATCGAGATCCAGGCGCGCGAAACCCTGCGGCTTCAGGCTGTGCTCCGCAACATCATCCAGAAGAACACCGACCAGTCCATGGAACGCATCGAGCGCGACACTGACCGGGACTTCTGGCTGGACCCCGAGGCGGCGCGCCAGTACGGCCTCGTCGACGAGATCTTGCGCAACCCGGCGGCACCGCTGGTATCGGCCGGAAGCAACGGGACTGCCGCGCGTTAAAGTCCGTCTGTCGTTCGCCGAATAACTGCCTGTGTGAACTGCAGCGTATCGAGATTACCGCCAAGGTCGCGGGTGCAGTCGCCGTCACCGATTGCGTCCCGCACGGCGCTGACGAGCCGTCGCGACATGTCGAAGTGCCCACAGTATTCAAGCAAGTAGCCGAACGCTTCGATCGCCCCGGAGGGATTCGCGATCCCTTTTCCAGCGATGTCTGGTGCAGTCCCGCCTGCTGGGTCGAACACGCCAACGGTTGGTTGATGGCTGGCGCTGAACGCGTAGCTGGCGCTGGCTCCAAGACCAATCGATTCGATGAGCCCGTAGACCATGTCCGAGAGGAAGTCGCCGTACTCGTTCGGCGTGACGATCACGTCGTAGCGCTCGGGCCGGAGAATGAGCTTCGCCAGCAACGAATCGAACAATTCGCGCGAGTGGGCGGTGTTGCGATACTCGGCGGAAACCTCGTCCACGACGTCTTCAAAGAGCCCATCGGCCGCGCGCTGAATTGTGTACTTGGACGTGGAAACAACGCTGTGCCGATGCCGCTCGGCCAGGCGGAAAGCGAAGTGGGCGGCGTGTTCAACGGGCAGCCGCTCCATCACCCTGATGCTGACGGCCGAGTGGTGGCCGATCCGCCGTCCGGCGTCTTCGTACGTGCCACCCGTGGCCACGCGGACGATGTGAAGGTCTATCTCGCCGGCGTAATTCTTGCTGACGCCGGGATACGTCCGGGCCGGACGGTGGATAACTGCGAGGTCGAGACGATCTCGAAGCACCTGGTTGGGGCTCGCCGTCTGAGTGACCGTGGGGTACTTGATGGCCGCCCCGAGGGCGGTCGTCAGCTCGACCGCCTCATCGAAGCTGGCGGCGTCACGCTCACGACGCTCAAGGCTCCAATCGACGGCCCGAAAGGCGACCGGACTCCCGAGCGCCTCGTTCAGGACATGAATCGCATCTCGAAGTTCCGCCGCGATTCCATCGCCATTGAGCTCAGCGACTTCTCTCATCGGGCCGACGCCCAGGACCGCCGAACCATCGGGGCACTCACACCGGCGCCTGATTCCGCTCGTATACCTCAGCCATCCCCTCAAGCACGACATCGGCGAGGCGCAGGACTCGCTCGAGCGCCTCTACCGCGTCTTCGGTTGAAAGGCCTGACTCCGATGCTATTTGGACTGCCGTCTCTTCGAGCGTGATTCGGAGCGAGTTGAAGGTCGTCACAGCAGCCGTGAGGCCAACATGAGCCGCGACCAGCGTGCGCCCGTATTCCCGGCCGATCATCCGCGCGTCTTCTTCGAAGCGTTCCCCCTTGGCGCCGGACGAAATGAAGCGCGCAAAGAGCTCCACGAGCTGACGGCCGAGCAGCCGCAGTCGATCCTTCGCGTCCGCGTCGAGCATGTCTGACTGGGGCATTGCAGGTCGCTGCCGCCGTCCGAGCCGGCGCTTCACGCGCGCCAGGGCAACCTCGCTGACGTGCGAGCTGTCGCTGACGGCGTGGCCACCCCCGGAACTGAGCAGCCGCCGGAGGTCCTCTTCGAGGACCCGCCGATGGCCCCCGGAAGTCCGGAACGACCGCACATCGCCGGAGTCGGCCCAGCGCCTGATCGTAGATTCACTGACACCGAGGAGCCGGCTCGCGACCCCAAGGGTCAGCCAGCTCGGTTGTTCATCGCTCACGGCCCAAAACCTATCAAAGCTACCGGATGATGGCCCAGTTACAGGCCAGCCGTCAACGAATTATCACGCCGTCTCCATCAGTCACCGGCGCTTCTTCCTTGATTATCCGGTCCGGATCCTTCGTAGGAGCCGGCGTTTGCTTCGGTGTGGGCAGCGGCGTGGCCGTCGTCGGGACCGGGTCGACCGGAGCGGGCGCTGCTGTCGGGTCGCCCGGCTGCGGCTTCTCAGTTTCGACTGGAGCAGGGCTGATCGACGCTCCTGGCGTCTTCGTCGGGATCGCCGTCGTTGCGGGCTCGGGCGTTCGCGAGGTGGCCGCTGCCGCATCGGGTGTTCGGGTTGCGTCGACCGTCTTCGTCGCCGAGGGAGCCGCCGCCGCGGTGCGCGACGGATCTGCTTCCTTGGTGACCGCGGGCGCCGTTCCGTCGCTGCGATTCTGGCTGGCGGGCGACGCGCCGGCAACTGGAGTCCGCACGGGCTTCTCATCTGTGGCAGGACGTACTGGCGCGTCAGATGTGGGCGACGCGACTGTCCCCGGGTCACGCGCTGCCGACGTAGCAGCCGCTTGCGGAGTTTCAGGAACACGTTGCACCATCGCTGCTCCAGGCGTGGAGACAGGCGCGAGTGGCACGCGACCGGGAGCGAACGCCACGTTGGTGGCCAGGAGTCCGCCATCGGCCAAGAGGCGAGCGCGGACCTGGACCCGGTCACCCACTCCCACACTGGTGCTTGTCACCTTGCGCCCATCGGCGGTCTCGACCCTTGTCTGGGCGTCCGTTCGAACGTCGACGACGGCAGTTCCGGTATCCACGGCAATCCGGTCGCGGCCAACGCTGGTCACGGTGCCCTCGACTGTCAGTTCTGACGCTGAAGCGGCCGGGGCGTCGTTTCCAGCCGCCCAGCGGCCAGCCGTCGTATCGACGATCACCTGGCGCACAACAAGGGCGGGGTCCACGCCAGAAGCGGCCCCGGCGACAAGGAGTCCGCCGCCAGCCATCGCCGCGCCGAGGATCGCTGTGCTGCGCGCGGGAGCAAGTGCACCACGGACGACCCGCGACTGCTCCCTGGGTTCATCGAGCGCCTCATGCAGGCGGTGCCAACCGCGTTCAGAGACGAAAGGCGATGCCGGTCGAACGGCGGCAGCAACCGATGCCATGAATGCGGCGAGGTCGGCGGCAGCAGGTGTGGAAGCCCGTCCCGCGACGGCATCGTCAAAGGCTCCCGCCTCGCGATTGCGGAGGTGCAGGTCCCACATCTCAGGTCACCTCCGTCTGAAGGATGTCTCGTAGGCGCGAGACCGCGCGAAACTGGAGCGCTTTGATGGCGCCCGCCCGACGCCGCATCACGGCTGCCGTCTCCTGGAGCGACAGTCCTTCGAGAAATCGAAGAATGATCACCTGCTGCTGATCGTCGGTCAGTTCGCAGAGCGCCGTCGCGATTGCTCGGCGGTCCACAACACCCGGCGCAAAATCGGGATCGGCGAGTTCCGGGACGACGCTGGAGGCGACACCGCCGTTGCGCGCCAGCCGCTTGCGTTCATCGGCCGTTACATTATGTGCGATTCGATAGAGCCACGCACGAAATGGCAGCCCCCGGTAGCGGTACTGCCCGATTCCCCGGACCGCCTGAAGAAAGACATCGGCCGCCAGGTCCTCGGCGGCGTCTGGCTGGGAGACGCGGTAAGCGCAGTAGCGGTGAATGGCCGGGTAGTGGAGCGTGTACAGCTCATCCCAGGCATTACCTTCCATCCGTCTCGCACGCTCGATCAGCGACGCTTCGCCCGCGGGGAGCCGACCGGCGTATGTCTGCTCCACCGTTGCGAGGGTCATGCCTGCGCTGTCCCGCTAGCCATCACACGTATATCCATGCATCGCCGCGAAAGGTTACGCCGTTTGGCCAGAAGATTTCCCGTTAATGCCGATCGCCGAGTTCGGCAGCCCGCAACAACGAGCCATCTCCGAACTTCTCGCGCACTGCGGCAATCGTTCCCGCAAGCGTGTCCCGCGCGGCGGTCTCACCCAGCCTGAGTTGCCTCGCACGCGGTTGCAGGCCAGTCACGCCCACGCCGATGAGGCGAACCGGGCGGCGGCCGTTTTCAGCCCAGACGGCTTCGAACAGCGCCACCGCAGCGTCATAGATGTCGCTCGCGAGGTCGACGGTGCCCGCCGAACGGGCGCGCGTCACCGTCTCGAACGGCGGGAAACGCAGCTTCAGGGTCACCGTCCGTGCGCTTCTGCCGCCTCGGCCGAGGTCGGCCGCGATCCGCTCCGCCTGGCCCCGGAGGATGGCTCGCAGCCGGGCTCCATCGTGTTCGTCTTCGCCGAACGTCGTCTCCCGGCTGACGGACCGTGCATTGCCGCGTCCTTCGGCCACAGGCGCCGCGTAGCGGCCAAGTGCCCGCTCTCGCAGCTCCCGACCGTGGTTGCCAAACTTCGCAACGACCAGCGACTCAGGCAGCGCGGCGAGGTTTCCGATCGTGGTCACGCCGAGCCCTTCAAGCGCAGCCGCTGTCTTTGCGCCAATCATCGGCAGGGCCCGCACATTCATCGGCGCCAGGAAGGCGGCCTCTGTGCCAGGCGGCACTACCAGCATGCCGTCGGGCTTGGCCGCGTCGCTGGCCACTTTGGAGACAAGCTTGTTGGCGGAGACCCCGACGGAAGCCGTGATGCCAACCTCAGCGTGCACGCGCTGCCGGATCGAGGCGGCGATCTCTGGGCCCGTGCCAAACAGCCTCTCGCTTCCGTGGACATCAAGATAGGCCTCATCTGCGCCCGCGGGTTCTACCGCCGGAGTGAAGTCGCGCAGGATGGCATGAAAAGCAGTCGATGCCGGGCCATAGTAGGAGAAGTCGGGACGCAGCCAGACGGCCCCCGGGCAGAGCTGGCGTGCCGTGGACGACGGCATCGCTGAGCGGACACCGAACCGCCGCGCTTCGTAACTCGCTGTACTCACAACGCCACGCGGCCCCGGGTGCCCGACGACGACGGGTAGGCCGCGAAGCTCCGGATGACGGAGCAACTCCATCGAAACGTAGAACGCATCCAGGTCCACGTGGAGCACCGACGGCGGACGGTCCATGCCAGCGAGTATAGCCACGCCCTCGGCGCGCTACAGCAGCCGCGTGTCGCTCTGTATCCTGCACTCGTGGCAACGATCGCAATCATTGGAACGGGCGCCGTCGGTGGTTACTACGGCGCGAGACTCGCCCAGGCCGGGCACGACGTTCGCTTTCTTGCGAGGAGCGACTACGAGCAGATCAAGGCCCACGGACTCGATATCCGCAGCCACGAGGGAGACTTCCGGCTCCAGCCCGCACAGGTCTTCCGGTCAGCGGAGGACATCGGTGTGGTCGATTGGGTGATCTGCGCGCTAAAGACCACGTCGATCGAAGCAGCCCCGGGCCTGATTGCGCCGTGCGCGGGGCCGGCGACGCGAATCGTAGCGCTGATGAACGGCCTTGGCATTGAAGACCGGCTGGCCGCCCAGTTCGCCCGCCGGCGTGTGTTCGGCGCGATGGCGTTCGTCTGCATCAACCGGCTTGGTCCCGGCGTCATTCACCACCTGAAGTACGGGCGGCTTTCTATCGGCCACCTCGAGGACGACGCCACCGAAAACGCACAACTCGCCGAACTGCTGCGCAGCGCCAACCTCGATGTCGTGGTCGCTCCAAACCTCCGCTGGGCACGCTGGGACAAGCTTTGCTGGAACATCCCATTCAATGGGCTCAGCGTTGCGGCCGGCGGGATCGGCACGGAAGCGATCACCGGGGACCCGCTCCTCCGTGGGACCGCCGAACGCGCGATGCGGGAGGTCGTGGAGCTCGGGAACGCCGACCTTGCCGCTGCCTCCAGCGCCGATCGCCTTGACCCGGCCGAGGTCACGGCCCGCATGTTCAGCCTGACAGACACCATGGGCGACTATCACACGAGCATGGTGCTTGACTACGCCCTTGGCCGGCCGCTGGAAGTGGAAACGATCCTCGGCGAACCGTCACGCCGGGCGACCAGCCTCGGGATTCCTACCCCGACGACCGACACCTTGTACTCGCTCGTCCGTGCCGCCGACCTTCGCCGCCGGGGATTGATTCCTTCGGTTGGCGGCGACGACATCTGAACGGTAGGGTGAGGCCACTACCCAGGGGGACTCACGAACCGTGAACGTGCAGGAAGTATTTATCGACGGGATCACCCAACTTTTCGACTGGCTGGACGAAGCACTCGACGGCCTCAGCGCCGAACAACTGAACTACCTTCCGCCCGGCAAGAGCGTGAGCATGGGCTTCAACGCCTGGCACATCAGCCGGACCGCCGACAACCTCACGAACTTCGCACTGCAACGCAAGCAGCCGCTGTGGATCGCGGAAGGCTACCTTGAGCGGATGAACCTCCCGAAGGTCGACCAGGGCACCGGCATGACCCTCGACGACGCTCGCGCCATCTCGATCAGCGATCCGGCGCTCCTCCGAACCTATGCCCGGGCCGTCGAAAAGGACGTCGTCGCGTTCCTCACGTCCGTGCCTGACGACGTGCTGGCAGAGGTGCAAATGGTGAAACCGCTGGGCGAGATGCCGAAGTGGCGCGTCTTCCGCCAGGTGGTCATGACGCACGGATTCATGCACCTCGGCGAGATCAACGCAGTGCGTGGACAGATGGGCCTTCAGTTCTCGATCTAGTTCCTGGGCGAGCGGCGGCGATTGGACGGGACGTTCAATCGTCCCGCTGGCGCCGCAAGAACTCTTCGACGTCAAGCACCGCTTCATCCGGCGCGGGGAGTTCCACGGGATCCTCAGACGACTCCTCGGCTTCCGGCTCAGCGTCGTACGCCGTCTCAAGGCGGCTCACGTACGCGGCGATCTCCGGGTTGGCCGCGATCGCCTGCTCGACCTCGGTGAGGAACCGCTTGCTCGACGTTTCGAGCTCCTTCATGTCGATCCGAAGGCCAACCAGCTCCTGGAGACGGACCAGCAACGCTCGCGTGGCGTCAGGGTTCTTGGATGCGCTGATGTAGTGGGGCGTGTTTGCCCACAGGCTGGCCGCGTCTACGCCACGCTGGCGAAGCGAATCGTGCAGCACACCAACGATCCCGGTCGGCCCTTCGTAGCGCGAGGTCGTTAGCGAAAGGCGCTCCGCCACCTGTGGATCGAAGGCGCTTCCGGTGACGCGCGTCGGGCGCGTGTGCGGCACGTCTGCCAGGAGCGCGCCAAGCGATACAACGTACTCAACGGCGATGTTGTTGTAGAGCTCAGCATGGGCGCCAGCAAACGAACGCCAGCGAAGATTGGGCTCCACACCAACGCCGATCACGATGTCGTGAGGTCCAGAAGGATTTCGAACGTAGTAGAACTCGTTCTTCTGCCAGCCGATCCGGCGCACGTTGCCCGGGAGAATGCTGACCATCGGCCGGGCATCGGTGAACGAATAGAAGCGCTCGGCGTCGATGCTCGCGAAGCGGCGGCCACCGAGCCGGTTGACCAGGTAGCGGGCTGCATCAGTAGCGGCGCTGGCAGCGTCGTTCCAGCCTTCGAAAGCGACGACTGCGACCGGGTTGTGAAGGTCTGGGAGGCGGTCCACGATCAGGTCGGGCATCCTCACAGTCTAACGGACGGCCACGTGGCCGGTACCCTTCCCAACGCGAACGCCCTGAACCATCGGTCCTACCGCCGCTCGAGTGACGCTGGCGTCCGTCGCCCTATTCCCTGACCATGGCGGTAATGCACGGCATCGTTCTGCTTTCCGGCGGCCTGGACTCCACCACTGTCGCGGCACACGCCCTGAACGCCGGGTACCAGCTTCGCGGTCTGTGCATCAGCTACGGACAGGTCCACGCCCGCGAGGTCGAGTCGGCCCGGCAGGTTGCTGCCAGGCTGGGGATACCCCTCGATGTGGTCGACGCCGCATTCTACGGGAGCCTTGCGTCTCATTCGTCGCTGGTGAGCGGCGACCCGGCGGCCATCCCATCCAACCGGCCTGCGTCCGACATCGGCGAAGACGTGCCCTCCACCTACGTGCCGTTGAGAAACACATTCTTCGTCACCGTCGCGGCCGCCGCGCTTGAGAGCTGGATGCTCGGCCTGATCGAGGAACAGGGCGCGGGCCCCGGTTCGCTCGATCCGGCCGTCCTGGTCGGCGCCAATGCGATCGACTATTCCGGGTATCCGGACTGCCGTCCCGAGTTCTACACCGCCCTCGAGGAAGTCCTGCGCCTGGGGTCCAAGCTGGGCAGCCTCTACGGCGTCAGGATGCGGATCGAGGCGCCGATCATCAGCATGAGCAAGGCGGATATCGCCCGCCATGCCTCTGAGCTGGGAGCACCAGTCGACGCAACCTGGAGCTGCTACCGCGGCGGGGAACGCCCGTGCGGCACCTGTGACTCCTGCGTGCTTCGGGCGCAGGGATTCGCGACCGCAGGCCTCGCCGACCCGGCGCTCGTCGCAGCGCCGTGAACCTCCTTCTCTCCCGGATGCCGGGGGGCTCGCCCGAGATCTTCGAATCGATCCAGGGTGAGGGTGCGTCCGCGGGCTTGCCGAGCACCTTCGTGCGGCTCGCCGTCTGCAACCTGCGGTGTTCGTGGTGCGACACCGCTTACACCTGGGACTGGAAGCGATACGACCGGGCCGAACAGGTGGTCGAGACCTCGATCGAAGAAGTGCTTGGCGCTATCAGTGAGCGCGCGCCCCGCAATGTCGTCGTCACGGGGGGTGAGCCGCTGGTGCAGCGGCTCGCGCTTCAACCACTCATGCTGGCCCTGAGAAGACGCGAGTACCGCATCGAGGTGGAGACGAACGGGACAATCCCTCCGGCCGGGCTCTCGGGCCTCATCGACCAGTGGAACGTCTCGCCGAAGCTTGCGAGTTCCGGCAATGCCGGCCTCGCCCGCATCCGGCTGGCCGCCCTGGCCGCGCTGGTCGCCGAACCGCGGGCGTTCTTCAAGTTCGTCGTGAGCGGCCCGGGAGACCTGCCAGAGATCGAGTCCGTTGTGGCCTTCACCGGCATCCGGACCGAACAGGTAATCCTCATGCCACAGGGCCGGACGCGCGATGAATTAGAATCGGCGAGTGCCTGGCTGGCTGCGGAGTGCACGCGCCGCGGCTGGCGTTTCTCGACGCGCCTGCACATCCTCATCTGGGGCGACAAGCGCGGGATTTAACCTTCCGCAGCCACCGCCGGGATGACATCAAGGCCGACGTATGGCTTCAGCACATCCGGCACCCTGATGCTGCCGTCCTCCTGTTGGTAGGTCTCCATCACTGCGATCAGTGTCCTCGGCAGAGCTAGGCCGGAGGCGTTCAACATGTGCGGATGCCGGGGCGGCGCGTCGGCCTGTGGCCGGTAGCGGATGTTCGCCCGCCGGGCCTGGAAGTCGAGACAGTTCGACGCCGAGCTGACCTCCAGCCATTCGGCGGCGCCGGGAGACCACACCTCGATGTCGAAGGTCCTGGTTGCGTTGAACCCGATGTCGCCGGTGCAAAGCGCCACGACGCGATACGTGAGGCCCAACATCTCCGGGATTGAACGGGCCCGCTGGACCAACAGATCCAGCTCCGCAGCGCTCTGCTCCGGCTCGCAGTACACGAACATCTCCACCTTTTCGAACTGGTGCAGCCGCTTGATACCGCGGACGTCGCGGCCTGCGCTCATCTTTTCGCGGCGGAAGCAAGGCGTGTGGGCCACCAATCGAAGCGGCAGTTGGCCGTGAGCCATGATCTCGTCCCGATAGAGGTTCACGAACGGCACCTCTGCCGTGGGGACGAAGTAGTAGTCCTCTTCAGCGTCGCGGTAGAGGTTCTCGCGGAACTTCGGCAGCTGGCCCGAGGCTGTGAGCGACGCCTCTGAGAGCATGTAGGGCAGGTAGTGCTCGACGAAGCCCGCGCCGGAGTGCTCATTCAGCATGAACTGGATGAGAGCACGATGAAGCCGCGCAGCACCTCCGCGAAGCGCAAAGAATCGCGACCCGGACATCTTCACGCCGCGTTCGAGATCGATTCCGTCGATGATCGTGCCGAGCTCCCAGTGCGGACGCGGGGTAAAGGCAAACTCCGGCATCTCGCCAACCGTTTCAATAACGACGTTGCTGTGTTCGTCCGGACCCTTCGGCGCTTCCGGATCGATAATGTTCGGCACTTCCAGCAGCAGAAGATCCAGTTCCGTCTCCACCGCTTTGAGGTCGACGTCGAGCCCGTCTATCTGTTCGGCAACCAGCCGCATGGCATCGATCTTTTCGTTTCGGACGGCAGGGTCCTTCGACTTGCCGATCTCCCGGCCGGCAGCGTTCCGCTCGGCCCGCAGGCGTTCGACGTCGCCGAGGAGGGCGCGGCGGCGTTCGTCGAGGTGCACGATCCGGTCGATCGGCGCCTCCGTGTTCCGTAGTACGAGGTCGCGTTTGACGCGATCCGTGTTATCGCGAATGAACTGTACACTCAGCATGGCGGTGGACCCTGGGCACGGCATGTGCCTGCATTCACCGGGCGGTCCCGGCTCCGCGAGGCTACCACTCACGATCGAGACAGAAAACGAGGCCGGAGCGGCCATGGCGGAGGCCGGCGTTGAAAGATCAAGCAACGACTGTACCGGGGACACGAGAGGTGGGCCGGATTCGGACCGTCTTGGATGTCCTGAGCGGCAGAAGGAAGGTCTACTACGGCTGGTGGCTGCTCGCGGGCGCTGTGGTGGCGATGGCTGTCGGCAGCGGCGTGTCCTTCTGGTCGCTGACGCTCTACGTAGAGCCGCTGGAGAAGGAGTTCGGCTGGAGCCGAGCCGAGGTCACCGGGGCGATCTCCGTATCTGTTGGCGCAGCCGGGCTCTTCGGGCCGCTGGTCGGCCGGTGGATCGACACGCGCGGCCCTCGCACGGTCATCCTTGTCGGAGCCGTGCTCACAGCTGCGTCCTACATCTTGATGTCCACGACGGCCAACCTGTGGCAGTGGTACCTCTATTCGTCGATCAACTCCGTCTTCCGCACGATGATGTTTTTCTTGCCGTTCCAGGCGCTCGTCTCGCGGTTCTTCGACCGCAAACGAGGCCTTGCGCTCGGCATTCTCGGGACAGGGTTCTCTCTTGGCGGATTCCTCATCGTTCCCCTGATGGCGCAGATCATCGGCCGCTTTGACTGGAACGGAAGCTTTGTCGCCTCCGGCCTCATCATCGTCACCATCTTCGTACCGATTGGCCTTTTCCTTGTGAAGAACAGCCCCGCTGAGGCCGGGACGTTCGTCGACGGGGACATCCCCCTGGACCGCACCGCCCCACCAGCGGCGGCGACCGGGATGAAGCTGGGGGAAGCCGTGCGGACGCCCTTTTTCTGGGTAGTCGCCATTGCCGTCACGCTTTTTTTCTACGGAATGTTCGGCTGGCTTGTGCACCAGGTGCCGTTCTATGAGTCAGTCGGAATGTCCACAGCCACGGGCAGCCTGATCGTCGCAATGGGCGCTGGCCTCGGGATCTTCACGCGGCTCGGATTCGGGATCGTCGTCGACCGAGTCCATTCGATTGAGCTGGCCGGGACGGTGCTGGCAGCGTGCCTGTTCGCAGCGCTCGGCACGTTCTGGCTGAGCACAGGCCCCGTGGCGGTCGCCGTCTTCCTCGCATTCTGGGTGGTTGGCGCCGGGGGTGGGCCAATGCTTGAAGCGCTCATCCTGACGCGAGCATTCGGCGTGGCGCACTTCGCGACCATCTTCGGCGTGTTCATCGTCGTAGAGACTCTTGGCCAGGTCACCAGCCCGGTGCTCGCCGGATACCTGTACGACCGCACGGGTTCCTACGACGTCGTGCTCACCATGTGGATGAGCACCTTCGTCGTGGCCGCTGTGCTGTTCTTCGTCGCTTCCCGGATGGCCCGGCCACAATGGGCCGGGAACCCGCGGCCCAGCTAGGACTTCTGGGAGCGGAGCTGCGGGAAGAGGATAACTTCTCGAATAGATGCCTGCCCCGTGAGCACCATGACCAGGCGGTCGATGCCCATGCCGAAGCCCCCGCAGGGCGGCATCCCATGCTCCAGTGCGAAAAGGAAGTCCTCGTCCATCAGCTCCGCCTCGTCATCACCAGCGGCCTTGAGGCGCACCTGCTCTTCGAATCGCGCGCGCTGGTCGATGGGGTCGTTTAGCTCCGTGTAGGCGTTGCCGAGTTCGAAGCCGCCGATGAACACCTCGAACCGCTCGACGAAGCGAGGGTCCTCAGCCTTTCGCTTGGCGAGGGGCGAGAGTTCGACCGGGTAGTCCAGCAGGAATGTCGGCTGTACCAGGTGCGGCTCGACGAAGTGCGACACGGCTTCGTCCACAAGCTTGCCGTAACCCGCCGATGGCGCTGCCGTCACGCCGCGACGCTCCAGTTCGGCTCGCATGGCAGGCTCCGTCCGAACGGTGTGGAGATCGATGCCGGCGTGCTCAAGCAGCGCGTCGCGCATGGTCATTCGCCGCCAGGGCGGTGCGAGGTCGATCTCGTGGTCTCGCCAGGTGACCGTCGTGCGGCCCAGTACTTCTTGCGCCACCGAGCTGACCATCGTCTCGACCATGTCCGCGACGCCGTTGTAGTCGGTGTAGGCCTCGTACGTTTCGAGCATGGTGAATTCAGGATTCCAGCGGAATCCGAGGCCCTCGTTGCGAAAGATCCGTCCGAGTTCGTACACGCGATCGAAGCCGCCAACGACGAGCCGTTTGAGGTGAAGCTCGAGGCTGATGCGGAGGAATCTGTCCTCTTCGAGCGCGTTGAAATGAGTGATGAATGGGCGCGCGGCAGCGCCTCCCGCCGCTTCTTGCAGGACCGGGGTTTCGACCTCTAGGAATTCCCGCGCATCGAGGAATCGGCGTATTGCCGCGACAGCCTTGCTCCGGATGCGAAAGACCTCTCGCGTCTGCTCGTTCGCGATCAGGTCGAGGTAGCGGCGCCGCTGCCGGGTCTCGGCGTCAGCGAGTCCGTGGTACTTCTCCGGCGGCGCGTGCAGTGCCTTCGCCAGCATGACCCACGACCGGGCGCCGACGGTGGCCTGCCCTGTCCGCGTGCGCATCGGTGTGCCTTCGAACCCGACGTAGTCGCCGAGGTCAACAAGGCCGAAGAGTTCGTATTCATCAGCCCCGACTCTGTTCTGGCGAAGCAGCACCTGGAGCCGCCCGGAGGCGTCCTGGATGTCGACGAACGTAGCTTTGCCCATCTCCCGCCGCGCGACGACCCGCCCAGCGACATGGACATCTCCGCCCGCGCCCTCTTCCGCACCTTCCGGCAGACCTTCGACAATCGCAATCGCCTCGGACGCAGTGTGCGTGCGCGTGACGCGTGGCGGATACGGATCGATTCCACGTGCGCGAAATTCGTCGATCTTCCTGACACGCTGTGCCATCAGTTCGTCCATTTGCGTTCACCCGGGCGTAGCGCTGCCCTAATCGATCTTGAGTACTTTCACCTTGATGACGCCGCGAGGGACGCTCACATCGAACTCATCACCGACTCCACGACCGAGCAGCGCGCGGCCAAGGGGCGACTCGTTCGAGATCCGGCCCTTTTTGGCGTCGGCTTCCGGTGCGCCCACGATCTCGTAGTGATGGATCGCGTCGTTCTGCTGCACCTGCACGCCGCTCCCGAGGACGACGCGCGCGGAGCGATGCGCGGCAGCGGAATCGATCGGCGTGGACCGGCGCAGGATGTCTTCGATCTCGAGGATACGGCCTTCAACCATGCCTTGTTCGAGCTTGGCGTCATCGTATTCGGCATCGCTTTGGGACGTGCCAAGCTCTTGCGAATCGTGAATCCGCTCAGCGATGGTCTTCCGTTGCGAGCGCAGGCCTTCGAGCTCTTCCTCGAGTCTTGCCTTCCCGTCTGAAGTCAATGGAACCAGCTTGTCAGGCATGCCGTACCCTTGCGTGGTGGTGACCACGAAAAAAAGAACTGAGGCGCAATTCGCCTCAGCACTTCGACAGTATAGGGGCGAACAGGTGCCCATACCAGCAACGCGTGACAGCAGACTGGGGACCACGTGAGCGACAGCCGGAACCCATGGGAGCGTCAGTCTGCCATCGACCGGCTGGAATGGCCGCCTGAATCGGCGGGCTCACCGGAATCGAAACCGACCGAGGCATCTCCGACTGGACCCGTCTCGCGGTGGCCGGGGCTGGGCATGATCGCGGCAGTCTCAGTGTTTGCGGCGCTCGTTGGAGGCTTTGCCGGCGGAGCGGCCGTCGCGTTCCTAACTGAGGAATCCCCGGCAGGCGATCCCCGGACGCTGCCGTCCGGCGCCTTGCCCGCCGGAGTCACGCGTGTGGATGTCACGAGTGCTGTCTCGGAAGTCGCCGAATTGGGACGAACGTCCGTTGTCCGCATCGAGAGCGAGCGACGGAGCGACGGCCGTCGTACGACCGATGTCGGCAGTGGTGTCGTCATCGACGATAGCGGCCACATCGTCACGAACGCTCATGTTGTTCTTGGCACGTCCGCCCTGCGGGTATTTCTTGCGGATGGGACGGAACGGCAGGCGTTTCTCATCGGGCACGATTCCCCGTTCACCGACGTAGCGGTCCTTCAGATCGGCCTCGACGGCCCTCCGCCGCTTTCGATCGGGGACTCTTCCGCCCTACAACCTGGCGAGACCGTTATCGCGGTAGGTAATCCACTTTCGGAATTCGCCGGCTCGGTCACCGTCGGAGTCGTCAGCGGCGTGAATCGCATTCGTCTGTTCGACGGAGTGCGAAACGATGACCTCATCCAAACCGATGCGGCGCTGAACAACGGAAACAGCGGCGGCGCGCTGCTCAACCTTGCTGGCCAATTCGTCGGAATGCCCACGGCCGTCCTGCGGGAATCCAACTCAGGGCAACCGGTCGAGGGAATCGGCTTCGCGATCCCCTCCAACCGACTGCTTGCGGTGGCAGAGTCCATCATCAAGAACGGAGGCTCACTGCCTCGGCCGTCGCTCGGAATGGAGCATGCCGACCTCACCGCTGAGGTCGCGGTGCGCGCCGGACTGCTCCCAGGAACCACAGGCGCGCTGGTCACGGCCGTCGTGCAAGGTGGACCCGCGGGCGCCGCCGGCATCCGTCCCGGCGATGTCGTGACGCGCATCGGCGAGTACGAAATTGGCGACGATCGGCCCCTCCTGAACGCTCTGATGGAATACGCCCCTGAACAGTCCGTTACCGTTTACCTCGCCCGCAACGGCCAGAGCATCGAAACTCAGGTCAGGTTGGGGCGACGGAGCTAGCGCGCCGGGAGGAATTCGCACGCATGATTCGTCGAGGCTCGGGCTGGAATGCATCGCCCGGCGGCGTGCTGTATCCCCGCCGCGGCCGCGGTGACTCGGCCCGGCCGTTGATCCTCGCCTTCATCTTGCTTGCGACCGCGGCTGTGGCTGCGTTCTTCGTATTCCGGATCTGCAGTGGCGACGACTGCACCGATCAGTACTGCCCATCCGGCGCAACCATCGCCACTCCCGACGGGTACGCCCGGCTGAGCAACGTCCTGGAGTGGAAGGGCTCGGCAGACGCTGCCGCGACGGCCGACATCCAGGTCACTGTCCCTCTCAACGAACAAACGGACGACGGCCGCAATCTCAGCTTCTTCCGCTACGACGCCTCCACACAGGCATGGGAACCGTTTGCGCCTGCGATCCTCGACCAGGGAGGCAGGGCCGTGACGGCTCGCTTCAACACTGCCCCTGAAGTCGTGGCGGTGATGCGGAGGCTCTCTGCCGGCGGCCATGTCGTCGCCTACCTGCCCCAGAGCGCAAGTCTCCATCCCGATGCAGTCGGCCTCGTCACGATCGTCCACACGCGGGACTTCAGCGTGGCATCAGACGGCGGCATCATCGGCACAGTCGCCGATCCTCGCGTCCTTGGCCTGCCGCAGGGCAGCCAGTCAGTCCACTACCCAACGGTCTACGTAGATGCCGGCAACCAGCAGTCGAAGGCGATCATCTCGGGGGTTCTTTCCAGTTCCCAGACCCGGACTGCGCACGTCCAGCAGATTGTTCAACGCACGGTAGAAGGCAACCTCCCCGGCATCGATATCTGGTACGAGAGTCTCCCCGTGACGGAACGCACGCAGTTCGCGCTCTTCATTTCGGAACTCGGACAGGCGTTGCACGCTCAGAAAAAAGTCCTGACCGTGACGCTTCCGGCCCCTATCCGCCAACCCGATCGAATCGACGAGGGCGCGTACGACTGGGGAGAGATCGGCCGCGCAGCGGACGTCATCCAGATGGCCGTATATCGGGATCAGAACACCTACCGGCGGGACATGCCTACCATCCTGGACCACCTCACGCGGATCGTGCCGCCCTCCAAGATAGTGTTGACGGTGAGCCCGTACGCCACCGAAAAAGCGCCGGACGGGTCTCTCCAGAGCATGAGTGTCGTGAGCGCGATGGGAATCGCCAGTAAGCTCTCAATTCACGTTGGGACCGATCAACGGGTCACGACCAACTCAAACGTCGATGTCGTCGCGACCAACATCGACCGCACCCAGGGCCGATCAGGCGTCATCTGGGACCCGCAGGTCGCGAGCGTCGCCTTTACTTACGACCTCAACGGTGGGCGAACGGTCTGGATCGAGAACGTCTTCAGCATCGGCTTCAAACTCGAACTGATCCCACGTTTCGGGCTTGGTGGCGTCGCCATCGAAGACGCCAGTGCGAATCAGCTATTGGGCAACATCTGGCCCGCCCTGGCGCCGTTTGTGGCCAGCGGCCAACCGGTGCTCGTCCAGCCCAATCCGGACGACCTCGTGCCCGCCTGGACCGTGACCGACGGCATCGCGGAAGGCGGACAGAAGGGCGTGCTTACCTGGTCCACGCCAGCGAACGCCGGCACCTACACAATCACGCTGGCGCTGAGCGACGGCGTCGCCAGGTTCGAAAACGAAATCCAGGTCAACGTTGAAGAAGCAGCGCGCCCGGCGGCATCGGCTACACCTACAGCGGGGGCGCGTTAGACCATGGCGACTGGCCGGTTGCGGATCATCGGTGGGAGCGCGCGCGGCGTGCCGCTCGTTGAGCCCCGCGGCGTCCGGCTTCGGCCGACGTCCGGGCTCGTTCGCGAAGCCGTCTTCAACATCATCGGCGACGTCGTGGACGGGGCACGCGTCCTCGACCTGTACGCCGGCACCGGCGCACTCGGCATCGAAGCGCTGAGCCGCGGCGCGGCCACCGCGACCTTCGTCGAATCAGACCAGACGAGTGCACGCGCCATCGTCCAGAGCCTTGGCCGAACAGCACTATCCGACCGCGGTGAAGTCGTTCGCGCCCGGCTCCCTGGGGCGGTCGCGAACCTCGAAGGGCTCTTCGACCTCATCCTGATGGACCCGCCGTACGACGCGAGCGACGCTCCCGAGACCCTGCACGCCGCTGCGTCAGTCCTGGCGCCCGATGGGCTTTTCGTCTATGAGCATGCGAGCCGCTACAATCCGCCCGAACGTCCGGCAGGGCTCATCTTGACCGAGCGGCGGGTCTACGGAGATACCGCGCTCGCCTTTTACCGGCGCCAGGAGGCGGAATGAGGATCGCAGTGTACCCGGGGGGTTTTGACCCTGTGACGAACGGCCACCTTGACCTGGTGACCCGCACGGCCCGGCTATTCGACAGGGTGATCGTGGCAGTCGTGAAGGGACGGGGCAAAGACCCGATGTTCGATTGGGAAGAGCGGATCGAGCTGTTCAAGACCGCCGTCGAAGACATGCCCACCGTCGAAGTCCAGGGGTTCAGCGGCCTGACGGTTGACTACGCCCGCGCCCAGGGCGCGGTGGCGCTGGTACGCGGCATCCGCGCCGTGAGCGATTTCGAGGCGGAATTCTCGATGGCACTCATGAACCGGCGCATGGCCCCCGAAATCGAATCTGTTTACCTCATGACCAACAAGGATTTCCTCTACGTCAGTGCCAGCCGAATCCGGGAAGTGTCCCGCCTGGGCTACGACGTGGCCGGTCTGGTGCCCACGAACGTGCGGACGGCAATCCGGCAGAAGCTCGGTCTCGACTAGACCGGGAGGCAGGACGCGTCCGTGGATATCCTCAATCTCATCGATAGCCTGGAAGAGGTCGTCGTCCAGGCCAGGCGCCTGCCCGGTGGAAATCTCGTCGTCGACCGCAAGCGTGTGCTGGACGTTATCGACCAGCTTCGCCTCGGCGTCCCGGCCGACGTGCGGGAAGCGCATACGGTCTTGGAGCAGCGCGACGCGATCGTCTCCGACGCTCACGAGCAGGCACGAAAACTGCTTGAGTTGGCCCAACAGGAACGCGAACAGCGCCTGGCCGAAACATCGATTCTGCGCGAGGCACAGGAACGCAGTCATGCGATGCTGATTGACGCCGAAGATCGCGCGCGCCAGACGATTACTGAGGCCGATGCCGTTGCAGCAGCGCACTTGAGCGAGGCGGCCGAGGCTGCAACTCGCCAGCTGGACGACGCCGATAGTTACGCGTTTGAAGTACTCCGACGGTTAGAGAACCAGCTGCAGGCATTTCTCGATTCGATTCGATCGAGTATCGCAAGTCTCCAGGAAAATCGCTGAATCCCTAACGTGGGGCGTTGAGGTCTCACGGTCGCGTGCTAGACTCGGCACTCGTAGTTTGTTCGACGGCGATACCATCACGAGGAGGATCAGGACAGTGGCAGAATTTAGCGTTGTACCAGAACGCGAGGCGCCGAAGCCGACGCGTCAGACAGGAAGGCTCGCAGCCCGAATGCGTGAATACGAGACCTTTGTGACGTCAGTCAAAGCGGGCCAGGTGGGCAAGCTCACCCCGGCCAAAGGAGAATCCGCTCGCGGCATTGCACTTCGCGTTAGCCGCGCAGCAAAGCGGATCAACAAAGCCGCCGATACGTGGATTGCTGACGGCTCTGTGTACTTCAAGGTAGTCTAATAATTCCGATCCCATGAAACGCAAGAAGCGGGGTTGCTTTCACAACCCCGCTTCTTCTTCTATTCACTGCCACCGGATGACGGCGTTATTCCTCGGTGCTCTCTTCGCCGGGAACGACGGCGAAGTTAGGGACCTCCCGGCCCCGATTCCAGCGGCCGCCGGCCTGGTTCCCTGCCTCGCCTTCAGCCTGGGAGCGCCGGGGGTTGCGCGTCACTGATGGCAGGACATCCGACGAGGCGACCGAGGCCGTTTCCACGTTACCCCGGATCGTCGCACCTTCCTCAACGACGAGGGCAGCGGCTTTCACCGTCCCGCTCACCGTTGCAGAAGCCGCGAGAAGCAGCCTGCCGGAGCAGACGATGTCGCCTTCAACCCGCCCGAGGATATGCGCCTCGTGGGCCTGGATCTTGGCCTTCACGGTGGCTTCCTTCTCGATGGTCAGGCGGCCACGGCAGATGAGCTCGCCGATGGCGTTCCCGAGGACCACGAGGTCGTCTCCGGCTTCATAGCGCCCGTCGAACGACGAGGCCGCGTCGATCACGCTGGAGCTGCGCTCGGTGCGGACGCCAGAGGCAATAGTGCCCGTCCGTTCGGCCTCCGGATTGAGTTGATCGCGGAGCGGCCGCGTGGTGGGAGTGGAAAGAGAGTCCCTGCTCGCATCGTCGCCACCGAGGCGGTCAAGCCGGTCTTCGCGGGGATTGTTTCGGAGCATAGCGTTCTCCTACCCGGTGTACCGGGCATAGCATTTCCTTCACATTATGCGTCTAATATCGGCCTGTCTAGCGGGAGTCCACACGTGGCCTTTCCGTTCGGGACAACGAGCAGCTACCACGTCTCCCAGTGAACGTATTCCGTGGACGCCACGCGGGGCCGTGTCCCGGTCGTCGGATCGGCGCCTTCTCCGTACCCAAACGCGATCACATTGACCACGTAGTGGCCCTCCGGAAGTGCGAGGACGCGTGCAGCCGCGGCATCGTCGTGCATCGATGCCGGACAACTCGAAACACCGGCCTCCCATGCGGCCAGCATCATGTTTTGGGCAGCCCGCCCGGCGTCGAACGGGCCGCGGAACAGCGTGAAGGGCGCTCCAACCTCGCCGAATTCGGGCACCAGCACCAGGGCAATCACAAGCGGCGCCGTGAGCAGGTGGCCGGTGGAGTTGCCGCACCGGGCCAGTGCAGCCCGCTGGTCCGGATCGCGGATGACCACCAGCCGCACTGGTTCAGCGGCACGCGCACTGCCCGCCATCCGGCCTGCCTGCAGGATCCGTTGCAATACGTTGTCATCAACCGGCTGAGCCGCAAACGAGCGCGTGTCGCGCTTCTTCACAATCGCGTCGTATGTGTTCATCTGGACGCCGTCAACGGTGTGGCGGCCTGCATCCGGCGGACAGCGGCGGGCAGCTGAAAGTGCATGTTTTCGTCCCGGACGATGCGCTCCTCGACAACGGCCCCGAAGCGATCTTCGAGGAATCGGATGCACTCCTGGACGAGTTCCTCCGGGGCACTGGCGCCGGCTGTCAGAGCGACTGTCTGCCTGCCTTCGAACCAGGCGGGTTCGATTTCGCCAGCCGAATCGATGAGATGGGCCGGCACACCGAGCTCTTCGGCGATTTCCCGCAGGCGCATGCTGTTCGAGCTGTTCTGGCTTCCGATCACTAGCGCGACATCCGCCTCTGGCGCGAGCACTCTCACGGCTTCCTGGCGGTTCTGCGTCGCGTAGCAGATGTCCTCGCTCGGCGGAGCGACGATCGCAGGAAAACGTTCCTTGAGCCGCGCCACGATCCGGCTGGCGTCGTCAACGCTGAGCGTTGTCTGACTGAGAAATGCGAGCGAGACATCGCCCGTCACCTCAACGGTGTCCGCCTCTTCTTCGGACTGGACCAACACCATTCGTTCGGGCGCTTCGCCCATGGTCCCGATAATTTCGTCGTGACCCTCGTGGCCGATCAGCAGGATTGTGTGGCCCTGGCGGGCGAAACGAATGGCCTCCGAGTGGACTTTCGTCACCAGAGGGCAGGTCGCGTCGATAATCGTGAGGTCGCGGGATCGTGCCTCATCCCGCAGTGATGGCGAGACGCCGTGTGCGCTGAAGACGACCGTCTCGCCGACCGGTACTTCTGCGAGCGAGTCTACAAACACGGCGCCGCGATCCATGAACCGATCGACTACATGCTTGTTGTGCACAATCTCGTGATACACATAGACGGGCGCGCCGACGGACTGAATCGTCCGTTCCAGCGCCTCGATCGCCATGTTGACACCGGCACAGAATCCGCGAGGCCTTGCAAGTATGATGCGCACGTTCTTCTGCCTCCGTGGTGCGAATTCGCCCGAATCGTAGCGACTGACTGACGCGTTGAGAACACCCGCATAGTGAAGCGGTTCGCAGATCAGGAGCCGTTCGGGGCGCCTTCGTCGGCGAGTGTGACGCGCGCCGCTTAACGCCATCGGGCTACGGCCCCGGCGTGAAGCGCTTCGCAGACTGCACGGCCCAACCCTCCGCACACTGCCGTCAGGCTGTACCATGGGCGGCTGAGCACACGGGGCGTGCGCGGACATCCTCCTGATGGCCACCGGGTCTCCACCGCTACTCAGGGTCGGCACGGCATAGTCCGTACGCAGCCAGGAGGACCAGGCGATGAGCGTTATCTCACGGAGCACAGTCACCGCGAGCCCCCCGGCCGGGAGCCCGAGTCCCGTGCTCGGGCTGGATGAGGCCCTATCGCGCGGCCGTGAAGCCCTGCTCTCCATGCAGTCCCCCCAGGGGTACTGGTGGGCCGAGCTCGAATCCAACGTCACGATGGCGGCAGAACACCTGCTCCTTGAGCATTTCCTCGGCGTTGGCGATGCCAACCGTTGGGGGCAGCTCTGCCGCTACCTCCTGCAACACCAGAGTGCCGATGGCTCATGGCCCGTCTACTACGGTGGCCCGGGCGATGTCAGCATCACAACCGAGGCCTACTTTGCCATGAAGCTGGCGGGAATCGATCCTGAACGGCCGGAAATGGTCCGCGCAAGGGAGTTTGTGCTTGCCAGGGGCGGAGCTGGCAGCACGCGCATCTTCACCAAGCTGTGGCTCTCGCTATTCGGCGAATTCGACTGGTCCGCGTTCCCCGCCATGCCGCCGGAAACGATGCTGCTTCCGGACCGGGGGCCCTTCAGCATCTACGAATTCGCCTCCTGGGCTCGTGCGACCGTGGTCGCTATCTTCGTGGTCTGGGCTTACAAGCCCGTTGTCGCAGTGCCTCCCGGCCGCGGCGTCGCCGAACTTTTCGTGGACCCGCGCAATCGGTCGCGCATCAAGTTCAAGCGGGACCGTAAGCCCGTGACCTGGCGGAACGCCTTCATCGTCGCCGATGGGTTGCTGAAGCTCTACGACCGTTCCCCGATCAAGCCGTTCCGGGCGCGAGCGCTCGATGCCTGCGAGCGCTGGATCGTCGAGCACCAGGAAGAAGACGGCTCCTGGGGCGGAATCCAGCCCCCGTGGGTGTATTCGCTGATCGCGCTCAAGTGCCGGGGATACGGCAACGACCACCCGGTCATGGCCCGCGGTATCGCCGGACTCCTGAATGAGTTCGCGCTATATCGCGATGGCACCTTCACGGTGCAACCGTGCGTGTCGCCCATTTGGGACACCTGCCTCGCTATCACGGGACTGCGCGAAGCGGGCCTGCCGCCAGATGATCCCCGTCTTCGCCGGGCCGGTCTTTGGATGTCGGCACGCGAAGTGCGCCGCAAGGGCGATTGGGCGGTGAAGGTTCGGGACACGGAACCGGGCGGATGGGCCTTCGAGTTCGCCAATGACGCGTATCCCGACACGGATGACACGGCTGAGGTTCTTATTGCGCTGCGGATGCTCGATCTCGATGGATCAACAAATGATGCGGCAGCCCGCGCCACGACCTGGCTTCGGGCGATGCAGTCCAGGAACGGCGGCTGGGGGTCCTTCGACAAAGATAACAACCGCGAGATCGTCACCAAGATCCCGTTCGCCGACTTCGGCGCGACGCTGGACCCGCCCACGGAAGACGTGAGTGCCCATGTACTGGAATGGCTCCTGGTCAACGGAGCCGATCCCGAACGCGACCCGAACGTCCGCGATGGGCTGGAGTATCTCTGGTCCACACAGGAACCGGACGGCAGCTGGTGGGGCAGATGGGGCGTCAATTATGTTTACGGTCTCGGGGCGGTGCTTCCTGCTCTCGCGGCAGCCGGCGTCGACACTGCCGATGAGCGTATCCGCCGATCGGTGCGGTGGCTTGAAGAGCACCAGAATTCCGATGGCGGCTGGGGCGAATCCTGCGGTACCTACGACGACCCCTCGACGCGTGGAACCGGCAAGAGCACACCATCGCAAACGGCGTGGGCGCTGCTCGCCCTGTTCGCCGCGGGAGAGTTGCACGCAAAGTCCACGGAACGCGGCATCCGCTACCTCGTGACGATGCAAGAGCGCGACGGCACGTGGGACGAACCAGACTTCACGGGCACCGGCTTCCCTCGGGACTTCATGCTCAACTACCACCTGTACCGCCAGTACTGGCCGCTGTGGGCGCTCGGACGCTACCGGCGCATGCTTTCCGGCGAGACCATCCACCGCCCAGAAGACGACCCGTGGCGGTAGCAGCCGGGCTCCCTGGCTCGCGGAGGGCCATCCTGAGGGATGGCTACGAATGGTGCCGCGACTTTGCGCAGGCCCACCAGGAAAACTTCACAGTCGTCTCCTGGGTGCTTCCGAAGCCGCTCAGACCACACTTTTGGTCGCTCTATTCGTTCTGCCGCTGGACCGATGACCTTGGCGACGAGGCCGACGGTGACCGGCTGTCGTTGCTCGACGACTGGGAACGGTCCGTAATCCGGTGCTATGAAGGCATCCGCGACGAGCCTCTGTTCGTCGCCCTTGGCCATACGATTGACCGCTACCGCATCCCCCCGGATCCGTTCCTTCGCCTCATTGAGGCGAATCGCCGGGACCAGGACATCACGCGTTTTCCAACCTTCGAATCACTGCTGGAGTACTGCTCGTACTCGGCCACTCCGGTCGGCCGGATGGTCCTTTACGTGTTGGGATACCGCGACGAGGAACGCCAGCGACTGTCCGACGAAACCTGCATCGGGCTCCAGCTGGCAAACTTCTGGCAGGACGTCTCCGTCGACTGGGGCAAGGACCGCGTCTATCTGCCCCAGGAAGACATGGAGAGGTTCGGCGTCACCGAATCTGACATAGCCGCCGCCGTGCCGACGCCTGGCTCGCGCCGGCTCATGGAGTTCGAGACCCGCCGCACCCAGCGCTACTTCGACCGCGGGCGGCAACTCGAACGGCTGGTCAGCCGCCAGGCGAGGGCGGATGTCCGCCTGTTCCGACTCGGTGGAGAAGCCGTGCTCAGCGCCATCCGCGCGCAGGAGTTCGACGTACTGGGCAAGCGCCCAACGATAGCGACGCGGCGAAAAGCGTGGATGGGCCTTGAAAGCGCCGTCCGCATCAAGTTCGGGTTCTGAAAGGAACACCAACATGGCCGTCGAAACGATTAACCGGGAAGCCACAGCAATGACGCACCCGGACCTTGCCGAGGCAGTGGCCTGGTGCAAGGACTACACAAAGACCCGGGCCAAGAACTTCTACTACGCATTTGCAATCCTGCCGGACCAAAAGCGCGATGCGATCTACGCTGCCTACGCTTTTAGCGGTTATGTCGATGACATAGCCGACGAGTTGACGGATGTTACGGAACAGCGCGCCCTTATGGACGAAGCAAGGACGAGGCTCCGGGATTGCCGAAATGGCAACCGCGAAGGCCCGCTGTTCACCGCACTCGGCTGGGCGTTCGATACGTTCGACATCCCGGAAGAGTTCTTCGAAGAGCTCGTCAACGGTGTGGAGATGGACTTTACGATGAGCCGCTACGAAACGTGGCATGACCTGAAGCTGTATTGCTACCGCGTCGCATCAATGGTCGGGCTTATCTGTACGGCAGTTTTCGGGACGCGTCCTGATACGCGGTCGCGAGACTTTGCGACTCACATGGGCATTGGCCTTCAGATCGTCAACATCATGCGAGACGTCCGCGAAGACGCGGCGCGCGGGCGTGTCTATTTCGCGCAGGACGAGCTGGCCAGGTTTGGCCTCACTGACGCTGACATCCTCGCCGGCGTGGACGACGAACGCTTCGTCGCGCTGATGGAGCACTACGGCGCCCGTGCTCGAAGGTTCTTCCGCAGCGGCCGCCGGCTGCTCCCGCTGCTAGACCTCCGGTCGCGCATGTGCGTGAACGTGATGCAGGGCGTCTATTTCGAACTCCTGGAACGGATCGAGAAGCGCGATTACGACGTCCTCAGCGAGCGCGTGAGCTTAAGCACGCCCGAAAAACTGCTGGCGATCGGGAAGCTCTGGGCGGGCGCGGCAGTGATACGCGCGAAGTGAGAGTCGCCGTCATTGGCGGAGGACTCGCGGGGCTTTCGGCAGCGTGCGACCTCGTTGACCGGGGACACCGGCCCGCCATCTTCGAACGCAGACCCTGGCTGGGCGGCAAGACGTACTCCTTCGTCGACCGCGAAACCGGTGATGAAGTCGACAATGGCCAGCATGTCTTCATGCAGTGCACAACTGCCTACACGGACTTCCTGCGGAAGATTGGCACGTTGGATCTCTGCCGGCGGCAACGCCGCCTCTCCGTCCCCGTCTTTGACCATGACGGACGGCGCTCGACACTGCGTGCGTCCCGATTGCCCGCGCCGCTCCACCTCGGCTGGTCGTTCCTCGGCTATCGCCACATCCCAATGTCGCTCAAACCCGGGATCGCGCGGACGCTGCTCAAAGCTGAGCGCATGAGCGAGTCCGAACGGACGGCACTTCACGGGCTTTCGCTTGGCACATGGCTTCGCGGCCAGGGACAGGGCGAAGATGCCATCCGCGACTTCTGGGACTTCATGCTCGTCCCAACCTTGAACGCGACGGCGGACGAATGCAGCGCGGCAGACGCGCTGTTCGTGCTTCGAGAAGGCTTTCTCAAGTCGAATCGTGCCGCTGCAATCGGCGTCTCGCGTGTCGGGCTCAGCCGACTCCACGTGGAACCGGCCGCGGAGTACGTCCAGGCACGCGGCGGCTCCATTCGCCCGGGGACAACCGTGAGCTCCATCCGGTTCGAGGGCGGCATTGCCGCTGGCGTCGCACTCAAAAACGCCCCCGATGAGTCATTCGACGCCGTCGTCTGCGCGGTCCCACCACGGCAGACACTCGGGCTTATCCCCGGGGACACGGCGATTAGCCGCGACCTGAAGGAAATCACGATGGCTCCGATTGTGAACCTTCACCTCTGGTTCGATCGTCCCGTGGCTGGCTTTTCGCTCGCGGCGTTCGTCGGAAACGAGTTGCAGTGGGCATTCAATCGGGACCAGCTCGATCTCGAGGCTCCCCCTCGTGATACGCACCGGCTGGTCGTGTCTCTTTCGGCGGCAGCACCGTTTATGGACATGACCCGGAAGGAGTTGCGTGAGCATTTCCTCCCGCAGCTCCACCGGGCGGTTCCGGGCGCCGCGGCAGCGCGTTTGGTGCACTTCCTTGCCATTAAGGAACCGGAAGCCACGTTCGTCCCCGCTCCGGGGCTCAATCGCCCCGCCACAAAGACCGCGTGGCCCAACCTTGTGTTAGCCGGTACATTCACGGATACGGGCTGGCCCGCCACCATGGAATCTGCCGTGCGAGGCGGCGCCGATGCCGCCCGGACGCTTGACGAGACAACTGTCGCCGCTCTTCATTCACGAATCGAAGGACGAACCTAACCAATGAGTATTCCAGTCTCCCAGGCGATGGCGATCAGCTCGTACATCGTCAAGCAAAAACTGAGCCGCAATAAGCGCTACCCCCTGGTGCTCATGCTTGAGCCCCTCCTCCGCTGCAACCTCGAATGCGGCGGGTGCGGAAAGATCCAGCATCCGGAAGAGATCCTGAGCACGTACCTCACGCCAGAAGAATGCTGGGACGCGGCCGAAGAGTGCGGCGCGCCGATGGTCTCGATCGCGGGCGGCGAGCCGCTGATCCACCCTCACATCGACAAGATCGTCGAGGGACTGATCGAGCGCGGCAAGTTCGTCACACTCTGCACCAACGCCATCCTGCTGGAGCGATGGCTACCGAAATTCACGCCTTCGGACCACTTCTCGTTCACCATCCACCTGGATGGCATGCGGGACCTGCACGACGCGATGGTCGACCGGAAAGGCATCTTCGACAAGGCCGTCGATGGCATCCGCAAAGCCAAGGCCCTCGGATTCCGGGTGAACACCAACACGACGGTCTTCGCTGACAGCTCGACCGAAGAAATGCGCGAGCTGTTCAACTTCCTCGCCGACGACCTGAAGACGGACGGCATCGTCATGTCCCCCGGTTATGACTACCCGAAGGCGCCGAACCAGAAGGTATTCATGCAGCGGGGCCAGATGATCGGCAAGTTCCAGGAACTGCTGTCGCTGCCCGAAAGCAAGAACTGGCAGTTCATCGATTCGCCGCTGTTCCTCGAATTTCTCCAGGGCAAAGTCGCGATGCAGTGCACCGCATGGGGGAACCCCTGCCGTACGGTCATGGGTTGGCAGCGGCCCTGCTACCTGATGAACGAAGGCTACGTTCCGACCTACAAGCAGCTCATGGAAGAGACCGAGTGGGAACGCTACGGGTACGGTCGCGATGCCCGCTGCACCAACTGCATGGCTCACTGCGGGTATGAAGCGTCGGCGGTCGAACAGACCTTCAAGAACCCTGTCCAGGGGATCCGGGCGGGTGTCGCTACGCTGTTCGGCGGACGGTCCTGATGAAGATCCTGTTCGCCTTCCCGTCCGAACGGGAAGCGGCCGCCGTGCGTCTGAAGCACCCGCCGCTGATCACCGGATCCGGCGAGCGGGCCGGGCTGGCGGTGTCGGAACGCCTGCAGGACGGGCGGCCCGACCTCGTCATCCTCTCCGGGCTGGCGGGCGCGCTCGACCCCTCTCTCCGGGCGGGGGCTGTCGTGCTCTGCCGCCAGACTGCCGCCCCGGGCCGCGACATCCTCGACCCCGATCGGTACTTCACCGAGGACGTTCGTAATGCACTCCGAAACGCCAGCAGTTTATTCGTCTACTCGCGGCTCTTGACGCTTCCCGAGCCGGCGGCGACCGCGGACGCGAAGCTTCAGCTCTGGAATGAGCATGGAGCAGGCGCTGTCGACATGGAGACATACCAGGTGGCCGCCGCCTGTGAGGAGCGCCGGGTCCCGTGGATCGCGGTGCGCGCCATCGTCGACACGGCTGGCCAGGCTCTGCCGCGAGGGCTGGCGCAGTGGCGGCAGCCGGGTGATGAACGGGGTGCCGGGATAGACGCCCTTCGTGCACCGTGGCAGTGGCCGGCGTACGCACGGCTCGGCCTTCAATACCGCGCTGCCCGTAAGTCCCTTTCGGCCGCGCTCCCGGCGGTGGTCCGTGCCGCGAGGCAGACACGCATCGTCGAAACACTCGAGGTGCTCTGATGGCGTCCCTCGGCAGCGGCCTCCCCGACGTGATCGTCCGCCACCGCGACGCAATCGAACAGGCCCTCAAGGACGCGCTGGCCATCGACGCCTCACCGCTGGCCGGGCCTGCCAGGTACGTCATGGGCTGGGAAGATGCGGAGGGACAGCCGCTGGAGTCCGGTGGTAAGCGCATTCGCCCTGCACTCGCGCTCGTCGCCGCGGGGCTCTTCACCGAGGACGCGCGGGCCGGGATACCGGCTGCGGTTGCGATAGAACTCATCCACAACTTCTCGCTCGTCCACGACGAGATACAGGACCACGACGACGTCCGCCACGGGCGCCCCACGGCGTACACGGTCTGGGGCGCTGGACAGGCGATCAACCTCGGTGACTTTATGTATGGGCGCGCGATCCGCGCGCTGAGCGAATCCGGCGCGGAGCCGGCGCACTGCGTCCGCGCGATGGCGGTCCTGATGCGGGCCGTCGAAGGCATGATCGCCGGGCAGTGGCGCGACATTTCCTTCGAAGCACGCGAGGGCGTCTCGGTCGACGAGTACATCGAAATGATCCAGGGAAAGACTGGCGTCCTGCTTGGCGCGAGCCTGGAGATGGGGGCAATCCTCGGTGGAGCCGCTGAGTCCGAATCCGCCACCCTCGGGCGCTGGGGCACGCGCCTCGGCCTCGCGTTCCAGGCGATCGACGACTACCTCGGCATCTGGGGTGACGGGGCGCTCACTGGCAAGACCACGACGGGCGACATCGCCCGCCGCAAGAAGACGCTGCCGATCATCCATGCCATGTCGCAGCCGGTCGCGGGCGGTGTGATTCGAACGATCTATAGCGAAGGCACTCAGATCGAACGTTACGGCGAAGTGGTAACCGCGCTGGAAGCGGCCGGGGCAGACGCGCTCTGCCGCGACATGGCACGGCGCTTCGCGAACGAGGCCAGCGAAATGGTGGAAACGCTCGAACTCGACGACGACTCGCGCGAGACACTTCAGTCCGTCGGCGAATACTTCTGCCAACGCGACTTTTAGCGCCTACTCGATGACGCCGGTCCGCTCCGGGCAGGCTGCACAGCGCGCCAGCCGATCGACGGGCGCATCGGCCGCTACGCCGTACTCGTACAGCAATTCCCGCGTGAGCCAGAGCGGCAGCCCCATCACGCCGCAGTAGCATCCATGCCAGCGGTCGACAGTCGGCACGTCTTCGTCCTGGATGGCGTAGGCCCCGGCCTTATCGAGCGGCCGGCCTGAGGCCACGTAAGCCGCGATCCTGGCATCGTCGAGTGCGGCCATCTCGACCACCGTTTCGGAAACGGCCGCGATCGGCGCCCACCCCTCTACGGCGACAGCGACTCCCGTTAGCACGAGGTGCGGCCTCCCGGCGAGGTCCCTCAGCATCTCGACCGCGTCGGCGGCGTCTCGCGGCTTGCCGAACGAACGTGTGGCATCGGCCACGATTGTGTCGGACCCGATCACAACAGCGGAGCGCTCAACCGCGAGGACCGCTCGCGCCTTGGCGATGGCCAGCCGCGTAGCATCTTCGCGAGGATGCTCGGACAACGTCTCATCGATGTCCGCCGACACGACCTCGAACTCCTGGAGGATGGCCGACAGTAGTTCGCGGCGCCGGGGAGACGCAGACCCGAGAACGACTCTCATTCCAGCGAGTCCTCCAACTCAAGCCGGGCAACGCATTCGATGTGCCCGGTCTGGGGGAACATATCGATCGGCGTGACGCGATCAACCCGGTACCCGCGATCGACGAGGATGCGAAGATCACGCGCCAGGGTCGCCGGGTTGCAAGAGACATAGACCACAGAACTGGCCCGGAACCGGGCAATCGCGTCCAGTACTTCCGGGTGACACCCGGGGCGCGGCGGGTCGAGCAGCACTGCGTCCGGCGAGCGTTCGAGAAACGGCAACACGTCCTCTACGCGGCCCACGCGCATCTCGACGTTCGGCGTCGATGCGAGGTTCGCGGCGGAGTTCCTGGCTGCTGCGACCGACTCTTCGATGGCGACTACGCGTTCGAAGCGATCCGCGAACAGGACGGCGAACGTCCCCACGCCGGCGAACGCATCGACCAGGAGTGCGCCCCGCTCGGGTAGCGCCTCGCCGATCAGCCTCAGCATCTCTTCAGCCTGCGCGTGGTTCACCTGGAAGAAGGCAGCGGCGCTAACGTCGAAACGCCGGCCGCCGAGTTCCTCGACGTAGGACTTCTGGCCCGTCTGCACGTCCAGCCCTTCGATTGGTGGCCAGAACAGGTAGCTGCCGGTCTCCCGGCTGTAGCGCACCTGGATCTGGTGGAGGCCCACGCCCTTGCCCTGCAGAGAGGGCAGCAAATCACTCACCCATGGGTCTGCGATCGGACAGGATTCGACGGTGAGCAGCGCCCGGCGATTGCGGTGAATGAACCCTACGTCGCCGTACTTCTTCCCGCAGGAGAAGCGAAGGTGGTTGCGGTACCCCCACGGGTCCGCCGCCCCGACCGCCGGGCGGACCACGGACTCATCGAGCCCGCCGATCCGGCGCAGCTGTTCGCGCACGACCTCTTCCTTGGCTTCGACCTGCGCCGGGTAGGCCATGTGCTGCAACTGGCAGCCGCCACACTCGCCGAAGAGCGCGCAACGTGGCTCGACGCGCTCAAGCGACGGCTCGACGACCGTTTGTACTGAAGCTTCCAGGTAGTCCGCGTGCACGCGTTCGACCACGGCTTCGACGCGCTCGCCGGGAATCGCGAACGAAAGGAACACCACGCGCCCATCTTCGAGACGGCAGAGCGATGCCCCACCGAACACTATCGGTCCGGCCGTAAGCGTGAGGACGTCGCCGACGAACGGCGGGATTTCGGGTGTGAAGACTTTGCGGCGTCGGGGCATACCCGCCGAGTGTAGCCCGCGTGCTGCTTACGGCGCGGCCGCGGCTGCCTCGCGTTCCCGCTTCGCGACCTCTGCACGCACCATCGGGATGAGCTCCCTGCCAAATTCCTCTGCGTCCTCGAGCGGCTCGAACCCCCGGATCAACAGCGTCGTCACCCCGGCGTCGTAGTAACGCATTAGCGATTCCGCCACCTGTTCAGGTGTCCCAACAAGCGCGGTGGTGTTCCCGGTCGCTCCGACTGCGCGAGCGATGGCGGTCCAGAGACGGTCGTCGTGAACTTCGCTTCGTCCGGCAATTTCCAGCAGCCGTTGCGAACCGCGCGCTTCCGGGCGGTATTCGGGAATGCTCCCGCCACGCAGGCCGACGATGCGATCCAGGTAGCCGCGCGCTTTCTCCCATGCGGCTTCTTCGTTGTGCGCGATGATCGGCCGGAACGAGATGCTGAAGCGGGGCTTCCGCCCCCATGTCCCGGATTCCTCATGCACTTCGTCCATGGTCGACTGGACGTCGGCCAGCGGCTCACCCCATACCATGTAGCAGTCGGCATGCTTCGCGCCCACCGGCAGTGCAGCGCCTGACATCCCACCGTAGTAGAGCGGCACATGGGGCTTCTGATAAGGCTTGACTTCGCTGAAGGCCCGGCGGAAGCGGTAGAACTCGCCGTCGTAATCGAAGGGCTCCGGGCTCGTCCACGTCTTGCGCATCACCTCGAGGTACTCATCTGTCCGGCGGTAGCGCTCGTCATGCGTGAGGAAGTCGCCATCGCGCTGCATCTCCGCGTCATTGCCGCCCGTGATGATGTGCAGGGCGATGCGGCCGCGCGTGAGCTGGTCGAGGGTCGCCGCCTTGCGCGCGGCCAGCGTGGGCTGGACGAACCCGGGACGATGGGCAATCAGGTACTGGAGCCGCTCCGTAACAGAGGCGCAGTAGCCGGCGACGCTGAACCCGTCTGGCCCACTGGACCCGTAGCCAACAAGGACCCTGTCGAATCCTGCGGCTTCGTGAGCCTGTGCGAACTGCCCGAGGAATTCGAGGTCCACGTGGCCGCCAACGAGGGATGCGTTCGCCGCGTCGATCTCGCTGGCTGAACGCGTCCCGATCATTCCGATGAATTCCACTGGCATTCGACTGGTCTCCTCTGATGGTCCGGGCGACGCCAGCCAGTATACATGACTTACTTGGTCAAGTTAGTCAACGTCAACGCCATCCAATTGCCGGACTCCGGCGATGACGCCCGCAAGGAAAAGCATGAACAGCCCAACGATAGCTGCAGTCGGCAGCGTCTTTTCGCCCGAGACGCCGCTGCCAGTGTTCGGCGGTCGCGGCGCGGGAGGTGTTGGGGTTGAGGCGTCAGCCGGAGTTGGCGTTGCTGTCACGGTCGGTGTCGCCCCATCGGTGACGGTGAAGGTGACGCGAGCATATTCCTCGGGCACCAGGCAATAGGCACAACTCACGACCACTTCGTGGGCTCCAGGCTTCGCATTCGAAGGTACGACGACGTCCACGCCTCGGTAGCAGTCGTCCACCTCTCGTTGTTCGACGCCGTTGAGCAGTACGTCCCCATCCCACGTCACAATCACGAGGGGACCGGGCGTGCCGAAATTCCAGCTGACTACGGCCGAGGAGCCGGCCGGCCCTGCTGCGGGAGAGATGCGGCTGTCGATTTGCTGAGTGCACACGACATCGTCCTCCGCCTGCACGAGCGGTGGCTGCGAGGCCGCAGCCAACGTCACGCCGGCGGCGATTGCAGCCGCCATTAGCGCAAGAGAAGGGAACTTCAGGGATCGCATCATGTCACCTCGCAGGCACGTCTTCTCAGACATGAAAGCAGGCTCACGATCTCGGGAACCCGGCCCTTCGACGGAGCCACCGGGTCGTCCATCCGGCGGGGGCCCCGCGAACTGTGCGCCACCTCACGCAAGCCCCAGCGGCGCCAGTACCTTGTTCTGGTAGAGGTCGAGCGACTTTGCGATCGCCAACGCCGGCATCAGGCCGTTGTACTGCCAGGCCATGACGTACTTGAGCGGCAGTCGCTCCAGCGTCTCCTCAACCTGTCTGCGGACGGTTTCCGGGCTCCCAACCCAGAGGAGTCCGCGCTCGTGCATCACTTCGGGAGTAACGGCCCGCGGGTCCTCGCCCGGCCGCGGAATGGCGCCCCCGAACCCAAACGGGGCGAACCAGGCGGCCCCAACGAACGCCGCGCTTTCACGCCAGAGCGTCCAGGCTTCCTCGTCGGTGTCAGCGACGATGACATCGCGAAGAACCCCGATGCCTTCTCCCGGCGCCACGTCGCGGCCCGCCGCCACCGCTTCATCGTGGTAGGCGTTAAAGAGGAACGACTCCAGGCTGTCGTTCACCGGCGCGAGGATTGGCTGTACGCCCTGCCGTGCGCACCACCGGATTGTCGGCTCGCTGAAGCTAAACGGCTGCATGATCGGCGGGTGCGGCTGCTGTAGCGGCTTCGGCACCACCCCGATTTCACGGACGACACCGCCCTCGGCGCCGCGTCCCATCGTCCGCGTCGAATCCACAGTCCACGGGATGCCCGGGGGCGGCACCTGCCAAAACTGGCCCTTGTAGCTGAATGTGTCGTGCGTCCAGGCCATCCGGACGATCTCGAAGAATTCTTCGAAGGCGGCCCTGTTTACGCGGTCTACCTCCGCGTCCCGCTCTTTCGATGGAGCCGCATGCACGTCGTGGTATTGCTGCGCGAGCGTATCGACCCAGCGGCGCTGGTAGCCGCGCGCGAAGCCTGCGAATGCGCGCCCACCGCTGATGTGGTCGAGCATCGCGATGTCTTCCGCCACGCGCAGCGGCGAATGAGCGGGAAGCACGATCCCGAGCTGTCCCACACGGATACGTTTCGTATGGAGCGCGACGTAGGTGTCGAGCAACACCGGGTTGTTGGAGAGTTCGAACCCCTCGATATGGAAGTGGTGTTCGGTGAAGGCAATGGCGTCGTACCCAAGGTCGTCCGCCACGACCGCGAGGTCGCGGATGTCCCGAAGCATGCCCTGGTACGCGTCGTTGTCACGCCCAGCCATGCCCGCAAGCATGCGGGCGCGATCCCCGACGGAGGGCAGAAAGAACACGCCGGTTTGAAGTACTCGACTCATGGCCTTACTTATACGCCTGGCAGCGGTGCCCGGCGCTGGCGCCGACGAGACGACGGCGTAAAGACCGGGAACAGCACTACCATCGGCCATCGACGATCGGCTGCGGATGGCCTACCGTCTCCAGGAGAGGATACCGATGGCGGACCGCATCGAACGCGAGATCAACGAGATCCTGGCGAAGCTTGATGACCTGCCCGACGAGACAGTCGCGCCCGAGCGCTCGCCGATTTCGATCGCCGAGCATCGTGAACGCCGCTCCGAGAAGAAGCCGCGCACGACTCCAAGGCTGAAAGTCCCGAAAGTCAACGCCACAGCCGCGCTCCTCACCGGCGCCGGGACGGTGATCGGTGGGCTCCTGCTCTCCAGCCTCTGGGCGCCTTTACTCTGGGCAGCATTTGGCGGCGTCGTCATCTTCGTGGCGGGGTTCGTCTCGGCCCTCGTGAAGACGCCACGGCCGGGAAAGCAGGCGCCGCCAGGCGGGCACTTCTGGCGCGACCGCTACATCCAGTACTCGCAGCCACAACCGGGCCCGCAGGACACGTGGAGCAAGCTCAAAAGACGCCTGCGCCGTTAAGGGCGCTGACCGGGTTCACGGCCGCTTAACAACGGCTGGCAGTAGTCTCATCAGGTGCACCCCCGCTTCTTCCTCGCCGCCAGCATCACCGCCCTCGCCTGCATCGGAACGGCATGCTCAGACCGGAATGCACCCGAAGCGGTGGGGACGGCAACGGCGGCTGGCCCCTCTGCGACAGCCACCCAGCCACCCGCCAATGGCGGCACTGCAGCACCCTCGCCAACTGCACCGGCGAGTTCGGCGTTCGACGGCGGCGTAGCATTCGCACACATCAAGGAATTGGCCGAAAGTCTCGGGCCCCGCGTGTCAGGGACGCCTGAAGAAGCGGCGGCTGCCGCCTACATCCGCCACGAATTCGAGGCCTACGGCTATGCCGTAGAAGAGTTCAACTTTGCCTTCCAGTCAGACCCGTTCAGGGCGGCCACGGTCGAGATCAATGGAGAGCCCGTCGAAGCGTTCGCCATGACCGGCAGCGGCGGCGGCGAAGCGGTGGCGCCCGCGGTCGACATTGGATTGGGCGACGCTGCTGGTATCGCGGGCCGCGATCTCACAGGGAAAGTCGCCCTTGCGACGCGCGGGACGCTGCGATTCTCGGAGAAACTGGCGAACGCAAAGGCTGCCGGCGCGGTCGCTCTCATCGTGGCCAACGACAGGGAGGGGGACTTCGTGGGCAATCTCACGGGAACGACGGACATCCCGGTGGTGAGCGTCAGCGACGAAGCCGGTGTCCGCCTGAGAGCCGTCGTCGAAAGTGGCGGGGCCGTACGCGTCGTCGTCCCACCGGGGACATCGACGGGTTCCCTGAACATCATTGCCCGGCCATCGGCCGATGCGTCATGCGACGTGGTGGTGGGTGGCCACCATGACACGGTGCCAGGGGCGCCGGGCGCCCATGACAACGCGAGCGGGACAGGAATCGTCCTTGAACTCGCCCGGGTGTTCGCCGCAGGGGGACTCGACAAGGGCCTTTGCTTTGCCACCTTCGGCGCGGAGGAATCGGGCCTCAACGGCAGCCGGGCGTGGGTCGACGTCCTCACCAGGTCCAACACGCTTCCCGCGGTCATGGTGAACATCGACGCGATTGGCGTCGGAACGAAGGTGCAGTTGATCGGCACGCCTGAACTGAGAACCGAGGCGCTCGCGCTCGCCGTGGCGATGGGGATCCCGGCGGAGCAGACCGAACTCGGCGCCGGATTCGGGAGCGACCACCAGAGCTTCGAAGCGGCCGGCGTCCCGGTGATCTTTTTTGCGAGCGATGACCTCGGCTTCTTGCACACGCCACAGGACACCGTGGACTCGCTCGACCAGGACGTAATCGACAACGGCGGCGCGCTTGCCGAGGCCATGATCCGGGAACTGCTGACGCGGTTTGCCCGAGGCTAGTGCCCGAACATAGGATGGCCGACGTATGAGGATTTCCGCCCTGCTCATTGGCACGATCGCCGGCGGCATCGCCATCTTGTCCGCAGCATGCGGTGGCGGCAGCGAGACAGGTGGAACAGGCTCCCGAATCACCGACCCGGCGGCCGTTCCTACATCTACGCCGATCCAGAACCCTCTCACGTTCCGATTCAAGAACGAAGATATCGAGATCGCCGGCGGTGGCACGACAACGGCAGGAACCGGGACCAACCAGGCCCAAACGCACACCGTCGCTGCGGGTGAGACATGCGCGGAGATCGCCTCTCGCTATGGCATCAGCGTTGCCGACCTCATCCGCGTAAACCGCACGATCAACGCCGACTGCACCAACCTCCGTCAAGGGGAGAACCTCCGCATCCCGTCCGCGGCCCCCACTGCGGCATCGGGCACCCCCACTCCTGGCGGCAGCGCGAGCGGACGAACCCACACCGTCGCCGCTGGCGATACGTGCGCCGACATCGCGGCATCCTTCGGCGTCAGCGTCGAAGCGCTCATTACCGCGAACGGGCTGGACGCAGACTGCACGAATCTGCAGCTCGGCCAGGTCCTCAAAATACCGTAGCGCGCAGGGAAATCCGGGCCGCGCATTTCCCTGCTAGACTCGGGCGCGCCACACCACCTGTCACAAAGGGAGCACCGCCATGGATTTCCGACTGTCACCCCAACAGGCCGCCTTCCAGGACGAAGTCAAGGCAGTCGCCGACGAACTCGCGGCGCCCGGCGGCCCCGACCTCCGGGGAGACCCGGAATACAACGAACATGTCCGCATGGAGCTGGCAAAGCGGCAGTGGTTGGCGATGCCGTGGCCCAAGGAATATGGCGGACTCGGCGCTTCCCCCATGCAGCAGATGCTCTACAACGAAACGATGTCTTACCGCCGGGTCCCCGCAGGCAACATGGGCGTCTGGTGGGTGGGTCCGGCGCTGATCCTCTACGGCGACGACGAGCAGAAGGCGCGGTTCCTACCGCGCATCACGAATGGCGAAGACGTCTGGTGCACGCTCTACTCAGAGCCCGGCGCAGGCTCGGACCTCGCCGCCCTGCAGACCCGCGCCGTGCGCGACGGCGACGACTACGTCATCAACGGCCAGAAGATCTGGACGTCTGGTGCACATCGCTCGAACTGGGGCTGGTTGGCAGCGCGCACGGACCCCGATGCGCCGAAGCATCGCGGCATGTCGATGTTCTGCGTGCCGATGGACGCCCCCGGGCTGAGCGTCCGGCCGTTGGTGAACATGACCGGAAACCACGAATTCAACGAAGTGTTCTTCGACAATGTGCGCGTCCCCGCGACGCAGCGTGTTGGCGAAGAGAACCGGGGCTGGTACACCCTGGCCGTCGCGCTGGACTTCGAACGCTCGTCCATCGGATCGACTGCCGGCGCCCACCGCACGATCGACGATTTCGTCGGGCTCGTGCGTTCGGGGCGAGCCATGCTCACCGGGCAAACGCGAAACCGCCTGGCAGACTGCGCGATCTCCGTCCAGGTCCTGCGCTTCATCGGTTACCGGATCGCGGCGGAACAGGAACAGACGGGCATCGCGCCTACGCTCCTCGCGCAAATGGCGAAGCTTTCGGCGATGGAACTCAACCAGAAAATCAGCAGCATGACGATGCAGGTGCTGGGTATGGAGGGCCAGGCTCACCCGGCCGACAGTGTCGCGGAACCTTACACTCACGGCTTCCTTCGCTCAGTGGCAAACACCATCGAAGGCGGCACGAGTGAAATCCAGCGGAACGTGATCGCAACGCGAGGGCTCGGACTCCCGCGCGGCTAACTCGACTGGGACAGAGCGGCTAGACCGCTGCTCGTAAGTTCGCGCGGTCAAACCGTGGCTGGACCTTCGATACAACGCGGTCGAGGTTGACGCCGAGATCCGTCGTTGCGGCTTCGAGCGTCCAATCCAGGTATCGCGGCGATATGCCGAAGTCGGCAAGATCAAGGATCACGCCGGGTTCGGCCCGGACGATATCGATGACGCGGGCACTGCGGAGTTCTGCTGCAGTCATCTTTCACCTCCCTTGGCCTCTTTCAGGTATAGACGCGTCCCGTTTACGAATTGTTGCGAACTCGTTGCGTTGTCATGACGCGGACAACCGCTGGGAAGCCTGATGTCCCCAATCGAACATCGGCTCTCACGGTACTCTGCAGCAGGTGAAGTCCCGGGAATCGGTTCAGGAGAGTGAAGCGCGAAGCTCGTCGTTATGTTCGCCGAGCTTTGGCGCCGGACGCCGCAACTCCCATGGCGTCTGGCTGAACCAGTACGGCGGCCCGGGCATCGCCGCAGGCTCCGTCACATCCTCGCCTGTCGTGGTAACAAAGAACCCTCGGTCCCAGAAGTGCTCGTCTTCGAGCGTTTCCTCCGGGCTGCGGACCGTGCCCCAGGCCTGGTCACGCTCCTGGCCTCCCCGGTACACGCTCTCGCCGGGCTGCGAGGCGACGAACCGCGCCACTTCGGCATACACCTCGGACGCTTCGGCCGACCCCCGGCCCGGCTGGCGGGATGCAGGCGAGTCGAACCGCTCTTCGTCGAAGTTCATGCCAAAGCCAAACGATTGGAACCACTGCTTCAGGCGGCGCCAGCTTGAGTTATCGCGCCCGATGCCGAAGAGGATGAGGTCTCTCCCATCGGCAGCGTGGACGAGCCATCGCTCAGTACGCCGCGCGGAAGCGTGACGGGCGGTCTGCCGGACCACGTCCTCCCGGGCGTAGAGGTAGTACGGCATTCCAACTTCCACGGTGCAGCTGAGCGCCTCATGCATCGAGCAATCGACGTGCTGACCCCTGCCTGTCTTGTCGCGGTAGAGGAGCGCCGCCAGGGTGCCGTGGGCGGCATAGTGGCAGGCCGTGTTGTAGCCCTGGTCGCCGTGACCGCGGATCGGTGGGGCCCCGGGAGCATCCTCAGGGTCGTAGCCGTTCATCATCATCGGCCCGCCGAGTGCGAGGCCCACGAGGTCAGAAGACTGGTATTGCGCCCACGGGCCATCCTGGCCGAACGGAGTGATCGAACAGACGATCAGGCCCGGGTGGTTCGCAGACAAGTCCGCGTAGCCCAGTCCCAGTGCCGCAAGGGCGCCAGGGGCGCGGTCCTCGATCACGATATCCGCCGTGGCGATGAGCTTGCGAAGCACTTCGCGCTCCGCATCGTCGTTCTCGAAATCCAGCACCAGCGATCGCTTGTTGGTGTTGTGGTACCAGAAGTTCAATGAGCGGTTGGGCCCCGGGACGTCGCGGACGAACGGCCCGACTGTGCGGGCCCTCGATCCGGCGGGCGGTTCAACCTTGATGACGTCAGCGCCCATGTCCGCGAGGAGCTTCCCCGCGTACTGTCCCAGTTCATCGCAGATCTCGACGACGCGGATGTCGCTCAGCGGGCCGCTCACATCAACACCCCCATCGCCTCGTGCTCGGCGATCTCCTCGTCAGTCATGCCAGCCACCTCCCGAAGCACCTCGTGGGTGTGCTGACCGAGCACAGGAGCCGCCATGCGCAGGTTCCCCGGGGACTCCGAGAGCTTCGGGAGGACGCCGTCGTACTCACTGGGGCCAATCTCGGCGTGATCGAGCACATGCCACCAATCCCGCGACCGGAGCTGTGGGTCCCGCTCGTACCGATCCGATGCACGCTGGCAGACGCCGGCACGGACGCCTGCGGCCTGCAGCAACTCCATGGCAGCGTAATCCGACGTCGTGCCGGTCCATTCCGCGATGTGCCCGTCGAGCTCATCCTCGTTGGCAACTCGGCCTGCGTTCGTGGCCCATTTTGGGTCGGCTGCCCAGGCGGGCTCATCCATCGCGAGGACCAGTGCCTGCCACTCGGCGTCGTTCATGCAGGCGATTGCCAGCCATCGATCATCGCCGGTGCAGGGGTATGCGCCGTGGGGCGCCACCTTCGGCTCCCAGGCGCGATTTCCGGGTGGCATTCCCTCCCGCCGCCACTTCCGGCCATTGACCGTGAAGTCGAGGATCGCAGGGCCGTTGAGGACGATGCCTCCCTCGACCTGCGACATGTCGATGTGCTGACCCTCGCCGGTCCGGTTTCGGTGGTGAAGCGCCATCATGATCGCGACCGCTGCCTCGTACCCGGCCGTGTGGTCCATGAAGCTGTATCCCCAGCCAGCCGGCGGCTTACCCGGGAGGCCGGAAGTGTAGGTCAGCCCTCCGAGCGCCTGGGCGGTCGGACCCCAGGTCGTGAAGTCCATGTCGCGCCCGAAGTGGCCGAATCCGGAGATCGAGCAGTAGATGATCTTCGGGTTGATTTCCTTGAGCTGCGGATAATCCAGCCCCCAGTTCGACATGATCCTGCTGGAGAAGTTCTCCACCACGATGTCGCTTTCGGCGATGATCTTCTTGATCACCTCGAACCCCATCGGGTGGCGGACGTTGAGCAGCACACTGCGTTTATTGCGGTTGATGTAGTTGAAGAAGCCACTGTTGTTGTAGGTCGGCGTGTCACCAACAATCGGACGTCCCATCCGTACGGAGTCAACGGCCTGGGCGTGTTCGACGCGGATGACGTCGGCACCGAAATCGCCGAGCACCCGGGTGCACGTGGGACCAGCGATGATCCAGGTGAAGTCGCAGACGCGGATGCCCGCGAGCGGTAGTTCGGTCATGGCGGCGATTCTACGCGCCAACGCTCGCCGGTCGAGTGCCGGTAACTCCGGGGATTGAGCCGACTGCGCCCGGTCGCCTACGATCGATGGATTCCACCCAATCGAGGTATCACCTATGTCCGAAACGACGACCCTGAAGGTCGGCGACGAAGCTCCCGACTTCGACCTGGTCCAGGACCCCATCACGCGTGAGAAGTTCAAGCTGAGCGACATGCGCGGCAAGAACGCCGTGATCATCAACTTCGTGCCGGCGGCGTTTTCCGGCGCCTGCAGCACGCAGCTCCCGCTGATCGAAAAGAAGAAGGCCGAGTTCGCGGCACAGGGCGCCGTGCCCGTCGTCATCTCGGTCGACAACGCCTGGTCGCTGAAGGCCTGGAAGGAGCAGCTCGGCGTGGACATGCCGCTCCTCGCTGACTTCAACCCGAAGGGCGCCACGGCGCAGGCCTATGGCGTGTTTCTCGATGCAGCCGGTCTGGCGAACCGCGTTGTGGTCGTCGTCGGCAAGAATGGCAAAGTCGCGTGGATTCAGCCGACCGAGAAGATTACGGACATGCCGGACTATGACCCCGTCATGGCCTGCGACATGAGCTAGGGGCCCGAGGAACGCATCTCTGCCGGACGACAAGAATAAGAGAGGGGGGCCAGTGGGCCCCCCTCTTCCTGCTGCTGGGGAATCGTGCGTCAGGAATCCATGACCAGCACGGAACGGTTGACCTCGCCGCCCTTCAGCGAGGCGTACGCCTCGTTGATCTGGTCGAGCGGCCACCGCTTGGTGATGATTTCGTCGATTTTGATGCGCTTCTGCCGGTAGAGCTCCATGAGCCATGGCATGTCGTACGTCTGGCGCGTGGAGCCGTAGTAGCTTCCCACGATGCCCTTTTCGCCGAGGAAGCTGGTGCCAGCGTTGGGCAGCGTCAGCTGTTCAGCGAGGGGCAGCATCCCAACGATGACTGCCTGTCCACCGCGACGCGCCATGCCCCAGGCATCCTGCGCCGTCTTCATCAGTCCGATGGCTTCGAAAGCGTAGTCCACGCCGCCACCGGTCATGTCCTGGACCTGCTTGATCGGGTCACCTTTCGAGGCATCCACCACGTCGGTGGCGCCGAACTCTTTCGCCGCGGCGAGCTTATTTTCGAGCAGGTCGACGGCGATGATTCGCGACGCACCGGCCAGTTTCGCGCCCTGAATGATGTTCAGACCGACGCCGCCGCAACCGATGACGGCGACGGTCTGTCCAACCTGGAGCTTCACGGTGTTCGTCACCGCGCCGACGCCGGTCATCACGCTGCAACCGATCAGCGCGGCCACTTCCATCGGCACGTCGTCCGGCACGTGGACGCACGCTTTGGAGCTGACGAGCTGATATTCGGCAAACGCGGACATGCCCGCGAACTGCATGATCGGCTTGCCATCGAGCTTGATGCGGCCCATGCGCTGGAGGGACTGAGTGTTCTGGCAGAGGTTCGGGCGTCCGGTCGTGCAGCGGTCGCAGTTGCCGCAGGACTGGACGAAGGCGACGACCACGCGGTCTCCGGCCTTCACGTTGGAAACGCCCTCACCCACTTTTTCGACGACGCCGGCGGATTCGTGCCCGAGCACGGCAGGCATCGGGTACATCCACTTGCCTTCCATGAAGTGGAGGTCGGAATGGCACACACCACTGGCGCTCGTCTTGATGAGGACTTCGCCCGCCTGGGGCTCGTCGACTTCAATGTCCTGGATTTGCAAGGGCTGATTGATGCCGTAGAGGACGGCTGCCTTGGATGTGACCATGTGATCCCTCCTTGTGTTGACCACGGGATTGTTTCGGCAGCGTTGGGGCGTGTCAAACGAACTTGCTGACTCCGCGATCGAGCCCGAGCGCCTGGCGCACGGTTGGGTCTTGCTGGTCGAGCGCAAACGTCTTGAACGGATAGGTAAGACCGGTGTCGGAGGCACGCCCATACCGCTCACCTTCTATCCGCAACACGCCGATGTCGACCATGTTGTTGATGAGGTTGGCGAGAGCTGCGGCATCCCTCGGCACAATCCGATAGATTGCGTCGCGGATCCGATTGAACGTCAAGTAGTCGGTTCCCGGGGACTGGCGGGCATGGTTGATCTCGGTGATCGCGTCACGCCGCTGTTGTTCATCCAGGTCGCTGAAGACAAGGCCAGAGAACGAATACTTCGGCGGATCGATGGGCCTGGGTGCCTCGGCCGCGATGAGCTCGTCCGGCTCCGAGGGAAGGTAGATCCAGTCGACAAACGCCCTCGAAACGAGCTTTAGATGAAGTCCCGATGCAAGGACCTGGACCAGCGGCAGGGCCCTTCCCCGCCCATGGCGGGAAAAGTCCGACCCCATCCGCTTCTGCAACTCCTGACCCAACAATGACACCGAAAGCTCACGACGATCCTTCCGGAATTCGGTCGCCACAGTTAGGATCAGACTCAGCACCTCAGCGACCTTGGCCGCGTCAGGGTCGTGCGCGCCTTCGGCCTTCAGGCGCTGTAACGCGGGCTCGACGAGCTGAGCCACTGCCGGGGCAACCTTCACGGCGGGAAGCACTTGCGGGGATCGGACCGGCGGCGGGTTCTCGACTCCGTCCTCCAGTACTCGTTCAACATCAATGTCGTAATACAGGACTACGTCGGCCTGCTGCGTCAGCTGTGCTGCGGTTGTCCACGACACGCCGATCACGACGACACGTTTGCCGCGCAGGCGGAGCGAATTCGCGATGTGGATGAAACCGTGATCTCCGCTGACGATGATGTAGGTCTCGATGTTTGGGAAAACGTGGCTCGCCTCGATACAGTCTGCGGCCAGCTTCACGTCCACCGAGTTCTTAAGACGGACTTCGTTCCCTTCCGTGTAGCGCTTGGTGAGCACGTACACGGGCTCCAGGCCCGCCATGTATAGGTTCGGCGCGTCGCCGACGTGCGCGTGCTCCTGCCAGTCAGCGTAGGCCCGCGCGTAAACAACCCGGCCGAAACGTTCTGCTGCTTCGCGGAGCGCTGTGACGCTCGGCCGGCGGTCGCGCTGTAGCAGCGAGAACTTCAGGTTCTCCCAATCAATCAGGAGCGCAACGTCGCCCGTGGGGTCGTGGTCATTCATGGGCAGAACCTTATCACCGCGCCCGCCAGGTCCTGTCGCGTTTACGGATGCAGGCGCGGGAACTGCCCGGGCTTGCGGCCATCTCCCGGCGGGCCAGCGAACGTTTGGGCGAACTCCAGCCATTCCTCCGCAGCGGAGCCTTCGTACACAAGGTCCGTGTCCTTGTGATGCCGGCGGCGCGTCGCAACCTGGCAGAAGTCCAGCGCCGTGCCAGTGATTCGGTTCGGCGCCTTCACCTCGCCAAAGACCATCATCTCGCCTGATGGGAGCCGCAGCTCGACGCGCACCGGCTCGGTGTTCGCTTCGAGGCCGCGAGTCACATACGAATAGTTCCTGGTGCGCACGCCGAGGAACACGATGTGGCGCAGTCGATCCGAGGGCTCGCGCTTGAATGGCACTACGTCCTCGACATCGAGACCATGGGACCAGCACTCCATGAGCCGCGCCGTAATGAACGATGTAGCCGACATCGGCGGGCCGAACCAGGGCATGCGGCGCGTGGCATCGAGTCCGCGGGCTGCCACGACGAGCGACGCGCTTGCCCGCCGCCACCAGTCCGCCAGTGAATCGTGGGAGAGCTTGCGCGCCTCGACAATGTACGCAGGCTGGCCATCGACCGGGCGGCTGCCCCGGTTAGCCTCGGCATCTGCGCGGAAGCCTGGCTCATCGACGATAGCCTTAGTGGCGGTTTCATCGAGGTTGGCGAGGTGTGCTACCTGGTCCCGGACCGCCCAGCCCGGCGCGTGCGTTGGCCGTTCGAGGTCGTCCGGGCCGAGGGCGCCGAGCATTTCGGCAAACGACGCGTGCTCCGCGGCAAGGTCATCAACAATCTGTCGGTAGGCGTCGCTCATCGGAACTCCCCGGGGGACATGATGCGCAAACGATACAATGCCGCGCGATCTATCGGACGGCCACGGAGAGTTCCGGAAAAGGTTGGAGATGGTCGGGGCGCGGCGATTTGAACGCCGGACCTCCTGAACCCCATTCAGGTGCGCTACCAGGCTGCGCTACGCCCCGACTGACCGGAATGGTAGCACGAGGTCACGAGATACGCCGCCGCCCGGCATTGCCGCGTACACGGACGCCGGACAGAATCGCACGATGACAGAGGTCGCAATCCTCGGAGCCGGAATCGCCGGCTTGGCGGCGGCGTACGAAATGCGTGGCCACGGAATCGGAGCGACCGTTTTCGAATCCACGGCCCATATCGGCGGGCGGGTCTCTACGGTCGAACGGGGACCAGTGCTCTTCGATGACGGCGCGCAGTTCATCCGCACGGAGACGGCGGCTGCCGAGCGACTGCTGCTGCATGACCTACCAGGTGACGCGCTCTTTGATCTACGCCGCGAGGTCCGGCCCTTCGATGGCCGTGGCCGGATCGGGCCGGGCGATCCCGCACAGAACGCGCTTCCGAAGTGGGGCTATCGCGGTGGCCTGAGGGTTCTGCCGCAGCTGTTGGCTGCCGCCTCGAAGGCCAGCGTCCATCTCGGTTGGCCCGTGGCCCGCATTGTACGCTCGGCGACGGGCTGGGACGTCGTTGGCCCCCGGGGCACGGAGGGCGGCTTCGGTGCCGTGCTCGTCACGCTCCCGCCAGCGGCAGCGACAGCGCTCCTCTCCCGAACCGATGGCGCCGCCCGTTCGGTTGAGGGGCTCCGAGGCGCGCATCACCGGACCATCATCAGCGTCGCGTTCGAACCAGAGTCGCCGCTGCAGGCTCCCGAACACACCTACGCGCTGGTCAACGCGGACCGGAAGCATCCGATCAGTTGGCTGGCGTTTGAGTCCGCCAAACCCGGGCACGTCCCGGCGGGGCGCGAAGTCATCGTGGCTCAAATGGCGCATGAGTGGAGCGCGCCACGGCTGGCGCTTCGCGATGGCGCCATCGCCGCGGAGGCAGTCACGCTGAGCTCGGCGCTGATTGGTACGGATCTCGCCCCACGATGGGCCCACGTCACGAGGTGGCCGGAGGCACTGCCAGACGCCACCGTACCTATACCTCGTTCCGATGAGAAGGCTGGCCTGTTCTTTGCAGGCGACGTGTTCGTTGGCGGCCGGGTCCACCTTGCGCTCGAATCCGGGCTCGCCGCCGCAGCGCAGATCCAACGCCAACTGGACGCTCAATCCTGAAGCCAACAACATGGCTCTCGGAACATGAATACACCTGTCACACCATGGGTACTCGCCGGCCGGATTCTCTCGATCCTCGGGATGGGGTTTACGGCGGCGTCCGCCATACTCCTCGCCATCATCCCGTCGCTGTGGGCGCTCGTCGCCGCAGCGGCGTTCGTCCCGTTCCTCGGGATGATCGTGCTGGTCGAGCGGTACTCCGCGAAGCACGGCCTCATCGGGCCACCCGAACCGCTGCCGGCTGACGACGACGACTAACGGGCCTGCAGGCTACTTCGCGATCTCGCGGATCTCGATGTCGGTGATGATCACCTGTTCCGTTGGCGTGCCCTGGGCGCTGCCGGCGCGGCCAATCGCGTCCACGACATCGAGGCCGCTCGTGACCTGCCCGAATGGGTAGAACTTATCGCCCGGGTTTGTGAAGTCGAGCGACGGGTTGTCCTTGAGATTTATGAACCACTGGCTGCCGAACTCGCTAGCCCCCGCGCGCTTTGCCATCGTGATCGTGCCGCGCTTGTTGGAGACCTCGTTCGGTTCATCGTCCACTGTGTATCCCGGCCCACCGGCGCCCGTGGCAAGTGGATCGCCCGACTGGATCACAAAATTGCTCACGATGCGATGGAACGTGATGCCGTCGAAGTAATCCTCTTTCGCGAGGAAGACGAAGCTGTTCACGGTTTCGGGCGCCCGGTCGACATCGAGCGCAATGACGAACTCGCCCTTGGACGTCTTGACCACAGCTTCGTACTTGAACTTCGTGGCATCGACCACGGATTCCGGCGCGCTGAACTGCAGGACGGCCGGGGTCGGGCTCGCATCGGGAGTCGGCGTCGCGGTCGCGTTCGGGTCAGGGGTAGGCGTCGCCGTTGGCGTCGGCAGCGGGTCCGCCGTTTGATTATTGTTGCCCGTCGTTGTCAGGAAGGCCGCCGCAACCATCACAACGGCCGCGATCGATCCGATGATGGCGAACAGCCCGATGTTGCTGAAGAGGTTCATCGGAAACCCGGGCTTGTAGACGTCCGTCGGGACGGTGTTCGAACCAGACGTCCGCCGGCGCGACGATTCCTGGCCAATGTGCTGCTGATCGCGTCGTCGACGCTTCGCCAAGGGTGGGCCTCGTGGGGAGTGGAGTGAGTGCGGCCGTCTAGCTGGCCCTCTGGCGAGTATACGATCCGCCGATCCACGGGCAAGCCGGGACTCAAGGCCCGGTTACGGCTGGCGGAACCCCAACCGGGCGAGCTCCTCTCGCGCCACAAGCCGATCGTCCCACGGACGGACCTCGTGGCCGTAGATCATGGACTGCTCGTGGCCCTTCCCGCAGATCAGAACGATGTCGCCCGGGGCGGCGCGCTTAAACGCCTCGACGATCGCCTCCCTGCGGTCCTCGACCTCAATGAAGTCCTGGTCGCGAACGCGCCCGGCGGACTCGGCGTGGCTGGCTATCTCCCTGACGATCGCGGAAGGTTCCTCGCTGCGCGGGTCTTCGCTGGTGAACACGGCGAAGTCGGCGCCGTCGGCGGCGGCACGAGCAACTCCGAATCGCCGGCCGGGATCGCGGTCTCCGGCTGCGCCCGCGACGATGGTCAGCCGGCCGGTCGACACTTCGCGCAGCACGGCAAGGGCCTTGCGGACTGCGTCCCCCGTGTGCGCGTAGTCGACGATCACGGAAAACGGCTGCCCCGCATCTATCCGTTCCATGCGCCCGGGCACGCCAGGGAGCGACTGCAGCCCATGCTGGATCGCCTGGAGCGGCAAGTCACAGGCGATTCCGATCGACGCCGCGGCCAGGGCGTTCGCCACGTTAAACAGCGCGGGCAGGTTGATCTCGACGTCGACGGCGCCAAGCGGCGTGACGAGGCGGAACGATGTCCCGTCGGCACGTAGATGGACGTTCCTCGCGAACACATCCAGGTCCCTGGCTTCGAACCCGAACGAGAGGGCCGCGGCGTTCGGGGCCTGGCTCAACATGAAATGGGCGCTTGGATCGTCGGCGTTGACGACCGCGACGCGCGGAAAGGGCTTCACGCCTGGCCGTTCCAGGGCGACAAAGAGCTGCGATTTCGCCTCCCGGTACGCCTCGAAGGTCTGATGGAAGTCGAGGTGGTCGCCGGTGACGTTCGTGAACGCGGCGACATCGTAGTCGACATCATCGAGCCGATGCAGCGCCAGGCCGTGGCTCGTCGATTCCACGACGGCGGCATCACAGCCGGCGTCGAGGGCACGACGGAGGATCCGATGAACCTGATTCGCCTCCGGCGTGCTCATCCGCGTCGGCGGCTCGCCCTCGAGCCCGGGGATATACGTATCGACTGTGCCCATTCGGGCGGCCCGGGCCCCTGCTGATTCGAGGATGCTGGTGACCATGTGCGAAGTGGTCGTCTTCCCGTCGGTACCGGTGATGCCGATCACTCGCATCTGCCGCGCCGGGTAGCCAAAGAACCACGCGGCAGCGCGGGAAAGCGCGACGCGGCTATCGGGAACCGCCACCACGGCGACGTCGCCCGGGAGACTGGCGGCTGCTTCGCCATGGTCATCCTGGACTAATACAGCGCTGGCTCCGGCGCGCACGGCCTCGGGCAGGAACCGGTGGCCATCGACGCTGAACCCATGGACCGCGACGAACAACGAGCCCCGGATGACGGAACGCGAGTCATGGTCGACCGCCGCCACCGTCGTAGAACCGGCGCCACTCAAAAGGCGAGCGCCGGGGAGGTCGGAAAGAAGCGAGGCGATCGTCCGGTCGTCCGTCATTGCCGCTCCATCGTATCCGGCCAGCGAGATCGGCGGAATCGCCGCGGATTCAGCGAACCGTCGACCAAACCTCGAGGAGGTTGCTCACCATGCGCGCCGTTGCGCCCCATATGAGGTCATCGCCAAACCGGTAGGACGGCATCACCAGCTCGACGCCGTCGATCACTCGGCGGTCGGCGACGAAGTTGTCCGGATGCAGGAGGTGGTCGAGAGGGACTTCCAGCAGGTAGGCCACCTCGTCGTGGCTGAAGACCCATTCGTACGGAAACCGCCGCATCCAGCCCACATAGGGCGTCACATGAAACCCGCTGATCGTGCGGATGTGGTCGATCTCCCCGAGTATCTCGATGTCATCGGGGTGCACACCGATCTCTTCGTGGGTTTCCCGGAGGGCCGTGTGAATCAGATGCGTATCCTCCGGATCTCGCCCGCCACCTGGAAAGCTGATCTGCCCTTTGTGCGCGTCCACCTTGTCGGTGCGTTTCTGGAACACGAGGTGGTGCTGGCCGGCGGATTCATAAATCAGGGCCAGCACGGCGGCCGGCCAGAGGCCCGGCTCCTGGTCGACGGTGACGGGCCGGTAACGGGCCAGAGCTTCGCGAAGCGGTTCTTTCATTTCCTGTGACCCACCTGTCGCCGGAGCGTCGATTCCTGAAGTTCGGCCCAGATCTTCGACTCGAGGGCCCGGGCCAATGGCTGATCGACGCCCTCAATGAAAGCATGCACATCAATGAGCAGTCCGCGAAAGCGGTCGTTGATGCCCTGTACTGTCGAGACCCGCAGATCGCCTGGTTCGAGCGCGGCAACTGTCTCGGCCAAGGCCACGCTGAGCGGCCCGTCGGTCAGCGGGAGTGCCTCGGCGAGAATCGCCGCGGTGGCCCGGTTCTCCTGGACAAGGCGGTCGACAAGCCCATCGAACTCAGCGGCCAGGATCATCGCAAGCGAGGCCGCCATCCCATTCGTAGCCTGGCCAAAGGGCGTGCGAAGGTCTCGTGCCAGGTCGTGTGTCTGTGCCTTCGCAATCCCGCGCAAGACAGTACCGGGGTCAGGTTTCACGGTGTCCACCTCCCCATCGCACGGAGCATCGCCTGGTCCTGGCTGTTCACCAGCGTGTAGGAGATGAGCGGCAGAATGAGCTCACGGCTGCGTCCTGCCTGGAAGGTGCGCGTGCCGGTGAGCCAGATGCCCTGGCACTTCACATCGGTGAACAGCCGCCACCACTGGAGCGCCGCTTGATCGACCTCGAGTCCGCTGTGCGCAGACCACAGCCGGCAGGCCTCCTCGATTGTCACGATTCCTCCCGGGCGACCGTCTCCCGCCCATTGCCACGACTCGTTGAACGACCACGCGAGGTCCTCGAGCGGGTCGCCGAGGTGAGCCATCTCCCAGTCGAGGATGGCCTCGATTTCGCCCCCGGCCGTGTACAGGAAGTTCCCGACGCGGTAGTCGCCGTGGACCACCGAGACGCACTGAGCGGACGGCGGCGGATTCGCGCGCAGCCAACGGATGGCGGCGCGGGCGATGGGCTGGGGGCTCAGCTCGTTGTCGTCGATGACCTGTTCCCATCGGTCCAGTTCGACGCGCCAGCATTCGTCGGCGGCCGGCGCCTGGACGTGGCCTTCGATTGCTGTGCTCCGCCAGTCGAACCGTGCGATTGCCGCGAGTATCCGGTACATGTTCCCCGCGATCGTATGGGCGACAGCCTGGTACCTGGGCTCGGCGATCGCGCGCTGTGACGACTCGCAACCGCCAATTCGTTCCATGATGAAGAAGGGGCCGCCGAGCACTGACGCATCAGGCTCAAGCCAGCGCATGGCAGGCACCGGCACCGGCGAACCCGCAAATGCCGAGTAGAACGCGTACTCGGCGGCGCGGTCCGTATCGAGCAAGCTCGCCGGCGGGTCCTGCCGGAGTATGAACTCCTGCGACTGACGGCCACCGTCATCAGCCCACGTGGCCTTGAACATCCAGGTCTCGCGACTCGCGCCCCCAGGGATTCGCAACAAATGACTGATGCGCACGTCGCCCGCGGCAGCCAGGCGAGATTTCAGGTATTCCGCGATCGCCGCTTCCACCGCGGGAGTGTTTGTTAACGCGGATTGACTGTCAATGCGGGCTCGACCCTCGTGGTAAGGGAGCCGTACTCGGCGCTGGTTGATTCAAGCGGTAGGCTAGAAAGGTGGCGATCACCGGGAAACGCTGGCTTGCGCGCGGCAGATGGCTCATGTTGCTGGCGGTCCTCCTGTCCGGACTCGCGCCAGACCACGTTTTTGGCCAGGACAGCCATCACGCGGCAGCCGATACCGCGGACGCCCACAGCCAGCACTGCCACGGTGACGCAGCCTCCTGCACGGAGGCGCCCTTGACGACTGCAGCGAACGTCGCCCATCTCTCAGAGAGCCTCGGGGCCGCCGGCGGACCGATGGTCCGTGGCGCCCCTGCCGTCTCCCCTGTGCTGCCTTCCGGCGCAGCGGGCAAGGTTTTCGATCCTCCGCCGCGGGACCTCTGACTCCATCCGTCTCTTCGACATGAACAACAATAGGAGTCAGACCCAGTGAAGACCCGTCAGTTTGCCCCGGCCCTTGCCGCCGGGCTCGTGCTTGCCATGGCCGGCCTCGTCGCCGCCGCCTGTGGGAGCGGCGGCACCGACCCGAGCATGGCCGCCATCGCCGGCATCACCTACCTGGATTCTCAGCCCTTCCACGAGTTCGAAGTGGAATTAACCGAGAAGGGGACGGTTCCCGCAACCGCCGGAACCGTCGCCCGCAAAGCCCAGGCCGTGCTCGAACTCACCGACTGGCCGTCGGCCGTTGAGTCTGATGCGAAGAAGCTCGCCGCGCTCATGGGCACGTTCGCCGACGAAGTCGAGAAAGACACCGTCGACGTCGAAGCGGCGAAGAAGGCTTCGACCGATGCCCATAACGCCTGGCACGAGTTCTCCCACAATGTCTGGGATCACCTGCAGGAAGAGGCGGGTGTGGCGAGCGGCCACGGCGACGACGACCACTCGCACTCGGGAGGCTAAGCGCCCCCCCAGCCGCTGACCGCACCGCGTTCCGGTGTGGTCAGCGGTCCGTCGCACCGAGGGTGCGGAGATAGTTGACCACGTGCCAGATGTCCTGCTCTGAGAGGCTGCCGGGGCCATCGCCCCAGGCCCGCATGGCGGTGCCGGGCAGTCCTTCAGCCACGAACAGGTAGAGCTGGCCATCCGGGTGCTGTGGCACGTGCACGGTCAGGTCGAGCGGATAGGGATCGAGTTCTAACCCGACTGGAGGGACGCCGGTCCGCCCGTGGCACGCGATGCAGTTCGTCTCGTAGATCTGGCGGCCGCGAGAAATTGAGTCGGCATCCGGAAACACCGGGTTCCTTGGCAGGCCGCTGAGTGGTGTGTGGCCATGGACGCCGAACAGCAAAAGCAGCCCGAATCCGAACGATGCCATGGTGGCGCCGTTGGCAGTCCACCCGAGTGGCCGCTGCCGCCGCGGGAGGCGCGGCTTAAAGAGCGCCAGCCCCGTGCCAACGAGAATCGCCACAACCCCACCGAATTCGTTCCACGAGACACCCGCGGCCGGGTTATCCCACGCTCCGCCGAGTCTCACGAAGCCGACGGTGGACCCGGCCGGGCGGACACCGAAAAACGCCAGTGCATCGTCCGTGTCCGGGCGGCGCACTTCAACTTCGACACGCCAGTCGCCCTCCAACGTCAGGAACGGTCCGACGCCCGAGAACACGCCCGGCGAAGCACGAGCAAGAGACAGCGACGACGCTCCCACGTTCTGGTCGTCCTGGTAGCGGAAGGTGAGGCGCACCCGCTCAGCATCGACGGCCACACCCGTCCGGTCGGTGAGGACTACCGCATATGTGTTGATGCCGGTCCGATTCGGGTCGACGGTGAGGTTCACCGATAGGTCAGCGGCTGGCGCCGACTGGTCGAACGGGCGCTCGTCTGGGCGTTCGAACACGTTTCGGGCGACGGTCGATTGGGTAAGCACCGCGGCGGCGACGATGACGGCCACGCCAGCCAAAGCCTCCAGGTATGCGGTGCGGACGAAGGCGGTGGGGACTCCCGGCCGAGGCTCGTGGATCTGGCGGCCGCCACGCCGCGCGTTCCAAAGCGCGAGGCCGAGGAGCGGCGCCATCAGTCCGAACTTTACGAGCAGCGTAACGCCGTACCGCGTGGTCCAGAGCCGGTCGAATGAATCGAGCAACACAAGCGCGTTCAGCAAGCCCGTCGCCAGGAGCACGAAGACGGAGAGCGATGCCAGCAGCGAAAACCGCGTGATCAGGATGCGATTGCCGGGATTACGGCCGGACGCGCGGGCGAGGACGACCAACCCCGCCACAGCACCGATCCACGTGACCGCGGAAACCCCATGCATGTAATCGGAAACCATCGCCCAGGCGGATCCCGTACCTGCTGCCGCATGGCTGGTCGCCGTATAGGTCCCAACGAACAGTGCAGCGGACCCGAGTGAGAGGAGAGGCCCGGCGCGGTTGCGAACGAATGGCGCCAGCGCCCCCGCCGCTAATAGCGTGGCACCCACACGCGCTATCCATGCCTGGCCCAATCGCGTTTCGGTGAGCAGCGACGAGAGGGACCTGCCGCCGTTCGTGTCGTGCAGGGCGACCAGGTTCAGGACAACCGCGACGCCGAGCGTCAGCACCGCGACTAGGCCAACGGCCGTGGCGGTCCGGGAGTGCCAGTACGGCCGGGCCAGCAGCCAAGGCAGCGCGGAGGCGACGAGGAGGACAAGGCCGAACAACGACAGCGCCCGGATGGCGACGTTCTCTGCCGGGGGCGGCGGGTCGACGGAGGAGCCTGTCGTCGCCACGAGGTTCTCTTCGCCGGGCAGCCCGCCACCTGGAAGGAGCACCGTGAACGGATAGGATCCCTTGAGCGCATGGCCGTCGACCGTCGAGACGTTCTCCCAGAGGACGTTGTAGATGCCGGGGGCCAGTGGCCCGAGGGGCAGCCGGAGCGACAGACGGTCAGACGACAGCTCGGCCCCGGACGCGACCAGTTGCCCTCGCGCGTCCAGCAGTGTGATCTCGCTCTGGGCAGCATCCAGCGGTTCGCTGAAGACCAGGAGCACGCGGTTCGGCGCTGCCTGGAGAAAGCTGTTCTCGCCCGGCTCGGCCCGGACGATGGTCGCATGCGCAGAGACGTTCGTGGCTGCACCGGATGCGACCAGCGCTGCCAGGACGGTGACCAGCGCGATTGCCGCGAATCGCCTCATGGGCGCTTCTGGATGAGCAGGAACGTGCTGCCAGCGCCGAGGACGAACATCCCGGTGGCGGTGGCGACGAGCAGCATCCAGGGGACGCCACCGTCGCCACCGCCACCGATCAGCAATGGACTCGATGGTTCCGGTGTTGTGGCATCGCCGAGCAGGTCTTCGCGGAGCGTCTCCTGGCCGGCGGCCGGCGTTGCGGCCGGGTCGATGGTGAAGGAGTACTCGCCGTTCGCCGGGTCGCCGTCCTCCGCGCTCAGGGTCTTCCAGCGGACCGTATAGACACCCGGAGGAAGGGCGGAAGGGAGCAACACGCTGAGGCGGCTCCGGTCGCCGTTGTCTATCACTGCTGCGAGGGTCGTGACCTCATTCCCGGCTGCATCGACCACGTCGATATCGTTGCCGTCTTCGCGGCGGGCCATCTCCTGGCTCATCTGGATCACGATCTCGGGTGGCGCGGCCGTAACCACCGCGCCGGACCCGGGCGAGACCTTCACCGGTTCGGCGTGGGCCAGTGCGGCCGAGACCGCCAGGAGCGCCCCGGAAATCGACACAACCAACATCGCCAGGAGCCTGGCGGGACGCGAATGCATACCTCAGTGTGCCCACGGGATGGGAATCGGCTCAAGCAGCTTTCCGAGGCGTTGCCCGCGCCGTAACGAAAGGCCAGACAACCGGACGCCGTTGGGCGCGTAAATCGTCTGCAAACTCCCGCGAGACCCCTTGACCCTTGCAATCGGGCCCGTGTTATGGTCGCCGGACGCTATGAATCGCACAGCACTTCTCGCGCCCATGGCGGCGCTTCTCGGCATCGTGCTCCTGTTCGTGGGGCTCGGCGGGCACGCGCAATCGCAGGGGACGCTCTTCAACTGCGGCACAGGCCACGACGGCCTGAATGCGGACGAAGTCCAGCTCCTCGGTCTCGTCCAGCAGTGGCGCGACCAGAACGTGAGCAACTCGATTCCGCTGCAGGTGTCGGGCGTCCTGAACCGGGCCGCTGCATGGTACGCCCAGTGGCAAGTCGAAAACGGCGTGCCGGGCGGCCACACGGACGGCCTTGGCCGGAGCTGGCCTCAGCGCATCCAGGACTGCGGATACACCGGCTTCTGGTATCTCGGCTCGGGCGAGGCCGTCTACGGGGGCCAGAGCGGTGGCGGCAGCTCCGACAGCCGCATCTATATCAAGCCCGAACAGGCGATCGGGGGACTCACCTACCCTGGGAGCGGTCTGTACAACCCGGGCACGCCGAATAGCCCGGTCGCGTGCATCGGAGTCGCGGTCGCCCAGCAGGAACCATCGGGTCGCGCCGTCTCATGGGTGGTGGTGGTAATGCAGTACGACCGTGGGGAAGCCTGCCCGGAAGCGCAGGGAGCCGCACCGGCTCCGAGCCCGTCCCCCTCCGGAACGGCGAGCGCGACGGCAACATCGACGCCGACCGCGACGACGACACCCACACCGACGTCAACGCCGCTCGCTTCATTCGGTGCTTCTCTCACACTCGTGCCGGGCCAGTGGAACCTCGTGACGCTGCCCGCGGGCCAGCTGGATACCATCCTCGCGAGGGCAGCGGGATGCTACGACGCGGTCTACCAGATGGATGGCAACGTATGGCGCCGCTACTCGCCGGGCGTTCCGGCCTATGCACGCAACCTGGTGGTCAGCCAGGGTGGCGCGTTCTGGGTACGGGCCTCGGCGAAGAATTGCGGAACCATTGAACTCTAGCTCCGCCCGTCCGGGTTAGAGCGAACCCGGCAGGACGGTAAAGCCGGACGACCCCGCGATCGCGCCGCCGAGCCCGGAAAGTGCGCCAACGCACACGGCAGCCACCAGGCCGAGGATGAGGGCGTATTCGGCCAGCCCCTGCCCCGATTCCTGTGTCAGTCGATTGCGGAAACGCCAATACAGCGTCCTTGTAGTCTTCACGGCCCTAACCCCCTGAAATTCAGACCGGCAACGCCGGCTTCCCCGAGTTCTGTAACGGAGCCAGCGTATCCAGAATGCAGGGCCGGGAGGGCCGGGAGCTGTGGCGAGACAGTGACACTCCGGTAGACGCCTACCCGCGATTAACCTGACAGGTACCCGGCGAGCACGAGAGGGGCATCTGTGATGAGCGTCTTCGCCCCGAGGTCGAACAGTTGGCGGGCCAGGCCGGCCGTCTCCGTTGCTCCACGGTCCTTGAGCGTCCAGGCCGCAAGCTCGACGCCACGCAACGCCAGTACGTCGCCCAGCCGGCACCCCAGCCCGTCCAGGTGCAGCAGCGTCTGGTAGTCAACCATCCATTCGACAGCCGGGACCAGGGCCAGCAGGTCGTCTATGCGGCTGGCAATGTAGCCCGCCGTGTCCACGCCTGCCATCGCGGCCAGCGGCGCATCGTCCCAGAGCCCATGGCGTCCCAATCGCCCGGGCGTCCCGCTCGCCTCGGCCGCCCAGGGCGCCGCGTGCCAGTGAAGCGTGGGGTCGAAGGCGATGGGGATGCCTGCACTCGCCAGGGCCCGCAGATTCCAGTGCGCCTGCGACCCCACAAGCACCCGGTCGGCGATCGGCCCCAGCGCCCGTACGAGTAGCGCGGCCTGCCCGGCGCTGAGCAAGCCCATCGGTTTAAGGTCGACCTGGAGGAGAGTCTGCCCCCGGCGAACTTCGTTTACGACATCTTCGAGGAAAGCGACAGGTTCGCCCGTCGCGTACCGCAGCCCGTTCGCGGTTTCTCGCGTCTGTTCCTCGACGGATCCTGACGACGATGTCTCGCGTTCGAGGACGTGATCGTGAAACACGAGCATGGCGTCGTCGGCGAGGAACCAGACGTCGATCTCCATTCGAGGGACGGCCTGCTCGACGCACTCGCGGATTGCCTCGACGGAATTCGGCGCGTGAGCGCCCGAAAGGACCGAGCGGTGACAACAGAGGATTCGGCGCCGTCCACCGAACAGCGGCGCGAGGAGGTGCGGCCCGACGAGCGACGACACGCCTCCGATCATACGCCGGCATTGTGTTCGCGCTGGTAGCAACCACCGCATCCGCGATGGACGAGCGTGACAGCTGCGACGCCGCGGTCCGCGCGCCGGTGTTCAGTGCTCGCATCAGCTTCTTTCGGAGGCTCGCGACGGCATCTTGAAACCGCCGCCCGTGCTACCCTCCAGCAACATTCTCTACTACCCACGGAGGGCTCTTATGCCTCGCAAGAAGGTCACGATCATTGGCGGCGGCGCCACCGGCGGCGCCATGGCCCAGCGGCTCATCGAGCGCGACATCTGCGATGTCGTCATCCAGGACGACCCCCAGTACGCCGGTTCGATGCATCACGGCAAGGCGCTGGACGAAAGCCAGGCGGCCTCGTGGGAAGGCTTCAGCGGCCGCATCAGCGCCACCGATGGCTGGGAAGACACCGCGAACTCCGACCTCATCATCTGCACGGCAGGCGCGCCCCGAAAGCCGGGCATGACGCGCGAAGAGTTGCTCAACGGCAACGCCGCAATCGTCCGCGCGAAGATCAGCGAGGCAGCGAAGCATTCGCCGAACGCCGTGATCATCATCTTTGCGAACCCGATGGACGCGATGTGCCACGTCGCCATGGAAGCCAGCGGCTTTCCGCGGGAGCGCGTCATCGGCCAGGGTGGAGCCCTCGACAGCGCTCGCTACCGCTATTTCGTCTCAGCTGAGGTGGGCGTCTCGCCCGCCGATGTGCACGGCTTTGTGATCGGCGGCCACACCGACACGACGATGGTGCCAGTGGTCTCGCAGACGCGCGTCGGCGGCGTGCCGCTGACGGACCTGCTGCCCCAGGACAAAATCGATGCGCTGGTGGCACGTTCGATGCGCGGCGGCGCCGAGATCACGGAGTTGCTCAAGGTTGGCAGCGCGTACTTCGCCCCGTCCGCGGGGACGATCGCCATGGCCGAGGCAATTCTCATGGACCAGCGCCGTCTGATTCCCTGCTCGGTCTACCACCAGGGTGAGTACGGCATCAGCAACGTCTTCAGCGGCACGGTCTGCCAGCTCGGCGAGGGCGGCATCCAGCGCACCTTCGAACTGCCGCTGACCGCCGAGGAGAAGGAGAAGGTCGTCGCCGCGGCAAACGCGACCAAGGAGCTGGTGGCGCTGATTACGGCGTAGACCGCGCCGTCGCGCCGCCCCGGGGCGACGCAGCCATCCGGAGCTTTCGTGAGTTTGCCTTCCCTGGAAGCCGTTAGCCTCCGCCGGCGCGCATGCGCCATTCCCGCACGAACGGGTTCTGCTGCTTCTCGAACGCGATCGTGGTCTCTTCCATGTGCCCCGGTAGAACGACGGTCTCGTCCGGTAGCACCAGGAGGCGATCACAAATCGACTGCATCTCCTCTTCGAAGCTGCCTCCGGGGAGGTCCGTCCGGCCGATGGAGCCGCGGAAAAGGGTGTCGCCGCTGAACAGCAGGCCCGCGTCTTCGCAGTAGTAACTCACGCTCCCGGGCGTGTGCCCTGGCGTCGTAATGGCGAGAAGCCGGACGCCTTCGACCTCGACGATGTCTGCGTCCTCGACGAACTGGTCCGGGTGCGGCGGTTTCTGGCTCGGGTCGAGCCCGAACCGGGAAACAGACATCCCGAATCCGTCCCGCAGCAGATCCATGTCTTGATGGTGCAGGAGAAACTTCGAGCCAGTCCCGGAATGCACACCCTGGACGCCCAGCACGTGGTCGATGTGGGCGTGCGAGTTGGCGATGAGCTTGATGTTCAGGCCCATGTCCCGGGCCAGCGCCAGGATCTCCTCGGGCTGGTCGCCGGGGTCGATGCAAATGGCCTCGCTTGTGCGGCGGTTGCCAATGACCCAGCAGTTTTCTGCAAAGACTCCGACGACAATGCCGCGGACCATGAGTTCGTTGATCACTTCCATATGGGCAGGATAGGGCCGCGAGGCTGACCGGCCTATTGGCTGTTGGGCTGTGGCTGGTACACATCACCCGTGTCCCCACTCGATGCGCTCGCCATCTTCCTGCTCGCCGCCGGGGCCGCGAGCGTGCAGTCGCTAACGGGGATCGGGTTCGGGCTGACGATCGTGCCACCGCTGATCTTCGTGATCGGGACCAAGGAAGCCGTCGTCGTCTCGAACATGCTGGGGGTCGTCCTCAGCATGGGCCTGCTCACGCGGATCCACCAGGCTGTCGACTGGCGGATGGCATCGACGCTCTTCGTCGCGGCCATCGCCGGGATGCCGCTCGGACTCTGGCTCTTGCTCGCGGTCGATGCGAAGACGCTGCAGGTAGTAATCGCCTGCACGGTCATCGTCTTCACGATCCTCCTCGCCCGTGGTCTACGGCTACATGTGGCTGGCCTCGCGGGCGATGCGACTGTTGGCCTGTTGAGCGGCGTCCTTCGCACGAGCACGAGCATGTCGGGCCCACCGGTGATCATCTACATGCAGGGTCGCCAGATGGACTCGACGAGGTTCCGCTCTACCGTCACGGCGTTTTTCGTGATGAGCGGACTGGTAGGCATCGGGCTGTTTGCGATTGGCGGACGGGTCGACGGTGAAGCGCTCACGGCCTTCAGCGCCGGGCTGCCAGCGGTCGGGCTCGGACTCGTCACGGGGCAGTTGCTCTACAAGCGCGTGGATGAAGGGCGCTTCCGCCTCGCGGTGCAGGTGATCCTGGTGGGCAGCGCGATTGCTGCGCTAGCGGGGGCCCTTGTTGGGTGAGGCGTAAAGCCGAACTGCGGGGCGTTGACATACGCTCGCGCTACCTGCGTGTACCGGTGGACGGAACGACCTTAAGGCGATGCCGCGCGGACCGGCGGCTCCTTGGGCTTGTTGCGGCGGAGCGGCTCCTCCATGAAGAAGATCATGATCGCGGCCCCTACAAGCCCAAGACCGCCCGTAGTCACCGAAGCCGCTCCTAGGGACGCGGCGCCAGCAATGATGCCGAGCAACGCAGGACCGCCGGCAGTACCCAGATCGGACACCAACCGCCAAACACCAAGGAAATCGGGGCGCCCGATTGCCGGGGAAAAGTCCGCGCCCAACGTCATCACGATGCCGCTGCCGAAACCGTTTCCGAGGCTCGTCAGCAGGCTGGCGAGCAGAAGCGCTCCGAACGAGTCAGAAAGCGGGATCAGGATCATACCGACCGCCATGGTGACCAGACAGGGGACGCCGGCGAACTTCCTACCCCACCGGTCCATGATGATTCCGACGGGGTAGAACAGCATCATGTCGAGTGCCGACGAGATGCCGAAGATGAGGCTGATCTGTCCGCCATCGAGCCCGATGGAATCGCCCCAGAGAGGAATGACGGCCTGGCGCGACGCCCTGAGGATGCCGATCGCGGTGGTGGCGAGCCCGGCCGTGAGGAAGACCCGGCGGTTCGAGACGACTACCTGTCCGAGCCGCTGATACACGTTGCCGTGATGGACGGCGCTACGATCGCGACCGTCATCCTTCACAAATAGGAAGAGGCAAATGCATGCGAGGCCGGAGAGCATAGCCTGCACGTAAAACACCGATGAGTTCCCGGCCAGCCAGATAGCCGCACCGCCGGCGAACGGCCCGATGAAGTTGCCCACGCGGTTGGCGCCGCCCAGCAGCGAGAGAGCCCGCCCCCGTTGTTCAACAGGGGCGACCTCAGTGACGAACGAAAGCCGTGCGAGGAGCCAGATAGACCAGGACGCACCCATGGCGACGACGAGTGCCGCATAGACCCACACCGATTGGCTGAGCGCCGCGCCAACAGCGACGACGACGAGTGCCAGCGTCGCCACCACCATCGCGCCACGCTCGCCGACCCGCGAGACGAGCAATCCGGCCGGGATATCGAACCCCATGGTCCCGAATCCACGGAATGCCACGATGGCGCTGGCAAGCGCCACGGACGCCCCAAGATCCTTGGCAAACAGAGGAATGATCGGAATGACCGCGCCCTGGCCGATTGCGAACAGGAGCGTCGGCAGATAGACCGACCAGGTGAGGGAGCGAAGGCGAAACGCCTGCGGTGAATCCGGCGCAGCAGCCACGTGGCGGCCAGCGTAGAGGAGCTAGCGGCTACGTTCCCGCAGTTGCGATCCCAGGATGCGGAATATATCTTCCTTTTCATGGGAACGAAACATTTCGCGAGCCTTGCACTTCTGACCGCCGTCATGCTCAGTTGCCTGGCGTGTGACGAGCTCCCCGACGAAAGCCCGTCGGAAGCCTCAGCGACAGCCGTGGCAATCGGTGTACCCGCCGAAGCTGCCTCGGACGGCTGGAAGCTCACGGTCACAGAAGTCAGACGGGTCCCGTCAATCGACGTCAACGGCCAAACGAAGCAAGCGTTGGGTGTCTACCTCGCCGTTGGCGTCTCGATGGAGAACACGAGCACCAAGCGGCAGGCGCTCGGCGGAAATCGATTCAAGCTGGTGGACGACGAGGGACGGAACTACACGTGGTACGAGGCCGGCACGAATGCCCACGGAAAACAGGAACTCGGCTCACGAATCAATCCGGGACTCACAGCGCCCGCGGTGATCATTTTCGATGTGCCGGCCAATGCGACGGGGCTGGTGCTCCGCGGTATCGGCGGGGTCGGGATCGCGCTCGGTGACGCAGCAGGGACGTCGCAGTAGCTGTCAGTGCGGGGCGGCGGCGGCTTCCGGAGGATCGCCTCGCCCCCGCATCAAGTTGTAGGCGATCCGCAGCGTCGGTCGCAGTTCATGCCGGTTAACGATCAGCAACACCACGCAAAGCACGGCGTAGGCGACGGCGTACCACACACGAACCATCTCATTGGTGATGAAAAGCTGCGTGGCGAAGAGCACGAACAGCGCTATCGCTTCGCGAGGGCTCATGCGCAGATTCACGAAGACCGCGACGGCAAAGGCGGACTGCGCGGCCGTGAGAAAGATCTCCTCTCGCTGGCGGCCATCCAGCGGCAGGCCGCCGAAAAGGCTGAACTCGCCGGCAGAGATCGAATAGGCCAGTGGCAGCGTGCCGATTAGCAGGGTCCACTGGTTCACTTTGGAGGAAATGAGCGCGCCCATACCGGCGCCGGCACGGCCGCGCCACGCAAGCAAGCTCGCAACCAGGACCTCGGGCGACTCAGACGCGAGGGGCGCAAGCCACTGGATGAGGAAGAACTCGGAGATCCCGAATGACTCGCCGGTCTCGACCAGGCCCTCAGCGAACGGTTCAGCAGACGCAAAGATGACCGCGGCGCTGTAGGCGAGGATCGTGATGATCGCGCCGCGCCGCTGCATCTTCGGCAACCGTCCGATCGTCTCCGCGGGACCGACGAGTTCTGCCTCTTCCGATTCCTGGCGGGCAGTGAAGAACACGTAGGCAAGGAACAGGGAGACGAGGAAGACCGTGTCGAGCAGGGTTATGTGGTGCCGCAGCGGGATGAAGATGACGTAGAGGGTGGCGACGGCGAGGAAGACCAGCTCTAGAGAACGCTGGCGGTCAACGACCAGCTCACGAATCTTCGTGCGATAGAAGAACAGGAAGAATACAAGCGGCCAGGCGACACCGATCAGCAACCGGTTTCCGCCAGTCATGTTGGCGACAGCCAGCCCCTTCTCCGCCTCTGCCGGGTCGGCGCCTGCTTTCCACGCGAGCACCGCATCGACAGCGTATTCCGGCAGCACGGCGATGAGTGCGATCACTGCCAGGGCAAGTCCCTGGGAGATGTCGAGTTCAGAGGCTTCGGCAGCCCAGCTGAGGAGGAATGCGGCGGAGAGAATCGAAACGCCAAAGATCGCTGCGTCGAGCAGCGGCTCAGTGTGGATATGGTTGAGCCGCATCACGATGCCGGGCAGGCCAATGGCCGCCATGACCGCAATAGTGGCCCAGCCCCTGCGCGACGCGGTGACCGCAGGCACTCTGGATGCTACTCGTAGAACGGGATCGGCTCGGCCGTTTCCCAGTAGTTGTTGAGCTTCCCCTCGGCGAGCCCGCGACCGGGGTGGAACCGCCCCTTGTGCAGCTGATCGAGCATCTGCTCGGGACCCGCGATGTTCTCGTCGAACACCGCGGCGAAATAGCCGATGCCCTGGCGGGAATGGGCGTCGGAACCACCGGTTCCTGGCTTCCCGAGGGTCTTCGCGACCTGTAGCGCGAAGTAGTTCTCACGCGGCGTGTTGCAGCCGTTCAGCACTTCAATCGCGTCGACCAGCTGGAAGACGGGCAACTTGGCCGCCTGGTCCGGCTGAAGGTTGAAGGGCTCTTTGCCTTCGCGCTTGAAGTGAACAGGATCGAAGAAATGCCTGAACGGATGGGCCACGATCAGGAACGCCCCCTGCTCGTCTGCAACTTCCCGCAGCTTCTGAAGGCGACGGATTCCCGGTGCATAGCCCTTGAGCCCGACCGCAAGGATGTGACCCATGTCGGTCGATACTTCCATACCGTTCGACACGAAGACCTCAGGATGTTTCTTCCGGAACGGGGACAGGTCCCACGATTCCCACATCCGGTCGTGTTCGGTGATGTTGACGCCGGTCAGGCCGACGCGGATGGCCTCTTCGATGAGGTCGTCCGGATTGAGCATGGAATCCGAGGCACCCTTGGTCGTGTGCAGGTGCATGTCGATGATGGTGCCCGGCACTCGCTCCCCCTTTTGCCCACGGCCCTGCGCGGCAGCCCGAAGTATAGCATCGAGGCCCTTAGGTTCATCGTTCCGCGAGGAGCGGCATCGTCCACCCGAACATCGCCACGAATGCGGCCGACATGCCTGTGTAGATCCACCAGTAGCGTGGCCAAACGAGTATCAGGAATGGGAGCGGGAGTACCGCGATGACCACGGTTCCCGCAAGGAACGGCCCGCTCGGGCTGCCGAGTGCATTCGGATGGCCGCCCGCATCCAACACGCGGTACACGGAACCGATCACGAGGCCAAAGAAGTTCCAGAACAGCGCCGTGCCGAACGACAACGGGACGGCAGCGAGCCCCATCGGGGTCTCTTCATACAGGATCTGGCGCACGAACCACGGGTTTTCCGCTTTCACGAGCAGGTACGTGAACGCGGCCGTCGAAAGGAGCGCCATCGCATAGCCACAGACGAAGCCGGCAATGATTTCCACGGTCAGTCCGCCGTTCGGGTCGCGACGACGGCGCAGTCGACGCCGGCCGCGAGCGCCGCGACGCGTTCGGTCGCCGAGGCCGGACCGATCCAGAACATCGTTGGTCCGGCGCCGGAAAGCCGGACCTCCCCACCGATCCTCGACTCGATGGAACGTCGGAGGTCGCCAAGGCCCGGGAACACATCAAAAGCGACCCGCTCGAACGAGTTGTAGAGGTCGGACGCGGAGAACTCGCCTCTTGGGCCGGCTACGAAGCGGCTGGTTCGGTATGAGTGGTCGAACGGGAGCCGCCCGAGCCGCTCGAAGAGCTGCGCTGTCTTCCGCTCGAGCGTCGCAGAAGGGATGAACAACACCACGCCGTGGTGGGCAAGCGGAGCCAGCTTCGTCACGCGCTCACCGCGGCCCTGGGCTCTCGCGGTGCCACCGGCCAGGAAGAACGCCTCGTCGCTTCCGACGCGGGTTGCAACGTCAAGCAGGTCATCCTCAGTCGCTTCGGGCCAGGCGCGGGCGAGCAGCCGAAGTACGGCCGCCGCGTCTGAGCTTCCGCCACCGAGGCCGCCGGCCGGAGGGATGTGCTTCTCGATGAATACGCGCAGCCGCGACGAGTCGCGACGGAGCCGTTCCGCAAGAAGCACGGCAGCCTTCCAGGCGAGATTCGAACGGTCGGCCGGCACTCCATCACTTCGTGGACCGCTGACCACCACTCCAGCATCGGAGGAGGTGGCGACTTCTGAAATGGACACGCGGTCCGCGAGAGCCAGCGTTTGCAGGACCGTGTCGATCTCGTGGTAGCCGTCTGAACGCCGGCCGAGGACCTCAAGCACGAGGTTTATCTTTGCAGGGGCGAGGACCGCCTCAGCCACGGCGAAGACGCTCCGCCTCATCGAGCAATGAGAGCCACTCGTCGATGTCGAGTGTCTCGGGGCGGCGCATCGGGTCGATCCCGGTCGCGGCGAGCGCCGTTGCAGCCCCACCTTTGGGCAGCGAGACGCCCATTGTCAGTGCGTTGTGAAGATGCTTTCGGGGGTTTCGGAACGTCTTGGAAACCAGGTCGAAGAAGGCGTCGATGCGTTCGGGGGGAACACGCGGATCAGGGCGCGGCGTGAGACGCAGGACAGTCGACCATACCTTTGGTGGCGGATCGAAGGCTTCCGGCGGTACGTCGAAGAGGAACTCCGGTTCCGCGTAGACCTGCACCGAGATGCCGAGCAGGGAAAGGCGTCCGGCTGGCGCCGCTATACGGCGCGCCACTTCCCGCTGGACCATGATGACGATATCGGTGGGCTTGACGGGCGATTCGAGCAGGTGGCGGACGATCGGGTTCGCCGCGAAATAGGGGAGGTTGCCGGCCACTGCGAACGGGCGACCGCCCGTCAGCAGCCCGTAGTCCACGGATCGGCCATCGTCCTCGACGACTACCAGCCGGCCGGAACGTTGAAACCGCCTGCCAAGGTGCTGCGCCAGCCGGGATTCAATCTCAAGGGCAACGACCTCGTGGCCTGCCCGCAGAAGGCCCTCCGTGAGCTGCCCCGTACCGGCCCCGATCTCGACGACGATGCCGCCCTCGGGAACGCGAACCGCCGTCACGATATCAAGGATCACACCTGAATCGCGCAGGAAGTGCTGCCCCAAGGACTTTCGTGCCGCGGGTTCCGATCTTCGAGCCACGTATCCGATGCTATTCGCCGGGGGGGTTCGCGCCACCCTGGTACTCAATCGACGATGTAGATGTCAAGGTACTGAACGCCCCAGCCGGGGTCACCCACTTCATTCGGGAAGAACAGGTCGATGTGGGCGCCCTTGACGCCGCCGCCGGTATCGAGGGCAGTGCACCAGCCGTAGCCGGGAACGTAGAAACGCGTGTACATCGGAATGACCGAGGGGTCCACGGCACAGGTGCCCCATGCAGCCTTCGCACCCGATGCGGTGGTCCCGTAATGTGGGCTATCCGAAGGGAACGCACCGTGGTCGAGGTTGTACCAGGTGGCAACGACGTGCAGCTTCTGCCGGTACACGGCTGGCGCGCCGCCGGATATGTTGATGGTCGGCTTGCTCGCACCCGGCCGTGGCTTGGTGCCGATAATGCGCCGCGTCGGGACCGCCTCCTGGACGACCTCGGAAGAAACAACGGTGCGGGCCGGGTCGGCAACGCCGTTGCGGTACGTGACCGAATACAGCACGCGCTTGATGCCGGCGACGCCCTCTGTCACGACGATGTCGCCCTCGGCGCGGTTGGGGTCGAATTCATCGACCACGCGCGGCGTGATCGGTTCTTCGGCCGCTTCTTCACGCACTCGCGTCGTCATGATCGTCACCTGCATATTTGGGACGATCGGCGTATCGAGTGACGGGAAGACCTGGTCATCTCCGTCAAATTCGACATCCAGCAACCGGACGACGTCACGGACAGTCTCGGCAAGCGTATAGAACGTTTGCTGCTGGCCATCGAGCGTCACCGCGACCGTTCGCGCCTTGCTCAGGCGGATGACGGCACCAGCATTCACGGGCGACTGAAGGTCTACGGAGACCAGGTCCCCTTCCCGGACAGTTACGCCAAGGTCGGCCAGCAGTTCCTGGACGGTCGGCGCAGCCGACATTGTGTCGAGCCGCATGCCATCGAAATAGACCGTCGCCGGGCGGGCTCGCACCAACTCGATTCCGAGCGGCGTCGTGGCCGCGCCGGCTGGCGCGATCCTGGAAGCGAGCTTGATCGCGGCGCTCAGGGGGGCCCGGGATGTGGTGAGCTGTCCGTCCACGTAGATGCGGTCGCCTGTTCGCAGTTCGATCCCAGCTTCCGCGAGCGAACCAGCCACTGTCGTTGCCTGCGTCCGCAGTGCCACGGTCTGGCCGTCCGCAACGATCGTCACGGGGCGCGCGCGTTCGACAGCGAGGCTGAGGTAGCGGCCGCCGGAACCCTCCACAACGCGGTCGCCTGGTTGCAACGAGACCGAGGCGGCGCCCAACGCCTCCGTTTCCGGGTCAAACGTAGCGGAGACACGGAAGGACTGGCCGTTTTCGAGAACGGTCACATCTGTGCCTGGGAATAGCCGGAAACCAACAACAGCCAGCGCGAGGACAACGAAGAGCGTTGCCGCGTGGTGCCGACCTCGGAAATGGCGTGGGTGCAAGAGGTCGGACCGGGTTGGGGGCTGTCCAGAAGCTCCCGGCCGTCCCACGGTGCGGGGCGGACGGATGGCCTGGGCCAACGTCACTCCTCGGTTCGAGATTCGCGCCCCCGCTGGCGGCGAGGAAGGCGGAATGATACCAGATTCATGGCCGTGCACCTGCCGTCGAACTGTCACCCGGGCTTGCTCATTGCCAGTTGGCTCTGATCCGGTGAACCCGCGGCACCCGGAAGCATCCCCTTATGGCTGCTTCCTTCCGGACCTGACCAGGTTCGAGGCGTTCCGCCGCGCGGGACCAGATCGTCAACGCCACTTAGCAGGAGCAGTCCCCAAACGGCAGCCCTCGGGCAGGAATTCAACCCCGCTAGAGCGGATTGCGGGTACAGGGCACCGCTAGCTCCCCGTCTAGCACGACCGTCGGTCACCGTACGAGAACGGGTGTTCGAGAGCAAGCCGCGCCCGTCACGCCGGACGGTCGTTACTCGGCCGCGAGCTGGATATGGCCCTGGAGCCGGCCGCGGGCCACCGAGAGCTTCTGCTCCAGGCGGGCGATGTCGGACCCGATGCGCCATTCCCGCTTGTGACGGGTGCCAGGCAATGCAGCCTGAGTTTCAAGCGCGCGCTGTTCGTAGTCGTAGATGAGTTCGATAAACATGGATGGCTCTCCTTCATGTGCGGCGGGGTGCCGCAAGGGGTAGCCTCCAGACGCCGACGGGGTTAGCTGACAGGCTACGGCCGGAGTTGCCGCCTCGCTGTTCGCGAGTTCGCCTCAAGTGATTGGTTCCCCCGTTTCGCCCTTTCGGACGAACTTGGCGACTAACGTCGTCATATCACCTGAACATGTCGGCCGGACCATGTCAACGCGCAGGTTTCACCTATGGAAAGTACTGATGAAGCGTCCGCGGTGTGCCGATAGTAGTTGCCGCGTAAACGTTCTCAGGACCTCGGCAGGCCCAGTCCGCGATTCGCGACGATGTTTCGCTGGATTTCGCTCGTGCCGCCCGCAATTGTCCGGCTGACAGCACCGCGGTATCCCTTTGCAATCGACTGCGCGAGCGTCCCGTCTTCGTGGGCCGCGCCGTCAAGCCCGATCAGCTGCATCGCGACTGCCATCATCCGTTGCGACCACTCGGTGCCGTAGACCTTGGCCATTGATGCCTCGTAGTTCGGCACCTTGCCAACGCTCTGTAAATAGGCGGTGCGGAAACACAGCAGCCGTCCCACTTCAAGGCCGACCTTCAACTCGGCCAGTCGCCAGCGCAGCGGGTCGCTGAGCTGGCCGCGAGCTGCGACTTCACCAGCGGCGGCCATAACCCGCTGAAATAGCCTGTCGAGGTCGACCAGTCGCTCGATACCGGACCGTTCGAAGTCCAGGTGCTCGGCGAGGATGTACCAGCCACGGTTCTCTTCGCCGACCCGGCGGTCGACAGGGACGCGAACGTCTTCGAAGAACACCTCGTTGAAATGGTGTTCGCCCGTCAGGTCATAGAGCGGCCGGATGGTGATCCCGGGGCTCTTGAGATCCACCATCAGACAGGAAATTCCTCGATGCTTGGGAGCGTCGGGGTCGGTGCGCACCACGAGCCAGATCGCGTCGCAAAGATGTCCATTTGACGTCCAGATCTTCTGCCCATTGACGATGTATTCGTCGCCGTCGCGCTGGGCCCGGGTGGCGGCCGCTGCAAGGTCAGACCCGGCGCCCGGCTCCGAGAGGCCAAGAGCGAAGGAGACATCCGCATTCACGATCCGGGGGAGCCATTCGCGCTTCTGGGCTTCCGTGCCGTGGCGAATCAGTGAAGGTCCAACCTGGCGCTCGGCCGTGAAGTGGTAGCCGCGCGGCGCATCATGGAGGATCATCTGTTCCGTGTAGATCATCTGCTCGATTGGGCCGAGCCCGCGCCCACCGAATTCCGCTGGCCAGGCGGCGCCGACGTAGCCCCTGGCGGACATGCGCTTCGAGAAGGCCTGGTCGAATCCTTCGCCGCGTTCGTCGCGAGGAAGACCCTCACCGCGCAGAAAGCCCGTCAGCTCGGACCGGAATTGCTCCTGTTCTGGTGTGAACGCGAACTTCATCGCGGGCCTCCTGGGTGGACTGCAAGATTGCGCTGGTGTTTGGGGCATTGTACAGCCTGGGCTGCGAGCCCCTGTTAGAATCCGCCGCCGTTCACCGTGAGCCGCTGGTTCGTTATGTAGCGGCCTTCGTCCGAACAGAGGAAGACGATGGCGTTGGCGATATCTTCGGGCTGACAGACAAACCCGAAAGGCGAGGCCGAGTCGAGCGAGCGAATGTCCTCCACCCCTCGCGCAAAGCTCACGAGAAGTTTCCCCATATCTGTTTCGACGAGGCCGGGAGAGACGACGTTGACGCGGATGCCGTATTGGCGCTCTTCCTTGGCGAGCGTGTACGCCATTGCCTCCATACCGGCCTTGGCGATGGCATAGACGCCCATGCGTGGCCCGTACCCCTGGGTAGCCACCGACGAGACCATGATCACATCTCCGCGGGCGAGATCTCGCATGCCGGGAACCAGCAGCCGGCTCAGATGCAACGGCCCGAACACGTGCACATTCAGCAGTCGCTGCAAGTCCGAATCGGGCATTTCGGCAATTCTCGGTTGGCCGACGGACGCACTTCCGACACCGGCGTTGTTCACGAGGATCCCGACCGAACCAAGCTCGGCAGTCACCGCCGCGGCCATGGCTTCACACTCTGAGGCGCTGGTCACGTCCGCCTGGTAGATACCAGCACGGCGGCCCAGCGCGCGGACCGCTTCGGCAACGGACTCGGCCGCCGCCCGGTTGCTCTGGTAGTTGATGGCCACGTCACAGCCGCGTTGTGCGAGCACGAGGGCAGTCGCGGCACCGATACCGCGGCTGCCGCCCGTGACGAGCGCTATCCTGCCTTCGAATCCTGCCATTTCTCACCATCCGATGTGTTCCGCGTTCAGACTCACGTCCTGCCCCGCGCGGCGAACGATACATCGCCTTGCGCACCGCGACAGCCAGTGCTGCGCTATGCTCGGACGATGGCGGAGTACCCGATATTCATCGTCGACGCCTTCACGAGCGTGCCCTATGCGGGGAACCCGGCTGCAGTGGTGTTTGATGCCGATGGACTGCTGGACGACCAGATGCAGTCAATCGCCCGCGAGATGAATCTGAGCGAGACAGCGTTCGTGCAAACCTCCGCGGCCGCGGACTTTCGCGTCCGCTTCTTCACTCCGTTGAAAGAGATCCCGCTCGCTGGCCACCCAACGATCGCGACGATGCACATTCTCGTAGAGCAGGGGCGCATCGCTCTCGGCGCGGGGGCTTTGCGTGTGACCCAGGAGCTCAGAGCTGGCGTCCTGCCCGTTGACCTTGCCAGAAACGGCGACACGGTCACGATCGTCATGACGCAGGCCACACCGGCTTTCGGCGACGATATCTCCGTGGAAGCGATGGCCCTCGCGCTGGGAATCTCGCCAGCTGACCTGATCCCGGGCATGCCCTGCTCCGTCGTCAGCACAGGAACGCCACAGGCAATGGTGCCCGTCCGTTCGATCGATGTATTGCGACGCGTTGCGCCGGACACCCTCGCGATGGCCGAACTTGAACGGCGACACCAGTTCTTCAGCACGCACGTGTTTGCGATGGAGGCCATGGACCACGACAACTCGACCCACGCCCGTCACTTCGCTTCCGGAGCGGGCATCGCCGAAGACCCGGTAACGGGAAGCGCCACCGGCGGGATGGGGGCATACCTCTGGAAGCACGGCCTGCTTCGCGCGCCACGATTCAACGCCGAACAAGGCCACTTGATGGGGCGCCCCGGCGTGGTATCCGTCGAAGTCGAAGGCACCGGCAATACCCCAACGGTGGTGCGTATTTCGGGGACGGCCACGACCGTCCTGCGCGGTACGATCCGTGGCTGAGAAACCCGCCGCGGACGGCGCCGCGCTAACCTTCGACGATGCTGAGGCGTTCCTGGCGAACGCTGCGTTCGAGGACTGCCGGCCGCTCTGGCATTCTTCGAATTATGTCTTCCTCGGACAACTGAGCGGAGAGGACGGCCGCGCCGGAACAGCTATCTACAAACCCCGCCGCGGAGAATCGCCGCTCTGGGATTTCCCGTCCGGGACACTCTTCCGGCGCGAGGCGGCAGCCTACCGCCTCTCACGCCTTCTGGGGTGGGACTTCATTCCTCCAACGGTCGTCCGGGACGGCCCGGAGGGAATCGGGTCCGTCCAGGCTTTTATTCGCCACGACCCGAACTCTCACTTCTTTACGCAGCGAGATGATTCGGCTCTTGTCCCACAGCTGAAGCGGATGGCAGTGTTCGACTTCGTCGCGAACAACGCCGACCGCAAGGGCGGTCACTGCCTCCTGGACGAAGACGGCCGCATTTGGGGGATCGACCACGGCCTTTGCTTCCACGAGGAGTACAAGATGCGCACGGTGATGTGGGACTGGGCCGAGGAGACCGTGCCCGAAGAATGGCTGGCCACTGTGGAGGACGTCGGTCTGAGAATCGCGGCCTCGACCGAAGACACCGCCACTTTTCTCGAACTCATCTCCAAGGCCGAGCGGACAGCGATTCTCAGCCGTATTGACCGGCTGCTGCGGCGCCGCTCGTTCCCATCGCCAGGCCCGCACCGCAGCTATCCCTGGCCGCTTGTCTAAACCTGCCATTCCTTTCCTCTCAGCCCGTTCCCAGCGCTTGCAGCTAGAATGCCCGGCTGGAGGATCAGGAGATGGCACGAATTCGCGTTGGCTCGGTGGAGATCCTTCCGCTGCTCGATACGCCGATGTTGATGAACCCGCACACGTTCATCCCGGATCACGCAGACCAGTTCCTGGCCGAGTATCCAGACCAGGCCGTCGACCCGCGCGGGCTCTTTCCGATCAGCATCACGTGTTTCCTTCTCCGTTCGGGCGGCAAGAACATCCTCGTCGATAGCGGCATCGGACAGCGACGGAGGCCCGGATTCCCTCCAGGCAAACTGGACGACGCGCTGCGCCAAAACGACCTCACGCCAGCCGATATCGATCTCGTCGTGAACACACATCTGCACCTCGACCACACCGGCTGGAACACGGTCGAGGGGCCGACCGGAAAACCCGAAATCTACTTTCCCAACGCGCGCTGGCTCATCCAACGGGTCGAGTGGGACTACTGGATGCAGCCGCGGTTTCTTGAAGACCCGGCCCACCAGCACCTCTCCCAGTGCGTCGCCCCACTGGCGACTGAGGGCCGCGTGGATTTCGCCTATTCCGAACAGGCTATCGACGAGAACCTCGTGTTCGTCGGCAGCCCGGGGCACACCCCCGGGCACGTTTGCATCGGCATCCAATCGTCCGGGGAAAAGGCCGTGATCGTGGGTGACGCGAGCCACCACCCCGCGCAACTCGACCATCCCGACTGGTCACCGTCCGCCGACGCCGATCCGATGCTCGCGGCCCGGACGCGACGCCTTCTGTTCGACGAATCCGCTGCGGACGGCCGTACCTGGATAGCCGGCCACTGGCCGTTCCCGGGCGCCGGGCAGATCCTGCTGGTGGATGGCCGGCGCGTCTTCCGTGCGCTCTAGCGTGAGCTGCTGGGCTCACGTTTGCGAGCGGCGATGGCTCTTCCTCGCGTTCGTGCTGTTCGCGGCATGCATCTCGCACTCCTCTGCCATACCCGCACGCGCCGAGGCGGTCACGGTCGTCGTCACGTCGGCGGCGGATAGCGACCTCGTGACGGCCGAATGTCCTTCTGAGACCGAATGTACGCTCCGCAAGGCGATCGAACTGATCAACGGTTCATCGGACGACAGGATAGCAACCATCCTGTTCGCCGAATCCGCTTTCCCGCGCGCCGACCCGGCCGCAATTGCGGTGACGGGATCCGCGTTGCCGCCAATCACACGGGAAAACGCCACCATCGATGGCAGCGCCAGCGGTGTCGTGATCGACGGCAGCAATCTCGGCGACGCAGAGGACGGCCTCGTGCTGGAGGGCGCTTCAGCCACGGTCCGCGGGATCGAAGTGGTGGGATTTCCGGGTGCGTGCATTGTGCTCAAGGGGCTGAACGCGACTGCAGCTGGCGACCCCTCGGCCGGCACGGGGAATCGCGTTGGCGACTGCGATACGGGTATCAGGGTAAGCGGTGCGGGAAGCGCGTTACGCGGCAGCGTCGTGGGCTTTGCCTCCGATGGAACCTCGCCTCAACCGGTACGGGTTGGGATCGAAGTCACTGCAGCCTCTGTGACCGTCGGCGGAACCGGAATCGAGCCAGCGCTGGCCAATGTCATCGGAAACGCCGGCAGCGCGGTTGTGGTCGGAGGGAGCGGTGGAGACCCCTTCAGCGGCGTCGTCATCGCTCGTAACCGCATAGGAGAGGACTCGGGAGGCGCCGCGGCCGCAGTCGAGCGTGGCGTCCTCATCTCCGCGCCGGCGATGTCCACCCGCGTGGTCGAAAACACGATTGGGGCGGCCACGATCAGCGGGATCGCCGTGAGTGACGGGAGCACCGGCAACACCATCTCGATGAACACGTTTCGCCCGCTCTCCGGGCTCGCCGTCGACCTTGGGGACGATAGGGTGGCGGACTCAAACGACATCGACGACGCCGACGAGGGCGCCAACAACCGTCTCAACCATCCGGAGGTGACACGGCCGACTCAGGCCGCGATCCAGGGGACCGCGTGCCCCGGATGCCGCGTTGACTTGTACCGGGTAGCACACACACCCGGGGGTGCCGGTGATTCACCGTCCGCGCCGCTCGTGTCAGCAATCGGCGATGCGGCAGGAGCATTTATGTTCGGATCGCCCGCGGTCAGCCCCGGCGATTGGATTTCCGCCACCGCGACCGACACCCAGGGAAACACGTCGGAGTTCTCGCCGCCCACGCGGGTTGGCGCCGGCGCCATCCTTTGCGGCAACCTGGCCCTCGATCGCGGATGGAACCAGGCCGGCTACTTCGGGACGGGATCGGCTGTCCTTGGGTCGACCTTTCCCGGAGACCCGTTCGGCCGGATCCGGGCCGTGTACCACCTCGAAGCCGATGGCGCCTACACGCACTGGTTCCGCGATACGGCTATCGGAAGGACGCTCACCGCGGTTGAGCCGGGCCTGTCGTACTGGTTCCTCGTCGACGAACCTCTGACGCTTGCCACGGGCTTCTCGCTGACTGCGCCGCTCGGCGTCCAGCTGCGGCCCGGTTGGAACGAGTTTGTCTATTTCGGAGCATCCGCGAATGGACTGGATGCGTTCGCTTCGCTTGCGGCGGCGGGCGCGACGGTCTACCGGTTCGATTCGAACAGCGACGGCGGCGAATGGCTTCGATGGGGCACGAGCGACAGCCCGGCCTACGCCCGGCAGTTCGAGGACGCAGATGCATGCGGCAGCTACACGGCATTCATGGACGAATCGGCCGTGCTGCGCCCCCTGCACCCTTAGCAGTCTGCGTAGCCTTAGACTGTTGCCCAACTCAACGGGGGCAATGGTGATGGCGATTGAGGTGCGTTCTTGCCGCGACGATGTCGAGATGCAGCAGTACTACGACATCGGCTCCTATGTCTTCGCTGACCCTGATCTGATCCCGACCGATAACGGCGGCACCGCACCCGATTGGACCACATGCGCCTGGGTCGACGGCACTCTGGCCGCGATCATGGGCGCCTTTCCGTTCACGGTCAGGCTCAACGGCGCGCCGGTGAAGATGGCGGGCGTGACCCAGGTGGGGACGCTGCCGGGATACCGCCGCCAGGGGCTCCTACGAAAGATCATGACGCAAGCGTTCAGCGACATGCGCGACCGTGAACAGCCGTTCGCCATCCTCTGGGCCAGCATGGCAGCCATTTACCAGCGGTTCGGCTACGGGCTGGCCTCCGACGACATGAAGTATCGCTTTGACCCGCGCACGGCCGCGCTTCGTGACATGGCCGAACCGCCCGGTGTCGTTAGCGTCCAAACACCTGAGGAGGCCTACCCGACCGCGAAGATGCTGTACATCGAGTATGCAACGCCACGGAACCTGCACATTCACCGCAGTCGCGCGCTCTGGGAAGTAGGCATCTTCCGGATGCCAAAGGACCACGGGCCGGTGCGCGTTGCCATCTACCGCGACGCCGACGGCCAGCCCCGGGGCCACATCGTCTACCAGGTCTACCACGGTCACTTCGATACTCCCGGGCCCGACCAGGTCATGGATGTGCGCGACTTCGTATATCTCGACCTCGATGCCCACAGGGCGCTGTGGCAGTACATCCTCAAACATGACCTCGTCCGGCGGGTCGATATGGATGGCTGCATCGGCGAGGACGACCCGACGCCAGACCTGCTGCTGGAGCCCCGGATGCTCGGCAGGCACGCGAAGGACGGGATCTGGATGCGCGTCATCGACGCGGCACGCGCGCTGACCGCGCGTCCCTACGGCTCCCGGGGCGAACTTGTCGTTGAGATCCAGGGCGACGGCATCTGTCCGTGGAACGAGGGCAGGTGGGTGATCGAAACCGACGGTCCGACGACCGAAGCTCGGCGGACGGACCGCACCGCAGACCTCGTGGTGAACCCGAACGCCCTCGCATCGCTGCTCTCGGGCCACCGCAACGCATCACGGCTGGCCCGGCTCGGGACGATCGCCGCTGCCGACGCCACCGTCCTTACACGCGCGGATGCCATGTTCGCGACCCGCTACGCGCCACACTGTCCCAACGGCTTCTAACCAGGGACCGTTCGACGCACGCCAAAGAGCCGCGAAGCGGAAGTCAGGTATCCTTGGCGGATGCGCGTCATCGAGCCAGACCCGACTGATATCCTCCCGTACCGCGCGTTCGAGGAAACGCTCCCCAATGGCCTCAAGGTGCTCGTCATCCCAACCGGGATGCCGCACCTCGTCTCCGTGCAGATCCCGGTACAGACCGGGTCCCGGAATGAAGTCGAGCCCGGAAAATCGGGATTCGCGCACTTCTTCGAGCACATGATGTTCCGCGGGACCGAACGCTTCAGCCCCGACGCCTACAACGCAATCGTGACACGCGCGGGCGCACGGCAGAACGCGTACACCACCGACGACTACACCAACTATCACATCACACTGGCCAAGGAAGACCTTCCTGCCATGCTCGAACTGGAAGCCGACCGGTTCATGAACCTCAAGTACTCTGAGGCCGACTTCCGGACCGAGGCACGGGCAATCCTCGGCGAGTACAACAAGGGCGCGTCCGAACCCGTCACAAAGCTGTTCGAGGCGCAGCGGGAAAAGGCGTACACGGTCCACACCTACCAGCACACGACAATGGGTTTCCTCCGCGACATCGAAGCGATGCCGGAGCAGTTCGAGTACTCGCGCGTGTTCTTCGACCGGTGGTACCGGCCCCGGTACACGACCCTGATTGTCGCCGGCGATGTTGACCCCGGGGAGACTCTCGCCCTGGCCCGGCAGCACTGGTCAAGCTGGGACCCCGGTAATGCGGAGGTCGCACCGATCCCGCAGGAACCCGAAACCTCTGCACTCGAAGCCGTCCACGTCGAGTGGCCAACACCCACTCTGCCATGGGTGACCGTCGGTTTCCACGGACCAGCATTCTCTAGCACAACGCCCGATTTCGCCGCGCTGGACCTGCTGTTCGACCTCGCATTCGGCGAGACCTCTGAGCTCTACCAGGACCTCGTCGAAGATCGGCAGCTCGTCGATCAGCTGGTGCCGTGGGCGTCAGGACACCAGGACCCCGGGCTCTTCACCATCCTCGCCCGCGTGAAACGTGCTGAGGACTGCGTGGCGGTCCGGGACCGCATCCTGTCGGCCGTCCGCGAGACCAGAGAATCGCTGTTCGAACGCGGCCGTTTGGACGATGCAAAGTCCAACGCGCGTTACAGCTTCGCCCACACCCTGGACAACTCCGAATCGATCGCCAGCACGCTTGCCCGGTTCGTCCGTTACGAGCGGCGGTACGAGACCCTTAATGAACTCTACCGCACGTATTCAGCGCTTACGCCGGAAGACCTGCAGCGGGTCGCGCTCCGCTACCTGGGCCATGAGCGGATGGTGTTGGCCACGCTCTCCCACGAAGCGCTTCCTTCGGATATTGCCACCGTAGCGGAGCAAGCAACCCCAGATGCAGAGCGCGCTGCGCGGCCAGACCTGGCGGTCATCGAACGGCCCTCGCCGTCGGCACTCTTGCGCTTCAAGCTCCTCTTCCGCGCCGGCTCGGCCCACGACCCGGCCGGCCAGGAAGGGCTGGCTTCACTCGCCGCCGCGATGGTGGCCGAAGCGGGCAGCGAGCGCATGCGGACCGAGGAGATCAGCCGGGCGTTGTTCCCGATGGCCGGCGCTTTCCGGGCGCAGGTCGACCGGGAGATGACGACGTTTACGGGCGTCGTCCATCGCGACAGCATCGAACTGTTCCTGGACATCGTCGTCCCCCAGATCCTGACGCCGGGCCTCCGCGACGACGACTTCGCGCGGCTGCGCGAACGCCAGGCGAACGCACTTGTCCAGGATCTTCGATCGAACAACGAGGAGGAGTTGGCCAAGGAGCGACTTCAGGCGCTGCTTCACCGTGGGACGGCCTACGGGCATCCATCGCTGGGCACCGAAGCAGGAATCGGTGCGATCACCAACGACGCTGTCCGGGAGTGGATCGCCACCCGGTTCAGTGCCTCCAATCTCGTCGTCGGTTTGGCTGGCGATTGGCCAACGGGGAGCCGCGAACGCCTGTCCCAGGCGCTCCGGCAGCTCCCCGTTGGCGAGGCTGCAGGCGAGCCCCCAATCGCTCGTTACCGGCCGCGCGGGATGGCAGTGGAAATCGTCCACAAAGAGTCGAGATCCGTCGCCATCTCATTCGGCCATCCAATACACGTTACGAGGTCGCATCCCGACTTCGCAGCACTATGGCTGGCGCGATCCTGGCTTGGCGAGCACCGGGCTCAAAACGGAAGGCTCTTCCAGCGCCTGCGTGAGCTGCGCGGCCTCAACTACGGCAACTACGCGTACATCGAAGCGTTCCCCCGCGGCATGTATCAGTTCTTCCCGGACTCGAACCTCGGGCGGAGGTCACAGCTCTTTGAAGTCTGGATACGCCCCGTTCCACCGGAACAAGCCGTCTTTGCCCTGAAGGCGGCCGTGTATGAGCTACGCCAGCTTATTCAGCGCGGCCTGCGCCCAGACGATTTCGACGAGACAAGGGCCTACCTGCTCAAGAACGTCTACCTCGCCACCAAGACCCAGGACCAGCAGCTGGGGTATGCCCTGGACGACCACTGGTTCGGGATTGAGGACTACGTTGGCACCATGCAACAGGCGCTCGCCGCTCTTACGGTCGACGCGGTGAACGACGCGATCCGACGCCACCTTTCGGGGACGGACCTCCAGGTGGTCATGATCGCCGGTGACGCCAAATCGCTACGCGATGAGCTCGTCGCAGGGGCTTTCACACCAATTGAATACAGCTCACCGAAGGACGACGAGGTTCTCAGCGAAGACAAGCTCATCGGGGCACTCAGCCTTGCGATCGAGCCTTCATCTGTGGTGATCACGCCCGTCGTCGAAGTCTTCCGCCAGTAACGGGCTGCCGGACGATGGCTCTGCGAACAGCAACAAGGCCCGGTTTCCCGGGCCTTATTGTTTGGATGATTGTGGTTTCGTCCGACTCCGGACTAGGCGGGCGCGCCGGCCTCGATGAAGAGTCCCCGGTTGATGGTCGCAAGGCGATCAACGCCCGCTTCGTCGAGGATAGCAACGTAGGCGCGTAGCTGGGCTTCGCGGATCTCGCGAAGCTTGGCCTTGCCTTGCTCGATCTTTTCGACGCCACCGCCCAGGATGACGGCAATCGGCTCGGATTCCTGCTTGCTATACTCCAACTCGTTTGCGAGTGCTGCCTCGGCCCGGTTGAAGTAGTGCATGAGGAATTCGCGCGCGTTGGGATGGTGCTGCACGTAGTACTTCAGGTGCCGCTTCCCGTACTCGAGATGGCGGCGTGAATCCTTGGCCAGTCTGGCGAAGATGTCCCGATCGACTTCGAGCGGCAGAATCTCCGCCAGCCTCTCGAACAGCACGACCTCGTAGCTCTTATAGACGACGTCGATCGCGACGGAAAGCTCGGTGAACTTGAGCGCACCGAACCAGGCACGATAGAGCGTGCCAAGGCCGGCCTGTCCGAGACCACCGCCGTTCGAGAGCGCTCGTTTGCGGAGCACTTCGACCTTCCGGCCGGCATCGAAGATCTGCGTCGCCACGAAGTTCTTCATGTCGTGGAAGCCGTAAGCGATCTTCTCTTCCCACTGGGCGAGAAGCTTGCTCTCCGTGAGACCATGCTGCGCGAAGATCGTGCAGACCTGGCAGACGGCCCGCTCGATGTCGTCGGGCTGGGCTTCGAGTGATTTCCAGTCGATGTCCGTGGCCGGCGCCCAGCGTTCGCGGATCGCTTCTTCGTACATCAGGTCGACGTCGTCGGCCCACACTTCGCTCTTGTCGTACACGGAGTACGAGCCGGGAGCGTATGCGCCGGGCGTTGGATGAGACCCGAGCGGCGTGTCGTTTTCGTACGGCCAGCGGTCCGGCACGTAGCCGTAGCTGCCGACGTTGATCTCACGCATCCCAAGGCCGTTGGGGCCGGGACGGGCCTTGATGCCCAGCTCCGTCGTCGGCCGCGCCCAGTTCATGGTGAACTGGAGCGCAGGCTGTTCCGGGTTGGATTCAATGATCCCGAGGTACTTGCTCGCGCGTTCCTCGGTGACATGGAGCGCCAGCAGGTTCATGACCTGGTGGTCTTTGAGCGGCGACGCCTCGAATCGGGCGACAAGGTCATCCGACCACGGCGCTTCGCGCGCGCGGAGCTTGGTAGCAGGGGTGAGATTCATGCCTGCTCCTAGTCGAGCAGTGCCCGCATGGCCGGGGCCATGCGCTCGCGCCGGTCGGCCATGCCGATGACTTCGAGGCGGTGCATGTACTCGTTGATCTGCCGCTTCCGCATGATCATGAGTTTCTGGAAGCCCTCGTCGATCTTATCGATGCCGCCGCCAGCGAGAATCGCGAGTGCTTCGGATGTCGCCGGGTTGGTCGCGAGGCTGCCCTGCGTCTGACCGAGGGCGCCTTCCTGGATGTCCAGGTAGTGGTGCAGCTCTTCCTTGCGGTGCGGCTCCACGTCCACCAGGTACTTCAGGTGCGTGACGCCGAATGCGAGGTGACGCGACTCGTCCTGCGCGGCAAGGCGGAAGATGCGCTTCTCAGCATCATTGGTGGAGATGAGTTCGCCCATCCGGAAGATCGTCTGAACGAAGCCTTCGCCCACGAGGTGGAGGCGGGCGGTCATTTCCGTGAAGTCGTCGGCCGTGAGGAGGTTCGTCGCGCCGAATCCGGCGTCAACGAGGCCGCCGCCGTTGACGAGTGCGCGCTTGCGGAATACGTCTTCGTGGCGCGACTCGTCCATGACCTGCGTGCCAAGGAACAGCTGGGTCTCGAACTGGTCGGGGTGGACCTGGCCCATGAAGCGGCCCGGGAGGTCGCCTGCGATGAATTCGACCTGTGTGAGGAACGTGCAGAGCGTGCACATAGCCATCTCAAGGTCATCAGGGAGCTCGTGGATCTCGTCCCAGGGGATATCGACTGCCGAGGACCACTGCCGCTGCATGGCTTCTTCGTAGAGCATGCGGGCCGATTCGCTCCAGACATCCGCCTTCGTCTTGTACTGGCGGGCGTGGCGTGGTGAGCGGGGGTCGAGGATGGCGCCGCGCATCGCCATGGACGGCTGGCCGGCTTCATTCGGCACATCACCGTAGGTGAGGACGTTGAGATCCTCGAGCGTGAGACCGCGCTTACCGGGCTCGGCTTTCGCGCCCCAGCCTTCGTCGATATTCAGCCAGGAAAGATCCAGGCCTGGATTGAGTGTGGGTGCTGCTGCCAACGTGGCCCCTCCGCAAGTCGTTTCGTGGAATGCTAAGGAATTTCGATGACATTTACAACGCAGCCTATCCGCTACCTGCCTATCTTTACCGGCCGGTCAGTCTGACCGTTCGGTAAACAAGACTGGTTCTACGAGCCCGCGAGTGCCTCGAGCGTCTTTACAGATCCCGCCGGGTCCGGATGGTCCCCGGCGAATCTGCTCAGGTATATGTACGGCATTTCAGGCGCCGGCGTCAGGACGAACACGCCGCCGAGTTGCAGCGCGTCGCCCTTCGTTCCCGTTTGGCGAAAGCCTTTCCGAAATGCGCGCCAAGCCGCCAAGAGGGTGCGAATGCCAGGGACACGGGGACGCATCGCGCCGACGATGGCGTAAGTGGTCCGCTCCGGGTCAACCAGAACCGTCGCATCCATCGGGAAGTCCTCCAGGAACCAGGCCGCCTGCTGAGGGCTCCCGTTACCCAGAACGACCAAGTCGCCGCCGGCAGCGCGGATGCGCGGGATAAAGTCGCGGAACTCCGCGACCTGCTCCTTGCAGAGCAGTCAGCCGAAGTGCCTGATCATCGCGAGGACGATGGGCTTCTCTTCCCAGCGCGATCCGAGCCGGACGGGCTGGCCCTCGGTATCGAGCACCATCGCGTTCCCCAGCCGCGACACCATATCGTTTGTCATCGTGTCGATCGTACCGGATGGCCGACCCGATGGACGCACTCTGGCCGATGGGCGGATTGACGCCGCGAAGCTAGCGGGCGATCGCGGCCTCAAGCTGCGCGGCCAGATCCGCCGGCGTCCCAACGGGCAGCTGGCAGACCATGTCCTGGCAGAAGTACGCCTGACCTCCCGTCCCGGGCTCCCGTCCGGCGAACAGGGGAAGCTGCGACCCGGGCGAACCAGGCGCCAGCGCGATCCACGGAATGTAGAGCCCGGCAACCGTGGCATTGAACCGGCTGCGCTGGCCATCGTCTCCGACGATGGCCAGTTCCTGTCGCGGCGCGAGTAGCAGCTCGGCCACCTGCCAGAGAGTCCCGAACCCGGTCGGCGCCTGCTTCATCGTCTCCCGCTGGCTCGCGACGACGCCTTCTGCACAATCGACCCAATCATGATCGCCGAAGTAGCGTCCCAGCCAGAAGGCCAGCAGGCCGGCCGCGCTGGAACCGCCCGGCGTGGCCGAATCGAAAAACGCCTTTTGGCGGACGATCAGGTGCTCGGCTCCCGCGCGTGTCTCGAAGAACAACCCATCCGAAGGGTCGCGGAAATGTTCCCAAACCTCGGCGAAAAGGTCCCGCGCCCAGCCAAGATGCGATTCGTCCCCGGTCGCGCGAAAGAGGTCGACCAGTCCAAGCCCAAGATACGCATAGTCCTCCAGCATCGCGTCAACCTTGCTGATACCGGCTTTCCAGGTGTGCTTCAGGCGCTGTCCGTCCCACATAGCATCGTGCAGGAAGGCTGCACAGCGTTCGGCCACTGAGACCCATCGCGCGTTGCCGAAGACACGGCCAGCCTCGGCAAAGGCGCCGAGCGCAAGACCGTTCCATGCGGTCAGTACCTTGTCATCGAGCCCGGGATGTATGCGCCGATCACGCGCCGCGAACAGCTTTCCGCGAGTGCTGGCCAGGCGGCGATCGAGTTCCTCTGCGGAAAGACCACGCTTCTGGGCGAACTCTTCCGGTGGTTCCCACGTTGCCAGCACTGTGCGGCGTCCGAACTCCGGGTGGTGCGGATCCTGGAAGTTGCCTCGTTCCGTAACGCCAAACCACTCCATCGCCAGCGCCGCATCGGCGCCCAGTACGTCCCGGAACTCCTCCGGCGTCCACACGAAGAACTTACCTTCGATCCCCTCCGAGTCGGCGTCCTGTGCAGCGTAAAAGCCGCCGGCGGGGTCCAGCATTTCACGCTGAAGGTACGTGAGCGTCTCATCGACGACGCGTGCGAAGAACGGGTCGCCGGTCAGCTGGAATGCATGCGTGTAGACGCGGACGAGTTGCGCGTTGTCGTAGAGCATCTTTTCGAAGTGGGGCACCAACCAGTAGCGGTCTACGGAGTAGCGTGCGAAGCCGCCGCCAAGGTGGTCGTACATGCCGCCCTGGGCCATGCGGACAAGCGTGGTGAGCGCCATGTCGAGCGCCGGCGGGTCCGAGGCGCCGCCGGCAGTCCGCACATGATGGGCGAGGAGAAATTCGAGATTCGGCGGCGAAGGGAACTTCGGCGCTTGCCCAAACCCGCCAAACTCGGAGTCGAACGAAGCTGCGAAGGAGGCGGCGGCCGCGGCCGCATCGGTGGCGGTCACGGCCGCGGGCGAGCCCGCGTGGCGGTTCGCCAGTGCGGCGATGTGGTCGGTGATGCCATCGGCCGAAGATAGGATCCGGGGGCGCTCGTCGTTCCAGGCGTCGTGGAGCGCCTCGAGGACGCGAGGGAAGCCGGGGCGGCCGTGCCCATCGGCCGGTGGAAAGTAGGTGCCAGCGTAAAACGGTCGCAGATCGGGAGTGAGAAACACGGTCATCGGCCAGCCGCCGGAGCCAGTCATCGCTTGCACTGCGGTCATGTAGACAGAATCGACATCGGGGCGCTCCTCCCGGTCAACCTTCACGTTCACAAACCACTGGTTCATCAGCTTTGCGGTCGATTCGTTTTCGAACGATTCATGGGCCATGACGTGGCACCAGTGGCAGGCCGAATATCCCACGGACAAGAGGATGGGCCTGTCTTGGGCGCGTGCCTTTTCGAACGCCTCTTCTCCCCAAGGATACCAGTCAACGGGATTGTCCTGGTGCTGAAGCAGGTAGGGCGATGATTCTGCTGCGAGTCGGTTGGGCATCGATCCAGCTAACCGGATTGAGACCGACCAAGGAAGGGCGGGCGCAGCCGCAAGGTTGCTGTAGGCTTTCCCGGCAATCCGGAGGTGACCGATGCCCGCAGATCTCGTCTTTCGCAACGCTACCGTGGTCGATGGGTCGGGCGGGCCACGATTCACGGCCGATGTCGCCGTATCCGGTGGCCGAATCAGCGCCGTCGGCGAGGCGCCGCCAGCGGCGCGCGAAGTCGACTCCTCAGGATTGATTCTCTCGCCAGGATTCGTCGATACGCATTCGCACGACGACGCCGCGTTCATCCGCTATCCGGGCATGGAATTCAAGCTCGCCCAGGGCGTAACCAGCGAAATCAGCGGCAACTGCGGCTTCAGTGCTGCACCTCACGACCCGGCACAGCCGCCGCGCCCGGGCGACATCGTTGGAGGGCGCGCCGACTGGCGGACGCTCTCGGAGTATTTCGCCGCATGCATGGAGCGGCGTCCGGCCATCAACAACGCGATGCTGATTGGCCACAACAAGCTGCGCTACATGGCGAGCGGCATGGAGCAGCGGGTCGCCACGGCCGACGAGATTGCGCGGATGCGCGGATGGCTGGCGCAGGCGATGGACGAGGGCGCTGTGGGCTTCTCGACCGGGCTTATCTATGAACCCGGGCGCTACAGCGACACCGCCGAAGTCGTCGCGCTCGCCAACGAGGCCGGCCGCGCCGGGGGCGTGTACGCCACGCACATGCGGAACGAAGGGGAGCGGCTGCTCGAAGCAGTGGACGAAGCCATCCACATCGCCCGTGAAAGCAGCAGCAAGCTTCATATCTCGCACCACAAGTCCGCGGGGAAAAAGAACTGGGGCGGAGTGAAAGCATCTCTGGCGAAGGTGGATGCAGCTAACGCTGCGGGCATGGACATCACACTGGACGTCTACCCCTACACGGCGGGCAGTGGCCCGATGAACCAGTACGTGAACCTGGACCGGATCGACGTCGAATGGGCAAAGAACGTGCTCATCGCGACCTGCCCCGATTACCGGGAGTTCGAAGGAATGACCATCCCCGAAATCGCGGCGCGATGCGAATGGGGAATCGAAGAAGCGGTCCGACAGGTGATCACGGGGCCGAGGGGCAAAGAGACCATCTGTATCCACTTCATCATCGATGAAGGGGACATCGAGACGAATCTCAGGCACCCGCGAATGATGGTCGGGAGCGATGGCATCCCGGAGCTCAACGGGAAGCCGCATCCGCGGCTGTTCGGCACGATGCCACGGATCCTGGGTCACTATGTTCGCGAACGCGGAGTGCTTCCCCTGGAAGTGGCGATCCAGCGGATGACCGGCATGGCCTGCGAGCGGTTCGGACTCGCTGGCCGCGGCCTCGTAAAGGAGGGGCACTGGGCCGACCTTGTGCTCTTTAACGAGCAGACGGTCATCGACCTGGCTACCTACAAGGATCCGAAACAGGAACCCCAGGGCATCCAGATGGTGGTGGTGAACGGACAGGTCGCCATCGACCACGGCGTTCACACGGGCGCCGGGGCCGGGCGGATGCTCCGCTACGGGAAGGACGGGTAACGGAGCCGCTGCTACATTCGCGAGACAGCCGCATCTGCCGGTAGCCGCGCCACACTGTGCGGTCGCGCAAATTCCCATGCCCCCAGGTGAATCACGTTGCTGAGTCGCCCGCCGATCCGCGCCATCATTTTTGACCTCGGCGGCACGCTCCTCGATTGGCCGGACTGGGAAGGCGAAGTGCCCCAGCGTTGGCACCGCGCGTTCGACGCCCTGTCCATCGTGTCGGCCATTCCCGCAAGCCGTGAACTATTCGTGCCCGCGATGATCGGCGCCGAGGCGGATTATTGGGCCCGCGTCGCCACCGAGCACTGGAGCGGCCCACCCTCCGGCCTTATCGCCGACGGCTTCCGGAGGCTTGGGCTGCACGCCACCGAGTTCCAGATCCTCGCCGCGCTCGATGGCTATGCCAGGGCCGTCGACCGTACAGCAGCGGTGTTCCCCGACACGCGGCCGGTGCTGGAAGCGTTGCGGGCCAAGGGCTACCGAATCGCTTTGCTTTCGAACACGTGGTGGGCGGCCGAATGGCACAACGCGGACCTCGCCACGCACGGGCTCGCGCCGCTCTTCGATGAAATCGTGTACAGCTCGGACCTTCCCCATGCCAAACCCCACCGCTACGTGTTCGAATCGACGGCGCAGCGGCTCGGCGTCGAAACGGCGGAGTGCGTAATGGTCGGCGACTGGCCCGAGTACGACGTAATCGGCGCGCAAGCGGCCGGGATGCGTGGCGTGTGGAAAACCAATGGCAGGCCGCGGCCGGAGCCTCCGGGGTTTGCGCCCGATGGGGTCATCGCTCAGCTTGCGGAGCTCCCGGCGCTTGTCGACGGTTGGTCCGGATGAGCGAAGCCACCGAGTACCAACGCGAACTGGATATCGCCGTCACTGCCGCCCGCCAGGCCGGAGCGGAGGTTGCGCGGATGCGGCGCGACGGGCTGAGGTACGGCCACAAGGAAGGCCGCGAACTGGTTTCGGAAGCCGACATCCGAGCCGCAGAGATGCTCCATGAGGCCATCACGGGAGCGTTCCCGGATGACGGATGGCTGAGCGAGGAGCACGTCGACACGGACGCGCGGCTCGGGCAACGCCGTACGTGGATCGTCGACCCGATCGACGGGACGCGGGAGTTCCTCATGGGTATCCCCGAATACTCAGTCTCGGTCGGGCTGGCAGTCGACGGCGAGGCCGTGCTTGGCGTCGTTTTCAACCCCGCCACAGAGGAACTCTTCAGCGCGCTCTGCAACGACGTGCAGGAACGGCCGGCCGGGCTTGCGCCGAAGCGATACCGCGTCCTGGTCGGGCGCGGGGAGCAACGATGGGACGATATCCCGCCGCTTCCATCCGGCGCAGAGACCGCTGGCGTTGGTAGCGTGGCCTACCGGCTCGCGCTGATCGCTGCCGGCAAGGGAGACGTGGTGGTGACCGGGTCGGGCCGCTCCGAATGGGACGTAGCGGCGGGCGTGGCGCTCTGCCGGGCCGCCGGGCTCCGCGCGACTGGCGTGTTGGGCGACCCACTGACGTTCAATCAGCCCGAGCCCTGGGTGCGCGGCCTGCTCGTCGGTCCGCCCGTGCTGCACGAGCAGATCTCAACCCACTTCCGCGCAGTCATCCGCCGGCAAGGCGGCTAACAGCGGTCCGTCGCCATGTGCTTCAATAAGCCCCATGAGCATTCGTATCGGCATGGGCGTTGCAGGCTTTCCGTTTTCCGGGCCGGAGGCGTTCCTCCGTTGGATAGACCTCTGTGAACAAAGCCCAATCGACTCTGTCTGGTTCAGCGAACGGCTCGTTTCGCCTGTCCCGAACCTTGAACCGATCGCCGTGATGGCACTTGTCGCGGGCCGCACGAAACGGCTCAAGTTCGGCATGAACGCGATCGTGCTGCCGTTTCGGGATCCCCTCGTCCTCGCAAAGGAGTGCGCCACGCTCGACTACCTGAGCGGCGGCCGGCTCCTTCCAGCATTCGGCGTCGGCGCCGAGATTGCGCCGGAGTTCCGTGCCACGGGACGCGAACCAGTCGGGCGTGGGAGCTACTCCGACGAGATCATCGAGATCATGACGAGGCTCTGGCAGGAAGAGCATGTCACCTACGAAGGCCAGCACTTCAACTACCGAGACATGACTATCTCCCCGCGCCCGAAGCAGCAGCCTCTCCCGGTCTGGATCGGCGGCAGCAGCCCCGCTGCCATCCGCAGGACCGCGAGACTCGGGACCGGATGGCTCGCAGGGCTCCAAAGCCCGGCGCAGTGCGCCCCGGTGGTCGCGTCGATCCGCAAAGAGGCGTTGGAGCACGGTCGCACCATCGACGATGACCACTACGGCGCCGGCTTCACGTTCCGGTTTGGTGCGTGGGATGAGCTACTCGTCGAAAGGGCGGCCGCGCAGTTCGCGCGCGTCCCGGGCGGGCCTGAGCCCCGGAGCTACATGGCAGTTGGCACGGCCACCGACATCGCCGCGCGGGCAGCGGAGTACGTCGAGGCCGGCATCTCCAAGTTCGTTCTGCGCCCCGTCGCTGGTTCGGACGAGGAGTGGATGCAACAGACGCAGCGGCTCATCGAAGAGGTGATCCCGCTCGTTCATTCGTAGGGCTACGTCGTGGGCAGGGCCTCCACCACGACGTGCCAGGGGTCGGTGCCGGGCGCCATATCCGCCTGCAAAGACCGCATGCCGGCCATCACGGCGTGCACCCGGGCTCCGTCCGCGAACACCACGGCCAGGCGCCGATCCCACGCCGGTACGGCGGCCCGCTGGAAGACATCGCTCAGCTTCCGCTCATGCCCGCGCCAGCGGATTCTGTCTCCGGGCTGTGGGGCCCGGACCCGGAGCGCGCCCGAGAGCGATGCACCGTCCACGGCCACGGACTGCGTGCCCGCCGATGGCGCATCCATGAGCACGCGCACGCGGTAGGGCGGCATCGCTGTCACGCCCGGAACGTTGAGCACCTTCGTTGCAAGCTCCGGCGGTTCGATGCGGGGCCCAACTCGGGCCACGCTACCCGATGCCTCGACTTCAACTTCGCCAAGCCGCGCGCTCCCATGCCCTCGCCCGCCAAGCATGGCCCCGAGATTGGCGAGGGCGGTCCGATTCGCCGTCACGGACATGCGGTAAAACGCTGCCTCGCGCTCGACCACGAGCAACTGTGCTTCCGCTCCAGGTGCAGCAAGGCGGGCGCGGTCGAAGATGGCGCCAATCCCGGTGCGTTCCGTGGGCTGAACCAGCATGGCTTCCCGTTCGATGCGTTCGAAGACCGACGATGCGCTCTCGGCGAGGCCGGTCAGGGCTCCGCGCACGCCGGGGTTGAACGTTTCGAGGAACGGCAGCAGATCGCGGCGAACGCGATTGCGGGCGAAGGAAATGTCGGCGTTCGACGGGTCATGCCGCGGCTCCACGCCAGCCTCCTCGCAGATCGCCAGCGTGTCTTCACGCGTGAGGCAGAGAAGTGGCCGCACCAGCCGCTGACTGCCACCGGGCACGGACGAGAGCGGTCGCATCCCGCGGATGCCGCGCACGCCACTGCCACGCAGGATATGCATGAGCACCGTTTCGGCCTGGTCTCCAGCCGTGTGGCCGGTGGCGATCGTATCGATGCGCTTCTCACCGGCGACAAACGACAGGAACTGATAGCGCATGCGGCGGGCGGTTTCTTCAACACCAAGGCGCTGCTTCGCAGCTGTATCGCGCACATCGCCCTCGCCGCTCAAGAAGGCGACGCCGCGGGCCTCGCAGAGCGCCGCGACCCAGGCTAGATCTGCTGCAGAATCGGGACGCAGCATGTGGTCGAAGTGCACGGCGGTCAGCGCGAAGCCGAGCCGGTTCGATAGCTCCTGGAGGACAAGAAGCAGCGCCACCGAGTCAGCGCCGCCAGATACAGCCGCCATCACGGACTGAGCGCCGCGAAAGAGCCGATGCTCCTTAACGAAGCCATCAACAACACGCAGGGTCACGGCGTTCACCGTGGGAAGAGGCGCTGCCACCATTCGCCCGGAGCTTCTTGCTGCACAACTGCCGGGCCTTCGACGACAAAGGGAATCTCGCCGGGACGGGTGTAGCCCAGCTGACGCCGTGCTTCCTGTTCGATATAGAGGTCGGAACTCACGTACGCACGGACAGCTTCGAGGCGCGCTTTCTGATCGCGAAGCCGGTCGACTTCTTCACGCGCCTGTGCACGTTCATCCGTAAGGCGCTGGCTCTGGAACCAACCGCCTGCAAACGAAAACGCGAGGTAGCCGGAGACGATAAGGCATCCAACGAACAGGAACTTTGAAAGGTTCTGAGGGATCCCCATGGCAGCACAAGCTACGTCCGCGCCGATCAAGGTTCAAGCGGCGCCAAATGACAGCGGTCGTTGAGAGCCTTCATTACTGCCACACCGTCTTCTCGAACGCGAAATGTTGAGACGGACGCAAGGTCCACGGCCACCGAACGAAATGATGGGGCATCGAGACCAAGGAGCCTGACCACCGCCAGCCGGATCACAAAGTTATGGGACACGACCACCGATGCTTCATGCGGGCACGCGTTCAACTCGGCGAGTAGCGGCGCCAGGCGCTCGTCCACATCGGCGATGCTCTCCCCGCCGGGCATGCGGGCGAGGTGACCGCCGGGGCCAGCCCAGTCGGCCAGGAATTCAGGGTAGCGCTCTCTCATCGCAGGGAATGTCATTCCCTCGGTGGCGCCAACGTCCAGCTCAAGGAGTTCTTCACGGACCTCCAGGGCGCTCCCGGTCGCCTCGGCGACGGCGGCGGCCACGGCACGGCAACGGACGAGCGGGCTGGAGTACACCTTATCCACGGCCTGGCCACGGAAACGCCAGGCGACGGCCTCAGCCTGGCGGAGACCCTTCGGCGTCAGCGGGACGTCCCCGCGCCCAAGGCCGAGTCCGTCCCGGTTGTGCGCCGTCTCACCGTGGCGAACGAGATGGAGGATCACTGCGACGGATGCTCGGCGAGCGAAGACCAGAGCCGCTGGATGAACGGTGAGAACCCGGCCGACTGCCAAAACGCCGCCGCTTCCGTATCAGCTGCAAGGACGGGCATTTCGAGGTGGGTGACGCCCGGCTGGCTTGCTGCCCATTCGCGCACCGCGTTCATGAGCGACGCTGCGATGCCTCGCCGCCGGAACTCAGCCTCGACAAAGATGTATCCGACGCTCGCATGCCGGTCCGGGACCCGATCGGGAGCGGAGTCCACGACGTTGGCGCTGAGGAAGCCCGCGATGGAATCACCATCATCGGCGATGATCACTGTGGACCCCGCCCGCGCGAGCGATTCTTGAAGGCCCGCGGTGAACTCCTCTTCGCTCACATCGGCCAGTTCGATCCGTCCGTCGTGAGAGGCGTTGTGTTGTCGCATCGTCAGCCAGGGGCCGTAGAGGCGCGGCGCGTCGGTAACTCGCGCGGGCCGGTAGGCTATGGTCATCAGTCGAACCTCCCCTTTCGCCTCCATGCGTCGAGTGCCGGGGAAACGCGCTCAAAGAGCAGCCGTTCGCGCGTGATGTTACCAGCCGGGGCGTCGCCAAACAGGGCCGCGATCACGGGCTCCGGCCGTACCATGAAGTCGGGCGTGGCCGAAAGGCGCATCCTCAGCCGGACGCCATCGCTGCCTGTCTCCCCGTCCAGCACGGCGAGGGACGCTACCGCCTCTCGAAGGTCGTACACGCGTTGACGGTCGCGTCGCTCCTCGGTCCATTCGAGCGACTCCAGCGCAAGGAACCGCCCGGTCTCAAGTGAAGCGCGCTCGCGTTCAAGGTCAGGCAGGCCAACCACGTAATCAGCCCAGAGCGCAGCCGCCTGGGCCGGCGGGGTCGAAAGCGGGATCTCTTCGGCGTCGACAAGCGGGAGGTCCGGCACGGTCTGGCCCGCGATACGAGAAAGGAACTCATCAGGTTCGACGCGCCCGTCGAGCGAAACGTCCACGACCTCCCGCTCGGCAAGGTAGCCGAGCGGCAAAGGGCCGGCGAACTGGATCTTGGGGTGCGGCGTGAATCCCTGGCTGTACGAGAGCGGCAACTCCGCCCGCCGGATGGCACGCTCCCAGTAGCGCAGCACGTCCAGGTGGGAGATGTAGCGCACGCGCTCCCGCTTGGCGAAGTAGGCGCGGATGCGCTGAACCGTCATGTTCCTATCCTATCGGCCAACCAGCCGGGGCCAAGCCGGCCCGTTTTCGTCAAGCGCCGTCCATCCATTCGCTCCACTCGCCGAGTCGCCTGGGCATTGGGGCGTAGGCGCGGCATCCGAAGTCGGCAAAGCGAAAGGACCGTTCGGCCAGCGCTTCCAGGTCTTCCGTGTCGCCCTCAGCCACGGACGGAGTCAGCGAGGGCCTCCGCGGCCGTGTGCGGGTCCATTTCGCGGCTAGCAACCTGCCGGACGAGCGTGTCGAGCGCGTCGGCACTCGTGTTGCGCTGGATGCGTTGAAGCAGGATGGCCCGGGCCGTAGCTACCACCTGGTGGCGGGCGTTAGAAAGCCGGTGCTTTTCGAGTTCACCCGATTGCTCAAGCCAGCGGCGATGGTCGTCAATCGCATCAGCGACCTTGTCCAGTCCTTCGGGCTTCATGGCGACGGTCTTCAAAATCGGTGGGCGGCGCGACCCGGCCGGCGCGAGAGCGAGGAGCGCCTGCAATTGGCTGACGAGGATATCGGCGCCGGGGTGGTCGGCTTTGTTCACGATGAGCACGTCGGCGATTTCGATGATTCCGGCTTTCATCGCCTGGATGTCGTCGCCCGTTCCGGGGTTGTTGACAAGCAGCGTCGTCAACGCAGTCCCCGCGATCTCGACTTCGTCCTGGCCGGCGCCAACCGTCTCAATGATGACGTAGTCGAAGCCGAAGGAATCCATCACCGCGACCACATCCGCGATCGTCGGGGCGAGACCACCAAGGGCACCCCGCGACGCCATCGACCGAACGAAGACGCCCGGGTCGAGCGCCAGGCTCTGCATCCGAATGCGATCGCCGAGGATAGCCCCCTGGGTGAAGGGGCTCGAGGGATCGACGGCAACGATTCCCACGGTCTTCCCGCGGCTGCGATATTCGCTGGCGAGCGCACCAGTGAGCGTGCTCTTACCCGCCCCGGCGCCGCCGGTGACGCCGATGATGTGCGCCTTTCCGGAATGGGGAAAGATCGCCCTCAGGGCTTCCCGGCCTTCGAGCGTCTCGTTCTCGACGCGGCTGATGACCCGGGCGAGCGCCCGCCGTTCGCCTGCGAGAAAGCGGTCAACGATTTCGGTCACGGGTTCCCGGACCTCCAGTCGGTGGATTGGCGGGACGCGCCAGAAGCGAACGCGTGCTCAGCTGGCCGCGTGCTCGTAGACGAATTTGACGATGTCCTGGGTGTTCGTTCCGGGACGGAAGACGGCTTTGAATCCCAGCGAGTTGAGGGCCTTCGAGTCCTCTTCCGGGATGATGCCTCCACAGAAGAGCAGGACATCGTCGCTGCCGATGCCACGCTTCTTCAGTTCGTCCACCACCCGGGGGAACAGCTCAAGGTGGGCGCCGGAGAGAATCGAAAGCCCGACCACGTCGACGTCCTCCTGAAGCGCCGCCTCGGCAATCATCTCGGGCGTCTGACGGATGCCCGTGTAGATGACCTCGCAACCTCCGTCACGGAGGGCGCGGGCGACGACCTTTGCGCCGCGGTCGTGGCCATCGAGGCCCGGCTTGGCGATGAGGACGCGGATCTTCTTCTCACTCGAATTGGGTGCTGCGGCCATGATCGAACTCCTGGGTTAGCTGTTTGCGAGGCGGTCGAACGCGGAGACAACCTCCGGCGGCGCCTGGACGAGCTCGACGAGCACTCCGGCGGCGCCGATCGGCGTTTCCTCGTTGCCCTTCGGATGGACGAAGCAAACGTCGAAGCCGCTTGCCCCCTTGCGGATGCCGCCCGGCGTGAACCGGACGCCCTTCGTCGCCATCCAGTCGACGGCCGCATGGAGGTCGTCTATCCAGAGCCCGACATGGTTGAGCGTCGGAATGTGGACGGCCGGCTTCTTTTCGGGGTCGATCGGCTGCATCAGGTCGACCTCGACCTTCAGGGGGCCGGAGCCCGCGACGGCGATGTCCTCATCGACGTTTTCGGACTCCGAGCGAAACTGGCCCGTGACGGTGAGGCCAAGCACATCGACCCAGAAGGAACGGAGTTCGGTCTTTGAAAGAGCGCCCACGGCGATCTGCTGAACGCCGAGAACACGAAACGGACGGTCTGACACGGAGCGCGCCTCCGGTTTGGTTTGTGGGCAGAAGAATAGCGTCAGGCGAACGAAAGGGCGATTCGCGTTAATCGGAGTGCAACCGCTCAATCGAGCGGACACGCCAAAGGTTCGCCGTATGCACAACGCGGACCCTGCTGCCGCGCCCCGCGGAGCCTACTCCGGGCGGGATGAGGAAGGCAGTCACCTCATCGTCCTGGCCGTTGTCGACGGCCATCCGGCCCGCGTGCAGCTTCACGACCTCGCCTTCGAGAACAATGGGACGACCGAGGTCCGCGACGCCTTTGAGCATTCGAATTGCGCCAGCGAGTGCCATCAGCGACCACCAACCACCGAGACCGGTCATGAAGGCGACCACACCCAGCACGATGACCATGAGCACGGTGTCGTTCTTCGTGCCGAAGTCCGTGGGGAGGTCGCCCCGCAAGTCGAGCACGAGCGGCAACATGATTGGCAGGATGATGAAGGCGAGCGCACCAAAGCCGACGGCCCGCCCCAGGCCCTCGAGCGCCGCCTTCCACGGCTCCTGTCCAAATCCGAAGCGTTTCGGGTACTCAACGCGAACCTGCCGCCAGACGCCGGTCGAGCGCGTCCACGCCGTTTCGGGATCTTCGGTCCGGAAGGGCAGCGCCTCCGCCGTATCGTGCGCAGCGCCCACGGCCAACGCGCCGGAGAGGTTCTTGCCCCACACGGTCACCGCGGCCGGGGGCAGCCCTTCGAGCGCCTCTGAGCGCCTCAAATAGTCCCGAAACCCGAGCCACCTTGACGCTGCTGCATCGCCTTCGTCTGTCTCTCGCACCGATCGAAGCGCCCCGAACCCCGCCATCAGCACGGCCCAGGCCACGCCAGCTGCCACGAGCCAGTCCTCGCGGTTCCAGTCGTCGTCGCTGCCCGTGTCCTGGACAAAGAGTCCGGCGGAGGCAAACGAAAGCGCGAACAGAAGGAGGACAGCCGCCAGCCAGCCGCCAAGTACCCCGTAGTCGAGCGGCGCCCATCGGTTCCTCGCGAGGCCCAGGTCCCGGGCATCCTTCACCACGCTCTTCTGGAAACGCTTGAACCACCCACCACCGCTGGCGGCATCCACTTCCAGCACTGCGAGGGGACAGGACCCGCCCGTCGCGCGGCTACGGATGAAGTCGAGCACCTGGCGTTCATAGGGCCGCAGGGCGCCGGTTTCGGCCGGTTCCCGGAGACGGACAACACCATGGTCCAGGCTGAGCATGTCGATGGCGAGGAAGCGCTGCGCTGCGAGGTCCACAAACGTTGCCGAGACGGCGACACGGGTGACATGGCAGTGGTTGATCAGGAAATTCGCGACGGCCGGCGGTTCCGGCCCCGGCTCATTCGTCTCCGGCCCTGCTCGGGGCAGCGTCGGGCGCGTGGCAAACCAGCGCACCGCGGCGAGGCCGGCCCAGCCGCCGCCGGCCAGGAACGCGACAACGAGCAATGCGAGCGAAATGCCCGAGAACCCATCGAACTGCTCGCCGCCCACTGCCAGCACCAGCACTCGCGCAGTCTAGCTGCTCAGGAACCGGCGGCGTGCGAACTCAGCCGATGGCGCCGGACTCTTTCAGGCGTGCGATATCGTCCCAATCAAACCCGAATTCGAGCAGCACTTCTTCCGTGTGCTGGCCGTATTCCGGGGCCGGCCGTTCGATGCGGCCGGGCGAGCCGCTCAGCTGCACGGCGGGGCCGACCATCTTGAGTCCTGTGTGCGCTTCATGGGGGAAGTCGACGAGCAGATCGTTGGCAGTGACCTGCGGATCGTCGGCGATCTGGTCATAACTATTCACGGGCCCGACGGGGAGCTTGCCTTGCGCGGCGAGGAGTTCGACCCAGTCGGCCTGTGTGCGCGTCCGGAAGATCTCGTCGAGCGCGGCGATCAGGGGGACACGGTTCACTGTGCGGTCTCTGTGCGACGCGAAGCGGGGATCGTTGTCCAGGTCCGGACGGTCGACTGCCTTCAGGAAATCGGGCCACCACTTGTCTGACTGAAGAAACGCCAGGCAGATATAGCGGCCGTCGCTGCATTCGTAAATGTTCCACAGCGGCTCAGCTTCCTCGCGCTCCCGCCTGGGTGGGACAAGGCCGTGAAACAGCGTCGCCGTGATGTTGTGGGACTGAAGTGCAATCTGGCCGCCCATAAGCGAGGCATCGACCATCTGACCTTCGCCCGTGCGGGAGCGGTGGATGAGCGCCAGCAGGACGCCATAGGACAGGAACATTCCACCCACCTGGTCAGCAAGTCCTCCGAAGCCAGCGACGGGAGGCACATGCGGCGGTCCCTGGACGCTCATCGTCCCGCCACGCGCCTGGCCAAGAATATCGAATGAGGCCCAGTGGCGATGCGGGCCCTTGGGTCCGTAGCCGCTGGCGGAGGCATAGATGATCGCCGGGTTTCGCTCCCGGACGGCGTCGTATCCAAGGCCGAGCCGCTCCATCACTCCCTGACGGAAGTTTTGCACGAAGACATCGCAGGATTCGGCCATCCGGAGGACTGTGTCGCGTCCATCGGGATGCTTGAGGTCGACGACGATGCCGCGCTTGCCACGGTTGTGGGCCTCGAAGTAGGGATTCGGGTCGTAGCCCGTGTAGAGGCCACGGCCGGCGTCGGGATTTCCGGGCCCTTCGACTTTGATCACGTCGGCTCCGTAGTCGGCGAGGATCGCGGTCGAAGATGTGCCCTGCTGAAAGATCGTGAAATCGAGGACTTTCAGTCCGGACAACGGGAGTCCGTTCGAAGGGATATCTGGAAACACGCGCATACTCCGGTCGGGGCTGAAGGGCCGGATTATAGGCATGGACATGGACATGCGGGATTCCGTGACCCTGACTACACCCGGCCACCCCGGGGGATCCGGGGCGTGCAGTGGCAAGCCCCCTAGACTGTCACCATGCTCATTGGTGCCCACATATCCAGCGCAGGCGGTCTGCCTAAGATCTTCGAACGCGCGTCAGACATCGGCGCGGAAGCGGCCCAGGTCTTTCTCTCGGCCCCTCAGCAATGGAAGCCGCCATCGTTCACCGACGATCACGTTGCGGCGTTCAAGTCCGCTCATGCCGCGTCACCGATGCCCGTATTCGTGCACGGGAGCTATCTGATGAACTTCGGGAGCACGGACGAGGCGTTGCTAAACCGGTCGGTCGCTTCGTTGCGGAGCGGGCTTCGCTGGGCAGGCGAACTGGGCATGGTAGGGACAGTCTTCCACGTGGGGAGCCATCTCGGGGCCGGCTTTGAGGCGGTGCTTCCGAACGTTTGTGAGCGAATTCGCGAGGCAATGGATGCCAGCCCAAACGAGAGCCGCGTACTGCTGGAAACGAATGCTGGCCAGGGCAATTGCATCGGCCGGACCTTCGCCGAGTTGGGCGCAATCATCAGGGGACTGGACAACGATCCGCGGGTCGGCGTGTGCCTCGACACTTGCCACGTGTTCGCGATGGGCTACGACATCGCCCATCGGGAAGGTTGCGAACAGACGTTGGAAGAGTTCGACCGCGAGATAGGGCTCGACCGTCTCGTCGCCGTCCACGCGAATGACAGCAAGATGCCGCTCGGCGGCGTCCGGGACAGGCACGAGAACATCGGCGAAGGGGAGATCGGCCTCGATGGATTCCGCACGATGATGCAGCACCCGGCATTCCAAGACGTCCCGTTTCTCCTCGAAGTGCCCGGCTTCGGGGGTGACGGACCGGACGCCGAGAACGTCGCGCGGCTCAAAGCGATCCGCGAGAGCCTCGCCACGCCGCGGGGCACGACTCAACCGGGGTAGTTTCGTCTTGGCAAGGGGCTGGCTAGGCTGAGCACGATGTCTGACGCTGAAACACTTACCGGAAAGCTCTCTGGCCCGCTGTTCACCGAGTGCGCGGAGTGGATCTGGGAACAGATCCAGGAAGAAGGGCACTTCGTGCAGGGCGAGCTGATCGAACTCATCCTCGTCACGGAACGAACGCTCGGCGTCCAGGCGGACGCCAGGGCCTCGGCCGTGGCCGCAGTCATGGCACGGTTCGGCGAACTGGGAATCGGCGGCGATCCATCGCCGATCACTCCCGATGTGGTCGACATGGTGCTCATGTGGGAGGACGACTTCCTCGGATTCGCCGGCGTGGCCCGATCCGAGAGCTGACCGGCCTCCGTCCGCGTTGACGGCGATCGCCCAATCCACGGACACTTGCGGCTCCAGGGAGGTGCACCGAAGCGAAGCAAGCAACCGAACGACCGAGTGGACCAACGAAGCGCCTGACCCGCATCAGCGGGTGACGAGGTGGGGGCAGTATCGAACCTTCGGCGGGTGGCCCCCCGGCTGGCACAGTCGACAGGAATGCTGACAAACGGGCACGGCAACGGCCCAACAAACCAGCAATCCGCGTGCGAGGGGAAACGCAGGCCCCTCCTTCCACTCATGCAGCAGCATCAGATCGCGACCAAAGCTGGCCCTCAGGGCCGGAGAAGCACGCTGCGTGCAGGAGATTTTGAATGTGTGGAATCGTTGGATACGTGGGCCCAAAGGACGCGGCCCCGATCCTGATCCAGGGCCTCCGTGACCTCGAATACAGGGGCTACGATTCGGCCGGTATCGCCGTCATGCCGAACTCGGGCGCAGGCATCGCCATCCGCAAGCGAGAAGGCAAGATCGCAAATCTCGAAGAAGCTGTCCGGCGCGGCGAGGCAATGCTGGGGGGCACCGGCATTGGCCACACCCGCTGGGCGACCCACGGCCGGCCCAGCGACACGAACGCACATCCGCACCACGGGTGCGGGGGCGACGTGGTCGTCATCCACAATGGGATCGTCGAAAACTACGCCGAGCTGAAATCCGAATTGCGCGCCGCGGGCCACGCGTTCGCGAGCGAGACGGACACCGAGACGATCGCACACCTGCTGGAGGAACGCATAGCGGAAGGCGCGATGCTGGCCGAGGCGCTGCGCGCGACCACTGCCCGTTTGCGTGGATCTCACGCGATCCTCGCTATGAACCGCTCCGAGCCCGGCGTTATCGCCGGGGCGCGCATCGGGAATGCAGGAGGGATCGTTGTCGGATTCGGCGCCGGCGAAACATTCCTGGCGAGCGACCTCGCGGCCGTGATCGCACATACCAGAGACGTGGCGTTCCTGCGTGACGGGGAGTTCGTGACCGTCACGGCTGGCGGCGTCGAATGCTTAGACCAGGAAGGGCGCACAGTCACGCCGGAGCGCAGGGTCGTCCCGCTCGACCCCGTCAGCGCCCTGAAGGGGCAGTACCGCCACTTCATGCTGAAAGAGATCATGGAGCAGCCGGTGGCGCTGTCGGACACAATCGGCTCGCTGGTCGTTGTGGACCCGCCGGAACTGCAGATGACCGCGCTTGGCCCTGCCGCCGGCCGCCTGAAAGATGTGCGGCGCGTCGTCCTCCTGGGCATGGGGACGTCGCTCCACGCAGCGATGATCGGAAGGCGGTACTTCGAACTCTTCGCCGGGGTCCCTGCGGAAGTCGACAACGCGAGCGAATTTCGCTACCGCGAACCGATCCTGGACGAGCACACGCTCGTCGTGACCGTCAGCCAGTCGGGCGAGACGGTCGATGTGCTTGAGGCGATGGCGATTGCACGGCAGGCGGGATGCACACAGGTCACGGTCTGCAACGTCGAAGGTGCGCAGACGACGCGTGTTGCTCATGGAGCCGTGTACACGCGTGCCGGGCTCGAACGAGGCGTCGCGAGCACCAAGACGCTGCTGACCTCGATCGTCGCCCTGTACTGCCTGGCGTTGGCGACTGGCAACGCACGAGGGCACATCGCGCCCTCAGACCTGGGCCAGCGAATCCGGGACCTCGCGGTCCTGCCAGAGGCCGTAGCGTCCGTGCTCGCCGGCGCGGCTCAATACGAACGGTTGGCGCCGTCCCTCGCGCGTTACAACGACTTCCTCTTCCTCGGGCGCGGGCTTGCTTACCCCGTAGCGATGGAAGGGGCGCTGAAGCTCAAAGAGATCAGCTATATCCACGCCGAAGGGTACGCTGCCGGCGAAATGAAACACGGACCAATCGCGCTGATCGATCGCGAGTTCCCGACCGTTGCCATCGCGACGCGGCACGCGCTCCGTTCGAAGATGGTCTCGAACATCGAACAAGTGCAGGCCCGGGGCGGGGAGGTACTGGCGATCGTCACCGAGGGAGACACTGAAATCCCGGGGCTTGTGCGCTATTCTGTGTCGATTCCGGACGTGCCGGAGTTGCTCGAACCAATCGTCGCGACCGTTCCGGTCCAGTGCCTTTCCTACCAGATCGCGTTACAGCGGGGCTGCGATGTTGACCAGCCGCGGAACCTGGCGAAAACGGTGACGGTGGAATGACGACGGACATTCGACCACGGGGCGCAATGCGGCCGGACGTTTCCGGCCGTTTTCGGCCCGCGTATAATTCGCAGATATCGACCAAACGTATGCCAAGGCGGCGGAGGTATAGCCCGCGTGATTAGCACAGCCAATGTAATCGTGTGGTTCTCGGAAGTCGGCAGGGATGATATTCCGGTTGTCGGCGGCAAAGGAGCGAATCTCGGGGAGCTGACCCGGGCCGGTATTCCGGTTCCCCCGGGATATGTGGTGACCGCCGATACATATTTCCGGTTCATCAACCACAGCGGGCTAGAGCCGGTCATCCGCAAGGAGCTGTTTGGTCTTGACGTCCACAATTCGCGAGACCTGAACGACCGCGCGACACGAATCCGAAACCGCCTCATGGAAGCGCCGGTGCCGCAGCACATCGCCGAAGCGATCCGGGCGGGATACCGCGAACTCGGTGAAGGCCCGGTCGCCGTGCGCAGCTCTGCCACCGCCGAGGATCTGCCGGAGGCAAGCTTCGCCGGCCAGCAAAGCACGTACCTGAATGTCGTTGGCGAAGAGAATGTCGTCCGCGCCGTCCAGGCCTGCTGGGCCTCTCTGTGGGAGGGCAGGGCTATCTTCTATCGCGAAGAGGCTGGCTACGACCATATGAAGGTCGGGCTTGCGGTACCGGTCCAGCGGATGGTGCAGTCAGAGATCTCAGGCGTGATGTTCACGGTGGAGCCGGTGACTTCGGACCCGTCGCAAATCACGATCGAGGCCGTCTACGGACTCGGCGAGGGGATCGTCTCTGGCGAGATCTCGCCGGACCTGTACATCGTCGCCAAGCAATCCCTCCAGGTGCTGGACATCAAGCACGCGCCTCAGGACCGGATGATCGCCCGGCACAGCGGGTCAGACGGTGGACATGAAACGGGCAATGCCTGGTTGGACGTGCCTGCCAACCTTGTCCAACGCCAGAAGCTGACTGAAGACCAGATTCGTGAGCTGGCTCGCGTGGGCCGCAGCGTCGAGGAACACTACGGGAGCCACCAGGACATCGAGTGGGCGTACCAGGGCGGCAATTTCTACCTTGTCCAATCCCGCCCCGTGACCACGATGAAGGCAGGGCATGACGAAAGCGACACCGGCGATGACGAATCGGCGCCAGTGTTGCTCACCGGCCAGCCCGCAAGCCCGGGCGTCGGCTTCGGCACCGTCCGGGTCGTGCACGACCCCGCGGATATCGACATTGTGCGACCGGGGGACATCCTCGTTGCCGAGATGACAACGCCAGACTTTGTCCCCGCCATGAAGCGGGCTGTTGCGATCGTGACCGACCGCGGCGGCCGCACGTGCCACGCGGCAATCGTGAGCCGCGAACTCGGCATCCCGTGCGTCGTCGGGGCTGGCGACGCGACCAGGCGGCTCATTGCTGACCAGGCCGTCACCGTCGACGGATCGAGCGGCGCGGTCTACGAAGGCGAGGCGCTGGCGCGGCTGGCCTGGTACGAACGTCAGAAGGAGCGCTACGCGCAGTCCGCGTCGCTGAAGACGACGACGAAGCTCTACGTGAACCTCGCGGAGCCTGAGCTTGCAGAGAAGGTGGCACAGCGCCCGGTGGACGGCGTTGGCCTCCTCCGTGCCGAATTCATCGTCGCCCAGATCGGCGTTCACCCGAGGACGTTCATCGAAGAAGGCCGGCCCGAGGAGTACACACGACAGCTGGCGGACGGCATCCGCGAGTTCTGCCGGTCCTTCGACCCGCGTCCGGTCGTATACCGCCTGACGGACTTCAAAACGAACGAGTACGCGAACCTCCGAGGCGGTGCCAAGTTCGAAGCGAACGAGGAGAACCCGATGATCGGGTTCCGGGGCGCCAGCCGCTACATCGAAGAGCCGGATGTCTTCGAACTCGAGATCGAGGCGATCAAGCGCGTCCGGGCCGAATACAACAACCTCTACGTGATGGTGCCATTCGTGCGCACGCCCGCTGAACTCACGAAGGTCAAGCAAATCCTCGCTGAACACGGGCTCCAGCGGGGGGACGATTTCAAGCTGTGGATGATGGTTGAAGTGCCATCCAACGTGCTGATCCTGGACAGCTTCATCGAGGTTGGAATCGACGGCATTTCGATTGGCTCAAACGACCTCACCCAGCTCGTCCTTGGCGTGGACCGGGACAGCGAGAAGCTCGCGGCGACCTTCGATGAACGGAACGAAGCGGTGATGCTCGCCATCCAGCATGCCGTGCTAACGGCCCGCCGAAGGGGCCTCACGGTCTCGATTTGCGGCCAGGCGCCAAGCGTCTATCCCGAGGTGACCGAGAAGCTCGTCGAATGGGGCGCCACGAGCGTCAGCGTCAGCCCGGACATGATCGACCAGACGCGGGAGATCATAGCGAACGCCGAAGTCAAACTCGGCAAAACTCCGAAGCCGGACGCGCAGTAGCGACTAATCGCAACCGGCTACAATCGCGAAATGGATCTTTCGGTCGTCCGGCGCCGGTTAGAGGCACGGGAACTCTTGCTGAGTCCCCGTGCTGCTCCGTCCCGGCTCGCCACGCGGCGGCGGCACGAAGCGGCAGACCCGCTGCGGACGGCGTTCCAGCGCGACCGCGATCGGATCGTCCATACCAAGGCGTTCCGCCGGCTCAAGCACAAGACACAGGTATTCATCGCACCGCAGCAAGATCATTATGTCACTCGTCTCACGCACACGATCGAGGTAGCGCAGGTCGCCCGGACCATTGCACGAGCCCTCAATCTGAACGAAGACCTGGCAGAAGCCGCGGCGCTCGGTCACGACATCGGGCACGGGCCGTTCGGGCACGCCGGTGAAGAGGCGCTCGCCGAGTGCCTTCCCGACGGATTCCGGCACAACTACCAATCCGTCCGCGTTCTCGATCGGCTCGAGCGCGGCGGCGAGGGCCTGAACCTGACGCTGCAGACGCTCGAAGCAGTCGAGAAATCGAGCAAGGTGCGCGAGGACATCTTCGCCGAAGGTTGGGGCGTCCCCGCCACGCTGGAAGGGCAGGTGGTGAAAGTCGCGGATGCCATCGCCTACGTGAACCACGACATCCTGGATGCGATCCGCGCCGGTATCATCGCGGAAACAGACCTTCCCGGGAGCGCGCGATCGCGGCTGGGCACAGCGCACTCGGAGCGCCTGAACTCCCTCGTTTCCGATGTTGTCGCATCGAGTTGGGACAGCGCGCAGGAGGCAGGAAGCGGCAACGCTCCGGCTATCCGCATGAGCGTGACAGTCGCGGCCGCCGCAAACGAACTTCGCGAGTTCATGTTCCAGCGGGTGTACCTCTACGAACGGACAAGGGCCGAAGCAGAGCGTGGCAAGCGCGTCGTCATCTTCCTCTTCCGGCACTTCGAACGGACGCCCGACGCAATCGAGTCCGACTACTGCCTGCCGGACGACCCACCGTCCCGGCGAGCGGCGGACTTCGTTAGCGGCATGACGGATCGCTACGCCATCCGCCTGGCCTCCGAGCTCGGCTGCGCGGACGCACAGGATTGGCGCGTCTAGCCCTCACCTGAACGTGGCGTTTTCCGGCGCGGCCGCATTTCTTGCCGGTATGGAAAGGCGCCGCAGATAATCGAGGCTGGCGGCCGCCGCCCAAATCATGACAAACCGACCCGACTTTCCCGATGACGAGCCTGTCATTGGCGCTCCGCCGCCGGTATTTCCGACGGAACGGCTAGAAGCCGGTTCTGTCATCGGCGGCATCGAGGCGCCCGCCGCCCCAGGACGCGCGCTGCCGCCGCGAAGGGTCGCTCCAGCGGTCCCTCCCGGACCTCAGCCGGAACCGGACTATTACGACAACTACGACGAGGGGTCGCCGACGAGGAACCCATGGTTCTACGCGTTCCTTGCCGCCGTGGCGGTGATTGGGGCGGCGATTGTGTTCGTTTTCGTGCGGTCCATTGATATCGGCGGGGACGACGGAGCTGTGACAGCCACGGCGCAACCAGCCGCTCTGCAGGCACTGATGGTCACACCGCGTGACGGCGACCGCGTCAAAGCCGGCGACCGGGTGGAATTCGTCGTGCGAATCGCCTCCAGCCAACCGATCACGAAGATCGAGCTACTGATCGACAATAAGGCCGTCGCGGAAGGGAAGGCAGTGGAGGCGCCCAGCGCAACTCCGGCAACGACGCCGGTGCTCGCCAAACTCTACGATTCCACGCTCACAACCACGCTGACCGACCGGGGCGACCACACGGCTGCCGTCAGAGTCACGGCCGGTTCGACGACCACTACCACGGCAACGCTGCGTCTCGTCGTGTTCGAGGAGCCGTCCGATCCGCGGGTTACTGCGAGAGTCGTCGCCACGTCGTCGGTCCGGTCCGGGCCAGGCGAGACATGGCCGGAAATCGTCCGGGTGCAGCCCGGCACGGAAGTCCGCCTCGTTGCGCGGACCCGCGACAGCGAATGGCTCCAACTCGATGACTCCACCGGCGAACGGTGGATCCGGCGCAACGCCGTGGCTGAGAGCGGTAGTCTCTCGACCCTGCCCATCCGCGACGTCACCGCGACGCCGCCGCCGACGGCAACTGCCACGCCGCTGACCACTCCGACACCGAGCACCGCAAACCTCCCGGACTTTTCGCCCTCGGAAGCGCGTTTCGTCTTTGCTGACCGCGGCCGGGCAGCGCTTCGCGTCAGCATCAAGAACGATGGCGCCGACTTCTCGGGTCCGCTCGTCATCGAAGCAGTCACTTCGCCGGGCGGTCTCCTGGTTTCGCCCCTCGTGTTCGACATCAACCTTCGAACCGGCCGCGTGGCTACTGTCGACTTCGAGGTAAGCGGAGCACTTCCGGACCGCGCTGACGTGACGGTGCGGGTAGACCCTGGCAACGCTGTGTCCGAATCCAACGAAGACAACAACACAGTCGGATTCACGGGTGTTCGCGCGCCTGCAGATCCACCCGAGATCTCAATCTCCTCAGCAACGATCGAAGCCGGCCAGATTGGCGTGACGATCGTCAATCTCGGGGGACCACTGGCGCGGACGGAAGTAACCGTCGTGGTCGAGATCGGGACGAACCAATCGCAATCGTCCCGTGACCTGTCGCTCGACACGGACGAATCCGCCAGCTTCAGCGTGCCGATCCCGGCAACGGGTACCGCCACGGTCCGGATCCTGCTCAATGGCGCGACGGCGGCAACGGGGACGGTGCAGATCCCCGGAACGGTAACAGCGACTCCGACGACGCCGGGTTCGTCCACCGCTACCCCCGCGCCATGAGCGGGCGGACGTAACTCCGGTCGCTACGTTCAGGAGTGTGGCGCGACAGGGTCTGTCGCCCAAGCGGGCCTACACTTGGCCAATGGACCCGGTCGAAGAGATCAAACGCAGGCTGGAAATCGCCGAGTACGTTGGCCGCACCGTCGCCTTGCAACGCAGCGGCCGGAACTTCAAGGGCCTGTGCCCGTTTCACAACGAAAAAACGCCGTCCTTCTACGTGTTCCCGGACAAGGGAACGTGGCGATGCTTCGGGCAGTGCGGTGACGGCGGCGACCTCTTTTCTTTCGTCCTGAAACGCGACGGCGTTGACTTCCGGACGGCGTTACAAGAACTCGCCAGGGAAGCCGGTGTCCCACTTTCGAATGACTCGTCCCGGCGCCGCGGAAGGTCCGACCATCTCCAGGGCGTGGTATCTGCCGCCGTCGATTTCTTTGAGCGCCAGTTCCGCGAAGACGCTGGGGCTGAAGCAAGAGAGTACGTGCTCAAGCAACGCGGAATCGGCGAAGAAGCGATCGCGGCCTTTCATATCGGATGGGCGCCTAACGATTGGCGAACGCTCCGCGACTACCTTTCGACGCGTGGCTATGACGAACGTGACGGGGTCGAGGCCGGCGTGCTCATCGAGCGGGAGGGCGGCGGCGCCTATGACCGCTTCCGGGGACGAGTGATCATCCCGATAACTGACGAACGGGGCGTCTTCGTCGCACTTGGCGGCAGAGCGATGGGCAACGACCAGCCCAAGTATCTCAACTCGCCACAGACAGAAATTTTCGACAAGGGCCGCACGCTCTTCGCGCTTCACACGGCGGCAGACGAAATTCGACGCACAGGCGTCGCCGTCGTCGTCGAGGGCTACATGGATGTTATTGGTCCGTGGCAGGCCGGCTTTCGCAACGTGGTCGCGACAATGGGGACATCGCTCACTGAGCACCATGTCCAGCTCCTGCGGCGTTCGACGCGCCGTATCGTCCTTGCACTGGACCCGGATGCTGCGGGCATGCAGGCGGCTGAGCGAGCCGGAGGACTGCTCCTCGGCTTCGACTCCCCAGAAGCGGCCGGGCGCGCGGCCCATTCCGCACGCACGATCACGGGCGACACAGATGTCGATCTCCGCGTGGCGCCGCTCCCCGCGGGAAAAGACCCGGACGAAGTAGCCCGCGCTGACCCACAGCTCTGGCGATCGACAATCGACGAAGCGCCACCGTTTGCGGCGTTCCTCGTCGAGCGTTTGCTGGCAGGACAGGAGGCGACGACGTCGCCGGCTGCTGCGCGCCGCGCGATCGACCGCGTGCGGCCAGTGCTCCTCGCGGTGACAGACCCCGTCGAGCGTGCGGTTTACGTCCAACGTATTGCGCGGCACCTGGGTTCGACCGAGCAGGCCGTTGACGAGCGCGTCCGCGCGGGGAGCACCAGTAGACGCCAACAGGGTGGCACCGGTGACGACGTGACGCGGCCGGTGCTCTCGCAGGAGACATATCTCCTGGCGTCACTGGTACGGCATCCGGAACTACGCCAGGAATTCGGGAGGCTGATTCCGGCCGGGTTCTTCTCGACAGAGATCGATCGAGTGGTCTTTGAGCTGTGGCGCACCGGCGCTCCTGATGGAGATGGCCACGACCCGGTAACGGTCCGCAAGACCTACCTCGCCGGCCTGCGCCTGCCGCCGTTCACACCGGAACAGGCTTCCGCCGACGTGCGGGCCAAGATCGAACGCATAAAACGTGAACGCGATGTGGTGCACCTCACTGCGATGAGCGAGCGGATGGCTGAGGTTGAACGAGAGTCCGGCCCCGGTGCCGTCGCGGCGATCGCCAATGCAGCGTGGCGGGGCCTCGCGACAGCAGCAGATGACCGTGATGTGGCCGAGGTAGTGTTCGAGGTGCAGCAGTTGGCCCAGAGCATGCACCGCCACGAGCACGTTCCCCAACACGGACAAATGCGATCATAGCGCGCTCGAAATAGGGCCATTTGGGTGGAGGCGTCGCACCATATTGACACCGAACATCCACTTTTGCTAAAACAGGCATGTCGGCCCAAGGGTCGATAGAAGCGGGAGGTGCCTTGTGAAGAAGGCCCGGACGTTCCTTGCGCTCAGCGCTCTCACTGCGGTCGCCGGCATTTCGTGGGCGGTCCCAATGTTGGGCATCAGCTGGTAGCGGGAGCAATCCCAAAAAAAGAGGGGTCCACTCATCTCGGTGCGTGGACCCCTCTTGCATTTCGCAGTGCACTCTGTGTGCTATCCCGCTGCTTTCCTCGTCATGTCATCGTCATGCTGCTGCCAGGAAGGTAAGAACAGCGGCCGCGGGTTCTTCTTGTGGTCCTCTTCTGACCAGCCGGGGAACAGGGCTTCGAAGGCCTCCATCAGCTCTGGATCGAACTGCGTACCGGCGCAACGCAAGATTTCTGCGAGTGCTTCTTCCGGGGCCTTACCTCGCCGGTACGGGCGGTCGGAGATGATTGCGTCATACGTGTCGCAGACGGCGAAGATGCGCGCGCCCAGCGGAATCCCTTCAGCTTTCAGCCTCCGCGGGTAGCCTTCGCCATCCCAACGCTCGTGATGGGCCAGGACGATTTGGGCTGTGGGCCGCAGGTAGGGCACCTGCGCGAGGATACGGTAGCCGAGCGCGGGATGGCGCCGCATAAGCTTCCATTCCTCTTCGGTCAGACTCCCCGGCTTCAGGAGCACGCCGTCGGGCACGCCAATTTTTCCGACGTCATGCATCAGGGCGCCGCGATAGACCATCGCCAGTTCTTCCGGGTCCTTGATGCCGATGAGCTTTGCTATCTCCAGCGAATGCGTCGCGACGCGCACAGAGTGGCCTCGTGTTTCCTGATCGCGGACGTCTAGCGCGGTGACCAGCGATTCCAACGTGCCGGTGTAGGCCTGGTCCAGTTCTTTCGACATGTCGCGAATACGGGTGTTGGCAACAGTGAGATCCGCGTTCGAGCGCTCGAGGGTCTTCACGTATTCCCGCGTCTTGTCCATCACCTGCTTCATGGAGTAGCGGGTGAGAACCAGCGGGATGGCGAACAGGCCGCCGATACCGCCCAATTCCGCGATGGCGATGGCAAGGGCGCCGGCGACCAACGCAAGGCCGGTGTAGTAGGGCAACAGCCAAACGAACGAACGAAGCGTCGTCCGGAAAGGCTGGCTGCTGCTCAGGGAGACCACGCCGGCGACCGCTGCGCTGCTGAGGCCGTACTGGACCACCCCAACGCCAACGGCAACTCCCAGGAGGGCAACCGCCCAATCGGGATCCGGGAAGAACAACCACGCGAGCGTTGCTCCAATGAAAGTCGAAGCGTTGTGCTGTCCGAAGTTGAAGGCGAGCTTCCTTGCGTCTCCACGGCTGTACTTTGCCCACCCGGTGGTTGCGAGCACCGTAGCGGCGAGGACGGCTCCCGGAGGGCCGAACTCCAACGCCGCCAGCACGATTCCGACGAACCCAAGCGAGACGCGGCCGCCCTTCGTCAGGTCGATCGCGTTGGCTTCCGCGATCGCGGTGCAACCGAGCACCAGACCCAGCGCAGCGACATTGCTCAGTCCCTGGAGGTAGAACGCAACGGTGAACGCCACTGCTCCCGCGAGGAACGTAAGCGCCACATAGAGATCTACCGACCAGCTACGGCTCGGGGATGACGGCATCGCAGGTTTAGTATCGGCAGCGATCATCCGGCTGACAGATGGTTGCCAGCAGGATCAGCTGTCACCGTACGGCAACCCACGGCCTGTTGCTGACCGGTTCCTTCACCCACGCGTAGACTCGTACCATGGCAGGCCCATTCGACGGCATCAGCATTCTCGATTTCACCCGCTACCAGCAGGGTCCATATGCGACCACGATGCTCGCCGATCTCGGTGCGAGAGTCGTCAAAGTAGAGGACCCGGCCGGAGGCGATTATGGGCGCCGCCTCTGGCGCGGCGCCGATGGCTACAGCCCCTTTTGGGAGGCACTGAACAGGGGCAAGGAGTCCATCTGCGTCGACCTCAAGCAGGCCGAGGGCGTGGCGCTCGTGCTCGACCTGGCCGACCGCTTCGATGTCGTGGCGGAGAACTTCCGTACGGGAGCGATGGAACGCTTCGGCCTCGGATACGACGACTTCCGCGCACGCAATCCGCGGATTATCTACGCCCAGGCATCCGGATGGGGAACCCGGGGGCCGTTGGCAGAGGCACCATCGTTCGACCAGATCGCCCAGGCCCGGAGCGGATTCGCGCAGCATGCCGGGGGAGGCCCTGGCACCGTGCCACAGGTGCCATATCCCGGCATCGCCGATCACGTTGGAGCGATGAACTTTGCTGCCGGCATCATGGCGGCCCTGTTCGTCCGCGAGCGCACCGGCAAAGGACAACGGGTGGACGTCTCACTCCTGGGAACCCAGCTCGCGCTGCAAACTGCAGAACTCCAGCACGCGTTTCACTACGGAGATCAACGGGCAAGGGAATTCCGGTCTTCGCCGACAGCCGGCCACTACCGCTGTGCCGATGGCCGCTGGCTGATGGTCGTTGGCATCGACCAGAAATTCTGGCCGCGGCTCTGCGAGGCGCTGGGGATGGCCCACCTGGCCACGGATTCGCGGTTCGCCCGGGGCGGCGGCAGGTTCGCAAACCGCGAGGCGCTACAGCAGGAGCTCGAAGCAGCGTTCGCGACAAGGCCCGCGGGCGAATGGCTCACGCGGTTCCAGGCGGTCGACCACCCGGCCGAAATCATCCAGGGCCATGAAGACATCGGCACAGACCCGCAGGTCCTGGCGAACGACTACGTGGTCCAGCGCCAACATCCCACATGGGGTCCCGAACAAACGGTGGGCCTCCACATCCAGCTCAGCGACACGCCGGGTGCGGTTGGGTCGCCGGCACCGGCCTTGGGCGCGCACACGCGCAGTGTCCTCGCCGAGTTCGGTATCGAAGAGGGCCGGGTGCAGTCGCTCATCGAAGGGGGCGTGCTGGGCGCCGACTAGGGCGTCAGATCTCCGGCCGCGGGACCGCGAGCACCAGCGAAGGCGAACCCGAGCACGGAAAGTGCGTTCCTCACCGCGGCGCCATCACCCACGCTGGCCGCTCCAGACAACACTCTCGAGGCGGCCTCGTCGAGCGTGTCAAGCCCGGCAGCGACGCGAAAGTCATCGTCGACCGCCTCACGAAAGGCGCTGAGAACCGGGGACGCGGGGTCTGCGGTATCTCGCGTTCCGGCGGCGACCGCTTTGAAGCGCTCGTACCGTCCGCGCAATGTCTCCATGTCGCCGTCGTGGTAGTTCGCATCGACGCGGTAATGCTGCATCAACAGGTAGAGGCGGAGGTGGTCAGGCTCGTACCGCTCCATCAGGTGGCGCGCGAAGACGAGCGTTTCCGGCCTGGACTTCGCCATCTTGCGGCCTTCGGACTGAAGCATGCCGTTGTGCATCCAGAAGCCGCAGAACGGCGCCGCACCCGTGACACCTTCAGCCTGGGCTACCTCGTTCGTGTGGTGTGGATAGACGAGGTCAGACCCGCCGCCGTGGATGTCGATCTGGTCGCCGAGATGGGCCATCGACATTGCAGTGCACTCGATGCTCCAGCCGGGCCGCCCGGGTCCCCAGGGGCTGTCCCAGGACGGGTCACCGGCATCGACCTGCTGCCAAAGGAGGAAGTCGAGCGGTCCCCGCTTCTTGTGGGCCCGCTTCGATTCTGGGTTCTCGAGCTTGCCGAGTTCCGACATGCCGAGGCCGCGGAGCGCTCCGTAGCCCTCGAAGGTTGTGGCCTCGTAGAACACGTCGCCGTCCACCGCGTAGGCATGGCCACGGTCGATGAGGTGCTGGGTCAGTGAGATGATCTGCGGAATGTGGTCGGTCGCGTAGGGATATTCGGACGGCCTCAGCACGTTGAGGCGGTCAAGGTCGCGACGGAATTGACCGTCGTTCTCGTCACGGATCTCGTAAATCGTCCGCCCCTGCTCGCGCGAGACCCTGATCATGTCGTCGTCGATGTCCGTGACGTTCTGTACGTATCGGACTTTGTAGCCGGACCAGGTCAGGTAGCGCCTCAAGGCATCGAACTGGACGTATGAGAAGGCGTGACCCAGGTGCGTCACGTAGTACGGCGTGACGCCGCAGACGTAGATACGGACCTCTCCGGGCACAACGGTGGTGAACTCGCGCGTCGTGCTCGCGAGCGTGGAATACAGGCGCAGAGTCATGCAGCGGAGCCTCCGGACTCGATTAGCGTAGCAGAGCCAGACCGAGCGGAGATCACGAAAGGACGCCCTCCGCCGCCAGTTGAGCGACCTCGCCGTCGTCCATGCCGACGGCGGCCGTCAAGAACTCAAACGTGTCAGCCCCGAGCTGATGCGGCGCCCGGTAGAGGCTCGGGCGTTCGCCGTTGAACCGCGCCGGGAACCGGTCTATCGGCCCGCCCGCAGTGCCGCCGGATGACTCCGACTCACCGAAGAATCCGCTGGCGGAGAGGTATGCGTCGTTCGTGGCGAGGTCCGCTGCATCCTGCACCGCACCCGCGGCAACTCCTGCCACCTGGCAACGGCGCATCACCTCGTAGCGGTCGAGCCCCCGAGTCCAGTCTTCGACAAATGCGTCGAGGGCGTCCTGGTTGGCAAGGCGCTGTGCATGCGTGGCGAACCGCGCATCGGCCGAGACTTCCTCTCGGCCCATCGCACCGCAGAACGCCCGGAATTGAGCATCGCCGCGAACAGCTATCGCCACCCAACGATCGTCGCCCGCTGCCCGGTAGATCCCATGCGGCGCCCAGGTGCCGAACGGATGCCGGTTGCCAGCGGGTTCGGGCGCCGTCCCGTTCGCGATATGGTCGATCAGCCCGGGCGCCATGAGGTTCAGCCCCACTTCATACTGCGCGAGGTCGACTTCGAGGCCCTGGCCCGTCCGCCGTGCGTGCTCGACGCCTTCGAGGATGGCAATGGCTCCCGCCAGGCCAGAGAGGTGGTCGGTGAGCGAGAAGCCGTAGCCAGCCAGCTGTTCGCCCGGCATGTTCGTCATGTGTGTAAGGCCAACCAGCGCGTGGATGGTGGGAGCAAACGTCACGAACGACTTCCAGGGGCCGGACTGTCCCATGCCGCCCATGGAAACGACCGTGACTTTGGGATTGACCTCGGCGACGGATGGACGGTCGAGACCCCACCGCTTCAAGACACCAGCGCTGAAGTTCTCGACGATCGCGTCCGAGACCGCCGCAATGCGTCGTGCAACCGCTACACCGCGCTCGTCCGCGAGGTTCAGCAGAATACTTTTTTTGTTGCGATTCCAGCTGACGTAGTAAGGGTGGCCTGGGTTGGATGCGCCGCCAGAGCGAAGGGCGGTGGCGACCTTGATCACTTCGGCGCCGAGATCGGCCAGCACGCGCGTGCCGAACGGACCTGCCAGGACGTGCGTGAAATCAAAAATCCGAATGCCTTCGAGCGGGCGTGCCGGGGCAATGTCAGTCCTGGCGCCCCGTGGCGCATCGCTGTGCCAGCCAAGGTCCTTGATCTCAATCGTCGACGCGACCACCGGGGCCGAGCCGTCTGCATTCGTCGTGAAGAGTCTCCCGGGGAGTGGCACGGGCCCTACTCCGGGGACACGCCGCTCCGCGAGGTAACCGCGCGCGGCGATCTGGGGGCTGGCGGCGACTTCGGGGACTGTGAGGGACGGGCCCCAGGGGAGGTGCCTTGCCTGTGCTTCAAAGAAGAACTCGCCAGCATCCTTCGTCGCAATCCAGGCGCGGGTGAGTTCCATCACATGGGCCATATCGCGTGCGATCGCGATCGCATCCGGGTAACGCTCACGGTCGGCGAGATCGCCGGCCATGCCATCGGCTTCCATCCAGGGCAGGATGGTGTCGAGGAAGCGCATGGCGACGGTGAACATCATCCCTCTGCCGTTCCGCTCTGGCGTCACCTCGTAGGCCGCAGTCCAGTGAAGGCTTCCCTGCCGGCGGGCGACGCGCGGCCATGTCGGCCGGGGGAAGAACCATTGCATGAGCACCTGTTCGGTGCAGGACGCGAGAGCCTCATGGACCGAGAGATCCACGTGCGCCCCCGTGCCCGTCAGGACCGCGGCGCGATGGCTGGCGAGTGCGCAGATCGCCGCGTACATCCCCGCCGTGTGATAGGCCTGGTTCCCGTAACCGTTCAAAGGCGCGTTCCGGCCTTCGCCCGTCACGGACGCTGAGCCGGAGAGCGCGTTGAGCACGAGGTCGTTTACCTGGAGACCTCGCTCACCGGGCCCGAATGGGGTGCAGGAAACGCGGACGAGCGACTGATTCGCCCCCGCTAGCGACCAGGCGCGCTGCGCCGACCAGTCCTCGATGAGGATGTCCGCTGACTGAAGGAGCAGGTCGAGCGCCCCCGGCGCTTCCACCACAACACGTTTGCCGAGGTTGTACCAGGTTTCCTGGATGGACACCGCGCTGTTTGTGAAGAACGGCGGCTCGGAGCTGAGCGGGTCCCCGGACGCCGGCGCCAGACGGACAACATCCGCGCCAGCTTCGGCGAGCAGATGGCCCGCGTAGGCCGGGATGAATCCGCCGGCCTCGATCACCTTGAGCCCGGAAAGAGGTTGTTCAGGCATCCGGCGGATTGTAGGCATCGCCGATGACCCGGTCACGGAGATGCGCCCAGCGCGCCCTGGCCGCAGACGCGGAAGAGCGCGCAGGCTCTCTCATCCCGCCGCGAGCGTCCCTTTGAAATGGCGTCCGTGGACAGTGCCGTCTGCGTCGACATCGTAGGTCAGCGGCACGCCAGTCCCGATGTTCACCTGGAGAATCTCCGCGGGACTGAGTTCCTCGATCTCCATGACGATCGATCGAAGGCTATTGCCGTGGGCGGCCACGAGGACGTTCTTTCCAGACTTTACGGCGGGCATGATCTGGGAATCGAAGTAAGGGAGCGTGCGGGCCGCCGTATCCTTCAGGCTCTCCCCGTTCGGAGGGGGAACATCAAAGCTGCGGCGCCAGATGTGGACCTGCTCGTCGCCGAACCTGGCTGCGGTCTCCGCTTTGTTGAGCCCCTGGAGGTCGCCGTAGTGGCGTTCGTTGAGCGCGAGGTCGTATGCAGTGGGGATACCCACCTGACCGAGCGCGTCGAGGACGATATCGAGTGTCCGGTTGGCGCGCTGCAGGACCGATGTAAACGCCTGGTCGAAGTGGATTCCGGCTTCACGGAGCTGTTCACCCGCTTTCCGGGCCTCGGCTTCGCCGTTTGCAGTGAGAGGAACGTCGATCCACCCGGTGAACCGGTTTTCGAGATTCCATTGCGATTCGCCGTGGCGAATCAGTACAAGCTTGGCCATGGTCGCAGCTCCCCGCGGCCGTCAGGCGGCGCGCCGGCCAAAGGGCCAAAGCTTGCTGAAGAGCGACGGACCGGTCTTCTGCTCCGGCCGGTCAAATCCCCGGCCGCACGATTGGCAGTATGCATAGACATTCAGGTTGTCGCGACCACACCACGGGCACTTACGCATCTCAGATCCTCCCTGCGATGCGGTCAGTCTACGGTGGGCACGGCCAAGCGGCAGCTATCTTGGGGCGGCCGGCGCGGCGACAATCTGAAAAACTCGGAGCCACCTTTGCCAGACCCAGAACTGCTGTCATCAAAGATCGTGTACGCCGGGCGGCTCTTTCAGATTGAGATGGACGAGCTTCGCATGGACACCGGTGTCATCGCCCACCGGGAAATCCTGAAGCACCCGGGAGCCGTTGCGATGGTGCCAGTTGCCGCCGACGGCCGTCTTCTCCTTGTCACGCAATATCGCCACGCTGCCGGGCGGCGACTCTTAGAAATCCCCGCGGGCACGCTCGAAGCTGGCGAAGACCCGAGGGAATGTGCGATCAGAGAGATGCAGGAAGAGGTCTCGATGCTTCCGGGCATAGTCGATTCGCTCGGCGGGTTCTACGTGGCGCCGGGCTATACCAGCGAGTACATCCACCTGTTCGTTTGCAGCGACCTCCGCGAGGCATCGCTCGACGCCGACGAGGACGAAGACCTCGAAGTGCATCCGACGGAACCCGAAGAAGCGCTGGCGATGATCGAACGCGGCGAGATCTGCGACGCCAAGTCGGTCGTGGGCATTCTGCGCTGGCAGGCTCGCGCATTGCGGTGAACAACGTTTCCTATACCGCGATTCACATCGCCGCATTGCTGGCACTTCCGGCCCGGGCGTAGGATTCACACGCTTTTATCAGGCTCGCCAGACGGAAACGGCCGGCCACGCGCGCCACGGAGGGGGAGATGAGTTCGATGCCAGGCCGTTCAGGGGCGGGTCCTGCCGCCCCGGTCCACAAAAAAGGGCCGCCGCGATTCTGGATACAGGAATTCTACGGATCAGCGCTCGGCAAGAAAGCCGTGATGGCGCTGACCGGCATCGTCGGCATGGGCTTCGTGTTCATGCACATGGCCGGAAACCTGAAGATCTACACAGGTGAAAACGCCGCCGGCGTCAAGCACATCGATGAGTATGGCGAGTGGCTCCGCACCCTCCTCGAGCCGGCCGTTCCACATACGGGGACGCTCTGGCTCCTTCGCGGCGTATTGATCCTCGCAGTCCTGCTGCACACTCACGCAGCGGTGACCTTGAGTCTGATCAATCGGCGCTCGCGCCCTGTCGGCTACAAAGGGGGCCGGACCTACGGCCTCGGTGGTACCTACGTCGCGCGCTCGATGCGGATTACCGGAGTCCTCGTGGTCGCCTTCGTGATCTTCCACCTTTTCGATCTGACCTGGGGCCCCGCCAACCCGGACTTCGAACGCGGTGAAGTCTTCAACAACGTGACATCGAGCCTCGAGCGATGGTGGGTCGCCGGCATCTATATCGTCGGAAACCTGGCCCTTGGCCTCCACCTCTGGCACGGCGTCTGGAGCCTGTTTCAGACACTTGGGCTCAACAATCCGCGCTTCAACGCCTGGCGCCGCGGGCTCGCGTGGGGCTTCACGGCCCTCGTGGTGGGCGTCAATCTCACGTTCCCAGTCGCCATCCTCAGCGGGGCCGTGTAAGGGAGATACGGAATGACTCTCGATTCTAAGGTTCCTCCCGGTCCTATCCAGGAGAAGTGGGACAACCACAAGTTCAGCACCAAGCTCGTCGCGCCGCAGAACCGGCGAAAGTTCGACGTGATCGTGGTGGGGTCCGGCCTGGCCGGGGCTTCTGCCGGCGCCACCCTTGGCGAACTCGGCTACAACGTCAAGGTCTTCTGTTTCCAGGACAGTCCGCGACGCGCCCATAGCATTGCCGCCCAGGGCGGCATCAACGCCGCGAAGAACTACAAGAACGACGGCGACAGCGTCTACCGGCTGTTCTACGACACGATCAAGGGTGGCGATTACCGCGCCCGCGAAGCGAATGTCCACCGACTCGCTCAGATCAGCACGAGCATCATCGACCAGTGCGTCGCACAGGGCGTGCCATTCGCGCGGGAATACGGCGGCCTCCTGGACAACCGTTCGTTCGGCGGAACCCAGGTCTCGCGAACGTTCTACGCGCGCGGCCAGACTGGCCAGCAGCTCGAACTCGGCGCCTACCAGGCGCTGATGCGGCAAGTCGAACTGGGAACCGTGGACCTCTATTCGCGACACGAGATGCTAGAGCTCGTGGTCGAGGACGGACGTGCCGTCGGCATCATCGTGCGGGACCTGATCACCGGCGAGCTGACCCGGCATTCAGCCCACGCCGTTGTCCTTGCGACCGGTGGTTATGGAAACGTGTTCTTCCTCTCCACACAGGCGAAGGGCTGCAATACGACGGCGATCTGGCGCGCGCACCGCAAGGGCGCTTACTTCGCCAACCCCTGCTACACGCAGATCCATCCGACATGTATCCCCGTCAGCGGCGACCACCAATCAAAGCTGACGCTGATGAGCGAGTCGCTTCGCAACGACGGCCGCGTTTGGGTCCCCAAGAGCCCGGACGACCGGCGCAAGCCGGGTGAGATTCCTGAATCCGAACGGGACTACTACCTTGAGCGGCGGTACCCGTCGTTCGCGAACCTCGTGCCGCGCGACGTGGCATCGCGTGCCGCCAAGGAGCGCGTGGACGCCGGATTCGGCGTCGGCGAACTGAAGAACGGCGTCTATCTGGATTTCAGTGACGCGATCCATCGGCTCGGACGGACGGTGGTTGAGCAGCGCTACGGCAACCTCTTCGACATGTACGAAAACATTGCCGGCGAAAGCCCGTACGAGGTGCCGATGCGCATCTACCCGGCCGTCCACTACACGATGGGCGGGCTCTGGGTGGACTACAACCTGATGAGCAACCTCCCGGGCCTGTTCGTTATCGGTGAAGCGAATTTCTCCGACCACGGCGCCAACCGCCTTGGTGCGAGCGCGCTGATGCAGGGCCTGGCCGATGGCTACTTCGTCCTGCCCGCCACCATCGGCGGATGGCTCGCCGACCAGCTCAACCAACCCGCGCCGTCGACGACGAGCGACGCCTTTAACGAGGCTGCAACGGCGGTAGCGGAGCGCACGAACACGCTGCTCACCATCAACGGGACGCGGACCGTGGATTCGTTCCATCGCGAGCTGGGCCAGACGCTGTGGGACAACTGCGGCATGGCGCGGAATGCCACCGACCTGGCCGCGGCTCGGAAGAAGATCTCCGAACTGCGCGAGGAGTTCTGGTCCGATGTTCGTGTACTCGGGGACTCGGGCTCGCTCAACCAATCACTGGAAAAGGCCGGCCGTGTCGGCGACTTCTTCGAACTTGGCGAACTGCTCTGCCAGGACGCGCTTCATCGCGAAGAGTCCTGCGGCGGCCATTTCCGCGAGGAGCACCAGACGCCCGACGGAGAGGCGAAGCGTGATGACGAGAACTTCTCCTACGTGGCAGCCTGGGAGTTCCAGGGGACCGGGGCCGAGGCCAGGCTGAACAAGGAAGAGCTCGAATTCGAGTACGCCCACCCGACGCAGAGGAGCTACAAGTAATGAACCTGACGCTCAAGGTTTGGCGCCAGACCGGCCCCTCGGACTCCGGGCACTTCGAGTCCTACGACGCGCCGGGCATCACTGAGGACATGTCGTTCCTCGAAATGCTGGATGTCGTCAACGACCGTCTCACGCGGTCCGGCCGCGAGCCCATCGCCTTCGACCACGATTGCCGCGAGGGCATCTGCGGGTCGTGCGGCATGGTGATCAACGGCAAGCCCCACGGGCCGAAGAAGCTGACGACCACCTGCCAGCTGCACATGAGGAATTTCCGCGACGGGGACTCGATCACCATCGAGCCGTGGCGGGCGGCCGCGTTTCCCGTGATCAAGGACCTCGTCGTTGACCGGCGTCCGTTCGACGCGATTATCCAGGCAGGCGGCTGGATCACGGCTCCAACGGGCGCCGCGCAGGATGCCAATCTCACACCCGTCCCGAAGGCGGTCGCCGACCAGGCGTTTGACGCGGCTGCATGCATTGGCTGTGGCGCCTGTGTTGCCGCCTGTCCGAACGGCGCAGCGCAGCTCTTCACATCGGCCAAGGCGGCGCACCTCAACCTGCTGCCCCAGGGCCAGCCAGAGCGCTGGAGCCGGGTGACGGCGATGGTGGACCGGATGGAAGAGTATTTCGGCAGCTGCACGAACTACGGCGAGTGCCAGCAGGCGTGCCCCAAGGGCATCAGCATCGATTTTATCGCGATGATGAACCGGGACTACCTGAAGTCGCAATTCAAGGACCGCAAACGTCTCTTGCGAGCTGCAGACGTTGCCGGGGGCGACGCGGCGGTCTAACGCCTCGGGGACGTCCGCCAACCTGAATAAGAAGAAGCCGGGAGACCTGAGGTCTCCCGGCTTCTTTGTTTAGCTGGTCACAAGTCCCAGCAGGAATCGCTATTTGGGTGGCAGTGCCACCATGACTTCACCGTTCTCTACCTTGCATGGGTAGGTCTGCATATCCTCCGCCTTCATCGAAGGCTTGGGGACCATCGGTGGCGTTGGCGGGGCAGAGATGAGCCGGAAAACCTTGCTCTGGAGGCCGCCGAGGAGCGGGTGCTCCTGGTTGAACTGACTATCGAACGGCTGCCGTACAACGCGACCGGAATCGGCTTCGAATCGAGCGCCATGGAACGGGCACATCACACAACCATCACGGACTGGTTCGGCCTTCAGCGGAGACCCCGGGAAGCCCCCGAGCGGGAGCCGGGCGTGCGAACACAACGCACCCATCGCGGTCACGTTCTCGCCCTGGCGGATGAACAGGATGCGCTTGCCACGGACGCGAAGCTCCTTGGGCGTGCCATCGGGCAGCTCACGAAGGGGGGTCGCCTTCACCCAGCGGGTGAGCTTGGCGGCCGGGACGATCTTCTTCGCGGAGATCGGGAACGGCGGGTCGAGCCCCAGCAGGGGTGCCGTAACGAGCTGAGCGACGCCGAGTGACAGCGCCCCCACGACGATGAGCACGATGCCGGGAAGGGTACTCCCCGAGTTCGTGTCGATATCACCGGGGGCTACGAGCAGGATGATCCCACCAACCACAAGAGCGATCGAAGCCGCCCCCCACGTCCCCATGATCGAGAGCCCAAGAAACGCCAACATCGGTGACACAGGCAGATCCTCCGCGGCGGATACTACCCCGCTCGCCGCGAAGGCTCAAAGCGGAACGGTCAGGCGCCCGACATCTGCTCCGAGAGGCCCTCGAGCAGCACGCGTGCGCGTTCAGGGCCGGCCAGGTGCACCCGAATCTGGGATTCGAGCTTCTTCCGCGACTCCGACTGCGTCCAGTTCCGCCAGTCCATGAGCCCGAACCACGTGCTTATCACGATCAGCGTCCGGGGGTCCTCGCTGTCACGCAGCGTCTCACCGGAGATGTAGCCTTCCTGCTCCAGGCAGAGCACCCGGAGCTGCCGGAGGAGGTCGAAGACGCGCCGTTCCTGCCCCGGAAGCACCTTGCGTTCGATCAGTACTTTGACAGCCACCGGCCTAGTCCATCACGAGGTCGCGATAGCCGCGACGGTAGTAGATAAGCGGCATCTTGGAAGCGTCCGCTTTGGCCGCGACCACCCGCCCGATGATGATCGTGTGATCACCACCGGGGACGGCCTGTTCGAGCTCGCAATCAAGCGCGGCGATGCTCCCGGCGATCACCGGGGCGCCCGTCTTCACGACGAGCGATTCAGCGCCGAGGTCTTTGCCGGGATCACGCCCGGACTTCGCGAACGTCGCGCTTACTTCGTCCTGACCGGCCGCGAGGATACTCACGGCGAACCGCCCGGACTGCTCGATCATGCGCGGCAGACGATTGGAATCGGCGAGGCAGACGAGCACAAGGAGTGGGTCCATCGAGAGCGATGAAAAGCTCGAGACCGTGATCCCGTAGACCAGGTCTTCGAGCCGCGTGGTCACTACGGTGACTCCCGCAGCCCAAGAACCGAGGGCGGCCTTGAAATCGTCGGGCGAAACGATTGGGGTAGACATTGGCGGCCGCTCCTTTAGGTCCCCTGGAGGGCGGGGACCATATCCCACAGCGCGTGGACGCTGCTCTCGACGAAGAAGCGAGCCATGGGCAGGCCAGCGAGCAACTGGTCCATCTCACGGGCATCCGCGACGTCGTAGACGGCGAGCACGCCGAGGCCTGTCTCGCGATAAATGGAACGGATCTTCCCCTGGTCGTAGTGAGCTTTCACTGCGCGCAGCTGGTCGCCGACGACCTGCTGCCAGGCCTCAGTCGTGATATCGGAGGGTTGGCGGCTGATGAGCCGGACGGAGAATAGCAAAGGGTCGCTCCAGCGGGTGGGTGGTAGGGCAGTATAACGGCCTCGCTCCCATCGTGGCTCGCCGCTCAGAAGGCGCGGATGAAGAGGACAACGGCAGCCGCAAACCCATACGAAACAACGGACAACCGCAACCAGCGACGGCCGAGCCTGCGGGCAACACCAACGCCGAGGTATCCGCCCGCGACCGCACCGGCCGCCATCACGAGCACGACCACCCATTCGACGGGGCCAAACAGGGCAAACCAGGCGACGGCCATGGCATTCATCACGAGTGAGAGCATGCCTTTGAGCGCGTTGGAATGCTGGAGTTCGTCGGGCAGGAAGATGCCAAGGACGGCCAACAACATGATCCCGAGGCCAGCGCCGAAGTATGCGCCGTAGATGGCGAGGAGGAACGTCGCTGCGAGAACGGAGGCGGTGACCGGCGCCTCTGTGCCCTCGGGGTGCCGCCGGAAGCGCTTTGCCAGCCGGTCCTGGGCGAGCATCAGCACACAGGCGAAGACGATGAGAAACGGCACGACGATGTCGAACACATCAGAAGGGGTGGCGAGGAGGATCACTGATCCGGCGACTGCGCCGAGGATGCTGGGAATCGTCAGCCGGGCAACGCGGCCACGCTGGCGGCCGAGCTCGTCCCGGTAGCCGAATGACCCGGAGGCATACCCCGGCCAAAGCGCCACGGTGTTGGTGACGTTGGCCGCCTTCGTGTCGTACCCGGCTGCGACGATCGCGGGGAACGAGACCAATGAGCCGCCGCCGGCGACCGCGTTGATTGCACCTGCCAGGAACGCGGCGGCCGCCAGACCAAGGACCTGCCAGACATCCACGACCGAACAGTGACGCCGGGGCCGGATACGGGCCAGCCAATCGAACGGATCGCCGCGGCCCGCTACCATCCCCGCCAATGGCGCCAATCCGACGCGTTCTCACCTTCGACCTTGACGGTGTTCTGTGCCGCCCGCCGTTCGGCATCAACCCGGGTCGCAACATCGATAAGCGCCGCAAGACGGAAGGCAAGGCGACTGCCCTCGCGCCCACAGAGCCGTTCCGCTACTTCGGGAGAAGGCCCATGCCAGGCGCGCGGGAGGGCTTTCTCTGGCTCACAGAGACGTACGACTGCCGGATAGTGACCGCCCGAACGGAACGCACGCGCTCAGCCACCGAAGGCTGGCTGCGGCGTTGGCTGGGTACCCTGCCGGAGTTGTACCTGCGCCCTGACTATTCCGAGACGCCGGCCGCCTACAAAGTTCGCACAACACAGGAACTCGGCGCTCTGGCACACTTCGAAGACGACCCGCACACGGCTCAGTGGGTCGCGGAACATATCCCGGCGGTGTTCCTCGTCGACTGGTGGCGAAACCGCTGGCTCAGGGCAGAGAACGTCCACCGCATCCAATGGATCGGGGAGGCCGGAGCCATCCTCCGGTCGATGGAGTCAGAGCCTGTCTAGCCCTGCGCAGCGACTTTCGCCTCGAGTTCCTTGATGCGGGCGCGATCGGCGCGTTCCTTCTCGAAGCGTTCCGTGATGTCGCGCGCGGTCGCGAGTGCCCCGACGGCCTTACCGTCAGTAACCACGATCGCGAATCCAAGCTCGACGTAGAACTGCGTCCCATCGGCACGGAGCGCGCGCGTCGGCAGCGATTGACCGACGTACTTGGTCTTCGCCTCACCCATCGCGCGCTCGAACCCGGTCCAGTGCGCCGGCCGGAATCGCTCAGGAATGATGATGTCGAGGTTCTGCCCGAGCGCGTCAGCAGCGGAGAAGCCGAAAATGCGTTCAGCCGCGGCATTCCAGGTGCGAATCGTGCCTTCGGAATCCGCGAAGATCACCGCGTCAGGCGATTGTTCAACCAGCATGACTGGATCGACGTGCGTCTTGTTGTCCATGTCCCGCCTCCTCTATCCGAACTACCCTACACGCTCCCTGGCCGGGGGTAGAACTGGTCGATGAGGATGGGGTTGCCATCGGGGTCGATCAGTTGGATATGCGCCGGGCCCGTGCTTTCCTCGTCCGCCTCCTGGCCAATGGTGAGCCCGGCTTCCTTCAGTGCCGACTGAATATCGCGGACGTCGTCGAACTCGGTAAGGGTCTCCATGCGGACGGTGAGCCCCGGGTTGAAGGTCAGCATGTTCTTCTCGAACATCCCGTGGAACAGCCCGATGACGGACTCGCCGTTCGCCACAATGAGCCAATTCTCGTCCTGGTTGCCGCCCTTCACTTCGAATCCCAGCTTCTCGTAGAAGGCGCGGGACGCCGCCAGATCCTTCACAGTAAGCGAAATCGAAAACGCTCCAAGGTTCATGTCATCCTCCGGTCACTTGCGGGCGCAGATGTCCGGGTCGCGCGCGAAGCTGACTACCCGGACATCTGCTTCTGCCAGGTGGCCATGTCGAAGTAGTCCCGCCATTCGGCGATCTTCCCATCACGGATGCGGAAGACGCCCGCGACCGGGAGCGCGATCTCCTTGCCGGGAAGCCGGAAACGATCGATACGCTCGTTCATCACGAGATCACCGGAGGAGAGTTGGTTCACGATCTCCCAGCCTGCGAGCTCCATCCGGGTGACGAACCCGGAAAGTGTCTGGCGGACGGCTTCAAGACCGATGGCCGGCTGTGACGGCATGTTGTGATAGACCGCATTGGCCGCGAAGTAGGCAAGCAAGACGTCTACGTCGGGATGAGGGTTGGCAAATTCGGCCATAAAGGCCGAAACCACTTGTTCGGGCGAGGGCATCGACACCTCCTTTTTCCGCTGAACTACGATCCTGGATCCAACAACGTGCGGCGCAACAGCAGCATGGCCTGTGTAACGGCGCGGCGCTTCACGGCCTGGCGACCCTGGTTCATCGTCATGCTCATGTGATGCGTCCGGCCATCGGGATCGGCGACGGCGATGTGGACGGTGCCAGGATCGACGCCGTCCTGCGGGTCCGGCCCTGCCACACCAGTGATACCAAGCCCGTAATCCGAACCCAGCCGGGCGCGGGCGGCACGAGCCATCGCCCCGGCTGTCTCTGGCGAGATCACTCCGAACTCGACGATCACGTCCCCATCCACGCCGTTCTCGATCTTCATCTCGGTCGAGTAGGTGACAAGACCGCCGCGGTAGACGGAACTGGTGCCCGGGACATCGGTGATGACGCTCGCAAAGAGCCCACCCGTGCACGACTCCATCGACGCCAGCGTCGCCCGCCGGGTGATGAAGAGGTCGTGGATGTAACCCTCGAGCGTGTCCTCGTCTTTCCCCCAGATCGCCGACCCGAAGATGCGCTCCAGTTCGTCCTCGACAGGCCGAATGCGCGACCATGCCTCTTCCCGCGTGGCGCCCTTGGCGCCGATGCGGAGGTGGACACCGTCGGCGCGCGCGTAGGTACCGACACCGATGTCCGGCATCCCGTAAACGGGCTTTGCCATCTCATCGACGGTGCCCTCGCCGATCCCGAGCGTCTTCAGCGTTCGCGTGACGAGGACCTGGCCGTCGGATCGCTTGAGCAGTTCTGGCCTTGCCTCATTTGCCCACATGCGCTCCATTTCGTTCGGCACACCAGGCATGCAAACAATGACCCGGCCGTCCCGTTCTACCCACCAGCCCGGGGCGGTGCCCCGAGGGTTATCGAGCGCACGAGCGCTGGCGATCAGCCAGGCCTGTTTGATATTCGATGGAGGCATTGGGTAGCCGCGGCGCTCGAAGAACCCGCGCAGGCGCCCTTCTAGTTCGGGCACGACGAAGGGCTCCTCGCCCAACAGCCGGGCGATTCCTTCGCGGGTCATGTCGTCCTCGGTTGGCCCAAGGCCGCCGGTGATGACGATCAGGTCGGAACGGTCCCAGGCGCGCTGAAGCGTCTCGATGATGCGGCCCATGTTGTCGCCAACTACCGACTTGTAGTAGAGGTCGATCCCCAGTTCCGGGAGCGACTGGGCGATGTGGGCACTGTTGGTATCGATGATTTCACCGAGCAGGATCTCGGTGCCGATGGCGATGATCTCGGCTTTCACCGGGTGAGTATAGCCGCACGGCCTCCGGCGACGGTATGCATTCGCAGCGTAAGCGTTCGTTAACGCATGCCCACACGAAAGGACGTATGCTGCGTTCGCATCGGCCCGAAAGCGGCCGGGACTTTGTAACCAGGAGAACCAAATCATGGCGAACTATTTGTTGGCATACCGCGGAGGTGGAATGCCGGAATCCGAAGAAGAGGGCCAGAAGGTCATGGCGGCCTGGATGGGCTGGTTCGGGGCCCTCGGTGAGGCCGTCGTCGATGGCGGCAATCCCTGTGGTGCGTCGAAGTCGGTCGCCTCGAATGGCGCCATCACCGATGGCGCGCCCTCAATGGTGACGGGCTATTCGGTCCTCAGGGCCGACAACCTCGACGCGGCCACAGAGATGGCCAAGGGATGCCCCATCCTGATGACCGGCGGCAGCGTCGATGTCTACGAGACCTTCGACGCGTCAGAAGGCATGTAGTCCAGCCGGCGGGCTCGTCGCCTCTGTGCTCCAATATGGAGCGGACGGATCGGCGGGTCCGTGCTCAGAAATCAGAGCAACCAATCCATCCCGGGGCCTTAGCGCAGTTACCGGTCATCGCAGTAGCGATGACCGGTAACTGCGACGTATGTTTGTGGCGATGAAACGGGCTGATCGATGACCGACCCGGGCTTCGGCCGCTACCAGATCGTCCGCGAGCTCGGGCGGGGCGCAATGGCGATCGTCTACCTCGCAGAGGACACCGTGCTGAAGCGCCAGGTCGCGCTGAAGGCGATCAACCCGCAATACGCAGCTGACCCGAACTTCCGGACCCGCTTCGAGCGTGAGGCGCTGATCATGGCGCGGGTCCGCCACGATTCGATCGTCCCGGTTTTCGACTTCGGCGAGCGTTCGGGACAGCAATACATCGTAATGGACTACATGCCCGGTGGGACCCTGGAGGACCGGCTGCACCGGGGCAGGATGCCCGTCGGCGTGGCGCTCGCGATCTTGCGGCGAGTCGCGAATGCGCTGGATGCGGCGCATGCCGCAGGGGTGATCCACCGCGACCTGAAGCCTGCGAACATCCTCTTCGATGCGCAGGGGCGGTCGTACGTTGGCGACTTTGGCGTGGGGCGCATGGATGGCTCGTCGACAGGCGTGACGATGCCGGGCACCGTCGTCGGTACGGCGCACTACATGAGTCCCGAACAGGTACGCGGAGCGGACCCGACACCGGCCGGGGATATCTATTCCTTTGGCGCGCTCGCCTTTGAGACGCTGACCGGCCGGCCTCCCTACGAAGGCGAGAGCGCGTGGGACGTAATGCGCCAGCATGTGGAATCGCCGCCGCCGCGACCGAGCAGCCAGGACTACAGTCTGCAATTCGCAGACGAACCCGTTGGACGGGCGATGGCGAAGGACCCCGCACAACGCCCGGCGCGCGCGCTTCACGTGGTTGAGGAACTTGAGGCCAGATACGTTCCCGCCAGCGGCCCGGACCGGACGGTGGTGGCCAGTCCAATGGCGCCGCCCACGCAACCGCCGATCATCCTCCCGCTTCCGCCCCAGGTGAGCGCACCCGCGACAACGGCAGCGGCCCGCGGACCCGGCCGGAACCTGTGGATCGCACTTGGTCTCGCCGGCACGATCGGCGTGGCGGTGATCGCCGGCGTGGCGCTCTCACTCGGCGGGGACGACGACGGGCGGCAGCCTGCCAGCAACGACGAGACGCCAGTGACTCGCCAACCAACGCAGCCCCGTGCGCCGACGGCAACACCCACTGCTGTGCCGCCGACGGCGACCCCGCCCACGCTCCGGACCCTCACCGGGACGGTTGTCCTGAGCGAGGGCTTCGACGGGCCTGGCGCACCGCTCCTAACGCCGTTCTCGGTGACCTCGGGCCAAGCTTTCGTCGATTCCGGCGCGTTTGTGATGGAAGATTACTCGACCTCTGACAACCTTTTCCCGTTCAAGTCGTACGACGTCGGATCAGGAAATCATTCAGTCTCAGCGGACATCGAATCGCCGGCCGCGCTCGTGTACCTCTTCTGCCGCGTCGACGACAACTACGAAGTGCGGCTCATCATCGACCAGGGAGAGAGGTCATTCAAGACGCAGATCCGGGCCTACCGTGAGGACACGTTCAGCACGTACGTCGACTGGACCGAGTCGCCACATCTGTTGGACCCGGGCCCGAATCGTGTCGACCTCGTCTGCCGCGGGCAGCAGCTCGAGGCTGTCATCAATGGAGTGCTTGTCGCGTCTCACACGATCGCAGGCGCCTCCGGCACGAAGGTCGGGTTTGGGGTAGAAGGCGGCGCGCAGGCATCGTTTGATAACGTCGAGATCCGCCGGAACTAGGCCGCCTCGAGGGCTCAGTGCGCGCTGTCGACGCCGTTGACGATGAGTTCCACGACAGCCGGATCGGCCAGCGTCGTCACATCGCCAACGTTCCCGGGCTCGCCTTCGGCGATCTTGCGGAGAATGCGACGCATGATCTTTCCGGACCGCGTCTTGGGAAGCCCCTCGACGAACTGGATCTTGTCGGGCGTGGCGATTGGAGAAATCTCTTTTCTCACCTGATCGCGGAGGCCCTTGGCCAGTTCAGGCGACGCGGTCTGCCCGGCCTTGAGAAGCACGTACGCGTAGATCCCGGTGCCCTTGATGTCGTGCGGGTAGCCAACGACGGCGCTTTCGGCCACCGAAAGGTGGCTGACCAGTGCGCCCTCGATCTCCGCCGTGCCGAGGCGGTGTCCGGACACATTGAGCACATCGTCGACCCGCCCCGTTATCCAGTAGTACCCATCCTGGTCCCGGTGGCAGCCGTCGCCGGTGAAATACATCCCCGGATACGTGGAGAGGTATGTCTGGATGAAGCGTTCGTGGTCGCCGTAGACCGTGCGCATCATCCCGGGCCACGAGGCGCGCATGCAGAGGCGGCCGCTGACGCCGTTGCCTTCGATCTCCTGGCCGGCCTCGTCGACAACGACCGGCTGGACGCCAAAGAAGGGCAACGAGCCCGACCCTGGTTTCATGGGAGTCGCTCCCGCGAGGCCAGTGATCATGTGCCCGCCGGTTTCGGTCTGCCAGTAGGTATCGACGACTGCGCAGCGGCCATCGCCCACGACGTTGTAATACCAACGCCAGGCCTCCGGGTTGATCGGCTCACCGACGGACCCCAGCACGCGCAGAGACTCGCGCTTGTAGCGCTTCACCGGCTCATCGCCCTCGCGCATCAGTGCGCGGAGAGCGGTGGGCGCTGTATAGAAGATGTTGATCCCGAGCCGGTCGATCATGTCCCAGTAGCGGCCGGCGTCGGGGTGCGTCGGAATCGACTCGAAGACGACGCTCGTGGCGCCGTTGGCCAGCGGGCCGTACACGATGTAGCTATGGCCGGTTATCCAACCAACGTCGGCCGCGCAGCAGAAGATGTCACCTTCGCGGTAGTCGAACGTGTACTTGAACGTTAACGCCGTGTAGAGGAGGTACCCGGCCTGTGTGTGAAGGACACCTTTCGGCTTCCCGGTGGAACCGGACGTATAGAGGATGAAGAGCGGGTCTTCCGAGTCCATCGGCTCCGGCTCACAGGCCGCAGCCTGCGCCGGCACCGCCTCGTGCCACCACAGGTCGCGGCCCGCCGTCATCGGGACAGCGTTGCCGGTATGGCGGAACACGAGGCAAAACTCGACCGAGTGCCCGGGCTCAGCAAGCGCTTCATCGACGTTCGTCTTGAGAGGGACCGGGCGGCCGCCGCGACGGCCCTCGTCCTGCGTGATGATCGCGCGGCAGGTTGAGTCCTCGACGCGGTCGCGGATCGAACGAGGGCTAAAGCCACCGAAGATCACGGAATGGACAGCGCCGATTCGGGCGCAGGCGAGCATCGCAACCACCAACTCGGGGACCATTCCCATGTACACGGCGACCCGATCACCCTTGCCAATCCCCTTTGCTTTGAGCAGGTTTGCAACGCGGCAGACTTCTTCGTAGAGCTCGCGGTACGTGACACTGCGGTTCTCCGCCGGTGTATCACCCTCCCAGAGGATCGCGGCCTGATCGGCGCGAGTCGCGAGGTGCCGGTCGAGACAATTGACCGAGACGTTGAGCTTGCCGCCGAGGAACCACGCCACTTTCCCCGTGTTCAGATCCTCGTCGCAGACAGTCCCAAACGGCGCCATCCACGAGACGTGCTCGTTGGCCATCTCGGACCAGAAGCTGTCGCGATCGTCGATGCTCCGACGGTACATCTGCTGGTACTGGGCAAGCGAAGTGACAAGAGCGCCAGTGGTCGCCCTTGCTGGCGGCGGATACACCTCGGTGGTGGGCAGGCCAATCTCTTTCGTCGTCATTTCAACCTCCCGTGAGTGGAGACCGCGACGGCAGCAGTTCGCGGCACGCTAACTTTGTAGCGCCCGATTCTACGCGGGTTGCTCACGGGCGTGAAAGCAGGGCCCCACGACGAGGTGCCGGGGCGTCAGGGATTCTTGACGGAGAACGTGTCGCAGGTACCGGGCTCGCCGGAATTGAAGCCCGCCGTGAACCACTTCACGCGCTGATCCGAGGAGCCGTGCGTCCACGTATCGGGGTTCACACGCCCGCTGCCAAGCTCTTTCTGGATGTAGTCGTCGCCGACTGAGCTGGCCGCCCGCAGGCCCTCCTCGATGTCGCCCGCTTCGAGGATTCCGCGCTCGTAGGTCGACGTTGCCCAGACGCCCGCAAAGCAATCTGCCTGGAGCTCCTGCCGGATCGAGAGGTCGTTCGCCTCATCGGGGTTCTGCTGCTGCAACGTCCGCACTTCGTCGTTGATCCCCGTCAGCTTTTGGACGTGGTGACCCAGTTCGTGCGCGATGACGTATGCAGCCGCGAAGTCCCCAGGAGCGCCGAACTTGGTGGCAAGCTCTTCGAAGAAGTTCAGGTCGATGTAGACCTTCTGATCGAGTGGGCAATAGAAGGGGCCCATCTGCGATGAGCCGGTACCGCAGGCAGTGCTTGTGCTTCCACGGAACAGGACAAGGGTCGCTCGCTCATACGTCTGACCCGCCGCGGCGAACTGCTGCGTCCACACCCCCTGGATGTCGTCAAGCACGAAGGACACGAACTCGACCATCTGCTCTTCTTCGGGACTGGCGGCCGGCAGCTCCTTGGACCCCGGGGCAACCTGGGCCTGTGGGAGCTGATTAATTACCTGGGTAAGGTCGAAACCGGAACCGCCGCCCCCACCCTGCGTGGCACACAGGCTCGCGACAAGCGCCAGGATCGCGAGGATACCGGCGCCTCCGCCCATCTGTAGGCCCCTGGGCATACCGGAACCACCGGTAGCCCCCTGGGCACGACGATCCTCAATATCGCGGCTGATGCCGCCCCCACGCCGAACCTTCATATACGAACCTCCGGGACGCCCCGCAAGAGAGTGTACGACACGCGAAAGACCCGGTATGCGGCAGAGCCTGGTTGCCCACGGCGCTTACTTTCAGATATCTTCCCTTTCATGTGGAAGCGCCTTTGTCTCGCCACCGCGGTCGCCGTTGCCCTGTCGTTCGGCGCGGCGCCCGGGTGCCAGGAAGAGGGCAGCAGCGCCGGCCTGCCTCAAAGGACGGTGCTCCCAGCACTGGCCGGCGATAGCCAGGAGCCGGCGACGCGGAGCTTCGCGATGGGCTGGGGCTTCACGCCTCCTGTGCCATCCGTAGAAGCGATCATCGACCTTATCCCGCGGATCGCCGCAGTCTCCGAATACACGATCATCCAGCGAGAGGTGCCCTGGACCCGATTGAAGGCGGGCGCTTCCATCGACGAAATTCTCGATGAGGACTGGGACGCGCTGGTCGACTTTCTCCGCGGCAACGGGTTGAAGCTCGTGATCCTGATCGACCCTCTGAACGGCCTCGACCGCACGGAAGAGGCGAACGAGGCGCGGGACAACGGCGTCACACTGATGGACGCCTCCGCGCGCGCCACGCACGAAGCCTTCACGATCGAGGTCGCGCGGCGATATCAACCCGAGTACCTCGGGCTGGCGTCCGAGATCAACACGCTCGCCGCGCACGGCGAACCGCAACTCTACGTTGCGTTGCGGGACATGATTAATGGGCTGCTGCCACGGCTGCGAACGGTGAGCCCCGATTCAAAGCTCTTCGTTTCCCACCAGGTGGACGACGCCTGGGGCCTGACGGGGCTCCCATCGAACGTCCCCGACCAATTCAAGCTGGTGCTCGACTTTCCAGATACCGACGTGGTCGGCCTGTCTTCCTATCCCGTGTTCTTCTGGGACCGCCCAGAAGACATCCCGAGCGGGTACTACGAGCCGTACGTGACGGTGAGCGGAAAGCCTGTCATCCAGGTCGAGGGCGGATGGAGCACCGAACGCACGCAATGGATGGCCCCGGCGAGAGAGGCATCCACAGCTGCCCAGGTGCGTTACCTCCAGCGGCTCTGGCAACTGCTCGACGAGGTGGAGGCCGAACTGCTCATCCTGCTCACGTACGCCGACCTCGACATTTCGCGGCCGGAGTGGACACTGAGCGCGGACGACCTCGCGGGGCTTCTGAACTTCGCACGCATGGGGATCGTCGACACATCGCTCCGCCCGAAGCCATCGTTCGCGCTGTGGGAGTCCATGCACGCCCGGCCGCTCCGTTAGCTTCGAGCTCAGGGTGCAGCATCGGCGGGCACAGCCGGCGGCGTCGGATCCACTCTGGTTTCAGGCAAGATGGCGGTGGGTGACCCCGTCACAATCCGGTACACGAGGGCACCCATCCCCCACAGCGAAAAGAGCGATACACCGACGAATCCGAGGCCCGGCAGCATCATCACCGCCAGCATGACCACCAACCCGAGCAGCGTCGGGGCAAACGGGCGTTCCGGGCGTTTTGCCGAATCGAGCCGGCCAAGGATTAATAGCCCAAGCCAGGTTGCGGCCACGATGGCGCCGAGCAGGAGAAGCGCCGGGATCGCCACCAGGAGGATCGTGAGCCCCACCGGGATACCGATGACCGTAGCGACCGCGATCACAGCCACGACGGGGGCCCCTACGATTACCGCGGCGGCGAAGCCGATGGACTGACCCGGCTTCGAGGTCATCGATGCCGCTGCCTCTCCCAGCTGACGGCCGCCGAACGCGGCAAACGCAACGCCGGCAACCAGCGTGATAACGATCGCTCCGCCGATGAAGATCAGCCCAAGGAAAATCGCAGCGCCTGGATAGAGCCAGGCCCCGTCCTCTTCTTGCACCTCACCACGGACGACGCTTCCGGCCTCCCGCACGATGTCCGAGCGGACCAGCACAACGTCGCTCACGTCGCCAGATCCTGCGACCGTCATGGTCCCCCGAACCACCGTAGCCTGCTGGCGAATTCGTCCATTCACAAGGAGGTCGCCGTTGATCACGACCACATCGCGGGCGGACCCACTGATAACCGCGTCTCCGGCGATGACAACGACCGTGTCCGCTGTCTCGCCAGCAGCAAGCGTGTAATCGCCGTCGATGCGGAGCGTGAAGCCGTCAGTCGCGCCGTCGTCAGGGTCCTGAGCGAGTGCCACAGACGGCATGAGCGATGTCAGCAGTACTGCGAAGACAAGGACGATTCGGCGCATGAAGGCTCCCCGCGACCATGGCTACCGGACGGCCGCACCCCAATCATGCTGCAGCGCCACACGGTCGACCCACGGCCATTCGGCGGAGGGATGCCGGTCATAAGCCCGGGGCTAGATCACAGTCGGCGGATTGTACTCGCCGAACACCTCGCGCATGGCGCCGCAGATCTCACCGAGGGTCGCGTAGGCCCGGACCGCATCGAGAATCGGGTACATCAGGTTCGTGCTGCCGCTACATGCGTCTTTCAGCGACTCCAACGAGGCCGCTACCTGCGCCTGATCGCGCTCCGCGCGGTGGTGAGCGAGCCGCTGGAGCTGATGCTCAACCAGACGCCGGTCGACCTGGAAGATGCTCGGACGTTGCTCACCGCCATCGGTGTACTCGTTGACGCCGACGATGATCGTTTCCTTCTCGTCGATCTTCCGCTGGTACTCCCAGCTGGCTTCCGCGATCTGCGTCTGGATCCAGCCCTTCTCGATGGCCTTAACTGAGCCGCCAAGGTCTTCGATTTGCTTCATGTATGCGAGCGCATCTTCTTCGAGCTTGTTGGTGAGGTGCTCGACGAAATAGCTGCCGGCCATCGGGTCGATGGTGTCGGCGACGCCGCTCTCGTGGGCGATGATTTGCTGTGTGCGGAGGGCGAGCCGCTGAGCCTCGTCGGTCGGGAGAGCGAGGGCCTCGTCGAAACAGGAAAGCGCGATGCTCTGGACGCCGCCACAAACGGCCGCGAGCGTCTGAATGGCTGCGCGCACGATGTTGTTCTCGGGCTGCTGGGCCATCAGCGTTGAGCCGCCGGTCTGCGTGTGGGTACGGAACATCAAAGAGCGCGGGTCTTTCGCCCCGTACTTCTCTTTGAGCATGCGCGCCCAGAGCCGGCGCAGCGCGCGGTACTTAGCGATCTCTTCGAAGAAGTTGTTGTGGGTGTTAAAGATCCAGCTAATGCGCCCGGCAAAGTCGTCGATGTCGAGGCCCTTCGCGAGCGCCTCGTCGATGTAGGCGCAGGCATTGGCGAAGGTGAACCCAATCTCCTGAGCCGCCGTCGAGCCGGCATCGCGCATGTGGTACCCGGCAATCGAGATCGTGTTCCAGCTCGGGACGTTCTTCGAGCAATACTCCATGATGTCGGCGGCGAGGCGGACGCTGGGGCCGGGCGGGTAGATGTACGTGCCGCGGGCGACGTATTCCTTGAGGACGTCGTTCTGGACGGTGCCGTTAAGCTTGTCTGCGGAGACCCCTTGCTTTTCGCCTGCCGCGACGTACATCGCGAGCATGACCGCGGCCGGGGCGTTGATGGTCATCGACGTCGACACCTTGTCGAGCGGGATGTCCGCGAACAGCGTCTCCATGTCGTACAGCGAATCGATCGCGACACCAACCTGGCCGACCTCGGCGATGGCCATCGGGTCATCCGAGTCGTAGCCCAGTTGGCTGGGGAGGTCGAACGCGACAGACAGGCCAGTCTGGCCCTGGCTGAGGAGGAAGCGGAACTTCTGGTTGGACTCTTCTGCGGTCCCAAACCCGGCGTACTGGCGCATCGTCCAGGGGCGGCCGCGATACATCGTGGTCTGGACGCCGCGCGTGAACGGGTAGACCCCGGGGAAGCCAAGATCGCGCTCGTAGTCCATGTCCGCGATATCGAGCGGAGTGTAAAGGCGCTCCACCGGCATGCTGCTCGTGGCAAAACCGCCACCTCGCTCCGGATTCCGGCTCAGCGTCTTCGCAAGCGGACCCTCTTCCCAGCCATGGACTGCGCGGGACAGGCCTGAAAGGGCATCCTGAGAAAAGAGCGTGGGTTGGGTTCCGTTTTCAGCCATGGCCGGATCGCCTCCGCGAGAGTGCGAAGAGTGTAACGCTTGAGGGCGGGCCGCGCAGTCACGACGGTGGTTGAGAGCACCCCCCACTCCCCATAGAGTGATGGCATGACCCAGCCTTCACGCGTGATCTACCTTCCGCCGGGCGTTGTCCCGGCGCCCACCGGCCAGTCCCCGGCGGTAGCGCCGTCTGGCATCCCATTCGACCGTTCGTTCTTTGAACACGTGCTCCCGGGATCGATTGCGGCTTTCGCGAAGCAGATCACCTGCCATCAGCCGATTGTCCAGATCCTGACCGTGGACGGCACGACGCATTATGTGAAGGGCGTGGCTGGTATGTCGGACAGTTGGGTTGCACTCCACACCCAGACCCAGGACCCGGACCGGACGGCCGAGGTCTTCGTGCCGTACACGACCGTGTTCCGCCTCGCAATCCACCCCTGCGACGATCACAACCGCAAGCTCGGATTCATCCTCGACGCCGACTAGCGACGAACGGCCAGCGTTCACCGGACAGGACGATGGCAGGAGGGGGCCGCGCAGCGCGTTCCGCCTCTGCGACAATGTTGAGATGGTAGCCACCGTCGGGACCCTCGAACGGTTTTCGCCAGTTGCAAGGGCGTGGTTTGCCGATAGCTTTGCCGCTCCGACTGCCGCGCAGGAGCAAGGCTGGGACGCCATCGCCTCGGGTAACCATACCCTTCTGCTCGCACCTACCGGTTCGGGGAAAACGCTCGCGGCCTTTCTCTGGTGCCTCGATCGCCTCGCGAACGAACCGGTTGAGGACAGGACCTACCTCGATCGGCGCGGACGGCGGAAACGCGCGGGCGTCCGCGTGCTGTACGTCTCGCCGCTAAAGGCGCTTTCGTACGATGTTCAACGCAACCTCCGGGCCCCGCTTGCCGGGCTGCGGATCGCTGCGGCGCGGGAGGGACTGACGGCGCCCGACATCACCGTCGCGACTCGCACCGGCGATACCCCGCAGAAGGAACGCGAGGATATCCGGCGCGACCCGCCGGACATCCTGATTACGACTCCGGAATCGCTCTACCTGCTCCTGACGTCCAAAGCGCGGGAGATCCTGCGGTCCGTCGACACGGTGATCGTGGACGAGATCCATACGATGGCGGCGACGAAGCGCGGCGCACACCTCGCGCTTTCCCTGGAGCGGCTGGACATCCTGACCGGAAAGGAAGTCCAACGGATCGGGCTCTCTGCCACCCAGCGCCCCCTGGACGAAGTCGCCCGCTACCTTGGCGGAGATCGCCCGGTCGAAGTAGTGGATGCCGGCGTCCGAAAGGACCTCGACCTCAAGATCATCGTGCCCGTCGAGGACATGGCGCGGCCTGACACGTCAGGGTTCCAGCAACCGCAGGGTGGCGTGAGCGGCACCGGGTACGAGGGCGGCTCCTCGATCTGGCCCGCAATCTACCCGCAGCTGTTGGACATGGTGCGCTCCCACCGTTCTACGCTGGTCTTCGTCAACAACCGCCGGCTGGCGGAGCGCCTCGCCTTGCGTGTCAACGAACTCGCTGGCGAGGAGCTGCTCCGGGCCCACCACGGCTCGGTCTCGCGGGAGCAACGCCTCGAAGTCGAGGACTTGCTGAAGTCGGGGATGATCCCCGGGCTCGTTTGCACAAGCTCGATGGAGCTGGGCATCGACATGGGCGCGGTCGACCTTGTCGTCCAAATCGAATCGCCAAAGTCGGTGGCACGGGGACTGCAGCGCGTCGGCCGTGCCGGACACCAGGTCGACGCCGCCAGCACCGGCCGGATCTTCCCGAAGTTCCAGGGCGACCTTCTCGAGTGCGCGGTCGTTGCGCAGCGGATGCGCGCCGGTCTGATCGAGGCTACGACCGTCCCACGCAACCCGCTGGACGTGCTCGCGCAGCAGATCGTCGCAATGTGCGCCGTCGAAGACTGGACGCTGGCTGATATCGAACGGACGGTCCGGCGAACCTACAGCTTCTCGACGCTGAGCCGGGACCAGCTTGAAGGCGTGCTGGCGATGCTGGCGGGTCAGTATCCGTCGGATGAGTTCGCGGACCTGCGCCCTCGCCTCATCTGGGATCGCGAGCGGGACATCATTTCGTCCCGGCGAGATGCGCGGATCATTGCGGTGATCAACGCCGGCACGATCCCTGACCGGGGACTGTATGGGGTGCACCTGGGTGAGGGTGGCCCGCGCATCGGCGAACTCGACGAGGAGATGGTTTACGAGAGCCGCGCAGGCGAGACGTTCATGCTTGGCGCCACGACCTGGCGCATCGAGCAGATCACTCGCGACCGCGTCATCGTGTCACCAGCGCCCGGCGAACCGGGAAAGATGCCGTTCTGGAAGGGCGACGGTATTGGGAGGCCCCTCGAGTTGGGCCGGGCCGTCGGCGCGCTCACGCGGGAGCTCGAACTGGAGCCCGACGAGTCGAACGCGATGGAGCGGCTCCAGCGCGACCACGACCTGGACGAAATGGCAGCCCGAAACCTGCTGAATTACCTGGCAGATGAGAAGGAAGCGACGGGAGCCCTCCCCACAGACAGGACCGTCGTGGTTGAGCGGTTCCGCGACGAACTCGGCGATTGGCGCGTCGTGATCCTGACTCCCTTCGGTGGCCGCGTACACGCTCCTTGGAGCCAGGCAATCGAGGCGACGTTGAGCGACGGCAGCGGCTTCGACGTACAGACCCTCTGGAGCGACGACGGGATCGCGATCCGGTTCGCCGGGGGTGACGAACTCCCCGGAGACGCCTCCCTGTTCCCCTCGGGCGACGAGGTGGAGGACATGGTCATTGGGCGGCTGGCGGACACGCCGATGTTCGCGGCGCACTTCCGCGAATGTGCCGGCAGGGCACTGCTCCTGCCAAAGCGCCGGCCGGGCGTACGCTCGCCGTTATGGCAACAACGCCAGCGGTCCTCCAACCTGATGGCTGTGGCAAGCAGGTATGGCTCGTTTCCGATCGTGCTGGAGACGTATCGCGAGTGCCTGCAGGATGTCTTCGACCTGCCAGGGTTGCGAGAGATACTCCAGGGGATTCATGACCGGAGCATCCGCGTCGTGAGCGTGGAAACGCCCTCGGCGTCGCCCTTCGCACGCTCGCTCCTCTTCGATTACATCGCCGCCTATATGTACGAGGGCGACGCCCCGCTGGCAGAGAGGCGAGCACAAGCCCTCGCCCTCGATCGGACGCTTCTGCGCGATCTGCTTGGCGAAGATGAGCTCCGGGAACTGCTCGATGCGGACGCAATGCATGCGCTCGAACTCGATCTGCAGGGCCTCAGCGACGAGCGTAAGGCGCGGAATGCGGACCAGGTCCACGACCTCTTGAGGCGGGTCGGAGACCTGGCCGAGCTGGACGTGACCCAACGAGTGCGGGAGCCGGAGTCGGCGGCCGCCTGGCTTCAAGAGTTGGAGCGCAGTCACCGGGCCTGCCGCGTGAGGATCGCCGGAGAAGAGCGGTGGATCCCGGCGGAAGACGCCGGCCGTTACCGCGACGCGCTTGGCGTTGCGCCGCCGCTCGGTGTGCCGGAACCGTTTCTCGGCGTGACGATCGATGCGCTCGATGGACTGGCCGCCCGTTATGCCCGTGTGCACGCCCCGTTCGTCGCTCGCGACCCCGCGGGGCGCTGGGCGATACCCGAAGGACTGGTCCGCGACGCGCTTACCCGGCTCGAACGAACCGGCGGGATTGTCCATGGGAACTTCCGGCCGGGCGGCACCGAACGCGAATGGGCGGACGCTGATGTACTCCGGCAATTGCGGCGCCGTTCGCTCGCAAGGCTGCGGAGCGAGGTGGAACCAGTCGACGGACCTGCGTTCGCCCGATTCCTGGCGGCATGGCAGGGCATCCCCCGGCACGGCGGAGGAGTGGAGCGGCTCCGCGCAGCCGTCCGCCAGATCGAAGGGCTGCCGATTCCCGCGTCGGTACTGGAAGCGGACGTACTTCCCGCCCGGGTGCCGGACTACCAGCAACGGCTCTTGGATGAACTGGGCGCGTCCGGCGAGGTCGGATGGGTTGGGCACGGATCTCTCGGCCGCGACGACGGACGCGTCGCGATCTACCGGAGGGAGAACCTTCCCCATGCGGGCGGCAGGACGGCGAGTCTCCCAAACGAACAAGACGCCACCGTGGTCCTGGAGTGCCTTCGTCAGCGCGGCGCCTCGTTCTTTGTGGACATCGTCCGCGACACAGGGCTACCGCATCGAGAAGCGCTTGCGGCGCTCTGGGAGCTCGTCTGGGATGGCCAGGTGACGAACGACACCTTCGCACCCGTTCGCGCGCTCGCCTACCCAAGACGCAAGGACAGGGGACCACGCCGGAACGGCAGCCCGATCCCCCCGGAGGCGACGGGCCGCTGGTGGGCGCTCCCCATCGAGCCATCGGTCGCGCCGACACTGCACGTGCACGGGCTGGTGGAGCGGCTGCTGGATCGGTACGGCGTGCTGACACGCGACGCCGTTTCGGCAGAAGGCGTCCCCGGCGGCTTCTCCGCGGTATACCCGATGCTCAAGGCGATGGAGGAGAGCGGCCGCATCCGTCGCGGCTACTTCGTAGAGGGTCTTTCCGGCGCCCAGTTCGCTCTCCCCGCCGCTGTCGAACGTCTGCGTGCACAACGCTCGCGGGCCGACGCGCCGGCAACGTTCGCTCTCGCCGCGACCGACCCCGCGAATCCGTATGGGACGATGCTTCCCTGGCCACGCTCGCCGGATGCAGACAGCCGGCGAGCTCCGGCGAGAGCGGCCGGAGCCCGAGTTGTGCTTGTCGATGGCGAGGCCGTGCTGTACGTCGAGCGCGGCGGGAAGGGCCTCCTATCGTTCCCGGCCATCGACGATTCGAGTTCGCGATGCCTCGCACTCAGCACCGTGTTTGAGGGCGCGGAGATATCGATCGAGCGGATCGATGGGCTCCCGGCAGTCGAGTCGCCGCTCGCCGGGCACCTGCTCGACGCCGGATTCAGGCAGGGTTACCGGGGATTCACGAACAGGCGTCCGGGGGGGCACCATGCCCGAGGGTGACAGCCTCTACCGCTTTGCTGCTCGCCTGCGGCCAGCGTTAGTCGACAAGGAGATCCTGGCAGCACGCGCCCACGGCCCCGGGCCTGTCCCGCGCGTGGCAGAACTGGTGGGCACTACCTGCACAGCCGTGCGGTCCCGGGGCAAGAACATGCTCATCTCGTTCGACAACGGGCTCGCGCTGCGTGGCCACCTGCGGATGTACGGGACGTGGCACATCTACCGGCCCGGCGAGCCGTGGCAGCGCCCGGAACGCGAGCTTCGGCTCCTGCTGGAGGTGCACGATGCGGTGGTCGCGAACTTTGGAGCACCGGTCATTGAACTCATCGAAGAACGCGCGCTGGCCTTCCATTCGCAGATCGCGCAGCTCGGGCCGGACCTGCTCGATGACGCATTCGATGCAGAACGCGCATTCCGAAACTTCCGCACCCTGGAGATGGCCGGGCGCACGGTCGGCGAGGCGATCATGGACCAGAAACTGATGGCCGGCGTCGGAAACATCTGGAAGCACGAGACGCTTTTTCGCTGTGGGCTGAACCCGTGGATCACCATTGGCGAACTTTCGGATGACGAGCTGCGATCCGTGATCGCTATGGCCGCGCAGCTGCTGCGCGCCAGCGTTGGAAAGCCGAACAGCCTGATGGCGAAAGGGCGGCCTTCGATGTTTACCTACCTTCGCGGGGGGCAGCCGTGCCGGCGGTGCTTCACCAGGCTCCAGTCCGCGCCGCAAGGCGGCGACATACGCCAGACCGCCTGGTGCCCGAAGTGCCAGCCGCAGCGGGAGGGCCAGGTCTTGCTGCCGGTATCGCGGAGTGCGGCCGTTCCGGGACGACTCCGCCGCATTTACCGCTGAGGACCTATTGCGGTCGCGTAACCCGCTCGAACCAGATGCCGCCGCCGGGACGCTCACCGAAGAGTGGGCGGAACCCCATGCGCGACCAGAAGTAGACCGCCAGGCCCCGGTCCGGAGGCGCCCAGGCTCGGAGCCGAGTCCATCCGCCGGCAATCGCGGCGTCGCTGAGCAGGTGCGCGGCCTCGGTCCCGAGGCCGTACCCACGTTCGGCCTCGTCGATGGACAGGCATTGGATGACGAGGATGTCCCCGTCGCTTTCCAACAGGAAGCTGCCGCAGGCGCGGCCATCGGGTCTCGCAACGGCGCCCGTGGTTTCATCGTCCATCGAGAGCCGGACGCGCTGGCCGACAATCGGGAACATCGACGGGATCGACGAGCTCACGATTGGAGCCAGTCCTCGACGCTCTCGACGATCTCTGCCGCCGAACCTTTGACGCGCGTGCATTCGGGCAACGCCGAGATGAATTGCTCGCCGTAGCGGCGCGCGAAGATGCGCCGATCCAGCACGGCGACAGCGCCGCGGTCAGAATGGTCACGGATGAGCCGCCCGAACCCCTGGCGAAAGCGCAGGATCGCCGATGGGAGCGAGTATTCGCGGAACGGGTCCTCGTACTGTTCGCTGCGGCTGCGAAACACAGGATCGGTCGGCACCGAGAATGGGAGCCGAGCGATGACCAAGAGGCTCAACGCATCGCCGCGGATGTCGACTCCCTCCCAGAAGCTGGAGGTACCAAGGATGACTGACCGCGGTTGAGCCACGAGATTCTCCGTGAGCTGGCGCGGCGGGCCATCGATTCCCTGGGCAAGCACCGCGATTCCGTCTCGCTCCAAGTCCGGCCGGACGCGCGACGCAACGCGCTGGAGCGCGCCGTGTGACGTGAAGAGGACCAACGCCCGGCCCCCGGAGGCGCGGACGAGTCCGGCCACGGCGGCAGCAACGGCATCGTCGTAACCCGGTTGACCGGGTTCGGGGAGATCGTCCACCGCGCAAAGCAGCGCCGCCCGTTTGTAATCGAAGGGCGAGCCCAGCTGAAGGGTCGCCGGGTCTTCGAGGCCAAGCCGGCGTGCCGTGAAGTCCATCCTGGCGCCGGTGGCGAGCGTCGCACTCGTCGCGATGACGGTCTTCTTGCGGGAGAACAGGTCCTCCCACAACAGCGGGCCAACATCGAGCGGAGCGGAGTTGAGCGCGGCAGAACCATCACGGTCACGACTGAGCCAGACAACAGATTCTGGCTCATGGCGGCTCATCATCGATTCCAACCGGGCCCGGACTTCCTGCACTCGCCGGACGACTGAGACGACTTCGCCTGCGATCGCATCCGGTTCTTCCACGGGCGCCGAGCCTGAGACGATCCGGGCAGCCGCCTCCGCACGCTCGACGCAGCGACCGAGCGCCGTGTCGAGGATTCCCCATGCCTCCTCCGGCACGGTCCAACCTGGCTGCGCCCGGAGGCCAGGGTCGATGAGCATGCGCTCTTCTTCCGGACGCGGAAGGAATGCGGCGACGGCGGCGAAAAACCGCGGGGACGCCAGAGCCGCCTCCGCCGCCGCAGCAACCAGTGCATCGGCAGCAGCAGTGAGCAGGCCATCGTCCGGCAATGCCCGAAGCAAGGCCGCGACGCCTCCTTCGCGTTGGTCCCGGGCCCGCGGGCGGTGGAGCCCGTCCAGTGCATCGCCGATCAATCGCTGACTTACGGCGCTCCCGAACTGACGCGTGGCGACGTCTTCGAGGTTGTGCGCCTCGTCGACGACGAGATGGTCGAAGGAGGGCAGCGCGCTACCACCCGCAGCCAGGTCCGCAAGCAGCAGCGCATGGTTCACGACGATGATATGGGCCGCTTCAGCGCCTTTCCGCGCGCGCTGGAGGAAGCATGTCCCGTCCTTCACCTGGGCGTTTGGGCGCTGGAGGCAATCGGCGTCCTGCGCCGAGAACCGTTGCCACGTCACATAGTCGCGGTTGTCGAGGGCAAGCTCCGAACGGTCGCCGGTCTCCGTTTCGGGAAGCCAGAGAAGCATGGCCGAGGCGAGGCGTGCGAAGTCCGGATCGCCAAGGTTCGCCGCATAACTGGCTATCCAGCGGCGCAGGCAAAGGTAGTTTCCGCGGCCCTTCAGCAGCGCGACGCGGAGGTCACCCGGCTGTTGGATCGCCCCGGAGGCCACCAGCATCTCGCGCAGCGCCGGGAGATCCTTCTGAAAGAGCTGCTCCTGGAGATTGATGGTGTTTGTGGAGACCACGATTCGCTCACCATTCGCGATCGCGTGCAGCGCGGCCGGGGCGAGGTAGGCCAGGGACTTGCCGACGCCCGTGCCCGCCTCAATGAGCCAGTGGCCCCCGTCCTCAAGCGCCATGCGAACGGTTTCCGCCATTTCTCGCTGTTCAGACCGCTCTTCGTACCCGGGGATGACCGAGGGGCCGGCGGCGAAGACCGCGTCGAGCCGGGATCTCGGCACTCGCTGTGGTGGCTCACGGCGGGTTAGTGGGGCCGGCGGCGGAACGGCGCGGATCGCCGGCAGGGCGCGTTCGTGGATGGTCCCGTCGTCGAGATCGCCGCCACCGAGGATGGCGGCAAGGTCCGGGTCATGGAGGCTGAGGAGACGGCCGAGCTGCGTCCGGGTAGCCGCCGGCATCGATGCAGCCAGGTTCAGGAGTCCGACAAAGACCCGGGACGTCGTCCGCGCATCGCCGAGCGCGCGGTGGTGGGGCTCAGCCTCGACGCCGAGGGCGGCGGCGAGGTCCATCAGTCCGCGCGCCTGCCGTCCGGGCATCAGCAACCGCGACAACGCGGCCGTATCGACGGCGTTGTTCAGCGGGATGATGCCGCCACGGCGCAGGTACGCGAGGTCAAACCCTACGTTTTGGCCAATCAGCGTATCAGTGCCGATGAAGCGCACGATGTCGGTTGCGATATCAGGCAACGATGGGGCAGCGCTCACAGCGGCGTTGGTGACGCCGGTCAGGCGCTCCACGAAGGCGGGGATTGGCCGGCCGGGATTGACGAGCGATACGAAGCTCTCGATCTCCTCACCGTCCTCGGTGAAACGGACCGCGCCAACTTCAGTGATCCGGTCATGCTCCACATCGAGGCCAGTCGTCTCGACATCGATTGCAACGAAAGAGCGGGGCAAGGGCGAACATCCGTGCGAAAGATCGAGTGCCAGACTACGCCGATGCCTCGTAGCGGGCACGTTCGTGGCCGGCGCACGGTGGGTGTGCGGGCGCAAATGCTCTCGTTAGAATCCGGGCAGATTAATGGAGTGTGAAAAGGGGGCCCCGCTATGCAGGTCTACGACACCCAGCACATCCGCAACGTGATCCTCATGGGTCACGGAGGCGTGGGGAAGACGTCTTTGAGTGAAGCGGCCCTTTTCGTCTCTGGAGCGACCACACGCCTCGGAAGCGTGGAGGACGGCAACACGACGTCTGATTACGACGAAGATGAACACAAGCGGAAGTTCAGCATCAACATGACGGTCATCCCTATTGAATGGGAAGACCACAAGATCAACTTCATCGATACGCCCGGCTACGCGGACTTCATCTCCGAAGTTGTCTCTGCTTCGACCGCAGCGGACGCGGCGCTCGTGGTGGTGGACGCGGTCGCGGGCCCGGAGGTCGGAACGGACCGGACATGGCAGATCGCAGACCGGCGGTCGTTACCGCGGATGATCGTGATCAACCGCATGGACCGCGAAAACGCGGACTTTGAAGGCGTACTGGCGGCATGCCAACGCCGCTGGGGGCATCGCGTGGCGCCGCTCCAGCTCCCAATCGGCGCACACCACTCCTTCGAAGGCGTGATCGACCTGCTTGCGATGAAGGCCTACATGGGACCTGACGCCGCCGAGGCGGAGGTGCCGGAGGACAGCAGGGCCGAGGCCGAGACGCTCCGGGCTTCGCTCATCGAGACAATCGTGGAAAACGACGACGTCCTGATGGACAAGTACTTCTCAGACCAGGTACTCACGCGAGAGGAGCTCAACTCCGTTCTCCACAAGGCGGTCGCGCGAGGCCAGGTTGTGCCCGTGCTGGTCACCTCAGCGCGCGAACTTTCGGGCATCCGGCGGATGCTTCACCGGCTCGTTGAGGTCGCCCCGGCCCCGGGTGAGGTTCCCGCCCCGAAAACAGAAGACGGCGTGGAGCTTGCGGTAGACACCAGCGCTCCCCTCACCATCCAGGTCTTCAAGACCTCCGCCGACCCGTTCGTGGGGAGGTTGAGTTATCTCCGCGTGCATTCGGGGATGCTCGTGCCGGAGTCCGTTCACAACGTGACCAAGGACCTCGAAGAGCGGGTGGCAGCCGTGGCCGTGCCGAGAGGCAGCCACCAGGAGCAGGTGCCGGAACTGCACGCTGGCGACATCGGCGTCGTGACGAAGCTGGCGCACACGACGACGGGGGACACGCTGACCCTCAAAGGTCACGACGTCCGGCTGCCGGAGATTGTTTTCCCCAACCCTGTCTTCAGCATGGCCGTCCATCCAACGTCCAAGGCGGGCGTCGACAAGCTCGGGCCGAGTCTTCAGCGCTTGCTGGAGGAGGACCCAGGGCTTCGGCTCACTCGCGACGCCGGCACAAACGAGACCATCCTCGCGGGCCTGGGCGATGCGCATCTGGACGTGACGGTCGAACGGCTCCGGCACAAGTTCCACGTGGATGTCGAACTGACGACGCCTCGCGTGCCCTATCGCGAGACGGTGGGGAAGAAGGGTTTGGCCGACTACACGCACAAGAAGCAGACGGGCGGCCATGGCCAGTACGCGCGTGTCGCGATTGAGGTGCACCCGTTGGCGAGAGGCGAGGGCCTGAAGTTCAGCGAGAAGATCTACGGGGGAGCGGTCCCGCGGGAGTTCGTCCCGGCCGTCGACAAGGGAATCCACGAGGCCGCAAGGGACGGCGTGGTCGCCGGGTATGAGCTGACCGACTGCGAAGTGGTGCTGACGGACGGGAAGCATCACCCCGTGGACTCGAGCGAAATGGCGTTCAAGCTAGCGGCTTCGCAGGCGCTGAAAGAGGCAGTCGCCGACGCCGCCCCGACACTCCTCGAGCCAGTCATGCGAATCCGGATCATGGCGCCGGAAGACCATGCCGGCGATGTCGTTAGCGACCTCAATACAAAACGGGCCCGAATCCACGGGATCACGCCCGACGGCGCCATGAGCATCGTCGATGCAGAGGTGCCGCTCGCGGAAGTACAGCACTACGCAGCTGATCTCCGCTCGTTGACGCAGGGCCGCGGAGGTTTTGAGCTCGAGTTCGACCATTACGGAGAGGTCCCGAACCAGATCGCGCAGAAGGTGATCGCCGACGGTAAAACCGCTGACGACAACCACGCGCACGGTCACTAGTCGAAGGGAGCGCCTGGCCGTCGTTCCATGCACGCCAATGTGAGGAGGGGCCGCCATCTGGCGGCCCCTCCTCACATTGTGATCGAAGCGTGATTCCCGATCAGCGAGGGTTGCGGCCCTTGTCCATACTCATCCCCACGGGCATGAGGCCAATCTTTGTCCCGCCCGGGATGTAGTCGCGGGGCCCCCACTGCTGCCAGTTCCCATTGGCAAGTGGGTCCCAGACGGTCCAGCCGGGCAGGTCAAGCACGCGGACGCCGCCGGGGAGAGTTGTGACGGTGTTGAACTGGCCCATTCGGACATCGGTGTTGCGCACGCCAGATTCAGCGATGCGGATATCGCTACCGTCGGTGCCATCAAACGCGATGCCGAAATCGGTGACCCAGTACCAGCCGTACGGTGCGTTGGCGTCGAAGTAACGCCCGATCCCGATGTTCACGTAGATCGGGCTGAGCATGTTGACGTTGTGGGCCGGAGAATTCCGCCAGCCCTCGAACACCGAAAGTGCCGTGGCCCAACTTGTCCCCGCAGCGATGTTCTCGCCCGCTTGATCGACGTAGCCGCACTGCTGGACGCGCTGGGTCGGCGCCAGCCCGAGTGAATCGGTGTGGGAGAAATAGCGGCGCGTCGCCATGTCCTGGGCCATCCACGCCGCCGCCCGCGTGAGATGCGTGGAGATGGTGAGGGGCTTGAGACCGTTGTCCGCCCGGTACTGGTTGATGAGGAGATAGAACGCGATCTCCTCGGCGTCGAGGGCCGGGTCCGTCGTGTTACAAGTGCCGGCCGCCGCGGCCGAAGGATAGTCCACCGCCACCGCAGCTCCCACGGCGAACAGCAGGAGCAAGCCAACAAAGACAGTCCCTGGTGCACGCATATTCGTCTCCCACGCCCCATCAAGACTCGCGCTGAATGAAGCTATTCACACAGATACTCGACAGGCGTGCCACCGCCAAACCGTAAGGCCGTCGTAAATCGTGGGTAACAAATGGCTACGATCAGGTAACAAGAAACCGGCTGGCCCCCATCTCGTTAGACGGACTCCAGCCGGTGAATCTAAAGGGCCAGGAGGAGAGAAACCGCAATTGCGCGGCGTGCTACTCCTCTGAAATCGTGACCGAGGTCATCGAAACCGGCTCCGCCGGACGGTCCTGCGCGCCCGTTTTCGCAGACGCGATCGCATCAAGCACGTCTTCACCCGAGCGGAGGGCGCCGAAGATCGTGTAGTTCGGCGGCAACGGGTAATCGCTGTGCATGACAAAGAACTGGCTTCCGTTGGTGTTCGGCCCGGCGTTCGCCATGGCGAGCGTGCCGCGAAGGTATTTACGGCTGACCTTCTCATCGGGGAACCGGTAGCCGGGTCCGCCGGTGCCAGTGCCGGTCGGGTCTCCCCCCTGGATCATGAATCCGGGGATCACGCGATGGAAGATGACGCCATCGTAGAACGAATCGCGGGCAAGGTTCACGAAGTTGTTGACCGTGGCCGGAGCATCGCCGGGAAAAAGGTCCGCCACCATCGTTCCAACGGACGTTTCGATCGTGGCAACGTAGGTCTTCTTAGGGTCGATCGTCATTTCGAACGGTTTCGGATACTGCTTCGCCAAGAGGTCACTCCAATTTGTAGTCGGTTGACCAACCTTATCAGCCATTCCCGGAGGGGTCTCCCGGCGGGAGCGCAGCCCGTTGCTACCGCTTTCACGGACCGGGCGGGACAATGCAGCCATGGAATCAGCACCTCCAATCGTCCTTCGCGGCGGCAATGTCTGGGACGCGGAGGCCCGCACGTTCGTGGCGGGAATCGACTGTCTGGTGCAGGCCGGGCGTTTCGCGGCCGTGGGGCCAGATCTCGACGGCCCAACTGCCGCCGTCGCGATCGATTGCGCCGGCCGGTACGTGCTCCCGGGCCTTATAGACTGCCACGTCCACATCACGTCTTCGGGCGAGCCAACGGAGATCACGACCGGGCGGAACGAGGCGGCGCCCATCCGTGCGTGGAAGGCGGCGCAAAACGCGAGGCTGACCCTCGAGGCAGGGTTTACCACGGTCCGGGACCTTGGCGCTCCCGAGGCGCTCAACATTCACCTCGCGCGCGCAATCGAATCGGGTCTGATCCCGGGACCGCGCATCGTCGCAGCCGGACTTGGCGTAACGATGACCGGCGGGCACGGACATGGATTCATCGCGCGGGAAGCAGACGGTCCGGATGAAGTGCGGAAGGCGGTTCGCGAGCAACTCCGGGCGGGCGCCGGCGCAATCAAGCTGTTCGCAAGTGGCGGCGTGCTCACGCCAGGCGTGAACCCACGATCGCCGTCGTTTACGGAGGCAGAGCTCACGGCCGGGGTCGAAGAAGCGCACAAGGCGATGCGGACGGCCGCCGCCCACGCGCAGTCCACCGACGGCATCAAGAACGCGGTGCGGGCAGGCGTGGATTCGATCGAGCACGGCGTCTGGCTCGACGAAGAGGCCATCGCGCTCATGATTCAGCGTGGGACGTACCTGGTCGCGACGCTGACTGCGCCGGGTGTGATGGCAGACGGGGGCGTTGAGGCCGGGATCGAGCCGTACGCGGTCGAGAAGTCCAACCTCGTCCTCGCAGACCACTATGAGAGTTTCCAGGCAGCGGCGCGCGCGGGTGTACGGTTGGCGATGGGCACGGACCAGGGCACGCCGCTCAGCCGCCCGGGAGAGAACGCGCAGGAAATCGTGCGGATGGTGGCCAATGGGGTCTCACCGGCGGCCGGGATCCTCGCCGCGACGGCATGGGCTGCGGACCTGCTCCAGGTCGACGCCGGGCGGATCGAATCGGGCCGGGTCGCGGATGCCGTGGTGTTCAGGGAAGATCCACTCCACGATATCCATGCACTGACACGGACAGGCGAGATCACACTGGTTCTTGCGGGCGGACGCATCGCCAGGCGGAATGATCTGCCCACGGAGGGATGAGATGAGCGAACTTTCGAAGCGGATCGGTCGAGCGCAACGGCGCGAAGTGAGCGGCGGCATGGGTTTTGCAGCCGCAAAACGGGAACAGCCAAAGGCGATGGTCCTTGCGGCGATGGTTGCTACGGCGGAACAGGCCAGAGAAGCGCTCGACGCTGGCGCGGACTGCGTGCTGGTCGAGGGAGCAGAAGCGGCCACAGCAGCGGCGGTGATCGCCACCTTGGCAAAGAACGCTGCCGGGGCAGCACTCACCACGCTGGACGAAGCGGGCGCCTCTGCTCTCCACGAGGCGGGTTGTGATTTTGTGGTGAGCACGTTGGAGGGCACCAGCTCGGCCGCTGTCGACACCGAACGCATGGGCCAGCTGGTCGCGGTCAGCAGTGAGATCAGCGATACGACCCTCCGGACCTTGAGTCCGCTCGGCTTCGACGCGCTGTTTGTCGAGGGCAAGCCCAGCGCACCGACACTGGCTGCGCAGCTCGAACTGGTGCGCCTCGCTTCGCTGAGCGGCCTGCCGCTCGCGGTGAACGTCGCCGCCAACGCAACGATGGCCGAACTGCGTGCGCTCCGTGATTCGGGAGCAGCAGTCGCGGTTGCGCCCTCGGGTGCGAGTGCGGGTGAGATCGCGGCCCTCACGGAAGCTTTGCGCGCGGTGCCGGCGCCGCGGCGGCAATCGCGCGGGGGCGACATCGCCCTCGTCCCCTCGTCGGCTGCGCACGCTGAGGAAGAAGACGAACACGATCACGAAGACGACGACTAACCGAAGCTGAAGCGGCGTTTCTCGAAGGTTCCCACCAGGCGGCCCTGTGACAGTTGGCCGCGGCCTGTATGATGCCAATCCGCAGACCAAACACGGGAGTGATTCATGGGCCAGATTACAGGCGCAGAAATCGTCGTCCGCGCCCTGAGAGATCAGGGAGTGGAATACATGTTCGGAATTGTCGGGTTCCCCGTCATTCCGATCGGCATCCAGGCCCAGCGCCAGGGCATGACGTACATCAACATGCGCAACGAGCAGGCAGCGTCATACGCCGCAGCCGCCGTTGGCTACCTCACTGGACGGCCGGGCGTGTGCCTGGTGGTTTCGGGACCGGGTGTCGTTCACGGCATCGCCGGGATGGGTAATGCCTGGGCGAACGGCTGGCCGATGATGCTCATCGGTGGCGCGAACGATTCGTACCAGAACGGCCAGGGCGCATTCCAGGAAGCCCCGCAGGTTGAAACGGCGCGCCCGTACGCGAAGTACGCTGCACGCCCCGATTCCATCGCACGCCTTCCTTACTACATCGAGCAGGCTGTCCGCACGAGCATCACTGGCCGCCCCGGCGCTGTGTACCTCGACCTCGCTGGCGACGTCATCTCCGGCGCCATCGAAGAAGAGACGATCCATTGGCCGAAGCGGGCTGCCGATCAGCCAATGACGAAGACGCCCGAAGAAAACGTGACAGCCGCACTTGCCGCGCTCAAGAGCGCCGAGAAGCCGCTCGTCATCGTTGGCAAGGGCATGGCCTACGCTCGCGCCGAGGATGAAGTCCGCGAGTTCATCGAATCCACGCAACTGCCGTTCCTCCCGACGCCGATGGGCAAGGGCGTCATCCCCGACGACCATCCACTGTCGGTGGCGCCTGCACGGACGCTGGCTCTTCAGCAGGCGGACCTCATCTTCTTGATGGGCGCACGGCTCAACTGGATCCTCCACTTCGGTGCGCCGCCGCGGTTCAACCCGAATGTCCGCATTGTCCAACTGGACATCGAGGCGGAAGAGATCGGCACGAATCTGCCGACAGAAGTCGCACTCGTGGGACACGGCAAGGCGATCACTGCCCAGATCAACGCCCAGCTCAAGGACGAGCCGTGGCAGTACCCGTCGGAGACGACCTGGTGGAACTCGCTTCAGCAGAAGATCGAGGAGAACTCGAAGTCCACTGCTGAGATGGCCGCGGTTGATTCGCCGTTGAACTACTACCGTGTCTACAAGGACATCGTGGACCTGCTTCCGAAGGATGCGATCATCCAGAACGAAGGTGCGAGCACGATGGACATCGGCCGCACACAGATGCCGAACTTCCACCCGCGGCACCGCCTCGATGCCGCAACCTGGGGCACGATGGGCGTTGGCCTCGGCCAGGCGATCGCGGCTGCGGTCACCAACCCCGGCAAGAAGATCGTCAATGTCCAGGGTGACTCAGCGTTCGGCTTCGCCGGCATGGAGATCGAAACCGCCTGCCGGTACAACCTGAATATCACGACCATCATCATCAACAACAACGGCATCGGCGGTGGTCCGACCGAACCGATGCCGGGTGAGAAGATGCCGCCAGGGGCATACACGCCGAGCGCGCGATACGACAAAATGGCCGACATCTTCGGCGGCAAAGGCTACTTCGTCACAAAGGCGGAGGACGTCCGGGCCGCCGTCGAAGATGCGCTCAAGCAGACCGGGCCGACGATCGTGAATATCATGATCGACCCCACGGCCGGCCGGAAGCCGCAACAGTTCGCCTGGCTGACGCGCTAGCCGCGTCGTTCAGACCGCACCAGTACAGCGAGGCCGGGAGAAATCCCGGCCTCGTTCTTTCCCCTGAAACACCCTTCTCCGGGGCGCCAGGCTATCTGAAATGGCCGCTCTGGAGCAGCGCCGTGGACATGTGCGCTACCTACTCTGCCTGAGCCTTTAGCACCTCGGCCGCGGCCGCACGAACCTTCGTCCCCAGTGGGTACCCCACGTACTGCGTCAGGAAGATCGTGACCTCCTCGAGGTCCTCCGGCCGCAGGTCTCCCTTGGCGAGGCCCGCGCGCATCTGGAGGCGGAGGATGTTGTCGTTTCCCTGGGCAGCGGCGACGCCGATGATGAGCAAGCGGCGGTCGCGCATTTCCAGGCCCGGCCGCTGGTAGATCGCGCCGAACAAGTCCTCGTACATGATCCGTTCCCAATCGGACGGCTCCTCGTTCGCGGACATCGGATACACGCGTTCGAACTGGGCACGGCCGACATCCAGCCGGGCATCTTCAGACATGTGGCGCCTCCAGCGTTTTCGCGAGCATACGCTGGCCACCCCGCCGCCGGAGCCCCGCTAGCGGTGGGCCTGGATCCGCGGCAACACTTCAGCCACGAAGCGCTCATCGTTGAGCGTAAGGTGAAACATGTCCACGCCGAGGTCGTGGAACTCGAGCATCCGGCGTTCAATCGTGGCCGGGCTTCCGATCAGCCTGCTGGCGAAGCCTTCGTTCGAATCGAGCGTGGTCAGCGGGTCAGGGCTTTCTTGCCACATTCCCTGCGCGCCAGAGACACGTTCGCGCCGTCGCGCGACACGGTCCGGGTCGATGTTGGCGACCATGGAGGCCACTGCATCTTCGGCTTCACGGTCCGTTTCGCGACAGAGAGGGATTCCGTAGAGCGCGCAACGGACGGTTCGGCCGCGAGCCGCGGCCTTGTCGCGGACGCTCTGGATGATGGCCTCAACTTTTTCCGGCGGACCGCCGTTCAGAAACATCCAGTCGCTGTGTCCGGCGGCGAGGTCCTGCGCCGCCCCAGACTGCCCGCCCTGGAAGACGGTGAGCGGGTGGGACGGCCGCGGCTCAAGACGAAGACCGTCGACCTGGTAGTAGTCGCCCCGGTAGTCGACTTCGTCGCCCGCCCATGCGGAGCGAAGGACTTCGATGAACTCGCGCGAACGGGCATAGCGTTCGTCGTGCGGGACCAACGCTGCGCCGAACATGCCGAACTCCTGCTCATGCCAGCCGCTGGTGACGTTGATCGCCCAGCGGCCACCCGTGACACGGTCGAGGGTTGCTCCCCACTTGGCTATGGCAGCCGGGAGGAAGAAGCCCGGGTGGATGGCAGTGACCAACCGGATGCGGGATGTCATGGCCGCGTAATAGGCGGTCATCGCGAGGCAGTCAAAGCTTGACGCCTCGATTTCCTCGCCGGTCCCCCACCAGCGCTGTGCGACGAGGAGATGGTCGATCCCGAGCCATTCAGCGCGTTCAACGGGCGTAGCCAGCCGCGACACGAGGTCCGGGCCAGTTACCGTGGCGAGTGCGGACTCGCGGACATCGCCACGCGTGAGCTTCGGCCCCGCGATTGCCGTGGGGGCCCAGGTGCAGGTGAGTATCCGGCTCATGGCCCCTGGCGCGGCCGCGACCAGGGCGACGATCCATCGGGCTCGCCAGTTTCTCCCTCGTCTTCGTGCAGCGTAGTGGCGGTCCCGTTCGTGGCGACCGTGTTTGAGGATGGCTGCTCCCGCTTTGCGAACGTGGACGAGTCCGCCCCAACCAGCGAAGAAAGACCCGAACCGGCGTCTTCGGACTGCGATGCGCCCACGAATGCGGCTTCGAACGGGCTCCGCGCGGTCTCTCGTACGCGCTTCCAGAGCTCGCCCTCGCCCGGCGCAACGAGCCGTCCGTCCACGAGTTCCTCAACACGGTCTGCCATGTCCATGACGAGTCGGTCGTGAGTACAGGTCACCACGGTGAAGTCCTGCTCACGCGAAAGCGCCCGCAGCAGATTGAAGACAATCCTCGCGGTTGTGGAGTCGAGTTCCCCGGTGGGTTCGTCGGCGAGGATAAGCCGGGGCCCGGTCGCAATCGCGCGGGCAATAGCGACGCGCTGCTGTTCGCCGCCGGAGAGTTCGTACGGGCGGTGATTCGATCGCCGGGTGAGGCCGACAAGGTCGAGGGCGCTGCGAGCCATGCGGGTGCGGTCGCCATGTCCGAAGCCGGCGATACGAAGGGGAAGCTCTACGTTCTCCTGGGCTGATAGCAGGGGCAGCAGGCCGAACGACTGGAAGATGAAGCCCATATCGCGGCGGCGGAGTTGGGTGAGATCGCGCTCGGAAAGGTTGTCGATCCGGTTGCCATCGAGGAAGACTTCGCCCGAGGTGGGCCGGTCCAGGCCGGCGATGATGTTCAAGAGTGTGGTCTTTCCGGAGCCGGAACGGCCGATAAGCGCCACGAACTGTCGTGGTTCCACTGATATGTCGATGCCTTTGAGCGCGTGGACGTCTTCCGAGCCCAGCTTGAAAAGGCGCGTGACCCCCCGGACGTCGATGGACGCCGCGGTCATCGGCGGTCCTCGCGCGAAGCGGGCTCCGGCAGGACTTCGACATGGCCCTCACCAAGCGCAATCCGCGCCCGCTCGGATATGTGCAGCGATTCGAGGAACTCTCGCGGGATCTGAAGCCGGCCCGCGGCATCGACGAGTACGTACTCCTCGTGGACGATGCGCGTCACGTTCCCGTCCTCCCGAGTGCGACGGAAGATCTCGGTGCTGGTACGGCCATCGCGGATGGCGACCACGCGGTCGACCTGCGCCGCAATCGCGGGATCGTGCGTGACGATGATGATCGTCACGCCGAAGCGCCGGTTGAGGTCGCCGAACAGCTCGAAGATCGCGGCGGAACCGACCGTGTCCAGCTCGCCGGTCGGCTCGTCGGCGAGGAGAAGCGGGGGATCATTTGAGAGCGCGACGGCGATCGAGACGCGTTGTTGCTCGCCGCCGGAAAGCTGGCTTGGCTTGTGCGTCAGCCGGTGACTGAGGCCCACTGCCTCCAGCAGCCCGATGGCTCGTTCGCGCGCTTCCTTCTTGGGCTTCCCGGCGAGGATCATCGGAACCTCGACGTTCTGTACGGAATCGAGGTAAGGGACGAGGTTGCGGCCCGTCTGCTGCCATATGAAGCCCACGGCACGGCGCCGGTATTCGACCATCTCGCTCTGCGAGAGGGTGAGCAAATCCCGGCCGCCAACAAAGGCTCGCCCGGCGCTGGGCTGATCGAGACCCGCGAGGATGTTGAGGAGTGTGCTCTTTCCGGATCCGGACGCGCCAACGATCGCCATCAGCTCGCCCGGACGAACCTTCAGGTCCAGGCCGCGCAATGCCACGACTTCGAGGTCGGCAATCTTGTAGATCTTGAAGAGGTCCTCGCACTGGATGTAGAGCCGTTCGCCGGGGGCTCCGGGAAGCGTCCCTTCCAGTTCAGATCGCAAATCGCTGGTCACAGTTCGCCCATCCTAAGCGCTCGACTCACTGCGAGCCGTGAATACAGGGCGACGAGGGCCACGACGGTGCTCGCGACCACGAACCCGAGGAGCGCATAAACGGTGCCGACGGTCTGCCAGTTGACCACGGACTGAAGCGGCGGGAGTGGTGCGCGTCCCTCTTCCGTGATGCCCATGTAGTCGATCATCAGGCGGCTCAGCGGGAACCCGAGGAGCGTGCCTGCCAGCATTCCGGCCACAACGACCGACACCTGTTCGAATGAGACGACGGCCAGGATCTGGCGGCCGGAGAGCCCCATCGTCCGCAGAATCGCGAACTCGAGTGATCGCTCCTGTGCGCCGAGGCTCGCGTACGTAACGAACCCGAGCGCGCTCACAAGGAGGACGGCCGCGAACGCAAGGAAGAGGATCCCCTCCCAACTCGCAGCGATCAGCGGATCTCCCGATTGACCCTGCAGGAGGGCGGCGCGGTCGAAGACCGCCTCCGCATTCACGGCGCGTTCGGCAAGCGACTCGACAGTGACGGGAGCCGCGCCACGGCTGCCGAACCACACCTCGTTCGGATAAACGTTTCCGCCTGCTCCGGGCATTCGCGTCGCCGTGTTGCGAAGCGCCTCGCTGTCTGCGACAAACAGGCCCACGCCCGTCTCCGGGTCGTACGTCGGAAAAAGGTCGAACGTTCCGGCGATCCGCACGGTGACGTACTGACTATTGAGGAACATGAGGATCTCTGCGCCAACCTCGAGGCTGTTCCGATCGAGGAATGCGGCGTCGGCCAGTACGGGCAGCGGCCGCGAGTCACGAATGGTGCGGAAGGAGACGAGCGGAGAACCGCCTCTGCCACGAATGAACGAGAGCCGGGCAGCAGCCCCGGAACGCTCGCCCGAGATGCCCGCACGCGCCAGTACGCCGGGATCGCCGGCCTGACTGATCCCTTTGATGAGCTCATAGGGGCTCACGTCGTCGAACGTTTCCACGACGGTGCCGCCATCAAGTCCGCGGAAACTCCACCCCGGTTCGTCGGCGAGCGCGGCGCTGTCGAATGCCGCAAACGCCTGCAAGTCGTCAATGAGGACCGTGACTTGTTCGGAGACGGTCGGCGGCGCGCCTGGCAGGGAAAGAAAGAACCCGTCGAACGTCCATTTGCGTTCGGTTGCCGAAGGCTGAAGCTGCGCCGGGTGCACCGCCAACGGGCGGGTGAGGTCCGCGATGTAGAACTGCCACCGCTCCGGGTCCTGTTCCCGCTCGGTGAAGAGACGGTACTCCCAAATAGCGCCGTCCTTGTCGCGAAGACGAACGCCCATGGGCGAGAAGCGAGACGGCAGTGGGTTCTGGACCCACACACCGATGAACCGGGCGCCATCGGGAATGGCAGCGCCCGTCGGAGTCTCTACAGCGACCTGTTCGAGGTCGCGGAGGAGCGCGCCGGGGCTCTTGGCCGCGTAGTCCTCACGCCAGAGGAGCACGGGCACAGCGCCTACGGCATCGATGCCGAGAAAGTCGATTCGCTCGGATGTGAACCGCGCCGAGTTGTAGGACCCGTCAATCCGGATGACCGCGGTTCCCTGCGTGGCGCCGGTGACGCGCTCAAGCTGCTCCACCAGGGTGGGACCGGGAACTGGCCCCGGCTGGCGGATGTCGGAGATGCGCAGCTCTGCACCCGCCGCGTAACTGGCGCGGTCTTCGTATCCGCGTTCGAGCGTGGACCGGAACCCCGCGGCGAACATCCCAACAGCGGTGGCGAGGATGAGCAACAGGATGAGCCTGCTGTGCTGGAGCGGGCTTCGGGCCATCCGCGTGAGTGCGACTGACACGCTTGGACCGTTCAATGGGCGGCTGAGGTAGAGCAACGCCCGCAGCAGCAACGGGAACAACCGCAGGAAGACCAACGCGACCATCAGCATGAAGAGCGTCGGCGTCGCGAGGAGGACCGGATCGGCGGAAAGGTCTCCGAAGAGACTCTCGGTGAGAAGCGAGCCGCGCTGGCGTAGCTGGTAAAAAGCAAATGCCCCGGCCGCCACCAGCACGAGGTCGAGGTAGTAACGCAGAAAGGCAGACTGAGACGGTGGCCGGGAGATCTGCTGCTTGTAGTTGGTGATGCTGAGGCGGCTGGCACGGTACGCCGGAATCATGAGCGCCGCGAGGGCCAAGACCCCCCCGAGAGCCGCGAGGCCAAACGCCAGCGGCGTGAGCCTGATATCCAGCAACTCACCCCCGCTGAGGTCACGGAACGAGGGCGTGAGGCCAAGGACGCTGATGCCGCCCCAGGCGACGAGTGGGCCGAGGGCGGTCGCGAGCAACGCGATGCCTACACCCTCGATCGCAAAGATGGTCATTACCTGGTACGTGCCAGCCCCGCGGCTCTTGAGGAGGGCGATCTCGCCGGTCTGGCGGTCGACCACCATGGTGGAAACCATGACGAGGTAGAAAAGCACAATGCCGACGATCTGGAGCATCAGCGCAAAGAGAGGGAGACGCGTGAAGAACAGCTTTTCGCGGTAGGACTCGATGACGTTGGCAAGACTCGTTTCAACGCGAGTGATCGTCAGGCGGGCCTGGACGTCGCTGGAAAGCCCGCGAACGCGGTCTTCGACGCTCCGGGCGTTGGAGCTGTCGATGGCGCCGATGTCCGTGCGAATGTAGGTCTCAAGGGTGCCGTCCATGTCGGGCAGGTAGGCGCCGACGGCGCGAACAACCGAGTCCTGCGCCGCAAAGAACGGGTAGGTCTGCCAGGAATTCTCAGCAACGAGGAAGCGGTCGGCGTCGCCGTACCAGTACGGGTCGTTGCTATCGATGGGTTCGACGATGCCGACGACACGCACACGGACCGGCAGTACGGGCCGCCAGTGCGGATGGAGGTCGAACTCCTGGCCGACCGTCACATCAAGGAGTTGGGCCGAGGCTAGGCCAATCCAGACGTCGATCGTGGGCGGCGAGCCCTCGGCGGCCGGGGAGCTCACGGGCAGAGGACCGCCTTCGACGAGCCGCACGTGTTCGGCCAGGCGGTCATAGAACTGGAAATGCGCTCGCGGACGCCCGTCGTCTTCTGGCACAGTCCCGCCGGGAGCGGTGGGGAAGAAGGTCGCTGACCGTCCGTACTGGATGACGTCGCGCTGGAAACCATCTGTCCTGCTGGCAACGAGTTCGTTCGTGGTCTTCACGAGCGCGTCGAACTCGCCCGGCTCGAAGCGCTGGCTCGTGCTCTGGATGAAGATGTCCACGGCCTGTTCGGGCTGATTTTCGAGCTGAAAGGAAAGTCCGAGGTCTCGCACGGTGTCGGAATACAGGGCTACGGCGGAGAGCAGGGCAGCACAAAGCACGGCCCCGAAGGCCATGGCCACACCCAGCCGCCAATGGCCGAGGCTCCGCTGGCCCACCATCCGGATCACGGCGGCGAGGTTGCCCACATCCCCTCCCGAGCAGGCCAAAGCCTACAGGCTCATCTGCCGACCGAACAGGCAGTCGCCGCCTGCGCGGCGAGCCGCTAGGCTTTGGCCTGCTCGCATGGGATCGCTCACCGTCCTCGCCCTGAAGCAGCTCGTTTCCGCGCGCGGCCTCGCCGCGGTGTTGGGCCTTGGCGTGCTCGTCGCGGGAACGCTCCTCGCAGCCGGGCCTATTTACGCCCGGTCGATGGCCGACCTTGGCCTCACATACACGATCCAGACGGAGCTCGAAGACCGATCGACTAGCAGGGTCGAGTTCCCCGGCGTTCCTCTTCAATCGGTAGAGGGGAAAGAGCTGAAGGAGACGGTCGAACGGCGGATCAACGAGCGTATCGGATGGTTCACCGCCGAGATCGAGCGTGGGACACGTCTTGGCCGCTTTTCGATGCGCAAAGCGACCGAGGCTGCTCGCCGCGCTCCGCCCCAGGGTGAGCCCGCAGGGTTGGAAGGCTGGCGCGATCATGTGACGCTCCTGAGCGGCGCTTTCCCCGAACGGCGGACAGACATGGTCATCGAAGCCGCTCTGAGCCAGGCTTCCGCCCGAGCCGCTGGCGTTGTTGTTGGCGACACGGTGGTCATGACACAGGAGTTCGACAACTGCGAGCGGGACTTACCGCCGGAGGGCATCCCGCCTCCGCCGCCGCCGTGCCCCATCACGGAGCGGGTGGAGTTCACATTCACGGTGTTGATTACGGGAATCGTCGAGCCCATAGATGTCGAAGACGCGTTCTGGCCCGGCACGACGAGCCGCTACTTCGTTCCGTACTACCTTCCGATCGAGGGCATCGGCCCGACGGTCGTCCTGCTCACGGAACGCGACGCGCTCGTCGAGGACTTCGGCACCCTGTTTCCGAACTACCGTGGATACGACACATGGAGCGTGCGCGCGGAATCTGAGCGCCTGACCCGTACCAACTTCGAACGCGCCCGCGACGACCTTATCGGTCTTTATGACGAGTTGGAGCCGTACGGCGCATTCGCCGTCAGCCCATTACGCGACACACTGATCCGTTACGGAAGGTCCGCGGACTACCAGCAGGTTCCACTGCTCGTGCTTCTGTTGGAAATCACCGGCATCGCGCTCTTCTACATTGGGGTCGTTGCAACGGTCCTGATCGAACGGCAGTCATCTGAAATCGGGTTGCTGCGGGGACGAGGCGCCAGCATCTGGCAAGTCCTGTTCATGTACCTCGTACAGGGTCTCGTGCTCGGCCTGCCGGTGCTCGTGTTCGCACCGTTCCTGGCAGGCGGTGCAACGGCGCTCCTTGGTTTGACGCCCGTGTTCCGGGACGTTACCGATGGCGAAATGCTGCCGGTGACGATCGTGCCCAGCGCATTCGCGGCAGCGGCCGTGGGGATTGCACTGTCTATGGGGGCACTGCTCCTCCCTGCGTTCATCGCGGCCCGGCGGAGTGTCGGAAACTTGCGGCGAGGGCTGTCCAGGCCAGAGGCATCGTTCTTCCAGCGGTACTACCTCGACATTGCGCTCGCCGGAGCCGCTGCCCTGTTGCTCATCGAACTACGTCAACGGGGTTCGGTCTTCACGCCTTCATCGACCGGCGGAGTCAGCAGTGACCCGCTCTTACTGGCGTCTCCGGCGCTCGCTCTGTTGGCGGCCGGCGCACTGATTCTTCGCTTCTATCCGATCGTCCTGCGAGTGATCGCGTGGAGTACTCGCGCCGTCAGCGGTCCGTCGGCAGCGCTGGCGCTGGTACAGGTCGTACGCAACGCCGGCCAGTACACGCGGCTGACGCTGCTGCTGATGATGGCTGTGGCCGTCGGTACGTTCGCGGCCAGCTATACGGCAACCGCCGACCAGTCGTACCGGGACCGCGCCAACCACGAGACAGGCGTCGATGTCCGCGCGTTCACGCGTAGCAATTCACAGCTGGCCGGGACGGACCCAGGGGGCTTCGAAGAACTGGCGGAGGCACTGCCCGGAGTGACGCGTGCGAGCACGGTCGTGCGGATATCCGGAGGAGTGGCCGCTCCGGGCACGACGTTCAATCAGTTCCAGGTCCTGGGCATCGACCCGGTCGCCGCCGAGGCAATGCTCACGTTCCGGGAGGACCTCGCGGAGCGTCCGGTCGAACGATTGATGCAGGCCATTGAAAGCGTGAACACGGTCGCCGGACATCAACTGCCTGTGGGAACGACATCGATCGCCGCCTTCGCCCGCACAGACACGGGGTTGAGCGGCCTCACGCTTCGAGCGGGGATTGTCAATGCCGAGGGCGACTACCAACTCGTCGAACTCGGGGACCTCGACAATCTCGATACGGATTGGCAGTCGATCCGTGGTGAACTGAGGCTGACATCCATCCTCCCGGTTGAGCCGCTCACGCTCGTCTCGCTGGTTGTGACGGGCAGCTCAGGCCGCGCGGGCGGCCCATCGCTCTTCCTGGACGATGTGAGCGCGACGGGGAGCGACGGCCGGGAGGTCCTGCTGGAGGACTTCGACGGGCCACCTGCATGGTCGCGGTTCCCATCTGTGGCACCCGTGCAGGATGACTTTGAGCTGAGCCAGGAAAACCCACGGAGCGGGGGAGCATCTGCCCGCCTCCAGGTGCGCGCCAACATCCAGGACGAGGTCCGCGGCATCTATATGTCGGCCTTCCTTACGCCGCTCCCTGTGATCGCGGGGGAATCGTTCCTTGCGGCGACGGGGGCCACGACGGGGTCCCTGGTCCTGCTGCGAGTCGGCGGCGTCCTGGTGCCAACGGTCATTCGCGCGACCTTCGAACTATTCCCGACGACCGTCAGCAGCGATGGGCCGGTCGTCGTCTACAACCGTGACCGGCTCCTGTACTGGCTGGACGTCGGCGACCCCGGGTTCTCGCTGAGCACCGAACCGTCGGAAATCTGGCTCACCGTTACGGACGACGCGGACTTGGAGGCGCTCGAAGATACGCTCAACGCATCCCCGTTCCGGCTCGAACAATTCGTATCGAGGCAACAGGCGCTCGATGCTGCGACGCGAAACCCGCTCATCGCAGCCAGTGGCAGCGGCATCCTACTCGCGGCATTCATCGCCGTGATGGGGCTCGTCGCGGCCGCTCTGCTCACGTCCTTGCTCGCTGCTGTCCGCCGCCGGCGCGTGGAGTTCGCGGTCGTGCAGGCAATCGGCCTGACGAAGCGTCAGCTCCTTGGAATGCTAGCCCTCGAGTATGCCGTCGTCTTCGCGATGGGCATTGGCGCTGGAGCAATCATGGGGATGTTCGTGAGCGATCAGATGCTTTCGTTCCTCGACGTTACGGAGACCGGGGAACGGATCGAGCCTTCGTTCATTCTGCGGACGCGATGGCTCATCGTGGGCCTCGGCGTTGGTCTCGTGGCAGCGGTGTTCTCCGTGGCGTTGTGGTTGGCGTCTCACGCGGTCGGGCGTGGGACAGAGGCGGCCGCCCTGCGAAGCGAGTAGAGGACGGCAGGGTCAGATCGTCTCGACCGCGGCGCCCTGGGCAAGAAGCGATTCAATCGCTGCAGCGTCGAGCCCCGCTTCCGAAAGCAGCACGCGTGTGTGCTCACCCAGCCGGGGCGATGCGTGACCGGTCCGGAGGGGCGTCTCCGAAAAGCGCACCGGAGGCGAAACGACGGTATGGCCTCCGAGCAACGAGTGTTCCAGCCGCGTGACAAAGCCGTTTGCGAGCACCTGCGGATCATCGAGCATCTCTTCGCGCAGCCGCATGGGCGCCGCGGGAACGCCGATCCTCGCGAACTCGCCGAGCCAATGGGAAACCGGAGCGCGGCGGAGTGCCGCCTCGACCGCAGCGACGGTCGATTCCACATGCGCACGAGCATCGGGGGGCTGCCACCCGGGCTCAGTAACCCAGCGGTCGTCGATGCCGAGCAATGCGATCACCTTCAACCGAAGCGGCCGCGATAGCGCCGCAACGGCAAGAGCGCCGTCGGCGGCACGGAGAATGCCGTAGTACGCGCGCGACACCACAAACGGCGAACGCGCGAGCCGTTCTTCCAGTATTTCGGCCCACGTTTTCCCTTCGGCGAACGCCTGTCTCAAGTATTCGACGAATGCCGGCCGCCACTCGTCGATAACATCGACGTGATTCACGGCGTTGTTCTGCAGGACGAGCGCAGCCTGGAGCAGCGAAACATCGAGCCGCTGGCCAGTGCCCGTGCGCTCGCGGTGGTAAAGCGCTGTGGAGACGCCCCACGCGAGGAGTAGACCGGCGGCGTAGTCAATAATTGGCGCTTCCGGGAGCACAGGACCGTGCTCGGTGAGCGCCGCGATTCCGGAATACGCAGCCAGAACTACGTCCATCCCTGGAGCGCCCGCCATGGGGCCCTCCAGGCCGTATGCCGTGTTTTCGGCGTAGATGAGCCGGGTGTTCGTCGCTGCAAGGCTCTCGTAGTCGAGGCCGATCGCTTCAGCACGCCCAGGCCGGAAGTTGGCTACGACGATGTCGGCGGCAGCGGCGAGTGAACGCACGGCAGCCAGCGCATCGGCACTACCAAGGTCGACGGCTATCGAGCGTTTGCCGCGGTTCTTGTTCAGGAACTGGCGGCCCTCGCCAGGCACGATTGGGCCGTTGCGCCTCGTTTCATCGCCGGTGACGTCCTCCACCTTAATGACGTCCGCGCCGCCATCAGCCAGTAGCTGGCCGCAGTAGGGGGCGGCGATGAAGCGCCCCAATTCCACGACACGGAGGCCGGTAAAAGGTCCGTCAACCACGGGGAAGCCCGAGCCCGCGAGTGGCGATGATGTTGCGCATGATCTCGCTGGTGCCCTGTCCCGCCGTGGCCGGGATCGCGGCCACATGCTTGCTACCCCAGCTGGAGTCCCATGGGCCACCGCGAACGACAAGGGCGGCCGGACCGAGCGCGTTCACCACCAGCGCGGCGATCCGCTGCGTGGTCTCGCTTGCGAGGAGTTTGATGATCGAGACTTCGTAGTTCGGCGAGGCGCCGGTGGAGCGCAGCCATGCGACACGATAGGAAAGAAGGCGGGCCACGTTCACCGTGATCCCGAGGTCCGCCAGGCGCATCCGCGACGCTTCGGACGTGACGCCCGCTTCGCGAAACGCCCGCGCAGCCGCGTCGAGCATCCGCCGGAGGTTGCCGATGTGGGCGCCCCCCGAACGCTCCAGGTCCATAGTGAAGGCGTTGATGTACCAGCCCCGGTTCTGCTCCCCCACGAGGTTGTCGACCGGTACGCGTACGTCGCTGAAGAAGATCTTGTTGAAATGATGCCGCCCGAGCGGATCGATGAGCGGCTGCACGTCGACGCCGGACGAATGCAGAGGCACTACGACCATCGAGATGCCGCGATGTTTCGGCGCTTCCGGGTCCGTTCGCACGACCGTCCAGAGGTAGTCCGAGTAGTGCGCGCCGGACGTGTACTTCTTTTCACCGTTCAGCACGAACTCGTCGCCATCGCGAACCGCCCGGGCCTCGACGCTCGCGAGGTCGGAACCAGCGTTCGGTTCCGAAAGGCCCATCGCGAACGAAATCTCGCCCTTGCTAACACCCGGCAAGTAGCGAGCCTTCTGCTCCTCGGTGCCGAACGCCATGATTGAGGGACCAACCTGTTGAATCGCCCGCCTGTGTTGCTCCTGCGGGGCGCCGGCGTAGGCCATCTCCTCCATGTAAATCGCCTGTTCAACGAGTCCCTTGTTGCGTCCCCCATACGCCTCCGGCCAGGCGATGCCGAGCAGGCCGCGCTCGGCCGCCGCCCGGCTGAAACGCGGCGACCACTCGGGAAGCTCTTCCGCTTCGTGGTAACCCCAGAAGTCTGAGGTCAGCGTCTCACCGAGAAAGGCCGAGACTTCGCTTCGAAACTCGTCCTGTTCGGGCGTGAAATTGAACCGCATGCGTTAGTCCTTTCCAAGACCGAGCCGTTCTTCTGCCGCCACAGAAAGTTCCCGCCACGCACTGATGATCGCGTCTTCGCGATCGTAGTCAAAACTGCCACCGAAGGCCGGCGACACGTCTGCCGGGCGGTTTTCCCAGAGCCAGCGCGCGGTGCGGGCGGTGGCGTCGGCAACATCGACCACATCCCGGTAGCCAAGCAGCGACCGCGACTTTGCAGAATCGAGGACGAGACTCGACTTCTGGGCGAGCGGGTAGAACCCTCGGCACCAATGGGCGGGGATATCCACGCACTCCAGCGGCAGGTTCAGCTCGGCACTGACGATCTCGGCGACGTGCCGCGCGCTGAGCACGCGCTCATCGCCCGCGTTGAAGAACTGGCCCGATGCCTCGGGCCGCGTTGCGGCGAGGTAGACCATCTGGCCCAGGTTCTCTACGAATCCGCGTTGAAAGTAGGCCATGCCGGCGCCAGGCATAACCATCGCGCGGCGGCCGTCAATGAGCCGTTTCACGATCGCCCATTCGTGGGCGAGGATGCAGCGCGGGCCATACACGCCGGGGTACCGGACGACGGTGGCCTCGAAGTCGCCGCGGCCGTGCTGCAGCATCAGCTGGTCCTCGCCTTCAGCGACCTTGCCCGTGTAGTCGGCGCGGTCGCGCTGGCGCTCAGCCCACTCGGGCACAGGCAACGGAAGGCGGCCGCCGGGCGTCGGCGCCATAGTCCCGCGATACACCGGCTGGCCCGTGATGCCGACGAGCCGCCGGCAGCGGCCGGCGAGCGTCTCAGCCAAGGCTTTGAGGCGGCCCGAGGTCAGGACGGCGATATCCCAGTGCCGATCACCGAGGACGGCTGCAATGTCGGCGGGATCACGAGGATCCCCGTGCAGGTGTTCCACCGGTCTGTCGAACTCAACTTCGTGGCGGCCTGAGTGGTAGATCGTGACATCGCGGCCTTCGGCCAGCAGCCTGTTGACGATGCAGGGCCCGGTGGGTCCCGTGCCGCCGACCACGAGGACGGCCCGGTTCGAGTCAGCCATGCGGGATCTCCTACCCTTCTGGAACCGGCAACAGCAGCAGCGGGCCCAGTTCTGGACTATCGAAATCGCCAGCGAGGCGGTCGCCCTCCGTCATGTCAGCGAGCGTCGCGGGCTCAATCCGGTAGAGGCGCGCTGGCGCTTCCAGCCCCGCCGTTACCCTGATCTCGCCCGTTGGCCCGCCAATGACTATCACCTTTTCTTCGATGCGGAGCACCGGCCCTCCGATGATGGGCCGTGCCCTCGGGTCGCGGGAAGGCTCGTGGCCCGCGAAACCGGCCGCACTCCGCGCGACGCCATCATTGCCCGGCGCCGGGGACCCGGCGATGACGACGAGCGCCTGCACCGAGAAGTTCTTGACGTCGTTTGGGATGCCCACGACGGTCAGCCAGTCGCCGGGAGAGACCTCGGCGGTCGAGATAGCTGCGAGGCGTTCGATGCCGGCGCCCGGTGTCGCGATGATCTCCTGCTCTGTCGTCCCCGCACGGGTCTGGCGGACGATCACGAGCCGGGAGCCGTCGATGAGTTTTATGTCAGCGCCCGAGACCGGCATCGCAGCTGGGGGCTGGAACGCGGGTGCGGCCGGCGGAACATCATCGGCGCCGACGGACTGGGAAAGGACGACGATTGCGCCGAGCGCGGCGAGCAGGACGACTCCGGCGAGGATCGGGCCCCAGGCGGTGCGGAGGACGGAGGCATAGCGCACAGGCGCATGATAACGGCGCAACGTCTGATGGGATTCCCCGGGCAGCAAGCGTAGGATGGCGCCCGCCGGCAATTGCCGCGGGAGGCGTGTATGAGCCGCAGAAGCTACTGGGGGTGGGGCCTCGAATCCGACGAGCCCACGGAAGAACAGCGAGTGCAGGCGGCCGAGCGCCAGTCAATGCGGTTCGGCCGCACATTCGAGCTTCCGGCCCGGCCGGACCTTGATGCAGTGACGATGCGTGCTCCCCGTATTTCGGCACCCGCGACGCTCGCCCATCTGCTGACTGGCGACAAACATGAGCGGGCCTCCCACAGCTACGGGAAGTCGTTTCGTGACAAGTTGCGGGCGTTTCGCGGACAGTTCCCGAATCCGCCGGACCTCATCGCCCTCCCGAAGACAGAGGACGATGTCCGCGCGGTACTCGAATGGTGTGACGCCCAGGGCTACATCGTGGTCCCGTACGGGGGCGGGTCGTCGGTCGTCGGCGGAGTCGAGCCCCCGGAGGCCTCGAAAGGGGTCGTAACGCTCGATCTGCGAGAGATGAGCCGGGTGCTGGAAGTGGACGCTACATCGCGTGCGGCTCGCATCCAGGCGGGCGTGTTAGGCCCCGACCTCGAGACGCAGCTTCGTCCGCATGGATTCACGCTCCGCCACTACCCACAGAGTTTTGAGTGGTCGACGCTCGGCGGCTGGATCGTCACACGTTCCGGCGGGCACTACGCCACCAACGGGACGCACATCGACGACTTCGTTGAATCAGTACGCATGCTGACGCCTCGCGGCGCCTGGGAATCGCGACGGCTCCCGGGAAGCGGCGCGGGCCCCAGCCCGGACCGGATGATCCTCGGCAGCGAAGGCATCCTTGGCGTCGTCACCGAGGCGTGGATGCGGGTCCAGGGACGACCCGTGTTCCGTGGCTCGGCCAGTGTCACCTTCGCGACCTGGGAGACGGCAGCCCTCGCTTGCAAGGCCGTCGTCCAGGCCAAGCTGTGGCCGGCGAACGCCCGTATCCTGGATCCCGTCGAAGCCGGCAACGCCGCGGGACTCGACGGCACGCACGCCATCCTTATCCTCGGTTTCGAATCGGCCGACGTGCCGGTGGGTCACCTCCTGCAGCAGGCGATGGATCTTGCGAAGGAAGCTGGCGGAACAGTCGACGAATCCAGCGTCCGAGTCGTCGACAACCCCGTGGAAACGACGGACGCGGGACGCCAGGGCGCTGTCGGCGAATGGCGGAACTCATTTATCCGGGGCCCCTACAACGGCAACATGACGATGGGACTCGGGATGGTCGGCGACACGTTCGAGACATCGATCACGTGGGATCGCTGGCCCGACTTCGACCGAAACGTGCGGGCGGCAGTAACGGAGGCCCTCCAGCGCGTCTGCGGCGGCGGCACGCTCTCCTGCAGGTTCACGCATGTGTACCCGGACGGCCCGGCGCCCTACTACACGTTCTCGGGGCTGGGTACGCCGGGGGGCGAATTCGAGATGTGGGCGGAGTTGAAGAAGGCGGCGTCCGACGCAGTCATGGCCAACGGCGGCACGATTACCCATCATCACGCCGTCGGGCGCGACCACCGGCCCTGGTACGACATCCAGCGCCCAGACGTGTTCGCAGAAGCGCTGCGAGCCGCGAAGAAGGCAGTCGATCCCAATGGCATTCTCAATCCGGGCGTGCTGATCGACCCGTAGGGGCACGGAGGTTTCGATGACCAAGGGACGCATCAGCTGGGTCGATCTCACGGTCCCGGACGCGCCGGGGATCCGGGACTTCTACGCGGCCGTTGTTGGCTGGCGCGCCGAGGACGTAGATATGGGCGGCTACGCCGACTTCAACATGGTGCCGCCCGGCGCTGACGAAGCTGCCGCGGGTATCTGCCACGCCCGTGGCCAGAACGGCAATATCCCGCCGGTGTGGCTGGTGTACATCACCGTGGACGACCTTGCCGCCAGCCTCGCGGAGGCCACGAAGCGCGGCGCCTCGGTGCTCGACGGCCCTCGCGACGTGGAGGGGGGCGGTTTCGCCGTCATTCGCGACCCGGCGGGGGCCGTTTGCGCTCTTTATCAGGAGCCGCCAGCCGGCTAGTCCGTTCGGGTCGACGCACCCTTACGCCCCGCTGCACCTGGCTGTTTGGCCGGCACGCTTTGTGCGAGTGCGACGCCGAGGGCTACCCACGCCCGGAGGCTGTCTTCGTCACCGAATCCCGCCTTTTCCACGAACACCCAGCCAGCCATTGGCCGCCCGGACATGACCATTTGGCGCGCGTACTGGCCAGCTGCGGGATCGAGGCTGGACCCCGGTCCGATGCGCACGAGCAGCTCATCTCCCGATACGCCGACCGCCATGTTCCCATCGACGAGGAAACTCAGCCCGCCGAACATCTTCCGCTCGTCGATCCGAGCAGAGCCGGGGAGGAGCGCTCTGACGCGGTCTGCCAGGCCGGTATCAAAAGCCATCCGATACCCTCCGGCACAGGACGCTCTTTCACGTCCCGGCGATCATTCCTCGATGAAGACCTCATCGCCAGCGTTGACGGTGCCCGGCGTGAGTACTGAGCCATATACACCGGCGTAGGCTTCGTTTTCCCGTGCAACCGCCGTCAGCACGGGTGTGACGGGAGCTCCACCGTGGGGGGCAAGGGTGATCATCGCGCAGCGCTTGTCTTTTTCGGTCACGGCCACGCGAACGCTTTCGCCCACGCGGAGGACTTTGCCGACCCAACCGTTTTCCTGGAACGGCGCACGGTCCGCCGTTTCGAGGTAGAAGTTCATACGGAACCGGCCTGGCTCGGGGGGCGTGTCGCTCAGCTGTGCGATGCCATCGACGGTCGCGTTGGCCATGAATGTGATGGCCGCGACATCGAAGCTGCCCCGGTAGTTCGGGAGCAGGTAGATATCCCGGCCGGACTCACGCTCAAGCTCAGCCTTCAGCTCGTCGCTGCTGACGGCAAACCGGTCACCAGCCGGAGTCCGCACGGTGAGCGCCGGGCGGCCGCCATCGCCAGTTTCCCATTCCGGGCGGTACTGCAGGATGGAAGCCATCTCGCGACCGGTAAGCCACGGGAAGGGGCTCTGCGAGCCCGCCTGGACGAAGGCGAACATCCGGTCTGAGGCGATGCCTTGCAGGGTGACAGCGGCGGACGGGAGGAGTTCGCCGGCCATGGACTTCACTGGGTAGCGCCAGGCGGCGGAGATGGTGCCGATTCGATTGAGTGCCATGCCAGGCATCCTACGCCGACGCGGAGGGTGTTACAGGTGCTCTTTCACCTTCTCAGCGACTGCTCGCGTGAACCCGAGCGTGCTGGCTATCTCTTCAACGCTCGCCTCGCGGACGGCACGGACCGTCCCGAACTTGCGCAGGAGCGCCTTCTTTCGCTTTGGTCCGACGCCCGGGATCGTATCGAGTGCGCTCTGGATAGCTGCCTTCGCGCGAACCTGGCGGTGGAAAGTGATCGCAAACCGGTGTGCCTCGTCGCGCAGCCGCTGGACCATGAACAGCGCTTCTGACGAGCGAGGAAGGATGATCGGGTCGTCTTCACCGGGCACGAAGATCTCTTCGTGCTCCTTCGCGAGCCCGACGACCGGGATGTGGTGAACTCCGAGTTCGCGCATCGCCTGGGCAGCGGCGCCGAGTTGCCCTTTGCCACCATCGATTATGACGAGGTCGGGGAGATCCCACGCGTCGGCGGGCCGGGCAGGCGGTGCATCCGCGTCTTCGGGGGCGGGCTCGATGGTGGTCTGCACGCGCTTGAAGCGCCGTCGCATGATCTCAGCCATGGTCGCGAAGTCATCCGCACCAACGACGGTCTTGACCCTGAAACGCCGGTACTGGTTCGTAGCCGGCTTGCCATCGACGAACACGACCATGCTGGATACGGGGCTCGTACCCTGGATGTTGGAGTTGTCGTAGCACTCGATCCGGCGGGGGATGTCCGGGAGTGAAAGCTCCTCCCGGAGCTGGTCGAGGGCCTGTTCGGTCTTGTTCGCGTCGGCCATCCATTTGACCTTCATCACCGATAGCGCCTCGCGGGCATTGTCGTTTGCCATTTCGACGAGCCGCCGCTTTTCACCTCGTTCGGGCAGCCGAATCTCGACGCCCGACCCGCGCTTTTCAGTGAGAAGCTCTTCCATCTCGGGGCGGTCGTCCGGCTCGACGGGGACAACGATGAGGCGCGGCACGTACTGGGCGCTTTCGTAGAACTGGAGGAGGAAGTTCATCAGGATGGCGGCGTCCGGTTCGTCCGTCACGCCCTCGACGATGAAGTGGTCGCGGCCAATCATGTGGGTCCCGCGGACGAAGAAGACCTGGACACATGCCTGGTCGCCATCGCGGGAGAGGCCGAAGATGTCGAGATCTTCGGTCCGGGTGGTTGCCACCATCTGGCGTTCGATCGTGCGTTCAAGCGAGCGGACCTGGTCTCGAATCATCGCAGCGCGTTCGAACTCCAGCCGCTCGGCGGCGGTTTCCATTTGGTCGCGGAGCCGCCTCAGAACATCATCGGACTTGCCCTCCAAGAAGAGGACGACCTGGTCAATGACCTCTGCGTATTCCTCGGTCGTGCAAAACGCGGTGCACGGTGCGATGCAGCGCTTGATGTAGTAGTCGAGGCAGGGACGAGGATCTTTCCCGGTGATCTCCTTCGTGCACGAGCGCCACGGGAAGAGCTTCTTGACGAGGTCGAGCGTGGCACGGACGGAGCCGGCGCTGGCGTATGGTCCGAAGTAGCGGGAGCCGTCCTTCTCGATGCGCCTTGTAATGTAGACCCGGGGCCAGGGATTCTGAACGTCAATCTTGAGGTACGGGTACCGCTTGTCGTCCTTCAGGCGGATGTTGAAGAACGGCTGGTGCCGCTTGATGAGCGTCGCCTCAAGCAGCAACGCCTCACCAACTGTCCCGACGACGATGTATTCAAAGTCCTCGATCTGCTGACGAAGTGCTCGCGTCTTCGGTTCCATCCCACGCGGAGAACCGAAGTACGAGCGGACGCGATCCTTCAGCTTCGCGGCCTTGCCTACGTAGATAACGTCGCCCGCGGCGTCGCGCATGATGTAGACGCCCGGGCGCGCGGGCAGCGCCGCAAGCTGTTTGCGAATCTTCTCGGAGATGGTGGTGGAGGCCACGTTCTCAGTGTAGCGGCGGGGCCCCATCCGGAGACGGGAGCCCGGACACTACGCTGACGGCATCCTGTCAGCAGTGTTTAACGACTGCTAGACCGCGCACTCGCCTTCGCCGCGCTGGAGCACGTAGAGGTCGAGCTTGCCCCAGTCCATGAACATTCCCTGGTTGTCGTCCGTGAACTCGCCGGGCAGGGCAAGGTCCTGGATGGCCGCTTCGAATGGCTTCGGGCCGATACGATCGAAGGTGGCATTGAAGACTTCGCCCGGCTGCCGTTGCGCTTCATAGACGGAAAGGATTCGCTCGGCCGCCTCCGGGGCCCGCTTCGCAGGCATCCGAACCTTCAGTTGCTGGCCGAAGCGGACGTCATCTCCCTGGTAGGAGCCGCCAAGGAAGACGTGATACGCCGGCAGTTGTTGGTCGCCGACTTTCATGGCGGCGCCGTGGAAACCGATGTTCGCGAGGTGGTGCTGGCCACAGCCATTAGGGCAACCGCTCATCTTCACGTGAACCTGGCTGGTGAGCGGGTCAGTGATTCCGAGATTGCCCAACCGCTCTTCCACCGCACGGTTCAGTCCCATGGATGACGTGATCCCAAGCTTGCAGGAGTCCGTCCCGGGGCAGCTGACGACGTCGGTGATGGTCTCGGCGCCACCCTCGGCAAGACGCAGCGCGCCAAGCCGCTGCCAGACCTCGTAGAGGCTCTCGTTGCGGATCCAGCGGAGGACGATGTTCTGCTGCACAGACATGCGGGCGCGCCCACCGCAGTACTCGCGCATGATCGTCGCAAGGCCGCGGAATTGTTCCGGCGAGAGGTCCCCGCGGGGCACCTTCACCTGGAGCGTGCTAAAGCCATCCTGGCGCTGGGCGCGGACGTTATAGGACGCGAACTTCTCGAACGCCGCCTGGTCGCCATCGGGCTGCTGGTAGGACGCCTTCGGCGCAGGTGCGGTCGCGGATTCGTCATCGAAATAGAGCAGCTTCTCGGGCGAGAAGTCGCGGCCGTCGACCCAATCACCTTCGAGTTCTTCGTCCACCATGCGGCGGAATTCGTCGATGCCGACGCGGTCGACAAGGAACTTGAGGCGGGCCTTGGCGCGGTTCTTCCGGAGTTCGTCGGCGCGGTTGAAAATGCGGAGCACGGCCTCTGAAACCTTCAGGTACTCGTCCATTGGGGAGAACTCCCGGAGGACGTAGCCATGGCGTGGCATGATGCTGGTGCCGCCGCCTGTGCGGATCTCGAAGCCCTTCACGCCGTCCCGGACTCGCGGCATGAAGCCAAGGTCGTGGATCCAGGTGATCGCTTCGTCATTTTCGTCGGCGGTGAATGCGACTTTGCACTTTCGCGGGAGAAGCTGTGTGAGCGGGTTACGGAGGAAGTAACGCGCGAACGCGGCCGTGTAGGGTGTGGGGTCGAACGGTTCCAGTGGACTTACGCCGGCCCACGGGTCGCCGGTGACGTTCCGGACCGTGTTGCCACAGGCTTCTCGAGTGGAGATTCCCGTGCGGCCCAGCACACGGAGCGCGTCAGTGATCTTGCGCAACGGGATGTGGTGATACTGGATGTTCTGGCGCGTGGTGATGTGGCCCCTGCGGAGCGGAGCGAAGTGCTCGGCGACCTCCGCGAAAGCATCCATCTGGTCCGGGGTCACCCCGCCGAACGGTAGCTTGCATCGGATCATCTGCACGCCGGGTTGGCGCTGGCCGTAGACCCCCTGCTTCAGGCGGAAGCCGATGAACTGGTTCTCTTCCCATTCGCCGGCGAGGTAACGGGTGGCTTCGGTCTCGAAGTCCTGGAGTTCCCCCTGGAGGACGGAGAGGACTTTTCCCGGTTCGTTGGTGTGGACAATGGTCTCGGCCTGCGGCATGGCATACTCCCTCGCTCGGTTGGATGAGCCTATCAGAAACTCGATGGACTTACTGCACTTCAGTCTTGTCTCAGTGTAGCAATGTTGATAATGTTGAGCTACTCACTCCACATTGTGACAGGCAGGCACGGATGACAGCGACTACGGCCCTGTCGGAAGAAACCATTACGGCGCTCGCCTCGCGGTTCGAGCATGAAGACCCGGCCACGATCGTCCGATGGGCGGTCGAGACGTTCGGCGATGGCGTCTCGGTCGGTGCAAGCTTTGGCGGGGCGACCGGCATGGCCATCCTGCACATGGCCGCGAGCCTCAAGCCGGATGTCCATGTGTTCGTCCTCGACACCGACTACCTGTTCGAAGAGACGCAGGAGACCATGCGACAGACGGTCGACGGGCTCGGCCTGGCCAACGTCCAGGTATACAAGTCGCTGCTCAGCCACGAGGCGCAGGCGGCCGAGTACGGATCGGCGCTGTGGATGCGCGACCCGGACCTTTGCTGCGAACTGCGCAAGGTGGAGCCGAATCGCAGAGCGCTGACGGGCAAGACATGCTGGCTCTCCGGCCTCCGACGAGACCAGTCCGAGGGCCGAGCGAGCGTCCCGATCGTGGAATGGAATAGCAAGTTCGGCCTGCTGAAGATCAATCCGCTGGCGAACTGGACCGAAGCGCAAACGTGGGACTACGTGATCAAGCACGAGGTGCCCTATAACCCGTTGCTGAACCAGGGCTACACCAGCATCGGCTGCTTCAATTGCACCGTGCCGGGCGTACAAGGACGCGCCGGCCGCTGGGCCGGATTCGACAAAGACGAATGCGGGCTGCACACGAGTTGAGCGAAGAGACTTCACCCAACAGTTCCGCAACCGCATCTGGCGGAGGCGCCGGCGACGGTGGCTTCGTGGTGTGGTTCACGGGCCTCTCCGGTTCCGGCAAGTCGACGCTGACGGAGGCGCTTGCCCCGGTTCTGCGGGCGAGGGGCCGCCGCGTAGAAGTGCTGGACGGAGATGTCGTCCGCACGAACCTTTCGAAGGGCCTCGGGTTCAGCAAAGAGGACCGGGACACGAACATCCTGCGTGTCGGTTTCGTGGCGAACCTGCTGGCACGGAATGGCGTCGGCGTCATCACCGCGACGATTTCGCCGTATCGCGCGACCAGGGAGTCAATCCGGCGGATCGTCGAGGACGACGGCTCGCTGTTCATCGAAGCCCACGTTGCCGCAACCTTCGAACAATGCGAGGCGCGCGATGTGAAGGGCCTCTACGCCGAGGCACGCGCAGGAACCCGCACATCGTTCACCGGCCTTGATGACCCATACGAGGAACCCCTCACGCCCGAACTCGTCATCCCGAGTGCCAGCGAAACGGTGGCTGCCTCCCTCGACCGGGTCGTGCAATTCCTGGAGCAGCGCGGATTGCTAGAGCAAGCCCGTGCCGGAGTAACAGCGTGACCGCGACCATCAGCAAGGACCTGGCCGTCGACAGCGGACTCGACCAACTCGAAGCCGAAGCGATCTTCATCATGCGAGATGTTGCAGCAGAGTTCGCCCGGCCCGCGATCCTGTTCTCAGGCGGCAAGGACTCCATTGTCCTGCTCCGCATTGCTGAGAAGGCTTTCTGGCCGGCGAAGTTCCCGTTCCCCGTCGTGCACGTGGACACAGGGCACAACTTCCGGGAGGTACTGGAGTTCCGTGATCGCCGCGTCGCCGAGCTCGGCGCGACGCTGGTCGTCGGATCCGTGCAGGCGGGCATCGACAGCGGTGACCTCGTGGAGGAACGCGGCGCGCGGGCGTCCCGGAATCGCCTCCAGACGCCGGTACTGCTCGAAACCATCGCCGCACACGAGTACGACGCTGCGATTGGTGGAGCGCGACGTGACGAGGAAAAGGCCCGCGCCAAGGAGCGCGTGTTCAGCTTCCGCGACGAGTTTGGCCAGTGGGACCCGCGGAACCAGCGTCCCGAGCTCTGGCACCTTTTCAACGGGATGCACCAGAAGGGCGAGCACATCCGCGTCTTCCCGCTTTCGAACTGGACTGAGTTGGACGTCTGGCGGTACATCGCGCGCGAGAACCTCGAAGTCCCTTCCGTGTACTTCACGCACGAGCGGGAGGTGTTTCAGCGCGACGGGATGCTGATGGCGATGAGTCCGTACCTGTCATTGCTCCCCGGCGAGAAGCCGTTCCTGGCGGCGGTCAGGTATCGCACTGTCGGTGACATGACCTGTACGGCAGCGCTGGAATCGAACGCTCTCGATCTCGAAGCCGTGATCGCCGAGGTGGCGGCAGCGCGAATCACGGAGCGTGGGGCCAGCCGGGCGGACGATCGATTCTCCGAGGCGGCGATGGAAGACCGCAAACGCGAGGGGTACTTCTAATGGACCTCCTCCGCATCGCCACAGCGGGCTCGGTCGATGACGGGAAGAGCACGCTGATTGGGCGCCTGTTGTACGACTCGAAACAGGTTTTCCAGGACACGATGGACAGCCTCGAACGGGCGAGCCAGGCGCAAGGCCTTGGCACCGTGAACCTGGCGCTCCTCACAGACGGACTCCGCGCCGAGCGCGAACAGGGCATCACGATTGACGTGGCGTACCGCTACTTCGCGACTCCGCGGCGGAAGTTCATCATTGCCGACTCGCCGGGGCACGTGCAGTACACGCGGAACATGGTCACCGGAGCTTCGACCGCCGACCTCGCGCTCCTCCTGGTCGACGCCCGCAAAGGCGTTATCGAGCAAACCCGGCGGCATGCGGCGCTGACGGCGCTACTCGGCATCCGCCACCTGATGCTCTGCGTGAACAAGATGGACCTTGTGAACTGGGACCAGTCCCGGTTCGATGAGATTGCCTGCTCGTTCAAGAAGCTCGCGGATCACCTCGGCGTCGAACAGGTCACGGTAATCCCGCTGGCCGCCGTGTCCGGCGACAACGTCGTGGACCCTTCTTCCAACATGCCGTGGTATCAAGGCGGCACGCTGCTGGAGTTCCTTGAAACGGTGACGATCCCGGACCCTGTCCGGCACCATGCGCTGCGGTTCCCGGTCCAGTACGTGATCCGCCCTCAATCAGACGAACACCACGACTACCGCGGCTATGCGGGCACGGTGGCGACGGGGACGGTGCGCACCGGCGATGTGGTGGCCATCCTTCCCTCGGGCGTCCGCACGCAGGTCACGGCGATCGACCGCTACCCTGGCTCGATCGATGAAGCGCACCACGGCCAGGCAGTAACACTTCGGGTCGCGGGAGACATCGACATCAGCCGCGGACAGATGATCGTCGGGGTTGAGGATCAAGCGGCGGTTTCGACCCGCTTCTCTGCAGATCTTTGCTGGATGAGCGAGGCGATGACGCTTCGACCGCGAAAGCAGTTCTGGATTCGGCACACGACGCGGCGGGTACGGTGTCTTGTGGAACGGATAGATGACCGGCTCGACGTCGAACACTACGAGCGGGAGGAGGCGCCGCTGTCTCTCACACTGAACGACATCGGCCGCGTGGTGATCCGGACCATGGAACCGCTCTTTGTGGACCCCTATGAGGTCTCCCGGGACACGGGCAGCTTCATCCTCATCGACCCCGGCACGCAGCTCACCGTTGCCGCCGGGATGGTGCGCACGCCCCTCCTTGCCGACGCCCCCGAGGCGTGAAAAGGGAGCGAGCGGACCGGCCGCACCAGGCGGTTCACAGCGCCGAGCGGGGCGCAGCATTTCCGGACCCAGATTTACGAACGAGGCTCTCCGAATTGGCCACGAGCTTCTTGTGATCCTGCTCCGGCCTACGGCCGCCGCGGCGGGTGTCGCGCTGTTCATCTTTGCCCTCGAGACCCTGAAGGCCGGCGCCGGCGACCTCGTGCCCGTCCTCGACGGGCTCAGTGTCGAGGGACCGCTCAATGCCCTCGGATTCGGCTGGCTGTTCGCCTATGGAGTGCTCAGCGGCTCGCCTGTAGCTGCGATCGGCATCTCGCTCCTCCAGGCGGGGACGTTCAGCGAAGCCGAGGCTTTCGCGGTCGTCGGTGGGTCCCGGCTCGGAGCTTCATTCATCGTGCTGGCGGTCGGCTTCATCCTCTATGTCCGCGGGAGGAAGAGCGCCGACGGGCTTTCGATCGGTGTCATCGCGCTGTTGACGACGTTCACGACGCAGGGGCCGGCGATCCTTCTTGGGCTGCTCATCCTGCGGCTGGGCTGGCTCGACCCCGTACAATTTTCGACCCCCGCCACGCTCGCTGACACGATCGAGGCGGTCTATGGACCGGCGGTCGAAGGGCTCGACGCGCTGCTCCCGGGCCTGCTTCTCTTCGTTGCAGGCGTGCTGGTGCTCGTGGCCAGCTTCAGCCTGTTCGATCGTGCGTTGCCACAGTTGGAGAGCGAGGGTGACGCCATGCAACGGCGGCTGGCATTTCTCCAGCGCCGCCCGTTGATGTTCGCGATGGGTAGCGCCGTGACGCTGCTCACGCTCAGCGTTTCCCTTTCAATCACTGTCCTCATTCCGTTGGCGCTCAAGGGCTATGTGCGCCGTGACCACGTCATCCCCTATGTGATGGGTGCGAACATCACGACGTTCGTGGACACGCTGTTTGCTTCAGTGCTCCTCGGAGGAGACGCAGCGTTCACGGTGGTACTGACGGAGATGGTCTCGGTGGGGCTTATCTCAGTGGGTGTCCTGACAGTCGCCTACCGCCCGTACGCGGCGACAATCCTGGCGGCGACAGCGTGGACGACGCGTAGCCCCCGAAACCTTGGCGCATTCCTGGCAACCATCGTGGCAGTGCCGGCCGTCTTGCTGTTCGTCTAGTGCGGGGTTGGCTGGAGGCGAGCGAGGCTGGCGGGACCCCTCCAGGACTCGCCGTCATCCAACAAAACGTCGAGCATGATTCCGGGCTCCCGCACCGTTCCCGGGACGCGCGGGCCCGCGACCGGGTAGCGCGGCTGGGCGGGAACGAGGACCCGTGACCCTTCTCTAAACTCGGCCGACGAAGCGATTTCAATCGCTTCCACGCGCCGGCCAATCGAGCGGCTCATTGCCAGCAGCAGCGGGAAGTCGTTGGTGGAGCGCAGCGTTGCGGTCGCCTGGGCGAGGGATGCCGCATCCCGGGCCGGCCCGATTTCAGCAGGGGCCGGAATCGCGTCTTCGCCACCGTTTCGGACGTACTGACCGATGGCCTTCTTGGCTCGCGGCACGACTTCTTCAAGCAACGCATGCAGCGCAGCGATGTCGTCGGTCTGATCGAAGCAAGCAACAGCCTGGGCGACGTTCTGGCGTAATTGGTCTGTCACGAAAACAAGTGTACGCCGCCCTTGCACAAGGGCGGCGTACAGGGGCACGCGGTGAGCACAGTCAGCACTAGCCTCGTCCGGGGAGTTCGACCTGGATGTTGCCGCGGACGGAGGGCTGACCATCAGCCAGTGTTACGACCTCAACCTCGACGAGGTTCATGCCGTCTTCCTGCCGCCTCTCTACGACACGCCCCGAGAGCAGCAGGGGTCGATCGGCGACGTCGGGGCGGCGATAGGCGGCGCGTACGCTCCGCACTTTGCCCTCCGGTCCTGCCCAATCGCTCGTGTACTGGCAGAGCCAGGAAAGCTTCAGGAGCCCTGGGACGAGGGCGCCACCGATGCCCATGCGCTTGCCCGCCTCCGCGTCTGCAAATGCAGGGTTGGTTGGGTTGTCGCGCCCAAAGAAGTCGATCGCCATGTCAGTCGTGGGCAACTTCTCAACAGGCTCGATCTCGTCGTCGACGTTGACGTCTTCGTAGTAACGCTGGCTCATGAGTCGCCTCGTTCCTGGATCCCCTTCGGGTCGAACTGGGTGACCGTCATCAGGACGGCAGCCACGTGCTCGCCCTGGAGGTCGTAATAGTCCGTGCTTGTCATCGCGAGAATGCTGTAGCCATACCGCCCGCCGAGGCGGTCGCGGATATCGATGACCTGCGACACCGCGTCCAGCTCCTCGCCGATCTTGAATGGCCGGCTGAAGCGCCACTCCTGTTGGGTGAGGATCGCGTTCGGCAGGATCATTGGCGCCAAACCGGCGCGGCCGCCGCCAATGCTGGCGAGCGTGTAGGGCGGCGCGATGCCCGTGCCATCGGCGTAGCGAGGATCGGAATCGCCGATGACGTCCCGCATCCGTGCGGCGTCTTCCGCCTTCACCGTGACGCGGGTCGGTTCGCTCTTCTTGCCGACGAGCGCACGATGCTCATCTGTTATCAGACTTTGCTGTTCGGTCATGTTCACCTCCAGTGCCGGGAGTCTACACGCGACCCACGACATGTGCTCCCGGAAGGTCGTTGGAATTAGAATGGCGCACCATGCGCACGGATCGGAGCTGAATCTTGGCGGCTGTCGATGCCTGGGACGTCCACCTGGAAGCCATCACGGCGGCGCTCTGCGCCAGGTTCGACGGCAAAGCCCGCGGGCGCGTGAACCTTGAAACGACCGCTGGGTGGGGCGCAGAGTTCTATGCACGCGGCCGCACTGTGAGCGCGTCCCTACGTCATCGCGACGGCGTGGGGAACATGCCCGGCGACTACGCACTCGCGGTGATCTACGGCTGCGACTATTCGCCCATGGGTGACGAGGCACGCCCTTCCGGATTCGCTAAGTCGCTCACGGTCCGCGAGGGCTTTGGCTGGGACGAGCAGATGCTCCGCGACCTGGTGCTGGAAGTGCTTGGGCTCCTGCGCTACGCGTTGGGGGCCGGCGCAGCTGCTGATGCGAAGGTTGACGCCCGCACGACGGAACCCTCCGCAACGGCGGTTCGGCGCCGCCGTTCAGACTCCGGCCAAGAGAAGCGATAGCGGCCAAAGGGCCGGAAGAACCAGGATGAAAGAAGGGCGTGGGCCGCACCAGCGAATCCATGCACGCTGGACGGCCCACGCCCCGGGGACGTTCGCAGCGGCTACCAGGCCGCCATCTTCGCCTGGAGGCGCCGGTCCAGCGCCGCAAGGAATTCCTCCGTCGTGAGCCATTTCTGGCCGGGGCCGATGAGGATCGCGAGGTCCTTGGTCATCTCCCCGCCTTCAACGGCCTCGACACATACCGCTTCGATGGTCTCGGCGAACTTCGTCACATCGGGCGTGCCATCGAGCTTACCGCGGTGCATCAGGCCACGTGTCCAGGCGAAGATCGACGCAACGGGGTTGGTCGAGGTCGCTTCGCCGCGCTGATGCTGGCGGTAGTGACGAGTCACGGTGCCGTGTGCAGCCTCCGCTTCGCAGATCTGGCCGTCGGGCGTGAGAAGGACTGAGGTCATCATGCCGAGGGAGCCGTAGCCCTGGGCGACGATGTCGGACTGGACGTCGCCGTCGTAGTTCTTCGTGGCCCAAACGATGCCGCCTTCGCCCTTCAGCACCTGAGCGACCATGTCGTCGATAAGGCGGTGTTCGTAGGTGACGCCCGCCGCCTTGAAGTCAGCGGCGAACTCCGCCTCGAAGACCTCCTGGAAGATGTCCTTGAAGCGCCCGTCATAGGCCTTGAGGATGGTGTTCTTGGTGGAAAGGTAGACGGGCCACTTGCGGTCGAGCCCGTAGCGAAGCGAGGCCCGCGCGAAATCGCGGATGGAATCGTCGTAGTTGTACATGCCCATGGCGACACCGCCACCGGTGAACTTCGCCACTTCGCGGACGACGGGCTCACCGCCGTCGGGCGTGTAGGTGATGGTGACGGTGCCGGGGCCCGGGACGACGAAGTCGGTGGCACGGTACTGGTCCCCGTGTGCATGGCGACCGATCACGATCGGCTTCGTCCAGCCGGGGACGAGGCGCGGGATGTTCGTGCAGACGATCGGCTCGCGGAACACGACGCCGCCAAGGATGTTGCGGATCGTGCCGTTTGGAGAGCGCCACATCTGCTTGAGGTTGAATTCCTTGACGCGCTCTTCATCGGGCGTGATCGTCGCGCACTTCACGGCCACGCCGTGCTTCTTCGTCGCTTCAGCGGAATCGATCGTGACCTGGTCGTTGGTCGCGTCGCGATGCTCTATACCGAGGTCGTAGTACTCGAGGTTGATGTCGAGATAGGGAAGTATGAGACGGTCTTTGATGAACTGCCAGATGATGCGCGTCATCTCGTCGCCGTCCATTTCGACGACCGGGTTGGTGACCTTGATCTTTGCCATGCGTGAACTCCTTCGGGTAGGGCCGGCGCGGTGCGCGCTGGCCGTTGGTGATGCGGTTCGGGCTCTCCCGATACTGGATACGCTAATCGGCGGCGGTGAGCACCTGCCTGAGGACGTATTGGAGGATCCCGCCATGGCGGTAGTAGTCGAGTTCGACCGGGGTATCGATCCGGCAGGTTGCCTCGAACGACTTCGAGGTCCCGTCGGGGGCGGTGGCCGTGACGTGGAGTGAGACACCAGGGGCAAGGCCGTCTGCGATGCCTGCGACCGAGTAGATCTCATCGCCCGCGAGGCCGAGGGACTCCCGGTTATCGCCGGCTTTGAATTGGAGCGGGAGGATGCCCATGCCGACCAGGTTTGAGCGGTGGATCCGCTCATAGCTCTCGGCGAGGACCAGCTTGATTCCCTGCAGGTAGGGGCCCTTGGCCGCCCAGTCGCGCGACGAGCCTGTGCCGTATTCCTTGCCGGCGATGACGACGGCAGGGACGCCGTCGGCCTTGTATTTCATGGCCGCATCGAAAATGGGCATCTGTTCGCCGGAGGGCCGGTGCGCCGTGATGTTCCCCTCGCTCCCGGGAACCAGCAGGTTCTTGAGGCGGATGTTCGCGAATGTACCTCGCACCATGACTTCGTCGTGGCCGCGGCGTGCACCGTATTGATTGAAGTCCTCCCGTTTCACATCGTGCGACAGGAGGTACTGGCCGGCAGGGCTGTTCGCGGCGATGTTGCCAGCCGGCGAAATGTGGTCGGTGGTGACCGAATCGGCCACCATGACGAGCACGCGCGCGCCGGAGATGTCGCTCAATCCCTCTGGCTCAATGCCCATGCCATCGAAGTACGGCGGGTTCTTTACGTAGGTTGAGAATGGGTCCCAAGCGAAGAGGTCTCCGGAAGGCGTCTCAAGGTTTCGCCACTCGGCAGGTCCATTGAAAACGTCTCCGTAACGCCGCGTGAACATGTCGGAGCGCACGGACGTACGAATTGCGTCCTGGACCTCGGCCTGGGTTGGCCAGATGTCCCGAAGGTAGACGGGGACGCCTCCGGCGCCATCGCCGATGGGCTCGTTGTACGGGTCCCAGTCCATCCGGCCGGCAAGCGCATAGGCAACGACCAGCGGTGGCGAAGCCAGGTAATTGGCGCGAGTGTCCGGGTTCACGCGGCCTTCGAAGTTGCGGTTGCCGGAAAGCACCGCGCATGCGACCAGGTCGCCAACTTTGATCGCATCCGAGACCTCTGCGTCGAGCGGACCCGAGTTTCCGATACAGGTGGTGCAGCCGTAGCCAACGAGATTGAACCCGACTTCATCGAGAAATGGGGAGAGCCCGGCTGCATCGAGGTATTCGGTAACGACCTGGGAGCCGGGCGCGAGGCTGGACTTCACCCACGGCCTCCGGGCGAGGCCGCGTTCGATCGCCTTCTTCGCGACCAGCCCGGCAGCGAGCATCACCTCCGGATTCGATGTGTTGGTGCATGACGTGATCGCCGTGATGACGACCGCTCCCTGCTTGAGGTCGTAGCCATTCCCATCGCTGACGGGAACGACCACGTTGCGCTTGGCCGCATCGACGAACGACGTGAAGTCACGTTCAAATGCATCCTTCGCTTCGGCGAGATTGATGCGGTCCTGCGGGCGCCGGGGGCCTGCCATCGCGGGGACCACTTCGGAAAGGTCCAGTTCCAGCACATCGGAATACACGGGCTCGGGCGTGTCATCGGTGCGGAAGAGCCCCTGTGCCTTCGCATAGTCCTCGACCAGCTGTACCAACGCCTCGTCCCGGCCGGTGAACCGCAGGTAATTCAGCGTCTCGGCATCAACCGGGAAAAACCCCATCGTGGCACCGTACTCGGGCGCCATGTTGGCGATCGTGGCGCGCGCGGCGAGCGAAAGAGACGAGAGCCCGTCGCCAAAGAACTCGACGAACTTGCCGACAACTCCGCGTGCGCGGAGGAGCTGAGTCACGCGCAGCACGAGGTCGGTGCCCGTTGCGCCTTCCGGAAGCCGCCCCTTGAGGCGGAATCCGACGACTTCGGGGATGAGCATGGAGACCGGCTGGCCAAGCATGGCCGCCTCGGCTTCGATGCCCCCCACGCCCCAGCCGAGGACGCCGAGCCCATTGATCATTGTCGTGTGGGAATCGGTCCCGACGAGCGTGTCCGGGTAGGCCAAAGTCTCGCCGGCGGCTTCTTTCTGGAACACAACGGTCGCCAGGTATTCGAGGTTGACCTGGTGGACGATCCCGGTACCAGGCGGCACCACGCGGAAGTTGTCGAACGCCTGCTGACCCCAGCGGAGGAACTTGTAGCGTTCCTCGTTGCGCTCGAATTCACGGTGGACGTTGAGCTGGAAGGAATTGGAAAGCCCGAAGGAGTCGACCTGCACAGAGTGATCGATGACAAGGTCGACGGGCTGGAGCGGATTGATCTTCCGGGGGTCGCCGCCGAGCCGCTTCACGGCCTCGCGCATGGAGGCGAGGTCAACGACCACGGGGACGCCCGTGAAGTCCTGGAGAAGAACGCGGGCGGGCGTAAACGAGATTTCGCGGTCAACGCCGGAGTTTGGCTTCCAGCGGGCGAGGGTTTCGATGTCGGCCCGGGTGACGCCACGGCCGTCTTCAAGACGAAGCAGGTTCTCCAGCAGGATGCGCAACGAATAGGGCAGCAGGCTGACGTCTATGCCAGCCTCCGCGAGCGCGGGGATGCGGTAGTACGTGATCGCCCGGCCGCCTGATCGCAGCGTCGAGCGGGCGTTGAAGCTATTGAGTGACAAGCGTGGCCTCCTGTGTGTGCAAGCTATGGGCCACGCAGCGGATGCAGTAGCCCCTTTGTGCGGCTATAACCCCGGCATGCAGGATGCAGCCGGGATCAGGCTCAGAGCGGGCTAGTGTTGGGCGGGCTGGTTCCCATGTTCCCAGACCTCCTTCCGAAGAAAGGTGGCTGGGCCCTTGCCGGAGGCACTCCGGACGCTTCGTCTCGCCAGGTTCCGCGACTTCCCCCGCGAAACGGAGGACCGTTGGGCCCGGACCCTGGCATGAATCGGGACGAGCGCCGGAAGTATAGCAGGAATTGGTGGTCCCCTGTGCGGCGAAGTGCCGTTACCGGCTCACGGGATCGAGCCAGACAAGCAGGAATCCCTCACCCTGGGGCCGCTCAGCGAGACCAACGGCGACTTGGTCACCTGGCTTCAGCACGGATATGTCCAGGCCGAAACTGCTTCCAGGCACAGGCTGTGCCGCGAGCAGGCCCCCATCATCAGTAATGAACTGCACGAAGTTGGTCGACGCTTCGGAGAAGCGAGCCAATACCTGGACTGGCGGCGCCCAGAGAGCCTCCGTTCGGGCGGCGTTGGTCCGTACTTCGTATTCGGCGTCCCCAAGGGCCAGGCGAACCCGAAAACCTTCGACCAGGCCCAGGGTGCAGAGGGCACCGGAGCGCCGGAGCCCGAGGCAGCCGTCGGGCCAGGTCACGGCCTCGACAGCTGCAACGGAGATGGCGTCGCGGTCTCCGACCGGCCCGAGCCAGCGGGCGAGCGTATCAGCGGCTGTCCGACCGGCCGCACCAGCCTCGCCACCAGCCGGTGGTGTCCCATCGGGTGCGGTTGAAGGCACCGCGGCAGACGGCACGGGGTTGGCGGTTGATGGCGGGGTCGCCGAGGCCACAGGCGCGCTCGGAAAAGGCGAGGCCGTGCTCATGGGCGCGGGACTGGCGACCTGGCCGGGCGTGGACTGGGCCGGCGAGGTGGTAGGCGACAGAACGGGAAAGGCGCTCGCGCCGGCGGACGAATCTCCATCACCGCCGCCGCAGCCAGTGAGACCGAGGGCAGCGAGGGTGGCGAGGAGCGCGAATCGCAGCAACGTCGTGGCGGCGATGGGACCTGGCGTGGCTCGTTGCACGGCATCCATGGTGCCAGAGAGCCGGCACAGGGCACTCCGCCGGATGACCGAGATCAGGCCGCAACCTTGTGCCCGGGCCCGCATCGCGGCCGATCCTAACCGCGCGGTTCGATCACCATCTGGGTCTGGGTGACCTTCGCGAGCAAGCGTCCGTCCGCGCCCAGGACTCGTGTCTCCCACACCATCGTCCGGCGGCCACGGTGGAGCGGGACGCACTCGGCGGTAACGGTCGTCCCTTCGACGCCAGGCGCGAAGAAGTTGGTCTTCGATTCGATCGTCGTTGTTCCGAAGCCGGGCTGAAGGTTCAGGGTGGTTGCGACGCCGCCGAGTGTGTCGGCGAGAGCCATGACGGCGCCGCCATGCATGACGCCGGGGACAGTGCAGAGTCCCCGGGTGACGTCGATCTCGGCGACGACGCGCTCCGGAAGCGCTTCCGTGATGCGGACGCCGATGGTGCCCGGAAAGAACTCGGCGATTCTTCGTTGCACGTCGGCGGCTGCTTCAGACACGGTCATGCTCCTGGCATTGGTTGTTGCGCACAGTATGAGGCTCAACCGTGACCGGGATCGCTTCCCTCCGAGGTAATGCCGGTGCGCTGAAGCAGGTCGATGTCGACGACAAGGGCGGCGTGGTCGCTCAGGCCGTCCCGCCTTGCCGGGCGTCCTGGCCGCGCCATCCAGCGGTGCTCGACGTGCCTGGTGCCCGGGGCGAGACGCGGCGAGACGAATGCCTCGTCGAGGCGGAATCCGTTCCCGCCATTGGGCGAGTACCAGGTAAATTCGCGGCGGCCGGCGTGGAGGTGCCGAAATGAGTCGCGCCAACCAAGGGCTTCCAGGCGATCGAACCACGCCGTGTAGCGGGGACCGAAAACCGCCGACTCTTCGTCGATTCCGGGGCGACCAGAGTTGGTGTCACCGATGATCAGGGCTTCGTGCCGGCGCCACGACCGGGCAACACCCAGCAGAGACTCGAGGAACGGCCATTTTCGCCCGGTGTGCTCGTTCGGGACGTGGACGCCAAGAAGCCGCAAGCCGACCACCTCCACGGCGCTCCAACGCAGCGGCTCATCGGCGCGGCTCCTGAGCGTCACCCGGCGTCCCGGCAAGCGGGAAGCAATGAGCGTGGCATTGGCAGCGGGCACAGCCGACGACGCGGTCGACCACGTGTGGACGAGCCCGGCGGCGACCAGGTTTGCCTTCAGGGCTTCGCTCGGCGGCGTGCCACGAAACTCCTGGAGCACGGCGATATCCGGAGAGAGTGACACGATGGCTTCGGCGATGCCGGTGGCCCGCTGACCGCCGCCCGCGCGGATGTTCCAGCTGACTATTCGGACCATCGACCGATGACCCGAGCGTGAGTCACGCGTACAGTTCCGGCGATGGCGCTGACCCACCCGGGTTTCAGGTTGCGGCGTGTCCGGGCGAACGGGCTGACGTTCGCAGTCCGAGAATGGGGCACGCCTGGAGCTCCGATGGTCGTTTGTGTCCCGGGGACCGGGCTCTCCTCGGCGCTGTTCGCGGGCGTGGAGGCGCGGTTGGCCGGCCGGTGGCACGGATTCAGCATTGATCGGCGGGGGACGGGCCTCAGCGACAAACCAGCGACAGGGTACGACTTCCATGACTTCGCGGGGGACCTCGTCGCGCTGGCCGAAGCACTGGATATCCACGACGCGCTGGCCCTTGGACACAGCGCCGGCGGCAGCGATGTACTGCTGGCAGCGGGAAGCGATGCCACCCGATGGCGGGCGCTGATCGCGATGGAACCCACGCTGCAGGACCCGAGAAGTCCGCCGTCTGCGCCCTACGACCCGGCAGAGTGGCAGGAAGCGTACGAACGGACACTGCGGCGGAAGTCCAGCTTCCCTTCGTTCGAGGCAGCCTTCGACCGGTACCGGCAGGCGCCCGTGTACTCGCACGCAAATTCGGACGTGCTTCGCGAATACCTGGGGCACGCGTTCGAAACGCACGAAGATGGTTCGGTCACTCTCCGCTGCCTGCCGGAACATGAAGGGCAGATGAACGCGTTTATCGGCCTGGTCATGAAGGGCCGCCATCGCCCATCGGCCGGGCAGCCGGACACCTTTGCTCCGCTGCTCAACGTCCGCATGCCCACACTGCTCGTCAGCACCGGCCAGTCAGGCGAGCAGTATCCACGCATGGTGAAACTGGCACTGGAGTTCCTCAACCACGCCGAACACGAACATTTCGAGGACGCAGGCCACCTCCTGCCCCTCGATCATCCCGACACGGTCGCGGCGCTTGCCGAACGCATGCGGCCGAGACGCTAGGATCGACGTACTACTGCGTGCGAGGTGCGAGATGTTTATCGCGATGAACCAGTTCCAGGTGGACCCCGCGAGGGGCGACGAGTTCGAAGGCGTCTGGCGGACGCGCGAGAGCTATCTGCAGGGATTCGACGGGTTCCGGAGCTTCGCGCTGCTGCGAGGCGACGATCCCGGCGACTATGTTTCGCACTCGACGTGGGACTCTCGGGACGCGTTCATGGCGTGGGCGGCATCCGAGTCCTTCAAGCGCGCGCACGGCAACCGGATGCCCGAGGGCGTGCTGGTCGGACACCCGCGGGCGAAGTTCTACGAGGCGGTGATCGAGGAGCGCTCTGCCGAGGCACCCGGCGGATGACGGCCGGTGGCGAGTCACCTTTGCGGCCGGAGCATTTCCAGCGTGCCGACGATACGGACGACGCCGCGTTCTACGCCATCCCGCGCCTCGTCACCCACATCGACGATGCTGCCATCGGTGCTGCCACGGCGTTCTATCGAGACCTCCTCCCGGCGGGCGGCCGCATCCTCGACCTGATGTCGAGCTGGGTTTCCCACCTGCCCGCCGATGCGGATTACTCGCATGTCGCGGGCCTGGGCATGAATAGCGAAGAACTGGCCGCGAACGCTCGGCTGCACGAACGCGTCGTGCAGGACCTGAATACCGAGCCTTTGCTGCCGTGGGGGTCCGGGAGCTTCGACGCCGCGATTGTCACGGTCTCTGTCCAGTATCTCGTGCGGCCGGTGGAGGTCTTCGCTGAGGTTGGCCGGGTCCTCAAGCCGGGCGCACCCTTCGCCGTGCTCTATTCGAACCGGTGTTTTCCAACCAAGGCCGTCGCCGCCTGGCAGATGCTCGATGCCGGCGGTCACGCCGACTTGATCGGCCTCTATTTCCGGCTGAGCCAGGCGTTCGGGCCGCCAGCCGCCTACGACCTAAGCCCGCGGCCCGGGGCTTCGGACCCCCTCTACGCCGTCGTCGCTGGCAAGCTGGCAGACGGTCGCGACGCGCCGGACGTCAGCTAAGCCCGGGGCAACCGCATGAGGTGAAGATCCTCGGCTGGAAGCTCAACGAGCCAGTGCTTCTGAGAGGCAATACCAAGAACCTCGTATGGCCGGGCCGCAATCTCGACTTCAACGGACGGACCGGGGCCCAGCGGCTCAAGCCGGAGGGTGTGACTGGAACCGTACGCGTATTCCTCCGTGATGACCGCCGGGAATGCGTTCGGAATTGCGGCATCGACGGCCGCACCACGGCGCAGGTTGATGCGTTCCGCACGGATCGCGATGTCCACTGGTGACCCCGGCGTGAACGGCTCGCCGCTTTGCGGCCGGTTGCAATGCAACCTCACACCGGCGACGTCCACGGCGATTCTGCCGTTGGCCGCGATAGAGACTGAGCCATGGAGGACGTTGGCCACGCCCGTGAGTTCTGCGACGCGTCTTGATACAGGCGCGCGAAACACGACCTCGCGTTCGTCTAGCTGGAGGATCCGGCCGGCGTCGAATACGGCGATCCGGTCGGCGAGGAGATGCGCCTCGCGAAGGTCGTGGGTGACGAAGACGATGGTGAGCCCGAGTTCCGCCCTGAGCCGAAGCAGCTCCCGGCGAAGCGACGAACGGAGCGAGTCGTCGAGCGCGCTGAACGGCTCATCAAGCAGCAGCACACGCGCGTTCCGGGCGAGCGCCCGCGCGAGGGCGACCCGCTGTTGCTGGCCGCCAGAGAGGGTTCGGGGCAATCGCTGCTCGAACCCTTCGAGCCCGAGAAGCGAGAGCAGATTCGCCGTGCGAGCACGACGATCCTCGCCTTTGCCGATGCCGAACGCGACGTTGGCCGCGACGGTCATGTGAGGGAACAGCGCGAGGTCCTGTACGACATACCCGACGTTCCGCCGCTGTGGTGGCAGGTTCGTGCCGGCAGAGGAGTCGAACACCGTCACACCATCGACGATGATCCGCCCGGAACGGGGCCGCGTGAGCCCGGCGATCGCCTGGAGCGTGACGCTCTTGCCCGCGCCGGAGTGGCCAAAAAGGACGACGATTTCTCCGCTTGCGGCGAAGGTCGCGTCGTAGTCGAACTGCCCGAGGCGCAGCTGCGCGGAAAACTCGATGGTCACGCGGAACGCTCTCCGCGGGCCACCAGGCGGAATAGCACGAGCGCCACAAGCGCCACGGCGATCAGGATGAGTGAGAGAGCGATCGCCCCGGCAACGCCCAGCGTGGAACCTTCAAATGCACTGATAATCGCGAGCGGCATGGTCTGGGTTCGGCCTTCGAGGTTCCCCGCGAAAATGAGCGTGGCGCCGAGTTCGCCCATCGAACGCGCCCAGCACAACACCAGGCCAGCGATGAGTGCCGGCCATGCCTGGGGCACACTGATCCTGAAGAACGTCCGCACCCGGGAAGCGCCAAGTGTGTAGGCCACGCGCTCGAGCTGCGGATTCGCCGCCCGAAATCCGCTGCTTGCTGCCCGCACATAGAACGGCGCCGAAACAAGCAACTGCGCCATGATCACGGCCGTCGTGCTGAACCCGAACGTGAACCCGGTCCAATCCTCGATTGGCTCACCGAGTACGCCTCGGCGTCCGAACGCCGTAAGCAGGGCTACACCGGCGACCGTCGGCGGAAGGACGATTGGAAGGTCGACGAGGGCATCGAGCACCTCGCGGCCCCGGAACCGTGCGCGCGCCAGTGCGTACGCAACCGGCGTCCCGATCAGGGCCGCGACAATGGTCGTGACGGTCGAAGTCCAGAGTGACAGCGTGAGCGCTTCCCGCACCTGTCGGGTGCGCAGCAGGTGCCATGTGCTCCCGTCTTCAAGCGCGCGGTCCATGAGCCCTACAAACGGGACGATGAAGAGCATGGCGAAAACACCAACGAGAAACGTGACAGTGACGAACGCGGCACGATCGACGGTGGCCGCTGAACGCATCTCTCCCTCCCTCGTGCCCGGCACGCGCGAAGGTTCTCACAATCAAGCCTCAAGGGCGTGGACCGAAGCCGAAGCGTTGAAGGACGGCCTGACCCTCCGGTGAGAGCACGTAGGCGATCCAGGCGGCCGCAGCGGCAGGGTTCCTGGACTCCTTCGTGACGGCAATTGGGTACGACGCGACGACGTTGTAGGCGGCCGGGATCTGGATCACCTCGACGTCATCACCGGCGAGCGCAACATCAGTCTGGTAGACGATCCCGGCATCCGCCTCCCCGAGCTGGACTTTCGTTAGCACCGCACGCACGTTTGATTCGTTGCTCTTCAGGTTAGCCAGCACTCGATCTGCAAAGTCGGCGCCGGGACCATCGGCGGCATCGGCGGCGTTGCCGAGGACCTGGCGGGAATAGGCGCCAATCGGAACATCAGGGCCGGCCAGGACCAGTCGGACGCCTGGCACCGCGAGATCCGCTAACGACGCCACGGCCTTACTGCCAGCAGGGACGACGATGACCGGCACGTTGGTCGCAAAGGTCTGCGGGTCAGAAGCGTTGCCGGCGACCGTCACGATCTTCATCTGGGCATCATTCGCGGAGGCAAAGACATCCGTTGGCGCGCGCTCATTGATTTGCGTCGCCAGCGCGGAGGACGACGCGTAGTTGAAGGTCACGGAGATGGCGGGATGCTCCACGCGAAAGCCCTCCGCGAGCGCGTCGAACGCGTCAGTCAGCGATGAGGCGGCGAAAACGAGGATGTCCGCTTCGATCCGGTCGTCGGGGGCGCCGGGTTCGGGCGACTTCGCATCCCCGCATGAAATGGTGACCGAGAGCAGCAGGCCGAGCACGGCGAGAAGCATCCAGAACTTCGGCTGCTGAACGCACGCACAACCCGACGTGGCCGGGCGCCATTCGCGGGGATCGGCGAAGAGCGTCTCCGAAGCTATTGGCTCGCTCCGAGGCCAAAACTCTCGAAGATCCCCTGGCCGTTGTCGGAGAGCATGAAGTCGAGGAACGCCTTCGCCAGCACCACTTCTGGCGGTTTCGCCGTGAGCGCGGCCGGGTAGACCACGGCAAGGCCAAGCCGGGCCGGGAACGGCAGGGCGCCGATACCAACATCGACGGCGAGCGACGTGAGGTCGGACCGGTACAGGATCGCTGCGTCTGCCTCGCCCTTGCGGACCCGATCGAGCGCTGCACCGGCGCCGGTTGTTCGGTCGCTTATGTTGGCGAGGACAGACTGCTTCCAATCATTGCCCAGCTCTGCCGCCACCGCGTCGATGCCTGAGTCGGCGTATGCGCCCGCGACGGTGTCCGGCGCAGCGGCGGTCAGCCTGAGGCCCTTGTTCGCGAGGTCTTCGATCGCCTCGAAGCCCGTGAGGCCCTCGCGGGTGGCGACCACGAGGGAATTGGTGGTGAGATCAACCGGCGCCTGAACGAGCCCGCTCGCTTCAAGGGGCAGCATCGCATCTTTGCCTGCAAGCAGGACGAGGTCGGCGGTGGCGCCATCTCGCAGTCGCTCCGCGAGCCTCAGGGAATCGTCGAATTGGAATCGGAGGTTCACGCCCGGATTCGCCTGTTCATAGGACGCTTCGACCGCCTCGAGCGCTTCGCGGAGCGAGGCATCGGCGAAGACGGTCAGTACCGTCGCCTCGGCGCCATCATCACACGCCGAGCCAGCGAGCCCCGCGACGGCCGCCACGAAGGCGAGGAGGACACTTGCGAACGGGCGACGCCGCCACGATCCCGGGCGGGACTCCGGTGCTGGCCGAGCGAGCGCTGTTGGCTGCATATCTAGATGCTAGCGTTCCCCCGATGGCTCGGGTACGGCCGGGCTCCGCACAAAGTCCGATTGCGAGCGCTCGAACCTTACGCTAGGTTGGCTGAAGCACGTGCGGAATGTGCGTCTCAGAGGTTGTCCGTTGAAGCTGCCGCTCTCCTTCTCAGCCATTCGATAGCGGAGACGCCTGTGCCGGTGTCTCCCCCGCGAGGAGGCGCCACCTTTGTTACAGGTCATCAATCTCTCAAGACGATTCGGATCACACACTGTCCTCGACGATGTGACGTTTGCGATTGAACGCGGCGAACGCATTGGGCTAATCGGCCCGAACGGTGCAGGAAAAAGCACGCTGCTGAACTGCATTCGCGGAAAAGACGCTCCCGACGCCGGCACCGTCTCGGTCGCCCCCGGCGCGACGGTAGCCAGGATAGATCAGACGGTGGCGCCGCCAGCGGGAACGACGCTGTGCCAGTTTGTGGGCGGCGATCTGGAGGCTGCCCGCCTCGAGATGCAGGCGGCCGCGGCGTCGCTCGACGGCGGAAGCCAGGGGTCAGAACTTTACTACACGACCGCCGAGGCAAATTTCGACGCCGCTGGCGGCTACGCCGCCCTCATCGAAGTCGACGCAACCCTGCGGGCGTTGGACCTGGGAGACATCGACCCCTCGACGCCGGTGGCACAACTCAGCGGGGGCCAGAAAACAAGGGCAGCGCTTGCACGGGCGCTGCTCTCCAGGCCCGACATTCTGTTGTTGGATGAGCCCACCAACCACCTGGACGGTGCCGGCATGACGTGGCTCGAAGGCGTACTGTGCGCCTTCACGGGAACGGTCGTCGTCGTCTCACATGACCGTGCGTTTTTGGATGCGGTGGTAACCGGGACCCTGTTTCTCGACCCGGACACGCGCACTGTGCGGAAGTATCCCGGCAATTACTCCGCATTCGCCGCGGCGCGGGCGGAGGAGCGCGAGCAGCAGAGCGAGGCGTGGAAGCACCAGCAGGAGTACGTGAATCGCGTGCGTTCGGACATCTCCCGGCTAAAGGGCGAGGCTTCCGCCGTCGAACTCGCCACGACGCCGCGACAGCCGGGTGTACGCGTCCTCTCGCGTAAGAAAGCTGCCGTGGCGAAGAGCCGCGAAAAGAAGCTGGAACGGTACCTGGCGGACGAGGAGCGGGTGGAGAAACCTATTGCCGGGTGGTCGTTGGACGTGCGCTTCGGAAGCGGTCCCGATGCGGGCCGGGAGGCCTTCCGGGTCCGCGACGCGGCCTGTGGCTACGGCGGCGAACCGGTCATCGCCGGGGTTACGTTCGATATTCTCCATGGCCAGCGTGTAGCGATCAGCGGCGCCAACGGTGCGGGAAAGACGACACTGCTGCGGCTGCTCGCGGGGGCACTCACGGTTTCCGATGGGGAGTGCTGGCGAAGTCCGAATGTGCGGATCGCGGTGCTCACGCAGGAACAGGAGGCGCTAAACCCCGGCAAGACAGTGCTGCAGTCGATCCGGGCGGTAAGGCCGATGGATGAAACGGAAGCGCGCAGCTTCCTCCATCACTTCCTGTTTGCGGGGGACAGCGCGTTGCGCCGGGTGGGCGACTGTTCGCCGGGAGAGCGAGCGCGATTGCAACTCGCGGTTGCGGTCGCGGCAGGGGCGAACGTCCTCCTGCTCGATGAACCGATGAACCATCTCGACACCGACGGGCGGGAGCATTTCGCGGAGGCGCTGGATGCTTTCGACGGGGCGGTCATCGCCGTCTCGCACGACCGTCGGTTCGTGGACCGCTTTGCGGAGCGTGTGCTCCATGCCGGCGCGGGCACGGTCACAGTGGAGGAGCGCGGCGCTAGAGGACCATCGGCTCCCGGCTGGTGAACTCGTACAGCATCGCCGGCCGGTGAGCGCCGCGCTTCTGGAGTTGGCCCGTCTCCCGGACAACGCCGAGGCCAACAACACGACGCCGGAAATTCCGCTTATCCATGGCCTCGCCGAGGATCGCCTCGTATACGCCCTGGAGGTCAGAGAGCGTGAAGCGGTCGGGAAGAAGGCTGTAGGCGACGTTCGTGTATTCGAGCTTGGTCCGCAGCCGCTCAGACGCGTAGGCGATAATGCGCTCGTTGTCGAAGCCGAGCGGGGGCAGTGTCCTCAACGCGTGCCAGGCGGGCCGCCACTCCAGCTCTGTCCGGAGTCGAGCACGGCGACTATCGACCAGCGCAAAGTAGGACACAACAACGGTGGCTGCACTCCCAGGGATGCAGTCGAAGGTGAAGAGCTGTTCGAGGAAGACGTCGCTGACGCCGGTCTCACCCGCCAGCTTTCGGACCGCCGCTTCCTGCAAGGACTCGCCGTCGTGAAGGAGCCCGCCAGGAAGCGCCCACGACCCCCGGAAGGGGTCACCCGAGCGTTCGATCAGGAGCACCAGGAGTTCTCCGTTGATAACGGTGAAGATGACGACGACGACTGCGGACACGGTGTCAGTGTAGAACGCGGGCCGGAACAAAGGATTTGCGGCCGCTTAGACCCTGGGCACGACCTCGCGCATGAACCCGCGCAGGTTCGCCAACAACTCATCCATGTCCCTTGATGGAAGGGAGAGCATCAGCTCAGCGAGACCAGCGGCTTCGTAGGCACGGATGTCCGAAGCCTGCTCCTCGGCGGTACCTGTGAGCGGCGGCCGGGCACCGCCTGGCTGCGTGCGGCCAGCCGGCATGTGCCGAAGGCAGATGGGACCAGGCGTCCGCGAAAAGCGGGCACATTGCTCCCGGTATCGCTGCACAAGCGCGGCGAAGTCCTCAATGCCAAGGTTAATCGGGTGCCAGCCATCGCCCAACTCCGCGGCGCGCCGGATGCTGGCGGCTCCCTTGCCACCAACCCAGAGCGGGATCGTCCCGCGACGTTCTGCGGCCGCCTTGGGGAACATCCGCATGCCGGAGTACTGCTTCCAGCGCCCCTCGAAGGTAGACGTCTCGGTTTCCCAGAGGTTCCGGAAGACGCGGAGGTACTCATCTGTCCGCGGCCCGCGCTCGTCAAAGGGGACGCCGAGCGCGGCGAATTCTTCCCGCATCCAGCCGGCGCCAGTGCCGACGACGAGGCGGCCGTTCGACAGGTAGTCGACGGTACTGAGGAACTTGGCCGTGAACACAGGATCCCGGTACGGGACGATGAGCACGCTGACACCGACGTTCACATGCGAGGTCTGGCCCGCGAGGTATGCCAGCGTCGCAAGTGGTTCGTCCATGAATTCGGGGATATAGGACGAGCCTTCCGGGACGATTACGTGGTCGCTGACCCAGATCGAATCGAAGCCCAGGTCTTCGACGGCACGGGCCATGGTGCGGATAGCATTGGGAGCTGCGAAACGGTTGGCATGGGGAAAGGCGACGCCGTAGCGCATGAGATCCTCCGTGGTCGCGGGCTACCCGCGTGGTGAAGGGAACGGGACGCCGGTCTCAGCGCCGAGCGCCGTAAGCTGCTCGATCGACTCTTCGTCGAGCGGGATGCCGTTCGCGGTCCGGTCAGCGCGGGCGATGTGTTCGGGATCGCCGGGAATGAGGACCGCATCGACACCGTCTTCGGGACGCGTAGCGCGGATCGCATCGAGCCAGCGGCGCATGTCTGCCTTGAACTCGCCGAGGTCGCGGAACGCGTCGATCCGCCAGGCGGCGAACCAGTGGCCCTGTACCAGCGTTGCCCGGTCGACGAAGAGCCCGGGGCCAGTGCCATTGAGGACGCCAGTCAGGACATCAACCATCAGGCCCAGTCCGTAACCCTTGTGCGAACTCGTGGTGAGCCGCGACCCCAGGGGCAGAAGCGCGCCTCCCTGCCGGAGAATCGTCGGATCGCTAGCGTCGCCGCCTTCACCATCGATTGCCCAGCCCGGGGGGATGGGCTTGCCCTGGCGTTGCGCGATTTCCAGCTTGCCTCCGGCGACCGCGGTGGTCGCAATGTCGAGGAGGAACGGGGGCTGGCCCTCCACCGGCGCACCAAAGGCGATCGGGTTCGTGCCGTACACGCGGTCCCGGCCCCCGGCTGCGACGGCGATAGGCGGGACGTTGCACATGGACATGCCGATCATGTCTTCACTCGCGGCCATGTGAGCGTAGTAACCGGCCGCGCCGTAGTGTCGGCCGTTGCGCACCGTGATCATCCCTATGCCAGTCGCACGGGCCTTCTCGATGCAGGCGGCCATTGCCTTCTGCGACGTGATGACGCCGATGCCGCCGCCCGCATCCCACGTGGCTGCAACGGGGCTATCGCGCAGGACGCTCACGGTCGGCGCGGGGTTGACGATCCCGCGCTGGAGCCCGGGCGCATATCCCGGATGCCACGGCAGGTGGGCGATACCATGGGATTCGATGCCGGCCAGGTCTGCGTCTAGGAGGACCTCGGCGCCAAGGGCCGCATCAGCACGAGGCACTCCATAGTGCTCGAAGACCGCTGCCGTATAGGCACGCAGCGATTCAGCGCTGTAGCGCGGGCGAGTGTCGTTCGCGGGGTTTGTAGCTGCCATGGGTTCCTCCTGCTGTGGACACGCCAGGACTGGCGCCGGGCAGAGAATAGCACCGGCGGGGCCGTGTATCGTTTGATGAACAAGCGAGGTGAGCCAATGAAAGTTGCAATCGGTATCGGCGTGGTCAACAACGACTTCGAAGAAATGGCGGCCTATGTGCGCGAGGCCGAGAAGCTTGGCGTGGACGCCGTCTGGTCAGCAGAGTCCTGGGGACACGACGCCGTAACGCCGCTGGCGTACCTGGCCGCCCAGACGAGCAAGATCCTGCTCGGCAGCGGCATCATGCAGATTGCCGGCCGGACGCCGGCGATGACCGCGATGACGGCATTGACCCTGGCGACGATGTCGCACGACCGATTCCTGATGGGCTTCGGGGCGAGCGGGCCGCAGGTGGTCGAAGGCTGGCACGGCCAGCAGTTCGGCTCGACGATCCAGCGTCTTCGCGAGTACATCGAAATCGTCCGCCTCGCCGTAAGCGGGGCGAAGGTGGAGTACGACGGCGAGATCTTTCACCTTCCACGTCCGGGCGGCGAAGGCAAAGCCATCCGCTCGGCGGCCAGGCCGCGGGAAGTCGCAATCCCGATCTACCTTGCCACGCTGAGCCCGAAGAGCCTCGAACTCACCGGGGAGGTCGCGGACGGATGGGTGGGGACATCGTTCATGCCCGAACACGCGGACGTCTTCTTCAGCCACATGCGCCGCGGCGCCGAACGCGCGGGACGGGATTGGGGAAGCATCGACAGGATGGCAGGCGGCGCCGTCGAGTTCGGGGACGACCTCGACAAGCTCATCGCGCCGCGCAAGTCCGGCCTGGCCTTCACACTTGGGGCGATGGGATCGCGCAAGCACAACTTCTACAACCAGGCGTTCCAGCGCGCCGGCTTCGAAGACGTCGGAAAGGAGGCGCAGCGGCTCTATCTTGACGGACGGCGCGCAGAGGCGGCCGCGCTTGTGCCCGACGAAATGGTGGTTGGCGCCAACCTGCTCGGCACAGAGGCGATGGTCAAGGACCGCATCCGCGCCTACCGCGATGCAGGTGTGACGACGCTGCGGGTCGATCCCCAGGGATCCGGCCTTGCCGGGCGGCTGGAGACACTCGGGCGCGTTGTGACCCTCGTGCGCGAGGTGAACGCGGAGCAAGCGTGAATCAGGCCTTCAGTGCTGCGACGATCCCATCGAGTTGGCGGGCGTGGTCGAGGTCGTGAATCCGGATAAAGAGGAGCCACTCTCTCCAATTCAAGGGCCCGAAAAACGGGTGATGCCAGGCAACATTAAGGTGCTCATCGCCTGAGAGTGTGGCGAGACGGGCAAACGTCGCAGCTCGTTCGGCCTCGATCGTTGCGATCCACTCGCGCGGCCGCCGCACGTCGCTGGTGGGAACGATGCTGTCGCGGATCGCCCCAGGGTGGGCGCCATCGAACGCAGCGGCGAGCATTCCTGCATTCACGGACTGGCAGGAATCGCGAACATGATTGAGGACCTCATTGACGCTCCACTCGCCATCGGTGGGGCGCGCGGTGATGTCCACGGATTCGGCCGCCTCGGCAGCGGCTCGAAGCTGGGCACCGTCAGCCGTTACCCTGGCGATGAGATCAGCCAACGACAGCTTTGCGGCCTGGCCCTGGAGGTAGGAGCGGATACGGAGCTGTTCGTCGTCGAGCTGTGCCATGCGGTATCCTCCGAGGTTTCGATGCACCACGATATGGCTACCGGGCGATGCCGGCGACCCGCGGCGACTGTTCGCGCCACCGCGTTGTTTACCTTTTGGCAGTTCAGCCGTTACTTCGATAGCGGCCCTATCCGGCCCCGGGACAAACCTGCTTGAGTTCGCGCGCTACCCCTGCTCCTGGCTCGACATCAAGGGGACGCGGACCGATGGCCAGGGGCAAGCCCCTCGCCGCGCTGAGGCACCGGGATTTCCGGATCCTCCTGCTGAGCACGATGGCCCTCCAGATCGGGTCATGGGTGCAGACGATCGGCCAGGGATGGCTGGTGCTGCACGACCTGAACGGGTCGGCGACATCGCTTGGACTGGTAGCGCTGTTACGCGGCGGTGCGCTCGTGGTGATGTCGCCGGTCGGCGGCCACATGGCGAGCAAGTACGAGCGGAAGCGGCAGTTGATGTTCTACACAACCGGGAGCGCGGCGGTTGCGATTCTGCTGGCCGTAACCATCGCGACAGGACACATCACCCTCTGGCTTGTCTACGTGACTGCGATCACGGCCGGGACCGTGGAAGCACTCGCTGCTCCGATCCGCAGCATCCTCGTATACGACTCGGTCGCGGGTGAAGACCTGACGGCCGCTGTGGCCCTGAACGCCCTCGGCGGCAATGCGATGCGCGTGATCGGACCGGCGATTGGCGGTGTGCTGATTGGCACGGTCGGCACGGAAGGGGCGTTCGAGGCGCAAGCGCTCTGCATCGTCATATCGCTCGGGTTCACGGCGAAGCTGGCCCTGAGCCATCCACCCAATGAACCTGACGAAGAGCCTGGGATATTCCGGAACATGGCAGCCGGGTTCCGCTACGTCGCGCGCGAGCCGCGTATGCGGTTCATCGTCGGGATGGGATTGTTGCCGAGCGTTCTCGTTTATCCTTATGTAACGTTTCTTCCACTCTTCGCCCGCGACGTCCTCAATTCGGATGAATCCGGGTACGGCTACCTGGCGGCGGCCGTCGGGCTGGGATCGCTCGCGGGAGGGACGTTGGTCGCCTTCACCGCAGCCCGCCGGAAGCGAATGGGCCGCTCAATGATCTGGACGTGTCTGCTCTACGCGGCCGCCGTGGGAGCGTTCACGCTCATGCGGAACCTCTGGCTAGGCGTGGTCTTCCTGGCGCTCGCTGGCGTCTTCCACAGCATGTATTCGGCCTACCAGGCGTCCCTCATGCAGCTCCAGGCCGAGCCTCGCTATCGAGGAAGAGTGCTCGCACTGCAGACGACGATGTGGGGGACGACGCCCTTCGCGGCTTTGCTGATGGGCCAGATGATCGACCGCTGGAGCCCTGCGCCGGTGGTTGGACTGTGGATGGGAGCGGCAGCGGGATTGTGCGTCGTCGTGGCACTGTTCGCACGGTCGGCGCATGAAGTGTGACCGGGACGCCCACATGCCGCTGGGCTAGGATGGCGCGGTGCAGCATCTCATCGACTTCTTAAAGCCCGGACTGCGAGCGCTGCCCGAGCATGAGCCGCGTCCCGAGTTGCACGAACACGTGGCCGAAAGCGGCGTGCTGCTCGTAGTGGACCTTGAGATGACGGGCTCCAATCCGCAGCAACACGAAGTCCTCGAGGCCGGATGTGTCCGCGTCCCGATTCGCGACGGGTTTCCCGAAGAATCCTCGTGGGGAGACCGTGTCCGGCCGAAGCACATCGGCAACGCGAATCCCGGAGCGCTCAAAGTCGTCGGTTATTCACCCAAGGCGTGGCGGACGGCCATTGAACTGGAAGCAGCGGTCGCGCGGCTCGAAGAAATGGGCACGGGCGCGGTGCTCAGCGGATGGGGCATCGGGCATGACCTGACGTTCCTCGCCGAGGCGTTCCGCCGGGCCGGGCGGCCGTGGCCCTTTGCCCCGGTTGCGCTCGATATCCAGCCGATCGCGCGGATACTGCTTCGCCGGGGAGAGCAGGTGGACCGATTCAACCTGGGCCACGTCGCGGACCGGCTCGGGATCGGGAGGATGGGGGAGCACAGCGCGCTGGCAGATGCGGTCGCGACCTACGACGTGCTCGTCAAGCTGATGGAGCTGCATTCGGCCAACGGCGCCAGCGAGTCTTCCCGCGCTTAGGCGAAACCCGCGCCGCCGCCACCGCCACTGCCACGCCAGGGAGCGCCACGAAGAAGCGATTGACTGACGCGCACCACGGCGAGGGCGCCGATCGCGGCCATCCAGCCCCCCGCCAGGAACGCTCCGCCGACCAGCGCCGAGAACGTCACGAACATGGACCGGGCTTCGCCACCGGCGATCGGGTGGCGTTCGAGCAAGGCGTGGAGACCGCGTGTTTGCATGTGGTACCTCGCCACCATTATTACAGAGCAGCGTGTGCAGAACGACCCCTCTCTGTGACCTTCTTGACACACCGTTAGCCGAAAGCTAACGATACGGAATGATGTTCTCGGGGCGGGGTGAAATTCCCCACCGGCGGTAAAGCCCGCGAATCCGCTTCGGCGGACTGATCCGGTGAAACTCCGGGGCCGACGGTACAGTCCGGATGGGAGAGAACAGCGATCACCGCTGCACGCGGCGTCTCTGGCCGCGTGTCTCCCGTCGTACCTCCCCGCGGACCGGACCACATGGTGGCCGCCGCCGGCGGCCGGAGGTGCTGATGTTCACAGGGATCGTGGAAGAGGTGGGGTCGGTTGTAGAGGCCGGGCCGGGGACGCTCCGGATCAAATCTCCGTTCGTGCTGACGGACGCGAAGCTGGGCGACTCCATCGCCATCAACGGGGTGGATCTCACGGTCGCGGAGATCGCCGGCGATACGTTCTTTGCGAACCTGATGCCGGAGACCTACCGCCGTTCCAACCTTGCCGAACTGAAAGCCGGCGACGTGGTGAACCTGGAACGAAGCGTGCGGCCGACAGACCGGCTCAGCGGACATATCGTCCGCGGCGTGGTCGAAGCGACCTGCACACTCGATTCGTTCACGCCGGAAGGCGAAGCGATTATCGGCCGGTTCCTGGCGCCGCCAGAATTCCTGCGTTACATGGTCGTGAAGGGCCCCGTTTGTATCGACGGCATCAGCCTGACGATCATCGCGAAGGATGCTGAGAGCTTCTCTGTCTCACTCGTGCAGTACACCCAGGAACACACGAACCTGCACGCCCGCAAGCCAGGCGATCGCATCAACCTGGAAACGGATATCCTCGCGCGCTATGTGGACCAGCTGCTCGAAGCCCGTGGGATAGGAGGAGGCGACCAATGACTGAACGCGACACGGTGATGGCGACCGTCCCCGAAGCCATCGAAGAGTACAGGCGCGGCCGCTTCGTGATCATCACGGACGACGAGGACCGCGAAAACGAAGGCGACCTCTGCATCGCGTCTGAATTCGCGACGGCAGAGGCGATCAACTTTATGGCCAAGTTCGGCCGTGGACTGGTGTGTTGCTCCCTCACGGAAGAACGCGTGGAAGCGCTGCGGCTGCCGATGATGGTTGAAGACAACAGCTCGCATTTCGGGACGCCGTTCACTGTGCCAGTCGAGGCACGAAGCGGCGTGACGACCGGGATCAGCGCCGGCGACCGGGCGCGGACGGTTCAGGTGCTGATCGATCCCGAATCGAGGCCGGAGGATCTCGTGCGGCCGGGCCACATGTTCCCGCTTCGGGCGCGGAAAGGCGGCGTGCTGGTGCGGGCCGGCCAGACCGAAGCGAGCGTTGACCTCGCGAAGCTTGCCGGGCTGACTCCCTCAGGCGTGATCTGCGAGATCATGAAGGCGGACGGGACGATGGCGCGCATGCCGGACCTGCGACGCTTCGCCAAGCGCCACGGCCTCCGGATCCTGACGACGAACGACCTGATCAAGTACCGGCTTCGCACAGAACGCCTGGTCCAGCGAGTGGCGGAGACGCCGCTGCCGACGCCGGATGGCGAATGGACGATCGTCGCCTACAAGGCCGAAGGGCACCCGGATGAACACGTGGCGCTGGTCAACGGACCCATCGACCCGGAGATTCCAACGCTCGTTCGCGTGCATGACCAGTGCGTCACCGGCGATGTCTTCGGCTCGCTCCGCTGTGATTGCGGCGAGCAGAAGGACATTGCGCTGAAGATGATCGGCGAGCAGGGCGGCATCTTCCTCTACATGCGACAGGAAGGCCGCGGCATCGGCCTCCACAACAAGCTCCGCACGTACGAGCTGCAAGACCAGGGGATGGACACGGTCGACGCGAACCTGGCGCTCGGGTTCCCGGCAGATCGCCGGGACTACGGCATCGGGATGCAGATTCTTGTCGACCTTGGCGTCCGCAGGATGAAGCTGCTCACCAACAATCCTGCAAAGAGAACCGGCCTCGAAGCCTACGGGTTGGAAGTGGTGGAGCGGATGGGCATCGAGACCACGCCGAACCCGCACAATATCCGCTATCTGACCACGAAGCGGCGGCGCATGGGCCACCTGCTGGACGGACTTGAGACAGTCGGGGGAGGAACGTGACACACGAGTTTGAGGGGACAGCGGATGGCGCCGGACTACGGGTCGCGGTGATCGTGGCGCGGTGGAATGGGTTTATCACCCGAAAGCTGCTTGAGGGTGCCGTCAGCACGCTCAAGGAATGCGGAGTCCAGGATGCGGACGTCACGACCGCGTGGGTGCCGGGATCATTCGAAGTGCCGACGGCGGCGAAATGGGCCGCCGAAAGCGGGAGGTTCGACGCTGTCATCTGCCTCGGGTGCGTCATCCGTGGCGAAACGGCGCACTTCGAATACGTCGCCGGCGGCGCTGCCGAGGGCATCCTCGACGTGAGTTTGAAGACGGGCGTCCCGGTAGTCTTCGGCGTGCTCACCACCGAGACCGTTGAACAGGCGACCGAACGGACCGGGGGCAAAGAGGGCCACAAAGGCGAGGAATCGGCGCGCACGGCGATTGAAATGGCGACGTTGCGCAAGCTACTGAGCTAACGGTTCACAGCGGGCAGATATCCGTAGCCTTTTTGCGGGGGTTGCCGTACCCGTAGTCAAAGCGTTCATCGATGAGCCGGGCAGCGACGAGGGTCGAGAAATAACGGGTCGCTTCGAGACAAGCGGCCGTGACGCTGCCCGCTTGTTGGAAGCCCCGGCGGAATGCCTGGATCCCTTCGACGAAGAGTGCGTCGTCGGCATCCGTGATGACGGCGTCTATCGCCGCTGTCGGGTCCCCGCCCATTGCAGCGGTGGCGACGGCGATGCGGAATCGCGCGTAGGACTCGAGCGTTCCCCGGCCCGGCCGCTGTCCGAGTTCCTCCTGCCAATCCTTGAGTGAGGCAGTGTCAATCAGCGCCTCGTATGCGGTGATTGCAGGGGCGAACTTGCCGGCATCGAACAGGGCATCCGCATCAAGCGCGGCATGGAACAGGTACGTGGGTGGGTCCGGCATTGCCGCGACAAGCACAAACGCGCTGGATGCGAGTTTGAACGTCGATTTGGTCATACGCGTTGGCCCAGCGCCGACACTCCCAAGAACTCCCGCACGGACGACCAGTGCCGTGGCCGCACCCTGACCTTCGAACATGATCGACTCTGGATTGTCGAACGCGACATTGGCGGGCCCAATGTTCCGCCACGACGTCCCATCCCACGAAACGATTTCGACGGTGCTGGAGCAATTGCTTGCGCCGCAGCGAGTAGCAATGAACGACACATCAAGCCCACCCGCGCCGTCGCGGTCCGCCACGGAGAAGGCTGCACGGCCCAACGGCGATGCATCGGCATCTTCTGCAGCCGGAAACACAGTCGCGGCACGGGAACCACTCGTATGGATGACGACGGCTGCAGGCGAAGGCGAAAGGCCGGCTCCTCCCTGCAGCGGGACGAGGAAGGCGACATCATCCACCCCGTCACCGTCGATGTCCCCAGATTCGCAGGATGCCGCCCAGGTCTGAAGGACGGGAGCCAGGCACGCGGGCGGTCGCTCAGCCGCGAGGACCGGCTGCAGACGATCCAGCGCTTCCCGGCGCGTTGCGGGCGGTGGCGCCAGCGGGTCGGGCGTAGGAGACGGGGTTGGCGTCGGTGTCAGCTCGGCCGTGGGGGAAGGCGCCACGGACGGCGTCGCTGTCGCAGGCGGCGGGTCCGACCTGTCGCATGCGAGGCCAACGGCACCGCCAAGCACGAACAGGACTGCGGTAAGAGCGGAGGTGCGGGCACGCCTAACGGGCACGAAGGTATTCCTCTGCCGCCCAACCATTGGCAGCGCCGACGTTCACGCGCCACCAGGTGCGCCCCGCTGCTTCCTGAGGACCATCGAGAATGGTCAATGCCGTGCCGTCAGGGAGGCAGTCAATGACGGGCGCATCGGTGGATGGATCCGAGCGAACGTTAAGGCAATCGCCGGTGCCAGCCACCACTACCTGCTGTCCGGCCTGAAAGCGACCTCCGGCAGCCGGCGTTTCCGCAGCGGTCGCGCCGGTAGCGCTGGCCGTTGGCGAGGCCGCGTTCGCGGCAGGCGTAGGCAGCGGTGTCTGGGATATGACGGTGGTCGAGGCAGCCGGCTCGATGGTCGATTTGGTCTCGTCGCCCACAACGGCATCGACAGCGAGGACGACGGCATATGCCGTCGCTGCGGAGACCAGCGCCGCCGCGGGGACATACCAATAACGGAGCCAGCGCCTCCGTCCATAGATCTTCGGCATTTGCGTTCGCACCGGGTCCGGCGGCCTGACGGCCGCCGCGGTCCGAGGTGTGTCGTACGGAGGATCATGCCGCGGTCGCGCCGGCCCACGCACCAGCGGCGGTGGTGGCAGCGCAACGTGGGAACCGACGATCTCATCGAGGGCGCCTTCCGGGGGAATCTCCAGTCCGTAGGCCCGGGCGACAGGGCGACTCTGATGCTCGGCGACCGTCAGGCAGCGGCCTGTCCGGTGCCAGCAGGAGGGGTGGTAGAGGACGCCGCAGCCCTCGCACTGGACGAGCGCGTCTCCACGGGCGAACGCGACATCGCAAACGGGGCAGAATCGCTGAATTGAGCTCGGCACAAGATTCCTAACGCGGGCGCCACCCACCATGCCTATGGTGCCGGAGCCACCTTCGAGATGCGAGGCCCCGGGTGGGACGAGGGCAAGGTCACCGGCGGCCGAGGAACGATTCAACCTCACGGCGAGACGGATACGACGGCACGGCGCCGGGACGCGTGACACTGATGGCGGCAGCCGCCGCCGCGAACCGAAGAGCCTCCGGCAGAGCCACACCTTCGACCAGACCCACTGCGAGTGCAGCGCAGAAGCAGTCCCCGGCGCCGACGGAGTCCACTCCTTCCACAGGGAACGCGTCGAATCGCTCGACTGCTCCAGGGGTGGCGTAGATCCCGCCTGACGGGCCAAGCGTGACAACGACACATCGCGGGCCACGAGCGAGGAGTTCGCGCGCGCAGTCTTCGTGGTCCGAAAGGCCGGGCGCAAGCATCTCCGCCTCGACTTCGTTCACGACGAGGATGTCGACGGACCGGAGCAGGGCCGGGGCGAACGGCTGGACAGGGGCGGGATTGAGGAGCACCGGAACACTGGCCGATTTCGCGCGGCGAATCGCTTCTTCGACGACGCCCAGAGGCGTTTCAAATTGCGTGAGGAGCATCGCCGCCGAGGTGATCCGCCCAACTGGCCCAAGGTCAGCAACGGTCATATCGAGGTTCGCGGCAGGCGAGGCGAGGATAGCGTTCTCGCCGCCAGCAACGACGATGGGGACCGCAAGACCGGTTTGGCCAGTGGCCCCGACCACGACGCCCGTTCGATCGACGCCGGCCGAATCTGCCGCATCAAGCAGAATGCTAGCGAACGGATCCTGGGCAACACGCCCCAGCAGCCGGGACCGGGCGCCAAGCCGCGCGGCCGCGACGGCCTGGTTGAGCCCTTTGCCGCCGGGGAAGAGCCCACGGTCGCGAGCGAAGAGCGTCTCGCCGGGCAGCGGGAACCGAGGCATGTTCAGGACGACGTCCAGCGTAATGCTGCCGAGGACGCAAATCGGGCCGGGTTCGGACACGGTCTCAGCCTATCCCCCGAAGCGGCGGCCGCCCACCTGCGCCGGGTGGCACGGGACCGGTAGGATGGGAACGTGGACGGAGGCCTTGAGAATTCAGGCGGCGTGCAGCCGGGGCCTGCAGCAGAGTTGCAGGGACGGTACTGCCCGGATTGCGGTAGCGTGCTTCTCACGGGTCTGCGGGGCGGACGCGAACGGCCCCACTGCTCTTGCGGCTTCGTACGCTATCGAAATCCCGCCGTCGGCGTGGCCGTCGTGGTCTTTGATGAGCGCGAAGCGGTGCTGCTCGGCAGACGAACGAGAGGCGACTACGCCGGACTGTGGTGCGTTCCCTGCGGGTACGTCGAGTGGGGCGAGGACGTACGGGAGGCCGCTCGTCGCGAATTCCTTGAGGAGACCGGCTTGCGCGTCGACCTCGGTGAGGTAGTCGCCGTGCACTCGAACTTCCACAATCCGAGGCAGTACACCGTGGGAGTCTGGTTTCGTGGACATGTCTCAGGCGGCGAGCTGTTTCCCGTCGATGGAGAGCTCGATGCGTTGGCGTACTACCTGCCAGCGGAACCGCCACCACTGGCCTTCCCCACCGATGCGATCGTCCTCGCCGACCTGGTTCAGCGAACGATCCCGGGCCTGGGCCAGTAGCGCCAGCGCACGCGGCCAAGGATGAGGCGGCGCGGCACGCCACCAAACACGCGGCTGTCGCTACTCATCTCATGGTTGTCGCCCTCAAGCCATGCTCCATCGTGAATGTCCACATGCATCACACGCTTAACGATCTCGCGGTCGGGCTGGCGCGGATCGCAGGCAAGGACGACATGACCTGGACGCGGTACGCGCCTTGCATATGCTCCGCGGTCGACCAGTAGCCAGTCGCCATCGGCGAGGGCGGGCGCCATGCTTTGGCCAACGACTTCGTAGCGCGAAATGCGGCGCACGAACGACCACGCAGCCCCACCGGCAACGGCGGCGAGCGCCATCGCGACGAACAACGGGGCAGGCCACGATCGTGGCCTGCCCCGTGATGGACCCACTGGTGGGGCCAATGCCCGGCCCTTAGCTGGCGCGATAGAACGCGACGTCGCGGTTCTTCGAAGCCCAGAAAGCCTTGTGGACCTTTTCGATGACAGCAAGGAGGGCCTCGCCGTTCGCCGGGTCCTGCTCCGTCTTGTTCTTGGAGCAGAGCTTGGCAGCCTGCCAGAAGGTGTCGTGCAGGTCGGGGAAGTTCGCGAGATGCTCCGGCTTGAAGTAGTCGTGCCAGAGGATGTTGAGCTCATGCTTGGCGAGGTCCGCCTGCCGCTCTTTGATCGCGATAAAACGCGTGCGGGTGTTGATGGTGGCGGCGTCTTGAGCGTCGCCGAGGGCGGCGATCTTCTTTTCCATGGAGAGGACGGCTTCGGCGGCGATGCGCGCGGAGGCGGGGTCGTAGACACCGCAAGGGCCATCGCAGTGGGCGTGTGCAACACGCGTGGGCCTGAGGATTCGGCTGAGGTTCATATGGTTCTCCCTTGTGATGAGGTGAGAGCCCCGGAATTGGGGCGACACCTCGATTATAGGTGGCGGGCCAGCGCCTTGCTGGCCCGCCACCTGGATTGTTAGCCGACGAAGAGCGGTCCGAAGACGACGGCGACAATCGCCATCAGCTTGAGGAGGATGTTGAGGGCCGGACCAGACGTGTCTTTGAACGGGTCGCCAACGGTGTCGCCGACGACAGCGGCCTTGTGCGCATCAGAGCCTTTGCCGCCGAGGTGGCCAGCCTCGATGTACTTCTTGGCGTTGTCCCAGGCGCCACCAGCGTTCGCCATCATCAGCGCCAGGACCGCGCCGCTGACGATCGAACCGATGAGCAGACCACCCAGCGCTTCGGCGCCAACAACAGCACCAATCAAGATTGGTACGGCCACGGCGAGGATGCCCGGGACGATCATCTCCCGGAGAGCACCGTCGGTGGAAATGCCGACTGCGCGGGCGTAGTCCGGCTTGCCGGTGCCCTCCATGATCCCGGGGATCTCGCGGAACTGTCGGCGAACTTCGTTCACCATGGCCATGGCGGCGCGTCCCACGGCGCCCATCGTGAGCGCTGCGAAAATGAACGGCATGAGGCCACCGAGCAAAAGGCCGATCATCGTGTCGACATCGAGGATGTCGATGGACGAGATCCCCACGACCTGGGCGTAAGTCACCATAAGCGCAAGCGAGGTGAGGACGGCGGACCCGATTGCGAAGCCCTTACCCGTCGCAGCTGTGGTGTTGCCAAGGCTGTCGAGGGCGTCGGTACGTTCCCGCACTTCCGGGGGAAGGTGGGCTTGCTCGGCGATACCGCCAGCGTTGTCGGCGACGGGACCGTAGGCGTCCGTCGCCAGTGTGATGCCAAGCGGGGCCAGCATGCCGACGGCCGCGAGCGCAATGCCGTAGAGGCCGGCGATCTCATTGGTCAGCCAGATGGCAGCAACGATGCTGAGGAGCGGCACGGCTGTCGACATCATGCCCAGACCGAGACCACCGATGATGAGCGTGGCGGGCCCGGTCTCCGCGGTCTTCGCCAGGCCCTGTGTCGGTTTGAATTCATAGGCCGTGTAGTACTCAGTAACGGTCCCGATGATCTGACCGGCGACGAGGCCTACAAGTACGACCCAGAAGAGCTTGAACGGCAGGTCGAGAGCCACGAGGGCAACAGCCGTAGAGACAAGGACGAGACCGCTGGCGGAAAAGATGCCAGTGCGGAGCGCCCAGAGAAGGCGGCCCATGCTCGCGCCCTCACCCGTGCGGACGAGGAATGTGCCGATGATGGCGGAGAAGATGCCGAGGCCCATGATCAGCAGCGGCAGCATCGCGGCCTTGGAATCCCAACCGTCTGCATCACTCGCCGAAAAGACGCCGTTTTCGTGCAATCCGACGACGGCGAACCCGGTGAGGGCCATCGCCGCAACGATGGAGCCGGTGTAGGACTCGAAGAGGTCGGCGCCCATGCCAGCGACGTCGCCGACGTTGTCGCCGACATTGTCGGCGATGGTGGCAGGGTTTCGCGGGTCGTCTTCAGGAATGCCTGCTTCGACTTTCCCGACGAGGTCGGCGCCGACGTCAGCAGCCTTCGTATAGATGCCGCCGCCGACGCGCGCGAAGAGCGCGATGGACGATGCGCCGAAGGCATAGCCGGTGAGCGGCTGGAAGTCCTGCGTGGCGAGGTAGACGAGGGAGAGGCCGATGACGCTGATACCAGTTACCGTGACGCCCATGACGGCGCCGGAAGAGAACGCGACACGAAGGCCGGCGTTCAGACCTTCCTGTGCCTTTGCCGCCGTGCGGACGTTGGCACGGACGGCGATGTACATGCCGACGTAGCCGGCAAGGGCCGACGAAACAGCGCCGAAGATGTAGGCCACGGCCGTGCGCGGCAGCGACGTCAGCTCGCCGCGCTGTTCGCCAAAGCGATCGAGGATGTCATAGTCGATAAACACGACGAGGACGACGGCGACGACGGCGACGAACGCTGCGAGGAACATGTATTCGCGCTTCAGGAACGCGGAAGCGCCCTCCTGGATCGCGAGCGCAATTTCCTTCATGCGATCGTTGCCCTCGTCCTGGGCAAGAACCTGCCGGGCAAGGAAAAAGGCGAATACAAGCGCCACGATGCCCGCCGCTAGAGCGAAGAGTAGAAGTCCCATGCGTACCTCACTGTGGACCCACTCCCCCCACCCGGCACACACCCGCGAACCCGTTCAGACGGGCGGTAAGGCGAGCGGAAAGGTTCGGCGGTTCCTCGGTCGGCAGACTGTACCAAGTGTTGGTCACACGCGGAATCTTCCACGCTGATGAAACGCGCTCGAAACCATCCAGCGGTGCGGTTGACCGGCCAATGCCGTCGCACACAGAATCCCGAACCCTGAGCGAGGAGCCGCCACCATGGCCATGCCCGAACATCTTCCGAGTTTTGACGAACTGCCGGCCGTGGACGGGGCTCCACCGCAATCGGCCTGGTGGCTGTTCGGCAAGGACGACCAGGTGGGCAAGTTCAACCTCCAGACCCCGGAGCGCGTAGTGGAGGCGGCGAGCCTCGTAAAGAAAGGGGCGGTGTTCTCGCTGAACTGGGAGCTAGAGCTACCCAGCCCCACGCTCTACGGCCGCGGTGCGGTCCGCCAGACCATCCTCGGCAGCGGGCCAGGGCGGGACGATGTCCTCGACAACTTCTTCCCGCAGGCCAGCAGCCAGTGGGATTCGCTCGTCCACGTCGGGCACCCTGAGCACGGCTTCTATAACGGAGTGAAGGAGTCCGAGATCACCGGCAAGCCTGGGACCCGGAACGGCATCGAACACTGGGCAAGGCGAGGGCTCGCAGGACGCGGGGTGTTGCTGGACATGTATCGATACCTGGCAAGCCAGGGAACGCCACTGGATTGTGGCGAGACGTATCGCTTCAGCGTCGAAGAGCTGGAAGCCTGCCGGGCGGCACAGGGCGTCGAGATCCGCCCCGGCGACATGTTGATCATCCACACCGGCTGGGTTGGCTGGTACCACGAACAGGACCTGGCCACGCGGCGAATGCTGGCGAACACGGCGCTGCTGAAGACTCCCGGCGTGGCGGCGGGCGAGGCAATGGCCCGCCACCTCTGGAACCTGCAGGTCTGTGCCGTCGCCAGCGACTGCCCCGCGTTCGAGGCATGGCCACCAACGCCAGCAACCGGCGGATTCCTGCATCAATACATCATCGGTCTGTTCGGCATGGGTATCGGAGAGATGTGGGACCTGCGCGCACTGGCGGCCGACTGCGCCGCGGACGGTGTATACGAATTTCTGTTCACATCGGCGCCGCTCAACAAGCTCGGCGGCGTTGGCTCACCGCCGAATGCGCTGGCGCTGAAATAGGCCGGCTGGCGTCGCAATTCGCCCCCTCCGACCCCACCGCCGAGTTGGGCCGCACGTAAACTGTGCGCGTGGCCACGCCGCTCAGCCGCGCCGCACCGCGCCTGAGGTTGTCGCCGGGACGCCTCTCGGCAGCGCTAGGCCTCGTTCTGGCAGCGCTCACGCTCGATGCACTGCTACGGCCCCGGGGCGCATTCGACTACTCGCTCATCCGGCACACTCGGGACCTGGACCTGCCAGGCCTCGAACCAGTCTTTACGACCGTATCGGGGCTTACGGGGACCGAATGGGCAGTGGGTATCTGGACAGTCTCACTGATCGCCTTTCTCGTCGGACGCCGCTGGCTCGAAGCCACGATGATGCTGTCCTTCCCGTTCGCCGGCGGCGTAAACTGGGCCCTTCGCCTCGTTGTTGGCAGGACCCGCCCGGACCCGGATGTGGTGGATGTCGGCCTGGGCCGGCAACTGCTCGACAACGACTTCCAGAGCTTTCCCAGCGGACATGTCGTTGGGGCCGTGCTGCTTTACGGGTTTTTCTTCCTCCTGCTCGGGCGCGTGACAAATCGCTGGATTCGCATCGTGGGCCGGGTGTTCTGCCTGGCCGTGATCGTCCTGTCCGGCCTGTCCCGGGTCTGGTTGGTACATCACTGGGCAGGAGACGCCCTTGCGGCGTATGCCCTTGGCGGGCTCGTGCTGACCGGCGTCGTCCTCGCGTACCGGTCGATGGCCCCAACGGCCGGGCACGTGCCATTGATCCACGCGGCAGCTGTCCCGCACGACGAACGGGAGGCGCATGCGCATGCGCTGACCAGCACCATCCTGTTTGGCGCTGGCACGGCTACCAAGTTCTACAACCCTGGGTTCGTCCCGCGGCTGGCGTACTGGCTTTCGTTCCAGGCTCCGTTCGCCTACGCCTACAACGAGGACGCACTGCGGGCCGCGATGCTGCGGCGCAACCTCGCGGGCAAACTCACGGAGCACTGGTACGGGAAAAACATCGTCGCTCCTGCACTCCGTGTCGTCCGCGTGGAGTGCCGGATCGGGATCGAGAGCGCCTTCATCGCGGGAGGGGAACCCTCTGACCATCACGTTGCCAGGGCGTTCCTGTACGGCCTGTCCGACCGGTTCGACGAGGCGGGTCTGCCGACCTGGCAGATCGACCCGCGGCAACCGCGGTCGCTTGGAAACCTGATCGAGACGGCGCCCGAGGACTACACCGTGATCGACCTCGAGTCGGGCCTCGTGTCGCCGCTACAGTCGCCACGTGCTTGGTGGCGAGCACTCCGGCGAGCTGCGGTCCCGATGTACGACGACGTGTTCTTCGATGTGACGCGCGCGTATGTCACCCAGGAGGCCGCATCGATGCGCGCGCAGCACGGCTCACAATGGTTAGAGGAGCTGACGACGCTCCTCGCGGACGCAGAAGCAGCGGCGACTGCCTGGCACCACGCCGAGCCGCGACTCTGGAGTAAGGTCACCCACGTCGTCGTTACAGCGCTTACCTGGAGCAGGTTTCCGGGCTGGCTGGAACGAAAGGCCATGCAGGGAAGGCTACGCGCGATTGGCTGGCTCGAAGGCGAAATCGTGCGGTGGGAGCAGGAAGGGCGGCTGGATGCGGTCGGAGCCTCCACGGTCCGGGCCCAGGTTGCCGACCCGGGTGTCCAACGAGTCCTCCCGCACTTCGGGGTATGTCTCGTCATCGCAGTAGCGCTACGGTTCCCGATAGGGAGCATCGTACGTGTGAGTTATGTACTTATGAACATGCTTGTGAATACGCTCCTCCTGCTTTTCAGGAAACGTTCGCTCGGGCAATGGCGCCAGGCGATGGCGGTGCATTCGCCGCTCGTGCTCTTGATCGCCGCCCTGCCCGGATTCGGCACCTTCTGCTACATGGCCTCCGGTCCGGCGCTCCGCAACCACATGGTCATGCGCCTGGGGCTCGACGCGGCCGGGCTGAAAGTGCCGTTGAGGCTGTACGAGCGCCTGGGGTTCCGGCGCGTTGTGGCGCCACCGCGCCGACACGCTGGTCATCGATCCGTGGAGGACTGCGCATGACGAACATCAGGCCGTCACATCCGCAGGCGCTCTTTGATCTCGATCACAAGAGGGCGGCCCAACTGCTGCAACTCGGCCGGCTCATTGGGGCCTTCTCCGTTTCGGCGTTCTTCGTGCTGCTGCTGTTCGAGGGTGTGCCGCGAAGCATCAGCGTTGAGCAATGGGAGACGACCGCCCAGGCCGGCATCCTTGCGGGTGCCGCCCTTGGCCTGGTCCTCAGCTGGCGATTCGAAGGGATCGGGTCCGGCCTGCTGATGATCGGCGGAGTCACGCTCGGGGTGCTCGCGTCGATCGCATACTCGCCACCCGTGGCCTTCCTGGCGGCGCTGGCGTTCGTCACGCCCGGGACCCTCATCGCGCTGCACTGGCAGCGGCGGGTGGGGCGCGTCCCGCTGTTTGCGCTCCTGCTCGCCGTGGGAAGCGTGCTTGGAGCCGGCGGCTACGCGAGCAACCGCGTCTATGACTACTACACCGGGCCGACCCACCCGGAGTCGGTCACGGCCGCGTTCCCCGATGGGCCCGTGGAGTGGACGTGGGCGGGCGCGCTGACTTCGCATGGCTTCGTTGTGAAGGCGGTCCTCGAAGACGACGCCGGCCGGGCTGAATTGCTCGTCTCCCCAAACGCAGATCTTTCCGAACCGAAGAGGATCCCCGGCGCCAACACGTACCGGCGTGACGACGAACTGTGGACCTTTGAGGTCGACGACCTCGCGCCTGGACGGCAGTACTGGTGGGCCATTGAAGTTGACGGCGTCGTCGATGTCGCGCGGACCGGCACCACGGCCACAGCGCCATCCGGCCCGGCGACGTTTACGTTCGCAGTGGGATCATGCCTGCGGACCGAATCGAACGGACAGGTCTTCGACGCAATACGCGACCTCGATCCGCTGTTCTTTATCCTCGATGGCGATTACGGGTACGAGGACCTCGTGACAACCGACCCACTCAAGTTCGGAGCGGTCTACGGACGGAACGTCAGCAGACCAGCCCAACAATCGATGTTGCTCGCGACGCCCCTCGTGTACGTCTGGGACGACCACGACTACGGCGGCAACGACGCCGACCGCTACTCACTGTCACGGGCGGCGGTGCGGGAAGCCTACGACCAGTATGTCCCGCACTACCGGCTGACCGCCGACGATGGACCTATCTTCCAGGCATTCACCATCGGCCGCGTGCGGTTCCTCATTACCGATACGCGCTCGGCGAGGGATCCCGAGACGAGCCCTCCGACAATGCTCGGGGACCAGCAGAAATCATGGCTCAAGCGTGAACTGCTGGCGGCACGGGACACGCATGCGCTCATCGTGCTGGTGAACGGCGTGCCCTGGATTGCGCCGGAGCAGGAAGGAGCGGACCACTGGGCGGGATTCGCCGAGGAGCGAACTGAACTCGCGACGTTCATTGATGAGAATGGGATCGAGAACCTGGTGATGTTGAGCGGCGACGCGCACATGGTCGCGATCGACGACGGGAGTAACAACACCTTTGCGGCCAGCGGCGAACCGGGGTTCCCTGTGTTCCATGCGGCCGCGCTCGACCGGCGCGGCAAAGTGAAGGGCGGGCCTTATAGCGAGGGCGCCATCGCCGGCGGCGGGCAGTTCGGCCTGGTGACGGTGACCGACGTTGGCGGCGACACCGTCGATGTCCTCCTCAGTGGAAGGGACTACACCGGCGCAGAGATCCTGCGGTACGAGTTCAGCGTCAGTACCCGGTGATCACCGCGCTGTCGACCCATTCTTGATTCCAGCGCTCGACTTAATTACGTTTGCAGGCCAATTCTGCCCGCGACCGGGCACACCCTGGAGCCTTTGGTGACCCACTTCGAGACATTGCAGCTGCACGCTGGCCAGGAACCGGACCCAACGACCGGGTCGCGGGCCGTACCGATCTACCAGACGACTTCCTACGTCTTCGACAACGCAGAACACGGCGCCGCGCTCTTTGCGCTGCAGCAGTTCGGCAATATCTACACCCGGATCATGAACCCGACGAACGATGTCTTCGAAAAGCGGATGGCCGCACTCGAAGGTGGCGTCGGGGGACTCGCTACGTCGTCGGGCCAGTCCGCTCAGTTGCTCGCGTTCGCGACCATCTGCCAGGCGGGGGACAACATCGTCTCGACTTCGCTGCTGTACGGAGGCACCTACAACCAGTTCAAGGTGGCGTTCCCGCGGCTCGGCATCAACGTGAAGTTCGTTGAGGGCGACGACCCGAAGGACTTCGCCGCCCTGATCGACGACCGGACGAAAGCCATCTACGTGGAGACCTTCGGCAATCCTCAGCTGAACGTGCCCGACTTCGAAGCGTTGGCGAAAGTGGCGCACGACAACGGCATCCCGCTCGTCGTCGACAACACTTTCGGCGCCGGCGGTTACCGCGTGGCCCCAATCGAGCATGGGGCCGACATCGTCGTGGAGTCGACGACCAAGTGGGTCGGCGGGCATGGCCTGAGCATCGGCGGGATGATCGTCGATTCGGGCAAGTTCAACTGGGGCAATGGCAAGCACCCGATGTTCACGGAGCCCTCTGAGGGCTACCACGGCATGAAGTTCTGGGACGTGTTTGGCAATTTCCCGGGCATGGGCAATGTCGCCTTCATTATCCGCGCGCGTGTGGAGGGCCTCCGCGACCTGGGCATGTGCCAGGCGCCGTTCAACTCTTTCTTGAACATCGTCGGCCTTGAGACGCTTTCGTTGCGGGTGGACCGCCACGATTCGAATGCGATGAAGCTGGCCGAATGGCTCCAGAAACACCCGAAGGTGAGCTGGGTGAACTACCCCGGGCTCCCGGACCATCCTTCGCACGCAAACGCAAAGAAGTACCTGCGACCAGGGCTCTTCGGGTCGATCCTGACGTTTGGCGTCCAGGGCGGCGCAGATGCTGGCAAGGACTTCATCAACAACGTGAAGCTGGCCAGCCTCCTGGCGAACGTGGGCGACGCGAAGACGCTGGTCATCCACCCCGCATCCACGACCCATCAGCAGTTGGGGGAAGAGGAGCAGTTCTCCAGCGGCGTGACGCCGGACCTCGTCCGCGTTTCGGTGGGCATCGAGCACATCGACGACATCATCGCCGACTTCGACCAGGCGCTCGCCGCCTCCTAGGGAGATCCCACGCGTCAGGGGCAGCCATCTAACAGGCTGCCCCTGACGCGTAACCCCACGATGCCCAACGTTTCAAGTCCAAGGCTGACACACACGATCGGCTCCCTCGCTCTTGCTCGCGGTGGCCTGTTAAAAGGCGTGGAGGTGGCGTACGAGCAATACGGCATGCTTTCCCCCGCCGGCGACAACGCAATCCTCATCTGCCACGCTTTGACCGGAAATGCCCAGGCGGCGGGCGAAGACGGGTGGTGGGACCCGCTGATCGGTCCCGGGGCCGCATTCGACACAAGCCGATACGCGGTGATCTGCGCGAACATCCTCGGAAGCTGCTACGGCACGACCGGGCCTGCTTCCGCCAACCCTGCCACCGGCAAGCCATACGGCGGCACGTTCCCGTTGATTACCGTGGGCGACATGGTCGCGGTACAGGAGCGGCTGCTGGATGATCTTGGGGTTCGATCCCTGGTAACGGTAGCGGGAGGGTCCCTGGGCGGGCTGCAAGTGCTCGAATGGATGGCGCGACGACCGCATTTCTTGCAGTCCGCGGTCATCGTGGCGGCAAATCTCGCCCACGAGCCGTGGACGATTGCCTTCAACGAATGTGCCCGCGACGCGATCAGGAACGACCCGCACTGGCATGGCGGGGATTACGCACTCAAGGGCGAAGCGCCTGAACAGGGCCTCGCGCTCGCACGAATGGTCGCGATGATCAGCTATCGATCGGCGCAGTCGTTCAACGCGAGATTTGGCCGGCGCGTGAGCGGGATCCAGGCCGGCGGCCAGCCGCAGTTCGAAGTCGAGTCTTACCTGCGTTACCAGGGCCAGAAGCTAGTAGACCGCTTCGACGCCAACGCCTATGTGCGAATCACGGAGGCGATGGATGCTTTCGATGTGGGGGAGAACCGGGGCGGCGCGAACGCGGCGCTTCAGCGGTTCCGGGGCCCCGCCCTCGTCATGGGGATCGACTCCGACATCCTGTACCCAACGTGGCAGCAACGCGAGATCGTCGATGTCCTGGCGGCCAACGGAAACCGGGCAGAATACGGTGAGATCGCGACGCCCCACGGCCATGACGCATTCCTCATCGAATGGGACCAGATGGACCGCCATATCCGCGGATTCCTGGCGAAACTACCTGGCCAGCCGTAATTCCAACGGGAGTTGTGGACGGTTCGCATTTGGCGAAGAGGACGGGCGACCCATCCCGGCCAGCCCCCGGGCCAACCGCAAAGCCGAAGCATTCAGCAAGGCTACCGGGCAAGACTGGATTACCTGCGGCCATGTCGCCCAGCCCTTCCCCGGTAGCCGCGGCTTGACCCCCAGGTACTTCTACCTGCAACCAGACCCCACGACCTCACCGTAGATAGCGCCCGGCAGAACGTCAGCTAGTTCCGCTTTCGCCAGAACGCCCACCACGGAGGTGGCGGATCGCCTGTGCCCGCGCTCATGGAAGCCGTCACCGGGGGCGCGTCGCCAAGGACACGGGGGACAACACGGCGCAGCTGAGTGATCTCTTCCGCTGTGAGCTTAGAAGCGACCGACTGGACGATGGTGACGCGGCGCATGGCAATGTCTGCCGGACCCTCGTCCATGACAGATTCGAAGGAGTTGCCGACGAGGGACGCTTTCTCCGGCGGCAAGGCCAGCCAGGCCCGCAGACGGGCCTCAGTCATGGAACGAAGCTGCGGGTCGGGTAGGTGGTAAACCGTCTCGATCGCCGCCATCAGTTCTTTCTTGCGCGGAGCCTCTTCCAGATCAGCGATCTTGGCGTATGCAGCCGTCGCTGCTTCGTTCTGTGGTGTCTGGTCGAGTTTCGACATCGCTGTCCAATCGAACATGCTGCTTGCGGATTCCATTTTTGTTTTCCTTCCGGGCCGAGCGAATGCGCGGCCGGCGGACCCTTCAATCCCCTGCGAGCGGCCGGGGCCGGCAGGTTGAGCCGAGTCTACTCCTTCACTCAGCGCCCAGGAGCAATCGGTCACCCACCGGGTGTACGTCTGGGCATTCACGCGGCGCATCATTGACAGGGATGGCAGCCCAGCTGTATTTTTCTCCTCAGTTAAATAACCGGGTGGTTTAACAACGAATGACGACGGACACCCTCAACGCGACATTCTCCGCACTGGCCGACCCGACGCGGCGGGCGATCCTCGATCGGCTTGCTTACGGCGAGGCGTCGGTCACGGAACTGGCGGAGCCATTCGAGATCAGCCTGCCCGCCGTTTCGAAGCATCTGAAAGTGCTGGAGCGCGCGGGTCTCATCACGCGGGGTCGCGAGGCGCAGTGGCGGCCCTGCAAGCTTGATGCCGAGCCCCTGAAAGAGTCGGCCGCGTGGTTGAACCGCTACCGGCAGTTCTGGGAAGCGCGACTGGATCGGCTCGACGAGTTCCTGCGCGGTTTTCCGGTCGCACAACCAGCCGCCGACGCGACGGCCGGCACAACGAAAGAGGACTCACGATGAAGACTACGAGCCTGGATACCACTGGCGGCGACCCGAGAGAGCTGGCGATCAGTCGCGTCATAGGCGCGCCGCGCGAGGCTGTATTCGATGCGCTTACAAACGCCGGACAGATCAGCGCATGGTGGGGGCCACGCGGCTTCGCGATCACCACGGCCGAGATCGACATCCGTCCCGGCGGGCGTTGGCGGTTTACCATGCACGGTCCCGATGGGACGGACTATCGTGACCTCATCATCTACTCAGAGATCACGCGCCCGAGCCGCATCGCCTTCCAGCACTATGACGATTCACCCGGAGCAGGCGCGGGCTTCGAGACGACGATCAGCCTGGAAGAGGTGCCCGAGGGCACGCGAGTGACGCTCCTCAACCGCCTCGCCACACCCGAAGAACGCGACGCAGCCATTGCATTCGGCGCCGTTGAGGGTGGCCTGGGGACGCTGGAACGACTTGAGGAACACCTGCTCCTCAGGCCGGAGGAGGGCGTCACCTTCCAGATAGCACGAGTCTTTCACTATCCCGTGGAAACCATCTTCCGAGCCTGGACTGAATGCGAGCACCTGCGCCGATGGTGGGGGCCTCCAGGCTTCGAGATGAGCGTGTGCAACCTCGACCTCCGTCCCGGCGGGACCTGGCACTACTGCTTGCGGTCTGAGAGTGGCGAGGAGATGTGGGCAAAGTGGACGTACCGCGACGTAGTCCGGCAGCGGCGACTGACCGCTGTCAACAGTTTTTCCGATGCGAACGGGAACGCGACGCACCATCCGATGAGCCCGGACTGGCCGCTTGAGACGCTCGGCACGATGACGTTCGAGGCTGTTCCGGAGGGGACCCGGGTGACGCTTGTCACCGTGCCATGGGACACGAACGAAGCCGGATTGGAAACGTTCCGGGCGGGCATCGAATCCATGGAAGCGGGATTCGGTGCGACCTTCGACAAGCTGGATGCGTACCTCGGTCAGACGCCGTAGCCAGGCGGAAGTCTGTGGTCGCAGCCATGGCGCCATTCCGTTTCATTCCGCAAGTCGGGCCTCACCAAGAAGGAGCAGAAGATGACCAGCACCCCGAACACAGCCGGAAGCCACGACCTCTCGATCACACGGGTGATCGACGCACCGCGCGAGCGCGTCTGGCAAGCGTGGACGGACCCCGAGCAGTTGAAGCAGTGGTTCTGCCCGCGCCCGTGGCGGGTGACGGACTGCACGATTGAGTTGCATCCGGGCGGCCGCTTTCACACGACGATGGCCGGGCCGGACGGCGAGGAGATGCCAAACCCAGGGGTCGTCCTCGAGGTGGTCCCGTTCGAGCGGCTGGTGACGACCGACGCCTACATCGAGGCGTGGAAGCCAGCGGAGAAGCCGTTCATGACGGCGATCATCGAGTTCGAAGACCTCGGCGGAAAGACGCGATACACGGCGACGGCGAGGCACTGGAACACCGATGACCGCGCTGCCCACGAACAGATGGGCTTCTACGACGGCTGGAACACCGCGCTGGACCAGTTGATTGAGCTGGTGACATCCGGTTCTTGACGGGGCGCCGTCCGCGACTGAATCATCGCAGCAACGCTTGGTTGGCGAGGGTTGACTGCTTTCTGCACCAGGTATAGTTTTCCAACCACCACGAAGGGGAACACGCCATGAACGCACACGTCCTGGTCGGCACGCGCAAAGGCGCATGGATCTACACATCAGATGAAGAGCGCACGAAATGGACCGTTTCTGCGCCGATGATGCCGGGCTGGACGGTAAACCACATGGCCGTCGATATGCGCCACGACCCGCCGCGCCTCTACGCGGCGGCCAACCACTGGGCCTGGGGGCCATCGGTGGCATGGAGCGACGATGGCGGTGCGACGTGGGAGAAGCGGAGCCCAGGGCTCGCGTTCCCGGAAGACATGGGCATCGCCGTTGCCGCGACATGGCATGTGGAGCCCGGACACGTGGACCAGCCGGGTGTTGTCTACGCGGGAACGCAGCCAGCGGGCCTCTTTAAGAGCGAAGACTGGGGCGAGTCCTGGAAGTCGGTCGACAGCCTGAACAGGCATAAGTGGCGTGAGCTCTGGGGACCGACCGGATCGGTGGGCGCCTCGTCGCTGCACTCGCTGCAGGTGGACCCACGCGACCCCAATCGCATCTACGCGGCGATCAGTTCGGGCGGCACGTTCGTCACGGAGGATGCGGGCGAAAGCTGGGAACTGTGTTCCCACGGAATCGTCGTCACGACGCCCGCGGCGAAGGAGCTTCTCGCGGAGATTGCGGAGATGTTCCCGCAGCCGGAACTGCCGCCGGATGTGGACCCAGCGGCAATGGACGAGTTTCACAAGTTCCGAATCGACCTCAAGAATCCGGACCGGCTGTGGGGACAGTCTCACTTCGGCGTGTTCATGTCCGAGCGGCGGGGACAGGGATGGCAGGACGTGACGAGCAACCTGCCCTCGTTTCACGGATTCCCGCTGGCGGTGACGAAGCAGGGGCCGGACGCGGTGTTTGTGCTGCCAATCGAATACGGCGCCGACAACTTCCGCGTCGTCCCGGGCCAGTTCACCGTGTGGCGCACCACTGACCAGGGGAAGACCTGGCAGGGAAAGACGGACGGACTCCCCGGTCCGGACGACTACCAGAGCGCCTACCGCGAAGGGATGGACACCGATGGGCTGAGTCCCGAGGGCGTGTACGTGGGCACAACCAACGGCCAGGTGTTCGCGAGCAATGACCTGGGGGAGCGCTGGCAGCGGCTGCCGGGAACACTGCCGCCTATTGTGTCGGTAACGGCGGCCGCCTGGTAGAAACGTCCTCTACCAGTTGCCGGCGAGGTCGCGTTTGCCCTGTTCGCTGGCCTGTGCGGCGTGATTGAGGATGTTGCGCTCCATCGATGACACCGCCTGTCCGGATCGCGAGCGGTAAATCGCTGTCCGCAGGCGATGGGCTTCAGCGGCATCCGGACGAGCGATGACCGCCATCTCGACGAGGTGGCAGGCCATCCTGTAGTCCCCGGACTCGGCGAGGTGGGCAGCGCGAGCAAGCACGTTGTCGATCCCACCGGCGAGGGCTACCCACTCCTCCGCCTGCTGCTTACGCGGCGCGGGCAAGAGGTTGTCGGGCTCGTTGTCGTACCAGCCACCGTAGAGCCGCCAGATATTGCGGAGAATGAACTGAGGGTGGTCGTAGACCGGCCGGAGGTACGGCTTGTCGAGCAGGCGCTGCGGAATCGCAACTTCGTGGAGCACGCGGTCGAGGTTGCAGCCCGTGTTCATGAGGGCGAGGACCTGCTCTTCCAGCGATTCCAGGAACTCGGCCGTGTCCGTCAACAGGGCGTGGATGCGGTCTGCGCCGGTGAGCGGAAACCCGTGGCCCGCTGAGATCACTTCCGGCTTGAGCGCCGCCATCTGGCGAAGCGCGGCTGCCCATTCGCCGCAGTAGCGCTGCACCTTCTGGGGGTTGCCGGCGTTCGGCACCGCCCAGATCACGAGGTCGCCGGGGAAGAGCCATTTGCGCTCCGGTACAAAAAGCCATGTCGCGTCGTCCGTCTCGCCACGGCCATGGTGGAGTTCGAAGGTGAGGTCGCCGCGGGAATACGTGAGCTGGTCGGCGTAGGTGACATCGGGATAGCGATAGTCATCAGGCCACTGGAACCGGGCCACATCGATGGCGAATTGGCGCCGATTGATAGCCGTGTTCCAGCCGCGGGTCTTCCGGTATCGGTCGAAGTGCCCGGGGATCCCGGCGTGAGCGTAGACCTGGGGCCGAAGCCAACCCTTCTCTGCTGCTTCGGATTCAAAGCCAGCGGTGCCGAAGATGTGGTCGACGTGGTGGTGGGAGTAGACGGCGGCAACGAGCGGACTCCCGGCCTTCCAACGACGGACGGATTCGAACAGCGGCCGCTGGTCCTGCCGGGTTCCGGTGTCGAACATCACGAGCCCGTCGCCGCTATCGATGGTGTTGCAGGCGGCGAGTCCCTTGTACCAGTGGAGGCCGGCAGCGATCTCTTCGCCGGCACGGAACTCGGGCAGGGCAGCGTGCACCGGGTGGACATCGAGGGTAGATACCTCCCCATTCCAGAGGCGGTCAGTGAACGCGAGGATAGATTCGGGCATGGCGACACTCCGGGACACGGAATCGGGCGGACTGTACGACAGGCTCGGCGGCGGGTCGACGGGTGGCCATGAGTTCCCCGGAGGACAGGTACAGGGCTATCGTGATGGCCAACGAACCGGAGGACTGGCATGGACATCGGGTTGATGGTCGAAGGACAGAACGGACTCACATGGGAACGATGGCGCCACATCCTCCAGCTTGCCGAACGCCTCAAGTTTCCTTCGGTGTTCCGTTCAGACCATTATTTCATCGGCACTCAGCAGGACTCGCTCGAGGCGTACCTTTCGTTCGTGATGGCAGCCACGGAAACGGCGACTATCCGCTTCGGACCGCTCGTCAGCCCTGTGACTTTCCGCTCTCCCGTGGATGTGGCCCGGATGGCCGCCCAGGTGTCCATCCTCAGCGGCGGGCGTTTCGTGATGGGCCTGGGCGCGGGCTGGAATGAGCCAGAACACCGCGCCTACGGCATCCCGTTTCCGGGCGTGAAGGAACGGTTTGACCGTCTTACAGAGGCGATCGAGGTGATCAAGGCGCTGTGGGATGGACCGGCCACATATCCAGGGCAGTTCTATCAGTTGCAAGACGCGCACTGTCTGCCGGTGCCGTCCCATGGCGGACCCCCGATCCTGATCGGTGGCGGCGGGGAGCGGCGTACACTGAACCTCGTCGCCCGGTACGCGGACGAATGGAACGCCGTGAACCTGACAGCGGACGTCTACCGGCACAAGGTCTCGGTACTGGAGGGGCACTGCGACGCGGAGGGCCGGGATCCCGCGACGATCAAACGTTCGATGATGATGTTTGCGCTGGTTGGCCCGGACGGGGACGCACTGGACCGCGCAACCCGGCGGTTGATGGGGATCTTCGGGGCAGGCGCGAACGCGACACCGGCCGAGTTCCGCGCGGGGATGCGCGAACGTGGTCTGCTCGTGGGCGACACGAGCGAAGTGGTGGACCGGCTCGGCGAGTACGGAAAGCTGGGCCTCTCGGAGGTGCAGTTGCAGCACTTCGATTTCGATTCCGACGCGATTCCGGAGTACCTCGCAGCGGAGGTCGCACCGCGCGCGAAGGCGCTGTAGCGGTCGCTGCCGCCGGTGGCGCGAAGGCGTATCGTCCAGACATGGCTATTCGCGGATTCGATCATGTAGCAGTACCGCTCGGCGACGTAGAGGCGATGCTTCGCTTCTATGAGACGCTGGGGTTTCAGATCGTGCCACTCGGCAACGGCCTGGCGTACGGCGCCCACTTCGGCCCCCAGAAGATCAATTTCCACTCGCCTGCGTTATGGCAACGAGAGTCGTTTACGTTGCGGGGACCGTCGGCGTTGCCGGGATGCGGCGACTTCTGTTTCGCCTGGGACGGGGACGAGGCATCGTTGCTCGGGCTCATCGAGAAGGTGAACGCGGCAGTGATCGAGGGCCCGGTCGAGCGGGATGGCGGGGCGGGGATCGGCACGAGCCTTTACATCCGTGACCCGGACGGAAATCTCATCGAGTTCATCCGCTACGACTGAGGCCGCAGCTAGATCCCGACTCCTGCTCCGATGAGTGCGCCGACTCCGTAGGTGAACGCGGAAAGCGTCAGTCCGAGGCCAAAGTTGCGGCCCCCAGTGAGCCAGATTGAGCGACCCGAGAACAGGGACGTGGCTGCCCCGGCGAGAAACAGGCCGACGCCAGCGAAGAGAGCACTTCCGGCAATTGCCACGGGGCCCCCGGTGATCATCCACGGGAAAACGGGAAGGAACGCGCCGACGGCGAAGAGCGCGAAAGACGTGCCAGCAGCGACCCAAGGGCTGGCGAGGTCATCAGCAGTCATGCCCAGCTCCTCGCGGGCCAGGGTGTCCAGAGCAGTCTCCTTGTTCACCATGATGCGTTGGGCTGCTTCGCGAGCCTGTTCGCGGCTGAAGCCTTTCGCCTCGTAGATCAGCGCGAGCTCCTCAACTTCCTCTTCGGGGTTCATTTCGATTTCGTCGGCTTCAATGGCGAGTTCGCGCTCGAAGGCCTCGGTCGCGCTGCGGACGCTCACCCACTCGCCGACAGCCATCGAGAACGCGCCAGCGAGCAATCCGGTGAGGCCGGAGAGGAAGACGAAGCTCCGCCCCGGGTCGGCGCCGGCGACACCCATGACAAGGATGAGCGTGGAGGTGAGGCCGTCGTTGACGCCCAGCACGCCCGCGCGAAGTGCGTTGCCGCTGGTCAGGCGGTGGCGGCCCTCGATTCGGGCTACCTGGGATGCGGCGTCGTTGCGGTCGCGGCTCTTCGCGAGCTGCTGAAAGACTCTTGCGTGGGAGCGTTCATCGTTGGGAAGGCCAGCGGCGACGGCTTCGGGCTGGTCGTCGTACATGCCGGTGTCGGCCATCTCGAGGCGCATAACGATGGGGGCCACCAGACCGGTACCGAAACGCCGGGCCAACCAGCCCAGGGTGCGGACGCGAATGCTCGGTTTCGCCTTCGGAAGAGGATGCCCGGCAGCCTGGATCCTTTCACCCCAGAGATCCCGGTGGCGAACCTCTGCATCGGCCAGGCGCTCGTAAAGTGTCCTCAGCGCCGGGCTCTCTTCCGCCCCGGCCAGCAGGCGGTACAGCTCGACGCCGTCCACTTCTGCGGCGTAGTTGCGGCGGTAGCGCGCCAGGTCTTCCTTCGAAACAGTCGCCTCATCGGCCATCTGAGCAGTGTACGGTCGGGAGGCGAAACGGTGACCGTATGGTCGCCAGCGAGGGCAATTTCGTCGCAAGGGTGGCGCTGAGGTGAAGGACACCCGGCTGTCCACCGCCACTCCACTCTGTACCGCCTCGCCACGCGACGGACACCCGCCGAACCCTCCAATGAACATCCCTGTGGAGGGAACGATGGCAATCGCGAAGTTGGCATCCCGCTACGGCGCGGCGCTCCTCGCGATCGGCCTCCTTCTGATGGGAACGCCGATCGTTGCCCGGCAGATGGACGCCCATGCCGCCGGCAGCTGCTCAGTGGCCGAATTCTCACTCGACGCAGAGGAAGTCCGGTTCGTGGAGCTGCTCAACAACTACCGCGTGCAGCACGGCCTCGGGCCGCTCACGGTCTCTGAATCGCTGACGCGAGCTTCGGCATGGTTGGTCGTGGACCTCTCCTCTAAGAATTACTTCAGTCACACGGACAGCCTCGGGCGGTCGCCGCAAACCCGTGTCGGTGACTGCGGGTACGCGTCGCCGGCCGGCGAAAACATTGCCGCGGGGACGGACTGGGACAGCGCCCAGGAAGCATTCGACGCGTGGAAGGCATCGAAGGGCCACAACGAGAACATGCTGTACGGGGACTATGCCCAGGTCGGCGTGGCACGCGTGTTCAATCCGTCCGCGCAGTATGGCTGGTACTGGGCGACTGACTTCGGGACCGTAGACGACGGCACCAACATGCTCGCACCGGTCCCGGCTCCAAGTCCGACTCTGCCCGCTGTGCCGCCGCCAACTCTGACGCCCCTTCCGACGCTTCCGCCAGTCCCAACTGCGACGACTCCGCCGACGCTCACACCAGTCCCGACTGTGACGCCATCGCCGACCCTGACCCCCACGGCGGCAGCCACGCAGGCTCCAAGCCCAACCGCCGCACCGGGGCCACAGATGGAACAGCTCAACCTGCAGCCGGGAGCCAATCTCGTGTCGTGGCCGGGCCGGCAGACATCGCCAGCGTTGATTGGGACGGACAACAACTCGATCGCGGTGATCTACAGCTACGACCCGGCGACAAAGACGTGGCTACGCTTCGGGCCCGGACTGCCAGCCTTCGTCAATTCGCTGCACCAGCTCGAACCGGGGCAGGCGTACTGGGTGTTCACGCGCAAGGCGACGCAGGTTTTCGCCGCGCCCTAACACATGGTCGTCAGGCCCCGGAGATCGTCATCTCGCGAACCCGGACGGTGGGCGCCGCCACTCCGCCGAACCAGGTATGGTCGTCGCCAACGGCATCGACGCCCGCCAGCATGGCATCGAGGCGCCCGGAGATATTCACCTCCGTCACCGGATACGCGAGCTTCCCGTTCTCGATCCAGAAGCCCGCTGCCCCACGCGAATAGTCGCCAGTGGTGGGGTTGAATCCCTGTCCCATGAGGGCAGTGACGTAGAGCCCGGCGTCGACGCCAGCGACGATCTCGGCGGCAGGGGTACTGCCGGGGAGCAGGGAGAGATTCGACGCGGACGGCGATGGGCTGCCCTCGACGCTACGGGATGCGCTGCCGGTGGAGCGGTTCCCGGTGCGGCGGGCGCTGTATGCGTCAAACAGGAAGGCCGAGAAGCGGCCCTGCTCCATGAGTACGGTGCGGCGAGATGCAATGCCTTCGCCGTCGAACGGACGCGAGCCTCGCCTGCCCGGCTCCGACGGGTCGTCGATGATGGTCACGAGCGGGGATGCGATCTGCTCGCCGAGACGATCGCCAAGAAAGGTGGACCGGCGGTACAGCGCTGCGCCATTCGCACAGGAAGCGAGGTGCCCGAGCAACGTGGTTGCCATCACCGGCTCGAAGATGACGGGCGCGTGCGTGGTGTCTTTCTTGCGGGCGCCGAGCTGGGCAACGGCACGCCGCGCGGCGATGCGCCCCACCTCGGCGGCGTCGAGGAGACGGTGCAGGCTACGCTCCGACGTGTACCAGTACGCGTTTCGCTTCTTGCCCTCCGCATCGTCGGCCATGACTTCGACCATGAGGCTGACGCTGGTGGCCGGATATGCGCCGGCGAACCCGGCGGAATTCACGAGCACAACCTCGCCGGAGCGCCTGGACACGGACGCGCCGTCCGAATTCGTGATGCGGGAGTCCGCGGAGAACGCGGCATCCTCGCAGCCAATCGCCATTTCGATCATCCGCTCGGTGGAAAGTCCTTCGACTTCCTCATCGAACAGCTGAAGCGTGTCGGCCCTACCGCGGAAGAAGTCAACTGGGTCAGGGAGCCCGGCGAACTCGTCGGGCTCGGAGATGCGGGCGAGCGCGACCGCGTCCGTGGCGAGGGATTCGAGCGCTTCCGGCCGGAGGTCGCTGGTGGAGCAGACGGCAGTGCGGCCGCCGACGAAGACACGCAATCCCATGCCATGGGAGCCCGCTTCGATGACGCGGTCGGTGGCGCCCTTGCGGACGGTCACTTCGGATTCATCGAACGCGGCAAGGTAGGCGTCCGCGGCATCCGCGCCGGCGCGGCGTGCGGCTTCGACGGCGATGTGTGCGAGGTCGAGGTTGGAGACGGCTGACTCAGCCAACCTTCGTGCCTCCGACGGTCAGGCCAGAGATCAGCACTGTCGGCATACCGACGCCGACGGGCACGGACTGGCCGTCCTTTCCACACATCCAGCGGCCGTCAGACAGCTCGAAATCGTTGCCGACCTTCGTAACCTTCGTCATTGCGTCGGGACCGTTGCCGATGATCATGGCGTTCTTGACGGGGGCGGTGATCTTCCCATTTTCGATCATGTAGGCCTCCGTGACGGAGAAGACGAAGTCGCCGTTAGAAATGTTCACCTGGCCGCCGGAATACGAGACGCAGTAGATGCCGCGATCGACGCTGCGGATGATCTCGTCCTTGGTGCTTTCGCCGGGGAGCATCAGGGTGTTGGTCATGCGCGGCATGATGTAGTGCTTGAAGTTCTCGCGCCGTCCGGAACCAGTCGGTGCGACGCCAAAATGGCGGGCGCTGATCTCGTCTTGCAGGTAGCCGCGGAGGCGGCCGCCTTCGATGAGGACGTTGCGGGTTGTCTCGTTTCCCTCATCGTCGACGTTGAGGGAGCCGCGCGAGCCAGAGATGGTGCCATCATCGACCACCGTGACGAGCGGGCTGGCGACGCCGTCGCCGACACGGCCGGAGTAGTTGCTGGTGCCCTTTCGGTTGAAGTCGGCCTCGAGGCCGTGGCCCACCGCTTCGTGGAGAAGGACGCCACTGTCGCCGGCGGCAAGGACCACCGGGAGGGTGCCTGCAGGGGCATCAACCGCCTCCAGCTGGAGGACGGACTGGCGAGCTGCCTCGCGGGCATGGTCTTCGGGGGTGACGCGATCGAAATACTCCATGCCGAAACGGCCGCCGCCGCCCGTGCGGGCGTTCTGACGTTGGCCATCGCGCTCGGAGAGGACACCGACGTTGATGCGGATGAGCGGCTGGATGTCGCCGACGAAGCGGCCGTCGCTGCGTGCGACGAGGACGTGCTTCAGCTCATCGGCGACTGAGGCATCGACCCGCGAGACGCTGGAATCGAAGGCGCGGGCGGCACGATCGGCACGTTCAAGGAGCGCGACCTTGTCGGTAGGAGGCGCATACGTGAGCGGCGCGCCGACGGGGTAGTAGTTGCCGCCGGCAATGTACGGGGTCGCGTTCACGGGCGTCGGACGCTCGGCGGCGCGGCCGATTCGTGAGGCGGTGTCAGCGGCCTTTCGCATCGCTTCGATATCGAGCGATTCCGTGTAGGCGTAGCCGATCGCATCGCCTTTGACGACGCGAATGCCAACGCCCTGCGTGACGCTGCGGTTGGCGGAGCGGACGCGCTGGTCCTCCCATGCGATGGTGTTCACGGTCGCGCTTTCGAAGAACAGTTCGGCGAAGTCGCCGCCGCGGCTGAGCGCCGTGCCGAGGAGCGACGAGAGGACCGCAGGGTCAATCGCGTAGCGGTCGTTGAAGAAGCCAAGGGCTTCACTCGTGGGATCAGACAAGATGGTTCCTCCGGTGTGATCCGATCGTAGCGGAGGCAGCGGGCCAGCGCAGGTTCAGGCTGACGGCCGGAGCCCGAAGGCCTCTGCCAGCAGTTCGTAGGAGCGGACACGGGCACGGAAATCGTGCGTGATGGTGACGACGATGAACTCGTCCACGCCGAAGGCTTCACCCAACTGGGCGAGACGGTCGGCGACGCGCGCGGGGCTGCCATAGATGGAGCGGGACTTCGCGAACTCGAGGTAGTCGCGTTCGGGGGCCGTGTACTCGAAGGCCATGGCCTCTTCGGGCGACGGGATGCCGTCGCCGCGCATGCCCCGCTGGCCCATCAGGCGCCAGCCCCAGCGGCTCCATGAGAGGTACTCGGCTTCCTCGTCGGTCTCTGCAACGGTGGCAGAGACGGCGATGCTGGCGGCCGGGCGCGGCCAGGCTGGCGAAGGTTCGAAACGCTCGCGGTAGTTTTGGACCGCCGCCTCGCCTCCGTCCTGCTGGATGAAGTGGGCGAAACAGAAGCCGAAGCCGAGCTCAGATGCGTAGATCGCGCTGGTGCCGGAAGAACCGAGCACCCAGAGCTCGGGCATCGTCTCGCCGGCCGGCATCGCCCGCACATCGCCAAAGGGATGGTCAGGAGGCATGTCGCCGGAGAGCCAGCCGTAGAGGTCCATCAGCTGGTCTGGATAGGCTTCGAGCGGAAGCTTACCGGGGCCGTGGGCCAGCGCCTGCATCGTGCGGGTATCGGAACCCGGAGCACGGCCGACGCCAAGGTCAATGCGGCCTGGGTGCAGCGCTTCGAGCATGCGGAACTGTTCAGCGACCTTGAGGGCGCTGTAATGGGTGAGCATGACGCCGCCGGAGCCGACGCGGATGTTCTGCGTCCGAGCTGCAATCTCGGCAATCAGGATTTCCGGGGAGGCGGAGGCGAGGCCGCTGCTGTTGTGGTGTTCTGCTATCCAGTAGCGGTGGTAGCCGAGCCGGTCGGCGGCCTCTGCCAGCCCCATCGACTCGAGGAGCGCCTGGCGGGGCGTGCCGCCGCGCCGGATGGGTGACTGGTCAAGGACGGAGAGCACGGGCATAGGCTGATGATACCGGCTGTGCTGGAGCCCGCTCTCGCCGCAACGAGAACGGGCCCGGGACTCTAGACCACGATGTTCACCAGGCGGCCGGCGACGTAGATGACCTTTCGCGGTGTCTTGCCAGCGAGAAGCTCGGCGACGCGTGGGGCAGCGAGGGCCGCGGCCGTGGCATCAGACTCGGCTGCTTCCGGCGCGAGCATGATGCGGTCGCGGACTTTTCCATTGACCTGGACGACGACCTCGACCTGGTCCTCCTTCAGCCTCGCCGAGTCGAACAGCGGCCAGGCCTGCTGGTGCACGGAATACTCGTGGCCGCGCAGCGACCAGAGCTCCTCCGAAAGGTGCGGTGTGATCGGCGCCGCCAAGAGCACGAGCGTATCCACGGCCTCGTTCCACGAAGGCGAGCCTTCGGCCGCGTCGCGAAGCCGGTAGAGGGCGTTTGTGTACTCCATGAGCGAGGACACGACGGTGTTGAACTTGAACGCTTCAAGGTCTTCGCCAACGTCGCGGATAGCGATGTGCTGGGCGCGCTTCAGAGACTGGACGGTACTGGCGTCCGGCTCCGCGGCCGGTTCGCCTGGCTGGGCGATGCTCCAGGCGCGGTTCAGCCAGCGGGCCGGCCCCTGGATGTTGTTGTCGCTCCAGGGGCCGCCTTCGGACCATTCGTAGCCGAAGGCGAGATAGGCACGGACGGTATCCGCGCCGAACTGCGAGACCTGGGCGTCGGGGTCCACGACGTTACCGCGGCTCTTGCTCATGCGCTGGCCGTCAGGCCCGAGGATCTGACCCTGGTTGCGCAGCTGGAGCATCGGCTCCGAGCCCCTGGTGATGCCCATGTCGCGGGCCGCCTTGTGGAAGAAGCGCGTGTAGATGAGGTGCATCGTGGCGTGCTCGGCGCCGCCCGTGTAGGTGTCGACGGGCATCCAGTAGTCGTACTCGGCCTGGTCGAACGGGCCCTGGTCGAAGCGAGGGCTGAGATAGCGCAGGTGGTACCACGACGAACACATGAACGTGTCCATCGTGTCGGTATCGCGCTCGGCCGGACCGCCACAGGTGGGACAGGTCGTCTGAGACCAGGTGGGGTGCAGCTTCAGCGGGCTCTGTCCAGTCGGTAACCACTCGACGTCTTTGGGGAGGATGACGGGAAGCTGGTCGTCGGGGACGGGAACCTGGCCGTGCTCCGGGCAGTAGACGATGGGGATGGGCGCGCCCCAGTAGCGCTGCCGGGAGATCAGCCAATCACGAATCCGGTAGGTAATCGCACCTTCGCCGCGGCCGTGTTCCTTTAACCAGGCGATGGCGGCCTTCACGCTTTGTCCGTCGCCCTTCCCTGCGGCGACGCCGTCGAGCGGGCCGGAATTGACCATGACACCATCGCCGGCCCATGCCTCCTGCATGGTCGCGCCGTCGAGCCTGGGCGAACCCGGGGGCTGGACGACGAGACGCACCTCCAGCCCGTACTTGCGGGCGAATGCGAAGTCGCGTTCGTCGTGCGCCGGTACAGCCATGATTGCGCCGGTGCCGTAGGTCATCAGCACGTAGTCGGCGATCCAGACGGGGATTCGCGCGCCATTGACAGGGTTGATGGCGTAGCCGCCGGTGAAGACGCCGGTCTTCTCTTTGTCGGTCGATTCGCGTTCGATCTCGGTCTGGCGGGTAGCTGCTTCGATGTATGCCTCGACGGCGGGACGCTGCGCGTCCGTCGTCAGCCGTTCGACCAGCGGATGCTCGGGAGCGAGGACCATGAACGTTGCGCCCCAGAGCGTGTCGGGCCGGGTCGTGAACACCTCGATCTGGTCGCCGGACTCGGTTTCGAAGATTACCGAAGCGCCTTCACTGCGGCCGATCCAGTTCGTCTGCATGTCGCGGACCTGGCTGGGCCAATCGAGGCCGTCGAAATCGAGCAGCTCATCGGCGTAGTTCGTCGTGCAGAAGTACCACTGGTCGAGCGCCTTTTTGATGACGGGCGTGCCGCAGCGTTCGCAGTGGCGGTCCTCGCCCCAGACCTGCTCGCGGGCGAGGGTCGTCTGGCATTGCGGGCACCAGTCGACAGGCGAATGTTTCTTGTAGGCGAGCCCGTTTTGGAAGAGCTTGCTAAAGAACCACTGCGTCCAGCGGTAGTACTCGGGGTCGCTGGAGATGGCCTCGCGCTCCCAATCGAACATCGTCCCCATCGATTTCAGCTGCTGCCGCATGTGATGGATGTTCGTGTAGGTGCGTTCGATGGGATGGATGCCATCCTTGATGGCGGCATTCTCAGCAGGGAGGCCGAAGGCGTCGAAGCCCATCGGGAAGAGGACGTTGTAGCCCTTCATACGCATGTAGCGGGCGCGCGCGTCCGATGGCGTCATCGCGTACCAGTGGCCGATGTGAAGGTTCCCGCTGGGGTACGGGAGCATGGTGAGGGCGTAGTGCTTTGGGCGGCTCGCGTCGATGGTGGCGCGGTAGAGGCCATCGGCCTCCCAGCGGGCCTGCCACTTTGGTTCGATGACATGCGGATCGTAGCGATCGGTCACGATCGTGCTCCTCTCAACTCTTGGAACTGGGGGAAGGGGGACAGGCGAAGGAGCCAGTCCGCACTCGCGGAGACGCCCCGACGGCTAGAAGCCGCGGGGCGGAATAAGTGCGAGGGACTGCCGCATCGAAGTCATCATCTGCATTGTACGAATCGACAGGGTCAGCCGTCATCTTCAGCGGACTCGCCGGCATCGACATGGCGGCGGCCGGTCCCGCGCATGTAGATCCAATCAGAGAGCGGGGCCAATTCGAGGAAGGCCACGTAGGCGACGGTGAGCACGAGGGCGGTGAGCCAGAGTTCGAGCGAGACGATGAGGCCGAGCCCGGCGACCACCCATACGGTCGCCGCCGTCGTCACTCCGCGGAGGCCGTGTTCACGATGGAGGATGAGGCCCGCGCCAAGGAATCCGATGCCCTGAACGACGCTCGCTGCGACGCGATCGTCCCCTGCAAAAAGTAAGCTGACACGGCCAAAGACGGCGGCGCCACCACAAACCAGGCCTGCGGTGCGGATACCCGCTTCGTGGCCGCGGAATTCGCGCTGCAACCCGACGGCTGCGCCTAGTGCCATCGCAAGCAACACCCAGAGGGCGAACTCCAGCTGCGCGCCATTCGACATCGCGCCATTTCAGCACGGGGCGCATGGCGTGACCAGCAGTGCTTAGCGTGCCCGGTAGTGAGCCACGACCAGGGTTTCGTAGTCGCGGTCTGCAGAGCAGTAGCGGCAGGTGAGGTACCAGAGCCAGGTGGAATCGGGCTGCCGGCCGTAACGCTCCGCCGCTTTGCGGTTGGTTTCGTTGACGACCTGGCGAATCTCGCCAAGGGGCGCCGGGACGAGCCGGGTGTAGGCGACCCCTCCAGGGCGGACGAGGCCCTTGGCTTTCTCGGGCGCACCGTCGACTTCGAGCAGGACCGGTCGGCGGAAGCGTCCCTCACCGAGCAGGAGCATCGGCTCATCCGGGACCGTGGCTCCGATAGAACGCGCCCGTTCAGACAGTTTTGTGAAGGCGCCCTGGTAGCCGATGGGCACCCCGGCAGCGGAGGTAAGGGCCATCTCAACGAACGCGATGTCTGACCAATCGCTTTCGACCTCGTGCCAATCTTCGGCGTCGAGGCGCGGGCAAGCACAGTCCTCGCTGGACTGCGTTTCGGCCGGCGGGTCGTCGTCGCGATGTTCGGCTCGCAGCGGCAAATCGGGCAAGGGCCCGCCTGAGAATTGCGGCCGTGCGACCGGCTGGCGAGTCTCGACATCGACGCGTACACGACGTTTCGGGGTCTCTTCCATCGTGTCAGGGTAGCACCAGGCGAACCGGTGCTCAGCAGGCTAGCGGCGGCCGAACTGGCGCTCGATGAGTTCGGTACCCATGTGCACCAGCGTGGGGCGGCCGTGGGGACAGGTGCGCGGGCTGGCCGTGGTTTCAAGGTCCTCAATGAGGCGGCGCATCTCATCGAGCGCCAGGGCCATGCCGGCCCGGACGCTTGAGTGGCAGGCAACCGTGGCAGCGGCGCGTGCGAACGGGTCTTGCACACGCCGGTCGCTATGGAGCTTGTGAAGGAGGCTGTGAACGGCGGCCGCGATATCGGTGCCGTCAAGGCCGGACGGGGCCGCCCGGAGCAAGAACGCCGCCTGCCCAAACGGCTCGAGCTCCAGCCCAAGCCGTGCCAGCTGGTCCAGGTGTTCGTGCGCTGTTGCCGCTTCTATCGGGTCGAGTTCGAGCAGGCGCGGTTCAAGCAGCGGTTGTTGGGCTGGCTCAGCCGGGCCGCGTCCGACGATGCGGTCGTAAACGACACGTTCATGAGCGGCGTGCTGGTCCACGAGGTACATGCCGTCCGGCCCTTCGGCAACGACATAGGTTGCCGCGAGCTGCCCAACCACGCGGAGGAGCGGGAGCGTCTCGCGGTGGGGCCGGAACACCGCAGCCGTGTCATGGCCGCGCGGGATCGGCATCTCGGCCTGGAGCGGCAGCGGCTCCAGTAGCGCGTCCGGCGGCTGCAGGCGGTCACGCAGCGATGCGAGGCCCCCTGCCGGCGGCGTCAGCCGGGGTACGGCGCCGTGCGTGGCCGGGACCGAAGCGGCACTGCCTCCGTGCCAGGACACCGTGGGCGAGCCTTCGATCGCGAGCGAAACCGCATGACGTACGGCCCGCGCGACCGCGCGCTCGTCGCGAAATCGCACCTCGGCCTTGGCGGGATGGACATTCACATCGACCTCGTCGCTTTCCAGCTCCAACGCCAGCGCGGCGATCGGGTGGCGGCCGACGGGCAGCTGGGACTGGTAGGCGTCGACGATGGCAAAGACAAGGGGGCGGCTCTGGACCCAGCGGCCGTTGACGAAGACCGAGATCGCTGAGCGGTTCCCGCGATTGACGGAGGGCGGGCTCGCGAGGCCCCGGACGGATACAGCGCCTTCGGTGTGAGCGACGGGGAGCATCGCCGAACCGGCGTCAGCCCCGTAGACGGCAGCAAAGGCATGGCGCAGATCGCCGTCGCCTGGAGTGCGGACCAACGTACGCCCGCTCGTTTCGAGGGTGACGGCGATGCCGGGGTAGGCAAGCGCGTACTGGGTGACCAGCACTGCCACGCGACGGGCTTCGGCCGAGGACGACGAGAGGAATTTGCGACGAGCAGGAAGGCGCCCGAAGAGATCGCGGACGGCCATGGATGTCCCCGCGGGCGCCGCTTTCGCCTGACGGCGGACGACGCGAGCATCGACGAGCACGGCGAACGACCCCACTGGCTCACTGGCCGCGCGCGTCGTGATCTCGACGTCAGCGGCGGCGGCGATCGAGGGAAGGGCCTCGCCTCGAAAGCCAAGGGTGTTTACGTGCCCGAGGTCGTCGAGCGCTGCGATCTTGGACGTGGCATGGCGTTCAAAGGCAATCTCGAGGTCGCCGGGCGGGATGCCACGGCCGTTGTCGCTGACACGGATGAGGCGCAGGCCGCCATCCTCGATTTCAACTGCGATCCGGTCCGCGCCGGAATCGATGGCGTTGTCGAGTAATTCGCGGACGACGCTCACAGGGCGTTCGATGACCTCGCCGGCGGCGATGCGCGCAGCAACTTCAGGAGGAAGGACGCGGATCGCGCCCGGTGTCATCGGCGGCCGTTAGCGCTGACAAGCGCGCGCAGTTCGTAGAGCTTCTGGATTGCTTCAAGCGGCGACAGTGCATCCGGGTCCAGCCCGGCGATCGCTGCCTCGGCGGCAGACGGTTCTGCGAAGAAGGATGGCTGGACAGAGGTTGGATGGGCTTCGGCGCGAGACGGCGAAGGCGGCCTGCCCTGTTCGAGTTCCTGGAGAAGGTGTTCAGCACGCGCGACCACGGGCGCGGGGAGTCCAGCCAATCGCGCGACGTGAATGCCGTAGGAGCGGTCGCTGGGACCGGGGACGATGCGGTGCTCAAAGACCACGTCGGCGCCATCTTCGCGGACCGCGACATGTGCGTTGTGGACGCGGGGCAACAAACCGGCAAGCGCGGTCAGTTCGTGGTAGTGCGTCGCGAAGAGCGTGCGAGCGGCCACTTCCTTGCGGTTATGAAGGAACTCGACGACGGCGCGGGCGATCGCCATGCCATCGAACGTGCTGGTTCCGCGGCCGACCTCGTCCAGGACGACCAGCGAAGCAGGCGTGGCCTGGTGGAGAATCTGGGCGGTCTCAACCATTTCGACCATGAACGTCGACTGGCCAGCTGCGAGGTCGTCCTGTGCTCCGATACGCGTGAAGATCCGGTCGAACAGCGGGAGCTCGGCGTGGTCGGCGGGGACGAACGAGCCTGCCTGGGCCATGAGGGCGATGAGTGCGATCTGGCGGAGGAACGTCGATTTTCCGCTCATGTTTGGCCCGGTGAGCACCACGATCTGCGTCTCGGCATCGAGGACGCAGTCGTTCGGGACGAAGCGACCGGGCCCGAGGGCGTCTTCGACGACCGGGTGGCGACCGGCACGGATGACCACCGGACCGCCTTCAGTAAGCGTGGGCCGCACATAGTCGCGGGTAGCGGCCGTTTCGCCCAGCGCGAGGGTGACATCGAGCGTCGCGAGTGATTCCGCAATCGATTGGAGCTGCGGGAGATTCGCCGCCAGCGATTCGACGAGCCCTGCGAACGCCTGCTTTTCCAGTTCGATGAGCCGTTCGCGAGCGCCGACGAGCTGGGATTCGTACTCCTTAAGCTCCTCGGTGACGTAGCGTTCCGCGCCCACGAGGGTTTGGCGGCGCTGGTAGTGATCCGGCACGAGGGCAGCGTTCGCGGTCGACACCTCGATGTAATAGCCGAAGACACGGTTGTGGCCGACCTTGAGTGAGCGGATGCCCGTGCGCTCACGCTCGAGCCCTTCGAGGCCGAGGAGGAACCCGCGAGCGTCGCGGGTCATCGCGTGGAGCGAATCGATATCGCCACGGAAACCGCCACGAATGATCCCGCCTTCGTCGAAGGTCGAAGGTGGATCGTCTGCGAGGGCTTCGTCGAGGACAACAAGGTGGTCAACGGCAAGGGCAAGGCCCTTGCGGGCATCGGCCAGCGGCGGCGGCAAGTCGGCCCGTTCAAGTACGGCCCCCAGTTCGAGTGCACCGCGAAGGCCAGCACGCAGCGCGTCGAGGTCGCGGGGACCGGACGAACGGGCGCCGATCTTGCCGGCCAGGCGCTCGATATCGGCGATGCCGCGGAGGACGGCCTGGGCCTGTTCGCGGATGATCGGATTGCCGGCGGCCCAGCCCGTGGCATCGAGCCGCCGTTCGAGGGCTTCCGGGTCGCGGAGCGGGCGCGTGAGCCACGCCCTCAGGAGGCGCGCGCCCATCGGCGTCCGGGTGCGGTCGAGCACACGGACCAGCGAGCCCGCGCGGCCGCTACCGGGGAGCACATCGAGGTTTCGGAGCGTGCGCTGGTCCACGGCGAGGATGCCGGCCGAGGGCACTCTGCGGACACGAGTCATCGCACCGAGCGCGGCGCGATAGGTTTCGCCGAGATAAAGGATGACGTGGGCGAGGGCGGCAGCCTCGGCGTCGCCTTCGAGGAGGCTTTCGCGGCCATGATCGCCAAAGAGGCTGGCGAGCGCGGTAGCGATGGCGGTGTCGCTGAGGGCCACGCGGGGGCCGACGTGAGACGAGATGCCCGCAGGAACGTCTGCGGGATCTTCACAAAGCAGCTCGGCGGGCGCGGAGCGAGCGAGCTCGGCCAGCGCTTCGGCGCCGCTGGCAACACGTACCTCACCGGTCGTGATGTCCGTGATCGCGACCGCAGTCACTCCTCGGCGGACGGCAATCGCGGCAAGGTAGTTGGGTTCGTCCGGAGCGAGCGAGGCATCGGCGGTGACGGTGCCGGCAGTGATGACACGCACCACTTCGCGGGGGACGAGGCCCTTGACGTCGGCAGCGTCGGCCATCTGCTCGCAAATGGCGACGCGGTAGCCGCGGCTGACGAGCTTCGCAACGTGGCCATCGATGCTGTGGTAGGGGACGCCGGCAAGTGGGACGCGGACATCTTTACCCATGGGCTTTGAGGTGAGCGTGATCTGCAGTTCGCTGGCGGCGATGCGCGCGTCTTCGTCGAACGTCTCGTAGAAGTCGCCGAGGCGGAAAAACAGGATCGTGTCGGGATAGCGCTGCTTGAGTTCGAGATACTGCCGGCGAATGGGGGTGGACACGCGGGGATTGTAGCCGGATGCGAACGGATGTGCGCCCCGGCGTGGGGCACACGGGACATGTGATTGAACGGATGGTTCCTACAGGACAGACTCAGCCATCTCACCGCGAGGGTCCGCCGTGACCGACCTTTCCGACCTGCGTGTACGTCTCGACCAGATGACGGAACGGATCTTGAGCCGACTCAAAGACCGATCGCGGTTTCCGGGCAATCCCGCCGTGTATGAGCCAGGCGGCGTCCCGGTTGAGGGCCGAAGCGGGATCTCGCTGCTGGATTTTGCGCTGGAAGGGCTGGAGATCTACCACGCTTCGTTGGGCCGCTATTCGTACCCGGACCAGTACCGGCTGACAGCAGCCGAAGTGAACGCTTCGCCGGTCCAGCGGACGGTGGCGGCGGTGCGCGATCCCGACGTGGCAATCCAGCTGCGCGACAACTTGCTGACCTATTACCGCGAGCTGGTGCAGCGGCTTTCGGCTCCAGGCGAGGATGCGTCGACCTATGGAGAGACCGCATACGTCGACGCCGACCTCTTGAACCTGCTCAATGAACGGATCAACGTAGGGCGGCAGGTCGCGAAATCGAAGGCGGTGTCGAACCCGTCGCTCGGAGACATCGTGAATGACGGGGAAGCGCTGACGGCGTTGCTGCGCGACGAGGCGCGGGAACAGCGGCTGCTGGAAACGGTGGAGGCGACCGCGATGCGGTACTCGCTCGACCCGGCGATTGCCCGCGGCGTCTTTCGCTGGATCATCGATGAGACACTGGCGCTGGAAGTCGCGTACCTGCAGCGGCTGGCGGCGGCGGGGAACCTGGGTAGCCTCACGGGCAGATAGCGACGCAATGCCGAATGCGCGGCGGCTTGATACGCTGCCGTGGTGGATGACCATACCCTCCGGGTGCTGGAGTTTCCGAAGGTCCTGGCGATGCTCGCCGGAGAGACCGCGTTTTCGGTCGGTCATGAGCTGGCGTTGCAACTACGCCCAGCGACGGAGCTTGCGGGCGCACGGCGCCTCCAGCAGGAAACCGCCGAGATGCGGCTGCTGGACCAGATGGGGATCGACATCTCGTTCGCGGCAGCGCGGGACATCCGCGAGGCCGCGCATGCAGCATCCATAGAACGGACCCTGGACGCAGGCGAACTGCTGGAGACCGCGGGCGCGCTGCGCACGGCCTGGCGTGCCCACCAGGTGATCGAACGTGTGCGTAACCTGGCGCCGGCGCTCGGGGAAATCGCCGACGGAGTCGCGGATCTGCGGCGGTTCTGCGACGACGTGGAGCAGGCGATCACGGCCAAGGCGGAAGTGGCGGATTCCGCGAGCGAACACCTGGGCAGCGTTCGCCGCGAGCTTCGGCAGGCGAGGGACCGGCTGGAGCAGCGGGCGCAGGCGGCACTCGCGGATGCCATCCGGCGCGGACTGGTGCAGGAAGGGCTGCTGACGGAGCGGAACGGACGCAAGGTTATCCCGATCCGGGCGGAGAACCGCGGATCGCTGCCGGGCATCGTGCACGACGTCTCCTCGAGTGGGGCGACGGTATTCCTGGAGCCGATGGCCGTGGTGGAGGCGGGCAACCAGGTGCGGGAATTGCAGCTCGCAGAAGAGCGCGAGGTGCGCCGGGTGCTGCAGAAGCTGACCGCCGTGCTTGGCGGGCGGGCGGAAGAAGCGGAGCAAACGATCATCGCGCTGGGACGGCTGGACCTCGTGCACGCGAGGGTGCGGCTCGGGCGGAAGCTGAAGGCCGGGCTGCCACCGCCGGGGGACGCCGATTCGTGGCTCTTTGATTCTGGGCAGTTGCGGCTGGTGCGTGCGCGGCATCCTCTGCTGCGCGAACCGATTGTGCCGACGGACTTCGAGGTCGGCGGCGACTACAGCGGCGTGCTGATCACGGGTCCGAACACGGGCGGAAAGACGGTTGCGCTGAAGACGGTCGGGTTGTTGACGCTCATGGCGCAGGCCGGGCTCCCCGTGCCCTGCTACGACACCAGCCGGCTGCGCGTCTTCAGCCAGGTGTACGCGGACATCGGCGACGAACAATCGATCGAACAGTCTCTTTCCACGTTTTCGTCGCACATGCGGAACGTGAAAGCGATTCTCGATAAGGCGGCGCCAGACACGCTGGTGCTATTGGACGAGTTGGGCGCGGGTACGGACCCGGCGGAGGGGTCGGCCCTGGCGCGGGCGATTATCGAAATGCTGTTGGAGGCAGGTACGACGATCGTCGCCACCACGCATCACGGCGAACTGAAAGCGTTTGCACACAGCGACGAGCGGCTGCGGAACGCATCGGTCGAGTTCGACCTCGAAACGCTGAGCCCGACTTACCACCTGACGATTGGCCTGCCGGGCCAATCGAACGCACTGGCGATCGCGCGGCGGCTCGGGATCGGTGAAGACGTGCTGGAACGGGCGCAGTCGCAGTTGGCGCCCGGGCATTTCGAGCTGGAGGGCTTACTGGCAGAGATCCGGGACGAGCGAAAAGCCGCGGTGGCGGCGCACACGGAAGCAGAAGAGGCAGCGCGCGCGATTGTCGAACTGCGGCTGGAGTTGGCCCGGCGTACGGAACAGATCGAGGAAGAGCGAGCGACCGTGCTCGGAGAGGCACACCGGGCAGCGGAGAGCGAGCTCGCCGCGGTCCGGCGGGACGTGGATTCCTACCGGCGGCGGGGGACGAAGCGGGACTACGACGCACAGGCGGCTGACGAAACGCTGCGAGCACTCGACAGCCGGCTGGCGAGCCTGAAAGGCCAGGCGAAGCCCAAACGAGCCGTAACTCCGGAGGCTGTGGCAGCGGTACGCGACCTGCAGACGGGCGACCGCGTGTACGTTCGAGACATGCCGAAGGCGGGGGACGCGCTGGGCCCGATCGGTGAAGACGGGCGAGTGGACGTGCAGTTCGGCTCCATTCGGATGAAGGTGTCGGTTGACCGGGTCGAGCGGGTGGAGCCTCCTGCCGGGGTGCGCGCGCGGGTCATCATGCCCGAGCAGCGGCCCTCGGCACCGATCGAACTGGACCTTCGTGGGAAGCGGGCGGAAGAGGCGCTGATGGAGTTTGAGGGGTACCTCGACGACGCGTTCCGGGCTGGGCTGCCGTTCGTGCGGATCATCCACGGCAAGGGCACGGGGGCGTTGCGGGCAGCCGTGCGGGAGGCGCTCCGCGAGCACCCGCTAGTGCGACGATTCGAGTCCGCGCCGCCGGAACAGGGCGGCGAGGGTGTCACGGTCGCGATTCTTGCAGGCTGACGCGGGGCGGATCGGCTAGCATCGTCGCCACGATGCCAGGACGCAGCACAGACACTTCCGGCAACACTGGCCTGCAGCAGGGCTTCTCCTTCGAAGAAGGTGTACCGGACGATGCCCCGCTGGCAGCGCGGATGCGGCCGCGGACGCTGGATGAATTCTCGGGACAGGTAGATGCGACTGGCCCAAAGTCGATGCTTCGCGCCTGCGTGCGAGCGGGGACGCTACCGTCGGTGATCCTCTGGGGTCCGCCCGGATGCGGCAAGACCACGCTTGCGCGGATCCTCGCACGCTCAGTCGATGCTGAATTCGTACAGGTCTCGGCGGTTACGTCGGGCGTGGCGGACCTGCGCGCGGTGGTGGGGGACGCCAGGAAACGACGGACATTGGGGCGGCGGACGGTGCTGTTCGTCGACGAGATCCACCGATTTAACAAGGCGCAGCAGGACGTGATCCTGCCTCATGCGGAAGACGGCACCGTCGTGTTGCTGGGAGCGACGACTGAGAACCCGTCGTTCGAAGTGATTGCGCCGCTGCTGAGCAGAGCTCGCGTCGTGCGGCTGCATGCGCTTTCGGACGAAGCCGCCGCGGACGTTATCGACGCAGCACTGGCTGACGTGGAACGGGGACTGGGCAGATGGTCGTTGTCGATGGACGACGAGGCCCGGAACGCATTACTAGCGGGCGCAGGAGGCGATGCCCGCGCTGCGCTGACCGCCCTCGATATCGCGGCGACGCTGGCACGAGCAGAGGGCGCGGCAACGATCACGCCGGCTCATGTTTCCGCCGCGATCGGGGACCGGAGGCCGTACTACGACAAGGCCGGGGACTCCCACTACGACACGATTTCTGCGTTCATCAAGTCGCTGCGCGGGAGCGACCCGGACGCGGCGCTCTACTGGCTCGCGCGGATGATCGATAGCGGCGAGGACCCGCTGTTCATCGTGCGGCGGATGGTCATCCTTGCAGCTGAAGACGTGGGCCTTGCGGACCCCCAGGCATTGCAGCTGGCGACCGCATGCCAGCAGGCCGTGCACTTCCTGGGGCTACCGGAAGGTGTGCTGCCCATGGCAGAGTGCGCCGTCTACCTGGCGTTGGCGCCGAAGAGCAACAGCAGCTACGCGGGCTACCTACGAGCGAAAGATTCCGCGGCGGCTTCGTCACATCTGCCGGTGCCGCTGCACCTTCGCAACGCGGTGACGAGCATGATGCGGGACTTCGGGTACGGCAGGGGCTACCGGTATGCGCACGATGAGCCCGGGCACGTCGCCGACGGAGCCAGCTACTTGCCCGAAGGGCTGGCAACGGCCAAGTTTTACGAGCCGGGCGCGCTCGGCATCGAAGCGGGGCTCTGGCAGCGGCTCGAAGCGATTCGCGGCCGCGGAGAACCGCAATCCACAACCGGGAACCACGAGCAAGCATGAAAATCCAGCACTTCTACGGTCGACAGGATGGCCGCACTGCGAAGGCCGACGCCGAACTCGCGCAGGCACTGGAGGCCACCGGCCTCGATGCCGGCGTCGTCGAGTACATCGAGGTGACCGATAGCGAAGACGCGAAGGCGAAGAGATTTCTCGGAAACCCCACGATTCGCGTGAACGGACTCGATGTTGAGTACGGCGACCGCGAGCCTGACGAGTACCAGGCGGGGATGCGTTACTACAACACGGCCGAGGGCTGGAAGCCGTTTCCCCACGCCCGCCTGATCGCGAACGTGATCATCGAGCAGCAGGCGAAAGAAGCGAAGTCCTAGCCTCCCGAGGTAGACGCGCTCCTCCGGAAGCTGAACTGTTCGCGGGGTCCTATCGTCGTGCTCGACGCGCCCGCGGATCTCGACGGACGGGCCGCGTCCTTTGCCCGTGCTGGAGTCGCCCACAGGTGGAGGCACCTTCGTGATCGGTCTGCAGAAATGCGGGCCGCCGGCGCGTCGCTGGTTGAGCGGAGCGTCCCGGCGCCTGCGGAGAGTGCCGCCCTCTGGGTCGCCTATCCCAGGGAGTCATCGAAGCGCTACCAGTCAGACTTCAGCCGGGATGGCTCATGGGAGACACTCGGCCGTCAGGGCCTCGAACCCGTACGGCAGGCCGCGATCGACGACGACTGGTCGGCGTTACGGTTCCGGCGGATGACAAACATCAAGACGATAGGGCGCGATGCGTCGATGCCCTGAGCGAGAGGCATGCGGCGAGCGACGGCCTCGGACAGGCCGACCTAGTTTCCGATGGCCGAGATACCAAGGAGGCGGCGGCCGGCCACGAGCTTCTGGATCTCGGTCGTGCCATCGGGGATCGACAGCGAGCGCGCGTCGCGGAACATCCGCTCCACGGGATAGCCTTCGAGCAGGCCGAGGGCGCCATGGATTTCGACGGCCTTCGAAGCCACGCGGTGAGCCATCTCGGTCGAGTAGGCCTTGGCGATGGAAGATTCCCAGGTGCCGTCACGGCCCTTGTCCTGGAGGTCCATCGCCCGGTAGGTGAGGAAGCGGGCGCTTTCGACCTCGATCACCATCTCGACGATCATTTCCTGCACCAGTTGGAACGAACCGATCGGTTTTCCGAACTGGACACGATCCTTCGCGTACTGGATGGATGCGTCGATCGCTGCCTGGCCGATGCCAACGCCCATGATCCCGAGGAGCGTGCGCGGCGTTTCGAAGTTCCAGACCTGCTTGCCGCCGCCGTAGGAGCCCTCGCTGGGGTCGGTGAGGGCATGGCGTGGGACGCGGACGTCGTCGAACCGCAGCTCGCCGTTAGGCCAGGCTTTGAGCCCGAGGAGCGGATTCTGGCGGACCACCTCGAAGGGGGAGTAACGGCGGTCTACGAAGACGCGCCGCAATCCTTTGCGGCCGAGGGCCGGGTCGATGGTGACGCTGACCGTGATCTGGTCGCAGATCGGACCGTCGGAGATCCAGATCTTCGTACCGTTGATGACCCATTCGTCACCATCGAGGGTGGCGCGGGTTTCGAGGCGGGACGAATCGGAGCCGTGTTCTGGTTCGGTGATGGCGCCGGCACGGATGCTTTCGCCTGCGCGAACGCGGGACTTGAGTTCACGAACATCGGCATCGGTCATGCCAGGAAGCGGGCCTCCGCCGCCGGCGATCCAGAGTGTGCCGCAAAGCCCGGGCCAGACCCGGGACAGCTCCTCCTGCAGAATGCCATAGGTCTTCGCATCGAGGTTGGAGCCGCCCCAGTCTACGTCAGCGCGGCCGTTGTAGTAGCCAAACGGCATGAGCTGCTTGATGAATGAAATCGTCTCATCGCGGGTGAGCGGTCCGCGCGACTCGTATTCGTGGACCTGCGGTGCGATCTCCTTTTCGAGATACGTCCGTACGTTGGTATTGAGGAGCTGCTGTTCCTCGGTGAGGTCGAAATCCATTGAAAAGTCCCTTCCTTCGGTCGCGATGTGGCCGTCAGGCGCGTTGGAGAATCTGCACCAGGCAAACACCGCCGATGCCCACCATGTGAAGGAGGCCGGTGCGAGCCCTTTCGACCTGTCGGACCCCCGCTTCTCCGCGAATCTGCATCACGGTTTCGTGTACCTGCGCCAGGCCAGTGGGGCCAAGGGGGTGGCCGCGCGAGAGCAGTCCACCGTCAGTGCTAAACGGGATCCGGCCGCCGATGGCGAGTTCTCCGCGTTCGACGGCGAATTCGCCCTGGCCTTGTTCGCAGAAGCCCATGCTCTCGCAGTACTCGATCTCCTCGACCGTGAAGGCATCGTGCACCTGGACGAGGTCGATATCCGCAGGGCCGAGGCCGGCCTCCGCGTACGCCGCACGGCAGGTGGCGATTGTCGTGTCGGCGTCCTGCATATCCATGCCACCGGCGATGGACGGTGTACGAAACGCTGAAGCGATAACCGCGACGGGCGAACGGATGCCGAGTTCGCGGGCCCGGGCCTCGCTGACGACGACCGCCGCGGCTCCGCCATCGCCGACGGGGCAGCAATGGGGGACGGTGAGAGGATCGGCAACCATGCGCGCGGCCATGACATCTTCGACCGTGAGCGGGCTTCGCATCTGCGCGTAGGGGTTAGCGGACGCGTGCTTGCGGTTCTTCACGGCGACGAGGGCGAACTGCTCCATGCGCGTGCCGTATTCGTGCATTCGGCGTCGCGTACGCATAGCAAAGGAGCCGACGGGCGGAAGGCTGCCCTGCATACGCGCGATCGTCTGTTCGCGCTCTTCGGCGGAGCCAGGCTCGGGGCCGCCGACGCCGCCGTCAAGACGAAGCGAGCGGCCGGACTTGCCAACGCCGACGGCAACGGCCACGTCAACGCGTCCGCTCGCCACATCGTTGCAGGCCGCGCGAAAGGCACTGGAGCCGCTGGCTGATGCGTTGTCGATGTTTACGACCGGGAGACCGGTGAGGCCAAGGAGTGCGCTGACCCGCGTGCCGGGAGTGAGACCGGCTCCAGCGGCGCCGCAGTAGAGCACTTCGGCAGCTGACCATGTGATACCGGCATCGGCGAGGGCAGCGACGACGGCGTCCGCTCCAAGGTCAGCGACGGTACGGTCGGGGTGACGACCGAAGGGGACCATGCCGACTCCGGCGACAATGGCGCGGGTCATGAGATCACCTCGAAAGCGTAGGAGAGGGCTCCGGACTCGGCGGCTCGGTCGAACGGTACGGCCACGGTCCGGACACGCTGGTCGATGCTGACGGCATCGACGGGTGCGTCAACGAAGCCCTGCACGGTGAGGCCACCATCGAGCTTGACGAGCGCAACGACGCGGGGTGGCTGCGTCCCCGGCTGGGTGGTCCAGGTGTGAATCACGCCATTCGTGGGCGCCTGCTCGATGGTTTCGATCGGGATGCCGCAAGCCGCGCAGCGCTTTCTTGGAGGGAAAGCGATCGCGCCGCAGGAGCAGCGAGAGATGAGCAGATGAGCCTGTCCATCGCTCCCCACCGGGACGAACATGCCTTCCGCCACTGGTTGTTGTTCCGCCATCCGCCTATCCCCTTTTCTCTTCCGCGCTCGGGCGCGTCCCGTGGCGTCGTTCTACCCGAAGACCCCGTTGGCCGCGAGTTCAGCGATGCGGTCATCGCCGATGCCTGCCGCTCGGAGCACCTCAATCGTGTGTTCGCCCGCTTCGGCTGAAGGGCCGCGGGGCCTTATGTCGGCGTCGCGGATACGGAAAGGCACGGCAACGGTTTCGAAAGCGGCCTCCCCTTCGCCGATGGTGACAAACGCTTCCTGCGCACGAAGCTGCGGGTCCTGGACAACGTCGGGCAGTTGGGCCATCGGTGCCCAGATGAGGCCGTAGGCATCGAAGATCTTCGCCCACTCGGAAAGGTCACGGCCGGCGATATGCGCCTCGATCGCAGCGCTGAGTGCAGGGCCGTGCTCCGCACGGCTGGCCATCGTTGCGTATCGAGGGTCATGAGACCAGGCGTCTTCGCCAAGCGCCGCGCAAAGCTTCGGCCAGTACGGATCCGGCGTCATATGAACGAGCATGACCCACGTCCCGTCACGGGTTGGATACGTGTTAAAGAGCGGGTTGTAGGGAGCCGTGCGGTCGAAGCGGGAGGGTTGCTTGCCATCGACCAGGACGCGGGCGATGTCCGTGCCGATCGTGAAGACGCCCGTGCGTTGGAGCGTGACCTCGACCGTCTGGCCTTCGCCGGTCTGGTCGCGGAGCCGGAGAGCGGCGAAGACCGCCGCGAGGCCGGTGATGCCTGTGGTGTGGTCGCCCTGGGCGATGCGGCTGATCACGGGCGGCGCACCGGGATGACCGACAACACTCATGATGCCGGAGCGAGCCCAGAACGCAGCGAAGTCGAAGGCTGGGCGGCCCGCATCCGGGCCCTCGATTCCGTAGCCCGTGACGGAGACGTGGATGATGTGGGGGTTGCGGGCGTGCACGTCGTCCGGCATAAGACCGTACTTCTGTAACCGCGGCGCGATGAGGTTTGTGAGCAACACATCGCTCTGTTCGAGCAGCGTGTGGATGAGATCTGGTCCGCCTTCGCGGTCGAGAGCGACAGCTACAGATTTCTTGCCGCGATTTTCGAGGTCGAAGAGAAAGGCGGCACGCTGGCCCCCGGACACGCTGGCACGCATCGCCTCGCCGCCGGGGGGTTCGACCTTGATAACGTCGGCGCCGAGATCTGCCATGAGGCCGCCGACGCTGGGACCGGCAACATAGTTCGCGACTTCGATCACCCGGACACCGGTGAGGGGAGCGACCATCACAGCCTCCGCCGCAGCATTCCAGCGGATACTATGCCGCGGGACATGGAAGGGGGAGTGCGATGGCTGGGACTCGGTTCATCACGGAGCCGGAGCGGCAGGTACCGGTACGCTACGAGACGCAGGTGCTGGTGGTGGGAGGGGGATCGGCGGGCGTCGCAGCCGCGATCGCCGCGGCCCGCAACGGGGCCGATGTCACCCTCGTCGAGCGCACAAACTATCTCGGCGGGCTGGCGACCGGTGGACTCATCATCCTTTTGCTGATCATGGACGACGGGCGTGGATCGCAGGTCATCGCGGGGCTATGCGAGGAGACGATCCAGCGGATGGCGACGCGCGGGGCGGCCTTGTTCCCGAAAAAAGAGGAATGGGGCGACCCCGACGATGCGCTCGTCGCCAAGTACCGGAAGTGGGGGCTGGTGAACGGACATGGCCCGCACGCCGTCCGGTACGCAGCTGCCTACGACGCTGAGGAGATGAAGTTTGCGTTCGAGACGATGTGCGCGGAGGCGGGCGTGCGGCTGCTGTATAGCGTGCATGGCTGCGAGCCGCTCGCGGAGGAGGGGCGAATCAAGGGCGTCACTTTCCAGGGAAAGAACGGGCGCTTCGCGATCGCTGCGGACGTGGTCATCGACACGACGGGCGACGGGGACATCTTCTGGGCTGGAGGTTGCGACCACGCGTCGGAGAAGGTCGCGCCGTGGCTCTGGTTCACGATGGGCGGTGTCAAGGGTGAATTGGACGCGAAGGGCGCAGGGAGCCGGTTCATGCGGACGATCGGTGGCGGACATGTGCTGTTGCCATGGGGCGCAACGGACCGCATCTCACGGATGATCGATGCGACGAACCCGGAGGACATCACCTTCGCCGCGACCGAGTGCCGGAAGCTCGTGATGGCAGAGGTGGACCGCCTGAAAGCGGAAGTGCCGGGCTTCGAAGACGCTCATCTTTGCCACATCGCCGACCAGCTGGACGTGACGGAAAGCCGGCGGCTGGTAGGCGAGTACGTGCTTACGCGAGAAGACATGGACACAACATTCGACGACACCGTTGCGGTGACCGGCCATTGGACGAAATACGGATCGCTCTACGACATCCCCTACCGTTCGTTGCTGGCGAAGGAGTATTCGAACCTGCTGACTGCGGGCCGCTGCATTTCCGTGGACCACCGGACACACCACGCGACCAAGGAAATCCCCGCCTGCATGGCCACGGGCGAGGCAGCCGGGACAGCGGCGGCAATGGCTGCGTCCTCCGGCACCGCGCTCAAGAAACTGGATGTGAAAGCCTTGCAGTCGAAGTTGGAATCGAAAGGCGCGATCATCAGGGCGACGCGGGGCACCCGGGGACCGGCGGGTCTGTGAGCGGACGGCAACGGTTCGAAACGCTCGACGAAACGTGCGTGGGCGCGGTCGCCGCACTGTTCGGCGCCGAGGCTTCGGTCGAGCCGTACTCACCAGACGGGACGCCCGTCTTCCGGCTGTGCCCCGGCGGCGCTGCGGACGGGATCTCCATGGTGCTGTGGCCGTCGTTACGGCGGGTGGACGTGACGAGCACGGGCAATCACGCGTGGGTGCTGAAGGATGTCGGGGACATTGAGATCATCCCGGGCGTAGAGGTCGTGTTCCACCCATCCGAAGGACGAGGATTCCTGTTCGTGAGTGTGAACGGCTGGATCAACATGGTGATGGGCTAGCGCGCCCGCTGAGGGGCCGACACAGGGAACGGCACGTGAGCCTGCGCGCAGCACGGTGGCCGCCTACAGCCCATAGTGGAGGAATGGTTCTTGCAGTCGCCAGGAAGCGACCGCTCTTGCGCGGATACTCCCACCTCGCGGCGGCACTGATTGCCCCGTTTGCGCTGCTGGCGCTGCTGCTCATCGCGGATTCGCCACGCGCGTACGTAGGTGCAGCGGTGTTCGGGGCCAGCCTCATCCTGCTGTTCTCGACCAGCGCCGGATACCACCTGTTGCCGTGGCCGCCGCGCGTCCGGGCGTTTGTCCAGCGCGTGGACCATTCCATGATCTTCGTGGCCGTCACCGGGATGTATGTCCCCTTCTGCCTCCAGGCGATGCCCATGGCGTGGGGGATCAGCGTGCTCTCGGTGATCGGCGGGCTGGCGCTCGCGGGCATCGTCTTGAAGCAGGCATGGTTCACGGCGCCCCGCTGGCTTGGCGTGACAACCTATGTGGCCGTCGGATGGACGGCGATTGTGGCCATCCCGGCACTGGAACTGGGTGGATGGTCCATGGCGCTGTTGGCGGCGAGCGGTCTGCTCTACACCGTCGGCGCCGTGTGCTTTGCGACAGGCCGGCCGCGGCTGGCACCCTCGGTCTTCGGACACCACGAGGTGTTCCACGCGATGGTGATTCTCGGCACCGGACTGATCTACGGCGTCGTCAGCATCGACGTGCTGCCGCGCTAGCCGCGGTCGACGACCGTGACCAGCTGGGCGAGGTGGCAGGTATCGTTCATGCGGGTAAGGATGAGGCGGCCGCCACGATCCTTCGTGATCTCGGTCACGGCGCAATTGGCGGTCTCGAACACTCCACGGCGAGACGTATCGAGCCCGAGCAGCGCATAGCAGATCCCGGAAACGACGCCACCGTGCGCGACCGCGACGACCGTGGCATCCATCGCGACCATCCGATCCAGCGATGCGCGGATGCGCTGGTGGAAGACATCGCGGCTCTCGGCGCCCGGCAACGCATGGGGCCAGAGCTTCGCGAGGTCTGGGAAACGCTCACGTGCCTGCGGTCCGGTGAGGCCACTGACCGCGCCAACATCGAACTCCTGGAGATCGGGGTCTGCGTCGATCGTGAGCCCGAGCGCGGCGGCGATCGGCTCGGCGGTCTGCCATGCGCGTTTCAGCGGTGAGCTGAAGACGCGTACGGGAGCTTCGCCGGCAAGGCGCTCTGCCGTGAGACGGGCCTGGCGATGGCCGAGTTCGGTCAACCCGAAATCGGTGCGTCCCTGGATGATGCCCGCGGCGTTGCCTTCGGACAGCCCGTGCCTGACGAGGAGGATTCGTGTCACGCGGCAATCGTACGACGGGCGCTGCCTTTGGCTCGACCGGCGCCCGCGCCACGGATGTGGGGCGGACCTGCGATCAGGTTATGTAACGGGCGTGTCGAAGAAATCGACCACACCGGACTCGATGTCGTATTCGGCCCCGACGACCATGAGTCCCTGGTCGCGGATGAGAGACTCCAGCAATCTTGAGCCGTGGCGAAGGTGATCCGTCGCGAAACGGACGTTCGCCCGGACTGCCTCGCGGGCGAGCACATCGCGATCCTTTCCAAGGCCGGCAGCAATCAGTGCATCGACCACGGGCCTCACGCGCGTGACGATTGAGCCGAGATAGCGTGCTGCCCCACCCGCTGCGCTCTCCAGGGCATCCTCGATCGCGGCGTCGATGGCGCCGCAGCGGGTATGGCCCATTACCACAACCAGCCGCGTGTGGAATCGTTCGGCCGCGAACTCCACCGAATCGACCTGGGACGGCGCGACGACGTTGCCGGCGACGCGGACGACGAAAAGGTCTCCGAGGCCCTGGTCGAACACGATCTCTGCAGGCGCACGGGAATCCGAACAACCGAGGATGACGGCGAACGGTTCCTGGTGTTCGCTGAGGTCGGCTCGGCGAAGCTGGGAAAGAAGGGCGTCGACGCTGCGGACGTTGCTGGAGAAGCGCAGATTGCCGGCGCGCATGCGCTCAAGGGCTTCCTGGGCACTCAGTCCGGGACTGTCGGTCATGGTGTCGCCCCCCTCGGAGATGCGCTGCAGCCGTGGCGGCTGAGCGGTGGCATCTTCGCAGGCCGTGGCTGTTCGCGCCTGTGAGCGTCCATGCCGGTACGCACGCCAATCCAAAGGGCCGGTAGTATGCGGCCATGGAGGCGAGCCATGACCGTTGACCTGGGAAAGATCCGCGCATTGACCTTCGACGTGGGCGGAACGGTTTTCGACTGGCACCACGGCATCCGCGATGAAGTAACGCGGTTGGCGATGGAACGCGGTGCAAGCTTGGACGCGGCGAAGTTCGCCAACGAATGGCGGCGGGAGATGTTCGTGCAACTCGGGCAGGTGCGTGGCGGGACGCTGCCATGGATGAATGCGGACCAGCTTCACCGCCGGGCGCTGGATGTCGTCGCACCGAACCACGCGGCACTTGGTCTCTCAGAAGAGGACAAGGACGCCCTCAACACGGTCTGGCACCGGCTCGCCGCATGGCCGGATTTCCCCGCTGTTCTGCCCCGACTGCGGAACCGATACACGACGACGGTGCTGACGGTGCTCAGCTTTGCCATCGTCGTGGATAGCTCGAAGCACAACGGCCTTTCGTGGGACGGGATCATGTCGTGCGAGGTGTTCGACCACTACAAGCCCGACAAGGAGGCCTACCTCCGTGGCGTGACGCTGCTGGGCGTGAAGCCCGATGAGGCAATGATGGTGGCGTGCCACGCCGGTGACCTGCGGGCAGCGGCGGCCGCGGGGCTCCACACGGCATACGTCCCGCGCCCGACGGAGAGCGGCGACGCTCCAGCGGGCGATGTCTTCGCGCCAGGCGGCGGAACTGATGGGCCGGCTGAATTCGACATCGTGGCCGCCGACTTTCCGGACCTGGCGGCGCGACTTGGGGTGTAGCTGGCCGTTGCCGGGCGGAACAGCCCGGGCGTAAAGTCGGCCCATGACGGATTCTGAGATGACGCCGGTGGACGGCTCGTGCGACGACCGATTTGCGCGAGTCCGTGACGCATTCGCAGAGGTGTTCAGCGGCGGCAACGAGGTCGGCGCGGCGCTGGCCGTTTACGTCGGCGGCGCGCCCGTCATCGACGTCTGGGGAGGGTTCGCGGACGGAGCCAGGACGCGGCCGTGGCAGATGGACACGATCGTCAACGTGTATTCGATCGGAAAAGCGCTGACGGCGCTCTGCGTGCTGCGCACAGCGGAGGCGGGCCTCGTCGAACTGGACCAACCGGTCGCGCGGTACTGGCCTGAATTCGCACAGGCCGGCAAGGGCTCGATGCCGGTGCGGATGCTGCTGACGCACCAGGCCGGGCTGCCGGCGGTGGCGAGACCGCTTCCGGCGCGGACGGGCCTCGACTGGGATGCGATGTGCGCTGCGCTAGCTGAGCAGGCTCCGTGGTGGGAGCCGGGAAGCGACCACGGCTACCACACGAATACGCAGGGGTACCTCGCTGGCGAAGTTGTGCGGCGTGTGACGGGGAAGTCCATTGGCGCCTATTTTCGCGAAGAGATCGCGGAACCGGCCGGCGTCGACTTCCATTTCGGGTTCGGCCCAGCGCTGGATGCTCGTTGCGCCGAGGTCCTGCCATCGAAACCGTTGCCAGACGCGCCGCTGCCGATTCCGCCGCGACCGCTCAACGAACTCGAGGGCGACGAACTGATGAAGGCAGCGGCAGGCCGCAACCCTCCGGAGCTCTCGGGGCAGGGAATCGTGAACTCGCGGGAGTGGCGAGCGGCTGAGGTGCCATCGACGAATGGACACGGGAATGCGCGGGCGGTGGCCCGGCTCTACAGCGCGCTGGCGACTGACGGCACAGTCGATGGCGTTCCGGTGCTCGGGACCGCCATGCGAGACGCTGCCGTCTGCGAGCAGGTCTATGGCGTGGACCGGATACTCGGGCGACCGACGCGGTTCGGAATCGGCTTCCAGTTGACGCAAGTCGAACGGAGGCTGGGCCCGGGAGCGCGGGCGTTCGGGCACTTCGGCGCCGGGGGTTCACTCGGATTCGCCGACCCGGACGCCGGGCTCGCCTTCGGATACGCGATGAACCAGGGACGAGCGGGATGGCAGCACGCGCACATTCGCAAGCTCATCGACGTGCTGTACGAGTGTGTGGAATAGAACTCCGCGGCCGGGGTGCTACAACGCCGCCAGCGCGGGAATGACCTTCGTGGCCATGGTTTCCATCACGCGCGGGTCTTCGCAGCCAACCAGCGACCCGAGTGCCGCCTGGGCGCCGATCCCAGCAAAGCGGGCAAGCCGTTCGACTTCCTGCTCAGCGCGCTCACCGTTGGGGCCGGGATCGAAGCGGGTGACGATGGTCTTTTCGATAGCGTTGTAGTCCCGGCCTTCACGGCCGCAATGATCCTGGAGAATGCCGAATAGCCGCTCCGTGCCCTCGGTGTCAGCGCCGCGAACGTTGCAGGCGTCGGCATAGCGGGCGACGAGCTTGAGGGTTTTCTTTTCGCCGCTGCCACCAATGAGGATGGGCGGGCGCGGGGATTGGAGCGGGCGGGGGGAACAGAGCGTTTCTTCGAGCTGATAGTGACGGCCGTGGTAGGGGCCGTTGTTGTCGCTGAACATCTGCTCACATACCTGGATGGCCTCCTCCAGCATCTCGAAGCGCTGCTTCAACGGAGGGAAGGGGAACCCGAGCCCCACGTGCTCACGCTCGAACCAGGCGGCACCAATGCCAAGCCATGCGCGTCCGCCGGAGAGGACGTCGAGGCCGGCGATTTGCTTCGCGAGGAACCCGGGATGGCGGTAGGTGACACCGGTGGCAAGCACGCCAAGTTTGAGGCGCGAAGTTTTCGCTGCAATGAAGGTGAGCGCGCTGTACGCCTCGAACATCTCGTTCTCCGCAGGGCCAACGACAGGGATCTGGAAGTAGTGGTCCATGACGGAGAGGCGATCGAAGCCCGCCGCTTCGGCGCCCGTCACAATCTCCGTGATCTTTCCGGCGATGCCCGCGGGTGGGACCCCGTACGTGAAGTTGGAAAGGTGAAGGCCGAGCTTCATCGAGCGTCTCCTGAGCCGGGGTAGGGCGATCCTACCAGCGCGCTGCCGGCTGCGCCTGAGTGGGACCGCCGCCGTGGAATGGGCGGGTCGAGTAGACTGCCGCGAATGAGTTCATCAACGCACTTCCCGTCGCGACGGGCCTGGCGGGAGTGACCGGACCCGCAGCGGCTCCTGGTCCGGACCTTGACTACTCGCGCAGGTGGTTGGCATTCAGCGCCATTGCCATCTCCTTCGTCACGATGGTGATGAGCATGTCGATGGTGTTCGTGGCGCTCTCGGCGATCGCAGACGATTTCGGGATCACCCTGCGAGCGGTCACGTGGGTTGTCATCGCGCAGGCGTTGACGATCAGCGCGCTGATGATGCCGATGGGCCGCCTGGCAGACATCGCCGGATGGAAGCGCGTCCACCTCATCGGCCTCGTCCTGTTTGCAGTGGGGGCGATCTTCATCGCCTTCTCGCCCAGCTTCTGGGTGTTGATCGTCGCCCGCGTGGTGATGGCAGCCGGAAACGCGATGGGGCAATCGGTCGGAACGGCGATGGTGGTTTCGGTGTTTCCGCCGAGCGAACGCGGGATGGCCATCGGCAGCCAGACGAGCGCGGTGGCAATCGGCGGAGTGTCCGGCCCCATCGTCGGCGGCCTGGTCCTCCAGGTCCTGCCATGGGAGGCGCTGTTCCTGATGCTTGTGATCCCCATCAGCATCGCGTTCGTGGCGGGGTACTTCATCCTCGATGAGCGGAAGATGCGGGGCGAGAAGCGTGCGGTTCGGCTGCCTTTCGACTGGGGTGGGGCCGTGCTCTCCGCGCTGGCGATCAGCCTGCTGGTGATCACGATCAACAACCCGTTCGCCCTGAGCTGGACGTCGCCGGTGCAGGCGGGGGCGCTTGGCGCGGTCGTGATCCTTTTCGTCGCGTTCATCCGCTGGGAGCTGGGCTACACCAATCCGATGCTGGAATTGCGGCTGTTCCGCGACCGCGTGTTCAGCCTCGCCGTGTTGACACGCATGCTCGGTTTCATGGGCACAACGGCGACCCTGTTCATGATGCCGATCTACCTGATCAGCTATCGCGGGCTTGCCGCAGGTGCAGCAGGCGGGGTGCTGTTCCTGACGTCGTTGGGCATGGGAGTTTCGGCGCAGGCAGCCGGGCGGCTCTCCGACCGCTTCGGGCCGAGGCCATTTACGATGCTCGGCCTGGGGATGGTAGGTGGGACAGCGGTACCGATGGCGTTCCTCGGGCGCGGGACACCGATCCCGATCGTGATGGGTCTGCTGCTGGTGAGCGGCGTAGGCTCAGGGCTCTTCAATGTCCCCAACAACAGCATGATCCTCGGGGCTTCCCCGGCTTCCGCGCTCGGCGTGGTGGCGGCGCTCACGAACCTGACACGCAACGTGGGCAATGTCTTTGGGCAGGCGATTGCGTCCGGCGTCGTCGTCGCGGTGATGGTGGCGAAAGGGTTCGATATCCCGCTCGGCGATGTTGGCGACAATCCAGCGGCGGGGAACGCGTTCCTCTCGGGCTGGCGGATCGCGTTCTTGCTGGTGGCGGCCTACGCGTCTCTCGCGCTCGTGCTGACGAGCCGCACGCCATCTCCGGGCCGCGCGACTGCGAAGCAGGGATGACCGCCGACAACGAGCCTACGTGCCGCCCGGCACTCCGAGGCTGTCTCGACGCCGCACTGCATCCAGCACCAACGCTGTCGCGTCTTCCACGCTCATCCGGTCCGTATTGACGACGAGGTCGTAGGAAGCGGGATCGAGCCAGCCTTCGCGGTAGAACTCGCGGAAATAGTCGACACGTTCCTGGTCTGCCTCGCGAATGGAGCGCAGTGCTTCCTCTTCGCTGAGTCCGCTGGCTTTCGCCCGCGCGACGCGTGCGGCTTCTCCGCCCGTGATGAGCACGCGGAAGGTATCCGGACGGTCTGCGAGGAGCAGTTGGGCGCCGTGACCCATGATCACGACATCGCCCTGCCGGGCGAGGTCGCGGATCGCATCTTCAACGAACTCGCGGTAGTCGACCGACGTGAAGATGGGCTCCGTACGCAGTGAGACTGGAGTCATCCACCCTTCGGGATTCGTGCCCGCCGTGCGTGCCAGCTGGTCGAGCAGGCGGCTGAACCGGCCCTTGTGCACGGTGACGTCCTTGAGGGTATCCGCCGAAAGGCCGGACTGTTCGGCGGCGCGGCGGAAGACTTCGTAATCGATGAGACGCATCCCAAGTTGGCCGGCGACGGACTCGGCGACGACCTCGCCGCCGGTCCCGTGCTGGCGCGCGACCGTGACAATCCGAACACGTGCGAGCACTTCGCTTTCGACCGGGCCAGCGCCAGAATCTTCGATCGTCAGCGTAATCGTCGCGGCGGGCGCTACCTTCGTGAGGACGAGCGCGAGGTCGCCCGCGAAGAAGTCGCCGTTGACCGAGTGAAATTCAGCTGCCGTCGTTGGGGATTCAGCGAGCGCTGCGAGAAGCGCGTCGCGCGCCGGTGAGATGCCACCGAAACGGATGTCGCGGACGATCGCGAGGTCTGCCGCGGGAACGTCAACGGCCTCGAGCCGGGTCTCAGGATGCGGCACAGTGGCGGCTGCGAGGGGAAGATGGACGCTGCATTGTGCGTCACCCGTAACTCGAAGGAACGCAGTACCGGCGACAGCAACGCCGCGGACACCTGCCCAGGAGCGCAGCCGCTCCATCGCGAGGGAGACGTCTTTGAGATTCAGTGGGCTCGCAAGCGCTACCGTCGCCACCGGTTCTCGGCGCTCGAACTCGACGTTTATGTCCATGCGTGATCCCCCCTTTCGCGGCAAGCCAGCCGGTCGGGCGCGATTCTACCGCCGGGCGCAGAGGGCGAAGTGATGCCCGGACTGTGATCGCGGGGCACACAGCGCCTGCGGCGTTCAGCCACTCAGCGGAAAGCTAGACCTGGGCCTTGTTTCCGGCCGCTCGACGGCCGCGGGCCGCCGCACGATGCGTCCATGGGCCTCGGCCAATATCGTCCTGGTACGTGCGAGAGCCGCCGCAGCGCTTGCAGCGCGCGCTCACCATGCCACCGGCGGGGCGGCCAAGAATCCAGTGGTGGACACAGTCAGCGGTGTCGTTCTTGGTTGGCATGAGTTCCTCCTGAGCATTGCGGTCGGAATGGTTCGTGAACCTTCGGCGGCTGATGCGTCAGGGGATCTCCTGGAGCCCGAGATGCCCGGAAACGGGCTCCCACGGCCGACTGACCGCGGTGACACGGGAGCGGGTGGGGCGAATTTGAAGTTGGTCCGGGTCGGGACTATCCACGCTGCCTCCTCGCGGCTGCGACGCAGGAATCGCGTCGCCGGAGGCACCGGGCCTCCCGAAACGTCTACGAGGTTAGCTGGCGGGTTCGGCGTCGGAATCGCCTACGCGCTGCGCGCGATACACCCCAGAAGTTGGGTCCCCCGTTCCGGCCGGGGGCCGGATTCGACTCTGTCAGTATACCATAATCGAAGCGGTCTTGCAGGTTTGATGGGTGATCCGGCCACCAGAGCATGCGGCGGCCTCACGATGATCAAGGTCGGCGAGTTTGCAACAACCGTCCGTCGTCAACGATGCCACGCGCTGATAACGCTGGTACCCCCGCCAGGAATCGAACCTGGGCACATGGTTTAGGAAACCACTGCTCTATCCGCTGAGCTACGGGGGCACATGCAATGAGCGATTTGAAGCTAGATAGACACGATCATTGATCGTACTACTTCGAATGCTGGGTGCATCCGAGCCAAATGAAGGGCATCTCAATGTCGTAGCCACAGAGACCAGCGGCACACCGGCGGTCTCGCCATCAACCCCGACCAACTCCCCAGCCGACGAGTAGGGTCACGCCACCAGCCTCGTTCCCGTCAGCGACGGTGACGATACCGCTGCCCCCATCAACCCTGTTTCCTACAATCACCCGAACCCCCTGATTCGGTTTCTGGACGCGCTGCGTATCGTCGTCGCCGGTCAGCCTGCCTCGTTCCCGAGTGACCCGCTGTTCGCCGCCAGGCCGCGCTGGCGCATGGTGCCATCGAGGTCGGCGTCCGCACAATGGTGACATCGTGAGGAGGCACTACCACCCTGAGGTCGGCATCTCCGGTTAAGCCGTCGTCGGTTTCGAACGTCGTCTCGAGGATGAGCGAGTTGCCAACGTAGCGGCGGGTAGCCTTCTTTGCGCCGCCCGTCGGGCTAATCTGCCAGCGCCCATGATCGGGGCCACCGAGCAACGATGCGAAGCAGGCATCGCCGTCAAAGCGTGGCAGGCAGAGCCAATCGATCGATCCGTTGTTTCCGACCAGCGCGCCGGCCTGTGTGTCACCGATAAAGCCGTAGTCCTCGATGCGCACGTAGTTTCACCGCAGATCGTGGGCTGTGTGCCCAGCGGGCACAGCTCACCTATGGTAGGGCCGCGGCGAGGACAGTACTGGACTTGGGCCTTTAGCGATGCGGGTGGGCCGCAGTCTGCAACTCGAGGGGAAGTTCCCCGACGAAGGAGCCGCCTTTAGGCAGCCGGGTAGCCGTGCCCATCCGAAACGATCCTGGAATGGCCAGCATCCGCGACGCCGCGTTCATACGCTCCATCGCCATCGTACAAGTCGTAAGTCGGCTTAGTCGGTCTCGGGCAACTCCGTCAGATTCTCCACGCTGATGCCGACCCCCGGAACGCAGCGTGTCCACACCATTTCGTCATCGTGTGGCTCTCAGAAGTCATCCGTGGCTATGGGTTGGCCTCGACAGCGGTGACGTTGTTACCGGCGGTGGGTTCTGGAACTGGGCTGCTGGAGTCGGTGGTGATCGGGACCACGTGATCATCTCGGAGTCGTCCGCCACCGGACTGTGGACGCATCCCGTACCCCCTGCGTCGCCAGACGACAACCAGCCATCCGGCGGGTGGAAAGTGCGCGCACAGAACGTTGGCACAGCACCGCTCATCCTGAGCGCGACAGTCCAGTGCCTTCTCATGGCGCCCTAGCGGCCACGAACAACGACGACTGCAAAGGGCCCGCTACATTGCGGGCCCTTTCGTTTCCATGGGTTTGGCGGGACCCGCCGCGGTCAGCCAGCTTCGGGGCCGTCCAGGTTGATCACGGTCGGGCCGGAGCCGAGCCGCACGACCATGAGTACCTGCATCTGCCCGCCGGGATTCCCCTCCCGGTGCACGGTGTGAGGTGGCATGTAGAAGAAATCGCCCGGCCCGGCCTCGAGCGCCGTCTCGCCGCCCGGTCCAAACTCGACGCGGGCTGTGCCTTCGATCACGCGGCCGTACGTTGCATGGTCGCCGTGATGATGCCATCCCGACATCGCACCTGGGTCCGTATGCACTTCTCCCACCCACACATCCTCACTCGCGAATGCTTGGGACCGGCTCATCCCGGGGGTGAGCGGTCCTCCTTCGAGGTCGCTGCTGGAGATGATCTTCACTGGTTCTGACATCTACGCTCTCCTTGTCGCGAACATGGCCGGTCACTCCGTGGAGGACTGGCTCTCGTTTACACGGACTCGGCCGGACGTCGCTGGCGGTTAGTCGCCGTGCCTTTGCTCGCGTCGAAGCTCATGGTTCGTGAGCTGACGCAGTGTCGAGCTGGCCTCCTGGCCCGTCCTCCCGGCGCGAATCCGCCAGGTCCCGTCCTGGCGGATCCCCCGTGCGAGGTCCATTGCTTGACGCCCGGGATTCTACCAGTCGGATCTGTCGGCGGGAGTTCCGCGCGGGTCATCACCGGCACCGCGCCGAGAGATACCTCCGCGGACATGTCACTGGGGCTCGGACGGCGCGTCCGAACTGCACATCGGCATGCGTGTTCGAAACCCAACAAGACCAACGGGTTGCCGTGGTCGCTAAGGTCCCGCTACCGAAAACCTCCCGTAGCCGAACACGGGCCAGCGCGGCCGGCGACGGCCGACTAGCGAGCGGCGAGACTCTCCAGCCGGAACGCGTTGACGGGCCTGCTCAGGCCCTTGAGGTCGAATGAGCCCACGGGTTCTGCAGTCACACTCGATTCGACGATCCGGAAGACCCGTTCGCTCACGAGCACCGCACCGGCGGCGGCCACGCCACAGAGCCGCGCAGCGAGGTTCGGGACCGTTCCAATCGCCGTATACTCGTACCTTTGGCCGAAACCGATGCGCCCACACGTTGCGTAGCCGCTGGCGTGATCGACGTGGTAGCCTCCCGGCGGCCCGACGGGCCCGGGCTGGTGGCGAGTTTGCCTGCTTCCGGGCTCAGACAGCCGCGGCGAGGTTCGTGGCATCCTGAGAGGTGGCGCTAGTCCGTCTCCGGACCTCGACCATCTCAGGGTCGCCACCCGAGGGCAGTTTAACCTCGGGCACGGAGCAGGGGAGCGGCGCCGGCTGTATGTGGCATGCACGCGAGCTCGAGACCACTTGCTGGTCACACGTGGCGACTGGCCGAGCGAGTTCCTAGATGACTTGCGGATGTGAGGCAGGCGACTCCGCCCAATTGAGTCATGGAAAGACCGCGTGGATTGCGTAGGCGACTCCGATAGCGAGTCGAATCGAGTGGCTATACTGCGGGCGTGACTCAGCCTCCCCCGCCACTCCCTGACCCACCGGAGCCAGTTCCGGTCGAAACGGCCCCGCCGGAATCGGAAGAGCGTCCGGGGCGGTCGAAGGTTTTCCTTCTGTTGGGTGGTGGGCTCGTGGTCGTTATCGCGGTGGCCGTTGGGCTCACCGTGGTTCTTTCGGGTGGCAGCGATGGGGAATCCGCGCCCCCAGGCACGGCGACGGGCACCGGTGCCGCTTCAACGAGCGCCGCCACCGTTGAGATCACGGCTTCGGACTTTAAGTTCGACAAGGCCACGCTCGACATTCCGTCCGGTCAACCCGTCGCAGTGAAGCTCAAGAACAATGGAAGCGCGCCCCACAGCATTCGATTCCGTACTGAGAAGGACGGAGCGGAGTTGGCTCCGGGCGCGACTGGACCCGTCACTCAGGGCGGTGCGGAGACGGAGCTTAAGTTCACTGCGCCAACCGCGGGTTCGTACTACTTCGAATGCGGGGTGCATCCGAGCCAAATGAACGGCGCTCTCCATGTCGTAGCCACGGAGACCAGCGGCACACCGGCGGCATCGCCGTCAGCCACCGCGGCCAAATCCACGCCGACTTCTCCAGGGGCCACCGCGAGCGCGCCGTCGCCAACTGCGACAACCGTGGCTCCAACCCCCACGACGGCAGCTCCGACATCCACGCCCGTTCCAGCGACGAAGACGGTGGCGCCGATAACTCAGTTCCCGTCGGCGACGGTGACGATACCGCTGCCCTCATCAACCCTGTTTCCCACCATCACCCGAACCCCCTGATTCGGTTTCTGGACGCAATGCGTATCTTCATCACCGGTGAGCCTGCGCTCGTTCCCGAGTGATCCGCTGTGCGCCGCCAGGCCGCGCTGGCGCATGGTGTCATCGACGGCGGCGTCCGCACGATGGTGACATCGTGTGTCGAGAGACAAACCGCGAATGGGGCCTACGGAGCCCGACCCGCGCCCAGCTGCTATCTTCGGTGTTATGCCACCCCGCGGCGTTCTCGTCTCGATGCCCTGGGCAACCATCACCCGGCCTTCGCTGGCGATTGGGATCCTGGCCCGGATCTCCGAAGAGGCCGGGGTGCCGACGACATCGGTGCACGCGAACCTTGACATGGCCTCGCGGGTCGGCCCCGAGGCGGCACGAATCCTGAGCAACGAGCGTTCGCTCTATGGCATGGCGGACCACTTCTTTGCCTGTGACGTTTACGGGACCGACGCCCTCGGCGGCAACGAGTTCCTCAAGCTGCTCAGCGCTCTTAACGCCCCGGGCCCGTTCCGGCGGCGCGATTTCGTACGTAAGCTTCGCGACGAGGTCGTGCCGGCCTTCCTGGACGAGATGGCTGAGCGCGTCGTCGCGCTCGAACCCACGTACGTCGGCTTTTCGGCCACCTTCAACCAGGTCATGGGCAGCCTCGCGCTGGCCAAGCGGATCAAGGCGGCGCGGCCAGACGTCGTGATCCTGGCGGGAGGCGCGTGTTTCGATGGCGAGATGGGCCGTGAATACCATCGTGCCCTGCCGGACGTGCTCGACCACGTGTTCATGGGCGAGGCGGAAGAGTCGTTTCGAGAGTTTCTTCGCCGCCACATCGCGGGCGAGCCAACGCACTGTATCCCGGGCGTCACCTGGTGGGACGGAGACACCGTCCGGCTGGAGCCAGGGCGGCCGCTGACCGACCTCCAGCTCAGCCCGTCGCCGGACTATGACGACTATTTTCGCCAGCGTCGGTCCCTTCAGCAGGCTGGGAAGCTGACCTTCGAGGTCGAATCACTTCCATTCGAAAGCTCCCGCGGCTGCTGGTGGGGTGAGCAGAGCCACTGCGTCTTCTGCGGCATCAACGATGAAGTCATGCCGTTCCGAGAGAAGCCGGTGGAGCGAGTTCTCGTCGAGATGGTCGCGCTCAGCTCGCGCTACCGGGTCACGAAGCTCACCGCGGCCGACTGGATCATCTCTCGCAAGATGCGGCGGCAGCTGTTCGAAGGCCTGGCATCGCTCGACTACGAGCTCGAGTGCTTCTACGAGACGCGTATCGATCTGCCGAAGGACGAGGTCGCGCTGATGAAGGCCGCGGGCGTGACGAGCATCCAGCCGGGGATCGAGTCGCTCTCGACCGAACTCCTGCAGCTGATGGGCAAAGGCACGAGCAGGATTCGGGTGGTCCAGTTCCTTCGCTGGGCAAAAGAGTATGGAATCGGGCTTTCGTACAACATCCTCGGCGGATTCCCTGGCGAGGACCCGGCTTGGTACGAGGATATGGCTGCTTTCATGCCCCAGGTCGTCCACCTCCAGCCACCGGAGTACAACCTCGGCTTCGTGGAGATGCACCGGTTCAGCCCGATCTTCGAACGCCGGGAGGCCTTCGGGGTGACCGACTACGAGATCCGGCCGGACTATCTCTTCAACTTCCCCGAGGGAGCAGTGGACCTTCGTAAGGTCGGGTATTTCTTCAACTACGCGTCCTCGAAGCTGGTGGACCGCGCGAAGTACGCTGACCGTGTCCGCAAGGCGGTCGGCGCCTGGATTGCGGCGCACAAAGGCACGGAGCCACCGGTCTTCGAATACCGCATCCATCCCGGCTTCACGCGTGTGGTCGACACCCGGGAGGGGGGGTCGCGCCTCATGGACCTCGACGGCCTTCCACAGGATGTTTTCCTCCTCTGTGACGAAGCCGTGAACCCGAAGAAAATCCGAGCGCTGCTTGCGGCCAAGTACCCCGAGGAGGTCGCCGACGGAGGGGTAGAAAAGGTCGTCGAAGCGTTCCTGAAAGCTGGCCTGATCATGCGCGAAGGTCCACTCGTGCTGGCGCTGCCCATCGGCGCCCGCCCGAGGTCGACCGAGTCACTCCATCGGCACGTGTTCGGCGACGGCGCGGTGCCGTTGGTTGAGTTGGACGGCTAGCACGGAATTGTTGGGACGCGGGCGACGGGAGCGACCGACGCACGATGACATTCCCTCCATGCTGAGTTTGGACGTTGTCGCATTGTGCGGCCCAAAGCGAGCCACCCTGACACGAACTCACCACGCGATTTCAACGTTCTCCTCGCGGATTGTGCGTAGAGTCATATGCTCCACGACATCCAGATCAGGAGCCTCTTATGTCCATTGCTCTGCGCCGAGCAGTCGTGCCCGCGGTGGCAACACTGGGGGCAATCCTCCTGATCAGCACCACGATGCTGGGCGGCAGGGATGCCGCTGCCGGCGGGCCGCCGACGCCCGTAGAAGGCGGCATGGCTCCGCCAAGCCAAGCACAGCCCCGAGGCCTCATCGTCCGTTACAAGCGAGGCACAACGCCCGGAGCAATTAAACAGCTCGAACGGGAGCTCGGCGTCCAGGCGACAAACGCAGGATTTTTTTCGGGTCTGAGGGGCCTCAAGTTCGAAGACGCTGCGGACCTCAATGACGTGCTTGCGCGTCTTCTGGCAAGCGGGCTGGTGGAAGAGGCCGGCTACGACCTGACCGTCACGGCGTTCGATGCACCCGACGACCCGGGGTACACGCGACAGTGGCACCTCCATAACACAGACGGGGGTCTCCGCGCCGAGGCCGCATGGGACCTCGCCCCCCAGCGAGGTTCCGGTGTCGTCGTGGCGGTGATCGATACGGGCGCCGCGTTCGAATCGAACACCCGCCCGGGACTCTTCGGGACCGCGACCTTCGCTGGCGCACCTGATCTGGCGGGGATCCCTATCGTTGCGCCGTGGGACTACATCCACGACGACGCCCACCCGAACGACGACCACGGGCACGGGTCACACGTCTCCGGCACGATCCTCCAGGCGACGGACAACGGCACAGGAGTTGCCGGCGTCGCGGGCGGGGCGAGTCTCATGCCGATCAAAGTCCTGGATTACTCCGGGCAGGGCCAGGCTTCTGACCTGGTTGATGCGATCTAATACGCCGTCGACAACGGCGCTGACATCCTGAACATGAGCCTTGGCTTCAGCGGTACCGGTACACCCAACGCGAACGGCGAAGTCTGCACGGAGATCGTCGGGCTCGCAGCCGCGCTCGACTACGCGGATGCTCGCGGCGTGACCGTCATCGCAGCGACCGGCAACGACGGTGCCTCCACGGTTTCATGCCCGGCGGCCTATCCCACGGTCCTCGCGGTCGGGGCAACCCGCTTCGACGGTGCTGTGACCTTCTACTCCAACAGTGGAAGCGCAATCGACGTCACGGCGCCCGGTGGGGACCCGAACGTCGACCAAAACGGGGATGGGTTCCAGGACGGCGTCCTGCAACAGAGCTTCTGTCTCGACGCCTTCTACTTGCTTGTGACGGGCAACTACACGCAGTTCTGCGACATCTACTATTCCGGCACGTCGATGGCCACGCCACACGTTTCGGGCACTGCTGCCCTCCTCCTTGGCGAATCGCCTTCTCTCACACCGGCCCAGGTCCGCTACTATCTCGAAACGACGGCCCGCGACCGCGGCCCGTCCGGGTGGGACCCTTCGTATGGCCACGGCAGCGTCGATGCGGTGGCAGCAGTGGCCCTGCTCAAGGGAACAACGCCACCGGTCTTTACGCCAACGCCAAGCGCGTCTCCCAGTACGACTCCGACGTCCACGCCCCCACCAACTTCAACGCCCACCCCGACACCTCCACCCGGACCTGCCGCACCGACAGGCCTCATGGCCGAGAGGGCGGCACCCACTACCATCAAGCTGACGTGGGCAGACAATGCCGACGACGAGCAGTACTACTACGTGGAGCGGTCCGCAAACGGTGGGTCGTGGACACAGGCCGCGACGCTGCTGGCCAACTCGACGTCCTGGACCAACTACCTCCTCGAAGGGGACACCACGTATAGCTACCGGGTTCGCGCGGGGGCCGGCACCGCGAGGTCCGGTTACTCGAACACGGCGTCCGCAATAACCGCGGCACCTCCGGCCGCGCCCAGCAACTCCACGCCACAGCGACGACGGACTCGACCATCTCGCTCGCATGGACCGACAACGCAGACGGCGAGCGATACGACCTGGTCGAGCGATCAACGGACGGGTCGGCCTGGGTACAGGTGGCCGTGCTCGGCACGAACACGACTTCTTGGACGAACACGTCACTTTCTGACAGCACGACCTACCGATACCGCGTTCGCGCAAGCGTCGACAACCTTTACTCCGGATATTCGGACATCCTGACCGTCGCAACTGCGGCCGCTCCGCCACCCCCCGCGATGCCGACGGACCTGGTCGCGACCACCATCTCCGCCGCGGAAATCCGTCTCACCTGGCAGGACAACGCCGACGATGAGCAGAACTACCGAATTGAGCGCTCGACTGATGGAACGACGTTCACCGACGCCGGCGTTGTCACCGCGAACGTGACGACCTGGTCGAATACCGGTCTCACGGCCCAGACAACCTGTTTCTACCGCGTCCGAGCAACGGCCGGTGCGGCGGCATCGGCGTACTCGAACACGGCGACGGCGACGACGGGCAGCGCTCCCATTGCTCCTTCAAACCTCGTGGCAACTACTCTTGGGCCCGACGGCGTCCGGATGAGCTGGCAGGACAACGCGGGCGACGAGCAGTACTACCGGGTGGAGCGGTCGACGGACGGAGTGAACTTCAACCAGGTGGCGTTACTCCTCGCGAACACGACGTCCTGGACGAGCTACTCGCTCGCCCCCGACACGGCGTATTTCTATCGCGTCCGCGCCAGCGCCGGCGCGGCCTACTCGGGGTATTCCAATACCGCCGCCGCCACGACCAGTCCGCCACCCGCAACGCCAGGGGACCTGGCCTTGAGCGTCCTCGGGCCTGACTCCATCCGACTAACCTGGACGGATAACGCGACTACGGAGCAGTTCTACAGGGTGGAACGGTCCGTCGACGGCACGAACTTCGTCCACGTCGCGGTCCTGGGCGCCAACACCACGAGCTGGACGAACACCGGCCTCTTGCCGACAACGGCATACACGTATCGCGTTCGGGCGAGTGCCGGGTCCATCTACTCCGGCTACTCGAACGCAGCGACGGCCACGACCGCACCACCCCCGGCCGCACCTTCCAACCTCACGGCAAGCGCGTTGTCGAACACAAGCGTGAGGCTGACATGGAGCGATAACGCGACATCTGAACAGTACTATCGCATTGAACGCTCGACTGACGGTGTCACCTTCAGTCCCGTCGCAATTCTGCTTGCGAATAGCACGTCCTGGACGAACTACGCACTGACGGCCGGGACGACCTATTCGTATCGCGTTCGTGCCAGTGTTGGAACCATCTACTCACCCTATTCGGAGGTTGTCGCGGTGGTCCCGGGGGCACCTTAAGCGTGCTGCTTACCATGCGTGTGCTGTCGCGGGGAGCATGACGCCGCTTCCATGACGATGAGCTGAGTGTTCCGGGCCCATCGGTACGGGCCGGATTACGCAGGCCTGGCAGGGCGTGATGTCGATCTCGTGCGCTATGCGGAACCGAACCGCCTGCACGGACTCGGGGTCCGGAGTAGACACGGAAGGCAGTAGCGACGCTGCCGATCGGGTCATACGTGACCACCTCCACTGTCTACGAGTTACTTCGACTCGTTCACCACGGTGGTGCGTTCATCCCTTGAGCCCGCCAGTCATCGTGTTGTCGAGCGTTGCTGCGTCGGTGATGGGCGGTTGGACAGAGTGCAGAGGTAGGCAGTTCTGCGCCGAGCTCCCGGTGATGGGGCTGCGAACCTAGCGGCGTGTGCTACGGCTTCAGATCCGGCCGACCACAGCTATGAGATTGACAAGTGGTTTTCGGCACTTTGACTCTCCCTTCCACTCGCGCAGCCGCAGCGGTTACGCGCCGCGATTTAGGAAACCACTGCTCTATCCGCTGAGCTACGGGGGCACGTGAGCCGGGATGGCCGTAAGCATTCAAGATAGCGTGGGCGGGAGATGCGCGGCAGTGGCGCTTCGATGAGCGCGGCCCGGGTTCACCTTCGACGGAAACGGCCGGCTGGCCCCTGGATGGCGGCGGCAGGGTGATAGTTACACTGCCCGTGAGTTTTGTAGGCTGGGCGTGACCCCGCCGCACTGCGGCGAGCAGGAGGATTTTCCATGGACGTTCGTTTCACTTCTCCCACTCCGAACGTCTTGACGCTTCGTGATGGCACGACGCTGACGGTCCGTCCGCTGGCAGGGAGCGATGCCGCCGCGCTCTCAGCCTTCATGGCTGCACTCCCTGCGGCGGACCGGTACTTCATGAAGGATGACGTCACTGACACCACGACCATTGCGTCCTGGGTGAAGAACGCCGGAAGGGGTAGCTCGCTGGCACTGCTGGCGCTGGACGGCGACCGGGTCGTGGCCGACGCGGCGCTCATACGGCACCGGGGTGAGTTTCGGGCACATCACGCAGAGGTGCGGGTATCGATTGTGCCCGAGTACCGCGGGAAGGGGCTGGGGACGGCGCTCGTCCGCAAGCTCGCCGAAGTGGCGTGGGAAGCAGACATGCAGTTCCTCGACTTCGAACTGGTCGCGGGGCCACAAGACACGGCGATCGAAGCGATGCGGAGCATTGGGGCGTATCCGGTCGGGACTTTGCAAGGGTTCGTCCAGGATCAAAGCGGCGAGGCCCGGGACATGGTGTTTCTGCGGCTGCCGCTCGGGCAGTGGTTCACCTATTAGGCGCGCATAGCGGTGGAGGTGGCCAAGAAGACGGCAGGAGGTGCCCGGTCGGCCGTGCCCAGGCTCGCTGACCGGCGGCACGATGAAGGTCAACGTCCAACTGCGGAGGAACCACGTGGACTGGACCCCGATCCAGAAAGTGCGAAAGCCAGGAGACCTGCCTCCGAACCTGGCCGACTACGCCGCCGAGCGCGCGAGCTTTTCGTGGGATGCGGTTCGTTCGGAGTTGACGGGCCTGCCGGGCGGCGGGCTGAACATCGCCTACGAGGCGCTCGACCGGCACGTGGCTGCCGGCCGCGGCGATACGGTCGCTATCCGCTGGCTCGGGCGTAAGGGCGAGCGGCAAGACCTTCGCTACCGGGATCTCACGGGCTTAAGCGGCCAATTCGCGAATGTGCTCGACGGTCTGGGCGTCGGGGCGGGTGAGCGTGTGTTCGCGCTGGCGAGCCGCATCGTGGAGTTATACGTCGCAGCGCTCGGCGCGCTACGGCACCGCAGCGTGTTCTGCCCGCTGTTCTCCGCCTTCGGTCCCGAGCCGATCCTGCAACGCATGACGATCGGGGACGCCGCGGTGCTGGTGACGACGGCCCCGCTGTACCAGCGAAAAGTGGCGCCGATCCGTGACCAACTGCCCGGGCTGCGGCACATACTGATCGCGGGCCTGGCGAAGGACGTGGAGCCGCCGGCCGGGACGCTGAATCTCGCGGCGTTGATGGGCTCCGCCTCCGACGAGTTCCCTGTGCCGCCCACGGGTGAGGAGGACCTCGCCCTGCTGCACTTCACGAGCGGCACGACCGGTAAGCCCAAGGGAGCGATGCACGTGCACGAAGCGGTCGTCGCCCACTACGCGACGGGTCGCTATGCACTGGACCTCCGGCCGGGAGATATCTTCTGGTGCACAGCAGACCCGGGTTGGGTGACGGGTACTTCGTACGGGATCATCGCGCCGCTTGTGATCGGAGCGACGATGATCGTCGACGAAGCCGAATTTGACGCGGCGCGCTGGTACCAGGTGCTCCAAGACGAGGCCGTGGACGTTTGGTACACGGCGCCGACCGCGATCCGGATGCTGATGAAAGCCGGGACAACGCTCGCGGGGCAATATCAGTTCCCGCGGCTCAGGTTCATCGCCAGCGTTGGGGAACCGCTGAACCCCGAGTGTGTAGCCTGGGGATTGGAGGCGCTGAGCCTGCCCATCCACGACAACTGGTGGCAGACGGAGACCGGCGGAATCATGGTGGCGAACTTTGCAAGCATGGAGATCCGGTATGGGTCGATGGGCAGACCGCTACCCGGCATCGACGTGGCGGTGGTTCAACGAGGGGAAACCGACGGTAGCCTTCGCATATGCACGGATGGCGAAGAGGGCGAGCTCGCCCTACGCAAGGGCTGGCCCTCGATGTTCCGCGGCTATCTGCACGAAGAAGAGCGGTACGCGCGGTGCTTCGCCGGCGACTGGTACCTCACCGGCGACCTCGCGCGCATCGACGACGAGGGATACGTCTGGTTTGTGGGCCGCGCCGACGATGTAATCAAGACCTCCGGCCACCTGATCGGCCCATTTGAAGTGGAGAGCATCCTGATGGAACACCCGGCGGTCCTTGAGGCGGGTGTGATCGGGAAGCCGGACGCCATTGCAGGGGCGGTGGTCAAGGCCTTCGTGGCTCTCAAGCCGGGCCGGATCGCGAGCGACGACCTGATGCTGGACATCCTCGGATTCGCCCGCAAGCGGCTGGGGCCGGCGGTCGCGCCGAAGGAGATTGAATTCGCGGCCTCGCTGCCAAAGACGCGGAGCGGAAAGATCATGCGGCGGCTGCTGAAGGCGCGTGAACTGGGACTACCCGAGGGAGACATCTCCACGCTGGAGGGACCGGAATGACCTTTCACCACCCGTTGCCGGCAGCGGATGACGCGCTCGCGTTACTTCGCCAGATGACCCGGATTCGACGCTTCGAAGAACGCTGCGTTGAGCTGTACAGCGCGACGAAGATCCGGGGCTTTCTGCACCTGTACATCGGCGAAGAGGCGGTCGCGACCGGGATCATGTCGGTCCTGACGCCTGCGGACTCGGTTGTGTCCACATACCGGGAGCATGGCCACGCGCTGGCGCGGGGCGTTTCGATGCGGTCGCTGATGGCGGAGATGTTCGGGAAGGTCGATGGCTGCAGCCGTGGCCGCGGCGGGTCGATGCACCTGTTCGACGCCAAGACCAGGTTCTTCGGAGGGAACGCCATCGTTGGCGGCGGACTGCCGATGGCCGGGGGCATCGCACTCGCAGACCACATGCAGCATCGGGACGCTGTTACCGTCTGCTTCTTCGGAGAAGGAGCGATGGCCGAGGGCGAATTCCACGAAACGATGAACCTCGCAGCCCTATGGAAGCTGCCAGTCGTCTTCTGCTGCGAGAACAACCTGTATGCGATGGGGACGGCGCTGGCACGGTCGGAATCGGAGACGAACCTTGCCGTCAAGGCAGCCGGCTACGAGATGGCCGCGTGGTCGGTGGACGGGATGGACGTGCTCGCGGTGCGCGACGCGGCGCTGCGGGCGGTGCTTGCCGCCCGTTCCGACGGTCCCGTGTTCCTGGAGTTGAAGACGTATCGCTTCCGCGCGCACTCGATGTACGACCCTGAGTATTACCGGGACAAGGCAGAAGTAGAGGCCTGGAGACACCGCTGCCCGATCGAGACGTATTCAGCGAAGCTGCGCGAGGAGGGAGTGCTGGACGAGGCAACGGCAGAATCGATCGAGGCTGAAACGAAAGCGGAGATCGACGACGCGATCGCGTTCGCGGAGGCCTCGCCGCTGGAACCGCTCGAAGACTTGCACCGGTTCGTGTACTCCGAGGCGCGGCGATGACGGACGAGGGAAGGCGCATGACATACCGCGAGGCGATCCGCCAGTCCATTCGCGATGCAATGCTGGCGGACGAGCGCGTGTTCCTGATGGGCGAAGATGTCGGTGCCTACGGTGGCTGCTTCGCCGTCAGCAAAGGGCTGCTCGAAGAGTTCGGCCCCGAGCGGATCCGCGACACGCCGCTTTCCGAATCCGCGTTCGTGGGGATGGGCATCGGGGCGGCAATGAACGGGATGCGGCCGATCGTGGAGATCATGACGGTGAACTTCAGCCTCCTCGCGCTGGACCAGATCATGAACACGGCGGCGTCGGTACTGCACATGTCTGGGGGGCAGTTCAACGTTCCAGTCGTTATCCGGATGGCCACCGGCGGTGGCCGCCAGCTTGCCGCACAGCACTCCCATAGCCTCGAAGGCTGGTACGCCCATATCCCTGGGCTGAAGATCCTCGCGCCGGGGACGATCGCAGATGCGCGAGGGATGCTCGCCGCGGCGCTTGCCGATCCGGACCCTGTCCTCATCTTCGAGGCGGCGGCGCTTTACAACATGGACGGTGACCTGGATGAGGATGCGTTGCCCGTTTTGATCGACGGCGCGCGGGAGCTTCGGGCGGGAGACGACCTCACGCTCATCTCATACGGGAGCTCGATCCCGCGGACGCTGGAAGCCGCTGAGGCGCTGGCCCAAGACGGAATCGAAGCGGCAGTGCTGGACCTGCGTTCGCTGCGGCCGTTGGACGAGGATGCCATCCTCGACTCGGTCCGGCGCACGCACCGAGTTGTCATCGTGGACGAGGGCTGGCGAAGCGGGTCGATCTCGGCCGAGATCACGACGCGAATCGTGGAAGGCGCGTTCTACGAACTGGATGCGCCCGTGGCGCGCGTCTGCACGGAAGAAGTGCCAATCCCGTATGCGCGGCACATGGAAGAGGCGGCGCTGCCAACGCCGGAGAAGATCGTGGCGGCAGCTCGGGCGGTTGTGGGCCGCGATGTCTGACTTCCTGATGCCGTCGCTGGGCGCCGATATGGAGGAAGGCACCGTGATCCGTTGGCTGGTGGGGCCGGGCGACCGAGTCCGCCGGGGCCAGATCATCGTCGAAATCGAGACCGAGAAGGCAGACATGGAGGTCGAAGTTTTCGAGGAAGGGAGCATCTCTGAACTGCTCGTACCGGAGGGAGAGACGGTCGCTGTTGGGACGCCGCTGGCGCGCATTGCAGCCGTTGGCAGCCAGGCCGCGCCCGCGCCCGTGCCGGCGGCCAAGGCCACGACCGTTGGGGCAATCGAAGCAGCGGCGCCCATTCCGGGGAAAGCCCTGGCTCCCACGCGCCCGAAAGAGCGGACACCCGCTGCGGAACAGCATGTGACACCGCTCGCGCGGAAGGTGGCGGAACAGCTTGGCGTCAATCTCGCGCGAGTGCGCGGGACCGGCGCGCACGGCGGCATTGTTCGGGCGGATGTCGAGCGGGCGGCGGAGAACCTCACCCGAGACCGATCCGCAGCCAGTCCCGAGCGCGCCCTGAGAATCAGCCCGTACGCTCGACGGCTGGCGAAGGAACGGGGCACCGACCTCGCGTCTGTGTCTGGAACCGGCCCCGGTGGAGCCGTCGTGGCGCGCGATATCCTGGCACGGGCGGACGGGACGCCTCCGGCTGCTGTTCGCCGGGCCGAGGAACGTCCAGATGCAGAGAGAGACTTGCGGCGGAGAGCGGCGCGCCAACGGACGATCGGGGCCTTGATGGCGCGGTCGAAGCGGGAAATTCCTCATTACTATCTTCAGCAGACGATCGACATCTCGGGCGCCCTCGCCTGGCTGCAACGGGAGAACGCGGCACGGCCCATCGCGGACCGCGTGCTCCTGCCGGCTCTCTTGCTTCGCGCGGTTGCCGCAGCTGTGGCGGATGTGCCCGAGATGAACGGCACGTACGAGGACGACGAATTCCGCGAGGCGGACGCGGTAAACCTCGGCGTAGCCATCGCCCTGCGCGACGGCGGACTGGTGACACCCGCGATCCTCTCATCGGAGCGGCTCTCGCTGGTCGAGACCATGAGGGCGCTTCGCGACGTTGTCCAACGCTCGCGGGAGGGCAAGCTACGGGCTTCGGAGATGGCCAGCGGAACGATCACGGTGACCAACCTGGGTGACACGGGCGTCGAATCGGTCCAGGGAGTGATCTACCCGCCGCAGGTCGCTCTCGTGGGGTTCGGACGGCCCACGGAGCGACCCTGGGCCGAAAACGGCATGCTGGCTGTACGGACGGTCATCACGATGACGCTCGCCGGCGACCACCGGGTGAGCAACGGCCATCGCGGGGGCATGTTCCTCAACGCCATCGCCCGCCGAATCCAGAAACCGGAGACACTATGACACCCGAAGCAGTCCGCGCCGTCGCGGTGGACGTGTTCCACCGGCTCGCTCCTGAGGCGGACTTCGACACCATCGACCCGGACGACGACCTCCGCGAGCAGCTCGACATCGACTCCATGGACTACCTCAACGCCCTGATCACGCTGGACGAGCGAACGGGTGTGGAGGTCCCCGAATCGGACTACGGCGAGGTGGACACGCTCTCGAAGCTCGTGGACTACATCGCGAGACGCAGCGTCTGAGGTTATCGGGGAGGCTCCAACGCCTTCCCGACCGTACACTCCGGGTGTGGACCCGCTGCAATTCGTGAGGGACGACTGGGAGTCGCTGGAGCCGTACCACCCGGTGAAGCCGCTCGACGTGCTGGCCGAGGAGATAGGCCTCCCGGTCTCGCGGCTTGTGAAGCTGGACGCGAACGAAAACCTGTACGGGCCGCACCGGGCGATTCGCGATGCGATCGCGCGGGCGGACCTGCACATCTATCCCGATCCCGGCCAGGGCCGCCTTCGTGGGGCTATCGCGGATTATGTGGGCGTAACGCCGGAGCAAGTGGTAGCGGGGCAGGGCGCGGACGACCTGATCGACATCATCCTGCGGCTGGTGAGACCCGGCGCGATCATCGATAGCGTGCCGACGTTTGCGATGTACGGATTCCTTGCGAAGATCAACGGCACGCGCGTCATCGCCATCCCCCGCAACGACGGATTCGATGTCGACGTCGCCGCCACCGTCGCAGCGGTCGAGGCGAACCCTGGCTCGATCGTGTTTCTGACATCGCCGAACAACCCCACGGGGAACCGGGTGAGGGACGAACAACTCGGCGCGTTGTTAGCGACCGGGGCGATGGTGGTCGTGGACGAGGCCTATGTCGAGTTCTCGGGCGGCTCGCACACACGGCTCCTCGATGCGAATCCCAACCTCATCCTTCTCAGGACGTTTAGCAAGTGGGCGGCACTGGCCGGGCTGCGCGTAGGCTATGGACTGTGCCATCCAGCGCTCGCCGAGCGGATGATGGCGATAAAGCAGCCTTACAACGTGAACATCGCAGCGGAGGTTGCCGCGATCGCGGCATTGGAACACCGCGGTGAGATTTTCGAGACCGTGCGGATGATGACCGCCGAACGGGAGCGGATGGTCCGCTCGCTGGCGGAGTTCGGCTGGCTGCGGCCCCACGCGTCGGAAGCCAATTTCGTACTGTTCGATGTCGTTGGGCGAAGTGCAGCGGCCGTCGCGGATGGCCTGCGGCGGCAGGGTGTACTGGTGCGGTACTACAGCCGGCCGCTTCTTGAGAACTGCATCCGAATCAGCGCAGGACGGCCCGAAGACACCAACCGGCTGATCGAAGCCCTGAAGACCCTGGAGGTATCCTGATGCGCCGCGCAACCGTGGAGCGTTCAACCGCAGAGACCAAGATCACCGTGAAGCTCGACCTCGACGGCACGGGGCAGTTCGTCACCGAGACCGGCATCGGGTTCTTCGATCACATGCTGAGCCACATCGCGAAGCACGGTGTCTTCGACCTCGAAGTACACGCTGAGGGAGACCTGCACATCGACCCGCACCACACCATCGAGGACGTGGGGATCGGGCTGGGGCAGGCGTTTGACGAAGCGGTCGGGAACAAGGCAGGGCTGGTAAGAGCAGGACACGCGTATATGCCTCTGGACGAAGCGCTGGCGTTCGCGGCGGTCGATCTTTCCGGGCGGCCCTATGCGGTCATCGACCTAAAGATGCTTGGCCACGAGGCAGGGGGGGTGCCCGTTTCGCTGTTTCGCCACTTCATGGAGTCGTTCGCCGCATCGATGAAGGCGAACGTGCACGTGACCGTGCTTTCCGGTTATGACGACCACCACAAAGCGGAGGCCGCGTTCAAGGCACTCGCGCGGGCGCTGGACATGGCCTGCCGGGTGGACCCCCGGCGGCAGGGGACTATCCCGAGCACGAAGGGCGTGGTGTAGCTTCCCAGTTAGTCCGGTTTCCGGGCGTCTTCGAGGCCGGGGGTGCGGGCGCGGTCGGCGGGATCATCCCAGCCCTTGAAGTTCGGCGGGCGCTTCTCGGCGAACGCAGCGCGGGATTCCATGAGATCGCTGAGCGCGCCGTGATTTCGAAGCAAGTCGCCGAGGCGGTCGATCTCAGACGGCAGTGTGGGGCGCATGGCGCGCATCATGACGAGCGTGTTGACGCGGGCTGCAGGGGGCAGCGACATGAGGTGGGCGGCCATCTCGCGCGCCGTGGAAAGCAGGTCTTCAGGCTCCACCAGGCGGTTGAGGAACCCGAGTTCGTGGAGCCGTTCCGCGGTGAAGCGAAACGCGAAGGCCATCTCCGTCGCCACCGGGTGGGGGAGGTTCGCCCAGAATCCGTGCTGGTAGCCGCCAAGGAGCCAGCGCTTGGCTTCGGACATTTCGAAAACCGCGCCGCGGACCGCGACCCGGAAGTCCGAGCGCTCCATCAGCTGGAAGCCTCCGCCCATTGCGAACCCGTTGATTGCCGCGATCACGGGCTTCTGGAGTGTCTGGTCCCAGTAGGGGTCGTCGATGACCTCTGGGGAGAGGCCCGGTGCGCCACGTTCGAGCGCCTGCTTCATATCCTCGCCGGCGCAGAATGCGCGGCCGGCGCCGGTGATGATCCCGACCTCGAGTTCAGGGCTGTCGCGGAACTCTCGCCAGGCTTCGCCGAGGGCCGCGCGCAGCTCTGCTCCAAGGGCGTTGAGGCGCTCAGGGCGGTTGAGACGGACGACCATTACGCCGTCGCTCTTCTCGGTCTCGACGATAGGCATGGCATTTCTCCGTGGCGTAGGGGTGCCGGTAGCATACCGTCCCAACCGTTTGCCGCCGCGATAGACTGATTGAAACGCGATACGGGGCCACGCTATGACGGACGCCACCGCACCTTCGGCATTCAACGGGATCAGGGTTCTTGACTTCACGCAGGCGCAGCAGGGGCCGTTCTCAACGCTGCTCCTGGCGGACATGGGCGCCGACGTGATCAAGGTTGAGCCGCCAGGCGGGGAGATGGGGCGGGCAAATGGTCTCGGCCCGGATGGTTTCTCGTCGTATTTCGAAGGGCACAACCGGGGCAAACGAAGCCTGACGCTGGATTTCAAGAAGGCCGGGGCACTCGATGTCGTGCGGCGCCTGGTCCCGACGGTGGATGTGGTCGTCGAGAACTTCCGGCCGGGCGTGATAGAGCGGCTCGGGCTCGGTTATGCCGACCTGCGAGCGCTCAAGCCGGACATCATTCTCGCGTCAGCCTCCGCGTGGGGCCGGGAAGGGCCCTGGGCAAAGCGCGGCGGCTACGACCACGTCGCGCAAGCCTTGAGCGGTGTGATGTATGAGCAGGGTGAAGGGCCGGGCGGCGAACCGCAGGCGCTCATCGGCGGCTTTGCGGACCAGGTCGGGGCGATGCTGCTGGCGTTCGGGATCGCCAGCGCGCTGTTCGTACGGGAGCGAGACGGCATCGGCCAGCACATCGACGGGTCGCTCATCGGCGGCATGGTGGCGATGCAATCGAAGCAGATCATGGAGTTCTTACGCACGGGCAAGCAGTCCGGATTCGAACGGCGGCGGGCCGCCACCTACACAAACTACGAGTGCGCGGACGGTCGCCACGTGGCGATCGCGGCGAATACGCAGGAGATGTGGGAACGGCTGTGCGACGCGCTGAAGGCGCCGGAGTTGAAGGCCGACGCACGGTTTGAGGAGCCATTCGGACGGGCCCGGCACAAGGACGAGCTCGTCGCCGAACTGGAGCACCGGTTCCGGCAACGGGCACAGGAGGACTGGTTGGAGCCGCTGACGATGCACGATGTGCCACACGCTCCGGTGCTGGACTACGCCGGTATGTCGCAGCACCCGCAGTACTGGGCGAACGGGTACCTGCAGGAGATTGAGACGCCCCACCTTGGACGGATGCGGGTACCGGGGCCACCGTTGCACATGAGCGCGACGCCCCCGCGAGTCCAGGGCGCCGGGCCCATCCTCGGCTTTCATACAGAGGAGATCCTGTTGGAAGCGGGGTATTCCTGGGGCGAGATCGAGGCGCTGCGCGAGGCGGGCGCGACTCGGATGGCGTAACCGGACGATCGGGCTAGCCCTCCGAGGCAGGGATCTCGCCGCCCTTGTAGGGCACCTGGACCTGGTGTGGGTAGGGAATTGAGATCCCTTCGGCAGCGAAGCGGTCGTGGATCCGCCATCGAAGCAGCCCTGTGAGTTCCCATTGCTTTCCTGCACGCACGTCGCTGGTGACCTTGATGTCGACGCCGCTTTCGCCGAGCGCGTCCACGCGGAGGGCCGACGGTTTAACAATGATGTCGTCCTTGCGCTCCTCCGCGAGCCTGGCTCCCTCGTCGTTGATGACCTGAATTGCGCGTGAAATGTCCTCTTCGTAGGCGATAGAGACATCGAGATTGATGCGGCTAAAGTCACGAGTCATGTTCGTGGCGACGCGGATTTCGCTGTTTGGGACGGAGTGCACGTTACCGTCCATGTCGCGGAGGACCGTGCGGCGCGGTGTGATGTCGATGACCAGTCCTGAGACGTCCGCCACGCGGACCACATCGCCGACGCTGTACTGGTCTTCGACAAGGATGAACATGCCGTTGATGACGTCCTTGATGAGAGTCTGGGCGCCGAGCCCGACGGCGATGCCCGCCACACCGAACCCGGCGATGAGTGCCGTAGCATCCATGCCCATCACATCGAGCGCGAGCGCGAGCCCAATGAAGGCGGCGGTGAGCGTGACTCCCCAGCCGACGGTGCCTTCGAGCGTCTTCACCCGACGCTCCACCAACAATTCATCTTCGGGACGGAGCCTGCGTGCCTGGCGCCCCGCGCTGCGAAGGACGCGCGACACCACCGGGCGCGCAAACAGTCGCACGAGCACGACGACGGCAACGATGGCGAGGAGGCGCGGCCCTTCATCGCCGAGCCAATCCTGCCATTCGTCCGTGGTTGACGGGAGGAGAAACGGGAGGTTCATGATCCTGGCACCAAGCGGGCATAGGTCTGCAACAGTCGCTTCACTCCCGCCGTGTCGAAGGTCACCTGGTATTCGACATCGCCGCCGTTCTTCTGTGCGCTGATGACAGTGCCATCGCCGAACTTCGCATGGCGGACGCGGTCGCCAGCTTCGAACTCCGCTTCAGCGGGCGGCGGCTCATCCACCGGAGGCGTTGCGACGACGAGATCGGCGTAGCGGTTCCCCGGAGCCGCCGTGCCCGAGCCGCGAGCACCACGCAGGTTCGATGGGCGCGTGAGGGACACCGGGATATCGGACAGGAAGCGGGATGCAGGATTGGTGGAACCACCGCCCATGGCGAAGCGCCGAAAAGCGCGCGTCAGGTAGAGCTCGTCGCCAGCGCGGGTGATACCGACGTAGGCGAGGCGGCGCTCTTCCTCCATTTGGCGTGGGTCGTCGAATGAACGGATGTGGGGCAGGACGCCCTCTTCCATACCGGCGATGAAGACCACCGGGAATTCGAGTCCCTTGGCAGCGTGGAGGGTGATGAGCGTGACGGCGTTCGGGCCCTCTTCCATTTCGTCGACATCGGCGACGAGCGAGACGTCCTGGAGGAACGCGGCAAGGTCAGCCTCTCCGCCTTCCACGCCGCTACGCTGCTCCATGACGGCGCGAAGCTGCTCGATGTTCCCGAGCCGCTCCTCGGCTTCGGGGTCGCCGGCGAGGTAGGCGCGGTAGCCACTGGCTTCAAGCACATGGTCGAGCAGGCGATCGAGGGCAAGCGTATCGACGCTGGCCCGGAGCGAGAGGATAGCGGTCACGAACTCGCGGAGGCCGGCCGTGATACGAGCCGTGAGGCCGGTATCGATCCTGCCGAGGGCCGCACCTTCGCACGCATCCCAGAGGGTGAGGTTGGATTCGCGCGCCCATGCCGAAAGACGTTCGATGCTCCTAGCGCCGACGCCGCGAGTTGGAGTGTTGACGACTCGCAGGAGGCTGGCCTCGTCGCGCGGGTTCTGCACCAGGCGAAGGTAGGCAACAAGGTCCTTCACTTCTCTGCGCTGGTAAAAACGGAGCCCACCGATGATGCGGTACGGGATGCGGTGCCGGACGAGCGCGTCCTCAACGGGGCGGGACTGAGCATTCGTGCGGTAGAGGATGGCCACCTGGTTGAACGGACGGCCAGCCCTGGCAAGCGTGGCGATCTCGGTCGCGATGAACTCTGCCTCTTCCTCGTCGTTGTAGGCCTCGTGGATACCAATCGGCGTCCCGCTCTCCCGGGCCGTCCAAAGCTTTCGCGGCGTGCGCTCAGGGTTCTTTTGGATGACCGCCTCGGCTGCTTCGAGGATGTGGGGGGACGAGCGGTAGTTTTGTTCGAGCAGGACGACCTGATGCTCCGGGAAGTCGCGGGCGAAGTTCGAGAAGTTGCGGATGTCCGCGGCGCGCCAGCTGTAGATGCTCTGATCGGGGTCGCCAACGACAGCGATGTTGCGATGTCCGGGGCCCTGGCGGTCGAGACCGATGCGGGCCATGTCCGTGCCGACGAACCCCGCGGCAAGCGCGTGGGCGATCTGATACTGGACCGGGTTGGTGTCCTGGAACTCATCAACGAGGACGTGCTTGAAGCGCCCCGCGTACTTCTCGAGGACCTCGGGCGCCTGCGCAAACATATGGACAACATCCACGAGGAGGTCATCGAAGTCGAGGGCGCTGGAGCGGCGCAGCACGCCCTCGTACGCGAGCCATGCGCGCGCGACCACTTCCTCGGGATAAGACTTGACGCGCTGCCGGTAGGCTTCGACGGACACGAGCTCGTTCTTGGCGGAGGAAATCGCGGAGAGGACAGCACGCGGCGAGTAACGCTTGGGGTCGATGTGCAGGTCCTCGAGCACTCGCTTCATGGCGCTGACCTGGTCGGCGTCGTCGTAAATGACGAAATCTTTGTCGACTCCAATGGCCTCGCCGTCAATTCGGAGCCAGCGTGCGCAGAGGGAGTGGAACGTTCCAAGGGCAAGGCTGCCGCCGTCTTCGCCGAGGAGGCGAGATGCTCGCTCACGCATCTCCCTCGCGGCCTTATTCGTGAAGGTGACGGCGAGAATTCGCCATGGGGCAACCCGTTCTTCCCGAACGAGATGTGCGAGACGGTGAGTGATGACGCGCGTCTTGCCGCTGCCGGGGCCAGCGACAATCAGGAGTGGTCCGCCGGCGAGGGTGACAGCCCTGAGCTGCGGCTCGTTCAGCCCTTCGAGCAGTGCCTGGGATGTACCGGGGACGGTGGTCATTCTCGTGAGTTTACCATCCGCTCACCCGGGTGAACCATTTTCGCCGGACTGGGGACGGCCGTTCGGGAAGCGGTGATATACTCGTAAGCGTGGCGCTAGCGAGGAGCGTGGATGTCCATTGACTGGCCCGGCGGGAGCTGGGAAGCAACCCTCCAGATGGTCCTGCTCGTGCTTGGGACCTTCCTCGTCATGCTCTGGCTGGCCACGTTGTACTGGACGTACCGCGACATCCGCCAGCGGACGCGTGACTGGATACTCCAGGGATTCTCTATCGCCCTCATCGTGTTCCTCTTCCCGGCGGGACTGGCGATCTACATGATCTTGCGGCCGCGGTACACGCTCTCCGAGCTGTACGAACGTTCGCTCGAAGAAGAAGCACTGCTCCAGGACCTCGAAGACCAGAAGGCGTGCCCGACCTGCCGTCGCCGCGTGAAGGACGACTTCCTCGTTTGTCCCTCGTGCCGGACGCAGCTGAAAGATCTCTGCCGGTCGTGTCAGAAGCCTCTGAGCTATGCGTGGAACGCGTGCCCGTACTGTGGGCTCGAGAAAGCGCCACGGGTGCAGTCGCCGCCGCCGCGGCCGAGGGTTGCAAACCCACCGCCACCCGGGGCAACGGGCCAGTTGGCGAGCGCGCCACCGCCGCCGCAACGGGCTTCGCGCCCGGCGCCGGTACCATCTCGTGCTCAGCCTGCGCCCGACCCGTTCACTCGCCGGCAGCCACAGCCGGCCGACGAAGGCGCAGTCATCGACCACGCCGAATAGGGCCGGTCGCGATACATCAACCCTGAACGTTGAAGACTAGAGTCCGAGCGCTTCGAAGAGTGTCGTCGTCGCGAGCAATGCGGCGATGCGATCCAGTTTCCGTTCGCCCTGAAAGCGAGTCCGTTCGAAGATCCGTTCGAGTGCGATGACGGTGTTCTCCGTATCGGTCCGGGAGAGCAGCACCGGGATTCCCTGCGCACCGGCCGCGTCGAAGAGGTACTCGGACGGGCGCCGACCCCCACTGAGGATGAGCACGCCCGGCCGGGTCTGCATGGCAGCGAGGTGCATGTCCGTCTTATCGAAGCGGGCGACGACAGCCTTGGATTCGAACCGCTTGAAATACGGCTGGCCCGCATCCGAGGCGATCGGCGCGATGACGATGCGGTCGCAGGTCGTGTCCTCATCATCGCCGGGGACGAGGACGTCTGCGTGAAGCAGGTCGCGCGCCTCGGCGACGCTGAACCCGTTGAGGACGGCATCTTCGCCGAGCGAAATCACCGGACCGTCTGCCACGGCGGCGCCATTCAGCCCGGACACGCGTGTCACCACGGTGGCCGACGGTGGGATGCCCGCGGGAGAGGCGGCGGCGGAGCCCGCCCCTCGCACCAACACGACGGGGCCGGAGAACGACTCAGGAATCGCGGAGGCGTCGGCCTCGACTACGAGCAGATCTTCCGGAGCGGAGGTGAGCACGGAAGCATCCGCCGGAACATTCGCTGATCCGGGTGCGAAGAAGAGAGACGCGAACCACGCGGCGTCGGCTGAGGCGTTCGACTGGGCTTCGGCGCTGGCGACGCGGGCAAGGCGCACGGGCGTGCCCCGGAAGGCCGCGTGGCGGGCGATGGCCGCGGCAACAGCGGTCTTACCTGATCCCTGGTCAGCGGATGTCACGACGATGACCGGCACGGTGTGCCCCCGGAGCGCAGCAGCGCCGGGAGATTGTGCGCGAATTCACGAGGTTGCGGCAACTGCGTCCCGAAACAAGGGCGGCGGTTACGATTGCTCCATGAGCCCAACCCGCCGCGTCACCGTTGAACGAAACCGCCTGCGCTTTGCTGCTGCCCACATGGCCACGTTTGGCGGCGACATGGAACCGCTTCACGGCCACAACTACGACATTACGGTCGAAGTCGAGGGAGACTTGACGGACGACGACTGGATATGGGACTTCGGCGGGCTAAAGAAGCTGGCCCGCGAAATCGCGGAAGAGCTCGACCACCACTTCCTGCTGCAGCGAAACAGCAAGGTGCTGACGATCACGGAACTCCCCGCTGAATGGCGAATTCGATTCAGGGACCGCACGTATACGTTCCCGAAGTCAGATGTGCTGGCGCTGCCGATTGAGAACACGACCGCTGAGCGAATCTCGGAGTGGATCAGCGGCAAGATCCAGGAGGGGCTGAAGGCGGCGGGGGCATCGAACATCCGGCGCTTGACGGTGGGCGTGGAAGAGATGCCGGGGCAAAGCGGCTGGTATACTGTCGATCTGTAACGGCCGTTGGCCGTGGAGGTTCGAAACACGATGCCCGAACTCGACTGGGACAAGACGATCAACGAGATCCTGAGCGGCACCATGGCCTGCCAGGCGTGCAATGTGCTCGGTGATCGCATGGTCGTCGGCTATACGCGGAGCGTGGATGCTGCCGAGTTCGCGGAGCGTTGCAAGGAGTGCATCGACAAGTCTGATTGCGACGCGCGGAAGCTGGTCGTCGTGTGCGAGGCCTGCGCCCCGAAGTACCGCGTGAACGGCGAACTAATGGACGAGGCGGGCCTGATGACGGTGCGCATGGACGAGTGCCGCCGCAACCTGGAAGAGTCCGCCGACTACCTGGCCACGTACTGGAAAGAAGACCTGGAGACCGACGATTACGAGGATCTGCAGAAGCGCCTCGAAGAGGTCGACCCCGAGCTGTTCAAGGAAGAAGACTCCTGGCGGATCAAGCTGGAAGAGGAATATCTGCAGCTGCATCGCTGGTTCCGCGAGGCTGGCGCCTCGGTCCCGGACCCCGGCTGGCGGAGCCAATACGTCGAGGAGATCATCGGGCTGGGCTACACGACTTTACTCGGCGACTAGACTGCTAACGCAGCACCCGGGTCATCCGCATCGGATCCAGCGCACCCGCCAGCTCCTCTTCTGAGAGGCCGCTTCGCTCGGTTGCCACTTCCCGGATTGTGCGGCCGCTGGCCAAAGCCTCTTTCACCAGCGCGGACGCGCGGTCGTAACCGAGGATTTCGGCAAGCGGCGTGCCGAGGCTGAGTCCGGCCTCGACCCGAGCCGGGCCCTCTGCGGTGGCGGCGATGCCATCGATGCAACGCTCGGCGAGAAGGGTGGCTGCACGCGACAGCAGGTGGATCGAATCGAGCAGGTTCCTGGCGGCTACCGGCCACATGGTGTTGAGCTCGAAGTAGCCCCACTGGCCACAGATCCCGATGGCCGCGTCGTTGCCGATGACCTGTGCTCCGACCTGCACGACCATTTCCGGGATCACGGGGTTCACCTTGCCGGGCATGATGGAGCTTCCGGGCTGCAATGCCGGTAGCGCGATCTCGCCCAGGCCTGCGCGAGGACCGCTGGCCATCAGCCGCAAATCGTTCGCGATCTTGATGAGCGACACCGCGAGCACGCGGAGGGCGCCGCTGGTTTCGACCACGGCGTCCATCGTGGATTGAGCCTGGAAGTGGTTCGAGGTTTCGCGGAGCTGGAGACGGAGGATGCGGTTGATATGCCCCAGAGCGGCCGGTGCGAACTGCGGGTGCGTATTGACGCCGGTACCGACGGCCGTTCCGCCCAGGGCGACCTCCCTGAGGGTTTCGCCCGAGAGCACGATGCGGCGGCGGGCGCGCTCAACCTGGCCCGCGTAACCGCTGAACTCCTGCCCGAGGCGGATAGGCGTCGCGTCCATAAGATGCGTACGGCCGGTCTTGAGGATGCCATCGAACTCCGCGGACTTCGCCTGGAATGACGCTTCCAGGCGATACAGTGCCGGGAGCAGCGTGAGTTTCAGCTCGGCGATAGCGGCGAGGTGGAGAGCGGTGGGAATAACGTCGTTCGAGGATTGGCCGCGATTGACATGGTCGTTGGGATGGATGGGCGAGTAGGAACCTCGCGTACCGCCCAGGATCTCGTTCGCGCGGTTGGCGATGACCTCGTTGGCGTTCATGTTGGTAGAGGTGCCGGAACCAGTCTGGAAGACATCCACGGGGAAGGCATCGTCCCAGGCGCCGTCTGCGACCTCCCGGGCGGCGGCGGCGATCGCATCTGCGTGTGCCGGGTCCAACAATTCGAGGTCTTTGTTCGCGAGGGCGGCGCCGCGCTTGAGGTTGCCGAGCGCGGCGATGAACGGCCGCGGCATGCGCAGCCCGCTCACGGTGAAATTGGTGGCCGCGCGTGCGGTGGCGATGCCATACATCGCGTCCGCGGGCAGAGAGAGTTCGCCGAGGGAGTCACGTTCAGTGCGGGATGCGGCGCCAGTCATGCACACAGCGTACGGCTATGTCGCGCAGCGGACGATGACTTCGACGGGGCCCTGGCGGGGGTCGTCTAATTCCGCGAAGAAAGCGCCCTGCCAGCCCCCAGCAGCGTGCGCCCGGCTACCACCGCAACCTGCACGGAGGCGCCGACCAGTGTCGCCCTGATGTGGGCATCGGGATTCCCTTCGGCATGCCACAAGCCAGCGCTCTCCGGGACCGGCTGACGGAGCCAGGCAAGCATGTCGGACTGGACCGAGGGATCGGCGGGCTCGTTGAGGGGACCGGGCGACAGCTACGAGGTGCCGCGCACGTACGCTTCGTTGCCCTCCCGGGCGCCGGACATGAGCTCGGTCGAATCGAGGTTCGCCAGGTCGGCCATGCGGATACCGAGGCGCGCACCATCTGGCGTGGGCGCGTAGGAATAGGGGCGGCCGATGGCGTCGTACTCGCTCAGAACGGCGGCGTGGTTCCAGTCGGCCCAGAAATAACGCGCGCTCAAGCACCCTTCGAGTGAGCGGATGTAGCGGCAGGAGTCGAGGAGCGCCTGGCCAAGCTCGGCGCGGTCGGCTCCCGGCCGGAGACTGTAACGCTGAAACATGATGGCGGACATCTGCATTCTCCTTGCGCGGATCGCGTACCCCGCGATCGCGGGGAGTATCGTTCGGTTTGTCGTGTGACGTCAATACCTGAGATTGGTATGTTCGATTTCATTTCAACCCCGGACGGTCTCCGGGACAAACATCGAGGCCCGGGTTGCCCCGGGCCTCGAATCCCTCTTGCCTGTTTGGTCAGTCCGTCAGGACTTGGCAACCCACTGGACGAGGGTGTATGGCGGGTTGGCGTCGTCGTGGTCTTCGAAGACCGCTTCGACATCTGAGCCGATGCTCACCTGCTGCATCGGATCGCCGACAAGGTTGCCGACCATGCGGACGTTCCCTGCCTGCGGCAGCTCGATGAGGACGGTGAGGTACGGCAGCTTGTCCTTCAGCGCGGGATGTACCGGGTACCAGGCGCGTTCCCAGCTGAAGATCTTGCCCGTGGGCGCAACCTTCTCGTAGGTGAGGTCGAACGAGCTGCAGTTGTTGCAGCAGCATTCGGGGCCCCACTGCCAGGTCTGGCACTTGGTGCAGCGCTGCACGAGCAGTTCGTGGTTACGGGTGCCTTCCCAGTACTCCTTGGCGAGGCCCTCGGAGCTGGGAGCCGGCGCCGGGAGCCCGGCCGGGAGGTATGCCTCTTTCGTCGCATTCGTCACGGGTTCGGCTCCGAGCTGTAGATGGAGTTGGAGACGGGCTGGACCATCGGACCGGACGTGACCATCGAGATATTCACGTTCGGGACCTGGCAGTACGACGTCCCACGGATCTGCTTGACCGCCTCGGTGATCAGTTCGAGGCCGTGCATGTAGCACTCAGCAAGGTTGCCGCCGCTGGTGTTAAGCGGCAGCTTGCCGCCTTCGAAGTAGAAGTTCTCGGGCGTGAAGAATTCGTTCACGTCCTCGGGCTTGCTGAAGCCATGCTCGACCATCGACATGAGAACGCCGCCGGTGAAGTTCTCGTAGCTCTGGAGCACGTCGACGTCTTCGGGGCCGACGCCAGCCATGGCATAGAGGTTCTTGGCGACCGTCTTGAAGTTCGAGGTCGGGTAGTCCGGCGAGTTGTGCGCCGTCGCGGCCTGGCGGTAATCAGAACCCTGGGCAGCGGCGAGGATGTACGCCGGCTTCTGCTTGAAGTCCTTCGCGCGGTCCGCGGAGGTGATGATCACGGCCGCGGCGCCGTCGTTCTCCATGCAGCAGTCGAACAGGTGGAACGGCTCGACAATCCAGCGGGAATTGTCGTAGTCCTCGGCGGTCAGCGGGCGGCCGTGCATGACGGCGCGCGGGTTGCGCTGAGCATGTGCGTAGCTGGTCAGCGAAAGCGCGCGGAGCGCTTCCTGGCCGATGTTGTGTTCCCACATGAAGCGCATGGCGCGCATGGCGAACGTCTGGGCCGGGGACATCAGGCCGTAGGGGGCCGTGAACGCACCGGGTCCAGCAGCGACATTGGCCGTAGAGCCCTGGCCGAAGCGGCCGAACTGGCCCTGGGCGAGGCCGCGGTACGCGACCACGATATCTGCCATGCCAGTGGCGACGGCGGCGGCGGCGTTGGCCACCGCACCTGACCCACCGCCACCGCCACCGCCCCAGAACATGTTGCTGAAACGGAGCTCTTTGCAGCCGAGGGCCGCAGAAAGGCGGGGCGGGTCGTTGCGGTCGTTGGAGTACGACGCAAATCCATCGACGTCCTTGACGTCGATACCGGCATCCTCGCAGGCGAGGAGGATGGCTTCGAGCACCATCTTGAATTCCGGGTCGGGCGCGGCGGCACGCTTGTAGTAGCGCGTTTCGCCGATCCCGACGATCGCGGTTTTGCCGCGAAGCGTACGGTCGGTCATGGGCCTACCTCATTCATCCTTGTGTGATAGGCGTGAATCATACTCATTCGCTCGCCTGTGGGAAGTATCGAGTCAACCCGATAGCAGCGGTGGCTACTTCCGGGTGTTACGGGCGGTCTCCGCCGTCTGGTCGTGGATGCGGAAGAGCACGATCACGATTTCCAGGTAGACCCTGGCCATGATCACGTACAGCAGGAAGATGAGCGGGGAGAGGATGAGCGTGACCACGCCGACGCCAGCGTTCGAGGCGAACCCAACCGCGATGAACCCGAGCGACGCGAGCCCCGCGACGATGATGAAGAGGACGTAGAGCACCTTGATGATGCTCGTCGTGATGAACGACTGGAACGAAAGGTCGAAGAGACGGGAGAGGAAGCCCTTCGCGTCGTTCGCGCTGAATGGCGCCTGGACGCTGGGAGCGCCGCCACCGGAGCTGGCCGACGACTGGGCCTGAGGACGTGGGCCGCTGCTCGCCGCCGCCGGGCGGGCTGAAGCGGCGAACGGGTCGGACGCGCGGGATGCAGGCGTGGACGTGGGCGCTTCACCCGGTGGTTCCTGGGAGCCGCCAATGGGCCGCGGGTCGCCCTGCCAGCGCGAGCCGTCCCAATAGCGCTCGGTGCCGGGCGGGTCGCCCTGGGCGTGGCGCCAGCCTGGTGGTACTTCGGAAGAGCTCACGGGAACCGTCCTTCGCAGCGGCCCGTGGTCTAGGTGTGGCGGCCGCTATGCGGCCGGTTATACGTCCGCGGCGGATGCGCGGGCAAGGAGCTGACGCGAATTCGGCAGGCCTCTGACCGGTATACTCGGCTTACCATCTCGATTCCTGGAGCAGAGCATGTACGCGAGCAGCCGCGAAGGCACCGATTCATTCTTCGAAGCGATCTACACCCAGCGGGCGATCCGCCGGTTCAAGCCGGACCCCGTGCCGGACGAACTGTTGTTGCGCGTGCTGGAAGCAGCGACGAAGGCCCCGAGCGGCAGCAACCAGCAGCCGTGGCGATTCCTCGTGGTGCGGGATGCGGCAAAGCGGAAGGCGATGAGCGAGGCGCTGAAAGCGCACCTGCAGTCGAACGAGGCGATGCGCACGTACTTCGAAAGCGGGGCGCAGTCGGACGACAAGAGCAAGCGGCTGATGCTGACGGGGGCGCTGGAGCTGGCGTACCACATCGACGCGGCCCCGGCCGTCATCATCCCCTGCCTGACGAGCGGGTCGGACCGCCTGCTGGGCGGGTCGTCGATCTACCCGGCGGTGCAGAACCTGTTGCTGGCGGCGCGGGCGCTGGGCCTGGGGACGGTGCTGACGACGTTCAACATGGGCATCGACGGGATGCTGCGGGAGCTGCTGGGCATACCCGAGGCGGCACGGCCGGTGGCGCTCATCCCGATTGGCTACCCCGACGGCAACTTTGGCCCGACGCGCCGGAAGCCGGTGGAAGAGGTCGTGGGGTGGGATGCGTGGTCGTGAAATGAAGAGGTGGCCCCGCCGCCATCTGCGAGCCAACGACAGACGGGCTCGCGGCCGATCCTCGACATCGCTACTTTGGTGCCAAACGCCTGACGGCAGGATACCGCTGCCGGACCGCCCCCGCTGAAGCGACCGACGAACGGCGGGCGTCACGCGGTGGGGCGCTAGGGACAAGCGCGATCACGACCGCCGGGCTCGGCAGATGAGAGCCACCGTAGCCCGAAACAACGGAGCACCTGTGTTATCCTTTGCCAACGCCTGTGCTGAAGGCGCCAATGACAGCCGGTGGCAATGCGGAAATGAGTGCATCCAACCCAGCCGTAGTGAGTTTGGCCATCCTCAAGGTCAATCACGATCGGTTACACCGCGACTACCTTCAGAACTTCGTCCCGCTTGTGCTCGAATCGCTCGCCCAGACCAGGCCGCCGGTTGTCAGTTCGCCGGATTTACAGGCGGACCTGCGAACTCGGTTCGGCTTGCAGCTCCCGCAATACGTCCTTGATGCCCTCGTCCAGCGCCTCGAACAAGCGGGAGCGTTGCGGTACGAAGACGGGGCCTTTCGGCCCACGCCAGACCTCATGGCCGATCCGAACTTCGCTGCGAATCGATCCGCGTTACTCGCGCAGCATGACTCCGTCGTGGCCCAACTCAAGCGCTTCGTCCATCGGGAGTTTGGCGTCAACTGGACGGAGGACGATGCGGAAGCATCTCTGCTTGCCTATCTCGACGCCAATCACTTCGAAATACTCTCGGGCGCTTATCAGTCGAATCTCTTTGAGCGTATCCCAACAGCCAACGCGAATGGCCCACTGTTCGTTGGATCGTTCATCCTTGACGCGTATGAGCACCATCGTCGTCTTTTTGACTTCGTTGAAAATGTGACAGTGGGCTTGATGCTCGCAAGAGCCGTTTTTCTTGAAACATCTCCAACCGACTCTGCAGCCTTGCCGTTTGCTTCGACGTCCTTTTACCTAGATTCCATGCTGCTATTGATGGTGCTGGACTGCCTAGGGCCATCGTACCGAGAACCCTGCGAGGAGCTTCTTAATCTATTGAGGTCAGGAGGAGCGCAATTACGTTGTTTTGAACACACGATAGATGAGATTAAAGGTATTCTGCAATCCGCCGCAATCTCCCTGCAACAAGACGCTGTCGGAAACAACGACTCTGGAAGACTCGCCATATCTGAATATTACCGGAAGACCGGCAGAACTTCGTCAGATGTTCTGCTACTATCTAATCGTATTCGTGATAAACTAGACTATCTTACGGTGACCGTAGTCCCCAGTCCGACATATGACGAGAATACCCATGCTAATGTCATAGACGAATCGCTCCTAGAAGCGAAAATAAAAGCTCACTTACGATACAACAATCCGCTAGCTAGGGATCGTGATGTCCGTTCGATCTCGTCTGTGATGCTTTTGAGAGATGGCCATGTCTGCAGATCAATTGAGGATTGTGTCGCGATATTTGTCACAACCAACACAAAATTATCTCGTATATGCTACGATTTCTTCCACGAATCACATGCGGTATCAGAGATGTCTCCGTGCATATCTGACTCTCTCTTGACGATGATGGCCTGGCTAAAGACTCCGAATGCCTCCCCATCTCTCCCGCGGAAACGGCTGATAGCTGACTGCTATGCCGCCACGCAACCGGGCGAAGAGTTGCGCCACGCTTACATTGAGGAAATCCAGAAGCTATCAGCTGACGGAAACCTGTCGCAGGATGACTATCTTCTTCTGCGTTTCGAGGCAACCAGCGACCTGATGGCCGTCACGTTTGGCGAGCCCGCCAAGTTCGGCCGCGGCACCGTGCCCGAGGTCCTCGAACACGCGAAGCGACGAATGCGGAGCGATCTGTTGGAGCGACTCGGCGAGGAAACCGCAGCCGGCGACGCCCTGAGGGCCAGAGAAGAGCACCGCAATGAGCGGCTGGCGGCAAAGGCTAACCTGTACGCGCACAGGACCGTCTGGCTCGTCCTAGCGCTTCTGACCGTCGGGCTCGTTGCAGCCTCGCTCTCGGTGCACTTTGGATGGCTAAGCGACATGCCCGTCGCGGCCCGGTGGGCTGTCACTGTCCCGACCGCAGCGGTGGCAGTCCTCGGGGTCTTAAGCGCCATGTACGGTTGGACTGTTGCGGGGTTCGGGCGTGATCGGGCGGAGTCCATGCTCGCGGTGAGGTTCGAGAGGCGCCTCCGTTCGTTGGCAGAGGATGACGCCTCCGCTGATGGGCCGTGAGCGACACGGCAAAGCGGCCTCCCTTTCGGGAGGCCGCTTGTGTCTGATGCCGGATGAAGGCCGTTCGCCCTCGGCCTACTTGCCCCGGTAAGCCAGGAGCTTGTCGACGTCGAAGTCGAAGAGCTTTGCGGCGTTGAGGCCGAGGATGTTGGCGCGCTCGCCGTCGGTGAGGTTGCCCATGGTGCGCTCGATGGCGGCGGCGCTGTGGGGCCAGCTGCCTTCGTGGTGCGGATAGTCGTTCGCCCACATGAAGTTGCGGGAGAGATCGTAGCTCTGGACGAGGTCGATGCCTGGCGGGTCCTCCTGGAAGGATGCCATGCCGTGTTCGCGCCAGAATTCGCTGGGCAGCTTGCTGAGCTTGGGGAACACCCAGAAGTGGTGGTGTTCGTAGGCTTCGTCCATCGCGCGGAGCATCCACGGGACCCAGCCGATGCCGGCTTCGATGCTGGCGAACTTGATGTTCGGATAGCGGTCGAGGATGCCGGAGGAGCAGAGGTGGACGATCGGCTCGGCGGTCGGCGCGAGGGAGTGGATGACGTAGTTGATGATGGCGCCGCCTGCGCCCTTGGCGCCGCGCGGGTCTTTGCCCGTGGAGACGTGGAAGGTGATGGGCTTGCCGATGTCGTTGATGGCGGCCCAGAGGCGGTCGTACTCAGGGTCGTTGTAGTTCAGGTCGGTCTGAAGGCCGGGGCCCCACATGGGCTTGCAAGGAAGGCTAAAGCCGCGGAATCCGAGGGCGGCGGTGCGCTCCATCTCGGCGATTGCGCCGTCGATATCGCCGGTGGCGACGCAGGCCATCGCGGAGATGCGGTCGTTGTAGGCGCCGAGCGTCTCCCAGGCCCATTCGTTGTAGACCTTGCACATGGCGTTGGAGAACACGGGGTCGGGCGTGGCCCACATCTGGAGGCCGCGGTTGGGGAAGATGATCTCGGCGTCGACGCCGTCGCGGGCGTGATCCTTGAGGCGGGCCTCGGGGTCGGCCTTGCCGACCTGCGAGCGTTCGAGGTCTTCGCCTTCCATCTTCAGGTCGCGGAGCTTGGTGGGCTTGTAGCCTTCAACGACGGACCACTTGACGCCGTTGGCATCGACCTCGATGCGGGGGAGACGGTGACGGAACTTCTCGTCGATGCGCTCGACCCAGAGGTTCGGGGGTTCGTTGATGTGGCAGTCGGCGGAGACCATGAGGTACTTGTTGGCGGCGCCGGGCGTGGCGACGCGCTCCCAGGACTCGTGGCCGGGCGTTTCGTAGCGGTGCTGGTTGAAGTAGACGGACCGCTCCTGGGCGGACATCTGCTCGACGTTCGACTTTTCGGCGATGCTCATGGTTTCCCTCCGGTGGTGGTTGGGCTCAGACGGGTGCGGGGATGCCGCGGGAGCGGCCCCAGGGGTTTTCGTCGCTGAACTGTTCGCTCAGGAGGCTGAAGCGCTGCCGGCGGTCGTAGTCGAGCGAGCCTGCATCGATCAGCCCCGCGGCGGCGAGGTCGAGGACGTCAGCGTATTCGGCGTCGAAGCCGTCGTTGGGCCAGCGGCGGATGCGGACACCGGTGGCGGATGGAGGCAGAGCGACGCGGACCTCGGCGGAGCCGCGATCGCTGTGGAACCATTCGCCTTCGATGCCTTCTTCTCCGACGAGCCAAGAGCCGAACCAGATCATGGGGCGGCCCTGTTCGTTGAGGACGTAGGGGAAGGAGATGTTGATTTCTGTCATAGAGCGGGTCTTACCGGCGGATTCTACAGAGGCATGGCGGGCCCCGAAAGCCCTCAGTTTGCCGCCGCGACCTGTGCGGCCACGCGCTCCATGAACTGACCGAGGATGAGCCTGGCGGCGGGGTTGAGGACCGGACCGGCCATCATGCCGAGCTGGCCAAGCGCTTCGATATCGACGTCATAGGAAAGGCTGCTGCCGGTAGGGGTGTCGGCGAGACGCATGCGGGCCTCGATGTTGAGTGTGCCAAGTGAACCAGAGCCGGTCACGAGCACACGATAGGACGAAGGTTCAACGCGGTCCGTAATCGTGACGTCGCCACTGACCGTGGCGGTGAAGGCGATGACGTTGACGGAGAGGCGCACCGTGTAGCGCTCGGGTGCGGTCTCGCGGAACTCGTCGCAGCCGGGGAGCGCCTCTTTAATGTGAGCGGGATCGAGGAGGATGGGGTAGGCGGTGGCGGCTGGTGCTTCGAGCTCCTGGACACCGGAGACGGTCGTGGTGGACACGGCTGGAATGGTACGCCGGATAGGAGGAGCCGTGCCGCGGGACGGTTCAGCGCTGGCGGCGGCGGTCGCGAAGTGCGGTGGTGACGATGCCGGCGCCGACGGCCGCGATCGCCATCGCGGTAGAGATAAGGCCGAAGACCAACGCGGCGACGAGTGCGACGTAGATTCGAGCGTGCTGCTGCGGGTCATCGAACACGGCAGCTGCGAGGACGGCGACCGTGGTGGCTGAGACGGCACAGGCGACATAGAGCGCGAGCCGCCGGGTACCCGACAGCGCCAACACGTAGGCCACCGCGAAGACGGGCAGGAAGGACAAGACCCCCGGACGCAATGCGAAGACGAGAGCCTGGAGCGCGGCCGTGACGAGGGCGACGGCAACGAGTGGAATTGGGCCGTGCTTGGACACGCCGTGCGTTAACAATGGAGCGAATGCCCGGTTACGTGGTGCGTCACGGGACAGCTGCGGTGGGGACGGCTCCCGGCCCTTGAAGGGTGAGCCGCATGTGGTAATTGGTCGGGCGGTCGAACCCGGGATGGGACTCCGCACCGGCGATGACGAAGCCGCGCCGCTCAAACATGGCGATGTTCTCCGTGAGCTCGACCCGGACGTTGAGGTCGACCGCTGGCGAAGACAGAGCACGGGCACGTTGGATGGATGCATCAAGAAGCAACCCGCCGATTCCGCGGCCCGCGAAGGCAGGGTCCACAGCAAGCCGCCCGATGTAGAGGTGGCGGTTGGGCTGCGGGCGGCACCAGATACACCCGGCAATGCCGCCTTCGGTCCGGGCGACGACGAGTGCTTCGTTCTCCAACCTGGCCTGGAGCGACGCGACGGTCTCGTGTTCGACGCCGGAGGGCGGGTCGACGCGCCCGGCGTGGGCCGCGAAAGCAAGGCGCAAGACTTCGAGGACGCGCGGGAGATCCGCGGGGTCACGCGACTCGCTGACGTTGGTCACGCGTTGAGCTTACGGGCGGGCCCGGCGGCGTGATACCAGCGCAGGCGCGTAGAATCAGCCGCCAATGACCGGACCATTAGACGGTGTGCGCGTGGTGGAGTTGGCGACGGGCGTCGCGGGGCCGTACTGCGGCCGGCTACTCGCGGGACTTGGCGCGGATGTGATCAAAGTGGAACCGCCCGGCGGAGATTGGACTCGCTGCGAGGGACCCTTTCCGGGCGACGTCGAGGACGGAGAGAAGAGCGGGCTGTTCCTGCACCTGAACGCGCGGAAGCGAGGAGCGCTGCTGCAGGGTTTCGACCTCGAAGGCCAGTTGGCGAGGGCAGACGTGCTGCTGCTCAGCCATCAACGGCGGGACCTCGAAGCGGCGCGAATCGAAATTGCCGCTGTGATGGCCGCGAACCCTGCGCTCGTGGTCGTAAATGTGACGCCATTCGGGATGACGGGTCCGTACGCGGACTACGCCGGCAACGAACTCGTGTGCTACGCGCTGAGCGGCTACGCGATGCTCACGGGCGCCCCGGACCGGAAGCCGCTGAAAGCATACGGGCACCTCGTGAGCTACCAGGCAGGCGGACAGGCGGCGCTGGGGACATTAGCGGCATTGCGCACGCGGGACCGGGACGGGCTCGGGCAGCGCGTGGACGTGTCGGTGATGGAGGCGGGCACATTCCTCCTTGGGGGCGTCGAGCAGCGAGCGCACTTCTTCGGGCAAGTGATGCGGCGGAACGGGACACGGCTGCTCGGCTTTCCGCCGGAACATTCGTATCCATCGACAATCCGTCCGTGCAAAGACGGGTACGTGCACACGCATTCGAACAACCGCCACCTCGACCTGCTGGGCGTGCTTATTCCGCATCCGAGGCTGCAAGACCCGGAACTGATGGGCGCGATGATGCGCAACGCCGACGAAATAGACGCGATCATGGACGAGTGGCTGGCGGACAAGACGCGCGTGGAGGCCGTAACCCTGGCGCAGGAGATGCGGCTGCCGTTCACGGAAGTGAGGACGCCGGGCGAGGTGCTCGCTGACCCCCATTACGCGGGGCGCGGGTGCTTCGTGACGATCGACCATCCGGGCGCAGGGCCAACTGTGCAGCCGTCGGGGCCGATCCGGTTCGGGCGGTCGCCGTGGGCCGACGGGCCGGCGCCGATGCTCGGACAGCACGCAGACCAGGTGAGGAAGGGAGCGTGGGCCCCGCTCGACGCGCGGGAAGTGACGCCGTCGAGCGCGCGTCCGCTGGAAGGCGTGCGCGTGGTGGATTTCACGAACGCCGTCGCCGGGCCGGTCGCAAGCTCGTTACTGGCGACGCTGGGCGCGGACGTGATCAAGGTCGAATCGCCCGGAGGGCGGCCGCGAAACGCGGCGGGCGTGGCGCCGCGCATCGACGGGACGAACGCTGAACCGTGGAACCGGATCTTGCTCTTCAATTCGTACAACCACGGGAAGCGCAGCGTGGTGCTCGACGTGACCAGGCCAGAGGGCAGAGAAACGTTCCTCTCGCTGGTAAAGCAGGCGGACATCGTGGTGCAGAACTTCTCGCCGCGGGTGCTGCCAAACCTTGGCCTGGGCTACGAAGCGCTCAGCCAGGCGAAGGAAGACATCACCCTCCTCTCGATGCCAGCGTTCGGGTTGAGCGGCCCCTACCGCGACCGGGGAGCCTATGGGCCGGGCGTGGACGCGATGTCGGGGCTTTCGCACCTGACCGGCTACGACGACGGCCCGCCAATCAAGCCCGGCAACTTCTTCTGCGACCAGAACGCGGCCGTGCTGACGGCGATCTCGGCGCTGAGCGCGCTACGGCACCGGGAGAGGACGGGCGAGGGGCAGCACGTCGAACTGGCGATGATCGAGGGCGAGTTTCAGATCCTTGCCGATGCCTACATGGACTACTGGCTGAACGTTCGAGAACGGCGGCGGAGCGGCAACGACCACCCCTGGATGGCGCCGCACGACACCTTCCCGTGCGAGGGCGAAGACGCGTGGGTCGCAATTGCCGTCGAGACCGATCAGCAGTTCAGGACGCTTTGCGCGAGCATCGGGCGGTCGGACCTTGCGGGAGATGCGCGGTTCGCAACGCTGACGGAAAGGCACCGGAACCGGCGGCTGCTCGACGACGCGGTCTCCGCATGGTCCCGGACCAGGACGCCGATGGAAGCGCAGGAGACGTTGCAGGCCGCTGGAGTGCCGGCCGCCGCGGTCATGAGCGCCGTTGACCTGTTGAAGGACCGGCACGTCCTGGAGCGTCAGGGGTTCCAATACGTAGAGATGGCGGGGGCAGGACCGACAGCCTATCCGCGTCCGGCATTTGTGCTGAGCCGGACGCCGATCCCGCTGGTGAAGCCGCCATCACGGTTCGGCGACGCAAACGACGCGGTGCTGAGAGGACTGTTGGGGCTGGCTGACGCGCAGGTACAGGCGCTCTACAACAGTGGCGTGGTCGTCGATGAACCTGTCGCGGGCGGACACTGACCAGCGACGGAAAGCACCAGGACACGAGGGGGACATCCATGGACGTAGTCGAAATCCGGCGGGATGGCGCCGTGCGGACGGTCACACTAAACCGGCCTGAGAAGCGAAACGCGCTCAGCGGCGAGATGCTGGAGATCTTGGAAGCCGCGTTCCGCGAGACGCCGCCCATGGACGAGCGGGTCACGGTGATTCGGTCGAACGGACCGGTGTTCTGCGCGGGGCTCGACCTCCGCGAACGGGCACGGACGCTGGACCGGCCGGGGGCGAGTTCCATTGAGGGGACGCTGGAGGCGATCGAGCACTATCCGCTGCCCGTGCTCGGCGTAGCCCAGGGCGACGCCATCGCGGGCGGCAACGAGTTGGCGCTGCACTGCGACCTGGTCGTTGCTTCCCGCTCCGCGAGATTCGGGATGTCGCTTGCGCAGATCGGGCTGGCGCCGACGTGGTTCCTCGCGAAGAAGCTCCTGGAGGTCTGCGGGCCCGTGGCGTCGCGGGAAGTGTTACTGCTCGGCGACCCATTGCCTGCAGAGCGGATGCACGCGCTCGGAGTGATCTCGTTCCTGGCGGCGCCGGACGAACTGGACGCGGAAGCCGGACGCATCATCCATCGCCTGGCCCACAATGCCCCGCTCTCGCTACGAGCGATGAAGGCGCTGCTGGTGCGGGAGATGGCATTCCGCGACGGGATTGGGCATGAAGATGTGGACGCGCTCATTCAGACCGCGAGGCAAAGCGCCGACGCCAAGGAAGGGATCGCCGCGAGGTTGGAGAAGCGGCTGCCGGAGTTCACCGGCAGCTGAAGCGCCGCGCGGGGATCAGCGGCTACAATCCGCGCCATGGCAATCGAAATGACAAAGGCGTGGCGTCCGCTCACGGACGCTGAGGTGGCGAGCCTCCCCGGTCAGCTCGGGGTGTTCGAACTGGCCAACGCGGAGGGGCGCGTGCTGTTCGTGGGCTTCGCCGGCGGCAAGTCGGCGTTCGGGCTGCGAAGCGAGATCGCAAAGCACACTGCTGTCCCGACGGGCGGCGCAACGCAGTTTCGCTGCGAAGTGAACATGCAGTACCACACGCGCTATCGCGAGCTGCTGATGGCGCACCAGGCGCGGACGGGAGCGGTGCCGCCGGGAAACCGGCTACAGCACATCCCACTTGGGCGTCTGTCCCCGGGGTGAGCCCCAGGGGACGGCTCGATTCGCCACCACCACGACCGGGGAGGGGCCACGATGGACCTTGAGCTTTCGGATGAACAGCAGCTAATCGTCGATACGACACGGAGGTTCGTGCGCGAGGAGATCGTGCCGCTGGAACCGGACCTCGACCCGGACGCGAGCGAGCTCGATCGCGGCGACTTCGAACGGCTCGTGCGCATGACCCGGCAGATGGGCTTCTACGGGCTGGACATCCCGCCGGAGTTCGGCGGCCCTGAAATCGACATCGTGACACGGACGCTGATGGCCATCGAGATGGCGCAGCATCGCGCAGGCCTCTACGCGCCGTGTTATGGAGTGTTCGGTGGCGCCGGCCTGGCGCAACTGTACGAGGCGAACGAAGACCAGAAAGAGAAGTACCTGTTCCCGACGCTCCGCGGCGAAAAGCGGGGGTTCTTCGGGCTGACCGAGCCGAGCGGCGGCAGCGACCCTGCCCGGGCGATCCAGACGCGCGCCGTGAAAGACGGCGACGAATGGGTGATCAACGGCGCCAAGATCTTTATCAGCGGCGCCGACCGGGCTGACTATGGCATCGTGTTTGCGCGGACTGACCCGGAAAAGGGCCGGGGCGGCATCACGTGCTTCATCGTGGATACGGATACGCCGGGGTTCCACGTCCGCCGCATCGTCCACACCTTGCGCTCGACGAGCTACGCGACCGAGTTGCAGTTCGAGGACATGCGTGTGCCGGCACACAATGTATTGGGCGAGGTGAACAAGGGGTTCGCGATCGCGAACGACCGGCTCAGCCGGCAACGGATCCCGTACGCTGCCGGCTGCATCGGCGTCGCGGTGAAGGCACAGGAACTGGCGATCGCCTACGCGAACCAGAGGGTGACCTTCGGCGACCTGTTGGCCACGCGCCAGGCGATCCAGTGGATGATCGTGGACAACGAGATCGACCTGCGGACGAGCCGGTGGCTGACGCTGGCGGCGGCGGACAAGGCGCGGCGGCGTGAACCGTTCCGGACCGAGGCGGCAATGGCGAAGCTGGTGGCCTCCGAAGGTGGCGGCCGCGTTGTGGACCGGGCGATCCAGATCCACGGTGGTTACGGCGTGACCAAGGACCTGCCGCTGGAACGCTGGTACCGGGAGCTGCGAATCCGGCGCATCGGTGAAGGTCCGAGCGAGGTGCAGCGGCTGATCATGGCGCGCGACCTGTTGGGCGGAAACTTCCACTAGAAGGGCCCGAGGAAGCAGAAAGGCGGCACGGATGGACCTCGGAATCAGGGGCAGAGTTGCAATCGTTACCGGCGCGAGCCGCGGTATCGGGAGAGCCTGCGCGATCGAGCTGGCGCGAGAGGGCGCAGACGTCTGCCTCGTGGCGCGGGATGAGCCGCTGCTCAACGACGTCGCCTCGGAGGTGCGGGCAGCCGGGCGGCGCGCCGCGACCGTTCGGGCCGACCTCTCGACGGTCGAGGGCTGCACGGCGGCCGTCGATGCGTGCGTCGCCCACCTTGGTGCGCCAGCCATCCTCGTAAACAACGCGGGCGCAGCAACGATGGGGCCGATCCTGTCGCTGCCGGAGTCGGCGATCGAGGACGCGCTGCAGCTCAAGGCGTGGGGCTACCTGCGGATGTCACGGCTGTGCATCCCGCACATGCAGGCAGCGGGCTGGGGCCGGATCGTGAATATCGCGGGCGGCGCGGGAACCAGCCCGGCGGCCGGGAACATGCCGACAAGCCTGGCGAATATCTTCGTGTTGAACGTGACGCGGGCGCTCTCGGACGCGGTCTCGAAGGACGGAATCCTGGTGAACACGATCTGCCCGGGGATGACAAACACCGACCGGGCGCGGGACCTTGGCATGGCGCGAGCACAGCGCGAAGGCCGGGACGTGGAAGAGATCGTCGCTGAGATGGGCAAAGGCACGCCGGCGGGGCGCATCGCGGAACCGGAGGAAGTTGCGCGGGTTGCGACGTTCCTCGCGTCAGACGCGTGCAGCTACGTGCATGGGAGTTCGGTGTACATGGATGGAGGGTCGCGGCGGGCGACGCCGTAGGGGGGCGGGCGGCTACACGCTGGCAAGCGCGCGCGCGTACACGAGCATGCGGGCGCTGCCTGAGGGGCGATCCCAGTCCCGGGCTGCGCGGCGCTCGAACCCGAGCCTTTCGTACAACCGCTGGGCGGCGAGCATACCGGGCTGCGTGGAGAGGACGATTCGGGAGAACCCTGCCGCCTCTGCCGCTTCGAGGAGGTGCCGCATGAGCGCTTCACCCGCGCCGAGCCCGCGGGCCGCGGGAGACACCGCAAGGAGGCGAACCTCGGCCTCGTCGGCGTGCGCCACCTGGCGGCCGGGCTGACCGGGGAGCACCAGGAGGACCGCGCCCACGAGGCCTCCTTCCGCCACGGCCACGAGAGCGTGGCCCTGCGCCATGACCCAGGCGCCATCGCCGAGGCGCGGACGGGCAGACTCCGGCGACCAGCCTTCCTCCAGGTAGACCGACGCGATGAGGCGGCCCAGGTCGAGGGCATCGGTGGCGACCGCCGGACGAACGACGAGGCCCGTCGTCACTGCTGGACAGGATCTGGCGGGAGGATGACGTAGGTTGCGCTGCCCTGGCCAATCTCGCGACCCTCGCCATCGAAAAGGCTGACGGCGGCGTGGCTGACCGAACGGCCGCGACGGACAACGCGGCCGCGCACGCGAATGACGTCGCCGCTCAACCCCCGTAACCAGCGGAAGTCGAGTTGCGTGGTAATGATGCGTTCAGCCGGGTCGCAAATGGTGCCGAGCGCGCCGCCCATGGCGGAGTCAGCGAGGAAGAGCCAGACGCCGCCGTGGACGATTCCGTAGAGGTTGTTGGCTACCGGCGAGGCGGCGAAAGTGATCTCCGCCCAGCCTTCGTCCGCATCACTGAAATGGAAGCCGAGGCTGGCGAAGATGGGAGCGGACTGCATCGCGGCAAGGGCGGGAAAGCGCTCGCCGTCAAAGCTCACGGGTAAGACTCACTGTGTCACGGGCCGGGGCCGGAAGATCGTGGTGTGACGGATGCGGGCCACCTCAACCCCGGACTCCGAGATGACTGAGCCGTCGTACTCCGCGTAATGGTGGCCGTTATCTTCGTAGGCGCGAAGGAAATGACCCGCCACCGTCACGCCCGAGCCGACACGGGCGGGCGCGAGGTGCTGGATGCGGCTACGAGCGTGGATCGACGGCCCGTATCGATACGAGTGCTTGATGAACGGCGTCATGCGGGCCGCGATCCAACCGGGGTGGATGAGGGCGTCCGGACCGATCCAGCGCTCGCTGCTGTCGCGCTGTTTTTCGAGCGCGTAGGCCGTGGCATCCGCGAAGGTGAACGGCACCCACATCGGACGGAGGTCCTGGTCACTTGGGGCGGTCTCAAGAGTAAGTTCCGGCTTCGTGGCGGGCTCAGGCTCGGCGGTCGTGCGATTCGATGTCTGGAGATCGGCGAACCAGGGGGCCCGGCCAAGGCCGACTGTTCCGCGGATGCAGGCGGCGCCGGCGGCGTTCGTCATCTCCAGGCTCCAGCCTTCGATGTTCTCGGCGACCGTAGCGGTCATTTCGTCGCCAGGGTAGACGGGCCGGCGGAAGGCAATGTCTGCCCAACCGTCTTCGAGCCAACGCGCGCCGAGCGCCTCGACAATTGCCGGGGCGCACCAGCCGTAGACGGTGACGCCGCCGACAAGCGCGGCCTTGAAGCCGAACTTCAGCGCGACATCGGTGGAGTGGATCGGATTGGAGATGTCCGGGCTATCCGGTCCATCGAGGAAGGCGGTCATGGTTCGGGTCGAGGTCATGGGGCGCTCCGCCGGTTGTTCTCGAGATTGTACAGGCACGAGCAAGTGCCCGGCGGCGAGGTCCTCAGGCCCGCAGGAAGAGGCGGCTCTCGTCGCCATCGACTTCGACGCGGTCCACGACCTCCCGTAGCGCAGCCTGGAGTTCTTCGAAGGTCATCGCCTCCCAGTCGTTCGCGAGGCGTTCGCGCAGTTCCTGGACGCGGCGGCGGCGTTCAGCCTCGGACTCAGCATTGGCGACCCGTTGGCGAGCGGCCGCGACCTCGGCCTGGTTCTGCTGGTATTCGCCGGCGACTCCGGCACCAAGCGATTTCATCCGCTCGACTGACACGAGACCGTGGGCCGCATCGGCCATCAGTTCCTCCACCTGGCGGCGGTTCTTGCGAGCGCGGGCCTCCGAGCGGTCAACGTGCGTTTCGAGGTCGTGGATATAGGAGTCAACGTTGCCGGCCCGGTGCACCCGGGTATTTGCGGGAGCGTCTTCCTGGAGCATCTCTCGCACGCGCTGTTCGAGTGCAGCCGATCGCTGGGTGTTGTAGCTGCAAGCGTTCTGGTTCGTGCGGCTTTCGCACTGGTAATAGCGGTAGCTCGCGGAGCGCTCTTCGCCGGCCTTGGTCTGCCACTTCTGCCGGCGGCTGACGCCGATGAGGCGGTTCCCGCACTTGCCGCAGTGGACAAGACCGCTGAGCAGGAACGGCTGGACAGAACGTGTCCGTTCGGCGCCGGCGCGGGATTGGAGCATCTCCTGGACGCGGCGGAAATCGTCGGCGGTGACGAGGGCCGGGTGGCTGCCTGGGATCTTCACGCCGAAGCGTGCGTAGGTGCCGAGATAGACGCGATTTCGGAGGATGTCGCGCACGGTGACCATGCTCCAGCGACCGCCACGGCGGGTTGGGATCTCTTCCGCATTGAGCTGGCCCGCGATGCGACGAATGCCGAGGCCATCCTGCAGGTAGAGTCGAAAGATGTAGCGGACAACGACCGCTTCCTGGGCAACGAGGTCGAGCCGCCTGCGCGGGCCAACCTGGTAGCCGTAGGGCGGGCGGCCCAGGACCTCGCCACGGACGGCTTTGCGGCGCATAGCCGCGCGGACACGGTCCGATACCGTTGCTTCGTCCGGCCGTTTGGCCCAGAGGTCCACCAGTTCGCGGGCAGCTTCGCGGCCGGTCTGGGCGCTCATCACGGTGATACCGGTTGCCTCTACCTGGAGGAGCCGAAGCGCCGCGGCGGTGAGGTCCGGGCCGAGGGCCGCGGTGCTATCGATAACGACGACCATGAACCCGCGCTCGGCGCGATGCAGGAATTCCAGCATCTGGTTGAAACCGGCGGCGGGGTCTCCACCCGTCGCTGTATCGAGAAACGTTGCGACGACTTCGTATCCCTGGCGGCTGCAGAAATCGAGGAAACCGCGGTTCTGGTCGCCGATTGACCGGCGTTCACCATCGCGCTTTGCCCCTTCGACGAAGTACCCGACCGCGTTCACACGGCTAGCCCGGCGCGAGGATGCGCTCGCAGTGCGGGCACTGCACGAGCGTGGGGGAGTTGATGATCCGGCGGCGGACAGGCTCCGGGATGGCCACGCGGCAGCCGCCGCACGAGCTTCCGCCAACGCGTACAACGACGTTTGGGCCCTTTCGCTTGCGGAGCGCGTCATAGAGGCGGACGTTGGCGGCCGTGAGCCGTCCAACCTGGTCGGCGCGCTCGGTTTCCTGGGCGGCTACCTTCGCGTTCACAGCTTCGACCTCGGACTCAAGGCGGGCTGCCGTGTCCTTCCACGCAGCTTCAAGGGCAGACACGGTGGATTCGGCGACCACGAGGCGTTGGGCGAGGGATTCGGCGCCGGTGATTACTGCGAGGGCCTGATCCTCGGCCTCGGAGCGGCTTGCACGGAGGCCATCGACTTCGTGCTGGACGGTTGCGAGGTCGCGAGGCGTCTTGACTGAACCGTCGTACATGCGCGCTTCATCGCGAGCGATCCTGGCATCAAGGTCCTGGATATTCGCCTCGAACGCACGTTGGGACTTGCGAGCAATGTCCAGCTCCGCCTGGATGGAGTCGCGATCTTCACGAGCGGCGACGAGATCGGGGTCCCCTTCGAGCTGTGCCTGGGCTGCGGCAAGCGCCGCGCGGAGGGCATCGAGCGCGTCGTCGATTTCCTGCAAGGTCATAATCGCGAGCAGGTCACTCATACTGGTGCTTGGGCTCCGTCGGGAAGGCTAACCGCAACGCTAAGACTACGCGCGAGAACGGGCGGTGGTAAACGGCGAGGTGTGCTGCAGGCGCAAAAGGCCCGGTTCGGAACGCAATTATGGCAAGGGGCCCGGACGGAAGCCGGCTCTATACTTTGAAACAGGGAGGAACGCCATGTTCTTCAGTGTCTCGGGGCTCTTACAGGAGGATATCGGGGCGACGCGAAAGCACGAAGTGCCGCCGGAGGGGCCGCTCCTGCGGGGCGCTGTGGACCTTGTCCGGCTGGCCCATGCTGTGCTGGTCCGCTTTCGCGGTGACGTCTGTGTCGACGCAGTCTGCAGCCGCTGCCTGGCCCCGTTCAGCTATGTCGCGAGGGTGCGATTCGAAGAAGTCTTCGTCCAGCAGGTGGATGTTGCAACGGGGGCCAAGGTGGAGTCAGAAGAGGGGGACGACGAGTCGTTCCTGATCGGGCTCGACCATACGATCGACATTACGGAGGCCGTCCGTCAATATACCGAGATGGCCGCTGCAATGCAGCCGTTGTGCCAGCCCGAGTGTCCTGGGTTGTGCACCGAATGCGGCCAAGATCTTACTCTCGGGGCGTGTGCTTGCGACCGGACACCGCTCGACAGCCGTTGGGCCGCGCTCGCCGAGCTAAGGCTGCGTTCGAATGGCTAATCTGAAGGAGACACCCTATGCCCCCGCTTCCAAAGCGGAAGTATCCGAAATCACGACAGGGGATGCGCCGGAGTCACGACGCTTTGAAGCTACCCCACGTCGTGGACTGCCCCAGGTGCAAGAGCCCACGGATGGCGCATCACGCGTGTCCGGTGTGCGGGACGTACCGGGGCCGGGAAGCGATGCAGCTGGAGTCCCCGGAACTCGACAGCTAAATCCCTCCGTATCCCCCCAGTTCCTGGCCTTTAACGAAACGGTCGCGACTGATCGTGCTTTCGTATTCCCCGGCCAGGGTGCCCAGTTCGTGGGCATGGGGAAGGATCTGTACGAGCAGTTCGCCTCTGCGCGCGAACTTTACGACCGCGCCGATGACATCCTTGGCTTCGGACTGAGCAGGATCTGCTTCGATGGACCGGAAGAGGCGCTTCAGCAGACTCGCAATACTCAGCCTGCCATCGCCGTCACGAGCCTCGCTCTCCTGAAGGTCGCGACCGAAGTTTCACCGGCGCTTCTCGACCGGCCAGCGTTCGTCGCCGGGCATTCGCTTGGTGAGTACGCCGCGCTTGTGGCTTCGGGTTCACTCGGGTTCGAGACGGCGATTCGCCTGCTCAGGGCCCGCGGGGAGCTGATGCAGCAGGCAGGCGAGCGCAACCCGGGGACGATGGCCGCGATCCTCGGCCTGGACCTGAGCGACTGCGAAGAGGTCTGCCGGGAATCGGGTGCAGAGGTCTGCAATGTCAACGCGCCGGGGCAGGTAGTCATTGGCGGCCGCCGCGAGGCGGTTGTTCGCGCGCTGGATTACGCGAAGGCGCGAGGCGCAGCGAAGGTCATCCCGCTGAGCGTCAGCGGCGCCTTCCATAGCTCGCTGATGAGGCCTGCAGCGGACGGGATGGTGCACCAGATTGCGACCGCGTCGATCGACGTAGCGCCGATCCCGGTGATCGCCAACTGCAGCGCTTCGCCGATTACCGACGAGCTTTCGATTCGGAATGAGCTGGTGGACCAGGTGTGCAGCCCGGTGCGCTGGAGTTCAACGGTCGATTATCTCGGCGAGCAAGGCGTGACGACGTTCATCGAGTTCGGCCCCGGCCGGGTCCTGACGGGCATCATCAAGCGGATGCTGCGCAAGTCGAATTGCGCGAACGTCAACGACGCGGCATCGGTCGCGGTTAGCCTTTAAGCGGCCCACATGGGAGACCTGCAGGGCAAGTCTGCGCTCGTGACGGGCGCTTCCCGCGGAATCGGCCGGGCGATCGCGATCGCCCTCGCTGCTGAGGGCGCGCGTGTGGCGGTGAACTACGTTGCCTCGGCGGATGCCGCCGAGGCGGTGGTCGCCGAGATCACATCCGCCGGCGGCGAAGCGGTCCTCGTCCAGGGAGACGTGGCCGTGGCTGACGACGCAACACGGATCGTGAAGGCGACCGTGGATGCGTTCGGCGGTCTTGACATCCTCGTGAATAACGCCGGCATCACGCGCGACAGCCTGCTGATGCGGATGAGCGACGACGACTGGGACGCGGTCCACAACACGAACTTGCGAGGAGCTTTCCTGGTCACGCGTGCTGCCATGCGGCCGATGCTGCGGGCGCGAGGCGGGCGGATCATCAACATCTCCAGCGTGGTCGGGGTCGTTGGTAACCCGGGCCAGGCAAACTACGCGGCCGCCAAGGCGGGACTCATAGGATTCACACGGGCAGTCGCCCGGGAAGTGGCGTCGCGGGGGATCACCGTCAACGCGATCGCGCCGGGGTTCATCGTGACCGACATCACCAACGCCATGAACGAAGCGCAGGTCGCCGCGGTCATGGGGCAAGTGCCGCTCGGGCGAATGGCCCAGCCGGACGAGGTAGCGCCGGTCGTCGTATTCCTCGCGGGGAACGGCGGCGGCTACATCACCGGCCAGTGCATCAACGTGGACGGTGGTATGGTCATGGGGTGAGCGATAGCCCCCTCCGCCGCGTCCGGCAGCTCGTGCTGGAAGCGCTTTACGAAGCCGACGCAAGTACGCACGACGCAGAGGGCGCATTTTCCCGCCTGATGGTTGAGGCTGCCGCGGAAGATGAAGCGATGCGGGCCTCGTCGCTCAGTGGATTCGGCGTCGGCGCCGTGCGCGGCGTACTGAGACTGCGCGATGACCTGGATGGATACATCCAAGAAGCTGCGACTGTCTACCCGGTTGAGACGATGGCTGTCGTTGACCGGAACATTCTGCGGCTTGCAATATGGGAACTCGTTACCGATGATTCTGCCCCAGTGGGTGCCGTCGTCAACGAAGCTGTGGAGTTGGCACATCGCTACAGTGGGGAGAGTTCCCCGCCATTCATTAACGGGGTGCTTCGCACAATCTCTCAGCGAATCCGCGGAGCCGCAGCGCCGGCCAACCGCACCCTTACACCCAGAACCCAGCAGGAGAACTGAACCGTGGCGACCGTATTTGACCGTGTCCGCGCAATCGTCGTGGAGCAATTGGGCGTGGAGGAAGACGAAGTCGTCCTCGGGGCCAGTTTTGTGGATGACCTGAATGCCGACTCGCTTGACCTTGTAGAGCTGATTATGTCGCTCGAAGAAGAGTTCAACGACGGTGGCGAGCTTGAGATCAGCGATGAAGACGCCGAGAAGATCGCCACGGTGCAGGACGCCGTAGACTATTTGAAGGATCACGGCGTCGAGGACAAGTAGTCGCAGCAGGCCTGTAGGGCCTGCCGCAGCTTCCCGCCGGTAGAGGAGCAACGCGTGCAGTTCCTGGGCGTTGGCTGGCAGGAGATCATCCTCATCGGGATCGTGGCGTTCTTTATCCTTGGCCCGCAGCGCCTGCCGATCGTGGCCTACCAGGTCGGCAAGGCTGTCCGGACGATGCAGCAGTACGCCCGCGCGGTGAGAGACGAGTTCAGCGAAGAAATCGGCTATGTTGAGGACCAGTACCGGACCATCCGGGGAGAAGTGGATGTGACGCGTGACGAGCTCCGGAAGGAACAGCGGAAGCTGGAGACGGAGTTCAGAACGCAGACCGCAGAAATTGAGTCCGGGGTGGACGAGGCACGACGCTCCGTAGAAGGCGCGACCTCGAATATCGTTGCTCTGCCCGAGCGCGCCACTGCCGCAGCCGAACCCGCGCAGCCTCCGGCCGAGCCCGAGCAAGCGCCCGGCAAACCGCCGTTGGTGTTCTGATGGCGACACAACCAAGCGTCGACCCAGACATGGACGAGGCCACCCTGCGCGCCGCGCCGTCCCCAGCGGGCGAGGGCGAGATGACGCTCCTGGAGCATCTGAAGGAGCTTCGAAACCGGCTCCTCATCACGGCCATCTTCGTGGTTGTCGGCGTGGCCGTTTGTCTGTACTTCTGGGAGACGATCCTTGGGTGGATGCTGGCCCCGGCCCGTGAACAGGACCCAACGTTCCAGGTCTCCAGCTTTTCCCCGATCGACCGGATTGGGATTTGGTTCAAGATCGGGATGTACGGCGGCCTCGCGATGGCGTCGCCGGTGATCATCTACGAGACGATGGCGTTCGTACTGCCGGGCCTCACGCCGAAGGAGCGGAGACTGCTCCTTCCCGGCATGTTGGGCGTGGTGGTCTGTCTGCTCGGCGGGATGGCGTTCGCCTACTGGATCATTCTGCCGGCCTCGCTCGGGTTCTTACTTGACCTCGGCAGCGACCAGATCCAGAACGTCATTGGGATCAAGGCGTACGTGGACTTTGTCGTCCGGATCGTGTTCTGGGTGGGCGTGGCCTTCGAATTACCGGTGGTGCTGGCGCTCCTCGGCAAGCTCAACGTCGTCAGAGCGGGGCAAATGTTGCGCTTCTGGCGATATGCGCTGGTCCTGATCTTCATCATCGCTGCCGTGGTCACGCCGACACCGGACGCGCTGACGATGAGCCTCGTCGTGGCGCCGCTGCTTGGGTTGTATGGGGTCGGGATGCTGCTCGCGTGGGCGCTGCAACCGCGGAGGCCCGCGAGTACGGCGGCATGAGGGAATCCGGCGCTGGGCGTGACCGAGCTTCGCTCTTAGCTACAGGCGTCGGTGGCGGCTTTTTCAGCGGACTAACCGGCGTCGGGGGCGGCGCGATTATGGTGCCGCTGCTCACTGGACTGATGGGCATGCGGCAGCACACGGCGCACGGCACCTCACTCGTGGTCATCATCTTTGCGGCCGCGGCCGGTGCCGCCATGTACGCGGCGACAGAAGGGTTGGACGGGGGACTCGTCGCCGTGCTTCTCCCGGGTTCGCTTGTTGGCGCATATGTGGGCGCACGTTTCGTTCAGAGGATTCCGGCGATGCGGTTGCGGCAGTTGTTTGGAGCGTTCCTGCTGGTGGCTGGCCTACGGCTGGTGCTCGCAGGAGAGGTGACGCCACTCATCGAAAGTGCGGGCGGCGTCCGGCTGGCGATGGCGAGCACCAGCGGGCTGACCGGTGGAGTGATCTCAGGAGCACTCGGCGTCGGAGGCGGCGCGATCTTCGTGCCCGCGCTTGTCCTGTTGCTAGGCGAGCCCCAGCACGGAGCACAGGGCGCATCTCTTTGCGTGATCGCTGCGGCGGCCGTGGTAGGTGCGGCAACCCATGCGCGGCACGGTTCGCTCGACTTCTCAGTTGCGAAGCCAGTGGCGGCCCTGGCGGTGCCTGCCGGATTGGTAGGGGCCGCGGTGGCCGCAGTCCTCGATGGCGCGGCGCTGCAGCGTATCTTCGCGGTGGTGATCATAGGCGTCGGGGCACAGATGGTATTCACCGCAACGAGATGGATACGAACGAACTCGGTCACCGTGCCAGTTGCCGAGAGGACGGGGAATTGACCGCGGAACGTCTCTACGCGGAGATCCGCAGTTGTACGCGGTGCGCGCTCGCAGAGACGCGCGGCCTCGCGGTGCCCGGAGAAGGCCCGCTCAATTCGGATGTGATGTTCATCGGCGAGGCCCCCGGCGCGAACGAAGACCGGCAGGGGCGACCGTTCGTTGGTGCGGCGGGGCAGTTCCTTGAAGAACTTCTTGGAGCGGCCGGGCTGAAGCGGAGCGAGGTTTACATCTGCAACGTTTTGAAGTGCCGGCCGCCCGGGAACCGCGACCCGCTTCCGGGCGAGATCGAAGCATGCCGCGACTATCTCGATGAACAGATCGACCTGATTGACCCACTCGTGATCGTGACCCTCGGGCGGTTTTCGATGGCCCGATATTTCCAGGGCCAGACGATTTCCCGGATCCACGGAAAGGCACGCCAGGCTGCCGGACGGTACTACGTGCCGATGTACCACCCCGCGGCGGCGTTGCATCAGCAGAACCTCAGGCCGACGATGCTGGAAGATTTCCGGGCGCTCGGAGCCACGCTGGCTTCGGCACGAACGGAAGCGCAGCAAGCATCAGCCGGGAAACCACCACCTCCGGAGCCGGAGTCAACAGGTTCGCCTGACGACGGCGGCGCCCCAACTACAGCGGATAAGCCTGAGCAAATCCGACTCTTTGACTGACTATGGACCTATGACAGAGACGAACACACTGCGCGTAATCCCCCTCGGCGGCCTTGGCGAAATCGGCCGCAACATGATGCTGCTTGAATACGGCGACGACATCATCGTCATCGACGTCGGCCTGATGTTCCCGGAAGAAGAGATGCTTGGGGTTGACCTCGTCATCCCTGACTTCGAGTACCTGCGCGGGAAGGAAGACCGTCTACGCGCTGTCTTCCTGACGCACGGGCACGAGGACCACGTTGGGGCGCTCCCCTATTTCCTCCGCGAATTCCGCTGCCCGATCTACTCGACGAAGCTTACGGACGGGCTGATCCGGGTGAAGCTGAACGAACACCGGCTTCTGAAAGACGCCGTCCTCAACGTGGTTGAAACGGGGAACCCGATCAAGGCCGGCGAAGCGTTCGAGGTGGAGTTCTTCCCCGTCGCGCATTCGATCCCGGACGCGTGCGGGTTGATCATCCGGACGCCGCTGGGGCCGCTGGTGCACACGGGCGACTTCAAGCTCGACCACACGCCAGTGATGGACCAGCACACGGACCTGATCCGACTGGCGCAGATCGGGGCCGAGGGGTGCCTGCTGCTGATGGCAGACAGCACCTATGCCGAGGTGGAGGGATATACGCCAAGCGAGCAACTCGTTGGCGAGGCGCTGCGCAACATCGTTGTGAACGCGCCGGGCCGCGTGATCGTGGCGACGTTTGCGTCGCTCATTTCACGGATTCAGCAGGTCGTGGACGCTGCGCACTTCTGCAACCGTAAGGTGTTCGTGACCGGCCGTTCGATGATCGACAACGTGGCGATGGCGCGCCAACTCGGTTACTTGAACGTGCCGCAGGGCGTCATCGTGGGCGTCGAGGAGATGCGCAACACGCCGTCTGACAAGCTCGTGGTGGTGACAACCGGCAGCCAGGGCGAGCCGACAAGCGCACTCACGCGGATGGCGAACGGCGACCATCGCCACATCGGCATCCAGGCGGGCGATACCGTTGTGCTTTCGGCGAACCCGATCCCCGGCAATGAACAGTCGGTGTACCGGAATGTGGACAACCTGTTCCGGCTGGGCGCGGAGGTGATGTACAACCGTGTCTCGAATATCCATGTCCGCGGCCACGCCAGCCGCGAAGAGCTAAAGATCATCCAGGGGCTGTTGCAGCCCGAGTACTTTGTCCCGATCCACGGCGAGTACCGGCACCTCGTGGTGCATGCAAAGTTGGCGGAATCTGTAGGCGTGCCCGCAGGAAATGCCTTCGTGCTGACGGACGGCGATGTCCTCGAAATTGACGAGGAAACGGCACGCATAGCCGGGCGGGCCCCTGCCAGTTATGTATACGTCGACGGTCTCGGGATCGGTGACGTGGACCAGTACATCCTTCGCGACCGTGCACACCTTTCGACGGACGGTGTAGTCGTCGTCATCGCGACGGTGGACAAGCAGTCGGGCGCGCTGATCAAGCCGCCGGAGATGCTCAGCCGGGGATTCGTCGATACGGAAGAGCGCGAAGACCTGCTCGAGAAGAGCAAGGAGGTCGCGGCGAAGGCCCTCGCGGGCGACGCGCACATCGCCGAGTTCGGGGACATTAACGTCCGCGTGAAGGACGCCGTGAGCAAGTTCCTGTACGATGAAACTCGCCGGCGGCCGATGGTGCTGACGGTGACTGTCGAGGTTTGAAACCCGTCCCGGACGTTCTGCGGGGTGCGTCCGGGGAGTTGGAGAAAGTGCGCCGATGGTAGCACGGACACGTCCCCGCGCCGCCGGCGTCGGCTCGCCCCGGCGTCAGCAGTCATCTCTGAAGAGAACGTTACGCAGACGATTGCGGAAGACGAGCACGACGCGCCTGGCGGTCGGCACGGCGCTGGCGGTCGGCCTGCTCGTGGCGTTGTTGCTGGTGAACCCGGTCGCGGCATTCCGCGATACGCGGGACTGGCTGCTCCAAACGTTCGGCCTTGGACTCGCCATCATGGCGGCGTTGGGAGGGGCGGGAGCCGTGGCCCGCTGGCGCAAGGTGCACCGCAAGATGCCCGCCGCGCTCCTGGTCCGCCGGGTTGCTGGAATCATCGCCAGCGCCCTCTTCGCGTGGGGCCTGCTTGGGTTCAACCGCGCCGACTGGTCGCTTTGGGGCACCGATTTCCGGGCGGTAACGCTCGGCGGCGAGACCGGGGCATGGCTCGTGGGAGGGTTCATCGGGACCCTTACATGGCTGGCGCTTGGGCTGATTGCCGCACTGTTGCTTCAGCCGCGCGGGACAATCGCCGCCGGCAAGGGCGTGGGCACGGGCTTCATCTACGCGCTGGAGCACCGCTGGCCACAGCGAGCCGCAGGCACGACCTGGCGGATCGCCGCCGGCGTGTTCGACCGGCGGCCGACGGAGCCGAGGCCGGAGGAAGACATCGTCATCGGGGTCGGCACGCCGATGGAAGAGCCCAGGCAATTCGAAGGACGTCCCGCCCTCGTGACGACCGCGGATGAGAACGACGTCGCGAAGACAGCAGAGGCGGATGGTGCAGAAGCAAGCGAGCCGGACGAGCCGGAGGAGCCGACGCAACTCGGACTCGACCTTGAGCAAGACTCGGGCAACTGGCACTACCCGGCGCTGGACCTGCTCAACACCCCGCTGCCAAGCACCCAGCGCAAGTACGACAACCAGGCGCGGGCTCAGCTGATCGTCGATACGCTCGCGAGCTTCGGCGTGGATGCGTCGGTCGTCGAGGTGAACGAAGGCCCGACGGTCACGCAGTTCGGCGTGGAGCCGGGCTGGGAAGTGCGCACACGCGACCTTGCAATGAAGGACGCCGTAGGCAAGACGATCATCGGGCGGGACGGGCGACCGCAGATGGAGCGCGTCGAGACGTCACGGACGCGCGTACGCGTGAACAAGATCACGGCGTTGCAGAACGACCTCGCGCTGGCGCTGGCGGCACCGTCGCTGCGGATCGAGGCTCCTGTGCCCGGGCGGGCGATCGTCGGCATTGAAGTGCCGAACGACACGGCCACGGTTGTCACGATGCGCAGTGTGATGGAGACGAAAGAGTTTTCGGACATGCTGCGGAAATCCAAGCTGGCCGTCCCGCTTGGACGGGGCGTATCCGGGGTTCCAGTGGTGGCTGACCTCGCGAAGATGCCCCACCTCCTGATCGCGGGCGCGACGGGGAGCGGCAAGAGCGTCTGCGTGAACACGATCATCTCGGGGATCATGATGAACGCGTCGCCCGAAGACGTGAGGTTCGTCCTCGTGGACCCCAAGCGCGTCGAGCTCACGGGCTACGGGAGGATCCCTCACCTGGCGTTCAGCGAAGTGATCGTGGACGTAGACAAGGTGGTAGGCGTGCTCCAGGCCGTCGTGGCTGAAATGGAATCGCGCTACAAGAAGTTTGCGGCGGTGGCTGCACGAAACATCGAGAGCTACAACAAGCACCCGCGCGTACTGAAGAAGCTGCCGTATTGGGTGGTGGTGATCGACGAGCTTGCGGACCTGATGATGGTGGCGCCGTTCGAGGTTGAGAAACTCATTTGCCGGCTCGCTCAGCTGGCCCGGGCAACGGGAATCCACCTCGTGGTGGCGACGCAGCGTCCCTCGGTGGACGTGGTGACGGGCCTAATCAAGGCGAACTTCCCAACCCGGATCGCGTTTGCGGTCACGTCGATGACGGACTCCCGCACCATCCTGGATACGGGCGGCGCCGAGAAGCTGTTGGGGCGCGGCGACATGCTCTTCATGCCGACAGATGCGGCCAAGCCGATCCGCATCCAGGGCGTGTACCTTTCCGACGCGGAGGTCGAGCGGATCGTCGAATTCTGGGCGGACGACCGGTTTGCGGAGTTCGTGCCGGAGAAGGCGGATAACCTGCTCGAGGAAGCACTCGTAGAGCGCAACGGCGACCCGGACATCGACCTGGACGAGGACGACGACCCGCTGCTGGAACAGGCGCGGGAACTGGCGGCGCAGCATTCGCGGATCTCGCCTTCGCTCGTACAGCGGCGGTTGCGGGTGGGATACGTGAAAGCCTGCCGTATCATTGAAGCGCTGGAGAGCGAAGGCATCGTCAGCGGGCCGGACGAAGGGGAGTCGCGGCGCGTATTGGCGGCGGCAGGCTCAGGCGAGTTTTGAGGCCAGGCGCGTGAAGAACCTCCGAGACCTACTGCGACGAAGCGAAGAGCCCGAGGACGAACCCGGCCCGGAGCGCGAAGTATGCCTCGCTTGCGGAGCGGACCTCGAAGGGTCCCGGTCGTACCAGCGATACCGCGTGTGTCACTCGTGCGGGTTCCACTTCCACCTCTCCGCGCGGGAGCGGGTGGCGCTGTTGCTGGACCCGGCATCTTTCAGAGAGACCGATCGCGGCGTCACGAACATCGACCCCATCTCGTTCTCGACGGCGAAGCAGCCGTATCGATCGCGCGTCATCAACGCTCAACGGCGGACGGGGCTCTCCGAAGCCGCCCTCACCGGCACGGGCTCCCTGTTCGGGCGAGAGGTCGTGGTCGCGGCACTGGACTTTTCGTTCCTCGGCGGGTCGATCGGGGTGGCCGCGGGGGAGCGCCTGGCGCGCGCATTCGAGAAGGCCTCGTCCCGACGGGTGCCGGTCGTGACGATCTGCTCTACATCGGGGACGCGAATCCAGGAAGGGATCCTGGCGCTGATGCAGGTACCGCGAGTGGCCGTCGCAGCGATGAAACACGGACAGGAAGGCCTGCCGCACATCGCCGTCGTTACGGACCCGACGACCGGCTCGGCATACACCGGCTTCGTGAATCTCGCGGACTACATCGTGGCCGAGCCGAACGCGCTGATGGGCTACGCAGCGATGCGGGTGGTGGAGGAGCAATCGCAACAGGACCTGCCGCCCGACGCACACACCTCGGAGCGGCACCTCGAGCGGGGGCTGATCGACGCGGTCGTGCCGCGTGAGCAATTGCGGGATTCGATTGCTCTGCTGCTCGACATGCTGCTCACGGACGTGCGCTTAAGCTCAGGCGCCCGGGGCCGGGCGCGAGAGATGTCCCATTCTCCGCTGCCGGCGCTGCAACAGGTGGAGCTGTCGCGTCACGCGGGGAGGCCATCGGCAGCCGAGCTCATCGGTCGCATGACCCCGCTGTTCTTGCCGCTGCGGGGGGATCGCACGGGCCGCGACGACGTGGCCATCGTCGCCGGTCTGGCGGCCCCGGGCGGCGAACCGGTTATGTTCATCGGCGAAGAACGCGCACGCGACGTACGCGGCGGCGGCTGGGTAACAGCCGCCGGATTTCGGAAGGCCACGCGCGCGATGCGGATCGCGGCCAAGTTCAACCTTCCGATTGTCACGCTGATCGATACTGCTGGTGCACGGCCAGCGCTCGAGAGCGAAGACGCGGGGCTCGGGGCGGCGATGGCCGAGTGCATGGCGACGCTGCTGGCTGTACCGACGCCTACACTGGCGGTAATCACGGGAGAGGGAAGCTCTGAGGCTGCGGTGGCGCTGGCCACGGCCGACCGCGTCCTGATGCTGGATAACGCGGTCTACGAAGTAGTGAAGCCGGAAGATGCGGCCCGCATCTACCACGACCCGGACGGCGCGGGAGACCTTGCCGAGCGCCTGCGGCTGACGTCGCACGACTGCCTGCGGCTCGGAATCGTCGATACGCTGGTGCCGGAACCGGGAGAGGGCGCGCACAGCAACCCCGAGGAAGCGGCGGCCATCCTTCGGCGGGCGATCCTGCGCGAACTGGTGCGAGCCGGGGAAATGAGTATGAAGCGACGTCTGCGGAGCCGGCATGAGCGCTACCGGCACACCGGGTCGACGCGTGCCCGGATGCGGGGGACGCTGGAGCGACGGCTCGCGCACGTAACGGACCGCCTTGGGAGTATGTTCGGGAAGGCACGGGAGCGGCGCCTCGCCCGAAACCGTCGTCAGGAGCCGGGCGCCGGAGGCGATATCCCCGTCTAGAAAACCCCACGCCCGGCGCCTGCATCGCGTCGAGGGAGGTAGATCTGCAACCGCTGGACTTGTTGCTCGTGTTGCTCGGGGCGGCGGTTGGCGTCTTCGGTACGCTGGTTGGAGCCGGCGGCGGATTCATCCTGGTCCCCGTGTTGCTGCTTTTCTACCCCGACCGGAAGCCCGAGGAAATCGCTTCGATCGGACTGTTCGTCGTGTTCGCCAACTCTGTATCGGGGAGCATTGCCTACGGGCGGCAGGGCCGGATCGACTACCGCAGTGCAGCCTGGTTCGCGGTAGCGACGTTCCCCGGCGCATTGTTAGGAGCCGTCGTCGTCGGTTACATCCCCCGTCGCCTGTTCGACGGGGGTTTCGGAGTCCTGCTGATGTCCCTTGGGCTCTTCCTGGCGCTCCGGAAGATGGACCAGGCGATCGTACCGCCAGTGACGGGCCGCGGCGTCGTGCGGCGGGACATCCGGGACCGGGAAGGGCTGCGGTACATCTATTCGTTTCACCTCTGGAAGGGAATGGCTGCCAGTGCTGTTATTGGCTTCCTGAGCAGCCTGCTTGGCATCGGCGGCGGCGTTATTCACGTCCCGGTGATGGCGACCGTGCTGCACTTCCCGATTCACATTGCCACGGCCACATCCCAGTTTGTCCTCGCATTCATGGCGGGCGAAGGGACGGCGGTGCACTTTGCCACCGGCACGCTCACATGGGACCGGTCGTTGTTCCAGGCGGCGATGCTGGCTGTTGGCGCCGTCGCTGGAGCCCAGGCCGGAGCGCGGCTCGCCCGGCGCGTACGCGGCAGCGTGATCCTCCGCGCACTCGCGTTGGCGCTAGTCGTCGTGGGGCTGCGGTTGCTATTGAAAGCGTTTGGGATCTAGGTCGAGGCGCCTATGGCACTCGCTCGGCGAGCACCAACGTGCGCAAGGGGTAGCGCCCGCCGTCACCGGGCCCGCTGCAGGTCATCAGGGCAAGGCTCTCCCGGCCTTCCAGGCCTCCGAGAATGGCCCCCATATCGATGGCTTCGAGCGCGTAGTCGACGGCCGACCTGACGACATAGCGCACTGGCACGCCGTCGGAACGCGTGACCACGACCTCGTCGCCTGAGCGGAGGTCGCTGAGCCGGAAGAAGACTCCGGGTGTGCCTGCGTACTCATAGTGAGCGGCGAAGAACGAGGCCTGGCCCGTACCCGGCAGCGAAGTGAACCCCGGGTTCCAGCCCACGGTGACCGCGTCCTGGGGGACGTCCAGGCGCCCAGCGCGATCCAGCCCGAGGCGAGCGACGGGAGCTGCGAGGCCGAGACTGGGGAGGGCAAGCATCGAAACGCCCGGGCCAGCCGCGGGAGGCGGCGGAAGGGGTTCACCATCTTCCACGTAGTAGGTCTCGAAGGAGCGCTGTACTTCGGCGATGTACCGGTCACTGACGGCGTTGGGAAGGCCCGTGGCGCCATCCCGGCCAACGTAGCGAAGCTGGCCAGCAAGGCCAGCGGACGGGAACTGCGGCAAGTCGGAGGCCCCGTCCACGCGGTGGCGACCTGTTCCAGGAGCCCAGAGAGCGGCTCCAAGGGCGGCCACCACCACGAGGAGGGCGGTTCGTCGGACCATAACAAGAGGATGCTAACGGTAGCCACATACCCGTGAGGTCAGGGTAAAGTTCACACGTTGTCCACTGGACTGTTGCACGTTAGGCAGAGGTTCCCTACCGTTCTCAATCAGTTCATCGGCAAACGCCGGAAAGGGGCAGGCAATGGTTCACATGATTCTCGGCCGCTCCGCGCGTGGAGCACTCTGTTAACAGCAGGCTCAGGAATGTACGGCTCGCGCCGTGCCCTCCAAGGGCACGGCGTTTTTGTTTCGCCGTACGAACCCGCGACTGAACCGGTTGCGGTGCTGTTTCCGGGTTAAACAGGACCCTGGAAGCGTGGATTAGTCGTCAACGGTCCCCATCTTCATTCGCACGTTTCACGGTGCGCGGGATAGTCGCGCCATTCTTGGACCGCGAGTTCTTCGCTTTCGAAGAACTGCCGGAATAGATTCGCTCGTCCATCGCCCAAGGGGTATTGAAGTGTTTTCTCAACAGATCCGCGACCTTTCAGACCTCCAGCGCATATCTCGACTGCCGATGATTTTGCCTGGAGAACCGGAACCCGAGTGGCTGCGGCGGAAGGCTGCCGTCGCCACGCCTCTTCGTGAGGCACGCGAAGCCAAATCGCCACCGCAGCGAGTGGTGGAGCGTTGGCGTCGCGCACTCCCGAGGTTCAAGCCCGGTACATGAGACCCAGCGCCGACTCGGAGCGGGCGCGCACGCCGAACGCTGCACGCCTGCTCCGACCGGGCTGCTGGCCGCCGCAGGCTGGTGGCGACGAACCCTGTTCTTGGAGCAACGACCGCCGATGGTGGAAGCAGGGTCAGGAGGTTTCTTCTATGGAGATGAATAGTGGATGCCCTTATGGCGAGGCGCGACGAACTGCGCTTTGTGAACCGTGCTGCGAAACGAATTGCGGCCTGCCGCCGTGCGTCGCTTCGTACGTGAGCAGCCGGTCGGTGGCCCCTGTGGTCCTGATGGCCCGGGAGCCGGTCTCGTTGCACTGGTGGATGGAGAACCGGGGGCGGCTCCCGAAGGCTGCATAGCGGCGCCACGAGGTCCGAGATGACGCGAATGGCCGCTTCATGGCACGATCCAGCCATGCCAAAGCAGGTCTCCAACGTCGCGACGGACGACTACCTCACGACGATCTACCGGTTGCACCACGATGAAGGGCAGCCCGTCATCGCCGTGCGGCTCGCAGACCGGCTGGACGTGACGCCACCGTCCGTGGCCGGAATGCTCAAGCGCCTGCTCCGTGATGGGCTGGTGACGATCGACGCAAAGAAGAACATCCTCCTCACACGAGAGGGGTTGGGGCGCGCGGAGCAGATGGTGCGCCGCCACAGGCTCGCGGAGTGCCTGCTCACCGAGGTGCTAAAGGTGGAGTGGTGGCGCGCCTACGAGGAAGCACATCTCCTGGAGCACGGTGTCTCGGATATCACCGAAGAGCGCTTGTACGAGGCGCTGGGGCGTCCGCAACGGAGCCCATTTGGGTATCCGATTCCTGGCGCCGGGGCACCGAAACATCTCAGCACAACTACGCTCGCGGACCTCAAGGAGGGCGAGACCGTCACCGTGGACCGGGTCTTCGAAGAGGATGAGCGGCTGCTGCAATTCTTCGACGCGGAGGGTATCCGTCCTGGGGTGAAGGTCCAGGTGCAACAGCTGGAGCCATACCGCGGGACATTGACGGTCACGATTGGCGAGCGTTCGGTTGTGATCGGCACGCAGGTGGCGCGACAGATCTGGGTACAACGCCCCACTGGCAGCCTGCGCCCGGCCTGACGGGGCCGCTACCAGTGCAGTTGGCGGCGCCGAGGCTTCCTGCGGCGGCCGGCCAGGGCGAACCCACCGGCAAGCAGGACAACGAGCCCGGCCGACACCAGGGACGGCACAAGCCACGCGGGATTGCCGCTGTCCGTGGCCGGGGCCGGGATCGAGTCCGTCGCAGCGGCCGGCGTGGGTGATGGCTGTTCCGGGCCCAGTTGGACGTCGGACACGACGGGGACTCCCCGAGAGACCAGGTAATCGAGCATTGGTGGCGTAAGGCTACCGTTACGGCGGGGCCCGATGCCGGGGACCGCGCCCAATTCAAACACGGCATCGAGCTCGCCAACCGCCGGGTAGAAGCGCCCGATGGCCTGCGTCTCAGAGGGGTCCAGGTCCGAGGGACTGCGGCCGCTCAGGTCAGGGACGATAAAGAACAGCGCCAGTTCGTAGACGGGCCTATCGTCGACCCGGGGCACGATGGCGAGCGGCAGGAGGTCTGGAGAAGAGACGAGCAGCTCATTGGCGGCGAGGTCATCAAGCAAGAGCGGGGCAGCGAGCCCGCCGCCGTGGACAACGATATAGCGCGGGCCGGCGGTGCCCACCGCAGAGAACACAGCGGCGAGACCGAGGGCCGCCGCCACAACCATCATCGTAAGGGAACGCCGCACCACCACCGTCAGAAGTGTAGGGGCAGACGGCCGGAAGCGAGACTCGGGAGCATCAGGGCGCGTCGCTACCGCGGAAGATGCGGGCGTCGCCGACGCGACGGGTAATCCGGCGTACGTCGAGGTACTCGAGGAACGCCTGGGCGTATTTCCGGCTGGTGCCGAAGAGGTCCCGAACCTGCGCGAGGGTCACCGTCCCATCGAAGCCGACTTCGGACCGCAGTGACGCCACCATCTCTTCGAAGACGACTGCGTCGAACACGACCCCGGCGCCGGTGTCGACGACACGGTTGGACTCGACGAGATATGCGAGAAGCGAGGGCTCCGGCGGGGCGTCGGTCGGCGGACTGAAGCGGCCAGCCTGGAGCGATGCGAGGTAGCGGTTGATCGCCAACTCCTGGGCTGCAGAAACGGCGGCCTCGTAGGCGGGAGGGGCGAGTCCTGCCGTGCGCTCTTCCAGGACACCGGCGGCAACGGCCGTACTGACGACGGCATCGAACGCGGGGGCATCGAGTCCAGAGGCACTACGGACGTGTTCCCGCGGCATGGCGAAGCGCAATGGGTTCGAGGCAAGGTAAGCCTCAACATCATTCGTGAGGCGGCCACTCGCAGCGTTCAACCACTGGACGGAGTAGAGCCGCGTTGCAGCCACCAGCGCCTGCCCTGCACTCTGGAGTCCGGTAATGAGCTCCAACGCGGCATCGCCTTCGATACCGAGTCGCTGGCCAACGGAGCGAGTCTCCATCGGCCCGGAGGCGAGCGCGTCCAGCAGACGTTCTTCCGGTGAGCCCACGAGCAGACGTTCGAGGGCCCGCAGCACTGGTGCGTGGCGGCGGCGGTGCCGTCGAGGGTTCACGGCCACGATGACCCCTCCGCCCGCCGTCTCGTTGGAAGTGCGAACAACGCAGCGGTCGCCGCGGGCGACGGCGACATCGTCTGCGAAGACGAGCTGGGCCCAGGCTTCTTCGCCAGCTGCAACGCTCTCTGTTTCGAGGAATCGGATGCGGGCCTCCGTCTCAGAGGTGGCGCTGAGAAAGGTGACGCCGGCATCGTGCGCGAGCGGATGTTCGAGCAACCGGGTGGCGCGGAAGCGGACGTCGACGGCCCGGACGGGCGCTACGACACCGGGGGCCGCGAGGACCATGCCACGGGTTACGTCCTCCGCGTGAACGCCGCTGATGTTGACGGCGGCGCGTGTCCCGGGCTCCAGCCGTTGAACCTTCGTGCGATGGCGCTGAAGGCCGCGCACCCGGGCTTTCCGGCCGCCCGGTTGGAGCTCGACCTCCTGTCCGACCACCAGGGCCCCATCGACGAGGGTGCCAGTGACGACAGTGCCGAAGCCCTGGACGGTGAAGGCGCGGTCGATTGGAAGACGCGGGCGACCGAGGTCTCGCTTCGTGGGACGGGATTCGAGCGCGGCGTCGATAGCGGCGAGCAGCGCAACAAGGCCAGCGCCAGTAGTGGCAGAGACGCGGACGACAGGGGCACCGGCGAGCATCGTGCCCGCGAGCGCATCTTCCAGCTCTGCTTCCACGAGATCCGCATATTCGTCTTCGACAAGGTCGCACTTCGTGAGGACAACGAGCCCGGCGGGTACATCGAGCAGATCGAGAATGGCGAGGTGTTCGCGGGTCTGAGGCATTGGACCTTCGTCGGCGGCAACCACGAGAAGGGCAAGATCAACACCGCCTGCCCCAGCGAGCATGTTCTTGATAAATCGCTCATGTCCGGGAACATCGACGACGGATACCTCTCGGCCCGACGGCAGCGTGAGCCATGCGAAGCCAAGGTCGATAGTGAGCCCGCGCTCCTTTTCTTCGCGAAGGCGATCGGGATCGATTCCTGTGAGCGCCTGCACGAGCGTGCTCTTTCCGTGGTCGACGTGTCCGGCGGTCCCGACGACATACATCAGGCGGTGGGCAGCGAGAAGGAGGACTGCATTACGAGGCTATTGTAGCGGCGAGGCGGACGATTCCCGCGACTGTAGATGCACGAGAACACGCGCGCAGACTTCGGAATGCAGGAGCCTGCCCCGGGGTGTTAGGCAGAGCCGGTGGCGCTTACGGGCGAGGAGTCCGAATTCCTCACACTGTGCCAGAGGCGGGCCTGCGACGGTGTCGAGGGCGACGCCGAACGACGATTCGAACTCCCTGATATCGAATCCGGCGACGAGGCGAAGGTGCGTTTCGAGCCAGTCCGACATCGCCGAGACTACAGTCGGGACGTACGAAGAGGCGACGAACGGCCGGTGCAACTGTCCCGAGGGTTCGCCGGCTGCAATGTAGCGGCGGGGGTGGGAGTGGTTCTCGTAGCGTTCTCCCGCGACGAAACCGTGCGCGCCTGCGCCGATACCGAGGTAATCGCCACCCTCCCAATACGTGCGGTTGTGGCGGCTCTCATTCCCGGGCAGCGCCCAGTTGGAGATCTCGTAGTGACGGTAGCCGGCGTCCGCGAGCAGTTCCTCCGTGGTCTCATACATCGTTGCCGCAGAGTCCGGGTCGGGTTCGGCCACACGGCCGCGCGCAATGGCAAGACCGAGGGGCGTGGCATCTTCAACGGTGAGGGCGTAGCAGGAGAGGTGGTCGGGACGCAGAGCGAGCGCGGCCCGCAGGGAGTGTACCCAGGAGTCTAGCGACTGGCCCGGCAACCCGTAGATGAGGTCGAGCCCGACGCTCGCGAAGCCAGCTGTCCGCGCGTTTACAACGGATGCGGTGACCGCCTGGGGAGAGTGGACGCGATCGAGAAACCGCAACTCGCTTGGGTCGAGCGACTGTGCGCCGAAGGAAACGCGATTGAACCCACCGTGCACGAGCAGCCGCAGGCTGGCTTCGTCCGTGGTGCCGGGGTTCGCTTCGAGGCTTATTTCGGCCTCCGATGCGATGGAAGCGAGGCGGCGGACGACCTCGACGGTGGCCACCAGGTCACCTGGTGGGAACTCGCCGGGGGTGCCGCCGCCAAAGCTGACGGAATGGACCGGCACTCCGGCGAGTACGTCGCTCCAGCTCTCAATGTCGGCCACGAGCGCGCCAGCATAGGCCGGCTTGAGCCCGTCGAGGTTGGCGTAAGCGTTAAAGTCGCAGTAGCCGCACTTGACGACGCAAAAGGGAATGTGGACGTAGACCGCGAGGCTCACGGGGACCCGATGCCAAGCGCTGACCGGAGTGTCGCGACCTCGTGGGTCGTGATTGCGTCGACGCCCATGCCGACGAGTTCCGCCGCGCGCCCGGGGTTATCCACCGTCCAGGCCACGACGGCTACGCCCTCTTCGTGGCAGCGCTCGACGACGGATTGATCGACCAGCTCGTCGCGGCAGGAGATGCCAACCGGGAGTGGGTCACGCCGCATGACCGAGAGGAAGAGGTCGAGCTTGGCCACGACGTCGATGGAATAGAACGGAGCGACCTGGCGCAGGCGGCTGCTGACATGGCGGAGCGCCGGCCAATATTGGGACGAAGCAGCGACCGGTATGGGAAGGGCGGCAGTCGCGAGATCCTGCTCAACGAGATGGGCGGCCTCGACGCCGCTGCTCTTGAGGTCCAGGAACACGCCGCATCGGCCGTTGCAGATCTCAATGAGTTCGGGCAGGGTCACCGGGTCGCGGTGCGGGCGGGCGACGTACCACTGTTCGTAGAGGAGCGGTGCGCGAAGGGGGAGGCGGCGTTCGTGCCTCGCTTCGAAGCGCCCGCGGTGCACCCAGAGGTCCACTTCGATCATGTCGGCGCCGAGTTCCACGGCGGCGACCGCGGCTTCACGGGTGTTCCCGGCACTGTGCGCGATCAGCATTGGACGGCCCTGTCCAGGCTCGGGTACACCGGAGGGAACGGGCATCTTAGCCGGCCGCGGGGGCGGAAGCAGAAACCGGATGGCGCGGCGACACAGCTACCTCACCCCGGGCGATGCCATCGAGGAGGCCGGCGTCAGCGATGCGATAGCCGCCCTGCTGGCTGACGAGGGCGCCAAGTGTGACAAACCGGCTCAGGAGTGCGGTGACCGTTTCGCGGCTGGTGCCGATAGACTGAGCGAGCTCCGCGTGGGTGAGGCCGAGGGCGATGATGCCATCCTCCTCGCGCGCGGCGAGGAAATCGGCGAGCCGGGCGGAGACGGGCTTGGAGACGAGACTCATCATCGTCCGTTGCATACCGGCCAGCCGGCGGGCCATCAGCTCGACCATCGCGAAGCCGAGGCGCGGCGACTGCTGGACGAAGTAGGTGAAATCTTCCCACGAGATCGTGACGGCGACAGTGTCGTCGATCGCCTGGGCACAGGCTGTACGTTCGCCGTTTTCAACGATCGCCCAATCACCAACGATACCGCCACGAGAGACGACATCGAGGATGACCTCTTTGCCGTTTTCCGCGACCTGGTAGACCTTGACCCGACCCTTGAGGATAAGGAACACGCGCTCGGGTGGTTCGCCGGTGGAGAAGAGCTGGCAGCGGGACCTGAAGGAGCGTTCCGAGAGAAGCGGGATGAGCCGCTCGAGTTCTTCATCCGTGAGGACGTTCAGGAGCCGGCTCCACTGGCGGAGATACCAGGCAATAGAACGCCTGAGCGCCGACTTTCCCCGCAGACCCACGGTGGCGGTCAATCGATGGCCTCGCTTTCGCCGCCACGGAGGCGGAGATGTTCCAAGAGGCGCCTCGCTGGCGCACTCACGCTTTCCGGGGATACGGCGCCTACGTATCGCTGGAGGTCTTCCAGTGCCCGTGCCGGTTCGCCGAGCCTGTAATAGAGCATACCGCGTTCGCCAACGAGCGTGGCGTTCCAGGGTTCGAGGCGCAGCGATAGCTCGACGACATCGAGCCGGCGGCCGACATCCTGCTTCTCACGGAAGACGAGGTGCAGGTTTCGGAGCATCCGCTGCAGCACCTGGCGGCGGGTCACGGCCGTGAGGAACGACTCGGGCGCAGCACCGCCGAGCGACTGGTGCCGCAGCTGTGCGAGCAACTCCTGGCGGTCCAGGCGGATGCCCTGGTGGAAGGGGTCGACGAAGACGGCGGCTTCCGGGTCTCCGCAGCGAACGATGAAGTGCCCGGGGAATCCGACGCCTTCGCAGCGTAGGCCGATACGCTGGGCGATCTCCATGTAGACAAGCGAAAGCGTGATCGGGATACCGGAGCGGGTTTCGACTACGCGGTCCAGGTAGCTGTTATCCGGGTCGTAGTAGGCGCCGCCATTGCCGCGGAAGCCGCGCGCGATGAAGAGCTCGTGGTCGATGGCCTGCGCGAGCGACTGGGTGTCGGTGGCATCTCCGGCGCGCTCATGTGCGGCCTCGGCAATGACGTCCAGCTTGCGTGCGATTTCGTGCTGGTCGATGGGCTCGCCGCGAAGCCGCGCGATGACCATCGCCGCGCCGAAAAGGTCGACGTCAACATCGCGCCCGGCAATCGCCTCTTCAAAGTCGCGGTAGTCGCGTTCGTGCACACACCCAGTATAGGGAGGCCGGGAGTCACGTTCGAAAAAGGAGGTCAGTCGAGGACGGCTTCGCGCTCGGCCGACCCCATACCGCGATTGCCGATGGACAGCCGTCCTGTTCGGAACCACTCGCGGGCGATGACGGTGACGAGGACAGCGGCAAACGTGGCTGCGGAAAGGAGCACGATGCTCGCGCCCGAGGCGATATCAAATTGGTAACTCACGAAGAGACCGAAGAAGCCCAGGACGGCCCCGAGGCATGTGGAGAGGATGAGCATATGGGCGAAGCGATCGGTCACGAGGCGGGCGACGACCGGGGGGATGACGAGCGAAGCGGCGATTAGCGTGACGCCCATGATCCTGATCGAGGCGATGATCGTGGCTGCCAATACGAGGGCAAACAGCGAATCGAGCCAGCCTGCTCGGACCCCGTAAACCGGCGCCACTTCCGGGTCGAAGGTGAGAAACAGCAGCTGCTTGTATGCGAAAAAGACGACCGCAAGGGTGAGCGCAAAGACGGAGGCGATGACGACGAGGTCTGTCTCGGTGACCGCGAGGAGGTTCCCGAAGAGCGCCGCGTCGAAGTTCTGGGTGATGCTGCGAGCGCGGCTAATGATCGCGACGCCGACCGCGAAACTTGCCGTAGTGACGATGCCGATGGCGGCATCGGCGGCGATCTGTTGGCGGCGGGTTGTCTGGTTAATCAGCAAGGCTGAGATGAAGCCCCAGAGACCGGCTGCAACGTAGAAATTGATCCCGGCAACGTAGCCGACGACCGCGCCTCCGAAGACGGCGTGAGACATGCCGTGGCCGATGTAGCTCATCCGCCGCAGGACGACGAAGACGCCGACCAGACCGGTAAGGCCGCCCACAAGCGTCGCCGCGAGCAGGCCGCGCCGGAAGAATTCGAAGGCCAGCGGCTCAGTGAAGAAGCTCATACGACCGCTGCGTCCTCTGACACGTGGCGGTGCTCGAGGACGCGGCCCTCGACGTCAAAGATGTGGGGCGTGTCGGCGACGAGCGTCAGCCCGTTCTGATGGACGACGACCATGTCGCCGCCGTAGGTCTGTTTGAGGATTTCAGGAGTAAAGACATCCACGGGGCGCCCGTCGGCGACGATTCCACGATTGATGCAAACGACACGCGGCAGGTGAGCCGCAACCGCGTTGATCTCGTGGGTCGAGAGCAGGACTGTGACGCCATCGCGGTTGAGGTCAACGAGAAGGTGGAGGACATCGTCCCGCGTCTTGATGTCGACGCCGCTGGTGGGCTCATCAAGGAGGAGGAGGCGCGGGCTGCGAATGAGGGCGCGGGCGAGGAAGACGCGCTGTTGCTGGCCGCCGGAGAGGTTACGGATATGCGTACTGCGAAACTGCGCGATCCCGAGGCGGTCGAGAAGCTCCATCATTTGACGCTTATCCACGGCGCGTGGCCAGGGCCAGGGGCCTGAGTCCATCGCCCGGCCCATCAGCACGACCTCTTCCACCGTCACGGGGAAGTTCCAATCGATGGTTTCGAGCTGGGGGACATAGCCGACGGAAGGGCGGCGGCCGCGCCCGACGGTCCTGCCATCGACGCTGGCGGAGCCGCCCATGATGCGGACGGCGCCAAGAAGCGTTCGCAACAGCGTGGTCTTGCCGGATCCGGATGGGCCAACGATACCCACGAACTCGCCAGGCTGAACGCAGAAATCGACACCGCTGATTGCAGGGGTGGCGCCGTATCCGGCCGAAAGTCCACGGAGCTGGATAATATCTTCCACGCGGTATGAGCGTAGCGGCTTCAAGTCCCGAGCGCTGCTCCTACTTCCCGAAGGTATTGGCGATTGGAACTTCCGCCACGGTGTCCGCGTTGCCGCCGAGGCGCGTCAGCATGATGCGCATGTTCTCGACGAGCATCCCGACGTAGGTGTGGTTCTCGGCGTCGACGTCGCCAGGAGGCTCATCATCGCTGAGCTTCTCTTCGAACTCCGCCCCGCTTTCCTTTGCGATCGTCTCCAGCACGCCGGACGGGAAGACCTCGCTGCCAAAGACCACCGGGACGCCCTCATCGCGCACCTGCTTGATGAGGTCAGCAACTTCCTTCGCGCTCGGCTCCTTGAAGTCAGACGGTTGAGCCGCGCCGACGACGGTGTAGCCGTAGAGGCGGGCCCAGTAGGCCCAACTATCGTGATAGGTGAGCAGCTTTCGGTTTGCGGGCGGGACGGTCTGGCTGTCCTTCTCGATGGCGGCGTGGAGTTGGTCGATGACTGCCTGGAAGGCGTCGTAATTCGCGGAGTAGTAGGAGGCGTTGTCCGGGTCGTTCTCACTCAGCCAGTCGCGCATGAGTTCGGCGTAGCGGAGCGCGTAGAGCGGGTTCATCCAGAGATGGGGGTTTGGCTTGCCTTCGGCCCGGGGAAAGCTGAAGTCGTAGAGAAAGCCGGTGGCGGGGTCATCGCCCGAAAGGGTGTTGTCGGCCAGCTTGTAGATCTTCGATGGGTCTTTCAGATTCGAGCGGGCGATAGCCTCTGTGGTCCCTTCGAGGCTGGCGCCGTTCATGATGAAGATATCAGCGCGGCCGAGGATGACGGCGTCCGACGGCTTCGGCTCATAGGTATGAGAATCGATCCCGGGCGGAATCAGCCCGTGGATGTAAATGCGGTCGCCGCCGATCTGAAGCAGGAGGCTGGTGATCGGGGCGACGGTCGTGGCGACGCGGAGGCGATCATCGGACTTGAGTTCGTTGCGAGTGCCGGCGAGCCCGGCGCCGACGGGCCCGGTTTCGACGTCGTCACTTGAGTCGCCACCACAGGCCCCCAGGAGTAGCCCCAACCCGACCGCCACCGTGGCCGCAATGCCCGCGTATCGAAAACGCATGATTAGGCCTCCCACGAAGATATTGACGCCATTCTGACTCTCTGTGCAATTGCAATCAATTGCGATTGCACAGAGAAACCGCAGCGATTGGCGCGGCTCGGCGGGGCTCCGTATCGTTTCCACCGTGGCAGCCCCAGCGACCTTCCGGATTGGCGACTTCGACCTTGCCATTGTGTCTGACGGCTTCATGCGGCTGGATGGCGGGGCCGTCATGGGGCTCGTGCCCCGCGTGCTGTGGGAGCCGGTCATCGGCAAGGAGAACATTGACGCCGAGCACCGTGTTCCGCTGGCGCTTAATTGCGTGGTTGCGCGGCGGGGGGGCATGGTGCTGCTCGCAGACACGGGCATCGGGAACAAACTGACAGGCGCGGCGCGGGACCGGATGTTCCCCGGCGATAACGGGCACCTGCTGGAGGAACTTGCGCGGCTCGGTATCCAGCCGGCGGACGTGACGCACGTGGCGAATACACACTTGCACGCTGACCACTGTGGATGGAACACGGTCCGGGATGGTGAGCTGTTGAAGCCGACCTTCCCAAACGCGCGGTACTTCATGGAGCGGGGCGAATTCGAGACGGCGATGCACCCGAACGAGAGGACGCGGGGCACGTACTTCGCCGAGAACTTCGAGCCACTCGTGGCGACCGGGCAGCTGGAGCTGGTCGACGGCGAGCGAGAGATCCTGCCCGGAGTAACGTTCGTCCCGGCGCCAGGCCACACGGCCGACCACGCGGTGATTGCGCTGGTCTCCGGCGGGGAGACGGCACTGTATACGGGCGACCTCGCGCATCACGCCGTGCAGTTCGAGCGTCCGGCATGGATCCCAGCGTTCGACGTGCTCCCGCTGGTGAGCCTGGAGACGAAGAAGCGGCTCGCCGAGCGGGCTATCCGGGACAACGCGCTCATCGTGTCAACGCACAACGAGTACCCCGGGGCGGGCCGGATGCGCACGATAGACGGCCGCTACCGGTTCGAGCCGGCATGACGACAGCCGGCGACCCGGTGTACCACCTGGCCCTCCGCGATGTCCATCGTGGGTTTGGCGCATCGTTCGGAGTTGTGTCCGGGTGGTCGACGCCGGCGCACTATGGGGATGTGCTGGCGGAGCATGCGGCGCTCCGGACGGACGTGGCGGTCGCCGACCGGTCGGCGACGAGCCGAGTGCTCGTCACCGGCACGGACGCCCTCGACGTGCTGAAGGGGACCTTTGCGGGGCACATGGAAGACATTGAGGAAGGCCGATCCATGCGAGTGGTGCGGCTGGACGGGCAGGGCCTGATCCGCGACCTCGCGCTGGTGACGCGGACGGGAGGCATCGCCTACCTCGTCATCGGCGAGGCTGGGCAGCGCTTCGAGACGGTGGCCGCGTTGAAGCGCGCTGTGCAGGCGGACTTTGATGCCCGGGTGGAGGATCGGACGGAGAGCACCTGCCTGATCGCTCTTGCGGGACCGGGAGCGGCAGCGTTCATCCGGGAACAGCTTGCGGACGCACTCCCGGCGCGGCTGGAAACGCTCCATTCGGTGACGTTTGAGTTCCATGGGTTTCGCGCCTTGGCGATCCGGGCGAGCAACACCGGCGAAGATGGCTTCGAACTGATGACTGCGCCGGCCGTCGCGCAGCACCTGTTGGAGACCGTGCGTGAAGCGGGAAAGCTGCTGATCGGCAGCGAAGCGTGGCAGACGGCGCGAGTGGAGTCGTGCATTCCGGCGTTCGAGCCCGACATTCGCGGCGACCTGAGCCCCGGAGAAGCGGACCTGGACGGGCTCCTGGACATCGAACCCGGTCGAGCGAGGTGGCTCCTCAGTGCGCTCCTTTTTGACGGGAACGAGCTGCCGGCACCGGGGACACCGGTGACGCTGGACGGCAGCCACGCCGGAGAAGTGCGTTCCGCTGTACGATCGCCGCTCCTGGGTGCGGGCGCGGGGCTGGCGATCGTACAGACCGCGCTGGCGCTGCCCGGGACGCGTCTTGACGCCGGCGGCGCCGGCGCGACGATCACCTCGAAACCTTTTTACCGCCGGAGGGGCTGACCGCTATGGGCATTCCAGGGATGAATTCCACTGACAACTTCAATTTTGAACCCAGGTGGGTCGGCGTACGAGAGCTCAACATCGGCGACGCGTGGCGCGCGATGTGGGTCGACGGCGAGCCGATTCCGGCGGGCGCACCAGTCCTTTTCGGCTACGTGGTGGTCGTGAGCGACGGGAAAGGCTACGTGACCCGGCGGGCCGGGCGGACAAACTGGGGAACAGCCGAAGGGGCGGCGCAGGCAGGTGAAGCGCCAGATGCATTTGCGAAGCGGCTCGCCCGCGAACAGACGGGAGCTGCTTCGGGTAAGCCAGAGCTGATCGGGTACTTCGAGTGCAAGGCTACATCGCACAATCCTGACTTCCCGGCAGGCACGGCGACCGTGCGGCCCGTCTACCTTTTCGTGGCAACGAAGATGCAGGAAATCGGCAAGGAATCGGGCTTTGAACGCCGGCGTCTGCCCATCAACGAATACGTGCGCGCGTTGCGGTCCGCATATCCAGAACTCCAGGACTCTCTCACGAATGCCGTCGACCGGTACATGGTGCAGCACCCGAAAGCGGCCCGTTAGCGCGAGCCGCACGCATCGGAATCGTTAGTACTTGGAGACGTTGATCTCGACGAATTCGCCGGTGACGAGGTAGATCACGCGCTCCGCGATGTTCGTGCAGCGGTCGGCCACGCGCTCCAGGTTGTGGGATGTCCACGACAGATAGGTGTTTCGCTGGATCGTCGCAGGGTCCGCGATCATTGCTTTGATAGTCTCCGCGTGGACGCTGTCATAGAGACGGTCCACTTCATCGTCGGCGTCGCAGACGCGGCGGGCGAGCGCTGCATCGTGTTCGAGGTAGGCGCGGAGCGCGTCACGCAGCATCTGGACAGCGCGGTCGGCCATAGACGGGATGTAGCCGAGCCTGCGCGGCAGCGGCTCAGGCTCCATCAGTGTGTTGATGCGGGCGATTCCCTCGGCGTGATCAGCTATACGTTCAAGTTCCTGGGTGATGAAGAGCATGCTTACGAGGGAACGCAAGTCCGAAGCCATCGGCTGCTGGGAGCCGATGACGAAGATGCAGCGCTCTTCGATTTCGTAGCGCTTGGCGTTGACCTGCAAATCGGCTTCGATGATCTTCTGAGACCACTGGATGTCGCCGTCCCGTAGCGCCTCCATGGCATCGAGGATGGCCTTTTCGGCCATGGAACCAAGGACGAGGACATCGTCCTGGAGTTGGGCCAGGTCACGGTGGAACATCTCACGGGTCACTGGGCACCTCGTGCCAAAGCTTAACCAAACCGGCCGCTGATGTAATCCTCGGTACGGCGGTCTTTTGGATTGGTGAAGATATCGCCGGTGGGGGCGTACTCGATAAGCTGCCCGGTGACCTTCTCGTCGGTCAGCATGAACGCGGTGTAGTCCGAGACGCGCGCGGCCTGCTGCATGTTGTGGGTGACGACGATAATCGTGTAGTCCTTCACCAGGTCGCGCATGAGGTCTTCGATCTTGAGGGTCGCGATCGGATCGAGGGCGGAGCAGGGCTCGTCCATGAGGATCACGTCTGGCTCGTTGGCGAGAGCGCGGGCGATGCAGAGACGCTGTTGCTGGCCACCAGAAAGCGCGAGGCCAGACTTGTTGAGGTCATCCTTGACCTCGTCCCAGAGGGCCGCGCCGCGGATGCAACGCTCGACAAGCGCGTTCATGTCACCTTTGTAACCGTTGACTTTCGCGCCGAAGGCGACGTTTTCGCGGATGGACTTGGGAAACGGGTTGGGCTTCTGGAAGACCATGCCGATTCGGCGGCGAACCTCGACCGGGTCGATGCTGGGGCCATAGATGTTCGCGCCGTTGTAGCGGCAGGTGCCCTCGATGCGGACGGTAGGGATGAGGTCGTTCATCCGGTTAAAGCAGCGGAGGAGCGTGCTCTTGCCACAGCCGGACGGACCAATGAGAGCGGTGACCTTGTTGCGAGGGATCTTGAGGCTGACGTTGGTAAGTGCCTGCTTGCGGCCGTACCAGAGGCTCAGATCTTCGACCGAGATGGACACCTCTTCCTTCGGTTCGACGACCGAGCCCTTTGCTGGAGGGGAGCCCGGCTCGGGACGGCCGCTCTTGGCGGCGGCGTTGCCGATCTCGGGGCGGCGGACAGAGACGTCGGTCGAGGTCATCGGTTCCTCCTGTGGAACTGGGCAGACACCTAGTAGGTCTTCCGGAAGCGTTCGCGAATGAGAACGGCGACAAGGTTAAGGGCGAAGACGGTGAGCATGAGGACGATGATCCCCGAAGCCGCAATGGCCCGGAACTCTTCCTGTGGGCGGATAGTCCAGTTGTAGACCTGGATGGGGACGGTTGTGAAGTCTTCCATCAGGCTGCCGCCGCCGTCGAAGACGTTGAGGTTGCTGTTATCAAACGCGATGAAGGCAAAGGCGCCAATCATGATGAGTGCAGCTGTCTCGCCTGCGGCGCGAGAGATGGCGAGGATCACTCCGGTCATGATCCCGGCGAGCGCGTTCGGGAGTACATGCAGCCAGACCGTTTGCCACGGCGTGGCGCCGAGCGCGAGGGAGGCTTCGCGGATGCTCGGCGGAACCTGCTTAATCGATTCCCCGGCGGCGATGATGGTCATGGGCGTGATCATCAACGCCAGCGTGAGCGAGCCTGCGAGGATGCTGGAGCCGAGGTCAAAGAACCGGACGAAGACGGCCAGCCCGAGAATGCCGTAGATGATCGAGGGTACGCCGGCGAGGTTAGAGATGTTCAACCGGATGATCTCGACCGCGCGGTTTTTCGGGGCGAATTCTTCCAGCCAGACCGCCGTACCGACGGCGATCGGGATGGCGATGATGATCGTGGTGCCAAGTACCCAGAACCAACCGAACAGCGAGGACCTGAGGCCGGCCTGATCCGCGAACCTGGACGGGTAGGCGGTGAAGAAGTTGAGGTTCAGGCTGGACGCGCCCTTGGAGACGACGTCGTAGCCGAGGACCAGTAGCGACCCGATGCCGATGCAGGTCGCGATCAGGAGTATCCAGCGGGAAGCGCGGGACAACGCCTGGCGGCGGGCAACGGCTCCGGTTGCACGAAGGGAGTCGTCGGGATTGGCAGGGAGGCTCGACATCATTCGTACTCCTCGCGAAAGCGCTTCACGATGATGGTTGCGATGACGTTCAGCGCGAGGGTCATGAGGAAGAGCATGGTCCCAACGGCGAAGATGGAGCTGTAGTCGACGGTGCCCCGGGCGGCATCGCCTGTGCCGATCTGGAGCATGTAGCCAGTCATCGTTTGAATGCTAGAGAGCGGATCGAGCGTGAGCCTCGGCGTGGACCCCGCCGCGATCGCGACGATCATGGTCTCGCCGACGACGCGGGCGACGGCGAGCAGAACAGCCGCGAGAACGCCAGAGAGAGCAGCCGGGAGGACGACCTTGATGGCCACCTCAAGCCGCGTGGCCCCGAGTCCGTAGGCGGCCTCGCGGAGCGCCCGGGGAACGCTGGACATCGCGTCTTCCGACACTGAGGCGATTGTGGGCAGGATCATGACGGCCATGACCACGCTCGCGGACAGTGAGTTGAAGATCGGGACGCGGTCCTGTCCGAGGATCGGCCGGAGGACGTCTTCAGTGATAAACGTGAGGGCGAAGAACGCGTAGACGACGGTCGGCACGCCAGCCAGCGCTTCGAGCATGGGCTTCAGAATCCGCCGCGTGTTTGGGTGAGCGTACTCGCTCAGGTAGATGGCAGAGGCGATTCCAAGAGGAAGAGCGATGACCATTGACCAAAGGACAACGTTTACCGTGCCGGCGACCAGTGACCAGATTCCGAATTCTTCGAGGAACTGTGGTGACCACTGGACATGCAAGAAGAATTCAGCAAACGAAACGTCTTTAAAGAATAGGACCGTCTCTTCCAGCAGCGTGAAGACGATGGCGGCCGTGGTAACGAGCGAGACGAGAGCGCAGGCAATCAGCGACAGCATGATCAGCCGTTCGACGGGACGCTTAAAGGCGTGCTTGCGGAGCGCGTCTTCTAGCGCTGCGTCGCGCAACGGACCGCCCGTCGATGAGAACTCTCCAGCAGCCATGGAACCCCCCGCTGGTCCAGTCGCGCGCAAGAATAGCGTGCGACGGTGGCTTGTTCAGGACAGCATGGGATGGCGGCCGGATCGCTCCAACCGCCATCCCGGTTCGTAATCGTGAGCCTACCGGCTCCTTTTAGGGAAGGAAGGGCTCAATCTTGTCGGTCTGCTTCTTGAGGAGCTCGGCCGACATGGGGACGTAGCCGACTTCCTCGGAGAGCTTGTTCGTGTTGTCCATGTAGAACTTCACGAAGCCGAGGACCTGCTGCTTTTCCTTGAGGAGGGCCTCGCGGGTATAGATGAAGAGCGGGCGGCTGAGGGGCGTGTACTTGCCGGTCAGGGCGTTATCCAGGGACGGGGCCACGCAACCCTTGCCCTTGTCGTTCACTTCGACTGCCTTGAGCTCTTTTCCAGCTTCCTGGAAGTAGGCAAAGCCGAAGTAGGCGATGGCGTTCTTGTCGCCTTCGACGGCGCGGAGGAGGACGTTGTCGTCTTCGGAGGCCGTGCCGTCGCCGCGGTGCTTGAGCTTGGGGGTGGCTGCTGAGCCGCCGTAGCCGTCGATGATGGCTTCCTTGAAGTAGTCGAAGGTGCCGGAGTCGGCGCCGGGGTAGAAGAACTTGATGTCGTCGGCGGGCCAGGAGGGGTCGATGTCGGACCACTTCTTGGCGCCGCCATCCTTGAATGCAAGCTGGAGCTGCTCAGGCGTCATGCACTGGGCCCAGGTGTTGGCCGGGTTGACGACCACCGTGAGGGCGTCGATGGCGACCTGGAGCTCGACGATGTCGCTGATGTTGGACTTGGCGCAGGCTTCCTTTTCGGAATCCTTGATTGGCCGGGAGGCATCGCTGATTTCGATTTCGCCGCGGCAGAACTTCTCGAATCCGCCGCCGGTGCCCGAGAAGGCGACGTTGGCGCGGACGTTCTTGGCGACCTTGCTGAACTCCTCAGCGACAGCTTCCGAAATTGGGAATACGGTGGACGAGCCATCGATGCGGACATCACCGCTCAGCTTGGCGTAGTCGATGCCCGTCGCGGCGGCGGTGGTGCCGGAAGCCGCGGTCGTTGCGGCTGCTGTCGGCTCTTCGTCGTCATCATCGTCGCCGCAGGCGGCGAATGCGACCGATGTGATGGCAAGGGCGGACAGGCCGACCATCAGCAATCCGCGGGAACCAGGTTTGAATGAGCGCATGGGTCGTTCGTTCTCCTCCTCACAGATCCCTGTGACTGATTCGAAACTATGGCTGAGCGTTTAACGGGGGTTTAACGCAGTGGTCACCGTGGGGCCACCGCAGGGGCGGGCGGCCACCGCGGGTTTTACAGAAGGTTTGCAGGGCGGGCATTGGGAGATTACGAGGCTGTCGCAGGATGTGAATCGAACGGTGAGTGATACGGCCTCACTCACCGGACACCCCTCTTGCCTGCCGTGGGCTCCGTGTCCTGCCTCCCCGACCTGGAACCGTAAGGCGTCAGGTGGCAGGGCCGGGGCCCTCGGCGCATACTTGAAGAGCGGCGAACGTGCCGCGAGAGCAGCGAGGGAATGGCTCAAAAGATCCTTGTCGTCGATGACGAAGCCAACATCCGCGACCTCGCCGCTTTGTACCTCGAAAAGGAAGGGTTCAGCGTGGAGACGGCCGTGGATGGCCGCGACGCACTCGCCCGCTTTACGCAGGTACAACCCGCGATGGTAATCCTCGATTTGATGATGCCCGGCATCGATGGGTTCGAAGTGTGCCGGGAACTTAGGCGGGATTACACCGTGCCGATCCTGATGCTGACGGCGCGCAACGATGACGTGGACAAGATCGTTGGCCTGGAGCTTGGCGCCGACGATTACATGACGAAGCCATTTAATCCGCGCGAACTCGTGGCGCGGGTGAAAGCGATCCTTCGCCGCTCAGAAGGTGGAAGACGCCCGCAGGACGCGATCGTCGTTGGGAACCTCGCCGTGGATCGGCCGCGGCGCGAGGCCAAAGTCGCGGGAAAGTCGCTGGACCTCCGCACCAAGGAGTTCGACCTCCTGGTGGCGTTCAGCGAAAACGCTGGCATCGTGCTGACGCGCGAGCAGCTGCTCGAATCGGTGTGGGGATACGAATACGCCGGTGAAACGCGGACGGTAGACGTACACGTACAGCATCTGCGGTCGAAACTAAATGGAGCGACGGTGTCGATCGAGACACTTCGCGGGGTGGGATACAAGCTCATCGAGAGCCCTGCCTGAGGCACGGAGAGGGGTCCCGCCGATGGGTTCGCTACAGGTCCGCCTGTTCCTCAGCTACCTCGTCATCATTACGGTGACGCTCGGGCTGACGGCGCTCGGCCTGTTCCTGTTGCTTGGCGGATACCGGGACTCAATCTCGTACGGGAACCTCGAAGACGTTGGCGTGCTGATCAATGAGCAGGCCAACGCCGAGATTCGGAGCATTCGCGAAGCGAACCTGTCCGGCACGGAACCGCTGAGCGGGCAAGACCTACTGCTGCTTCTGCGGAACTTCCTCGAACGCCCGGCGAACGGGCGCGGCGAAACGTCGGTCGTCGTCGTGGACCGGGAAGGCGCTGTGATCGCCGCTGCGACCGGGACGCCACTGGAGAATGCGGTGTTCCGCAACCTGGACCTGACCGCGGGCGCCTCGCCGCTTGAGCCGAGGCGCTGCCGAATCGAGACCGAGCGAAGTGGGGAGTTGCTCTGCGTCTCGATGCCTCTTTCGACCGATGCGGCTGCGACGTTCGGTGATGCAAACGCGGCAGCAATCGTCGTCGCCCGGCCCGCCGCAACGCTGGGGGAAGTGTTCGGCGACCTTGCGCCACGGCTGATCTTCTCGGGGCTGATGGGCGTAGCTGCGGCGCTGGGCCTCGGGTTCCTGCTGTCGCAGAGCGTGGCATCACCCCTGCGTCGAATCGCTCGCGCCGCCCGGAGCGTTGCACGGGGCAGCTACGGCCAGCGCGTACCGGTGACCGGGCCGCGTGAGGTCCGCGAAGTTGCGACCAACTTCAACCGCATGACGGAAGAGGTACGACGTTCTCAGCAGACACTGCGGGACTTTCTGATGAACATCTCGCACGAACTGAAGACGCCGCTCACCTCCATTCGGGGATTTAGCCAGGCGATGCTCGACGGGACACTGGACGACAAGCCGGGAATCGACCGTTCGGCGAAGATCATCAACGACGAGTCGACGCGCGTGTTGCGGCTCGTGGAGGAATTGCTGGACCTTTCGCGCATGGAGAGCGGCCAGATCTCGATGCGCCAGGAAGACATGGACCTCGCGGAGCTGCTCGATCATGTGTCGGAAGTGTTTGCGCTACGAAGCGAGGAGACCGGCGTAGCGCTGCACGTGCAGCGGCCGGGGCCGTTGCCGGTACGCGGAGACTTCGACCGGCTCGAGCAGGTGCTGAACAACCTGCTGGACAACGCGTTCCGTCACACGCCCCAGGGCGGCTCGGTGCGCGTGGCGGCGCGGCCCGTTCAGCAGGGGTTCGTGCAGGTGACCGTGACCGATACGGGCAAAGGCATTCCGCCGGAGGATGTCCCTCACCTGTTTGAGCGCTTCTACCGCGCGGCGAATGGCCGGAACATGCGCGGCTACGGGCTCGGCCTGGCGATCACGCGGGAAATCGTACGGTCACATGGCGGCGATATCTGGGCGACGAGCGAGCAGGGGCGGGGCACTTCCTTCGTGTTCACGCTGCCCGCTGATGGTGGAATGGACGGGAAACCAGGCGTGGCGCGTCCTGCGCCAGCGGCACGGCGGGCAGGGGCTCAGAGTTCGTCCAGCGCCAGCTGAAGCAGTTCGACGACCTGTTCCCACGTGTACCACGGCGAGGAGCCGTTAAACGCCACCCAGCCGTGATAGATGACGCCCAATTCCCAAAGCCAACGCGCCCGGAACCATGCGAGGTTCGAGACCAGCTCGCCGCCGGCGGCGGTGTATGCCCGGGCGAATGGCGCAACGTCAGCGGGTCCGAAGGGTGCGCCTTTGAGATTCGAGAGCGCAAGGAGTTGCCCAAGGTCAGATCGGAGGTCGCTGATCCGCGCCTGTTCCCAATCGACCACGCTGACGACGCGGCCACGGCGAAAGAGATAGTTGAACACATTTATGTCGCCCTGGCAGAGCGCGAGGTGGCCATCTGAGGGGACCGACGCGCGGAGCCGGGCAGCAGCGGCCGTGAGAAGCGGCTCGCGGTCGCCAACGAACTTTTGCAGGCGCTGGGAGACGACATCTAATTCTCTTCCAAGAGCCGCGGCCGGGGATGCGGGCACGCCGAGGAAGGAAAGTCCGGCTGATTCCCAATTCACCTGGTGGATGGTGGCGACCATGGCAGCGAACGCTCCGTAGTCCGCTTCCGGACCTGCGACACCCATGTGCGGCGCGTCGATGAACTCTAGAAGCAGGAACGGACCCCCAAGGACGGAAGGGTCCTCCTCGCGAGCGAGGACCCGCGGCACCGGTACTTCTGATGGAGCCAGGCAATCGAGGACACGTCCCTCACGCAGGACGTCATAGGGTTCGAAGATGCCCCGGTCCCGCTGAATCCGGACGACGGCGTGCGGCCAAGGCGCTCCGGCCAGGTCGAGCTTGCAGGTGATGTTGGAAGCGCCCCCTTCGAGGCGGGCAAGCGCGATCACGTGCGCTTCGCTGGCACCCGTCTGTGCCCGGAGCCAGCGGGAAAGGGCGGCGGAATCTGGAAGGGTCTCGGCCATCGACACGGAGGCTCATGGTAAGGAATGATCAGCCAGCGTGCCGGGGGCGTAGTTGTAGCTGATGCAGGACTTTGGTCGCATGGACGATGCCGAGCTTCTTCGTACCGTGGCAAGTGGCGATGAAAAGGCTCTCGGGGAGGTGTATGACCGCTTCCACCGTCCCTGCTATGCGTTTGCGCTGCGCATGCTCGGGGCTGAAGCTGACGCTGAAGAGGCTGTGCAGGAGACGTTCGTCCGGGCATGGCGGAGTGCGCGGCTTTACGACGAGACGAAAGCGGGCGCCCAGGGCTGGCTGATTTCGATAACCCGGAACCTGTGCATCGACGAGCTACGGCGACGCAGACGGCGGGCAGCGGAAGCGACCAACCTCGACGATGTGGCGGACCCCGCCGATCCGGGGCGGACGGACGTAGAGGCCGAGCGGGCTATGCTTCGGACACAGGTACGGCAGGCGCTTGAGACGCTGCCGGGCGAACAGAGGAGCGCCATTGAGCTCGTGTACTTCCATGGGTTGACGAGCCAGGAGGTGGGAAACGTCTTGAAGGTCCCAGCACCGACCGTCCGCAGCCGGTTGCGGCTGGGCCTCCTCAAGCTGGGCGGGACGCTTCGTGAGCAGGGGGTGACGAGCCATGGCTGACGCCAACACCCACCCAACCGGCGAATTGGCTGAGCTTGCGCTTGGCGTCCTGGAAGACTGGGAAGCGGTGCCGGTGCGTGAACACCTGGCGACGTGCGCCCCGTGCCGCGTGGAGTACGACGAGATGGAGAGCGCGGCGGCTTTCTTGCCGTTCGGGACGGAAGAAGCGACGCCGCCCGCGCACCTCCGTGAGAGCATCCTGGGAGCGGTGGCTGCGGATCCGCGGCAGATCCGGAGCGCGCCGACTGTCATCCGCCGGCGGCCGGTGTTCTGGTGGGCAGCAGCCGCCGCCTCGGCACTCGTGGTAGCGGCAGTCTCCGCATTCGTGGGCTATGCAGCGAACCAGGCAGAATCAGATGATCGGGCCCAGGTGGTCGTGCAAGCGGCCGCGAGCGGAAACCTCAAACTGGCACGGGCGGCCGATGGAGCCGTCTCGGTGACATTCGTGCACGCTCCGAGCGCGACGCAGGGCTTTGTCTGGGTCGAAAACCTGCCCCCACTGCCGGCCGGCAAGGCGTACCAGGCATGGTTCACACCGGACCTTGCCAGCTTCGAGCCGAGCGCGGTTTTCACGGCAGCGTCGGGAGGGGCCTGGCTCAGCGCGACCGAGCCACTCGATGGATTCGTAGCGATGGGCCTGACGATCGAGGACGCCGGCGGAGCAACGACGCCGTCGGGCGCACCATTCGTGGTGGTGATGCTGGAAGGCTCGGCGAAGCGGCGTTAGAGGTTCTCGCCCGCCAGCAGGCGGGTGATCGGCTCCACGGTCGCATCGCGGTCGGCGATGGCTACCGTTCCCGTCTCCTTCAACTCCATGAGCTGCGCGCGGAAGTCGGCGAAGTGGCGGAGCATGACCCCGAGGTGGATGTAGATCGCGAAGCCAAGTCCACGCGCTTCCTGGGGCGTCACCAACCATGTATTCAGCAACTGGGGAATGCCGGCGAGGTCGGCGGCGGCCCGTTGAATGACCTCTCGTGACTTGAGGCCATCGACGAAGACCATGTCGGCGCCCGCGGCGTGATACCGGCGGGCCCTGGCCATGGCGTCATCCCAACCGTTCGGCTGGAGGGCGTCGGTACGAGCAATGATTACCAGCGACGGGTCCGACCGGGCCCCGACAGCGGCGCGGACCTTCATCTCCATTTCGTCAGCGGGAATGACCCGCTTGCCTTCGAGGAAGCCGCAGCGCTTAGGCCACTCCTGATCCTCGATGTGGAGCGCGGCGACTCCGGCGCGTTCGTAGACGGCGACGGTCCGAGCGACGTTGGATTCATTGCCGTACCCGGTGTCGGCGTCGGCGATGACGGGGACGTCGACGCATGCTGCGATTCGCGACGCGTTCGCCGACATCTCGCCGAGGCCGATCATGCCCATGTCCGGAAGGCCATGACCCGCTGCCGTACCGAAGCCGGTCATGTAGACAGCATCGAAGCCAGCCTGTTCGGAGAGCTTTGCCTGGACGCCATCAAAGACGAAAGGCGCGACAACTGTGCCGCGGCCCATGAGTTCACGAAGGCGGGCCCCGGGGGTCATCGGCTCGTCCCCGTGAGCGCGACGGTGGCGGCGGAATCGAGGTACTCCTCGATGCGCGTCACGAGACCGGCGGCATCCACGGTGAAGATGATCGCTGCCGGAATCGCGACCTCGACCCCGGTAGGACCGACGCCCCGAAGAACGTGCTGCTGGAGGACACGCCCGTCGGCGGTGAGCGTCCGCCGGATTTCGTCATAGCAAAGTCCCTGGACGTTCCGGGTGACCCAGCGCAGCACGCGGAGATTGGCCGTGACGCCCTGGTCGAGATCGTCGTTGTTGTGCCAGACACGGGCGGCCGGGTGGTAAAGGCCCCGGAGCGTCTCCACATCGGCGGATTCGATGGCGGCGAAGAACCGCCCAACGACGGCTTCCGGGTCAGCAGCAGCGTTCATTGCGCGAGCTTATGGCCGGTGACGGGCGCGCTCAACGTGGAAGTCTCTACAGGCGCACGGCGAGCCGCTCGTGGGCCCAGTGGGTGATGGCGATGGCGAGCGCATCAGCCGCGTCCGACGGGCCGGGCACTCGCTGGAGACCGAGTTGCAGGCGCACCATCTCGGCTACCTGGGCCTTGTCCCCATGGCCATAGCCCGCGACCGTTTGTTTGACGAGGGTCGGCGCGTACTCATGCACCGGGAGGCCCGCCTCGGCGAGGCCGAGGATGGCGGCGGCACGAGCGTGGCCCAGCGCGAGCGCGGACCTGGCGTTGACGGAGACGAAGGATGATTCGATGGCGCCGCTTTCCGCCTGCCATTCGACAACGGCGGCGCGGACGCTGTCCTTAAGCGCCATGAGACGTGTCGCCATTGGCGTGTCGGGCCGCGTACGGGCGACGCCATGATGGACATGGCGGCAGCGGTCGCCATCGACTTCGATGACGCCGATGCCGGTGGCATTCAGGCCGGGGTCAATTCCGATGATTCGCACTGTGACAGGGTACGCTTCGCGCGCCAGTGCTCGCAGGGCGGATGTCAGCCGGCGTAGGAGGCCATGACCTCGTCCGTGAAATCGACGTTGGAATAAACGCGCTGAACGTCTTCGAGGTCTTCGAGCGCTTCGAGGAGGCGCATCGCCTGGTGGGCGGCCTTCACATCGAGTTCGATCAGGTTTGTGGGCACCATGGCGAAGTCGGCGTTTTCGATCGTGAAGCCGGTCTCCTCGAGCTTCTTCCGGACCTGTTCGAGATCCGATGGAGCCGTTTGTACTTCCACGATGTCGGTTTGCGGGTCGATGTCTTCGGCTCCGGCATCGATGGCTGCAAGTGCGACGTCGTCGGCATCGGCGTTTACGAGCGGTACGGTGATTACGCCTTTGGGCTCGAACTGCCACGCGACGGAGCCGGTTTCACCGAGGTTGCCGCCGGCCCGCGTGAACTGGTGGCGGACTTCGGAAACTGTGCGGTTGCGGTTGTCGGTGAGGACGGCGACGAGGACTGCCGTTCCGCCAGGACCATAGCCCTCGTACGTGATCTCCTCCAGGGCTTCGTCGCCGCCTGCGCCGGTGGCCTTGGCGATGGCGCGTTCAATGTTGTCGTTGGGGACGTTGTTCTGCTTCGCGCGTTGAATCGCGAGGCGAAGCTTGAAGTTCGCGTTCGGATCGGGGCCGCCCTGCTTGGCGGCGAGGATGATTTCGCGCGACAGGCGCGTGAAAATCGCTCCGCGCTTGGCGTCGTTGACGCCTTTTGCGCGCTTGATCGTGGCCCACTTGGAATGTCCAGACATCAGCCGTACCAACCCATCACGGATTTCTGCTTGTGAGCTGAGTGTACGAAACGAGGCGCGCCAGAGGCGAGCGTTGAAGCCGCCAGACGTGAGAAAGCCCCTGGTTGCGGAACCAGGGGCTTTCTTTCGGCTTCCAAGGAATGGGGAGAGGTAGGAGAAGGAATTGGGAGCCGTTTCAACCTGAATGTCTGCTTGGCGAGCCCGCGACCAACGGGTTCACCAGAGAGAGGGTTGTCACGGAGATGCCGCTTGCGCGGCGTGGCGGGGAAGGGATTTCCGTGACAACCCTGACTCCGTAGCAATACGGTAACTGGCCCGTGTGAAGCGACGTCGGACAAACCGTAAACGCTCTGCAAAATCCACCCGGAGGCTCAGGCGGTGGCCCGGCCGTAGCGAACGAGGAGCGAACGGAGTTCGTCCGCGAGGCCTTCGGAAACCTGGTCCCACCTAAACCGCCAGGCCCAGTTCCCCTCAGCCGTGCCGGGAAGGTTCATCCGCGCCTCGCTGCCGAGGCCAAGCAGGTCCTGCATCGGGACGATGGCGAGGCGGGCAACGGACATGAAGGCAGCACGGACGAGGGCAGCGACCGGGTCGGCCGGTGCATAACCGACGTACTCCGCCACGTTGTCACGGACAACATCGGGCTGTTGGTCCCACCAACCCCGCGTGGTGTCGTTGTCGTGCGTGCCCGTGTAGACGACCGCGCCCGGCACGTGGTTATGGGGCAGGTACAGGTTAGTGGCGCCGGAATCGAACGCGAACTGGAGCACGAGCATCCCCGGGAAGGCGAGACTGTCGCGCAATTCGATGACGTCCGGAGTGATTAGCCCGAGGTCTTCGGCGACGATGGAACCAAGAGGCACTTCCTTGGCGACGGCGTCGAAGAAGCTCTTGCCGGGACCTGTGACCCACTGGCCACGAATGGCAGTTGGCTCCGCAGCGGGGATCTCCCAGGCGGCCGCGAACCCGCGGAAGTGGTCGATGCGGAGCGTGTCATAGAGTTCGAACATGCGGCGGAGCCGTGCGCGCCAGTAGGCGTAGCCGCCCCCAGCTTCGACGTCCCAGCGATAGAGCGGGGTGCCCCAGCGCTGCCCCGTTTCGGAGAAGTAGTCCGGAGGGACACCGCCTACGACATCGGGGTAGCCAGAGGGGCCGAGCTTGAACACGTGCTGGTGGGCCCACACATCGGATGAATGGAGCGCGGGGAAGATGGGCAGGTCACCGAGGATGGAGAGTCCAGCGTCTGTCGCGTAGCTGCGTACTGCGTGCCATTGCTGTTCGAAGCACTGTTGGACGAACTGGTGGTACCGGATCTCGGGAGCGAACTCCATACGCGCCCGGGCGAGCGCGGCCCGCGCACGAGAGGCGAACTCGCGGGGCCACGTCTGCCAGGGAGAGCCGTAGCGGCGTTCCAGCGTCGCGAACAGAGTCCAATCATCAAGCCACCAATTGTGACGAACGCTGAACTCATCCAGTTCGGCGTTCGCGGCAGAGTCGAGCGTCGCGAAGGCAGCCCGGAGCGCGTGGTCACGGAGCCGGTGCGCGGCCTCGAAGTCCGCTTTTTGAGCATCCCCGCCGACGGCATAGGGGCCCGCGCCCGGCGCGAGCGACGCGGGCGAAATCAGCGAGGGATTGCCCGCGAACGAGGAAAGCGCGAAGTAAGGGGAAAACCCGGGCCCTGGCGGGTTGAGGGGCAGCACCTGCCACGTACGCACGCCTGCAGTGGCGAGGAGGTCGATGAACCGGAATGCTTCGGCTCCAAGATCGCCAGATCCGAACGGGCCGGGCAGGGACGTGACATGGAGCAACACGCCTGACGAGCGAGTTTCGAGTAGTGACACAGGTTGCCAATGTAGCACGGGCGCGCGGCGGGCCCTCAGTCGATAGCCAGCGTGCCTCCGAGGCTGGTCCACGGACCCCAGGAAGCGCCGTCCCAGCGGCGGAACCAGGGCTTACCGCCGGTGGCCATTGAAAACATCCAGACGTTCGTGCCAGCGGCGGCTGCCTCGGCGTCGGATGCAAGGACGCCGGAACCGAACACCCACGCACCCCATGTGGCTCCATCGTGGGACCGCGTCCAGAGGTTCCGGGAGGCGTTGATGGCCCCAAGGACGACACGATTGGTTGCACTCGCAAGTGCCGGCGGGGTCGCAATCGTCCCGGTCATGAGCGTCCAAGGTCCCCACCCGCTGACGGAACGCTCGCGAGACCAGGGCTGTCCGCTCCCGTTTACGGCGACGAACAGGAGCGTGCCGGCCGGTGTTTCGGCAGCAGAGATGCCCGGCAGGACCGTGCCGCCGAGGGGCTCCCATTGCTGCCAGCTATTGGTGTCGCTCGCCCAGCGGCGGGCCCATGTCTGACCCTGGTTTCCGAGGCCAAACAGGTAGAGGTCCGCGCCGTAGCTGGCCATGTGAAGCGAGCCAGCGAGGGCGCCGTCGATCCGCGACCACGGAAGCCACGCGCCGGCCGTGAAGCGCCGCACCCAGAGCTGGCTGCCAGCGTTTCGCACCGTGACGATGATGTCACCGTCGGCATCCACCGCGGCGGCGGGATCACCAGCGAAGGTGCCTCCGAGATTACCGGGCGTCCATGTCCCTCCATCGGTGCGCGTCACGTAGCCGAGGCCGTTGGACGAATTCCGGAAGAAGACGAAATCGGAGGTGCCGGAACGGACGGCCTCCGGGCGGGACGCGGCGCCGCCGCCGAGCAGGGTCCATGGGCCAAAATCGCCTGCCGATGTCTCGCGGGCCCAGAGCTGGCCACCGCTGTTGCGACCCACCAGCAACATCTCGTTGCCAGTGCCGAGCGCCGACAGCTGATGCCGCCCTAGCGCAGCAAGGCCGACCTGAACGTTTAGCGGAGTGGCAAGCCACGAGTCGACACCATCGGTGGCCGTAGCGCGGACGGTGCGCCCGCCTGCCGAGGCGTAGGCGTGCGTGGTACTGGTAACGAGGCCCGAGACCTCCTGCGGGGCCGAGCCGTCGCCCCAATCGATGGTCCAGGCGGTGACGCTGTCGGCGCCGGGGTCAGTCCAGCCCAGGGTGAGCACGTACGGCTGGGAGACGACGGCTGACGATGGGCCGGTGGCGACGAGGGCAGGAGCGACGTCGTTGACCGTCACGGAGACCGTATTCGAGGGCCAGGAGGCGTAGCTGTCGGTGCCCTCGACAATGATCGTGTGGCTCGCGGGGCCGTCGGCGTAAATGTGCTGGGCGGTCGGCGCTTCTGCCGGGATAACCGTGTGCGGGGAGCCATCGCCCCAGTCGATGATCCAGCCGGTAATGTCGGCTGGCGGAGGCGCCAGGGTGAGCTGATAGGGAGCGCCTTCATCGACGGACGAAGGACCGCCGACTGAGAGCGTCGGCGGGCCGAGGACATCCACCTGCTTCGTCGCCACCCAGAGGCCGTCTTCATCGGTGACGGTGACGGTGATGGTGCGCGTGACCGCTCCCACCGCGTAGACGTGTTCGGCTGCGCTTGCCTCAGCGGGCAAGGAGTCAACGGGGGAACCGTCGCCCCAGTCGACGCTCCAGCCTTCAACGGTGTCATCGCCGGGATCGACCAACGAGACGGCGAGCGAGTAAGGATGCTGCTCACGCAGGCTCGCGGGGCCGTCGAGGGTGATGCTGGGCGGGGTGTTTGTGACCGACACGTTAATCGCGGTGGCTGGGAACTCATCGTCACCCTGGAACGCGGACGCGCTGATGACGACGTCGGCGGGACCATCTGCATAGATGTGTGTGGCTGCCGATGGATTCCCGCTGACCGTATCGGTTTCGCCATCGCCCCAGTCGATCCGCCACGAAGTGAGCGGGTCAGACCCAGGGTCGGTTGCGGTGAGCGAAAGCGTGTACGTATCGCCCTCGGCGGTGGACCCCGGGCCACTTGCCGAGACGGTGGGGGCGACATCGGCCACGGAGACGGCGTGGGAATCGGAGGCGAAGCTGTCAGCGCCCTGGACGACCGTGACGACGATGTTGTGGACTTCGGGACCGTGGGGGTACCCGTGCTGCGCGGACACGGCGGCCGCGGGCAGCAGTGATGGACTAGAACCGTCGCCCCAGTCGACGCTCCAGCCGGTGACCGGGTCAGCGCCGGGGTCGGTGGCGCTGAAGTTGACGGTGTAGGCACTGCCTTCATCAACGCTGCCGGAGCCGGCCACGGCGATTGTTGGAGCGACGTCGTTCACGGATACGTTCACGCTGTTCGAGGGCCAGGTGTCGGCGCCATCCGTCGCCGTGGCGGTGATCGCGTGGGTCTCGGGCCCATCGGCGTAGACGTGAGTCGCGCTCGCCGGGTCCCCAGAGATGACTTCCGGTCCTGTGCCGTCGCCCCAGTCGATGGTCCAGGAGGCGACGAAGGGAGCGCCGGAATCAAGGGAGAGGGTGTAGGTCGCGCCCTCGTCCACCGTCGCGGGGCCATCGATGGTGAGCGGCGGTGCGACGTTGTAGACGTTCACGGTGAGCTGGTTGCTCGTGTGGGCGCCATCTTCGTCGATGGCGGTTGCCGAAACCTGCTGGGTCCCGGGGGCGCTCGCGTAGACGTGCGTGACTGATCCGGGGTTGCCCGTCACGGTCTCCGGCGGGCCATCGCCCCAGCTAATCTGCCAGGACGAAACGGTGTCGGCGCCGGGGTCCGTGACCGAGAGCGACAGCGTGTAGGTCGCGCCCGTGACCACGGTGGATGGACCGTTGATCGTTACCGCCGGCGCGACGTTGGACACTGTGATCGCCTTTGGCGCGGCGAGGTGTGTGCCGTCGTCGTCGGTCACGGACACATGGATGGAAGGGCCTGCCGGGCCGTCTGCGTACGTGTGGCTGGCGCCAGTGGCGTTCGCTGGCAGGACGCTGACAGCCGTGCCATCGCCCCAGTCCACACTCCAGGACTGCACGGCGTCGTTGCCCGGATCTGTGCGGCTGAAGGTGAGGGCGTAGTCCTGGCCTTCGTCGACGGAGGCAGGCCCGGCGACCGTGATCGATGGAGCGACGTTGAGGACCGAAACGGTCACCGGTGCTGCCGCCTCAAAGTCCTGGCCGTCGTCGCGAACTTCGGCCGTGATCGTTCGCCCGGCGGGGCCGTCGGTATAGGTATGCGTCGCGGACGACGGATTGCCGACAACGTTGGTCTCCTGCCCATCGCCCCAATTGATGCGCCAACGCTCGATGTCTTCGCTACCGGGGTACGCCGCCGACAGGTTCAGCGTGTAGGTGGCGCCTTCGTCGACGGTCGGAGGACCGCTGATCGTGATGACGCGCGGCGCGACATCGAACGTCGTGGAGTCCACTCCGCCGCCGGGCGCCGGCGTTTCCACCGCGATGGTGTGGTTGCCCGCAGCCAGGAGATCCGCGGATGTGAGGGTGATGCGGAGTTCCGAGGCCGAGACCACCGTGGTTGCACGGGGGACACCGTCCCAGGCGACAACGGAGTTCCAGTTGAAACCCGTGCCAAGCAGACGAAGCTCCTGCGGCGCCGAGCCTTCAACAATCGTCGCCGGGACGGTCGATGTGAGCTGGGGTTCGAGCGCTCCGGCGGTCTGCCGTGGAGAAAAGCCCGGGAGACGGCCGCTCGAACCGGCGGTGGAGGCTTCGGCGAGGAGGCGGGCTGGTGGAAGGTCGTCGAGCAGCACCTGGGCGCTGCCGCTCCCGTCCGTGAACTCCGACTCCGTAAACCAGGGCGGCTCGATAGGGACGCGGAAGCGGTCGATCTCCCGGCTCCAGTCCCACTTCACGAAGATGACCGTGAAATAGCCGCTTCCCACAGAGCGAGGGTCGACCTTCGCGTCGAATGTTGCCCGGAAGTACCAACCGGGCGTCAGTGGGGAGTTGTTCGTCCCGCTGCGCGTCTGGCCCGAGTTGGTCATCGCAGGTTCGGCGGATGGTGCGTCGACGCGGAGGTGCGGGGACTCTGAGGTGGTCCCGGCAACAAACGCGGCCTCGCCATCCGTAATCCACGGAGCAGCCCCCGAACTGAAGTCGGGATTGGGGATCAATTCGGCGGCGGAGTCGAGACCGGCGAGGGTCGATGCCTGCCTGAACGAACCGCCATAGAACGAGAAGTAGCTATCGCTAAAGCCGCAGTTACACTCCTGGTTGACGCGAAAGCCAATGACCGCGTGGCCACGGTCCTCGGCGGGGTTGCTGTCAAACTGAGGGATCACGCCCTCGATCGTGTAGGTTGCTTCGACTCCCGGGCCGTCGGCAGGCGTGTACCGCACATCAGCAGGCACACCTGCCAGCGGCCCTCCGCCCGCCGTCGCCGTGACACTGGCGGTGCGCGACCCGCCGGACGAAGCCCCCAGGCTGAGCGTCATATCGGTCCGCAAGGAAGCGTACTGATTGACGATCGAGGTCATCGCGTTGGGGTCGGTATCCGGAAATAGCTGGTCCGGATAGCGATGCCAGGACTGGAAGTTGACGTGTTGCGGGGTCCCACCGGCCTGACCCTCGTACTGCGCGGCGTGGGCAAGGGCGTTGGCGATCCAGGCGCCGCTTGATGGGTCGGTGTGAAGGCCGTTGTAGATCATCCCGAACGGCGTGGCCGTCGTGCTCATCAGCTGTTCAAGTTCGAACGCTCGCTCGGCCCAATCGGACCGGAAGAACCAGTCGACATCCAGGTGCAGGTAGGCGAGTGGCACTCCCACGGCCGCTTCGTAGGCCGCAGCCCATGCAGCGAGTTCGGCGGGACTGGCATGGTCGCTCTCGACGTCTCCGAACTGGACCGCCGGGTACTCTGCGTGCACGGCGGCGACATAGTCAGCAACATGCGCTGCTATTTGCGCCATGCTCCAGTTGCACTGGGCTGGATAGGGCGCGGCAGTCGTCGGCGACGCCGAAGTGTATGGCTCCTGCATCGTGAGGTAGTCGACCGCCACGCCGGCAGCATCGATGCGGTCGAGCACCTCCAGCGTGATGGCGACGTGATCCTCGACCCAGCCTTCGCCGATGACGCCGCACACCGGCCCGGCCGTCTGCCACTGCAGTGCCGGAACTTCCACCGCGATTGCAATGCCGGAACCCTCTAGAAACTGGACGGCCGAGGCTACCTCAGCGGGGCTGACCTTCGTCACCCATTCCCAGTACAGCTGAAAGACATCGACCTGGCCGCGAGCGACGTCCCACTGGCCAGCGCCGTTGAAGAGATCCTCGTAGTCAGGGTGGCCGAATGCGATCTGGACGCCCGGACCTGTGCCCTGCGGATACGGCGCAAACCAGACCTGCAGGGTGGCCACCTGAGCTGCAGCGACCGGCCCTGGCCCGCCGTCTTCTTCCCAGGCCGCCCGCGCGGGGGCGAGGCTCAGAACGGCAAGACACGCTACCGCAAACACGGCCAGCCAGGCCCGCCGCGAAACAGTGGGTGCGCGTCTGGGGGCGCGTGACGCGCGCACTTTCGCCTGCCTTTGTCCACCGCCAGTTCACCGGCGGATGAGGCATCGTGGTGGAGTATCGTTGCCGATGCAAGCGGAAGACCGCTGAGCGCCTGAGGTGCTAGCCTCCGCGCATGCCAGTGCTCTTGCTTTCACGCACCATCGCAGAACGCCATTCGGAGGCGCTTGCGGCGCTTCGCGACGCCAGCACGGGAGACCGGCTCGAAGTCGTACATCTCCCGGAAGAAGCGGATGCGCGTCTGGACGAAGCCGCGCTCGCGCGGATCCACGCCGGATACTTCTCTACAGATATGACGGGGGCCGACGGGGCCGGCGAGCGTGCGTTGGCCCGGAAGTTCCTGGGCAGCATCCGGCGCGCCCCGAACGTACGCTGGCTCCACCTGGGGCACGCGGGAACCGATGACCCGATCTTCCAGGAGCTGATGGCGCGCGGGGTGGCCGTTTCGAATTCCTCCGGCGTGACGGCCGAGCCAATCGCGCTGAGTGTGATTGGCGGTTTGCTTGCGCTGCACCGGGGTTTCCCGCGCTGGTACGAGGCGCAACGGCGTCATGCATGGGAACAACTGCCACGCAACGAGGCGCCGCTCGACCTGCGAGGGCAGACGATTGTGGTCGTCGGACTGGGAGCGATTGGCGGGCACATCGCACGGCTCGCCCAGGCGCTGGGGCTGTACGTGATCGGAGTGCGGCGGCGCGAGGCGAATGCTGGTGACCACGTGGACCGCTGGGTGCACCCGGACCAACTGAAAGATGTACTCCCGGCGGCGAACTGGCTGGCGCTGACGGTGCCGCTCACGGCCGCCACGCGGCACCTCATCGATCGTGAGTCCCTGGCGCTGCTACCCGCGGGCGCATACATCCTCAACGTGGCGCGCGGCGCGGTGGTCGATGAAGAGGCAATGATCGAGGAACTCCGCAGCCGCCGACTCGGAGGAGCCTATCTCGACGTGTTCGAGACGGAACCGTTGCCGGCGGAATCCCCGATCTGGGACCTGCCGAACGTAATCGTCAGCCCCCACGATTCGTCGCCGTCCGCCGGGAATTCCGGCCGCGCGGATGCGTTGTTCCTGGAGGAGCTTGGGCGATGGCTACGTGGCGAACCACTGCAGCGCCTCGTCGAGGAACGCTAACGCCCGGTGAATTGCGGCGGGCGCTTCTCTTTGAAGGCCGTGACGCCTTCCTTCGTGTCCTCGGAATCGCGGAGGATGAGGTTGAGCCAGCGCTCGTGGTCGGTGTAGGCATCGAGCTCCATCAGCGGAGAACGATTGACGCTGAGCTTCCAGGCGGCATAGGTGCGCGTCGGACCTTCGGCGAGCTCCGTGACGAATGCAGCAAGGTCGGATTCAAACGTTTCGGGCGCCCAGAGGCGGTTGAGAATGCCGTAGCGCTCCGCCTCGGTCGCATCCATGACGCGGCCGGTGAGGAGCAGGTCCATTGCCCGGGATTTGCCGATGAGGTGGGGAAGCAGCAAGCCGACACCCTGATTGGCGAAAATGGCCTTCCCAGAACGGATGTCGCCAATGAGGATGTCGGACCGGGCGACACGGAAATCACAGGAGAGGGCAATCACCCAGCCGGCGCCATGGCAGCGGCCATTGAGCGCGGCGATGACCGGCTTGGGGGCGCTGAGGAGCGCCTTCACCATCTCGTAGTGGGGGCCGCGCTCGTTGCTGAGGTCGATCCGAAGGGGGCGGTCGCCCATTCCACCGACGATGTCGTCACCGGACGAGAAAGCGCGGCCGGAGCCAGTGATAACGATCGCACGGACACCCTCGTCCCGTCCGCCGTCGGTCACGGCAGCGGTGAGGCCCTGCACCATCTCCCAGGTGATGGCGTTGAGCTTCTCAGGGCGATCAAGCGTGATGGTGAGGACGCCGCCGTCCCGCGTGATTGCGAGACCGGGCACTTCGTTCATCGCACATCTCCTGGTGTCCGGATACGAAACGGCTGCCCGCGCGGGTGTGCGCGGGCAGCCGGGTGAACTTGCCGGCTAGATCGGCCGGAAGACGGGAATCGGGTAGTCGCCCGAATCCTGCTTCTCGAATTCAACGCGGACGCGCTGGCCGATCTTCACTTCTTTGGTCGGGTCGCCTTCGACGACGACGTTGGTCAGCATGCGGAAACCTTCGTCGACATCGACGTAGGCGACGGCATAGGCGCCAAGCTCCTGGAAGCCGGGAATGCGGTTCTGGCGGACGACGGAGTACGTGTAAACGACGCCTTCGCCCTTGGAGACATTCCACTTCAGGTTCGCGCTGCCGCATGCCTGGCAGTGGGCCGTGGGGACGAAATTGACCTTACCGCCGCAATCGGTGCAGGTCTGGTAGCGAAGTTCGCCTGCCTTGGCGCCATCCCAGTAGTGCTGGGTATCGGCTTCAGGGAACGACGGTTGGGGCCTGTTTGGCATGGAATTGTTCCTTTCGCGCTTGCGAGAATCAGTCGGCGGCGAGGACGACGGTGCCGCCCGTGTGCGTGGCGCCGAGGAGGCCGCCGTTGCCATGCGCAACCGCGAGCCTGGCGCCGGGGACCTGCGACGTGGACTCACCACGGAGCTGGCGGGTCGCTTCGAGGAGAAGGAAGAGGCCGCGCATGCCAGGGTGGTTGGAAGAGAGTCCGCCGCCATCGGTGTTGAGCGTGAGGCCCGGGCGGTCGAAGGCAAGATGGCCGTCGGCGATGAATTGGCCGACTTCACCCTTCTTGCAAAAGCCGAGATCTTCGAGGCAGACGCCGACGGTGATCGTAAACGAGTCGTAGATCATGGCGATGTCGATTTCGTCAGGCGTGACGCCAGCCTGGCCGAAGGCGGCTGGGCCGCTCTGGGCGCCGGCGCTGGTCGTGATGTCGCCGCCGTTTTCGCGGTACTTGGTGGCTTCGCCGGAACCGATGATCCAGACGGGCTTCTTCTTGATGTCGCGTGCGATCTCGGGCGAGACAAAGACGGCAGCGCCGCCACCATCGGAGACCATGCAGCACTCGAGGAGGTGCAGGGGGTCCGCGATGATGCGCGAGTCGAGCACGTCCTGGACGGATATTTCGTCGACTTTGACGAACTGGAGGTCGTTCATGGCCTTGACGGCCTCGGGGTTGCGCATCGCGTGTTTTCGCGTGGCAACGGAGATCTGTGCGAGCTGTTCGGTGGTGGTTCCGTACTGGTGCATGTGGCGATGGGCGACCATCGCGTAGTTGCTGATGAGCGTGGAGCCGTAGGGGCCTTCCATGTTGCTTTGCCAGTTGCCGGCGCCGCCGCCACGGCCGCCAGTGCCGATCGGGATGCGGTTTGAGGCGGCGGTCGAGCCGTATGTGGTGACGGCCACCTTGACGCGCCCGGCGGCGATATCGCGGAGGGCGTGGGCGGCGTGGAACTCGTAGGACGAGCCACCAACCTGGGTGGTGTCGATCACGCGCGGCTTGAGGCCAAGATAGGCGGCGAGACCGAGGCCGCCGCCACCCTCGCCGTCGCCGGCGTCGTACAGGCCGTCGACGTCGGACCACTTAAGGCCCGCGTCATCGAGCGCGGCTTTGAGCGAAGCTGCTTTGATCTGCATGGCGGAAACGCCGGGAGCTACCCGCAATGGGTATTCGTGGATCCCGGCGACCGCGGCTTTCCGGTCGTTGTTCAAGCCGATTCCTCCTATGAAATGCGCGCGAACGGTAGCACCCGGAGCGGCGGGACAACAACCGCGGCCGCTTGCGCGCCGGCCAGCGCGTGGTAGCGTTCGGCTGGTGCGCATCGGCCTGATTACCGACACACACCTTCCATCTCTGACACGCAGCCTCGACGAACTCGGCCCGTCGGTTGGGGACGCGATGCGGGGCGTTGACTTGATCCTCCACGCGGGCGATGTGACATCGCCAAAAGTGTTGGACTGGTGCGAACAGTTCGCTCCGGTGCTGGTTGCCGAGGGGAATAACGACCTCTTTGTGGACCCCCGGATGGCGGCAGTGCAATTCCTCGATGTCGACGGCTTTCGCATCGGGATGGCGCATGAATTGCGGCCCGAGTCACGGCCGATCCAGCAGTTGTTGGCCTCCGCCCTTGGAGGTGAGCAGGTGGACATCCTGATCGGCGGCGACACGCACGTGGAACGACTGGAGTACAGGGAGGGCGTGCTGCTGGTGAACTCCGGCAGTCCGATCCTGCCGCACCACCTTTCGACGCGGCTGGGGACGGTGGGCATCCTCGAGGTGACGCGCGGATGCATCCGGGCCGAGATCGTGCACCTGGGCCATAGCGAAGGGTTGCGTAACCCAACGAAACCGAGGCACATGCTGATCAAAGACCGCCTCGTGGTGGAGGCCTCACTGGATGGCGAGCCGCTGTCGCTGGCGGAGTTTCCCGCACCACACAGCCACCTGCCTGTCCAGTAGGATGGCCACGATGGACGTGAACCTGACGGACCCGGAAGCGGTTCATTCACCGGCGAAGTATTTTGCGTGGGCCCGCGAAACCGGTGGTGACGTGCAATGGAGCGAGCAGCATCGCGCCTGGCTTCTGCTCTCACACGCCGAAGTCGAGGCAGCCTTCCGCGAAACGGAGGTGCTTTCGGCCGACCGGAGCAAGAGCTTCGCGCGAGTAGCGCGCGGGCGGGGGAACGCGTTCCAGGTGGTGGTCGATCTGCTCACGAACTGGATGAACTTCCGCGACCCACCGTCACACACGCGCCTCCGCGAACCGGTGCGGACGGTGTTTACGCCGCGAGCGGTGGCGAAGCTCGAATCCGACATCCAGGAGATCGTCGACTCCGTCCTCGATAGCTTCGATGGCGACGCGGTCGATCTCGGAGCAGCGTTCGCGCGGTCGATCCCGGCGCTCGTAATTGCTGCGATCCTCGGTGTCGATGCGGCTGACCGGGGCCGCTTCCAGGGGTGGTCAGACGACATCGCAAAGATGGTGTTCTCGATGGAGCCCGGGAGCACTGATGACGCTCCGGTGGTCGCAGCGGCGTCTGAGTTCCGGGCGTTCTTCGGGCGGCTGGTAGAGCGGGAGCGGGTAAGCCCGAGCGGGACGCTGCTGACGGCTATCGTGCAGCATCGCAACTCGGACCTGACGGAAGCGGAACTCATCGGGCTCTGCACGTTGATCCTCTTTGGCGGGCACGAGACGACGACGACGCTGCTTACGAGTTCGCTTGCGATGCTCCTGGAGCAGCCGGACCGGATGCGCTGGCTGCGGGAGCACCCCGAAGGGTACGCAACGGCAGTCGAGGAGTTCACGCGTGTCGGGGGGCCAGCCCGGACGATGCCGCGGAAGATCGCGGTCACGCACGTCCGCGCGGGGCAGACGCTCGAAGCGGGCCAAAACGTGTTCCTTTCCATCGCAGCCGCGAACCATGACGCGGATGTTTTTGCGGACCCCGGGACGATCGACCTGACGCGGGACCCGAACCCCCAGCTTGGATTCGGATGGGGCGTCCACTTCTGCCTCGGCGCGAACCTTGCGCGGCTGGAGGCAACGGTGGCGCTGCGGACGTTGCTTGAGCGGTTCCCGAGGCTCGAGGCTGCCGGCCCAATACCGGAAGTGCGGGCGAGCGCGATGGGCTTTGGCAGGCGGCCGATCCACGTTTCACTGGGCAGATAGAGGCCTGGTCCTGACCATCGGATGAACGCCCGCCGATTCTCCAAGCGTGGAGCATGACGGGGACGCGGGATTTGGCCGTGGAGGCGAACCGGCGATAGAGGTCCGTGACCTGACGCGGATGTTTGGCCCGATGACAGCCGTCGCCGGGCTGACTCTTCGCGTCGAACGCGGCGAGATCTTTGGTTTCCTCGGGCCAAACGGGGCGGGCAAGACGACGACGTTGCGCATGCTTTCAACGCTGTTGCGGCCGACATCGGGCGAGGCGCGGGTCGCCGGGTTCGATGTACTGAAAGACCCGATGGAAGTGCGGCGGCGGCTCGGAGTGATGACGGAACGTCCCGGGCTTTACGAACGCCTGACCGTGGACGCGAACCTGCGGCTGTGGGGCGAGGCGCACGAAGTGAAGGACGTCGGTGGCGCCATAGCGGCAGCGCTCAAGGCCGTGGACCTCGGTGAGCGGCGGTATGAGCCAGTGAGCAGCCTATCGAAAGGGCTGCGGCAACGAGCCTCCCTGGCACGGGCGATCCTGCACAGGCCGGCGGTGTTGCTGCTCGATGAGCCATCGTCCGGGTTGGACCCGGCGGGGGCCGTCCAGGTCGAGGCAATGATCCGCGAGTTGGTCCGTGATGGGACGACTGTGTTCCTCAATACGCACCGACTGGCCGAGGCACAGCGGCTGTGCGACCGGGTCGCGATCCTGAGGACGGGACTGGTCGCGGTGGGCACTCCCGCGGAGCTACGTACGCGCATCTTCGGAAATGCCGTCTCCGTGCAGCTCGCTGACCCCCTCACGGATGCGGTCACCCTGGCGGTGCGCAGGGCGCCGGGTGTGGACCATGTGCAGGTCGCGCGGACGTCGTTCGAATGCCGCCTGACGGATGTCCATGCGGGGACGCCGGGCGTTGTAGCCGCCGTTGTTGCGGCGGGTGGCCGCGTGCTGGAAGTGAAGGCCGCCGGCGACCTCGAACGGGCCTACCTCGACCTGGTGAGCGGGGAATCGAATGGACCGACCGGACACGGGCGGCTGGGCGAGGCAGCATGACCGGACGATTGGAGCGCTGGTTTCCGCCGGCGATGCGGGCGCTGATACGAAAAGAGTTCCGCGAATACCGGCATCATCGCGCGATCCTGATCACGTGCCTTGGCCTGCCGCTCGTGTTCATGATGCTGCCGTTTCTGAATCTCGTGGGGTTCGACCCAGACTCGACGCGCGAAAGGGTCAACCTCGCGGTCGGCCAATCAATGTTCGTCTTCTTCCTGACTCCGGCGGTCGTACCCGCGGCGCTAGCCGCGTACTCGATCATCGGCGAGAACGAACAGGGGACGCTTGAGGCCATCCTGACCCTTCCGCTGACCGACCGGCAGTTCCTGCACGCCAAGATCTTCGCGGTGGCAACACCGGCAGTGGTTGCCTCGTGGCTGGTGTACTTCGGGTTCACAGGGTTGAGCGCCCTGGTAGTGAAGGAGCCGCTGCGGTCGGAAGTGCTGGACCCGATGTGGACGGTAGGCGTGCTCGGGCTGGCGGCGCCCATGGCCCTGTTCTCGACGCTGACCGGCCTAAGCATATCGGCGCGGGCGAAAGACCTGCGCGTGGCGGAACAGCTGGCCGGGATGGTGATCCTGCCCGCGCTGGCGCCGGTGGCGCTGGTCGCTTTCCGGGTTGTGCCGGTGAACCTCGCAACCTGGGGGGTTTTCCTCGCAATCGTCATCACGATCGACCTGCTCCTGTTGGCGGTTGCATACCGGACGTTCGAACGCGAACGGGCGATCGCCCTCGCAGCGTGACCGCATCGGGCGCTAGCCCAATGGAGACCGTTCCCGGCGAACGGCGAGGATGGGCACGACGATGAGCAGGCAGGCCTGGAGAACGTAGACGAGGGAGTTCGCGATGGCAGCGCCATTGATGCCGCCGAGTTCGGCGCCGGCGTACCAGGCGGCCACGCCCAGGACGAGGACGCCACCGGAAATGATCGAGCAGACGCGGCCTTCGCCCCGGGCCATGAGGGGCTGAATGACGACGACTGCCGCTGCCCTGGCGGCGACGCCGGGGGCCAGAAGCAACGCCACAACCCGCGCGTCACGGAATCCGTCTCCAAACACCGGTGCGACGAGGAACCATGCGGCGATGCACACAGGGACCATGAGCGTACCGACTGCTCCGGCCGCCAGGAGGGCGATGCGGACGATGTCGCGGTCGGGCAGCGATGCGCGATCCTCGAGCACGCTCATGCCGAATGCGTTACCCAGGTATTGACCCACTTCGGAGACGTTGACGGCGACGCCGTAGATACCGACGGCGGCTGACCCGGAAACAGCGGCAACGAGGAACTGGTCGACGCGAGACAGGAGGCGGTCGGCGAGGGTGCCAACGTAATTGCGGGCGGAGAGTTCCCTCAGCTCGTGCCATGAGAGGCGAGAGGCGAAGCCCCACCGGCGCGACGCGACGATCGCCTGTACCACCACTGCGGCCAACGAACCGGCAGCGAAAAGCGTGAGCGCACCAGTCACAGACGGCCGATCCAGGACGAGCAGGACAGCCACCCCTGCGGAGAACGTTGAGACGCTCAGGAGGCGGGCGAGCTGCCACGCCTTGAGGGCCTTCGCAGCGATCAGGGCTCCGCCCATGTCTTCCGAGAAGACGCTGGCCGGGACGATGGCGAAGATGAGAATCGCCAGGACCACGGGGGAAACCGGCGCAACGAGCGGCACGACGACCAATGCCACAACCCCGAGCGGCAACGCCACTGCTGCGTGCGCTGCGGCCGAGCCCAGTACGGTCCCGGACCGGCCAAGGAGGTAGGCCCGCGCGAGGCCGTAGGGAACGCCAAGGCTGAGCAGGTTTGCGGCAACGATGCCGCCCAGCGTGAGCACCGCCAGCTCGCCTTTGCCGGCAGGGCCCAGCAGCTGTGCCGTAACTGCGGAGCCGACGAGCGCGACGGCCGAGACGGCCACCTGTCCGGAGAAGGACCAGAGCAGGGCGCCAAGGCGGCCGCCGCGGAGAAGCGGCCGGATGTGTTCGCTGAGATTGCGGCTCACTGGGCGGGATCGTATTCGGGAAGTGGCGCGGCGTCTTTGTGGGGCCTGAGGAGCGGCGGCGATCGTGACGGCACGTTGAAGGCAGCTCAGGCAGGGTCAGTCACGGACCACGAGCCTAAGCTTGCCGCGAGCGGTGCGGGGGATGCTGTCGACGAGTTGTATTTCGACGTCGAGGCGATCACCGAAGCGCATGCGAGATTCCGCGAGAAGCTTCGTCCGCTCGTGGTCCGTGTAAGAAAGACGCGGCACGAGGGAGATCGTGCAACGACCGGGTTCATGCTGGCGCACCTGGGCTTCGGCGACGCCGGTGAGCTCCCAAAACAGATGCTCCACCATGCCGACGCGGGAACCGTCTGAGAGTTCGATGGTGTCTTCCATGCGACCATCGATCGAGGCGATTGGACGGCCGGGCAGTCCGCAGTCGCACCCTTCGGCGAGGACGGCGATGTCATCTGTTACGTAGCGGATGAACGGCATGGCTTCGTTGGAGAGGTTCGTGCCAGCGACCGCGTGGGTGCCATCGCCGTTAGGGATGAACTCGACGGCCGCGTAGTCTTCGTCCACGTGGAGCAATCCCTCGGGGCATTGAGACGCGTTTGCGACGCCCTCGGAGAGACCGTAGTGCTGGAACGGTTCTGCGCCGAACGCCTCGCGGATGGCGTCGCGCTGCCACGTGAGGAGATTCTCGGCGCCGGTTGAGACCCACGCGGGCCGCAGTTCCACGCCTCGCCTAACCGCTTCTTGGGCAAGGGACGCCAGGAACGAAGGGAACCCGTGGAACCACGGAAGCGCGCGGCCGGCGAGATCGCGGAGGTAGGCCGGTGCGGTCCGCGGTGAGAGGTGGTGGACGCTGTAAAGAACGCAGGTGCTTGTCCGGTTGACGTGCCAGTAAGGCGGTGAATGCCGGGGGCCGGCGATAATCGGCTGTCCCGTGAACTGCGCGAACCAGGTCCCGCGAGGGATGCCGTGGCGGCGGCGGTGCCGCCACCAGACGGCTTCCTGGTCGCGGAGCGAATCCCACGTGGTCCAGAACACCAGGCCCGCCCCCGTCGTGCCGCCGGTATGCTGCCGCACGCGCTGGCGAGCGGGGACGGCTGTGGAGATGAGGCGGCCGGCCGCCCCAACCACGCCAGCGCGATCCAGCAACGGCAACGGCGAGAGATCTGCGAGCGTTCGGACTGACCGTGGGTCGAGGCCAACCGTCTCGAACTGATCGCGCCAGTAGGGGACGGTCGTGGCGGCGTGGAGCACGATGCGATGCAAGCGCGCATCACGAATCGCAGCTACTTCTTCTGTGGACCGGCGGTCGTTCGCGAGATACCAGTCGACCCGGCTGTCGAAGTGGGGACCGAACTTACGGCGTTCGCGGAGCGCCCCCGCGGCGGTGACGGCGACTGTCTAAGCGCGGTTCGGCAGACGGCCGTAGATTCGCCGGGAGATTGGCAGTGCGGACATCTGGGGCCGCCTCAGAGGGTGGCCGTGGTGCGCGGCAGCACCGCTACGCTGCGGCCGAGCGGACAGATGGAGGATTCGATGGGGATGCGCCCGGTGTAGTCGACCACGACCGGACCGGCATCGCCGAGGAGCACGGGGAGCCGATCGACGAACTCCTGGTGAGCGACGAGGACAACGACCATGCCCGCGCTTTCGACGGCTTCCGCCAGGGACGAGACCGGGCGAAGCCCTTCGTGGCGGATGTACGGATCGAACGTCACCAGTTCCAACTCGGGGCTGGCAGCGATGGATTCGGCCACGGCGATTGCGGGGCTATCGCGAACGTCCTCCGTGTCTTCCTTGTACGTGAGCCCGAGCAGCGCGACCGAGCGGGCGCCGGCGCGCCGGGCTTGGGCCTCGATTTCGCGAGCCACGGCAGATGGTCGTGCGTTGTTGACGTTACGGGATTCGGTTACGAGCGAGGCCCCCGACTCCGGCGAAAGCAGGAAGTAGGGGTCGACCGGGATGCAGTGGCCACCGACACCGATGCCAGGGTTGTGGACCTGGACACGGGGATGATGGTTGGCAAGGGCAATCGTCTCGCGGGCAGGAATCCCCACCGCGTCACAGAGCGCCGCGAACTGGTTCGCAAGGGCGATGTTCACGTCGCGATAGGTGTTCTCAAAGAGCTTGGCCATCTCTGCCTGGGTGGCCGTCGTTGGATGGAGTTCACCGGTGACGAACCGGGAATAGAACGCGCCAGCCGCGGCTGCACATCCGGGTGTGATGCCGCCGACGAGGCGGGCATTCGTTTGAATTTCGCGGAGCGTGTGGCCGGGCAACGCGCGCTCGGGACAGAAGGCGATGTGAATGTCCTGGCCGGGGACGAAGCCTCGGCGTTCGAACACGGCGGCGAAGGGCCCGGCTGTTGTCCCGGGCGGGACAGTGGATTCGAGGACGACGAGTTCGCCTCCGCCGAGTTGTTCGGCGACCGACTGAGCCGCCGCGATAACAGCGTCAAGGTCGCAGGTGAGGTCACCGCGGATCGGAGTGGGGACGGTTATCAAATAGGCCGATGCAGGATGGATCGAATCGAAAACTGCGAGGCGGCCACTGGCCACGACGTCGCCGACGAGTTCTGAGAGGCCGGGTTCAGGGAAGACGGTTTCGCCGCGCCGAAGAGCGTCGAGCACGGGGGGCGCGATATCGACGCCGGCTACGCGCGAACCGCTCTTTGCGAGCAATGCCGCGGTTGGAAGCCCGATGTGCCCAAGGCCCACGACGCACGCATCGAACATCGCTGGCGAGCCTACCATGCAAGGATGGCGGGGGGTAAACAGTTCATGATGTTGTCACGCTCCCGTCTCCCGCAGCGCGTGAAAGGGTGGCGGCGTGGCCGGAGAGCGCGGCCGATCGCCGTTGCGGGTGCACTTCCTCCGCCAAACAACGGCATGACGGTGTATTGCGACCTGCTGCTGCGGCTGCTGGCCGAGCGAGGGGTCCAGCACCGCCACGTGGACATGTCGGACCACCGGCCTGTCTCGACCATCGGACGCGTGGACCCACTGAACGTGTTGCTCGGACTCCGGTTCTGGGCCACGGCTGCCGCTGCCATCTTGCGGCGGCCACGATGCTACTACGCTCCGATCGCGCAAAACCGAGTGGGACTCCTTCGGGACGCTTTTCCTCTGCTTCTCTGCCGGGGATTGCGGGTGCCCCGGATCGTGCACCTGCACGGATCTCAGTATCGAGACTGGATCGCGAAAAGCGGGAGGCTAACGCAGGCGATCTCGCGAACGTCGCTGCAGGGGGCAACGGGGGTCGTGCTACACGAGAGCCTGGTTGACCGGTTCGAGCCGCACATACCGGCAGCATCCGTGCGAGTCATCGAAAACGCTGTTGCGGACCCCGGGCCGGTGCTTCGCGAAGCCTCATTTCCGGTGACCGTGCTCTATCTCTCCCTGGTTTCGCAGAACAAGGGAGCGGGAGCGTACATCGAAGCAGCCTCTGGCTTCGAGCAGGATCGGCGGGTGCGCTTCGTGCTGTGCGGTGAACTTCGGCCTCCGGGGTTCCTGGAGGCACATCCACCGAGGGCAGTGCGTTATGTCGGGCCCGCACATACCGCCGCCCAACGGCGGCTGCTGATGGCGGAAGCGGACATCTTCGTGCTGCCATCGTTCAACGAGGGCCAGCCGCTTGCGATCCTGGAGGCGATGGCAGCGGGGCTACCCGTGATAGCTACGACGGTCGGCGCTATCCCAGCGACGGTCACACACGAGATGGGTGGGCTGCTGGTGGAGCCTGGGGATGCCGATGCCCTGAGTGCCGCGATCAGGCGGCTGGTGGACGATCCGGCCCTTCGCATGAAGATGGGTGCCTTCAACCGGCGTGTCTACGAGTCGCGGTTCCGGCCCGAGCGAATGCTGGCGGACTTTCTCGCATGCGTTGAGGAGGCGACTTCATGAAGCAGGTGATCCAGGACAACAGAGCGCGGAAGCTGCGGGTTGTCGAAGGCCCGCCTCCGCAGCTGGAGCCGGGTGGAATCCTCGTCGCGGTGGACTATTCACTGATCAGCTCCGGAACGGAGAAGGCGAAGGCCCAGCTGGCCGGCCAGAACCTCGCGGCGAAAGCGATGGCGCGGCCAGACCTCGTACGGCAGGTCCTTGAGAACGCACGCTCGGAGGGCGTCGCAGGCACCTACCGCAAGGTTCAGAATCGCCTTGCGGCCCCGGGACTGCTGGGCTATTCAGCCGCGGGCAAGGTGATCGCGGTGGGACGGGAGGTTACCGAGTTCCGGCCCGGGGAGCGGGTTGCCTGCGGCGGCGCGGGCTACGCGAATCACGCGGAAGTGATTTCGGTGCCCCGGAACCTTGCGGCGCATATACCGGAGGCGGCAGGGGTTCGCGCCGCGGCATTCGGCACTGTGGGGGCGATTGCACTGCATGGGCTTCGCACGACGGGCGCCACGCTGGGCGAGCGCGTCGGCATTGTCGGACTGGGCCTGGTCGGCCAGCTGGCCGCACAGATGGCAGCAGCGGCCGGATGCCAGGTGTTTGGCACGGACCTTTCGGAGGAGCGCGTGAAGCTCGCGCAGGCGCTGGGCATGACCGGCGTGCTGGACAGTCCGGAAATGGTAGACCACGTGATCGTTTGCGCCTCGGCGGATTCGGAAGCGCCGTTGCGGAAGGCGATCGAGTCGTGCCGCGAACGGGGCAGAGTCGTCGTCGTGGGAGATGTGCCGGTGGCAGCCGAACGAGAAGCCCTGTACCGGAAAGAGCTAACTCTGACGGTTTCCCGCTCGTACGGAGCCGGCCGTTATGACCAGCAGTATGAGGAGCTGGGTCACGACTACCCCCGGGCGTATGTCCGTTGGACCGAACAGCGGAACATTGGGGCCGTGTTGGACCTTATCGCGAGGGGGCGGATTACTGTCGAGCAGCTGGTGAGCGCCGAGTATCCGGTCGAGCAAGCGGCCGACGCTTACCAGGCGCTGGAAGGCGGCGCACTTGCTCTGCTGTTGCGGTACGCCCCAGAGCGGCTGCACGAATTGGCGCCGCCCGTGCACACCACACCAGCTCCCGCCAGCCGAATCGGGATCGGGCTGGTTGGGACCGGCAACTTCGCGCGTGACCGGCTCCTGCCGGCCCTGAGGGCGGAATCCGGCGTGGAGCTTCGCGGCGTGGCCAGCGGTTCCGGCGTGACCGCCGCCGCGCTCGCCGAGGACCTGGGCGGGGTGCAGGCGTATGGGTCGATCGAGGAAATGCTGGACCGGGCAGAGCTAAACGCCGTGGTCATCGCAACACCGCACGACACGCACTCCCGGCTGGCCATCGAGGCGGCGGGGCGCGACTGCTATGTCTATCTCGAAAAGCCGTTGGCTCTCACCGCGGAGGAAATACAAGAATTGCTGACGGCGCTCACGCCCGTGCAGCGGACGCGCGTGATGGTGGGATTCAACCGACGATTCTCGCCTGCTGCAAGAGCGCTCCGAGGGGCGATTGCTGAGCAACGGGGGCCGGTGCAGCTGCTGTTGCGCGTGAACGCGGGGTACTTGCCGCGCGACCACTGGACTCAAGGACCCGCGGGTGGCGGACGGATCAGAGGCGAAGCATGCCACTTCGTCGACCTCGCCGCCTTCCTGTGCGGGGCGCCGGTGCGGACGATCGCTGCGATGGCGTCTCCTAACGCCGGGACGTACAGCGACGACAACGTTGGCATCGTTGCGGGCTTTGCGGATGGATCGGTGGCGACGCTCCTCTATGCGGCATCCGGCAACCGTGGGGTCCGCAAGGAGTACGTGGAGGCGCACTGGGCTGGGCGTTCGGGCGTTATTGACGATTTCCGCTCGCTTTCGCTGCACGGGACGGGGAACGCCAAGCGCCCTGGTACGCTCCCCTCGCGGCAGGACAAGGGCCATCGCCAGGCGATCCGGGAGTTCGTAGCGGCAGCACGCTCGGGGGCGGCAGTCCCGATGCCGTTTGACTCCAGCGTGAACACGACCCTCGCAACCTTCGCGATCGAGCAGGCGTACCGGTCGGGGTTAGTCATGGCGGTGGGCGATGACGATATCTCTCCTGCCTGACAGTCCTGGCGCGGCGGCCGCCTGCGACCGGCTGGAGGCGTACCTTCGTGCGACCGGATGGTTGGGCTACGACCCGTACGACGCCCTCAAGAGCCCGCCGCTCGCCTGGGTGGCGAACCGCAGCCGTCTGGCGGGGCAGGTGGCAACCGCAGCCGTCCGGCTGAGTCCCGTGAATCTGCGGCCGGCGCTCGGGGTTCGCCGGAGCCGGAACGCGAAGGGGACGGCCTTACTCGCAGTCGCAAGCAGAAAGCGGGCCGCCACCACCGGCGACGTGCACCACATCGCGAGGGCGGAACGGCTTACGAAAGAGCTCGAAGACAAGGCCGTCCCCACTGGCAATGGGGCCGGATGGGGATACGATTTCCCCTGGGCGAACCGCTCGTTTGTTGCGCCCGCGGGGACGCCGAATGCGGTAGTGACCTGCTTCGTTCTAGACGCGCTGGCAGCGGGCGGGCCGTCTCGCGCTGGGCTCGTCACGGCCGGGATTCGTTTCCTGCGCGACGGATTGCGTTGGGGTTGGGCCGGCGCCGGGGCCACGGTTTCGTATACGCCCGGAGATAGGCGCGAGGTCCTAAACGTCGAGGCGCTGGTGGCGCGTCAATTGATCCTGCGTGGGAGCGAGGACGACCGCGAGCACGGGATCTCACTGGTCCGGCGGGTACTGGAATTGCAGAATGGCGATGGCTCGTGGCCCTACGGAACAGCGTCGAATGACGGATTCATCGACGCCTACCACACGGGTTTCGTGCTGCGGTCGCTGGCAGATATCGAGAAACGGGTGGCGATTGGCGGGCTGAGCGAAGCAGTCGCCCGGGGGCTCGGGTACTTCGAGACCGTGTTGATCGACCCGGATGGCGCGGCGCGGGCTGGTCCCGGCCGCCGGTACCCCCTGGACGTGCATGCGTGGGCAGAGGCTGTGCTGGCCGCGAAACAATTCAAGCGGCCCTGGCTCGCCCGCACGCTGCTGTGGGGCATCGCGAATCTTCAGCAGCCTGACGGCGCGTTCGCGTACCAGATGCGCAGGCGGACGACACTCCGAACTCCCTACCTCCGCTGGAACCAGGCATGGGCGTACCTCGCGCTGGCAGACGCGCTAGAGTCCTAGCATGAAGCAGAGCGGACTTCTCGGAAGCGTCGTCACCGTTGCCACGATGGACGAAACGGTCGCCTGGGCCGCCGGTGTGATCGCAACTCGGGTGCCGACACAGCACGTCGTCGTCAACGCGGCGAAGCTGGTGATGATGGAGCGGGACACCACGCTTCGCAGCATTGTGAACGGCTGCCCGGTAGTCAACGCGGACGGGCAAAGCGTCGTCTGGGCCGGAAGAATACTCGGCGTACGGTTGCCAGAGCGAGTTACCGGGATCGACCTGATGGAGCGGCTGGTGGAACGGGCAGGCTCCGAAGGCTGGAGAATCTATCTCCTGGGAGCGCAACCCGAGGTCGTCGCCGCGGTGGCCCAGAAGATGGCTCGCACCGTGGCGGTCGCCGGCTGGCGGGACGGGTACTGGGGCGAGGACGAAGACGACTCAGTGGTCGAGGGGATCGCCGGTTCTGGGGCAGATGTCCTCTTTGTGGCGCTGCCCAGCCCACAAAAGGAGATGTGGGTCGCGCCGCGGTTGCAGCGTCTCGGGGTGCCCCTCTGCGTTGGCGTCGGGGGCTCGTTCGACGTCCTCGCCGGCGTGAGGCGGCGGGCGCCGGTATGGATGCAACGCGCGGGACTGGAGTGGCTGTTCCGGCTGGCACAGGAGCCGCGACGCCTGACGGGACGGTACGCGAAGACGAATCTTCTTTTCGCTTCGATGGTCGGCCGTGAGCTCGTTGCCCGGCGGCGGAAGGGAGCCAGTCACGCACCCTGAAGCGTGGAGGGCACGACCCCCAGGTGTGCGCCGATCGTGCGGGAAATGCGTTGGCCAGCGCGTCCGTCACCGTATGGGTTGGTGACCCCGGCTGGCCAGGCGAAGCTGCCCGAACGAACGGCGCGGATTCCCTCCAGGAGATTGGGTCCGGCGAGGCGGGCAACGCCCGCATCAACCCCCTCCAGCCGTTCGGTCGCGGCGCGAAGCACAAGGACGAGTTTGCCAAAAGACGGCGCTTCTTCCTGGAGGCCTCCGGAGTCGGTGGCGACGAGCCAGCAGCGGGAGAGGGCGAGGAGAACGTCCGAGTAGCTGAGCGGATCAACGACAAAGAGGCGGCCCGGGAATCTAGGAACTGCAGCGCGTACCGTCGCCAGGGCATCCTGGACGGCAGGGTTCGGGTGAGAGGTGATCACGAAGGCCAGTTCCGGGAATTCGTCGAGCGATTCGACGGCCTGGTTCAGAATCGTATGCAGATGCGGCCCGTGGTTTTCGCGCCGGTGTGCGGTCAGGAACACGACGCGGCGGGCATCCCACGGAACCTCGACAAGCGTGGCATCGTGTGGAACCGCAGGCACTGACCGCTGCTGAAGCGTGTCGACGATCGTGTTCCCCGTGACGTGGATGGCGGCCGGGACGACTCCCTCAGCGACCAGGGCATCGGCGGCCCGCTGCGTTGGTGCGAAGTGGCAAGTGGCTATCCGCGCGAGCATCTGGCGAAAGGCTTCCTCTGGGAACGGTTCATCCATGCGATTCGTCCGTAGCCCGGCCTCCACGTGGAACACGGGCACGCCGACCAGAAATGCTGCGAGCGCTCCACCGAAGGCAGAGGCTGTATCTCCCTGGACGACCACGGCTCGGCAGGGGCGGGACGCAAGCAGGGCACCGACTCCATTGAGGATTCGGGCGACGAGCGCAGGAAGCGGCTGCCCCGGCCGCAGCACATCGATGCGGACATCTGGTTGCAGGCCGATGTCCTGGAAGGCGCCTTCGAGGATCTGGCTATGCTGTCCGGTGGCCACAACCGTCACGGCCAACCCAAGGCCCCGTAACGCACTGACGACGGGCGCGAGCTTCAACACCTCTGGCCGGGTACCCGCGACGACCATGATGTGTTGTTCGGTTTCCAAGCACAGCTCTCCCAGCGGGCTGATTCAGTGGGCGCCGCCAGTCCCGCACGGACTCTTGGGGGCACGCCATGCTAGCATCGCCGAAACGCGATACGGAACAGTGGGCGATGACACTACGCGACTACCTGGAACGTGGACGGCGATGGTTGTGGCTCTTTGTTCTCGCACTGATCGCAGGCGGGGGCGGCGCGCTGCTCGTTAGCCTGGGTATCGATCCGACCTACGCTTCGACGGCCCAGATCACGGTGAACCAGGTGCAGGAGTCGTCGGGCGGGCCAACGTATTCGTCGGTGCTCGGAAACCAGTCCCTCACCACCACCTACGCGCGCCTGGTCACATCGTCAAAGAACCTCGATAGAGCCGCGGCGAGCGTGACGCCTGGCGTGATCGACGAGAACCGGGTGAGCGCGTCGGCGGTACGGGACACGTTCCTGATCGATATCCGCGTGACGGACCGGGACCCGCAGCGAGCTGCTGACGTCGCAAACGCCGTTGCCAATGCATTTCCGGAATACATCAAGGACGTCCAGCTGAGTGGCGTGAGTGATGGCGATCGTCAGATCAATACTGTCTTCATCTCAGAGCCAGCCGAAGCGGAAACGACACCCGTCAGTCCTGACATCCGCCTCAACACGGTGCTGGGCGCGTTCCTGGGCTTGCTGGTCGCGGTCGGCGGGGTTGCCCTCTTCGAGTACCTGGATGACCGGGTTCGCACGCGCGAGGATGTCGAGCTACTCGGGATCCCGTTCCTGGGCGGAATTCTCCGGCTCGGTGCACCGAGCCGACGGTTCTGGCCGCGAATCGGTAGCCCGGACGCTGCGGCGGTCGAGGAAACGTTCGTCGAGAATTTCCGGCAGGTAAGCGCAAGCCTTGGGTTCAGCCTTGGCGCGACGCCGCGAAAGGTGATCGTCGTCACCAGCCTGTTGCCGGGCGAAGGCAAAACCACCGTCACATCAAACCTGGCATGGGCCCTTTCGCGATCGGCGCGGCGCACACTCATCATTGACGGCGACCTGCGGCGGCCGTCGGTTCACCAGAGCTTTTCGCTGCCGAACAGCGCAGGACTGACGACAGCGGTCGTCTCCAACCCCCGCGCGCCCGAGTCGGTGATCGCACGGGTTTCGGAGACGCTTTTCGTGATGACGAGTGGACCGGTGCCGCCGAACCCGGGCGAGCTGCTGGCGTCGCAACGGTTAGGTGCGCTGCTCGACGCTGTGAAGGAATCCTTCGACGTAGTGCTCATCGACTGCCCGCCGATGGCCGGGATGGCCGATACGCCGCTCTGGCTGGCGCGGGCAGACGGTGCGGTGTTGGTGTTGGCCCACGAGCGAACCCGAACGGGCACGGTGCGCCGAGCGGTTGCAGAGTTCACAGCAAGCGGCGTGCCCCTGCTGGGGACAGTGCTGAACTTTGTTCCGGAAGGTGATCGCTCGGCCTACGGGTACGCGTATGGCTACCGCTATGGCCGGCAAACTCGGACGAGCCGCCGGCGAACGCTGAGGCGGCTGCTGACGCCGTGGAAGCTGCGTCCACGGGGACAGCGGCAGGGGCCGCCGATCTCGCCGCCGGACCTTCTTCCGCCGTTCCGCGAGCGGTCCTGATCGCCGTTGGCGCAGATGTCGATGGTTGAGTTCCGGTAACAACCAGGTGAATGGTGGCGGAGTGGTGAATACCGGGGAGACGGGCGGCGTACACTGCGGCACATGGAGCAAGCAGAGAGTACGGCCGACGGCTTCTGGTTCGGCCTCGGCATCATCCTGACGGTACTGAAGCTATGGTTGGCCGCGGCGCTGATCCTGACCGCCCTGGCAACGGGAGCGAGTGAGCACCCCCTGGCCGCCGTGATCCTTCCGCTCGTCGTTGCGGCCGCCGTCGCTCCATTTGTCCGCCTGGGATGGTTCATTGATTTGCGCCGAGCGCTGAGGAATAGCGGTGCTCCACAGGTCCGCAGCGGGCTGCTCGTCGCACTTGTGCTGGCCATGGCAGCGCTCTGGCTGTGCATGGGCGTATTCAGCGCGCTGACTACCGGCACCGGCCTGACACAGGCGATGGTGCCCGGGCCGCTCGCGCAGGCGACCGGTGCACTTGTCGTGGTGGCGTCGATCCTTGGCGGGATCGGCCTGCTGCGCCTGAGGGCAACGTCCCGCGCTCCGGGTCAGGGGGAGAAGTCGAGCACGAGTTCGGGGTCGATGGGAACGCCGAGGTAGCGGACTTCGAAGTGCAGGTGTTCACCGGTCGAGTAGCCGGTGGAGCCGGAGATGCCGATCACCGACCTCCCCCCAGCCACGAAGCTCCCTTCGGAGACGCTCAGTTCGCTGAAATGGGCCGAGACTGTCGACCAGCCGTCGCCGCAATCGACGACAATGTGGTTGCCGTAGGTCGCGTCATAGCCGGCGCGGGTGACGAGCCCATCACAGGCGGCATAGACGAATGATTGGCTGAATCCGGCGAGGTCGAGGTCAATGCCTCCGTGGACATGGTTTTCGCCACGCGGGACACCGAACGGATCAGAGATTGCACTCCAGCCGGCGAGCGGAAGCGAGAAACGTGCTCGCTCTGCAGCTGAAATCGAGGGCCTCGGGCTGCGGGCGCCGATGTCTGACGACGCCGTGAGGGGTCCGCCCCAGCCCGGCACACCCTGGGCCGAGCTCGAGCTGACCCTGGCAACCTCAACGAACCGTTCGACGCCTGGAGGAGGAGGAGGCGATGCCGAGATGGAACGCGCGACGGTCTGCGACAGCAGAAGGAGGCCAGCGGAGGCGCCGAATGCGCCCACCATGGCGAGCGCGAAGCGGCGGTTGCCAGAAAGCATGTTCGCCATCAGGCGACCTGCCGGAGCTGGCTGGCGAGCCCACGCGCCTGGTCGAGTATCACCTCGCCGGGCTCGATGGACTCGGGGTCCGGGACGAACAGACGAGCAACCTGGCTACGCGGGCGGTCAAGGCCAAGGAGGTCGCCCAACTCACCGTTCAGCGGGATGGCCGCGGGATTATCGAGGGAGCCGCCCTTCTTTGGCGGTAGTGCGATCGGGGCCTTCGGAGCGGGTTGCGCGAGAGCGGGCTGCGATGAGACAGCGCCTGCCGCGGCCATCGCGGCCGGCGCGCCACCAGCCCGGCCCCAACCGCTGCCTGCACGCCAGCGCCGGAAGACAACGAATGCGAGGAAGCTGCTGACGCCAAGCGAGGCGATGCCGGCAGCGCCGACTGCAATCGGGATAAGCATACCGAGAAGCGACCCGCTGCCCGCGGCGCTGTCATCTGCCGGACCGGGAGTCGCGTCTGACCCGGGGGTTGGGCTCACACTCGCCGCAACAGGAGCGGCAACGACGGGGGACTTCGTGCCAGTGGCGGAGGCAGTTGGCGTCGTTTTGGGCGTCGGGGTATTGGTCACGACGGGCGTGCGTGTGCTTGCGGACGCGGCGGGAGTCCCGGAGACGACGCTGCCGCGCGTTGTAACCGGCGCTGTCGTCTTGGTGGCGGCGGGCTTCACCGCGGGCCGTGGTACGAGCAGCGTCTGTCCCACATAGATGCGGGATCCCTCAGAGAGTCCATTAGCGGCGAGCATGTCCGGCAGCGGCGAGTTTGAGCGCTGCGCGATATCGGTCACGGTATCCCCAAGTACGGCCAGGTAGAGCCCATCCTTGGAGACGGAGCCCGGAATGCCGCCGGGGCAAACGGTCGCGCCAGTGACCAGCACGTCGGTTGTGCGGCTGGCCTGGCCACCGACGAACTGGATCCCGTCGAGTGCAATCTCGGCGCGGACGAGCGTCGTGTCCGTGGGGATGCCGACGAGCGGGAAAGTGAACGGTATCGTGACGAAACCGCCGCTTTCGACGGTCGTGCTGAACACCTGGTCGGTGCCGGAGTGCTGTACCCAGGCTGACCCGTCCTGGTAGGCAAGCGTGAACACGGTCTTGATCGACTGGTCCGACCGGGTTGTGTTGGAGATAGTCGCCTCGCCAACCATATCCGTGGCCGAGCAGGTGCCCGCGAATCCAGAGGCATAGACAGTTCCGCCGGGCTGCGCGGCCGGGACGGCCACCGGGCAGGCGGCGCTGCTGGCCATCGCATCGACGTTCCAGACGACGATCGTGGCGCCAGTTGGGCCGGTCGTCACGACATCGAGCGCGGCTTCAACGCGGACCGCCACGGACCCCGTTGGGTAGCCGCTGATCACGATTGGGCCGTAAGGCAAGGTTGCCGCCCCTGAAGGAGGGGCATTGACGTTGAGCGACATGAGCTCATCGTCTCCGCGGACCCAGGGTCCGCCCTGTTCCGCCTGGGAGCCGAGGAAGAAGCGTATGCGTCCGCTGGCGTCCGAAGGCCCTTTGTTTTCGACGGTGACGGTGCCCGACACCCCGGCCGGTCCGCAGGTAGCGGACACATTCGAGAGGTGGAGCGGCGGGATCGTCTGGGCCGCCGCATGTGAACCCGCGCCGCCGACGAATGACAGAACCGTCGTGAATCCCGCGACGGCCAGGATGGCGGCCACAAGTCCCGCGCGGATCAGCAGCAATGTCGAGCGACGAAGCCGAGATCGCCCCCGGCCCCTCCTACGATGCGTCGCCAATACAGTCCTCCCCCGGCGCTTGGCGGTGCTCTTCATTCGATTCGGGGACGGTTTTGTCACGAAGACTCCACCACAAGTCCCCCAAATATCAATTCGGTCGCGAAGGGGACGACGGTCAGGGTGACGCCAGAAATAATCAGCATCATTGCGAGCATGAAGGAGGCCCGGTAGCGGTCGCCGCCGCTGGCTGCATTGGGCACAAGGCCGTTCATCACGGTCATGATGAGGACGACGCTGAGGATGAGGATGCGGACGAAGCCGATGTCGATCGCGGCGAATGCGATGAGATCATTTGTCGGGATGGCGCTGGCCTCGACGAGCTGGTTGCCCTGGGCGTCGGAGAGGCCGCTGGCCTGGGCCTTCACGATCTCCTCGCTGAAGATGGTGAAGATCTCGGTGATGAAGGCGAGGAGCGCGACGAGGGTGCCGTGCATCGGGATCATCAGCCACTGGAAGGTGTTGGCGACGAGGCCGCGCTTCGCACGAAGCAGGGCCACGTGCATTGCGTAACGCGAAGCGAGCGTCCCAGTCTTGGCGGCGTCGCCGCCGGAACTGACGGAGTCCCAGAAGATGGCGACGCCGCGGCGGACGACTTCGCTACCGGTCTCCGAGACGAACCGTTCCCAGCAGAGGTCCGGCCGCAGGCCGGCCTTGAGACGGCGGTGGAGGGTAGTGACTTCACCCTGGAGCGTCCCCATGGAACGAAGGTCGAGACGGCCGAGCGCCTCTGTGACGGTGGTGCCGATGGCGCCGGTTACGCCGCCGACGGCGCGAAGCACGCCGGATGCGTCATTGTCTCGACGAGACACGATCCCGTGGTATTTGAAGGCCTTGAGGCCGACGGGGAAGAGAATGGCGCCGGTGAGGATCATTGAGACGCCGGACATCCCCAGTACCAGGTAGCTGCCGCCACCCGCCACGATCGCAAGGGGGCCTAGTATGCGCGCGAGGCGCATCGTTTGGTGCTGTTCGGGAGATTTCAGCTTCAGACTATGCAAGAGCTGTTCGGCCGGGGCGGACCGCCAGATCACCCAGCCGCCGGCGGAGAGCACGATGACGCCGGTTGAGACAAGCCCAAGCACGAAGCCGAGGCCCATGGGGAAGATCATCATCGAGACGATGGAAATGATGACGACGAGGGTCACGGAGACTTCGAGGGCAACGAACCCGTCAGTCCACTTGCGGAGTGCCTCAAGGTCGCGTTCGTACTTGTTCCGATGGTTCTCGAACTGGACTTCCATTTCGCGCTGGAGGAAATCGGATTCCTTTTCGCCGGAACCGAGAGAGCCGGCGAATCGGAGGAGGAAGCTCTTCATGGCGGTGTGCTTCGTCCGCTCGGCGACGATTTCGCAAGAGCGCGGATAGTCGTATCCGAGCCGCGAGGTCATGAGCCGGACAGAGCGAAAGAAACCAGAGGTGCTGTAGGGCAGCTTCGAGGTACGGTCGAAGAGCTGCTCGCGGGTGAGGCCGGCCGTTGAGATGGCCGACATGTAGGCGAGCTGCGCCACCAGGTCGAAGTCCATCTTGTCGGCTGCGAGAAAGCTGCTTTCGACCTGCTTGGGGCGGTCCTTGGCTTCTTCGACAGCGAGCGCTTCGGCTTCGAGGAGGCGGCTAGTGCTCGGCTCGACTGAGGTTGCTGTAGACGTCATAGAAGTTGGTCACCCCCTCTCGTTGGAGTTGTTCGATGATCTCGGCGCGGCGGTGGAGTTCGTCATAGACCTCGAACACGCGGTGCGGCGGGATGCCCATCTTTGGGGCGACCCGCGACTCGAGGAGGTAGCTGTTCTTGTTCCCGGGAAACTCGAATTCGTCCGTGATCGGGTTCCAATGGAAGATCTCGAGGTAGGAGAAGGTGTCGCCAACCGGGTCATAGGAGATGATCTCGTTGATTCCCATGACGCGGCGGACGGTCTGGCCATTGCCGAGGCGGACGGCGCTCTGGAGGGCGACCACGTTGAGGTTGTCCATATAGGTCTTGGGGACGCTGATGGGATGGCCCGTGATGCGCTGGATCAGCTTCTCGACGGTCGCGGCGTGGAAGGTGCTCATGACCTGGTGACCGGTCTGCATGGCCTGGAAGGCGACCGCGCCTTCTTCGCCGCGGATTTCGCCGACCATGATGGCGTCAGGGCGCTGACGGAGGGCCGCCCTGAGCAGGTCGAACATGCCGACACCAGTACCTTCGCCGGCCGAACCGTCGCGGGTCAGTTCGCGTGTCCAGTTAGGGTGGGGCACCTGGAGTTCGCTGGTGTCCTCCAGCGTGACGACTTTGCCGGCGGGCTCGATGAAAGCGGTGAGCGCGTTGAGCAGCGTCGTCTTGCCGGAGGCGGTTTCGCCGGAGACGAAGAGGTTCATCCCGTCGCCAATGACCATCCAGAGATAGGCGGCCATCATCGAGCTGATGGAGCCGAAGCCCACGAGCTCGATGATGCTGATTGGGATGCCGGCGAACTTGCGGATGGTGAAGTTGGAGCCGCGCGTGGAAACGTCTTTCCCAAAGACGATGTTGATGCGGGAACCATCGGGAAGCGTCGAGTCAACGATCGGGCGGCGAAAGGTCACGGGCTTCTTCATGCGCTCGGAGAGGCGGAGGACGAAGTCATCCAACTCGTCGCTGTGTTCGAACGTGATGGACGCCTTGAGGGATTTGAACATTTTATGTTCGACAAAGAGCGTGCCGACGCCTGAGCAGCTGATGTCCTCCACGTTGGGGTCGAGGATGAGGGGCTGAAGCGCGCCCATGCCAACCTTGTCGCGGACGATGAGGTATTTGAGGGCCTCGAACTCCTCGCGGGTGACGCGAACCTTCTTGCCAGTGCGCCGGACCTTCGCCGTGATTGGACCGTTTTCGACCTGGCAGACCTTGGTGAGGAGCTTGATGAGGGACTCGCGGCGGATGTCTTTGTCTTCGGTATCGACGAGGTCTTCAACGTAGTCGAGGAGGATGTGGTCGAGTTCGCCGAGTACGCCGTCGAGGTCCGCAAGGAGCATGGGCTCGATGGCCATGTACCAGTTCCGGGCGTCCTGTGGGTCATCGAAGATGTGGATGAACACGCCATCGCCAACGGGGTAGATGACGTTCTTGGACCTGTTGCCGCGCTCCAGCTTGGGCACGAAGTCGGGGACGCCGATCTCTTCCATCGGGAACATCTGGAGGTATTGCCAGAGGTGCTGCGCCTCCTGGCAGGCTTCCTGAAGTTCGTAAGGCAGGACATCGGCCAGCTCGGCGCCGTCCTGGCGGATGTCGGGAGACCACGGGAGGCGTGGAGGAGGCATCTGCTAGGCCTTCGCTTTCGCCACGGCGATCATCCGCATGCCCATGCCGGGCTCGACGTTGAAGCCGATGATGTTGCCGGTCGCCTTGGCGGCGCCCCGAACCTTGGCGACCTCGAGCATCTTGATGAGCTTGTCGCCGGCCTCTTCCAGGCGGAGACGGAGGTGGGCGTCGGAGGTGGAGCGAAGGCGCACCATGGTGCCTTCATCGACCACGTTGGCGTGGACGACGGCGATGACGCTCATCCCGGTGTCGCACTCGGCCTTGATCTCCGACATGAAGCGAAGCACCTCCTGGGTGTCGCCGTGGGAGACGAAGGGCGTGAGCGAATCAATGATGATGATGTCGGTCTCGTGGGAGCCGACGTGCGCGAGCAAGCGTTCGAAGACTTCGTGGGACTGGATGCCGCGGACGGGCAGGGCGAAGATCTTCAGGCGGGACATGATGAAGTAGTCGGTCACGTCGAGCCCAATGCTCTCCATCTGGCGGAGCAGGCTGCGGGTGGTGTTCTCTGTGGTGTAGACGGTGACGCGCTTGCCCTGGCTGAGCGCGCCCCAGGCCATTTGCTGGGTAAGCACGCTCTTGCCGGCATCGGAATCGCCTTCCACGAGGGTGAGCGTGCCGATTGGAATGCCGCCACCGATCTTCTTGTCGATCTCGGTATTGCCGGTAGAAACGATCTTGTCGTTGACGACTTCCTGAAGCATTGGTCCTACCTCGTAAAGGAGACGGAGACTGAGGCTCCGGATGGGACGGCGATGGTCGCGCGATTAATCGCTGCAATTTCGATGGCATTGGCGAGCCGGAGACTGAGCTCCATGGTTTCGCCGGGGTTGACGATGCGAGGGTCGTAGGCGTCCGGAGAGATCGCCGTTACGGTCCACTGGTCAGCAGCGGGGACGGCCGCCACGTATTCCAGGGAGACGATCTCCCGGACGCCCAGCGTGGTCGTGTACTCAACGATCACGTCCATCCGGTCGAAGAACATGATCGAGGTACCACCTGCATTGACCACGTCGATCGTGACGCCGGTACCTGCGAAGTCGACTGCCGAGCCGGCCGATTCGAGACGCGAACGATGACGTTCATCGGCGCTTTCGGCCATGGCTTTCCAGGAAGTCGCGAGGCTATCGATGCTGCGGTCGGCTGTGGTGACCATGGTCACGGAGCTGATGAGCATGATGGCGAAGGCGACGATGGCGGGCAGTACGTTTTCCATCGCTGGCTACCCCTTTAAAGGGTGAAGTACCGGGCGTCGGAGGTCCCGTTGTAGAGGACCACTTTCACGTAGTAGGTAGACCCGGCTGTGAGGGCGGCATCGAGGTGGATGGTGATGCCGAGGGTGGAGGTTGGCTCCCAGCTGGTGGCGTTTTCGATGGTGGCTTCCCAGCAGGGGGCGGCGCAGCCGGGCCCGCCGTAGGGAATACGTTGGAAGTTGCTGTCTTCGCCGAAGAAGATATCGGTCCGTTCGATGGCGATGAGGTTGGAGGCGCCGATGTTCTTCACCCATACGAAGGCATCGAAGTTCGCGTCTTCACCAGTTGCGTGAATGATCTCGATATCGGCCTTGATGCGGTCGTCGAGTGCAGAACTGGCGCTGGTGATGGCGCCGGTGGTGCGTCCGACTGAAGGCATGACGGCGCTGATGACCACCAGCATCGCCACGACGCTCGCGATCGTCAGCAGAACGGTCGAGATGGCCTTTTCCATGGCCCCCTCCCTTTCGCCTGGCGGGCGTCAAATCTAGGCGGCGTCTGAGAGCAGCGAGAGCACGGTGACTTCGGTGATCGAATTCGAACGGAAGAGTGCGTCGAGCTGCGAGAGCACGGTGACGACGTCGTTCATTGACACATTCGGGGGTTCGTGAGTGGCGCCGCAGAGGTCGAGCATGAGGAGGAGGGCCTTGCGAGCCTCGGCCTGGGGCTCACCGGTCAACAGTTCGTAAACGCCGAGGAGTTCCTCGAGGCGCTTACGGCCTACGCGCTTGGTTGCGGCTTCGGCCCATTTACCCATGGAGGCGATGTCGAGCACACCCCATTCGCGCGGCGTCCCGGGCGTGTGCGGAGCTTGCGGCCTCTGGTTATTGCTCAAAAGCTGCTGGAAGCTGGCCTGCTTCTGGTACACGTCGATCGCGTCCTGGACCGGCGCAGACGCTGGCAGACCCTGAGGGACTGCGGCCTGTGGCACTGCTGGCGCGGGCGGGGGCGCGGCGGGAGCCGGTGGAGCGCCGAGAGGAAATGTCTCTTCCTGTGCTGCGCCAGCGGCGCCGTGGAGGCGCACGACCTTCGGGTAGCCAGGGTCGCCGATAGCGTCGCCAGTTTCGGAATCAGCGGCGGGAGCGGGCCGATTCGCGTGGACGCCGGCGAAGGGCCCGTCACGCTTGATGAGCTCGTCTCGAATGTCGACGAGCACCGCTTTTACTTCGACCTTGAGGACATTGATTTCGTCCTCAAGGGCCGCAATCTTGTCTGAGAGTTCCATGTTGTCCGTCCCCATTCATGGTGGTGGCGGGGGCCACCGGAGCGTGACCAGGACAAGGCGGCAACTGACCGGGAGCCGCGGTTTGTCCTGAAGGCCGGGCAGAAGGGCAGGGATCTCGCGAATCCCTGCCCCATGCCCGGGGAGTGCCTGTTACTTGAGGTCCATGAGATCAGAGATCTCGGGAGGCATGATGCGGTTGATGAGCAGCGTGCCGCCGGACTGCGGGATGAGTTCCAGGGTGAACTCTTCGTTTTCGTCGAGGGCGATGCCGGCCGGGATGTCGACCGTGACCTCGAAGAGCTCGCCGGCCTCCAGCAGATCGTCGGTGTCGCCGAGGATCTTGTTCACGGTGTAATCGAGGTTGGCGACGCGGGCGCCCGTATCGACGATGTTGACGACCATGGTGTTGTTCGTCGCAGCCGGGTCGATCAGGACCGGGCGGCCGCCGGCAGCAGTGCCGAGGTTGAAGATGAACACGTCGGGTGCGGTGTCGTCGATCACGCCGTCGGTGTCGACGTCCTGGAGCGACACAGAGCCGCGGACTTCAAGGTTGCCGGAGGCCTTTTCGAGACCCGCCAGTACTGTCTGTTTTCCACGGTCGGCGCTGAAGAGGCCGGTGCTCAACACGACGAACGCGAAGACGCTCGCCACGATGACGAAGGCAATGAGGATGATCGCGGTTTCGAGACCGGTGATGCCCTCCTCATTACGGTGCAGGCGCCGCATCGCGCGGCTTGGCTTGAACATGAGGTTCGTTCCCTTCCTTCTCCTGTTTGGTCCAGCCGGTGGCGGTGGGACTGGTTGCCGGGTCACCGGGGGAGATTGCTGCGCGATACGCGAGCTAACGCAGTGCACTCCGCCCCGGAACCCTCTCTGTGGCAGCCAGGCCGCTTGGGCCATCCGGTTTGCCCACCTTTACGTTCGACCGGCGATTCCCGCGGAAAAGGGTGTTCGCGGGGGAAAACTTCAGTGAATCGAGTGACGGCGAGGTGAACTTGCCGGATTGGGGCGCCAACCGAACCGAGTCTTTCCGTTCCGATGGTCCCGGGCTGCCTGGCGGGCATCCTGGGACAGCGAGAAGGGCAGGGTTCTCGCGAATCCCTGCCCTTCCGGGTGCAACTACCCAGGCGAGCTGAGTGTTACTTGAGGTCCATGAGATCAGAGATCTCGGGAGGCATGATGCGGTTGATGAGCAGCGTGCCGCCGGACTGGGGGATGAGCTCCAGGGTGAACTCTTCGTTCACGTCAAGGATCATGGCGTCGGGGAGCGTGACGGTGATCTCGAAGAGCTCACCGGCTTCCAGCAGGTCGTCGGTGTCGCCGAGGATCTTGTTCACGGTGTAGGTGAGGTTGGCGACGCGGGCGCCGGTATCGACGATGTTGACGACCATGGTGTTGTTCGTCGCAGCCGGGTCGATCAGGACCGGGCGGCCGCCGGCAGCGGTGCCGAGGTTGAAGATGAAGACGTCGACGTTGCCGGTGGCCTCACCGATGATGCCATCGGGGACGGTCGGCGCTGCCGATTCACCAACGTCCTGGAGCGACACGGAGCCGCGGACTTCGATGTTGCCGGAGGCCTTTTCGAGACCCGCCAGTACCGTCTGTTTTCCACGGTCGGCGCTGAAGAGGCCGGTGCTCAACACGACGAACGCGAAGACGCTCGCCACGATGACGAAGGCAATGAGGATGATCGCGGTTTCGAGACCGGTGATGCCCTCCTCATTGCGGTGCAGGCGCCGCATGGCGCGGCTTGGCTTGAACATGGGTGGTTTCCCTTCCTTCTCCTGATGGTCCGGCCGGGGTTCGGCGGCACTGGTTGCCAGGTCTTCCAGGGCGGCTTGCTCGCGGCACGCGAGTTGCTGCGAAGCACGCCGGCTCTCGAGGCCCCCTCTGTGGCAACCAGGCCATCTCGGCCGTCCGGTTTGCCCACCTTTACGTTCGGCCGCTCAGGGCATCCCGAAAGGGTGTTGGGAAGGAAGACGGCGCGTGGACAAGGTGGAGCTACGGTGAATGAGCGCCGGTTTCTGCAGAAACCGGGCTACCTTTCCCTTGTTGTTACGTTCAGGACGTTAGCGCCGCCGGGGTCGCGAAGCGCGGCAGGGGGAGGTAACGAGCGAGGCAACGGGCCTGTGCTGACGGGGTTAGACGCCGGCGCGGTGGAGGATTTTGCTGTCTAGCGGCCCTGGATGCGGCGCTCGACGGCGGCAGCGTGAGCGGTCAGGCCTTCGGCGCGGGCGATGATGCTGGCCGCGCGTGCCAGGTCTTCGGTGAGCTCGTCGGGGACCTGGACGATGGCCATGCGCTTCAGGAAGTCCTGGACCCCGAGAGGGCCGCTCCAGCGGGCGCTGCCACCCGTGGGCATGGTGTGACTGGGGCCGGCTGTGTAGTCGCCGATCGCCTCGGGTGAGGACTCGCCAAGGAAGAGGCCCCCGCAATTTCGGACCTTGGACGCGTAGGCCATGGGACGCTCAACGAGCAGGCAGAGATGTTCCGGCGCGTATTCGTTGGCGAGGTCGATGGCGTGGTCGATGTCGTTGACGAGGATGCAGCCGCCCTGGGTCTCGATTGCGGCGCGGGCAATCTTCGCGCGCTCAAGGTCGCGAAGCTGACGCGTGATCGCGGCATCGACCTGGTCGGCGAGGTAGTGCGAGGGAGTGAGCAGGATCGGGCTGGCAAGGGCGTCGTGCTCTGCCTGGGCGAGAAGGTCGGAAGCGACCATCTCCGGGTCGGCGCTTTCGTCGGCGATAACGACCGTTTCTGTTGGCCCGTAGATGGAGTCGATGCCGACGTCGCCAAAGACCATCCGCTTGGCGATGGTGACGAAGAGGCCACCGGGGCCGCAGATTTTGTCGACGCGCGGGATTGAGTCAGTGCCGTAGGCGAAGGCAGCGACACCCTGGGCGCCACCGGCTTTGAAGATGCCATCGACGCCGGCAATGTCGGCAGCGACGAGCTTCACCGGCGGGACTGTGCCGTCGCGGAGGACGGGGCTGGTGAGGTACACCTCATCGCAGCCGGCGACGCGGGCCGGGACGGCGCACATGAGCGCCGTACTCGGGAGGGGTGCGGCGGTGCCGGGAACATAGAGGCCAACTCGCTGGATTGCGATGGTCCGCTGACCAAGGCCGCCGTGACTGAAATCGACGCGCGCGCCCCGCAACTGCACTTCGTGGTATTCGCGGATGCGGCCGGCAGCGAATTCGAGGGCCTCGACAAGTTCGCGGGGCGTCTGGTCGTAGGCAGCGGCTATTTCTTCGCGGGTAACGCGCAGGCCTGGCGTTGCGGCATTGTCGATGCGCTGGTTGTAGTAGCGGACGGCGTTGTCGCCGTCATCGCGGACGTCGCGAATGATGCGGCGAACGACCTCATCGGGATCGAGTTCCTGGCCGAAGGTCTTGAAGATGGTTTCGCGGACATCCATCGGGAGTTCGCCGGTCCCGATTGGCTTCCTGGCGAGGATCGTGCGGCGGCCTTCTTCGGCGTTGCGGAAAATTCTCATGCCAGGTACCTCTCGATGGCTCTCGCGGCGACCTCTGTGGAGCGCCGGACGAACCCATCCAACTCTGCGTCGGTGACGTGCGTGATTGTCGCATCGAGCAGTTCGGGGAGCGAGTCGAGGAAGTCACCGAGGGTCTCGCCCTCTTCCAACCCGGCATAGCGGAGATGGTTGGAGACCATGGCACGCATCCGCCCCCAATCCATGTTGCGGGCAGCGATCTCGCTCGAAACCTCCCGCCAGCGTTCCAGTGTCTCGCTTTCGATGAAGCCAGCCACTTCGATGCCTTCGACGGTGCAGGCGAGGGTCTCGCACAACGTTTGCTTGAGCCCGGGTTCGTCGCCGTGGCGGCGGTCGAGTTCGAACTGGAGGAGCCGATCCATGACGTTGGCGCGAAGCTGACCGCCAAGGGCGTCGTGGGCTGCAAAGAAACGCCGGTAGACACCGGTGATGTACTCCTCGTCCATGGCGAGGTGGGCGATATAGCCGCAGACCCAGGCGCGCGTTGATTCATTCAAACGATCCGGGGCGGCATATCGATCGTACTGTGCGAGGAATGCGTGAACGGAGTCCTGGTGCTCGTGATCGGCGAGGTCGAAGAAATGCGTGCTGAAGCGATCCTGGCGGGTGAGCACGCGGATGTCCGGCGAGGTTGAGCCGAGGATGAAGGGGCCGCTTTCTGTCTCGAACAACGGTTCGCCCACGGCTTCGGCGGCGGCGCGCGCCAGCACCATGTGAAGCGTGATCGGCGGCATCAGACGGATTCTCCGTCGGCGACGGAAGCCTGCAACCGGTGAACAAGGTCATTGAGCAGCATCGCGTTCCGGGTCACGGGCGGGCGGCGCCAGATGACGCAATTCGTGGATTCCATGAAAGGGTCAAGCATCTTGAGGCCGTTGGCCCGGATACTGGCGCCGGTTTCGGTCCCTTCGACGAGGATGTCGGCATCTTCGGGGACGAAGCCCTCACTGGCGCCAGCGATAGGGATGATCGATGTGTACGGGAGATGCGACTCTCGGGCGAAGCGCTCGGCGGTGGCGGGGAATTCGCTGGCGATGCGGACGGAGCGCCCGAGGTTTCGCCAGATCTCGACCGCCTCGGCCGTCGAGTCGACTGGAAATGACTGGTCGACGACGGGTCCGATGCGGTAACGGTTGCGGCCGAGGTCCACGGCCATATCGACGGGAGAGCCGGGGAAGCGGCAACGGTGTTCATGAAGGAGATCGCGGCCCGTGATGGCGATATCGAACATCCCCATGGCTACAAGCTGTGGCATGTCCTGGGGGCGGACGACCTTCACCTGGAGCCCAACGATACCGGCCGCGGGGCGGCGCACGAAGGTGTCTTCGCTGTAACCGTCGAACTCGAGGCCGGCGGCGCGAAGGCACGCCGGTGTGTGGCGCTGAGCGTGGCCGTCGGGCACGGCCATGCGGACGAGGTCGTGATCGCGCGTGAAGCGATGAACGCGGGCTTCGGCTGTCACCCTCGGCATTTCGCGCGGGGGGACATTGCCGCCGAGATACGGGCCAAGCCGGCGCAAGATACCGCCCATGGCGGTCGTGCGGAGCGAGTCCTCGTTGGCAAGAAGAACAAGGCCGCCGTCGAACAGGCGCGTGATCGGGACGAGGCCCTTCGCGTCCATCTCGCGGCTATCGCGTGCGGGCATCACGACAAGATCGGCATCTTCCGGGGGGTAGGCCTCGGCTGAGCCGGCGATGGGGAGGATGTGGTAGCCGGGGATGCGGTGGTTGATCGCGTAAAACTCGGCGAGGTTCGGAAACTCGGACACGATTCGCGCATCGCGCAGGCTCTCGGCACGCGGAAGCTGACCGGCGAGAAGGCCCGACTCGCGAGCGGCGCCCAGCCACAGGCTGAGCACCGGGCCGGGAAACGAGCCCAGCCGTACGACGCGCTGCATGGGGAAGCGGACCTGGACCTCGGCGAGCCAGGTCTCGCCGCAGATGCCAAGGTCGTAGTTGCCAAGGGCCACCTGCACGGGAATGTCTCGCTCGCGGAAGACGCGGGTGACGAGACCCCCTGGCGCCTCGGCGCGCATGACACGGGAGCCGGGCGCGTATTCAGGGGCCTCGACGCCGGCCTGGACGAGCAGGTCGTGGACAAAGGCGCGCGATTCGCCGGCAGGGAGGGCAATGCGAACGCTCATTTGAACTGCACGAGGATGCCGACGACTTCGTCGAGCGAAGTAACCTGCACGTCGCCATCGGGAGTGTGCGCGGTGAGACGCGGGCCCTCGATGCGCAGGGCGAGTTCGGATCCATCGCGGCGAGTGGCGAGGGCAGCGGCGATGCCCCCGCGGTGGAGTGCGCGCGCAGCGGCCATCGCGAGCGAAAGGTCGCCCGGGCCAACGGGGATGACCGAAACGGACTGGCGGCGACGGGTGCTGGGACCGACGTGGCTGGCGAGTTGGTCAAGGGAGAGCCCGAGGCCGCAGGCGTCGGCACTGCCGGCGAGCCCACGGGGGGAGTAGCGGCCGCCACGACCCCAACTGGCGTCCTCGGTGTCGAGTTCGAAAACGACGCCGGTATAGTACTCAAAATCCCGAGGCATGGCGAAATCGAGGATGACGCGACGGCCGGTGGCGGAGAGAGCGCTGGCGACGCCTGCAGCCTCCTGGAGCGCGGGGAGCGCCGCGGGGAGGACGCCCGTGGCGAGTCCTTCAAGGTTTTCGACGAGGCCTGTGCCGGGCGATTCGAGAACCGCGGCCTCGACGAACGTAGCAAGGCCAGGAAGGTGGGCGGCCGAATCATGGAGCGCCCGGAGCCCTGTCTCAGTCACGCGGTCGAGGAGTGCCCGGCGGTCCTGCTCAGAACTGGAGATCGCGTGGACGACCGCGCGGGCAACGCCGACATGGCCAATTCTCACGAGCGGGCGCAGTCCTAGCGCTTCGAGGGTCTCGCAGCCGACGGCCACAACTTCAAGGTCGCCGAGAAGAGCGGGAGCGCCGAGATACTCGATGCCGCACTGCCATTCCTCGCGATCGTCAGATTCGTGGAAGCGGAAGACGTTCTGGACATAGAAGAGGCGAGACGGCGGGACGAGGCCCGCTTCGGCGGCGGCGCGGGACACGGGGATGGTTGAATCGGGCCGGAGGACGACCCGTTCGCCGCTCCATCCGTCCCAATCGAGGAACGAGTAGACGCGCGAGAGCATCTGCGGAGTGAGGGTTCCAGATGCGGTAAAGAGCGAGTAGTTCTCAATCGTGGGCGTCCGGATCTCTTCGTAGCCCCAGCGGGCGGAGGCGGAGCGGAACGCGTCTTCAACGCGGCGGAAGGCGCGCATGCCGGACGGGAGCAGATCTCGCATGCCCCTGCTGCGGTGGTCCTGCGTGGGAAATCTCATCGTCATCGGTCATCGAATGATAGGCCGGGATGGCGGCGGACACACGGCCGCGACCGACTGAAGCATTACCGGGCGGGGAGCCGGCGCTGTGTATGCTGGATCGAGGATGGAAGCGAAGAAGATGCGGCTGCGGTTCTTTGCTGCGCTGGCGTTGGCGGGCTGGCTGTTGGGCGCGTGTTCACAGGAAACGGAACCTGCGGCAGTCCACATCATTAGAACGGACGGCACGGTCGGGCCGATTATGGAACAGTTCATCGACCGCGCATTGGACCGGGCAGAAGACAGCAACGCGCTGCTGGCAGTGATCGAACTGGATACGCCCGGCGGGTTGAGTTCCTCGATGCGCCAGATCGTCCAGCGAATCGAGGCGGCGGATGTGCCGGTCGCCGTGTATGTCTCGCCCATCGGCGGGCGGGCGGCGAGCGCAGGGACATTCATCACCATGGCGGGCCATATTGCCGCGATGGCGCCGAACACGTCGATCGGCGCTGCGTCGGCGATCAACTCCGACGGGTCTGACATCGACAGCACGCTCGCAAAGAAGGTAGAAAACGACGCGGTGGCGTTCATCCGCGGCATCGCGGAGCTTCGCGGGCGCAACGCGGACTGGGCAGAGCTGGCGGTGCGCGAGGCCGCGGCGGTGAACCAGAGCCAAGCAGTGGAGCTGAACGTGGTCGATTTCGTCGCGAACGACGTCGACGACCTCCTGAGGCAGAGCGAGGGGCGGACGTTCGAGCTTCGGCCCGGGATCTCGGCCACACTTTCCGGACTTGAGACGGCGCCGCGCGTGACCACGGAGATGACCGTCTGGGAGCAGTTCCTCGGGGTCCTTGCTGACCCGACGATCGCGTCGCTCCTGATTTCCCTGGGGTTCATCGCGATCCTCATCGAGATGGGGAACCCCGGCCTGATTGTCCCCGGGGTATCCGGGGCCATCGCCGTGACGCTGGGCTTCCTCGGCTTCGGCGTGCTGCCGGTCGATACGGTCGGGCTTGTCCTGATCGTGTTCGGACTCGGATTGATTGCTGTCGAGTTGTTTGTGCCGGGCGGCATCCTCGGTATCGCGGGGCTGATCGCGTTCGTGCTCGGCGGCATCATCGCGTTCCGTGATACGCCGGCGGACCTCCGGCCCGACTGGTGGCTGCTCGGGATTGTCGGCGGGATCGTGGCTGCGGCGTTCGGGGCGCTCTCGCTGGCGGTCGCCCGGGTGCGGAGGATGTCGTCGACGACCGGAACGGAAGGGTTGGTCGGACAATTCGCGGTCGCAAGGACCACACTGGCGCCGGACGGGTTCGTGTTTGTCCATGGGGAACGCTGGCGAGCCACTATTGATGGCGGACCCTCCGCCACCGCGGGCGAAACGCTCCGGATCACAGGGGCCGAAGGGCTCCGCCTGAAAGTCCGCAAGGAGGACACCAAATGACCGAGCCACGCACAACGCCCCCGCTGCCCAATCCCGAGTACGACTCGGGTGCCGGTTCCGCCATCGTGCGGGCGATCATGATGGCGCTGGGCTTCATCCTCCTTATCCCGCTGTTGCCGTTTTCAGTGAGGATCGTGGCCGAATACGAGCGTGGCGTGATCTTCCGCCTGGGGCGCCTCACCGGGGCGAAGGGGCCCGGGCTCTTCATCCTCCTGCCGATCGTCGACCGGATGGTGAAGGTGGACTTGCGGACGGTGACGTTCGACGTGCCTTCGCAGGAAGCGATCACGAAGGACAACGTGACGGTGAAGGTGAACGCGGTGATCTATTTCCGCGTCATCGAACCGACGCACGCGGTTGTGGCGATCACGGACTACGCGCGGGCGACGTCCCAAATCGCGCAGACGACGCTGCGGTCCGTGCTTGGGCAATCGACCCTCGACGAGCTGCTGAGCGAACGCGAGAAGATCAACCAGGAACTCCAGCAGATCATTGACGAAGAGACGGAGCCCTGGGGCATCAAGGTCAGCACGGTTGAGGTGAAGGATGTGGAGCTGCCGAGCACGATGCAGCGCGCGATGGCACGGCAGGCGGAAGCCGAGCGCGAGCGGCGCGCGAAGGTGATCGCGGCCGACGGTGAATACCAGGCAAGCGAGCGGCTACGGGATGCCGCGACCGTGATGGCGCAGGAACCAATTACCGTGCAGCTTCGCTACCTGCAGACGTTGACCGACGTGGCGGCCGAGAACAACAGCACGATTGTCTTCCCCATTCCGATCGATCTCATCGAGATGTTCACCCGGACCGGGAGATTCTCTCAGGGCACCCAGGCTGGCACGAACCGGCCAACGCAAACCTAGCCGGGCAGAGAAGCGGGCCGGAGGGAGACATCGCCAGCGCTGAGGATCTCGTGGCCGCCGTTCGGGAAACTGAGCACAAGGTTGCCGTCATCGAGGATGGCGGCAGCCGTGCCAGTGCGTTCCGGGCCGGCACCTGAGACCGTGACCTCCTTCCCGAGCACGAGGCTGACCGCGCGGTACCGTTCAGCCAGCGCGGGGGGCGGCGCCTGGAGTGCGGCTTCCAGCGTGTTGCAGACATTGGCCAACACTTCGACCCGGTCCACCGGGCGCCCGAGCTCGACGGCGATGCTGGTGGCGGTTTCCTCAAGACCTTCGATGCGGCGCGGGTCGCCGTTGACGTTGATGCCGACGCCGGGAAAGGCGATGTATTCAGCGTCATTTGTTTCGAGGTCGATGAGCATGCCGCTGAGCTTGCGGCTGCCTACCCAGATGTCATTGGGCCACTTTATGCGGGCATCGGGGCCGGCGGCGCGGACGCCTTCGCAGACCGCGAGCGGAAGGGCGAGGGGCAGGGCGCGGACCATGGGATGTGTGAGCCTGAGGATGAGCGTGAAGTAGAGGTTTTCGCCGGGGGGACTGGCGAACGAACGGCCCCTGCGGCCGCGGCCGGCCGTCTGCTCTTCGGCGAGCACGAGGGTGCCCGTGGGCAGGCCCCGTGCGGCGAAGGCGCGGGCGATAGTCATAGTGGTTTCAACGGAATCGAAATATTCGAGTTTGCGACCCATCCAGCGGGTCCTGAGGAGTGATTCGAAGCGGAACGTATCGAACAGGGACATGTGCGGCAGTGTACGCGAGGCAAAAGGAGGGGCCGGGCTTAATCTTGCCCGGCCCCAAAGTCACTCTCGCAGTGTCGGACCCGAAGGGCCCGGCTAGGAGGTGATCACCTCCAGCGCGGGGTTCGGATCCTTCCTACGACTGTGATCGTCCATGCGCATCACCTCCTTTCTTGGGATGCACAGTACAGAGATGGCCCGGGCTCGTCAACGGTTTCCTTGACCCTTTCCCTTGCGTTATGTGGTGCGGAACAAATGCGTTGCGTGGCGGTTTTCCGCTTGGCTACCGTCCGGTAGGCTCGATCATCTCTGCACAACACCCTGACAGCCGTGGAGCCCAGAATGACCGCGCCAACCGCCAACCCGACCGCTCGCGACATCCTCACTGAAGAGGAGGCGAAGACGCGCGCCGCGCGGATCAGCAACTGCAGCTACCGGCTGGACCTTGCGGTCACCGCTGGCGCACCGACGTACCGCGGCGATGTGACGATCACCTTCGACGATGCAGGGTCGGGCGATACGTTCCTCTGCTTCCGCGGCAAGACGATTGAGCAGTTCGAGGTGAACGGCACGGAGGTCGCGCCGGAGTGGAACGGCTACCGGCTGGTGCTCCCCGGTCCAGGGCTCCTGCCGAAGAACATCGTCCATATCGTGTACGAGAACGACTACGACCACGGGGGCGACGGATTCCACCAGTTCATCGACCCGGAAGACCAGCAGGAATACCTCTACACCAACTTCGAGCCCTACGAAGCGCACCGGCTATTCCCATGCTTCGATCAGCCGGATATCAAGGCTGACTACGAAGTATCGGTGACGGCCCCGGAAGCGTGGACGGTCATCCACAACTCCCCGGAAACGGGAACGACGAGCGCCGAGGGAGGGCGGACGAAGCACCAGTTCCAGAAGACGAAACGGTTCAGCACGTACCTGTTCTGCGTGGTCGCCGGGCCGTACCGGGCGTTCCGTGAAGAGCATGACGGCATCCCGATCGGCCTCTTCTGCCGTGAATCGATGGCTGCGTACCTGGACACGGACGAGGTGTTCACGATCACCCGGCAGGGGCTGGACTTCTTCGCCGACTTCTTCGCGGTACCGTACCCGTTTGGGAAGTACGACCAGATCTTCGTGCCAGAATTCAACGCCGGGGCGATGGAGAACGTCGGCGCGGTGACGCACAACGAGTTCATGGTGTTTCGCGATCCGCCAACAGATAGCCAGCGGCGCCGGCGCGCGGAAGTCATCCTGCACGAAATGGCGCACATGTGGTTCGGCGACCTCGTGACGATGCGCTGGTGGAACGACCTCTGGCTGAACGAGAGCTTCGCCACGTACATGGCCTATCTGAGCATGACAAGCGCGACGCGATTCACGAACGCGTGGGTAGATTTCAATGCGGCGATCAAGAACTGGGCGTACCGCCAGGACCAGCTGGTGACCACACACCCGATCGCGGGGCAGGTCGCGGACACGGACCAGACGTTCCTGAACTTCGATGGGATTACCTACGGAAAGGGCGCTTCAGTCCTGAAGCAGCTCGTGCAAGCGATCGGACTCGAAGGGTTCCGCGAGGGCATGCGGGAATACTTCCGGCGGCACAGCTACGGAAACGCGACGTTGGGCGAGTTCCTCGCGGCGCTGGAGCACGGCAGCGGACAGGACTTGAAGGATTGGGCAGCGAAGTGGTTGGAGACGAGTTCGCTGAACACGATCTCTGCTGATTGGGAGGCAGACGGCGAACGGCTCGCCGCGATGACGCTGCGGCAGGCGGCACCCGCCGACTATCCGACCATCAGGCCGCACGCTTTCGAGGTCGCGCTCGTGCGCGAAGTGGACGGCGGCATCCAGGTGGAGGCGCTGCCGGCGAAGCTGGCAACGGAAGAAGCAAACGTGCCGGAAGCGATCGGCAAGGCGCGGCCAGCGCTGGTGTTCCCGAACTACAACGACCATGGGTTCTTCAAGGTCGCGCTCGACGCAGACTCAGTGGCGTTTGCGCGCGAGAACCTGGAGCGGATCGACGATGAACTCCTGAGGCAGCTGCTCTGGTCATCGCTGTGGAACATGGTCCGGGATCAACAGTTGAGCTCGATCGACTTCCTGACGCTGGTGCGCGAGCGGGCCGGCCGGGAGCCAAGGATCGAGATGGTGGAGGTGGTCCTCAACCAGGCGCAAGTGGCGCTAGCCCGGTACGTGCCGGAAGAACGAAAGGCTGAGGAGGCATCCGCATTGTTTGCGGCTGCGTGGGCCGGACTCAAGGCCGCAGCCGACGGCGACCCCAAGATCACGTGGATGCGGGCGATGATCAACGCTGCCGCAAACGATACGGACCTGGGCCTTCTTGCGCGGATTGCCGACGGTGGCGAAACGGTCGCGGGGTTAAACGTGGACCAGCAGATGCGCTGGGACATCGCGACAAAGCACATCGCGTACGGGATCGCGGAAGCAGAAGCGCGCATTGCGGCCGAGCAGGCGCGCGACGCCAGCGACCGGGGGCGACGGGCGGCGCTGCGAGCGTCGACGGCCGTCCCGTCTGCTTCGGTCAAGGCGGAAGCGTGGGTGCGATTCCGGGGCGACAGCTACGGCTCATTGCATGACACGGCGGCGGCGATGGGCGGCTTCAACTGGGCGCGACAACGGGACATCCTGGAGCCATACGTGGAGGAGTTCTTCGCGAGCGTGGCGGAGGTCTTCGAGACGGGCGACAAGGAGTTCGTGTCCGACTACTTCGGAGCGCTGTTCCCAGGCTACCGGATTGAGCGCGGCGTGCTGGCGCGCTCGGAAGAGCTGCTCGGCTCGCTCGGCGACCGACTGCCAATGCTCACGCGCATGTTGCGAGAGGCGAACGATGACCTCCTGCGGTCGATTCGCTGCCGGGAGTTCGCGGCCTCGGCCTGAGCGCGGAGGTCAGCGACGCGGTCTTGCCCAGGCGACGCGTTCATCGACGCGCCGCTCCATCCCGTACTCGACCGGGACAAAGCCGTGCTTCAGCCAGAAGGGTCCGCCGCTGTAATTCTGGCTGGCCCAGTGCAGCGTGCAGCGCTCGTAACCCGCGTCGCGCGCCCACGCCATGGTGCGACCCAGCAGGGCGGCGCCGATCCCGCCGAGCTGGACATCCGGCTCCACCATTCCTTCGAACAGGTAGACATTCTTCTCCTGTTCGACGATGGGCGGGGTGAAGCCGGGTGCGAGGAAGGACTGCATCGCAACGGGGCGGTCCTGGAGGAACCCAAGCCACGTGGGCGGTTGGGTATCGGCGAGCATCGCCGCCGTGAACGCCCGGATCGCGGGCATGGTCGAAGGAAGCAGCGGCCAGCAGATCGGCGCAACCGCGTGATGCTCCGCCAGGACCTCTGCGAGGTGGAGGACCACCTCCAGGTCCTCCGGCGTGGCCTCCCTTATTTCGACGCCGGGATTGCCCGCGCCGGCGACGGGGAGGGCCGTTGGGCGGACCGCAGCGGTCATGTACCGGCCGAATCCGCAGGCAACGAGGGCTTCCTGGGTGCGTGGGTCGCCCGCGGGGATCGCCCAGCGATGGACAAAGAACCCTTCGTCGACCCACTCGCGCGAGAGGGCCGCATACATCGCGAGGTAGACCTCGGCTTCATCCTCGCCAGCGGCCACGGCGTGACCCTGGACCGGCACCGAGATGGAGTGGGGCGGCACGAACTGCGAGGCGAAATCGGTTGGGGCGAGCATCAGCCGTTGGCCGAAGGCGAAACCGGCGAGCCGGCCGGCCCGCTCAGCAACCACGCCCGAGGTCTGCGCGTCGCGCTCGACAGCCGCGACGGCGCTAGTGGCTCCCGGCAGATCCTGAAGGTCGCGAGACGGCGCCGGTATCCGGGCACTGTCGCGGTGGTGGCGGTCGCCGAGCAACTCAGCGACACGCGGGATGTCGCCGGGGACGAAGGGACGGACAGCAAGACGGGCCATGTAAACCTCGAAGCGGGAACCGGGATCGTGCACGCGCGACGCCGGAAGGTGAAGGACATGGTGCTGTTCAGCCGGGGCGCCTATTGTTACAATCAGATTAAATCCAGTAACAGAGGAGACCACGGTGCCCGTGACCGATACCCCGCCTGACGTCCATACCGCCAGCCAGCATCTCTGGGAAGCGCTTTCTCACCACCAGATCACCATGGATATCGGCGCGCATGACCCGCTGGTCATGGCGATCGCCGGATATGGTGATGCGTGCCGGCATCATGAGCAGGCCGCGATCGACGCTGCAAGCCGCCACGTGTGGGAAGAGATGGGCAAACACCGCTCGACGCTCGACCTTGGCGCGGACGACCCGGTCGTGAAGGCGCTGGCCGAATACGGCGATGCCTGCCGCCGCGAAGGTCCAAAGAGCTAGCGAGCGGGCCACGGCCTCGAACGCACAGCACGACGAAGGGCGGCCCGACGGGCCGCCCTTTTCGTATGCACGTGTGCCTTGAGACCTAGACGGGGTCGAGTCGGTCCCGCAGGGCCTGGACGAGATTAGCAATGGGGACGCGGACTTGCTCCTGTGTGTCACGGTCGCGAATGGTGACGCTGTCGTCGCCGGGCTGGCCTTCTTCGCCAACGGTCTGGAAGTCGACCGTGACGCAAAGCGGCGTGCCGATTTCGTCCTGGCGGCGGTAACGGCGGCCGATGGACTGGGTTTCGTCGTACTGGGTCATCCAGCGCTTGCGAACGATGTCGTAAACGCGCTGGGCGGCGGGCTGCAGCTTCACGTTCTTGGAGAGTGGAAGGACGGCGACCTTAATCGGCGCGATCGCGGGCTTGAACTTGAGGACGACGCGCTTCTCGCCCTTTTCATCCAGCTCTTCGTGATAGACGTCGAGCAGGGCGACTGCGCACGTACGGTTGAGGCCCGCGGCGGGCTCGATAACCCAGGGGACGACGTGCTGGCCGCTCTCCTCGTCGAAGTACGTGAGGGGATGGCCACTGAGCTTGCCGTGCTCCGTGAGGTCGAAGTCAGTGCGGCAGGCGACGCCTTCGAGTTCGCCCCAACCCCAGGGAAACAGGTACTCCACGTCCGTGGTGCCAATGGAGTAGTGCGAGAGTTCGCCGGCATCGTGGGGGCGAAGGCGGAGGCGTTCCGGATCGATGCCAACTACATCGACGTACCAGTCGCGACGGGCCTGCACCCATTCGCCGTACTTCTCGAGGTACTCGGCGGGGTTTTCGCGGTCCCTGGGCGGGAGGGTGAAGTACTCCATCTCCATCTGGTCGAATTCGAGTGTCCGGAAGACCCAACGGCCAGGTGTGATCTCATTGCGGAAGCTGGTGCGGGTCTGCGCGATGCCGAGCGGGAGCTTGCGTCGCATCGACGTGACCACGTTTTCGAAGTTAATAAAGATGCCCTGTGCCGTTTCCGGGGGAAGGTAGGCGATGGAGGAGCTCTCTTCGACCGGGCCGACCTGGGTCTTGAACATGAGGTTGAACTGGCGGGGCTCAGTCAGTTCGCCGCCGTCGTTCGGGCACAGGGGCTTGCCGTTCGCGTCCCGGTTGAGGTGGCCGTAGTCGCCTTCTTCGAGGTGGTCAAGCCGGAAGCGGCTGTTGCACTTCTTGCAATCGACGAGGGGGTCGCCGAAGTTGGCAACGTGGCCGGAAGCAACCCAAACGTTCGGGTTGCTGATCAGCGCGGCATCGAGACCGACAACATCATCGCGGTCCTGGACCATGGACTTCCACCAGGCATTGCGGATGTTTCGCTTTAGTTCGACGCCGAGCGGGCCGTAGTCGTAGGTATTGGCGAAACCGCCATAGATCTCAGCCGAGGGGTAGATGAAGCCTCGCCGCTTGGCGAGGGAGACGACCGTTTCGAGGTCAGGTGCGGCCACGGTAGGCCCTCCAGGGGCATGAAGCTGGGACGCTGGCTGCGCCCCGCACTGCATGTATCGCACGGCGGGCCAGTAGAGTCAGCGCGATGCATCACTCGCGTGGTGGAGAAGCCGCGCGATCTCCTCGGGCTCGAGGGGGACCTCGAACCGTTTGAGCCGGGCAGTCGCCCCGGCCACGAGGGTCACATCGCGCGGCGGAATGCCGAGCGCACGGGCGAGCAACCTGGTGACGGCGGCGTTCGACTGACCATCGGCCGGCGGCGTTGTGACGCGGATGTGAAGGACGCCTCCGCTGTAAGGACCGATGAGATCCCGGCTGGCGCGAGGCGTGACGCGAACAGAGATGAAGGACACGCCCGGAACGGTACACCCGCACGCTTTTCCGGCGATCGGCTACGCTTTCGGCCATGCCGATTTACGCCGTTGGGGACAAGGTCCCCCGCATCCATCCGACCGCCTTCATCGCGCCAACGGCGTCGATCGTTGGCGACGTAACCATCCACGCAGGCGCCTCCGTCTGGTACGGGGCGGTAATCCGGGGCGACACCTCGTACGCGGTCGTTGGGCCAGGCGCGAATGTACAGGACGGCGCCGTTGTCCATGGCCGGGCCGACCTTCCGGCGCTCATCGGCGAACAGGCGTCGATCGCTCACAACGCGATCGTGCACGGGGCTGTGATTGGAGACCGGGCGCTGATCGCGAACGGAGCGCAGGTGCTGGACGGGGCGCGCGTAGGCGAAGGGGCGCTGATCGCGGCGGGCAGCGTAGTCCTGCCGGACACCGAAATCCCGGCGGGGATGCTTGCGGCAGGCACACCAGCACAGGTGAAGCGGGCGCTTGCCGGGACAGCGACGGAGGAGTGGGTCACGGGCAACCCTGGCCGGTATTCGATGCTCGCGACGCTTCACCGAGCGGAGATGCGGGAAGTGTCGCGGGAGGACATCGCAGCCCCGTGAACCTGCGGATCCTCTGGAGCGGCCTGCCCGTCGCGGTGTTCTACGCGCTCAGCCGCGTAGCCGACCCGTGGGTCGCGATCCTCGGAGGGTTTATCGCATCGGCAGTTGTTTACTGGTTCAACCGGCGAGACACGCTGATGGGGATGCTGACGCTGTTTGGGTTCGTGGTCGTCACAGTCTCCGCGGCGATCGGGATCATCTCCAACAGTGAGAAGGCGTACCTGGCATCGGGGCCGGCGGCGGACTTCCTATTCGTGCCGCTGTACGCGGTGAGCATCTTTCTGAAGAAGCCGCTTATCGGGGCGATCGCGCGGGAGATGTTCCCGAAGTACGCGGGGCATATTCCGATCGGCGCGCCGGTGTTCGTGGCGCTCAGCGTGTTCTGGGCGGCCCACGACATCGTGCAGGGCGTGGCGCGAACCTACCTGCTCCAGGAACTGTCGGTCGGCGAGTACATCATCTGGAGCAGGGTGCTGAACTGGCCGTTCACCGTGGTGATGCTCTGGACGAGCATGTATTTCGTGATGCGCGCAGCGAAACGGTACGAGAACGCAGGCGCCGGGGACGACGCGACCAAGGGCAGCTTCGCCGCGGCGGCGGAGCCTGGGGGCTAAGCCGTGGACTTTGGAGCGGCGTTGGCAGCTAAGGCGATGGCATTCGAAGGCGCGTACCCGGACAACCCCTGGGGCCACGAATCGCCCGTCTACAAGAACGCGAAGGGGAAGATCTTCGTGTTTTCGGGCAGAGATGAGCGGGGATTCCACATCACCGTGAAGTTGAGCCCGGATGAGGGCGCGGAAGCGACGTTGCTCCCGTTCGTGGCGAAGGCGGCGTACGTCGGCAGGTTTGGTTGGGTGACCGTGCACATGGCGAGCGAACTGGAGTGGGGGATCGCCGAGGGATGGGTGGACCGGAGCTATGAGCTGGTGGCGCGAAAGGGGCGGCAGCGGCCGCCGCGCCGTTGATGGATTCGCGCCTTACACTGGTGAACGATGTTTGAGTCGCTAACGGACAAGCTACAGGGGGCGTTCCGCAAGTTCGGGAGCCGCGGGGTTGTGACAGAGGAAGACCTGGACGTTGCGCTGCGCGAAGTGCGCATGGCGCTGCTCGAAGCTGACGTGAACTTCAAGGTCGTCCGCGAGTTCACAACGCGCGTCAAAGAGCGAGCGCTGGGCGCCGAGGTGCTGCGAAGTCTGACGCCAGCGCAGCAGGTCATCGACATCGTCCACAGCGAACTGGTGGAGTTGCTGGGCGGAGAAGCGCCGAAATTGGCGACGGCTCTGCAACCACCGACGGTGGTCATGGTGGTAGGCCTGCAGGGCTCCGGGAAGACAACGAGCGTGGCCAAGCTCGCGAGTCTGTTGAAGAAACAAGGGAACCGGCCCCTGATCGCGGCGTGCGATATCTACCGGCCGGCCGCCGTCCAACAGCTGGTGACGGTTGCGAGCGGCGTGGGTGTGCCGGTCCACGAAGAAGGGACGAGCGTGAACCCGCGGACGATCGCGGTGAACGCCCTCGATGCGGCGAAGCGCACAGGGGCGACTCACCTGCTGATCGACACTGCCGGGCGGCTGCACGTCGACGAAGAAATGATGCGCGAGGTGGCGGACATCCGGTCGCTGCTGAATCCGGTCGAAGTGTTGTTTGTCGCGGACGCGATGGCCGGACAAGACGCGGTGACCGCGGCGAAAGAGTTCCACGACAAAGTGGGAACGACGGGACTGATCCTCACGAAGATGGACGGTGACGCCCGCGGTGGCGCGGCGCTGAGCATCCGCAGCGTGACCGGCGTACCGGTGAAATTCATCGGCGTTGGCGAAAAGGCGGACGCGCTGGAGGCCTTTTACCCTGACCGGCTGGCGGGGCGCATCCTTGGTATGGGAGACATGCTCACGCTCATCGAGCGCGCCAAGGAGACGATGGGGGAGGAAGACTCCGACAAGTTCAGCGAGAAGCTGAAGCGGGGCACGTTCGATCTCCAGGATTTCCTCGAGCAGATGCGGAAGGTCCAGAAGATGGGGCCATTAGGGCAGCTTGTCTCGATGCTGCCGGGATTCAACAAGATCAAAGCACAGCTGAACGTGGACGAGATGGACGACTCGTTCTTCGGGCGGGCAGAAGCGATCGTGCTTTCGATGACAAAGTGGGAGCGCCGTCACCCGGAGAAGATCGACGGCAAGCGGCGGCGGCGAATCGCGACCGGGAGCGGGACGACGCCTCACGATGTGAACCAGCTGCTGAAGCAGTTCTTCGAGGCCCGGAAAATCTCGAAGCAGCTTTCGAGTGGGCGGTTCCAGGGCATGCGGTTCTGAGCGCGCGCATACGAAGACCGCGCGTTAGCATTGCGACAAAGCGAATAGTTTCGAATGGCGGCTCCCGGTCGCCGGAGGGTAAGACATGTTGAAGATTCGGCTGACCCGGATCGGCAAGACGAAGAAGCCGTACTACCGCGTCATCGTGGCGGAGGAGATGGGCCGCCGGGATGGGCGGTTCGTCGAGACGCTGGGTTCGTATGACCCGCACTCCGACCCGCCGGTTGCGGTGCTGGATGCAGATAAGACTCGCGATTGGATCTCGAAGGGCGCCCAGCCCTCTGAAGCCGCCGCCAAGATCCTAAAGCGGGCGGGGATCACCGGGGCCGAGGCCGCGACATCGTGAGCATGATCGCTGACCTCGTCGATTACCTGGCGAAAGCGCTGGTCGATGACCCGGAGTCGGTGAAAGTGGAAGAGGACCGGATGGGCGACCGTGTTGAGGTGCGCCTGCTCGTTTCCGATGAGGACCGCGGCAAGGTGATCGGCCGGGGCGGCCGCATCGCAGGCTCGATGCGCCAGCTGGTGAAGGTGGCCGCCGTCAAGGAAGACGTGCGTGTCAGCCTCGATATCCCTGATTAGCGCCACGGCGCCGAAGTGACAGAGCCAACGCAACCGGACGGGCAAACAAGGCCTGCACGAACACCGCGGCCGCGGCGGCATACGCCTCCGCCTGCGATGTCGCCGCCGCATCTCGGCCCAATCCAGCCACAGTTCGCTCCGATGCCGGAACCGCGCGACGGCTACACGGCCGTAGGGCGCGTGGTCCGCGCACACGGGTTGGTCGGAGAGCTGCGAGTCGTCGCGTTCGCCGAAGGCGCGCCGAACCTGCAGCCCGGCCGCCAGGTGTGGGTCGCGGGCGTACCTCTGCGGGTGCTGCGACTGCGCCCGACCGGCGACGCGTGGATCCTGGAGTCTGACCGCATCCGCTCGCGGACGATGGCGGAGGCGTTCAGAGAACAGCTGGTCGAAGTGCCGGACGCAGAAGTGAGGCGGGCGAGCGCCGATTCGTATTTCGTGCACGAGCTGATTGGATTGCGGGTGGTCACGGCGGACGGGGAGGAGCTCGGCGAGCTTGTGGAAGTGATGCAACCCGGGGCGAACGACGTGTACGTAGTGCGCGGGCCGCGGGGCGACGTGTTGATACCCGCGATAGCTGATGTGGTGACGGTAATTGACCTACCGGTAGGTGTTATGACCATCACACCTCTGCCCGGATTGTTAGACGGATCGCAATAATCTATTGAAGACTCCTATGGGAGTCCTATAGACTGCACCGCGGTCGCTGGCGTGTGGTTAGGGGTAACCCGGGTTCGCCAGGAGAACCGAATACCGTCGAGGGGGATCGTTCCGCATGACCAAGACTGACACGCTGCAGATGGTGGATCACTGTGTGCATCACTGGATTCTGCAGCCACCCCGGGGCGAACTAACCCCGGGCAAGTGCAAGAAGTGCGGTGTCGAGCGGGAGTTTACGGGGGAAACGAGTTACCGGATTGGCCGGGGCTCGAACCACCGGCATTAGGTTCCATCCAGTTATTTGACCCAGATTCGGGCCGCTCCCTACGATGGGGGGCGGCCCGTTCGCTTTGGCGGGCTTTTGTGTTCATGGGGACGTAGCTCATCTGGGAGAGCGCAGCATTCGCATTGCTGAGGTAGGGGGTTCGAGTCCCCCCGTCTCCACCAACTTGCCCTGGCAGTGAGAAGGCCCGGACGTGACGTCCGGGCCTTTGTCGTCTTGCCGTCGGGGTGCGCCGACCGGGAGCGAGGGGGACGGGCTAGCGGCCGACTGCGGGAGCGACCTGGCGTGGCCCCGGCTGGCCGGCCGGAGGGAGGGGGCAGGAAGCGATCGCATCTGCCGTTGAGGCGAAGACGTTGTCCCGGCCCACGAGGTCGAGAATCCCGAACCGGTCGATAGCGGCATAAACCGAGGGCTGGATGGCGGAGAGCATGATCCGTCCCGCGTTTCGCTGGCGGTGGTGGATGATCCCTTCAAGCGTGAGGAGGCCGCTGGAGTCGACGTGGTGGACGTTCTTCATGCGGATGACGAGGGGCCGGGTATCGACGGCCGAGATCTCATACTCGAACGCTGCTGCCGAATGGAACGACAGGATCCCCTGTGCCGTGAAGACCGCGACATCCGGCCGTGATCGCACGAGGTCGTGCAGTCCGGGGCTAATGTCCCGGAAGCGATCTTCGCTGCCGGGAACGACTTCAGCGGCTGCGGGCATCCGCATAAAGCCGCGCAGGAGGATGAACATCGAGGCGAGGACACCCGCACCGATGGCATAGGTGAGATCGAAGAACAGCGTGATCGCCGCCGTGGAGACGAGGACGACAAGGTCTTCACGCGGGGCGCGGCGCAGGAGGCGCGCAAGTTCCGGGACCTCGGCGATGTTCCATGCGACGACCAGGAGGATGGCGGCCAGGGCAGCCAGCGGTATGTGGGAGGCGAGCCCCCCAAGCGCGACCGTCGCTGCGAGGACCGTGACGGCGTGGACGACCCCTGTGAGGCGGGATGTGCCGCCGTTACGTATGCCGGCAGCGGTGCGGGCAATTGCGGCTGTCGCGGGGATACCGCCCATGAACGGCGCGACAAGGTTTGCGATGCCCTGGCCGCGAAGCTCCCGATCGGCATCGAAGCGGACGCTTCCCGGCACCATCCCGTCGGCGACCATGGCGCTGAGGAGCGATTCGACTCCGCCTAGGATTGCGACCGAGACGGCAATTGGCAGCAGGTCAAACAGGAGGCCCGCGTCAAAGAAATCGACCTTTGGCCGGGGGAAGCCGGTGGGAAGCTCGCCGTAGCGGCTGCCAATGGTCGGGGCGTCGATATCAAGGCCCCAGGCGAGGGTAGTGGCGAGGAGGACCACGACCAGCGGGCCCGGTATGCGGTTCAACGCGGGAACTCGCGGCCAGAGGACCAGCGCGAGCACGGAAGCGAGGCCGATTGCAGGCGCTTCAATCCTGACGGTGTCCAGATGCGCCAGGGTATCCCAGAGCTTTTCGTGGAAGTGTTCTAGCGCAGGGTCTGTGCCGGAGACAGCCAACAGATTGTTGAGTTGCCCAAAGGCGATGGAGAGCGCGATCCCGGCCGTGAATCCGACGACGACGAGGCCCGGCATGTACCGCATGAGGCGGCCGAGCCGAAAAAAGCTCATCGCCAGGAGGATGATGCCGGCCATGACGCCAATCATTGGCAGAGCACCAGGCCCGTGGGTCAGCACGGCGGAGGCCAGGATGGGCACCAGCGCGGCCGTCGGCCCTGTGATGTTGAAGCGGGAGCCACCGAAGATTGACGCTGCCGCGCCGGCAAAGACAGCGGTGTAGAGCCCCGCCACCGGCGGCACTCCGACTGCGACAGCGAGGGCGATCGATAGCGGGATAGCGATGACGCCGACCACGAGGCCGGCGAGCACGTTGGCCCGCAGGGCGCCGGGAGCGGGCAGGACCAATGAACCGGCAGGCGAGGACACGCTGACTCCTTAACGAGGCGAGTTACAGCTTCCACGCCTGCGGGGTCAGCTGTCGGGTTCGGGCGGAAGGTGCCCGTGCGCTGCGTGCGCATTCACCCCGGTGGTGGGTCCCCCGTTCCGGTACGACCGGATTCGGCAATCTTTACACTACCGTGCTCGGTTATATGGACTACGGACAGCGTTTTCGGGCCTCAGTGTTCAGACCTTGTGCTTCGGGTGATTGGAACGGGAGCGGGCCGTACGCTAGCGCGCGTGGTACTGAGCGACCGGACGATCCGGGCGGAACTTGCAGCGGGACGGATCATCATCGATCCGCTGGGCGAGCGCGCCGTGCAGCCTGCGAGCGTGGACCTGCGGCTGGGGTACCAATTCCGGGTGTTCCGGAACTCGCAGATTCCGTTTATCGACGTGAAGCGGGAGTACCCGGACCTCACGGAACTGGTCGAGATTGATGACGACCATCCTTTCATCCTCCACCCGGGCGAGTTCGCGCTTGCCGTGACGCTGGAACGCGTGGCGCTTCCGGACGACATCGTCGGGCGGCTGGAGGGGAAGTCTTCGCTCGGGCGGCTGGGACTGATCATTCACTCCACCGCCGGCTACGTGGACCCGGGCTGGGATGGGGCGTTGACCCTGGAGCTTTCGAACATCGCGAACCTGCCAATCACGCTGTATCAAGGCATGAAGGTTTCGCAGATCTCGTTCTTGCGACTTTCGGAGCCGGCAGAGCATCCCTACGGCTCTGCCGAAGCGGGGAGCAAGTACCAGGGGCAGCAGGGCCCGACGCCGAGCCGTTACTTCCAGAACTACCGCGAGGGCTAGGCGACGCGGTCGAGGTCGCGCGTGACGCGGTCTTCGATGCTGACGACATTGTCGAGACGGCGGTGCCGCGCTGAAACGAGCGTCTGCAGGGTGAGAAGCATGGCCGCGCCACTGAGCGCGAAGCCAACGAAGAGCAGTCCCACGGTGGCAAAGAGGCCGACGGACGCGCCGCTGGTCATCTCGTAGACGGCGCCGCTAAAGATCGCGCCAAGGACGGAAGCGGCAGCCAGAACGCAGACCAAGGCCGCTCCGAGCCGACGGACCTGGCGAGGGCGGGCATGACGGCGACGAGTCATACGGTGACGTTCGACCGTGTCCGGGGAAAAGAACAGGGCTGCTAGCTGCCAGGGGCCGACGAGCGGATGCGGGCGGGGGAGATGCGAATCACGACCCATTCGTCCTTCATCTGGCCCCAGCTGAGGAGCGTCTCCCGCGCCCTGGCGGCGTCGTAGTAGCGCGGCGTGAGGCGCTCGATCACACCCCACGCACCGGCGTCTTCGACAGTCGCGGTGCCTTCGATCGAGACCCAGGCTTCGGGGACGCCGACGCCCTCTTCCACCGAAAGTGCAACGCGAGGATCGCGCTGAATGCGGCGCACCTTGGCGGACGTGCGGGTGGTGAAAACGCAGGCCCCGGCGCCGTCCCATTCGAACCAGACCGGGACGACGTTTGGGCCGCCATCGGCGTTGAGGGTCACGAGCTTGGCGATCCGGGTTTCGGCGAGAAAGCTATCGAGCTGGGATCGGTCCATCTGTGCCATTCAGAAACCTCCGAGGGCCTGGCGCAACGCGGCCGCCGCCTCGCGCACGCGGTTGGGAGCGGTGCCGCCGGGGATGTCTCGGGCGGCGAGGGCGCGGTCGACGTCAAGGTCGAGGATATCTGGCTCGAAGAGGCTGCTGCGCGAGCGGTACTCCTCAAAGGGGAGCGCGTTGAGTTCGCACCGGCTCTGTTCGCATTCCCGGACGAGGCTGCCGACGATGCCATGTGCGTCGCGGAAGGGCATTCCCTTGCGCACCAGGTAGTCGGCAACGTCCGTGGCGAGCGAGAAGCTGGCACCCGCGAGATAGCGAAGGCGGGGGAGATCGAACGCGAGTTCCGGGAGCATGGCGGCAAAGATGTGGAGCGTGGGGATGACAGTTTCCCGGGCAGCGATCACGGACGTCTTGTCTTCCTGGAGGTCTCGGTTGTAGGCGAGAGGGAGGCCTTTGAGTGCGGTAAGCATGGCGACGAGTTCGCCGGTAACGCGGCCCGTGCGCCCGCGCGCGAGCTCCGCAACGTCGGCATTTTTCTTCTGCGGCATCATGCTGGAGCCCGTGGCGAAGCGGTCCGGCAGGCGCAAGAACGCGAACTCGGAACTGGCCCAGAGGACGATCTCCTCGGAGAGGCGGCTGATGTGGACCTGCGTCATCGCGCAGGCGGCGAGGAATTCGACTACGAAGTCCCGGTCGGCGGTCGCATCGAGGCTGTTGCGGGAGACGGTATCGAAGCCCAGCTCTTCCGCGACACCTTCGCGGTCCAGCGGGTAGGGCGAGCCGGCAAGGGCGCCGGAGCCCAGCGGGAGGACATTCGTGCGCTTGCGACAGTCGAGGAAACGGCCCCGGTCGCGGAACAGCATCTCGCCATAGGCGAGCAGGTGGTGGCCGAGCGTGACCGGCTGCGCGCGCTGGACGTGCGTATAGCCGGGCATGGGGTCGGCGGCGTAGCGCTCGCCGAGGTCGCAGATTGTTTCGATGAGCGCGGAGAGCGCGGCATTCGCCTCGTCGCAGGCCTCGCGCACGACCATTCGGTTGAGAAGTGCGACCTGGTCGTTCCGCGAGCGGGCGGTGTGCAGCCGTCCGGCCGGCTCGCCTATGCGCTCGCGGAGGAGCACCTCGACGTGAGTGTGGATGTCTTCGAGTTCGGGCCGCCAAACGACGCGACCAGCGCGAAATTCTTCGAGGACATCGGCGAGGCCGCGGACGATCGCGTCAGCATCGGGCACGGGGATGATGCCCTTCCGCCCGAGCATGCGTGCGTGGGCGATCGACCCGGCGATGTCGTGTTCATAGAGTTCGCGATCGTCGCCGGCGGTGTATGCCTGGGTGAGGGCATCCATGTCGCCTTCGAAGCGGCCGCCCCATTGGCGTCCACCGCTGCTCACGCCGCACTCCGCAGGGCGCTGAGGGCGAGCAATTCGGACAGATCGTCGAAGACGTAGTCAGGTTCGACGTCTTCAGCATCGGGCACGGAGCGTTTCCAGGCTGTCTTGAATCCGAGCCGTGCTGCACCGGCGATGTCTTCGCGCAGTGAGTTGCCAATCATGAGGGACTCCCCGGCGCGCACCGAAAGGGACGCGAGCGCGTGCTGGAAGACGGCCGGATGCGGTTTGAGATAGCCGACTTCGACGGAAACGGTGTGCGAATCCCAGACGCCATCGATTCCGGCGGCGCGGAGGTCGTCCCGGAACCTGATGCCGCCGAAGGCGCGGTTAGTGATGGAGCCGATGAGGAATCCGCGGCGCTTGAGCTCAGAGAGAACCGGAGCGGCGTCGCGATAGGCCTGTTTGCCCCCGTCCACGCCTGACACGTAGATCGCATCGAGGAATCGCGAAGCGGTGGCATCATCGATGTGGATGCCCGCCGAGCGGAGCGCAGCTCCGGCACGGGCGCCGTAGTCGGGTTCGGCGAGGTCTGCGGCGCGCGCCACGCGCATGGCCTCTTCGAGCGAATCCCAGGCGATGCGAGCGAGGTCGGCGGCGCCATCGGTGGTGAACCCATTGGCGGCGAGAAACGCCGTGGCGCGGCCGGCAGCCATCTCGCGAAAGGCCGAGGCGGGGGGCGCCGCCTGTGCATGCCAGAGGGTATCGCCGATATCGAAGAAGACGGCGCGGAGTTGAGTTGCGGGCATTTGCGCTCCAGGCTGGGAGGATCGTCGCACGCGCTGGGAGTGCGGACAACGCGGTGAAACTCGTCTGACACGATGAATGAAGTAGGATCTTCGGATGCGCCTGACTGCACGACGAACACTGGCGGTAGAGCCATCGCTGCCACACACCCTGGAGCCTCTGAAGCGGCTCGCCCGCAACCTGTACTGGACATGGAACACGGACGCGGCGGCGCTGTTTGAACGACTGGACCCCGGCCTGTGGGCCGCCACCGAGCACAATCCTGTCCGCGTGCTCCAGCGAGTGCCCGCTGAGCGGCTCGAAGAGCTGTCGCAGGATGCAGGGTTCACAGGCCACCTGGGACAGGTAATGCATGCGCTGGACGCGTACCTCGCCCGCAAGCCGCAGGTCGACGTCGGGGCGAGCGAGTCGGGCGAAGTGGTGGCGTACTTCTCGTTGGAGTTCGCGTTTACGGAAAGCATCCCGATGTACTCGGGCGGACTCGGCGTGTTGGCCGGGGACCATATCAAGTCGGCGAGCGACCTCGGGCTGCCGTTGGTCGGCGTCACGCTGCTGTACCGGCAGGGCTATTTCCGGCAGGCACTGGCGGCGGACGGATGGCAACTGGAGGAATACCAGGAACTGGACCCGGCAACGTTGCCGATGACGGGCCGCGTGCGGTCCGATACGGGCGACCCGCTGGTCGTCCAGGTTGCGTTCGATGGGCGCGAGGTGGCGTTGGCGGTGTGGCGGTGCGATGTGGGCAGCGTGCCGGTGTTCTTCCTCGATTCCGACCTGGAAGAGAACCGTCCTGAGGACCGGGGAGTCTGCTCGCGGCTGTATGGCGGCGACGTCGAGATGCGGATCGAACAGGAGTTGCTACTGGGCATCGGCGGCTACCGCGCCCTGCGAGCGATAGGCTACCAGCCAATCGTGTGCCATATGAACGAAGGCCACAGCGCACTGATGGCGGTCGAGCGCACGCGGGCGCTGATGCAGGAACAGGGCGTGGACTTCGAAACGGCTCGGATGGCCGTAGCGTCTTCGACGGTGTTCACGACGCACACCGCCGTGGCGGCAGGGATCGACCTCTTTCCGCCGGAGTTGGTGACCAAGTACCTGCACAGCACCTATGCGTCGATGGGGCTGGACGACCACGCGTTCGTCGGGCTGGGACGCATGGACCCGCACGACACGCACGAACCCTTTTCGATGGCACTGCTCGGGTTGCGGATGAGCGGGTTCCGGAACGGCGTCTCCCAGTTGCACGGGCACGTCTCACGCCAGCTCTGGGACCGGGCGTGGCCATCGCTGCCCCAGGAACAGGTGCCAATCGGGTCCATCACCAACGGCGTGCACCTTCCAACCTGGGTTTCGCATGAGATGGGCCAGCTTTACGACCGTTATGTTGGCCCGGGTTGGCGGGACGATGCCGTGGACAACGCCAACTGGGACGCGGTACGGACGATGTCGGACGCATTGCTGTGGACAACGCACGACCGGCAGCGGCGCCAACTGGTGCAGCGAGCGCGAATGGCGTTCCGCGCGAGTGCGGATCGGCGGGGGATGCCGAATGACCCACGGCTGGGCGAGCCGCTGGACCCGAATGTCCTGACGATCGGATTCGCCCGGCGATTCGCGGCGTACAAGCGGGCGTCGTTGTTGCTTCGAGACCCCGATCGACTGGCGCGGCTCCTGAATAGCGCTGATCGGCCGGTGCAGTTCATCTTTGCCGGCAAAGCGCACCCGCGGGACGAGCCCGCCAAGCAACTCATCCGGGAAGTGGTGGCGGCCAGCAAGCATCCGGAGCTCCGGGACCGGCTCGTCGTGCTCGAGCGTTACGATGTTGGTCTGGCGCGGGCACTGGTCCAGGGATGCGACGCGTGGCTGAATACGCCGCTGCGCCCGTTGGAAGCGAGCGGCACGAGCGGAATGAAGGCGGTCGCGAACGGCGCGCTGCACATCAGCGTGCGCGATGGCTGGTGGGCGGAGGCGTTTCGCCCGGGGGCCGGCTGGGCGATCGGCTCCGAGCGGATCGACGAGGAGCCGGACGTGCAGGACGCGGCCGATGTGGAGTCGCTGTACGCCATCCTGGAGAACGAAGTGGCGCCCGCCTTTTACGACCGCGATGCCGATGGCGTGCCGCGCAAATGGGTGGCGCGAATGAAGGAGTCGATCGCGACCTACTCGCCAGTGTTCTGCACGCACCGGATGGTGGCGGAATATGCGGAGAAGACATACGGACCGGCCGGCAAACTCTGGCACCGCCTGACGGGCAGCGGGCTGGCCGATGCTCGCGCGGCGTCGACGTTCCTTCGCCGGGTGCGAGCAGCGTGGCCTTCCGTCCGCATCGTGGACGTGCAGGACGACGCGGCGGACGAGGTAGCGGGCGGTTCGCCAGTGCGTGTAACGGCAGTTGTCGAGAAGGATGGGCTGGCCGCCGGCGACCTTCGGGTGGACCTGCTTTACGGAGAGGCGACGGCCGCCGGAGCATTGACCAGCCACGGGATGATGCCGATGGCACTCGTCACGGATGGGCCCGGGCCGGCCGTCTTCGAAGGCACCTTCAGTCCGGGATCGGGCGGCCGGGCGGGTTACACGATTCGGGTGATGCCAGGGCATGCTGCGCTTCCAAAGGTCATCGATACGGACCTGGTGCTCTGGGCGTAGTGGCGGCGGCGCCAAGCGCAGCGTTTGAAATGAGAAAGGACCGGCGCTCATGAGCACGGCATGGGTTCAGATCCTCCACTTCTACCAGCCACCGGGACAGACCCACGAGATCCTGCGGAAGGTCGCGGAGGAGTCGTACCGGCCGGTGGTGCGCGTGCTCCTGGAGCAGGCATCGGCCCGGGTCGCCATCAACATGAACGCCGTGTTGAGCGAAATGCTCGCGGAGCACGGCTACCAGGACGTGATCGAAGGACTGAAGACGCTGCAAGGGCGGGGCCAGATCGAGTTCCTTGGAAGCGGGCGATACCACCCGATCTTTCCCCTGATCGCGGCCCGCGACCGCAACCGGGCTATGGCCGAGAACGCGGAAGCGAACCGGGCGGTATTCGGGGAAGGGTACGCACCGCGGGGGTTCTTCCCACCGGAGCTGGCGTATTCGCAGGACATCCTCCCGGCGATCCGGGCCACGGGACACGATTGGGTGCTGCTAAGCGGCGTGGCGAATCCCGGCGAGTGGCAGACCACGCGGGTGCCACGCGCGCGCTGCAACGGGGCTCAAATTGCCGTGCTGTTCCGGGACGACGTCCGCAGCAACCGGATCTCGTTCCGCGAAGTAGACGCTGCTTCGTGGGTCGCGGATCTCGAACGGGTGGGGGCCGATGGGCACGATCACTATGTTGTAACCGGGATGGACGGCGAGACGTTCGGGCACCATATCCGCGGCTGGGAAACGGAATTCCTTGCGGCCGCCTACGCGGCGACGGGAGCATCGAAAACCGTGCGGATGCTGCTTCCATCGGAGGTATTGGACACGTTCCCGGCAGGTGATGTTGTTGAGCCGTTTGCATCTTCGTGGAGTACATCGCGGGAAGACATTGCGGGCGGCGACCCGTTCCCGCTGTGGAAATCACCCGGAAACCGGCTGCACGCATTGCAGTGGGAGTTGGTGGACCATTGCGAAACGCTCACGGCGATGGCGAACCGGCACGGCCGTGAGGGTGATTCGGAGAAGGACGCGGAACTGGCAGAGCGCTTGCTGCAACCGGCGCTGCATTCGTGCCAGTTCTGGTGGGCGAGCAAGCGGCCCTGGTGGGACGTGACCATGATCCGGCGGGGCCTGCGCATGCAGGAAGATGTCGTGCTACACGCCGGCCGCAGCATCCAGGAGGGCGCCGCGCCCCTCGAAGTCCGGCGAGAGGCATCGTGGCGGCTCGCGGCAGCGAACCAGACGAGGCACGAGATCGAACGCGCACTCATGAACCTCGCCTGACATCCCCCGGTTGCGCGGCGGCAGGATGCAGGTACGGTTCGAGGGATGACGATTCATATCGTTGGCCTGGGGCCCGGCGACCTGGGACACCTGACGATCGGCACGCGAGACCTGCTCCACTCCGGCTCGCGGGTGATCCTGCGCACGCGGCGGCATCCCACCGTCGATGCGCTGGACAGCGTTCGGACCTGGACGGACTGCGATGACCTGTACCAGTCCGGGGCTGCGTTCGACGACATCTACGAGGCAATTGCACAACGCGTGGTAACGGCGGCTGTCGCGGGAGATGTCGTCTATGCCGTGCCCGGGCACCCGCTGTTCGCCGAGGCGAGTGTGGCCCGCATCGCTGCAGCGGCGACTGCGAGGGGCTTCGCCGTCGCCCTGCACCCCGGCGTGAGTTTCGTGGACGTGGTGGCGACGGCGCTGGGTACGGACCTTGGAGATGTGCAGATCTGTGACGCGCAGGACGGACGCTTCGACAGCCAGCGTCCGGTGCTCTTCGCGCAAGTGTATGACCGCGATGTCGCAGCGACGCTGAAGCTCCGACTCCTGGACGTCTACCCGGCCGACCACGAAGTGCAAGTGCTTCATGCACTGGGCACGGCCGAGCAGGGCGTCTCGGCGCTGCCCCTCTCGGCTATCGACCGCACGGCCTGGTCATACCTCGACAGCCTCTATGTCCCAATGCTGGACGCCGAAGAGGATGTGCGGCGTTTCGACGGCCTGCTGGCGATCGTACGGCGGCTGCATGCCCTGGATGGATGCCCCTGGGACCGGGAACAAACGCACGAATCGCTGCGCCACCACCTGCTGGAAGAAAGCTACGAAGTCCTCGAAGCGATCGACTCAGGCGATCCGGACGCGCTGGCCGAAGAACTGGGCGACCTGCTGCTGCAGGTGTTGATGCATGCTGCGGTGGGCGAGCGAAACGGGACATTCAGCTACGAGGATGTGAACGAAGGGATCGCCCGGAAGCTTGTGCGAAGGCATCCACACGTGTTCGCGGGCGCGGCTGGCGACACTGCCGACGAAGTGTTTGCGAACTGGGAGAAGATCAAGAAGAGCGAGAAGTCCCGCGACTCGGTGCTGGAGGGCGTCCCCGTCAGCCTGCCGGCCCTCGCGGCGTCGCAGACGCTGCAGGGCCGCGCGCGCCGTGCCGGGTTCGATTGGCCAGACACCCAGATACCACTGGCCAAGCTGGCGGAAGAGATCGAGGAGCTTGCACTCGCGGAAGATGCTTCGGAGCGTGAGGCGGAGTTTGGCGACGTGGCGATGGTGCTGGCAGGCATCGGCCAGCGCATCGGGATCGACGCGGAGCAGGCGTTACGGGGCGCGAACCAACGATTCCGCGCGCGCTTTGGGATTGTCGAACGGTTGGCAGCCGAGCGCGGCATAGACCTTGTAGCGGCCGGTGTCGAGGAGATCGTCGCACTGTGGCAGGAAGCAAAGCAGGCAATCGCTTCAGGGGACGAAGGGAACCCCCCGGGGGTATCTTGAGAGGCCTGCCGCGGCCCTGTAGGCTGGACTCACAACAGCAGCATTAGGAGTGCACAGCATGACCCAGACCGTTATTAACCCGATTACGCTTGAGCGATTCAAGAAGGGCAAGACCTGGCAGGAATATCTCGAAAGCGGGATCCGCAACCGCGAGCTGTTCGAGGACAACTACAAGGGCCTTGAGATCACCGCAGACCAGAAGCGCCGGCTGAAGGCGCTCGCCGCGAAGCCGAACGGTCCGCATCACGTGGTGGTCATCGGCGAGGACTGGTGCCCTGACGTTTACCGGGGCACGGGGATCGCGCAGAAGATGGCCGAGGCGATGGACATCGAGTTCCGGTTCTTCGAGCGGGACCAGAACAAGGACATGATTCAGCCGTACCTGAAGAACGGCGAATTCGAGTCGATCCCGGTGTTCGTGTTCTTCGACAGCCAGCACCGCGAGATTGCGCACTTCATCGAACGGCCGGCGCTTGCGAACGAACAGCTTCACCAGACGCGGGAAGTACTCGGCGACACGTCTCCGGAAGGCATCGCGAAGCAGCTCGGCCATGATCCGAGCGAAGAGGAACTCGCGGCGGCCCGGGCAGCGGCGCGCGAGAAGTACATGGCCTGGCAGAAGGGGCCCGTATGGGCCGGTTGGCGCGTGGCCACGGTCGACGAGGTGGCTGGCATGCTCGAAAAAGCCACTGCCTGATTGGGAACCGCGACCGCGTTACAGTAGCGGGCGCATGAATGAGCGCCGCCCCCGCCTGCATCCCATCTTGATGTTGGCAACCGGGGTGGCGCTCATTTGCATCGTGGGCGGATATCTCGCGTTGCTGCGAACCGCGGCATTGGACCGCTCGCGGCCAGACTCAGGATTTACCAGCGACGAACGGGACGTGGTCTACCTCAGCGTCCATGGGATCGCGCTCGTGCTTGCGCTTGTCTCCGGGATTGTGCTCGGCGGACTCGGCCGTCGCAGCATGATGACGTGGGCTCTCGCGTTTGGGGTCACGATCCTGGTCGTGATGGTGGTCACGATGATCGGCTCTTATGAACTGGCCTGCGAAGCGGACATGAACGACCTCGTCAGGCACTGGACGTGTGAGCGCTGAGATCGTCCAGGACCTGTTCGAGTTCGACGAGCCGGGAGAGCACAGCATCGGGTTCGCCTGCATGGGCGTCCTGGAAGAATTCGTGCGTGAGGACACCGCGCATCCCGAGGCGGCGTGGGCCAAGGACATCCTCACGGAGGCGGTCGCCAACGAAGAGCGCCGCGGATGGCTCGATGGCCAGCTGCGAGAGCGCAGCCTCGTAGACACCCGGGTGCGGCTTGCGGACGCCTTCCCGCGACGAATAGACGACGGCTTCGAAGTAGGGCAGCAAACCGAAGCGGCCGAGCATCCCGGAGAGCAGCTCTGCACGGGTTGTGGTGTTGGAGACGATGCCGAGCCGGTAGCCGCGACGACGAAGGTTATCGAGGAAGACAGCCCTGCCGGGTACATCGTGGATGCGGTCGACATCGGCCCGGCCGTGGGCGTCGGCGAGGGTTGCCGCCAGCGAGTCCGGGCAGTCGAGTCCGAGATCGGCGAATGCAGAGCGAACCACGCCGGGGATATCGACTTCCTCGCGGCGCGCCGCCTGATGCGCGTTCCTCACATCGCTGGCGACGAGCAAGGCCACGGCACTGGCGATGTCGGGCCTCGCCGGCCCCATCCCCGCCGGCAGCGCTTCTTCGAAGACATGGGCGAGATCGGCGGGGAACGGCTCGAGGCGGACCAGCGTGTCCCCAAGGTCAAAGAGCACGGCGCGGATGGTCACGGTGGCAGCGTACGGCGGGAACGTCGAGCGGCGCGACCCGCAGGAGCGCTGTCTGTAGACTGATCCTCGTGAGTTGCGAAGACCAGACGACTGATCTGCTGCGGAGCGCGGGCCATAAGCTGACGCCTCAGCGGCGGCTGATCGTCCGGGCGCTCAGGCACGCGAAGGGCCACGTGACGGCTGCGCAGATTGCCGAAGAAGTACGGCGGGAGTTTCCGTTCGTCGACGTGAGCACTGTGTATCGCACGCTGGACGTCCTGCGCCGGATGCGCCTGGCGACGGTGACGGACATGGGCGCTGGCGACGCCGTGTTCGAATGGGCGCCAGCCGAAACGCATCACCACCTGATCTGTTCGAGCTGCGGCGCAGTGCAAGAGCTGGGGCACAAGTATTTCGAAGACCTCGAGGAGCGCGTGGGCACGGACTTCGGATTCCGGGCGGACCTGCACCATTTCGCGATCTTTGGACTTTGCCGCGAGTGCCAGCTGGGACCGAACGAATGACCACGAGGCGTGAACTGGTGCGGAGGTTAGCGGCGGCCGTTGGGCCGGAGTGGGTGATCTGGCGGCGCGAAGACCTGGTCACGTACGAATTCGACGGGACGATTGAGAAACAGACGCCGTACGCTGTCGTTCTTCCGGCGGCGCCGGAAGAGATCGCCGCGGTCGTGCGCATCGCGCGTGAACTCGGGTTCGCGATCACGCCGCGCGGGGCGGGGACGGGGCTGAGCGGCGGCGCCGTGGCGGCAAAACGAGGCGTTGTGATCGGCACCGCGCGGATGAAACGAATCATCGAGATCGACCCCGTGGACCGCATCGCCGTGGTGGAGCCCGGGCTCCCGAACATCCAGCTTTCCGAGGCGGCAGCAAAGTACGGGCTGTTCTATGCGCCAGACCCCAGCAGCCAGCGCGCCTGCACGATCGGCGGGAACGTGGCGGAGAACGCCGGGGGTCCGCATTGCCTTGCGCTTGGCGTGACGACGAACCATGTCCTCGGCATCGAGATCGTAACGGCTGACGGGGAGATCGAGTGGCTCGGGGGCCGCGTCGCAGAGACAGCGGGCTACGACCTCCGGGGGGCGTTCGTCGGGTCGGAGGGGACGCTCGGAATCGTAACGAAGGTCATCGTGCGGCTGTTGCCGGCGCCTGCGGAGGTGGCAACGCTGCTCGCCTCCTTCGCGACGGTCGAGCAGGCAAGCGCGACCGTGTCCGCGGCGATATCCGCCGGGATGGTGCCAGCAGCGATGGAGATCATGGACCGGCTGACCATCCAGGCCGTCGAGGAAAGCCTGAAGGCCGGTTACCCGCCGGACGCGGGAGCCGTGCTGCTGGTAGAGCTGGCTGGCCTTCCAGAAGTGGTCTCGGGACAGGTGACGGCGGTTCGCGCTGCTTGCCTCGAGAATGGCGCTGTGGACGTGCGGCTCGCGAGAGACGCGGCGGAACGGACAACGCTCTGGCGCGGACGGAAAGAGGCGATTGGATCCCTCGGGCACATCGCTCCGAACTACTACATCGTCGATGGCGTGGTCCCACGATCGAAGCTCGTGGACGTGATTGGGCGGGTTGGCGAGGTAAGCCGCAGCAGCGGGTTCCCGGTAGCGAACGTGTTCCACGCGGGCGACGGAAACCTGCACCCGCTGATCCTCTTCGATGAACGCGTGCCAGGAGCGACGGAGCGCGTGCTCGACGCGGCTGCAGCGATCATGGAGATCTGCGTCGCGGCTGGCGGGTCGCTGAGCGGCGAACACGGCGTTGGTTTCGAGAAGCAACGGTTCATGCCCTGGCTGTACGGCGAAGCTGATCTGGAGAACATGGAGAGACTCCGGGGAGTCTTCGGGAACGACGGGCTGTTCAACCCGTGCAAGATCCTGCCGGAGGGCACGGGTTGCGGAGAGATGGGACACAACGCTGCCGCGCTCCGCAACGCCGGACCCGACTCGTATGTTTGAGCCGAATCCGCTGGGCGCCGCGCCAGTGGCGGAGCACCGGCCGGGATCGATGGAAGAATTGCGGCAGTTGGTCGCGGCTCGCGACGGCACGACGCTTGCGGCTGTAGGGTCGGGGACAGCATTGGACCTTGGGAATCGGCCCTCGGCACCAGTTGCATTGGTGCACCTTGAAGGGGCGCTAGCCGGGCCGATCGACCACCAGGAGGATGACCTGACGGTAGTGTGCCCGGCGACCGAAACGCTTGGCGCAATTCAGGACGTGCTTTCACGGCGGGGCCAGCGGCTGCCCATCGACCCACCCCGGGCGCGGGAGGCGACCATCGGCGGCACACTGGCGGCCGGGCTTTCAGGGCCGCTCCGGGCGCGATACGGCCTGCCGCGGGACCTTGTGCTCGGTATGACGGTGCTGCGGGCGGACGGCGTTGAGGTCAAGGCGGGCGGCCGCGTCGTGAAGAACGTGACCGGCTACGACCTGATGCGGCTGTGGTGCGGGTCGCTGGGCACGCTGGGGATCATCACGGAGGTCGCGTTGCGCGTGTTCCCGGGCAGCGAGTGCGTGGAGTTCGTACGGCCGATCGAAACAGTGCGCGAGGGTTGCGACCTCGCGACGGCGCTATACCTCCGCGATTTGCGCCCGGAGTACGCGGACATCCTGGAGGATGCAGACGGAATGCGACTGGCGCTACGGATACCGGCGGGTGGCGACGCGCTTGCCCGGAGCATCCTTGGCGCGGCCGGAGATGGACGCCCGGCAGTCGCCGAATACGAGCTTTCACGCGATGCGGGACAACGCCGGGAGGACACGCTTGCCCTCCACGTGGCGACCACGGCGTCGCGGGTCGAAGCGGTGGCATCGGAGCTGCGGAAGTTCCGGCCCACGGTGCTCGTCGCCCGGCCGCTGGCGGGGGTTGTCCGTGCCGTGTGGGGCGACGGCGCGCTGCCTGAGGCTGACATGTTCGCGAAAACTGTCAGTGAGTTGCGCGGCAACGCCACGACGACCGGCGGAGCCACCGTGGTGCAGCGGATGCCAAACGCGTGGCGAGACAGGATGGACGCATGGGGTCCGGCCGGGGCGCCACTTTCACTGATGCGTCGCACCAAGGCGGCGTTCGACCCGGATGGGCGGCTGAACGCAGGGAGGTTCGCCGGTGGCATCTGAGCACCAGCACCGGTGGCCGGTTCCGGAGGATGCGCCGGCCGGCGAGGACCTTTCGCGCTGCGTCCATTGCGGCCTCTGCCTGACATCGTGCCCCACGTACGTGGTCACGGGCCTTGAGATGGAGTCGCCGCGGGGGCGGATCTACCTCGCCCGCGGCGTGGATGAGGCGCGGATCCCGTTGACGGCGGCAGTGGAGAAACACTGGGACCTATGCCTCCAGTGCCGCGCCTGCGAGGCCGTGTGCCCGAGCGGCGTGGCGTACGGCCGGATCATCGAGCATGTGCGGGCGCAGACGGCCGCCGCCCCGCTGACTGGCGGAACGCAGCGCAGGTTCCGGCGATTCGTCCTTCGAAACGTCGTTGCGCGACCGTCCGTATTACACGCCGTGTGCCTCCCGGCCCGGTGGCTGGCAGCGTCGTCCGTGCGGCCGTTGATCGAACGCCTGAGGCTCCCGCGGAAGCTGCGAGAGGCGGTTGCACCAATTCGGCAGCTGCCGTCGCGGCCGGGTGCGCGTTTCGAGGGCGAAAGGCTCCCGGCGGGGACCGCGGGCGATGAACCGTCGGTGGCGTTCTTTGGCGGATGCGTCATGAATGAGTTGTTCGGCAACGTACACAGGGCGACCGTCCGCGTGCTGGAAGCGGCAGGGCTGGCAGTCAGCTATCCGCGGGGACAGGGCTGCTGCGGCGCGCTCCACGGCCACGATGGAGACCTGGCGTTCGCGAGGGAGCGGGCGCGGGCGACAATCGCTGCGTTCGAGCAAGGCCCGGAGGCAACCGTCGTTGTGAACTCGGCCGGGTGCGGCGCGGCAATGAAGGAATACCACGAGCTGCTGGCGGACGATCACGATTGGGCGGCGCGAGCGACGGCGTTCTCCGCTCGAGTCAAGGACTTCTCGGAGGTACTGAGCCAGCAGGGCGGCATCGCAGGATTGAAGCTGCGGGGAAGCGCGGCGTATCAAGACGCCTGCCACCTCGCGCATGCGCAGCGCATCCGGCAGCAACCACGCGATGCGCTGGCATCGGTCGAGGGGCTCACGTGCATCGAAACCCCTGGCAATGACCTCTGCTGCGGGGCTGCGGGAATCTACAGTATTGTGCAGCCGGGGATGTCGGCGGAGCTTCGCAAGAAAAAGGCGGACGCGTTCCGAGCAGCCAATCCCGATTATGTGGTGACGGCTAATCCGGGATGCCAGATGCAATACGAGTCGGCAACACGCGAAGCAGGCGTGAAGGCTCGCATCATGCATCTCGCGGAACTGCTGGACGAAGCGTTGCCCGGGTCCGGCCGCTAGGCTCCGTAGCGAGGGTCGGCGGTATCGATCGTGGCGCGGGCGTCGAAGTGCTGATTCCACCAGCCGTCGGGACCGCCGGGTGTGTAGTACGGCCAACGGAAGGCGTCGTGCACTTCGACCAGCCAGGGCAGGACGCCACCGAATCCGTTCGCCGCAATCGCTGATAGCGCGCGCTCCGCGGAGGGCCCGCGTTCGGCGAGGCCGGGCGCGGACACCAGCTCTTCCAGGGCACGGTCGACATCGTCCCGCGCGAACCCAAGGGCGCGGGCGGTGGGCCCAGCGGAGTGATAGGTCTCGTAGAGGCTTCGAGCGGCCGCGGGGTCGTTGAACGGCGGTCCCCAACCGAACCAGAACGCGGCGGCGCCATTGCCGTAGGCGCCTTCGGCGGCCTTGCGGCTGATGGTCGTGTAGCTCTCGACCGCGGGGCGGAACTGCTCGACGCCCAGTGCTTCGTTGAGAAGTGCCGGGACCACGGCGCTGGCGGCGTATCGAGGGTCGAAGATGCTGGGGAAGTCGATGGTGACCGGGCCGAGGTCCGTGCCACCGGCGGCCCCCCAACGCTCGCGGGCGGTCTGCCAACGGCCAGCGAGACTCGCCGAACCTTCGAATGACCTGACCGTCGGCTCATCGAGGCCGAGAGCCGGGGCCAGCCCGGGTGGGAGCAAGAAGGTGGTACCGACGGCGCGTCCGGCGGCGCCAAGCAACCGGATGGCCAGCTCCGTCCGGTCCATCGCGAGGTGAAGCGCTTCAAGCAGCCGCGCGTCGTTCCAGGGTGGAGCGCCGACGTGGAAGGTGCTCATGATCGGGGTGTCGAACGGCGCACGCTCACGGACGGCGCCGGGCGGGGCCGCCGCTGCGAGGGCTGCGACATCGCGGCGGTCTTCGAGGACGACACGGTGGGCCGATCCGGCGAGGAAGCGTTCGATAGCATCTCCAGCCGGGCCGACGACCAACCCATCGAGGAGCGGCAACGAATGGCCACGCGTGTGGGCGCGAAACGCGAGGTCCGCATCCACCTGGCGTTCGAGCGCGAAAGGGCCGGAGCCTGCCACGCCGGCGGCGTCGAGCGGGGCACGGGTGAGGGACTCCGCAACTGCCGGATGCTGGATCAGCGCGAAGCGTCCGGCGATTGTGTTGAAGAGATGGGGGTCCGGACGGAGGAGCGCGACGCGCACCGTGGCACTCCTTACGGGCGTGACCGCAACGCTGGCGACGGAACGCCAATCGTGGGACCGCCTCGCCGCGGGCTGCGCGGAAGAGAGGGCCAGACCCACGGTGCGGGATAGGGAAGCCGCGACATCGGCGGCGGTCAGGGGTCGTCCGCCGCCGGGAGCGCCGTCCTGCCAGCGCGCGGCGGGATTGATGTGGAACAACATAGTCAACGGATCCGGCTGCTCCCAACGGGACGCGAGGTCTGGTTGGAACTGCCCGGTGTTGAAATCGGCGTAGTTGAGCAGGCGCGAATGCGTGCGGCCCAACACTTCTACGGTGCTGGTGTCACCGGTGAGGTCGGCATCGAAGGTGTCGAAGGTGAAGGAACGACGGGAAAGCAGGCGCGCGATGCCGCCGCTCCGGACCGGAGCTGGCGTCGGAGTGGGCGTCTCCGGGAGGACGGTGAACGGCGTCGATGCCGGTGTGCCGGGAGCCGCCGTGGGCGGGCGTTTGGAGGCGCCGCTGCAGCCGGCCGCAAACAAGGCGGGCACGGCGGAGGCGGCGAGAAATCTGCGGCGGCTGACCACGACGGGAGGGTAGCACCGTCCCAGCTGCCGGGGGCAGGACTGGCACGCTGAAGGGCTCCCGTCGTATAGATTGGGGAAGAGCTCTCCGGTCCGCCGGTGGGCCTTCAGGAGTTTGGCTTGGCGGGAGAACTGGCTGGATTGACGGAGCTCCTGGCTGGCCACCTTGGCCAGTTGCTGGACCGCGAGCCAGGGGCGCCGGCCCGGGCCGGTGTACTGGAGACCGGCGTCGCCACGGTGATTGCCGCGCTCGCTTCGAAGCACGAGGGGCCTGTGCTGGTGCTGGCTGCGGCGCCGGCGCGGGCACACGCACTGGCCGAAGAGATAGGGATGTTCGTAGACGGTCAGCCGGTGGTACGGCTACCGGAACGGGAGCGCTTGCCTTACGAGTTTTCGCCGGATGCACACGGGAGCGGGGCTGCGCGTGCCCACGCACTGGGCCTACTCGGCCGTCCGGAGCGGGGAATTGTCGTTGCGTCGTGGCCCGCGATCGCCGAACACTGTGCCGGGCCTGCGGATGCACTGGAGTCGATCAGCCTGGCGCCGGGCGCGAGTATTGATCCCGGCCAGCTGATGTTGCGACTGGAGGGGCTGGGGTACGCCACGGTCCATTGGGCGGATGGCCCCGGGACGGCTTCCCGCCGGGGCGGCATCGTCGATGTGTTCCCGGCGACGGGCGAGCACGCGTGGCGGGTCGAGTTTTTCGGGGACAGCGTCGAGAGCATCCGTTCCGTGGATACGCGCTCGCAACGAAGCACGGGGCGGGTCGAGCAGATCGAACTACCGCCGGCAGCGACCGGGACGCACGCGGCGAGAGAGGCAGCACGCGCCCTGGCTGAAACGCTCGACCCGACAGGTGAAGGCGCGGAGGCGGTCGTCGAGCAACTGGAGCTGGTCGGTGGCGGCGAACGGAGCAGCTACGAAGGATTCCTGGAGCCGCTGCTGCATACGACGACGGCGATGGATCACCTGCACGGCGGCTGCCTCGTCGTGTTCGACGATGCCGAGAGCGGCGCGGCCACGCTGGGGGCGGCGCTGGAACACGACGAGCGCGCGCGGCGCGAACTCGAACGGCGGCAGAGTATCCCGGATGGATTGCCGACGTTGCGGGCGGACCCGGCGGACATCCAGAAGCTTGGGGTGCGGCTGGCGACGGTCCATCTCGATCGATTCGGAGGTGACAGTCTCGGCGCGAAACGGCTGCCGCTGCGAGTGGCGCCGTCTTTCGCGGGCAAGCTGAGGGAGCTTGGCACGCAGATCGCGGGCTGGGCGCGCGCCAAGAAGCGTGTCGTGGTGGTTTCGCAGCAGGCCCTTCGGATCGCGGAGATCCTGGAGAACGACGGTGTGAACGCGCACCTGAGGCGACGGCTGACCCTGGCGCCGGAACCCGGAGAAGTGCGGCTGGTGCCGGCCGCGGCCTCGGGCGGATTCCTGGCGGACGACCTCGTGGTGGTGACGGATGCTGAGATCTTTGGGTTCCGCAAACGCCGGCGGCCGCTGCGTTCGCGGACAGGCGTAAGCGCCGACCTCGTTTCAACGCTGGAGATCGGCGACTACCTGGTGCATGCGGACCATGGGATCGCGCGGTATGCGGGGTTGCTGCGGCGGCAGATCGACGGGATCGAAAAGGAGTATCTCGAACTCCAGTATGCAGAAGGCGACCGGCTCTACGTGCCAGCGGACCAACTCGACGCCGTTGCGCGCTATGTCGGGCCGTCTGACCGGGCGCCGGCGCTGACGCGGCTTGGTTCGCAGGATTGGGCGCGGGCAAAGAGGCGGGCGCGCCAGGCGGTGCTGGAGATGGCGGCGGAACTGCTCGACATGTATGCGCGACGGGAGCTCGCCCGTGGACACTCCTTCGGTCCCGACACCAGCTGGCAGATGGAAGCGGAGGCGGCGTTCCCCTTCGTGGAGACACCGGAGCAGATGGAGGCGATCTCCGCCGTGAAGGCCGACATGGAGGCGCCGCGCCCAATGGACCGCCTGATCTGCGGCGATGTCGGGTATGGAAAGACAGAGGTTGCGGTGCGCGGCGCGTTCAAGGCGGTGGGAGACGGCAAGCAGGTGGCGGTGCTGGTGCCGACGACGGTGCTTGCGGAGCAGCACGGATCGACCTTCCGCGAACGGCTGGCGGGCTTCCCTGTGCGAATCGAGGTGCTATCGCGATTCCGGAGCGACGCCGAGCAGCGTGAGATCGTGAGGGGAATCCGCGACGGGAGCGTCGACATCGTGGTGGGCACCCACCGTCTGCTCCAACGAGACGTGGAGTTCAAGGACCTTGGGCTGGTGGTTGTGGACGAAGAGCAGCGGTTCGGTGTGAGCCACAAGGAACGATTACGGCAGCTGAAGGACGGAGTCGACACGCTGACGCTTTCGGCAACGCCGATCCCGCGGACGCTGCAGATGGCGCTCTCGGGCATCCGTGACATGAGCACGATCATGACGCCGCCGGAAGAGCGGATGCCGATCGAGACCTACGTGCTCGGCTGGGACGACGAGATCGTGCGGGAGGCGATCGATCGGGAGATTCAGCGGGGCGGGCAGATCTATTTCGTCCACAACCGAGTGCAGTCGATCGAACGGATGCTGCGGCGGCTACGGGACCTCGTGCCGGATGCGTCGATCGCGGTTGGACATGGACAGATGCACGAAGACCAGCTAGAGCGGGTGATGATGGAATTCGCCGCCGGCGACCACGATGTGCTCGTCTGTACGACGATCATCGAGAGCGGCCTGGACATCCCGAACGCGAACACAATGATCATTAACAACGCGGACATGTTTGGACTTTCCCAGCTGTACCAGCTGCGCGGGCGCGTCGGTCGCGGAGCGCACCAGGCATATGCCTACCTGCTCTATGACCGGGACCGGACGATGACGGAGCAGGGGCAAAAGCGTCTGGAGGCGATCTTCGAAGCGACGGAACTGGGAGCGGGGTTCCAGATCGCGCTGCGAGACCTGGAGATTCGTGGCGCCGGAAACGTACTCGGGACCGAGCAGAGTGGACAGATTGCAGCGATCGGGTTCGAGATGTACTCGAAGCTGGTGGCAGAAGCGGTCGCGGTGTTGCGGGCAGCGAGGCCCGGTGGGGCGCCAGCGCCGCCGGCGGCGCCGACGCCCGTCGTCGACCTGCCGTTGAGCGCGCATATCCCGGAGAGCTACGTGGAGGACATCCACGACCGGCTCAACGTGTACCAGCGTATCGCCGGCGTACAGGACGCGGCGGCGGTGGCGACAATGTCGGAGGAGCTGCGCGACCGGTTCGGGCCGGTACCGCAGGCGGTGGAACACCTTCTTTATGTTGCGCTGCTGAAGTCGCTGGGGAAGCGATCGCGCGTGGAGAGTATCAAGACGGACGAGCACATGTTCCACATCCGGGTGCGCGGCGGCGTGCCAGCGGATATGAAGGTGAGAGTCGACGGGCTTGGCTTGAAGGGACTCTTGATCGGACCGAACCAGGTGAGGATCGACCGCACGATCCACGCGCGGGACTGGATGCCGCTACTGGTGCGTATCCTGCGGGCGATGGCGGGCGCGTCAAGGGAACGGGCGGAATGAGCGATGCTGGCCCTCTGACACGGCTTCGCGTGGGCGCCTACGCGGTCTGCGTGGACGAGCAGGAACGGATCTTGCTCTGCAGGCTAGCGCCCGGTTCAACGCTCACCTTCGACGGCCACTGGACGCTGCCGGGCGGCGGACTGGAACACGGGGAGGAGCCGCGCGTAGCGGCGCTGCGGGAACTCGAGGAGGAGACGGGCCTGACCGGTGAGCTGGAAGAGTTGCTGGACGTGGAATCGAACCGGTTCGCCTACACCAACCGCGAAGGTCGTGAGGTGGACTTCCACGGAATTCGGATCGTCTACCGTGCGCGCGTGACGGGCGGGACGCTGCGAGACGAGTTGGGCGGGTCAACGGACGCCTGCCGATGGTTCAGCCGAGAAGAACTTGAGGGCGAACGGCTGCTCGACCTGGCGGAGATGGCGATCCGGCTGGTGTTTGGGGAACCCCCGGGAGCGTGAGCGGAACTGCCAGCGCCAATAGCATGGGCACACCAGACGTTTCGAAGGGGTGTTCCATGGCTGTCGCTGATTTCTCACTCGCGGGCAAGGTCGCAATCGTGACAGGAGGAAGCCGCGGTATCGGACGCTCGATCGCGCTAGGGCTGGCCGAACACGGAGCGGACGTGGCGATCGCGGCGCGGAAACCCGAAGCGCTCGAAGAGACCCTCGCAGACCTCAAGGCTACGGGCCGCCGCGCAATCGCAGTGCCGACCAACGTACGTGACCTCGACGCACTCAAGAACCTCGTGGACACGACCAGGAAAGAACTCGGGCGCGTCGATATTCTCGTGAACAACGCAGCGACGAACCCGTTCTTCGGCCCGATCGAAAACATCGACGAGCGGGCGTGGGACGCGATCATGAACACGAACGTGAAGTCGCTGTTCTTTCTTTCGAAGATGGCCAGGGAAGCGATGCTGGAGCACGGGGACGGCGGGGCGATCATCAATGTTTCGAGCGTGGGGGGATTCCAGGCCTCCGACGTGATTGGCGCCTACTCAATCTCGAAGTCGGCAGCGATCATGGTGACGCAGGTGTGCGCCAAGACGTGGGGGAAGGATGGCATCCGGGTGAACTGCATCGCTCCCGGGCTCATCAAGACCGACTTTTCGAAGGCGCTATGGGACAACCCGGAGATCCTGAAGGGGTCGACGGCAGGCGCGGCGTTGGGCCGAATCGCGGACCCGGATGAGATGGCAGGCGCGGTGGTGTATTTCGCCAGCCCGGCGTCATCGTTCGTGACGGGCCAGACGCTGATCCTGGACGGCGGCCGGATCCTCTAGCTACCGGATGCACCAACTTACCGGGCGGTTGGCACGGGCAGCGAGGGGCAGGCTACGATTGAAGCACGCCTTAGGAGGCTGGTGTCCAGCGCGCAGGCGCAACGAAGGAGGGCATTGATGGCCGAGTTGAAGGACGCCGCGGACCAGTTCGCCAAGGACCTCGTGGCACAGAACATCGCCGGGTTGATGCTTGCGTTCACGCCCGCGGGGATGATGAAGGCGATGGCGATGCAGGGACAGATGGCAGCGGCAGGGCCGCAACCGCCGGCGACCGGGTACGACGTCACGATCGAAGGCGAGGACGCGGCGACCGTGACCTTGAAGAACCCGAACGGCGAGGCGCGGATCTCGACGAAGTGGATGCTCGACGCGGCTACGTCGACCTGGAAGGTCGACGACATCCAGGTAGAAGCACAGACGCAGTAAGACTGTCGCAGCGGCGGGTGGCGAGCGTGACGCCGAGTTGAGAGGCTGGGTACCGATGGGGAAATCGTTCACGGGTGCGAAGCCGCTGCCGCTGGCGTCACGGGCGCGCCGGTTTACGGTCGTGAGCTGGAACTTCGCCGTGATCTACCTGCGCTACAAGCGGGTCCAGCGGAACACGAAGCTCTCTCGGGCCGAGAAAGAAGCGCGGTACGCACGCGAGCATGAGCGCAACGCCCGGCGTTTGTACAACACGGCGGCGCGGATGCAGGGCCTGCTCATCAAAGCCTGCCAGTTCATTAGCAGCCGGGCGGATGTGGCGCCGCCGGAGTACGTGGCGATCCTGGGGCACCTGCAGGATCGAGTGCCGGCCCGGCCGTACGAGGCGATTGCTGCCCAGATCGAGCGAGAGCTGGGTGAGCGGCCCGAGGTGCTCTTCCGCGAATTCTCGCGGGCGCCGGTCGCGGCCGCATCGCTGGCGCAGGTGCACCGGGCGACAACGCACGACGGGCGCGACGTGGCAGTGAAGGTGCAATATCCCGATATCGAGCGGGTGGTGGAGACGGACCTGCGCAACATGTCGTTCCTGGTGCGGCTACTCGCGCGAATCGAGCCGAATTTCGACTACCGGGTACTATTCGACGAGTACGCGAAATACACGCCGAAAGAGCTGGACTTCCATCGCGAAGGCCGGAGCGGTGAGCGTGTCGCGAAGGACCTCGCTCACCGCAAGGACGTGCGGGTCCCGGCGATCGACTGGCGCCACACGGCGCGGCGGGTGCTGACCACGGAATTCATCGAAGGTGTGAAGATCTCGAACATCCCAGGTATGGCGGCGATGGGCGTCGACCCCAATGCAGTGGCCCAGATCATGACCGAGGCATACTGCGAGCAGATCCTTGTCCACGGGTTCTTCCACGCGGACCCACATCCCGGGAATCTGCTGGTGCAGCCGGGGCCGGTGGTCGTGTTCATCGACTTTGGGCTCAGCAAGGACCTGCCGGCAGAGTTCCGGATGAACTACGCACGGCTCACGGTGGCGATCATGCGACAGGATGACGACTCGATGGCGGCGGGATTCCGCGCTATCGGGTTCGAGACGAAGAGCAACGACCCGGAATCGCTCGTCGCGCTGGGGCGAGCGTTCTTCGACTCCGCAGGCCCGGGCGCTAAACCGTACGTGGACGCCGAGGTGATGCCCGAGGTGAACGAACGGCTGGCGAGGATGTTGAAGGAGAACCCCGTCACCCGGATCCCGGCGGACATCCTGTTGATATTCAGGGTGCTGGGCCTGATGAGCGGGCTGCAGAAACGGCTGGATAGCCGTGTGAGTATGGCCGACACGATCATGCCGTATGCGGAATCGCAAGCAGCGAGCTAGGCCGAATGGGGCGTCAGAATCCGAGCGATGAGAAGAGGCTGGCCAGTTCGTTGCGCCCGATATACGCGAGGAACGCGCCCTGCGTGACGAGGATCGTGCCGAGAGCGCCGATGACGAGCCATTGCATCATCGCCGTGCGCCGGAACGCAGCCCGGGCGGCTTTCAATTCCACCTCACGCTGGCGGGCGAGAAAGACCTCGTCGTACTTACGCCGGCGTTCGGGGCGACCGAGGACACCGTACGCCTCATTGAGGCGCTTTAGGGCTGTGGCGGCCGCGCCATCAACGTTGCCCATCTGGGCGAGTTCGGCCGACAGCCGGGCGTACGCGTTGTCCACGCCAGCGAAGTCTGCGGAGCTCGGCAGGTTCATGACGGCGTAGTAGTCGACTATCTGGGTGTCGTTCGCCACTCGGCTCACCTCTCCTTCAGAGACGGCCGGCAGCGCGGTGAACGCAAGTGGAGATCCGGTTACAGACCGCCCTTGAGGCCGCCGACGTATTTGCGGACCTGGAGAAGCGGCGCCTGGCGTTCGATGTCTGCGCCGCCGAAGACGTGGGCAAGAATGAACATGTTCATGATGCCGGTGATGGCCGTTGCACAGTCAAAGACGTGGTCCTTGTGGAACTCAGCGGACTCCATGCCGGCGCGAAGGACTTCGTCGAGCGGCTGGCGAACACTGGCGCCGAGCGTCTGGGCGAACGTCGCCATCGGCGCGCCACCGAGGCCGAAGACTTCGCGAAGGACGAGCGCGATCACGTTTTCGTGGGCCAAGAAGTAGTCGAGGTAGCGGTCGCAATAGGCGATGAGCCGTTCAGAGGCGGTCGCATCGGCGGGAAGTGCCTGGCGGATATGAACGGCCATGTCTTCGAGGATCTCCTGGACGATGGAGGAGTAGAGCCCTTCCTTCGAGCGGAAGTAGTAGTAGATCATCGGCTTCGTGGTCTGGGCGTCGAAGGAGACTTCGCGAAGCGAGGTGGCGGCAAAGCCCTTTTCTGAAAAGTGGCGAAGCGCGCTCGCGAAGATGCGATCGCGAACCTCCGAGGGCCTTGCTGTCTCTGGCGTTTGGTGGGTTTGTGCCATCTTCGCTCCTCCCCTCCGGACAGGGGACTTTGTTTACATTACCAGTCGGTCAAGGTGAGAACACCTTTGGTCACTGGCGGACGTGGTGTCTTTGCGGGTTAGGGGGGGGCGCGCTAGGGTAGGTTTGCCCTTTAAGGCGGTCCCGTGAGGCAGCCAAGGGAAGGAGGCGCCAGCGTGCGCACCGGCCATCACGAGAGCACAGAAATGAACGCCTGCCCGCGTCTGGGGAGGCTTTTTTTGTGAGCCGGAAGCAACTTCTTGGGCCAGACGACGTCGGCCGGAGCATTCGGCGGATCGCCCACGAAATCGTGGAGAACAACCGCGGGACAGACGGCCTGCTGCTGGTCGGGCTGCTGACGCGCGGGGTACCGCTGGCGCAACGGCTCGGGGCCGCGATCAAGGAGTTCGAAGGCGTGGACGTGCCTGTCGGCCGGTTGGATATCGGCCTGTACCGGGACGACATCGCGCGGCGGCTCGACCCGACGCCCATCCGGCCGAGCGCCATGCCGCGAGACATCGACGGCGCGACGGTCGTGCTGGTGGACGATGTGCTGTTCACGGGGCGGAGCGCGCGCGCGGCGATGGAAGCATTGCTCGACTTCGGGCGGCCGCGGCGAGTACGGCTGGCGGTGCTGATCGACCGCGGCCACCGCGAATTGCCAATCAGCCCGGATTTCATCGGCAAGAATATCCCGACGGGGCGCGGCGAGACCGTACGCGTGCGGCTGCTGGAGCCGGACGGCGAAGACGGCGTCTACATCGATTCCGAGGAGGCGCCGGGTGACTGACGAGACCCTCACGAGGGGAGCCGGGAGCTGGCACCGAAAGGACCTGCTGGACACGGACACCTTGACCCGTGACGAGATCGAACTCGTGCTGCGGACGGCTGAGGCGATGGCGGAGGTACGCTCCCGCCCGATGCCGAAGGTGGCGACACTGCGGGGAGTGACGGTGATGACGCTCTTTTACGAACAGAGCACGCGGACGCGAGCGAGCTTCGAGGTCGCGGGGAAAGCGATGGGCGCCGACGTCGTCAACCTGACCGCCTCGGGGAGTTCCGTTGAGAAAGGCGAATCGCTGGTCGACACCGTGCGAACGCTCGAGGCGATCGGGGCGGACATCATCGTGATGCGCCACAGCAAGTCGGGCGCTCCGGCGTTGGCGGCACGGCACACCAGGGCACGCGTGGTGAACGGGGGCGACGGTCAGCACGCGCACCCGACGCAGGCACTGCTCGATGTCTTCACGATGCAGCAGCATCTCGGCGACCTGGCGGGAAAGCGCGTCGTGATCGTGGGAGATATCCTCCACAGCCGGGTCGCACGCTCGAACCTATGGGCGTTGTTGGCACTCGGGGCGGACGTGACGCTGGCAGGCCCGGCAACGCTGCTACCGCAGACGCTGGAGGGAGCGAGCGAAGGCGGGCGCTGCCGCACGACAACGGACTTCGACGCCGCGATCGAGGGGGCGGACGTAGTGATGGCCCTCCGCATCCAGAAGGAACGCCAGGCGACAGGGCTGATCCCGTCCCTCCGCGACTACATACGGGGTTATCAGTTGAACGAAGCGCGGCTGGCGAAGGCACAGCCGGGAGCACTCGTGATGCACCCTGGGCCGAAGAACGAAGGCATTGAGGTGTCGCCGACGGTTGCGTCCGGCGCCGCCTCCGTGATCGAACAACAGGTATCCAACGGGGTGGCGGTGCGCATGGCGATCCTCTACCTGATGGCCGGGAGGGCAGCATGAGCGAATTGCTGGTCCGCCGTGGGCGCGTGCTTGTGCCGGCGAGTGGCATCGATGCTGTACTCGACGTGCGGGTTCGAGACGGCCGGGTGGCCGAGCTGGGCGCCGGGCTGGAAGCGGGGAACGCGCGGATTATCGAGGCGGCGGATTGTATCGTGACGGCCGGGTTCGTGGACCTGCATGCGCACCTGCGGGAACCGGGATTCGAGCAGAAGGGCACGATCGCCACGGAAACGGAAGCGGCGCTGCGGGGCGGCTTCACGACGATCTGCGCGATGCCAAACACGGAGCCAGCGCCAGACAGTGCGCCCGTGCTCGAAGCACTGGTGGAACGGCTCGCGCGGGATGCCCGGATCCGCGTGTTCCCGATCGGGAGCGTGACGCGACGACGAGCCGGGAAGGAACTCTCGGAAATCTCTGAGCTGGCGGCCGGGGGATGCGTGGCGATCAGCGATGACGGGAACCCGGTCGCAAACGGGCGGTTGATGCGGAACGCTCTGGCGCTGGCGTCAGCGGCGGGCATCCTCGTCTCGGAGCATTGTGACGACCCCGAACTCAACGACGGTGGCGTAATCAACGAAGGGCGCGTGAGCGAACGCCTGGGCCTTGCGGGGCAGCCAATCGCCGCCGAAGTGAGCGCAATCGCACGGAATATCGCACTCAGTGAAGCGACCGGCGCACGACTCCACATTGCCCACGTGACAACGGCGCGGGGGATTGAATTGGTGGCAGCGGCGAAGGGTCGGGGGTTGCCGGTGACCTGCGAAGTGACGCCGAGCCACCTGTTCCTGACGGAGGAGGCCGTCGCCGGATCGGGACCGGAGCCGGCCTACGACACCAACGCGCGGATCAACCCTCCGCTGCGGACGGAGGCAGACCGGTTGGCGCTGGTCCAGGCGCTTAACGATGGATTGATCGACGCGATCGCTACGGACCATGCTCCGCACGCGACCGAAGACAAGCTCTGCGAATTCGACTTCGCGGCGCCGGGGATCGCCTGTTTCGAGACGACGGTCGGGACGTTGCTGACCCAGGTCGCGCGTGGAGAGCTCCAGCTTGAGCGGGTGGTCGAGGCGCTGACGAGTGGTCCGGCGCGGGCATGGGGCCTTGATTCGCGCGTGAAGGGACTGGGCAGCATCGAGCCGGGGGGCGTCGCAGACATCGTGGTGCTTGAGCCTGGACGCGAATGGACCGTGGACGCGGCGGCGATGGTATCGAAGGGGAAGAACACACCGTTGCAGGGAGCTACCCTGATGGGCCGCGTCCGCGCGGTAGTCGTGGGCGGGGAAGTCCGCTGGGAAAGCGAGGGAACCGATGGCTGAGGCGCTACTGGTGCTCGCCGATGGGGGCGTCTTTCCCGGGGTTTCGATAGGCGCCACGGGCCGGGCAGACGGCGAAGTCGTGTTCAACACTTCGATGACCGGTTACCAGGAGATGCTGACGGACCCTTCCTACGCCGGGCAGATCCTGACGCTGACGTACCCGATGATCGGCAATTACGGTATCGACCTGGCGGTGGAGGAATCGAACCGGATCCAGCCGCGCGGGCTGGTCATCCGCGAACTGGCGCCGTACGCGAGCCACCTGCGATCGACGGGCGGGCTGCACGACTACCTTGCGGAACGGGGCGTGGTAGGGATCGCAGAGGTAGACACGCGTGCGATTACTCGGCGAATCCGGCAGCACGGCGTGATGCTGGGGACAATTACGACCGCGGAAACGGCGGAGGCGGCGCTCTCGCGGGTGCAGGCGCTCCCGGTGTACGACGATGTGAACTGGGTGGCGTCCGTGACCACGGACCGGGCGTACGACTGGAACGAGGCTGCGCCGGGCATGCGTCGCGTGGCACTGCTGGACGGCGGCGTGAAGCGGAACATCATGCGGTCGCTGGCTTCCCGGGGCTGCGCGATCAGGGTCTTCCCCTCGACGACTCCCGCGGAGGAGCTCCTGGCGGCACGGCCGGACGGGATCGTGCTTTCGCCAGGCCCGGGCGACCCGCGGTTGTTGGAGCTGATGGTCAACGAGACGCGGAAGCTCATCGGCAAGGCGCCGGTGCTCGGCATTTGCCTCGGGCACCAGGTGGCCGCCCAGGCGCTCGGGGCTGGAACGTTCAAACTGCCATTCGGACATCGCGGCGGAAACCATCCTGTGAAAGACCTGGACCTGGGGACCGTGACGGTGACGGCGCAGAACCACGGATACGCCGTCGACCCCGACGGGCTGGACGCTTCGGCACGGGTCAGCCACATCAACCTGAACGACAACACCGTGGAAGGACTGGCAATGAGGACAGAGCCGCTGCTGACGATCCAGTTCCATTCCGAAGCATGTCCCGGCCCGCTTGATAGCATGGGCCTGTTCGACCGGTTTTGCGCGATGATGGCGCCAACCAACGGGGGTGAGTAATGGCACGGACGACTGAATTGCGAGCAGCGACGCTCGCGGACGCCGAAGAGATCGCGGACATCGTCCGCAGCCTGACCGGTGAGGCGGTCGCCCTGCCGGGCGACTTCACGGACCCGGTGAAGGTTCGAGAGTGGATTGAACTCCTGGGCTCGAACGGAATCGTGATGGTGGCCGTTGACGGCAGCATCCCGGTCGCGTTCGGCTCTATCGACTACAGCACGACGGAGCCGGATACGGCGGTCCTCGGGGTCTGGGTTTCGCCCATGCACCGGAGGCGGGGATTGGCCACCGAATTGGCGGATGAGTTGATCGAATTCGCGCGGCAGAAAGGCTACCGGCGCATCCGGGGTCGGCTGCCCGATGGCAACGAACCGGCGCTGAGTTTCCTCTCAGCTATCGGGGCGATGGTACCGCTACGGAATCCCGAGATGTCGTTCGAGCTGCCGCTGTAGTGGCGGCAATGGCAAACCAGAGACCCATGGCAAGGCGCAGGACCACACCCGCGCCGCGGCGTCCCGCGACGATCGTGCCGGATCTGCTGATCGCGGTTGCCGCGGCGGCCGTGGTGATGGCGATTGCGATGGCGACGGCGACGCTCTTCGGCGACCGGGTGGTCTTCGGCGACACGGGGCGGGCGCTGGCCCGGCTCTTTGCCGCGAGCCTCGCCGTGGCGGGGCTGATGCTCTTCCTGATTGCGCTGGTATTGCTCCGCGACGAACGTCCACGTGGCGACCACTACCGCGGCCCTGTGCTCGTGGGTGGCGCTGTCGGTGCTGCGCAAGCGGGCCTCTTCCTGGCCGAGAGCGGGCGCTACCTTTGGATACCGGCGGTGTTCCTCATCCTAGCCGCACGGCCGCTGCGGCGGCTGTTTACGGCCGTGACGGGGCTCGGGGGTGGCGGGTGAAACCGAAGAGCGTCCTGATCATCGGCTCCGGTCCGATCGTCATCGGCCAGGCGGCAGAGTTCGACTACGCGGGGACCCAGGCCTGCAAGGCGGTCCGCGAGGAGGGTGTACGCAGCATCCTCGTGAATTCGAATCCGGCGACGATCATGACAGACCTCGATATCGCCGACGCGGTATACATCGAGCCGCTGACGGTGCCAGTGATCGAACGCATCATCCAGCGCGAGAAGCCGGAAGCTATCCTGCCGACGCTCGGTGGGCAGACGGGGTTGAACCTGGCGGTCGCCCTTTCCGAAGCAGGGGTCATCGAGAAGTACGGATTGCGCCTGTTGGGCACGCCGCTGACGGCGATCAAGCGCGCAGAAGACCGGGAATTGTTCCGGGACATGCTGACGAAGCTGGGTGAACCGGTCCTCGAGAGCGAGGTCTGCCACACGCTTGCGGAGTGCGTCGATGCAGCCGAAAAGATCGGTCTGCCGGTGGTAGTTCGGCCCGCATATACGCTCGGCGGGACGGGCGGCGGCATGGCCTTCACGATGGACGAACTGAGGGCCGTCGCCGCGTCAGGCCTAGCTGCGAGCCCAATCACGCAGGTGCTGGTCGAGCGAAACCTGATCGGATGGAAAGAGATCGAGTACGAGGTGATGCGTGACGGCGCCGGGAACTGCATCACCATCTGCAACATGGAGAACTTCGACCCGATGGGCGTCCACACTGGCGACTCCATCGTGGTGGCGCCGTCGCAGACGCTGAGCGACAAGGACTACCAGATGCTCCGCTCGGCGGCGCTACGGATCATCTCGGAGCTGGGGATCGAGGGCGGGTGCAACGTGCAATTCTCCCTGGCGCCACGAAAGGACGTGCGGGACTGGGACGGCGACCCGGATGCGCCGCTGCCGTACCACGTGATTGAGGTGAACCCTCGTGTCTCGCGGTCGTCGGCGCTGGCCTCGAAGGCCACCGGATACCCGATCGCGCGAGTGGCGGCGAAGATCGCGTGCGGTCTGACGCTGGACCAGATCCCCAATGCCGTGACCCAAAAGACGACGGCCGCCTTCGAGCCAGCACTCGATTACTGCGTTGTGAAGATCCCGCGCTGGCCGTTCGATAAGTTCGCGCTTGGCAACCGGCGGCTGGGGACACAGATGAAGGCGACGGGCGAGGTGATGGCCATCGACCGCACTTTCGAGGCGGCGCTGAACAAAGCCGTGCGTTCGCTGGAATTTGGCGGCAGGTCGTTGCTCTGGGAGAAGCCCGAGTGGCGGGGGTCGGAAGAGATACCGCTGGAGGCGACGGACGAACGGCTCTGGGCGGTGATGGCGACACTACGGCGCGGCCACACGGTGATGGATGTGGCGCAGCGAACGGGCATCGACCCGTGGTTCCTCGAGCGGCTGAGCAACATCATCGGGATGGAGAAACGGCTGCTGAACGAGCCGCTGCATCCTGACCTGCTGCGGTCCGCGAAGCGGCTGGGCTTCAGCGACGAGATGGTCGGGCAACTGGGCGACCGGCTGGGCGAGCAGATCCGAGCGTTGCGGCACGAGTGGGGGCTCCGGCCCGTCTACAAGATGGTAGACACGTGCGCAGCGGAGTTCGACGCAGCGACGCCATATTTCTACAGCACATACGAGACTGAGAATGAAGCGGTGTTCGAGCCGGGAAAGGCAGCGCTCGTCGTCGGTAGTGGGCCCATCCGGATCGGGCAGGGGATTGAGTTCGACTACGCGAGCGTGCATGCAGCGTGGGCATTGCAGCGCGCCGGCTACCGGGCAGTGATGGCCAATTCGAACCCGGAAACGGTGTCTACTGACTTCGATACGAGCGACCGTCTGTACTTTGAGCCGCTGGACGAAGAGGGCGTGCGCGACCTGCTGGAGAACGAACAAGGCAGCAGCGCAGACCCCCCTGAAAGCATCGTGCAGTTTGGGGGGCAGACGGCGATCAACCTGGCGCTTCCGCTGCGGCGGGCGGGCCTGCCAATTATTGGATCGTCGGCGGAGACGATTGACACAGCAGAAGACCGGCGTCTCTTCGAGCGCTTTCTGCAGGAGCTGGGGATTCCGCAGCCGCCGGGAGCGGGGGTCACGAACCTCGAAGAGGCGATCAAGACGGCCCAGCAGATCGGGTACCCGGTTCTCGTGCGGCCTTCGTATGTGCTCGGCGGACGAGCGATGGAGATTGTCCAGAACCCAACGGAGATGGTGACGTTCCTCGCGCAGGCCGCAGAGGCGGCGCAAGGGCGGCCGGTGCTCATCGACAAGTTCCTCGATGGGCGCGAGGTCGAGGTCGACGCGATTTGCGACGGCACGGCGGTGCTGGTGCCGGGGATCATGGAACACATCGAGAAAGCGGGCGTGCATTCGGGGGACTCGATGGCGGTGTATCCGCCGCAGAACCTCGACGCGGACGAAATTCAGACGCTGATCGACTACACGGAGCGGATTGTGCTGGGGATGGGCGCGATCGGACTCACGAACATCCAGTACGTCGTGCTGCAGAAGGAGCCGGGCGGCGGTCCACGCGTTTTCGTGCTCGAAGTGAACCCGCGAGCGAGCCGGACGGTGCCGTTCCTGTCGAAGGTGACGGGCGTGCCAATGGTGCAGCTCGCGGTCTCGGCCATGCTGGGTAAGTCGCTGATCGAACAGGGATACGAGGGCGGCCTCTGGCCGGAGCGGCCGCTTGTGGCGGTGAAGGCACCGGTGTTCTCGATGTCGAAACTGGTCGGCGTGGACACGTTCCTTGGCCCGGAGATGAAGAGCACAGGCGAAGTGATGGGCATCGACCGGACGTTTGAGGCGGCAGTCGCGAAGGCGCTGCTTTCGTCGGACATGGCGGTGCGAGAAGGGCGAGGCGGCGTGCTCCTGAGCCTGAGCGAGCGGACGAAAGTCGAAGCACTGCCGTTGATCCGGACGCTTGCCGAAGCGGGATATGGGCTGTACGCGACCGAGGGGACGAGCACGATGCTGCGCGGCCTCGGGATTGAGGTGACAACGGTCACGAAGGTGCTCACCGGTGACCACCCGAACGTGGTCGACGTTATCCAGGACGGCACGGTCCAGTGCGTTATCAATACGCCGGAAGGGCGGCTGACCGGGTCGCTGCGCGATGGCTTCTACATCCGGCGCGCGGCAGCGGAACAGCGGATTCCCTGCTTCACATCGATCGACACAGCACGCGCGGCGATTGAAGCGCTGGCTCGCGGCAGCAGCTACGAGGTTGCGACCGTTGCGGAGTACGTCGCGGGATGATCATTGAGGACGTGACGCTGCTTTCGACGGAGCGGGCGTACGACGGCGGATGTGTTTCGTGGTTCCAGGCTTCGCGACTGAGCGCGCGAAAGACGCCCGGGCAATTCGTGATGGTGCATTGCAGCCAGGAGCGCTTGGACCCGATGTTCGCGCGGGCATTCAGCTACTACCGCGTGGACGGCGACCGCTTTGCCATCCTCTACAACGTCGTGGGCCGGGGTACGACGTGGCTGGCGGCTCAGCCCGTGGGTACGGTGATACGGATGTACGGACCCTTGGGGAACGGCGTGCGGCTGCCGCGGGACCCGTCGAACGTACTGCTCGTGGGCGGAGGCGTGGGGATTGCACCCTTGATGGATGTCGCCGAGGTGGCGGTCAAGAAGGGCCACCAGGTCGTAGCGATGATGGGGGCGCGTAGTTCGGCGCAGCTACTGGACGCGGGCGCGTGGCCGCGGGAAGTCGAGTACGTGGTCGTGACGGAGGACGGCTCGGCGGGCGCGAAGGGTTTTGTGACGGAACAGCTGGGCGAGTACCAGCAATGGGCGAGCCGGATCTACGCGTGCGGGCCGAACCCAATGTTCGCGTCGCTGGCGAACACGCTGCGGAACAACGGCCGCCGGCAGCGGCCGGAGATCCTGATGGAAGAGAACATGCCCTGCGGCTGGGGGATGTGCTACGGCTGCGCGATCTTCACGAAGCACGGCGTACGGCTCTGCTGCAAAGACGGGCCGCGATTCAACTTATTTGACGTGTACTGAGAGGGCGTGCGACCTAGCTGGGGTGGATCCGTTCGGCGTCCCGGTCGAGCGCTCCACTGCCGTCAAGCTCTGGGCGGGTCGGCAACACGCCCACTTCGCTCGTATTGGTCCAGTGCGCGCGTAAAATTCACGACCGCTCGTAGCCCTTCGACCGTTCAACACGATGTCACCATCGTCATTCGACTGGCGTTGCCGCCGGGTCCACCGCAGCTGGCGGCGTTGGGCCGTCCGCCAACACGCGAGCCGGCGATTGGGGGGGACGGGCAAGCAGGATGAGCACGAATCCAAGGAGAGAGAACAGCGCGAAGGCCACGAAGGCGGCGTCATAGCTTCCTGTTTTGTCGAAAATCTCCCCCGCCAGCACCGGACCGATTGCGCTGAAGACGATCGTGAACGGCATCGCAACCGCGCGGATCTCTCCCAGGTGCATGCGGCCAAAGTAGCTGGCCCAGACCGTCTCCTGGAGGGGAACTGTGCCTCCCATAGCGAGGCCGTATGCCAACACGACCGCCACGGCCAGTACGGCCGACCCTGTATGCCCGACGGCGATGAGCACAACGATGGCCGCAGCCATCGTCAGGAACGCTGACGCGCTGAGAAACCGCGCATGGTAGCGATCCATGAGGAACCCCCAGCCCACCTTGGATACGAGCGCGGCCCAAGCCAGGATCCCGAAGAGAAACGCGGCCGCGGACCGGCTGAAGCCGCTGTCTGTGAAGAACGGGATCGCGTGGAGAAGCAGTGCACCGAGCCCGACGTTTGCCACTCCGTAGGCGAAGATCACCAGCCAGATGGCCCGAGTCCGGATTGCCTCCGAACGTGTCCATTGGATCTCTGAGACGGCCGAAGCTCTATGCCTTGCAGCGCTGTACGCGGTTGACTCTGCGGCGGTCATCCCGTCGGGGAGAAGGCCGTGGTCTTCCGGTGATCGCCGCATGAGCAGTGATGCGGGGACCATGATGGCAAGGACCACCACGCTCAACATGATCCAGCCGCTTCGCCATCCGTAGTTGGAGATCCACCATGCTGCGAGTGGCGTCATGAGCACACCGCCCAGCGAAACGCCGGCGGAAGCGATGGAGATCGCCATGCCGCGCCTGACGACGAACCACTTTGCAACCGTGACATTCACGACCAGGTTGCCGAGGAGGGCGTTGCCTACGGTCTGGCCGACGCCGCGTACCAGATAGAACTGCCAGGCCGCTTCCACCTGGCTCGTTAGCGCCAGCGCCGCTGCGCAAAGGCACGTTCCGGCCAACATCAGGCGGCGGGGCCCTCGCCGGTCGAGCGTCGCTCCGATGAGGAATCCTACCGTCCCCATCACGAACGTGGAGACCGACTGGACCGCTGAGAACTCACCCCGCGACCATCCCAGGTCAGTTGTCATTGGCTTCAGGAAGACGCCCGTCACATAAGCCTGCGTACCCGCCGAGACGAACTGAGCGACGAGGGCAGCGCCAACGATGTACCACCCATAGAAACGCGGCCCGCGAGGCCAGTGTGCTTTCAAGCGACGCCCCGTGCTGATCGATACGCTCAACCGAGGGCGTTGTCGACATGTGGTTTCGACGCGGAACAGCTGGGGGCAGCGTTTGGGTTCCTGCATGCGCCCCAATTCAAATCGCTCAGGCGTATATTCGCACGGGGCGCGGGCCCACGGAGGCGCTATGGCGACATACCGGGGGATCGCTCCGCTCACCGGCGTACGGGTCATCGATGTCGCCACCGCTCGAGGTGAACTCGCCGGCCGTTTTCTCGCTGAGCTAGGGGCGGAGGTGATCAAGGTTGAGGGGCCGGGTGGAGCGCAGTCCCGATCCATGCCGCCGTTCTCCACTGCCGACGGTACCCGGTCGCTGTTCTGGGAAACCGCTGGCCTCGGGAAGCGCAGCGTCGTCCTGCCCATGCGGCCGACGCCCGGCGACCGGAGCGTGCTGGACCTGGTGGGCGCTGCTGACGTGTTTATCGAATCGTCCAATCCCGGAGAGATGGATGCCGCCGGCCTTGGTTACGAGGCCTTGCGGATCGCCAACCCGCGCCTGATCTACGTTTCAATTACACCGTTCGGGCAGACAGGGCCGCGGGCGACCGACCCTGCGACAGACCTGACAATCCAGGCGGCGGGCGGAATCGTGTCGCTCCAGGGAGATCCTGACCGCCGGCCCGTACCAATCGGGGAGCCCCACACCGCTGCCTACCACGCCGGGGCCCAGGCTGCCGCCGATACGGTGATTGCCCTCAATGAACGCGCGCGTTCTGGACTTGGGCAGCACCTCGATGTCTCAATGCAAGCAGCCATCGTCTGGACCCTGATGAACGCCACGGGATTCCCTCCGAACGAAGGCGGGGACCCGCCCGGTCACGGGGATGATCGCGGCCAGGCGCCGATGACTGCGGGAGCAGCCGTCTTGAAGCGAGCGGGGATCACCGTCCCCGTGCCAGGCATCTGGGAATGTTCGGACGGGTATCTTTATGCGCTCTTCTTGCCGACTGAGCAGCGGGCCGACCTGTTCCTGAGTGCGCTGAGATGGGCTGCGGAGACCGGGGCGCTGGATGACGACCGCGATCTCCTCGATGTCACGTGGAACACGTACCTCGCCGATGTTGAATCTGGCCGGCTCGACCAGGAACCCCTGCGACGGGCAGTCGACTGTCTGAAGGTCATGTTCCGGCGCGTTTCGAAGCGCGAGGTGATGGAGCGCAGCATTCGGGACAACCTCTTTTGTGCTCCCATCTACACGACTCGCGACCTCCTGGAGGACCCGCAGCTCGCGGCAAGGGGGTTCTGGCGGACCATCGAAGGCGTGGTCCATCCGGGACCGTTCGCCCGCCTGTCAGCGACGCCCTTGACGAATCCGCGACCGGCCCCAACGCTCGGTCAGGATCAATCGCTCGCGGAGGCTATCCACCACTCGGAGGTTCCTCCAGTCGGACGGCTGAGCACTGGCGCGCTGCGGCCACGTCCGCTTGAAGGTCTGAAAGTGGCGGACTTCGCATGGGTCGGGGTAGGACCGATCGTTGCCAAGGCGCTTGCCGACCACGGCGCAACCGTCGTCCATGTGGAGTCACGCAGGCGAACCGACACACTCCGTATGGCGGCCCCGTTCAAAGGCGGGGTGCAGGATCCAGACCTCAGCCAGTTCTTCGCGAACTTCAATACTTCGAAGCTGAGCCTCGGGGTCGATTTGACCACCGCCGGGGGCCACGAAATTGCACGAAAACTGATCGATTGGGCGGACGTGGTGGTCGAGAGTTTCACGCCCGGAACAATGGCGAAACTGGGACTCGACTACGACACGATCAGTCGTGACCGCTCCGATCTGGTGATGTTCAGCACCTGTCTTCGCGGTCAGACCGGGCCGGAGGCGCCGCTTGCCGGGTACGGGACCGCCGGTGCTGCATTGTCGGGACTGCACTCGATAACCGGTTGGCCTGACCGCGCCCCGGCGGGCCCCTGGGGGGCGTACACGGACTTCATCACCCCGCGCCTCGGCGTGGCTGCGCTGACGGCCGCGCTGTACCACAGGGGCAAGACGGGTGAGGGCCAGCATATCGACATCTCGCAGGTGGAATGCGGCATCAACTTCCTTGCCCCGGAGATCCTGGACTACACGGTGAACGGAAACGTAGCGCAGGCTTTCGGCGACGCCTCACCAAACGCGTTCCCGAATGGCGTCTACCAAGTTGCAGGGGCGTCCCGCTATCTCGCGCTCTCAGTCGAGAACGCAGCCCAGTGGGACGCCCTCCAGCAGCTCGCGTTCCCTGGACGATTCGCGGAGAAGGCATTCGAGGATATTGACAATCGTCGCCGGCAGGGCGCAGTCATCGAGGAAGAGCTTCGTCGCTGGCTGCTACCCCAGGAGGGCGCGCTCGCCGTGGCCTCGCTGGTCAGGGCAGGCGTCCCGGCCTCAACTGTGTCGCGGCCATCGGACCTCTACCGTGACGCCCAGCTTTCGCACCGGCGGTTTTTCGCCCCATTCGAGCACTCGCGGATGGGACTGACACCGTACGACGGCTTCGTCACCAAGTTCTCCAGCATCCCTTCAGCCCCGCGCACGGCCGCGCCCTGCCTCGGGGAGCACACCGGATTCGTCCTGACCGAGTTGCTGGGACTGTCCCCGGAAGACGTCACCTCGTACTACGAAACTGCTGTACTGCGATGACCACTCGCCAGGGCACACTCCAAAGCTGTCCATGACTCAATCGCGTCACATGGGCGCCACTACATCCGCCGACCATCCAGGAGCTCGCTCGGCGACGTTCGCGTCGAACCGCTCAGCGATGAAGTCGGCATGCTTCTGGTTCTTGGCAAAGATGATCGTCTTCCCGAGACGGTCGCCGCCCGCCACCTTTATCCCCCGTATCATCAGATGCTCCAGCACCTTGTCGACGGTATCCGTGTTGAACAGCCACTGGTTGACCCACGCCGCATCCACCCGGTCCGGGACGTTCCCCTGGAGGGCCAGCGGGACGCTGGCGTGGGGTAAGGTGGCCGAGGCGATCGGCGCGTAAGTGCCGGGCCTCTCGTGCGCCTCCATACCCGCCCGAACAGAGGCCTCCAAAATGAAGACCTTACCGACCTCCCGCTGTCGCGGGCGAGGGGAAGACGAGAGGCCCGATAGGCCGGGAAAGATCCCGCGGGCCTGTCGTTTCAGAGATCCTCCAGGGCACGGAGGGAGCATCGCAGGATGAACGCGTCGGAACGTGAGCGTGCGGTGGCTGCCAGTGTTTCCGTGGCGGCGGCGCTGAACCTGGCGGTCGAGGACGCGGTCGTCCTCAGCGATTCGAATCGGATCGTGCTTCGTCTGTTGCCCTGTGACGTCCTCGCGCGGGTGGCTCCCGCCGCGCGGCCGTCCGGCGCTGCGCTCGAGTTGGAGGTCGCACGGCAACTCGGCGGGCTCAAAAGCCCGGTGGCTGGACTCGAACAACGGGTGGACCCGCGCGTGTATGAGCACGACGGCTTCGCCGTCACGCTGTGGACGTACCACGCGACCGCGCCATCGCCGAAGGTGACGCCGCGAGAGTACGCCGAGGCACTCGAACGGCTTCACACGGGCATGCGGCAGACCGACGTGGCGGCGCCGCACTTCACCGATCGTGTAGCTGAGGCACAGCAGCTGATCGGCAACCCCGCGCTCACTCCAGGGCTTGCGGACGCCGACCGTGATCTCCTCAGCGGAGCGTTGCGCCACCTGCGTCGAAGGATCCTGGACCGTGGCGCCTCGGAACAGCTCCTGCACGGCGAGCCGCATGGGGGCAATGTGCTTCGGACGAAACAGGGACTGCTGTTCACCGACCTTCAAACGTGCTGTCGCGGCCCGGTCGAGTTCGACATCGCCCATTGCGCCGGACATGGCTCCGCCCCGTGGTACCTCGATTCGGATTTGCCCGAACTGATAGCCGAACACTATCCAGGCGCGGACCAGGAACTGGTCCAGATGTGCCAGATGTTGAAGCTGGCGATGGTCGCAGCCTGGCGCTATGACCGCGACGACCAGTTCCCAGGCGGACGGCGGATGGGCACCGAGCTCATCGAACAGCTCCGGGCGGCACCAGGCCAGCGGACCGGGTAGACAAGCTCCGAGCGAAATGGCTGGGCACGCGAGAGCGCGCGCTACGGACTCTGTTGGCGCCGGGCCTTTGCTTTCTCGTAGTTCTCCATCGCGCGTTGGACCATTGGCCGGCGGCGGCCCTCTGGCTTCTTGAGGGCGTAGCCGGGGTCCTGCTCGCCTGTCGAGGAGAGGATGTGGAGGGCAAAGGCACCGTAGATATGGGGAGCGAAGCCCTGGCCGTCCTGCGCCTGGTTGATCGCGAGCTTGATCATCCGAAGCTGGAACGGGTCGTTTTCGGCGACGGTGCGGGCGTACTCCATGGCCTCATCCCGAAGGGATGCCGGTTCAACGACGCGGTTGACGAAGCCGAGATCGTGCGCCTCTTCGGCGTCGATGAAGCGGCTTTCGAAGAGGATCTCGCGGGCCTTGCGGTGATGAAGATCCCAGGGCACGGAGAAGTACTGAAAGTTGGTGGGCAGGAAGAGAGCGTCGCTGGCCGCGAAGATGACGTCGCAAGACGACGCGATGATCCAGCCGGCGAAGATGCAGTATCCCTGAACGGCCGCGATGGTCGGCTTGGGGAGGTTTCGCCAACGCATGCAGACCTCGACGTTGAGGTCCCATGTGCGCTTGTAGCGGCCACGCAGACCTTCCTGGTAGGGGCGGGCTTCGCGGTCGGCCATCTCTTCCGGCGTGCCAAGGTCGTGGCCAGCGGAGAAGTGGTCACCCTCGCCAAGGAGGACGATGGCGCCCACGCTGTCGTCTTCAGCGGCGCGGGAGAAGGCGTCGTCGAGCTCTTCGACGAGGATGCGGCTCTGGGCGTTGCGGTAGTTAGGGCGATTGAGGAGGAGGCGAACCACCCGCCCTTCCTGCTCGTAGCGAATCTGGGTGTAGTCCATTTCGGTGCTCCCTCGGGTCAGGATGGGGGGCCTTCGCCCGAGACGTTGCGGCGGACGAAGTCATCGTATTGCTCGCGGCTCATGCTAAGGAGGTCGTGAAGGACCTCGAACCCGTCCGCACCGAGGCGTGGCGCGGCAGTGATGGGCGGTGAAGCAGACGCCGAGAAGTGGAACGGGCTCGCGACCTGTGGCCATGTGCCTGCTTCCGGATGCGTTACGTCAACGACGACGTTCCGGGATCGGAGGGCTTCGTCGGAGGCGAGACCGGAGGCATCGAGCACCGGAGCGGCTGGAAGGCCGGCGGCGAGGAGGGCGGCGATGGCATCGCTCCGCGTGCGCGACGAGACCCAGCCGGAAACGGCAGCATCGATGGTGTCTTCCTGTGCTTTTCGCGTGGCCTGATCCAACGTGGCATCGAGTGCAGGTATGAGGTGGCAGAGCGAGAGCCAATCAGCGCCGGATTCACAGGCGAGGGCAAGCCACAAGCCGTCCGCCGACTCGTACATACCGTGGGGTGCGAAGAGCGGGTGGCGGTTACCCATCCGAGGGCGCAGCTGACCCATTTCGAGGTATTCGATGACGGCGTCGCCGATGAAGGTGAGGTTCGCCTCCTGCATCGAGAGGTCGATGTACTGGCCCTCGCCGGAACGGTTGCGTTCGTAGATGGCGGCGGCAATAGCGCCCGCGGCGAGCGTGCCTGCGACCGCGTCCGGGTACATCTGGCCGGAGTTCATTGGCGGACCGTCGCTGTAGCCGAGGAGCGACGACATGCCGGACGTCGGTTCGATGGTGCCGCCGATGCCGGGGACGTTGGCCCAGGGGCCGTCGTGGCCATAGGCGGAGAGGCTGCAGACGACGGCGCGCGGGTTGAGCTTGCGGATCTCGGAGTACTCGAGACCGAAGTTGCCGAGGACGCGAGGGGCAAAGTTCTCGGCAACGAAGTCGGCGTGGGGGATGAGCCGCCGGAAGGTTTCGAGGCCGTCCGGGTCCTGGAGGTCGAGCGTGATGCAGCGCTTGTTGAGGTTGACGGAGTTGTAAAGCGCGCTGCAGTTCCAGGAGTGTTCGGCGGTGGGGACATCGGCGAGCGCTGCGGGCATCGGGGTATCGAACGAACCACGCCAGGAATCGAGCCGCTTCCGCACTTCCACCTGGATGACGTCGGCGCCGAGGAATGCGAGGAGCTGGGTGCAGTAGGTCCCGGCCCAGGCCTGCGTGAGGACAATGCCGCGAAGGCCGGCGAGGGGAGCGGGAAGCGATTGGCCCGGCGGGACTGCTGCTTGAGCCGCCGAGGGCGGGGGCAACGTGTACAGGAGCGCAGGAGCGGGCTCTGGTTCGATGTTTCTCAGCGACCACGGAGTACGGGACATCTTATACGGCGCGCCGGGGAAGACGCGGGCCGGCTGGCGCTGGTCGTCGACCCAGAATCCTCGCTCGTGAAGGTGTTCGTTCGACTCGAGCTCTTCCACTGTGAGGACCGGGCCAGCGACGACGCGGCGGACCGCCAGCTCTTCGAACAGGTCCATGCGGTTCCAGGTGGCCATGCGTTCATGGACGCGGTCGATGTAGAGGTCCTTGTGCTTCTGGCGGAACCAGCTTTCGTCCCAGCGATCGTCTTCGGCGAGGTCCGGGAGTTCGAGGAGGTTCATCGCTTCGCGCCAGAAGTGGGCGCGGCTGATGGTGAGGGCGAAATGGCCGTCGGCGACGGGCACAGGGCCGGTGGTCAGGTCGGCGACGAGCGGGCGTACGGAGGGCTGCCCGGAATATTCAACGCGGAGGAGTCCGGGGGCGAAGGTCGAAGCCATGACATCGACCGCGGCGATATCGACCTCCTGGCCAGCGTCGCCGTTTCGCTCGCGAGCCGTGAGTGCGGCAACCGCTGCTGCGTAGGCGGCCGCACCGGCGCAATACGAGGACTGCCAGCCGCTGGGCTTCAGAGGCGGTTGAGACGCGAAGCCGTTGATAGACGCCCAGCCAGAGCGGGCGGCGGTGGTCAGATCGTTACCACGCACGCCGGCGAGTGGCCCGGTCATGCCGTGCTGTGTGACGTGTGCCATGACGAGGCCCGGGTTGGCGAGCGTCGCGTATTCGAGGCGCCGGGCGGCGAGCAGCGACGGCGAGAGGTCGGAGACGACGACGTCGGACGAGCGAGCGAGAGCGCGGAGTTGGTCCTGGGTGGCATCGTCCGCCGTGTCGAGTGTGACGAAGCGCTTATTGGCCAACAAATAGGTCGCGATTGCCGAGCGTCCGTTGGGTAGCGTTGGACCGAGCAAGTCAAGCGGATGACCGGCCGGCGGCGCGACGAAGGTGACTTCGGCGCCGAAATCCGCAAGCAGCCTTGAGCACATTGCCGCCGCCACGGTCGTGGACCAATCGAGCACACGAAGGCCGTCGAGCGGGCCGTGGGACGCCAATTGCCCGTCCTCCACTGAACTTGGGTTGGCGGCAGTGTAGGCCAGCTGGCGCGATACTGCCGCTACAACGGGGAGCGGGAGTAGACTCGCGGCCATGTTGCTGGAACACGATGAACTCGCCACCGCCGTTGGACAGGCCTTGCTCGCGCGGGGTGCGCGACTGGCCGTCGCAGAGACCACCGCGGGCGGTCTGATAAGCGCCCGGATCCTTTCGATCGCCGGCGCCTCCGCATGGTTCGACCGCGGCGTTGTCTGCTATGGCGGGCGATCGAAGCAGGAGACCACGGGAGTATCGATGGACCTGCTGCGCGAACACGGTTCGGTGAGCCCAGTCTCGGTCGGGGCTATGGCGGAAGGACTGCGAGCGATGGCAGGCGTGGACTATGGCGTCGCTGAAAGCGGGATTGCCGGGCCACTGGGAGGGAGGCGTTCGCCAAAGCCCGTGGGCTCGGTCGTGATCGCGGTCGCGGGGCCGGCAGGGACACGCACGGAGGAGCATGTTTTTCCGGGAACGCGCGTCCAGGTGATGGAGCAGATCGCCGCGGCGGCGTTGGGACTGTTGCTCGCAACAATTGAAGGCAGGGATACGACCAAACTGCCTTCGGAGACGTAGAAGAAACAGCAGGGCGCGGCGAGTGGGAGGGGGAACAAGCACTCGCCGCGCTTTGCAGCAGTCTTTCACACGGGGCGGGGTAGCGTTCGGCAAGAACGGCTACGATCAGCGCATGGAAGCAATCCTTGCCGCAATCCAGCCGTACGAGATCCACGGCACGCCCTACTACCGAATTGCTTACGCGACCAAGGCTGAGCCGGACAAGGTGGTCGAGGGGCGCGTCGCTTCGATTGGGATGTACAAAGGCGCGAAGCCCGGTGACCGGGTCGATATCAGGCTGCTGCTCGGTGTGATCGACGAAGTGAAGCGGATGGAGAGGGAGTAGCCCCTCACCTCGAACAGCTGGTCCAGGGGCGGTCGGGATGAGGGCCGCTGGGACTCCGCGCGCCTTTCCCGTGGCTCACTCACTCACTGGAGCGAGATTTCGCGCATCGCAGGACTGGCGATGAGTCGCGCGTCTGTAATTCGCTGGATGTCGTCGAGCGCCCACCCGGGAGCGTGTTCTTCGACGATGATGGCGCCGTCGAGGACCTGCATGACAGCAACATCGGTGAAGATCCGATCGATGCACCGCGCGGCAGTCAGCGGTAGGGAGCAGCGCTGAACCACTTTCGGCGCCCCGTCGCGAGAGGTGTGCGTCATCATCACGTAGGCGTTGCGGGCGCACTGCGCCAGGTCCGGCGCGCCGCCTACGCTTCCCGACAAACGCCCGGGCCGCATGAAGTTCGCGAGGTTGCCTTCAGCGTCGACCTGGAGTGCGCCGAGAACCGTGTAATCGAGGAAGCCGCCGCGGACGAGGGCAAAGGACGCGTCGTGGCTCATGAAGCACATGCCGGGTTTCGGAGCGACGAAGTGCCCGCCGGCCGTCTGGAGGCGATACCCCTCGGGGACGTCCTCGAGAATCGGCCCGAAGCCGAGCAGCCCCTGCTCCGAGTGGTAGATAACTTCGACGTCCTGCGGTGGATTGAGGGCACAGTAAAGAGGCATGCCGATTCCGAGGTTGACGACGTCTCCATCGCGGAAGCGGCGGGTCACCAGGAGGGCGATGAGTTCGGGCGGAAGCCGTTCAGGCATGGTCAGTGCGCCTCTCGCCAGGACTTCATGGGAACAGACGGGCGCACGACGACGCGATCGACCAGCACGCCGGGGACCTCAATTTCCGACGGCCCGAGGGCGCCGACATCGACCAGCCGATCGACCTCGGCGATGGTAATGGTGGCAGCGCCCGCCATCGTGGCGTTGAAGCTGGACGGATGTTCCCAGACGAGGTTTCCGTACCTATCCGCGGCGGCTGCGCGAATGAGCGCGAAATCTGCGTTGATCGCCTTTTCGAGCAGGCATTCCACGCCATCGAACCAACGGGTTTCGCGCCCCGCGGCGAGCGGCGTCCCCACGCTCACGGGCGAGTAGAACGCGGGGATGCCTGCCTTGGCGGCACGAATGCGCTCAGCGAGTGTGCCCTGGCCGACGAGCTCCAGTTCGATTCTGCCCTGCTCCAGCATTGTCTCGAAGGCGCTGCCGGTGGAGCCGCGCATTGGAGCCGAGAAAGTCGTGATCCCCTTGCGGACCTGGCCGCGCTCGATCAGCAAAGCGACCGTCACATGATCAACGCCGGTGCCGGCCATGCCCGTGAAGCCGCGCAGGGCATCCTCGTCGCCAAGCTGTTCCCGTGCAATCGGGCCGATCCCCGACATGTTGCAGCAGGCCACGGTGAGATGCTTGGCACCGTTCCGACCAAGCGCAGAGATCAAATACGCGGGCCAGTCCGCGGGGCCGATGAAGCCACCAACATGGACGGATGCTCCGTCAGCAACGTCGGAGACGGCCTGGTCGAAGGACGGGACGACCTTGTTGATCACAGTGAGCTCGGCCCTCGACCGGCGTGGTGACGCGCAGTCTACTGTGCTGGAAGCTTCGGAGTGCGCTGACGCGACCTGCGTGAACCCGGCAACTTGCACTACGCTGGTGGCTCATGGGTCCGGCGCTCGGACGGAAGGGGTTCTCATTGAAGATCCGGGCCGGCTACGAAATTTCCTACGAATGCCCGCAACCTACGCCGATGATCCTGCAACTGAACGTGCACCCGTCCCGCATCGGGGACCTGCTGACGTGGGACCGGATGGTGATCGACCCGCCGGTCCCAGTTACGACCTACCACGACGGTTTTGGGAATTTCTGCCAGGTACTCACGGCGCCGGTGGGACGGATCACCATGTCGACGGACTTCGTCATACAGGATCCTGGCGAGGCTGACATCGTCGCACTGGGCGCCGAGCAGCATCCGCTGGAGCAGCTGCCGAACGAATGCCTCGTCTACCTGTTGGGCAGCCGCTACTGCGAGACTGACCGGCTATCAAACCTGGCGTGGGCGCTGTTCGGACATGTGCCGAAGGGCTGGCCGTTGGTGCAGGCAATCTGCGACTACGTGCATAACCGGATCACGTTCGGATACCAGCACGCTGACCCCACGATGTCGGCGTGGGAGGCCCACAACCGAGGCCTCGGCGTATGCAGGGACTATGCTCACCTCGCGATTGCGCTCTGCCGCTGCATGAACATCCCGGCCCGGTACTGCACCGGCTACCTGGGCGACATGGGAACCGCGCCCCCGTATGGGCCTGGGGATTTCGCGGCCTGGTTCGAAGCATACCTGGGTGGGCGGTGGTACACGTTTGATCCTCGGAACAACGTGCCGCGGGTCGGCCGCGTTTTGATGGCGCGCGGCCGCGACGCGACCGATGTGGCGATCGTGACATCCTTCGGCCCATGCACGCTCTCGGGCTTCAGAGTGATCACGGAAGAGGCTTAAGCGGGCCAGCAGGCTCCGAGCGGCAGCGGCCGGGCCTTGAAGCTTGAGGCGGTCCCGTGCGAGCGCGGTGCGACGAACCGTGCGCGACGCGCACGTCGGCAGCGCACGGGCGAGGGCCGCAGAGCTTCTTGGCCCAGCAGCCAGGCCTGCACGTCGGAACCGCTGCCGGGCGGCGGTCTACCTGCCGGCGGGACCGGCCTTGACGGCGTCGGCCGCGGCCTTCTTCTGGTTCTTGGCCGTCGTGGCGTCTGACTTCTGCTTGGCGGACTTCTTGGTATTTTTCGGACTCTTGTCGCCCATCACCAGTCACCAGCTCTCTGTGCGATCCATTTACTGCTATCGCTCGCGTCAATGTATCACCCGGAGGGTGCCGCGGTTTGACGAATATCGATGAACGGTCATGCCGGTGGCCGGACCGAGTGCGGCACCGGCCGCACGGCATGTTGCACCGCTATGCGTGGCCGTCTGCATCCTGGGGTGCTCCGAGAGACTCCGCGAGCAGCTCGACGGCATGGCGTGGACGGCGGGTCGAGAAGTGCTCGATCTGCTGCCGGCACGACACTCCGGTGACCAGGATCTCTACGTCAGAGGGCACCGCATCGACCGCAGGCACGAGCGACCTCATGGCCATCGCGCGGGAGATGTCGTAGTGCTCGGCTTCGAAGCCGAAGGACCCGGCCATCCCGCAGCAAGCGGAATCTATGAGTTCCACTTGAAGTCCCGGGATAAGGCGAAGGGCCCTCAGCGTGGGCTCGGGGCCTGTGATCGCTTTCTGGTGGCAGTGGGCGTGGACCAGGGCCCGGCTGGCGGTCACAGAGCCGAACCGAGAGGCGACCTCCGGCTCCCTCGCGACGAGTCCGGCCACCAGCTCGTCCAGCAGCAGCGCTTGTCCGGCAACGGTGCTGGCCGCCGTGGTACGGAGGAGGTCGGGGTACTCGTCGCGCAGAGTGAGCAGGCAGGAGGGTTCGGTGCCTACGATCGGGATGCCGCGCTCGGCGTAGGGGCGCAGCGCCTCCACGGCTGCAGCGGCCCATTTCCGGGCTGTTCCCAGCTGACCTTTGGAAATCAGGGGCCGCCCGCAGCAGCCGAGCCGTCTCACGATCACCACGCGGTAGCCCAGCGCCTCAAGGACGCGGACTGCTGCCTGACCAGTCTCGGGATGGAAGTACCGCGTGAAGGTGTCGTCGAAAAGGACCGCCCGTCCGCGGGGGGCGTCGAGCGGGGGGCGACGGCGCCGGGTACGGGCGCGCCACCGCCGAAAGTCCTCGCTCGCGAATCTCGGCAGTTTGCGGTCGCGGTGCACGCCGCCCGCACGTTCCAAGAGAAGCCGCGATGGCCGGATCCGAGCGACGATGTTGAGCGCGGGGGCGAGGAGGGGCACGCTCGTGACCAGCCTTGCAACCGTTGCGATGTGCCCGAAAGCCCGGGAACGGAGGGGCAGTCCGTGCGCCTCGTGGTGCCTGGTGAGGACCTCGTACTTGATCTTGGCCATGTCGACGCCGGACGGACACTCGGCTTTGCACGCTTTGCACTCCACGCAAAGGTCCAGGGCTTCCTGGATGCGCTTGCCGGCCAGCTCTTCCGCAGGGATGACGCCGTTCAGCGCCTGGCGAAGCAGGTTGGCGCGCCCACGGGTGGAGTGTTCTTCGTCCGCTGTGACCATGAACGAAGGGCACATGCCTCCGTCGAATTTGCGGCACGCCCCCTGGCCGTTACAGAGCTCAACGGCACGCGGAAGTCCGCCGTCGGCGGAGAAATCGAGGTACGTGGGCACGTCGAGGTTCGTCGTCTGTGGGCCGAGCCTGAGGTTATCGCTAAAAGGCGGCGTGTCGACGATCTTCCCGGGATTGAGGATGCCCTGCGGGTCCCAGGTCCGCTTCAGCTCGCGAAACGCGGCGGTGAGCTCGCTCCCAAACATCCGCTCGGTGAATACACCGCGCAGGATGCCGTCGCCATGCTCGCCGGAGAGCGAGCCACCGAATTCGAGCACCATGTCCGCAACCTCGGTGGCGAGGCTCTCGGCGGTTGCGAGGCCGGCCCCGGTCTTGAGGGTGACCAGTGGACGGATGTGAAGGCAACCCACGGACGCGTGGCCGTAGTAGGCGGCCGTCGTGCCGTGGCGCTTCACCACGTCGTCGAAGCGCACGACCCACTCCGCGAGACGCTCGGGCGGGACGGCCGTGTCCTCGACAAGCGCCACCGGCTTCGCGTCACCCTTCACCGACATGAGAATGCCGAGCCCCGCCTCGCGCATGCGCCAGATGCGGAGCTGTTCGCCGGGGTCGACGGTGATATGGGTGCCGTAGGCCAACGCCTGGCCCTCGAGGTCGCGGGCCAGCGCCCCAAGCCGAGCCTGGAGGCGAGGCGCGTCATCGTCGAACAGCTCAATGAGCAGCAGGCCGCCGGGATCGCCGATGACAAACTCGACGAGCGATCGGAAACCAATGCTCTCCCGGCATCGTTCAATGATCGTCGCATCGGCGAGTTCGACTGCAGCGGGAGCGTGGGTGAGGGCAGGCATCACGGCCGCGCAGGCGTCGGCGACCGAGCGGAAGTGGACAGCGGCGAGCCCGCGCAGCACCGGCAGAGGTTCGAGCCGGACGCGGGCCGAGGTCACGAACGCCAACGTCCCCTCGGACCCGACGATCATCCGCGCCAGGTTCAGCGGACCATCGCCGACGAACTCGTCGAGGTTGTAGCCGGACACTCTCCGCTGGATCTTCGGATAGCGGTCGTCGATCGCCGACCGGTGCTCCTGCGCGAGGCTACGGGTCACACGATAGGCATCGCCTTCGAGGCCCGGCATGTCGAGCTTCGCCGCGAGCGCCGGACCGTCGAGCTCCCGGAAGCTGGTCTCGGTGCCATCCGCGAGGATGACGTCCAGGTCGATTACCTGGTCGAGGGTCTTGCCGTAGAGGACGGAATGGGTGCCGCAGGAGTTGTTCGCGATGCCGCCGCCGATCGTAGCCCGGTTCTTGGTCGACGGGTCGATGGCGTAGTTGAGGCCGTGCGGACGCAAGAGGCGATTGAGCTGATCGACGACGACGCCGGGCTCGACACGCGCCCACCGCTCCTCGACGTTTATCTCGAGCACGCGATTCAGGTGGCGGGAGCAATCGATGATGACCGCATGGTTCACGGTCTGGCCGGCAAGGCTCGTGCCTGCTCCACGGGGCAAAACGGGGATGCCCCGCTGGCTGGCAACACGAATGACGTGCCGGACGTCTTGCGCGGAGCGCGGGAACACCACTGCAAGAGGCTCCATCTCAAAGATGGAAGCGTCGGTGGAGTACATCAGGCGGTCGGGGCGTTCGACAAGGACATCGTCGCGGCCTTTCTCAAGGCCGTCAGCGAGCGCGTCCGCCAGCGGCTGAAGGGCTGCCGGACCGGCGTGGAGCATGTCGCGAGCATGGCGGACGCTCTCGTGGGCCGGCGGCGCCGAGCCTTCGATTACTGGTCGAACGGGGCGGCGGGGCGGAGCAGATTTCACGGCGGCAGCGTACCACCGGCGAGGAGAGTCTCTCACCCCACGGATTGAAACAGCCCCGGCTGCGAGCTGGGGCCCGCAGCGTTCGCGGGCACGTTGTCATGCACCTATCGAACGGATACGTGTCTCTATCCCGATCGAAGCAGCGGGCGACTTTCGACCGCGTTCCTAGGACTGCGCTGTGAGCGACCCCAGGACGGCCTGCGTATGTTCTCCAAGTTCGGCCTCCTGGTGCTCAATGCGGGCCAACGTCCGCGAGAATCGAACCGCCGGTCCGGCCTGGCCGAGAGTGCCGTAACGCGGGTGCGCAACACTGATCGATGTGGCGTTGCGCGTGAATTCGGGCGTGCTGTGCAGGAACGTCTTCGGGTCGATCTGGGGATCGGCGCAGGCCACGCCTGCCGCCTGCAGTGCCCCGACCCAGTCAGCGGTGCTCTGCGCGCCGAAGAAGCCATCGAGGTCGACGGATTCGAGGTCAGCTCCAATCGGGAGGCCGAGGGCGCCGCGTAGGGCCGCGGCCTGGGAGGCCGCTGCGGAGACCATGAGCCACCCGTCACGTGTTGGGTAGAGGCGGTACAACGGCCGGAAGCCGCGTTGGCCGGAATCAAGGGTCTCGACCGGCGCCGCTCCCGGGTAGTGCGGGAACGAGTCGGCGCAGACGTACGCCATGGCGCCGATCATCGTGACTTCGATGGACTGCCCGACCCCCGTTGTGTCTTTCGCTCGGACCGCCAGCAGTATCGCGGTGGCTGCCGCAAGCCCGGTGGAGATATCGGCTACGGTGAAGCTCACCGGAGGATTGCCGTCCCCCGCCTGGAACCGATGCAGGCCGGCGAGCGCCGTGATTGAGGCGTCATAGCCCCCGCGGTGTGCGCGTTCGCCGCGCGGTCCGAATGCCGTGATTCGGCAGACGATTGCGCCGGGGTTGATCCCCCGAATCCGGTCGTACCCGAGATGGAGCCGCTCTTCGACGCCGAGGCGGTAGTTGTAAAGGACGACGTCCGACTGAGCGATGAGTTGCTCGATGGCGGCCTGGCCCGTAGCGGTCTTGAGGTTGACAACGACCGACTGCTTATCGCGATGAAGAAAGCGAAAGACGTAGGGCGCCGACATCCGGAAGTCGTCGCCCTCCGGCGGCTCGGCCTTGACGACATCCGCACCCAGATCGCTGAGCAGGTGGCCTGCCATCGGCCCGGAGAGGAACATCGTGAGGTCGAGCACTCGGAGACCCGCCAGTGGGCCGCGGCCGCCTGTCCGCATCGTCCCTCTGCCCCGGACTGCCCCGGTGATCGCCCAGCGGGCGGCAACGTCTCCGGCCGCCGCCGCGGGCAGCGCCGTCTCTGCGGCCGGACGCACCGTGCCGGGCGTCGCCGAAAGCTCTCCGAGGACACCGGGCTGGACCATGGGCCCGAGAACAGGGTCGGTGAGTCGGACGGCGTGATGGTTCTCCCAGAGCTGCTGGCTTTCACGGAAGTCGGCGATCGTCTGAACCGGTTCGCAGGGGATCGCCTGGGCGTCCATCGCGTCGAGCCACTCCTGCATGGGCTTCTCGCGGAACCGGCTCCAGAGGATCTCGAGGACTTCGCGCCGGGCAGCTTCGTCGGGAAAGAAGTTTGGTATTCCAACGAACCGTTCGTCTGCGAGGAGGTCTGACAGGCCCATCACTTCGAGGGCTCTGTAGGCAAGCGCGGGTGTCCATGCGCCCATGCTGAGCCATCGGCCGTCGGAACACTGGTTGAGGTTAAAGAGCGGCCGAACGCCACGGGGGTCGGCGACTGCGGGGGCCGACGGAAAGTCTTCGGGATGAAACTGCGGGTCGAAGAGGCCGGTCGCCCGATACACGAGGTTCGCCTGATACAGGCCGACGTCGACGTGCTGGCCGAGCCCGCTTCCGTCGCGCTCGCGGAGTGCAGCAAGGACGCCCTGCACAGCCAACAGCGCGGCTCCATACGCGGAAGCGTGGGGGGCAAAGAAGGTCGGTCCGTCGCGAAGCGCGCCATTGCCGCCGGCCGTCATGCTTCCAGACATCGCCTGCATCAGGCCCTCGCTGACCGGCTGATCTCGTGCCGGCCCATCCCAGCCGAACCCGGTGATGCTCGCGAAAATGAGGCCCGGATTCGCCCGCGACAGTGTTTCGTATGTCAGTCCCCAGCGCTCGGCGGTGGTTGGCCGCACGCCAAGGAGCACGACGTCCGCCTCCCGCAGAACGGCCTGGGCTTCGCGGCGCCGTTCAACGTCGTCGAGGTCCAGCGCCACCCTGGTCTTGCCACGGCTCCAGACCCGTTCGCCGACCAGGGACAGATTCGGATCGCCACGAGGGCTCTCAAGCCGAACGACCTCCGCACCGTGGTCCGCGAGGATCATCCCGGCGAGCGAACCCGCCATTCCGCGCGCGATCTCCACGACTCGAAGCCCTGCGCAAGCACCTGCCATGACGACCTCCTCCCGGCTCCCGCACACGCGGCCGACTATACAGGGCTGCTGGAGCGTCTGGCCGTGCGGCACGATCCGTTCCCAGCGTGGTGGAGCGAAGGTGCGGCAGCGGACCGCGAACTGTACCGCTCCACCCGACTTGCTGTTCTGGCCACTGGACCGTCGCAAGACGCTGGGCGGCGGGACTTCCCTCACTCATAGCGCATCGGCCGCCCGCACCTCCCGGGGTCCACTTTGGGTCGCCCCAATCGTGTTCCAGGGCGCAACCCGGTGTGCATGGCGGCACGGCCCACCGGCCGTGGATGCATAGCGCCCGACATGCACGGCCTTCGCCCAGACTGTCCCTCCACACGCCAGGCGACCTATGCCCGCTTGACCGCGTCCGTCTCTTGCCTCGACACGGACGACGGGCCAGCATCCCGGCAGGGCTGCATGCATGCGTCGGTGTCTCGACTGCGGCGCCTCCACCCTCAGGTCCCGATGTCCTCGGTGCGTGGCGTTTCGACGTATGGCGCGCAACCATCAGAAGAACGCTGCTCGGGGCAGGAGCGGCTGGACATGGCAACGGACCCGGGCCGCCGTGCTGAAACGAGACGGCTACGGCTGTCTAGCGTGCGGCGTCACCGGTGTAAGGTTAGAGGTCGACCACATCGCGCCGCTCGCGGCAGGCGGCTCGAACGAGCTCGCCAACCTGCGGACGCTCTGTGTCCCATGCCACCGAAAGCGGCGCTCCCGCGTGCGGTGCGATCGATCAGGCGGGCGCGGGCTCCTTGCTCCGTAGCAGCGCAATGCTGGTGGCAATTGTCCAGATAGGCAAGGCCATCAACGGGAATCTGAAGACTGCGAAGAGAAGCGCAACGGCACAGACCAGACCAAGCCATCCAACCCACGGTGCGAGAGCAGTCCGCATCTCCCACGAGAGGAGGCCGACCGCCAGCGCCATGGTGGGCGCGCCCACGACCACGACGACGCTGAACCCGAGCGATGCCATCGCCCGAATGGTGTCGGCGGTCGGATCGAAATCGCCATTGAATGTGCTGGCGACCCACAGCGAGACGTCGCCCTGGAAACCAATCGCCATCACGACGATCGCAACGACTCCAAGGAGGACGCCTGCGCTTGCGAATTCCGGTGCGCGTCCACGAGCTACACACCTGGCTCGGAGGTGCAACACGAAGAGAGCGAAGGCAAGCGCCGACACCGTGAAGACGTACGCTCCTGCGATTGTTACGCCCTTGTTGGCGTCCTCCCAATCCGTAAGGACTTCGGCGTCGCCGTCGTCGAGGAAGATATTCTGCCCGGCCGTCATGAAGATCCCAGCGCTGTAGAGCAATGCGAAGACGAGGCCCGAGATGGCAGCGGTTCGATTGGATAGCATAACGATCCCCATACCCTTAAGGTGGCCTGATAGTCAGGGGCACCTTATAAAGATGTGATGACGCGACGTCAAGACCCTCCCCAAGAAATGAACACGATCGCCATGCTTGGGCGGGCGTATAGCCTGCTCGGCTTCAAGATTGTCGATGGCGTCGTCGGCTCGGGCTTCCCCCAGAAGCCTTCCCATTCGGCAGTCTTCTCACAGATCAAGCCCGAGGGGTCGCGGCTCACCGACCTCGCGCGCGGAGCCAACATCACGCCACAGGCGATGGGGGAGCTCGTAGATGAACTCGAGGCGATGGATTACGTCGTCCGCCACCCGGACCCGACGGATCGCCGCGCCAAGCTGGTTGTCCTGACCGACCGGGGCCAAGCCTGCATCGAGGCCGGGAGGGCCACCATCGAGGGGATCGAAGACCGGATCACCGAGATACTGGGCGAACTCGGCCACCGAAACCTCCGCGCGCTTCTTCGTAAGCTCCTCTCCGCCGGCTGAGTCGAATCGGACAACCTCGTCAAGGAGCTGCCTCGTCGAGCGACGCAGTGAAGAAAGCTGCGAACGACGTCTACGCGGTGCTCGATCGAGCGAGTCGCAAACTGGGGCTGCAGGACAGCACTGCGGCTTGAGAGGCCCGATTTCCCTGGCGCAGTTCGGTCGGTTAGGTTCGGGACAACGACGCTAGGGGAGGGGCGGGTGAAGTCTCTACCAGGACAGGCAACGGAACCGGCGCCCCTCCCCACTTCTCGTGCGCGCTGAGCTGATTGGCGGCGTGCCGACCTCTCCACCCCATCTCTTGCCTCGACACGGACGACGGGCCAGCATCTATTTGAGCCCCGAGTGTGCCGGGGTGGCGGAATGGCAGACACTGCCGACTTAAAACCCCAGTCTGGCCGTTTGCAGGGGCTCGCGGAGGCCCGTTTCGAAGCTCCGCGGGCCCGCCCGCAGCCGCCCGATCTCGGGTCCGTCCGCTCCCGTTGCTCCCACCGTTGCTCCCACGAGCCAAGCTGGGCGGACGGCCCGCCGATGCCCTGCCTCTACATGTCATGGCCAGTCATTGGACACGCATCGGCATCACCGCTCACTTGCACTGAAGAGGGAGAGGGCTTCCCCTTCCGCCTGACCGTGGAGCTTCCGGGGCGCCGACGCTGACCGGAGGCTCCGGTCGGCGCCCCTTCCGTGGGTGGCTGGCACCATTTCTCCGACCGAGCGTCATCGCAACCGGCGTTTGGCCAGCTCATTGGCGCCGATATAGGCACCGGTTAGCGCCGCCAGCGTCGCGAGGATAAGCGCCGAAATGGCGGTGAAGCCAAGCGTGTCGGCAAGCGGACTGAACGGAAGAAGCACGGTCACGACGCCGACGCCCAGAGAGCTCGCCAGTAGCCCTCTACTGGGCCGACTCCGGAAGAAGGGCCGCCGGGTACGGAGCACCAGCATCACCGCCAGCTCGGTCAGCGTGGACTCGATGAACCAGGCGCTCCGGAACGTCGAGGCGTCTGCGTCGAAGGCCAGCCGCAGGGTGGTAAAGGTTGCGATATCGAAGCACGAGCTCAGCAGACCAAAGATGATCATAAAGTTCCGAATGCCGCTGACATCCCACGCAAACGGCCGCTCCACCTGCTCGGCATCCACGGCATCGCCAGCAATAGCCAGCCCGGGAATATCCGACAGGAAGTTGAGCAGGAGGATCTGGCGAGGGAGCAGCGGCAGGAACGGGAGGAATGCGGCGGCCGCCGCCATGCTCAGCATGTTTCCGAAGTTCGCGCTTGTCGTCACGCGGATGTACTTGAGGGTATTCGCGAACGTATGCCGACCGAGTCGGACGCCGTCGGCGACAACCTCCAGGCTCTTGTCGAGCAGCACGATGGATGCTGACTGCTTCGCGACATCAACCGCGGTGTCCACGGAGATCCCGACGTCAGCAGCATGGAGTGCCGCTGCGTCGTTGATCCCGTCGCCGAGAAAGCCGACCACGGAACCGGACGTACGAAGTGCCCGCACAATCCGCTCTTTGTGCAACGGCTCGACTTCGGCGAACACCGAGACAGCGGCAACTCGCTCGGCCAGTTGCTCATCGGTCAGCCGGTCGATCTGCACTCCGGTGAGCAACTGGCCGGCGGGGAGACCGACCTCCGAGGCTATCGTCTGCGCTGCCAGGTGATTGTCACCGGTCACCAGCCGCACGGCCACGCCGAGGCTCGCGAGCTCGCGGATCGCATCCGTGGCGCCCGGTTTCGCCGGATCGTGAAACGCGAGGAGTCCCCGCAGCACCATCTCAGCCTCATCGCCCGCTTCGACGGACACGCGGTCCGCCAGCGGCCGCGTTGCGATCGCGAGGACGCGGTATCCGTCCGCACTCAGCTTCTCGAACTGGGAGGCGAGGCGCGCACGCACCGTTTCGAGCGGAACGAAGGCGCCCCCCAGCTCGGCCTGGGTCGAGATCTGGACGACGCTGTCGAACGCTCCCTTGGTCACGAGCGTCGGGATACCGTCCTCGCGAAGGAGCACGGAGAGACGCTTGCGCCGAAAGTCATACGGGACTTCGTCGATCCGCGGCGTCGCGTCGATCGGAGCAGATCCTCGGAGGATCGCGTCGTCGAGCGGATTGCTGAAGCCGTGCTGAAGGCCTGCGTTGAGTCGCGCCAGTCGCAGCACGGTTTCACTCGTGCCGCCATCAAGATCGAGCGCGCTATCGAGTTCCACGGCGCCGGCGGTGATCGTGCCCGTCTTGTCGACACAGAGCACCGTCATCCCGCCGATGTCCTCGATGGCATCGAGCCGTTTGACGATGACCTGTTCCGCGGCCATGCGGCGAGCGCCGGTGGCAAGGCTGACTGTCACGATTGCCGGGAGCATCTGCGGCGTGAGTCCCACCGCAAGGGCGAGGGAGAAGAGCATTGATTCCAAGAGCGGGCGGTCGAGCACGAGGTTGACCGCAAAGATGGCCGTGACAAGCACAACGGTTGCCTTCAGAAGGAGGAACCCGAAGGCCGTGAGGCCTCGCTCGAAGCCAGTCGTCACGTCCGCCCCCGCGAGGTTCGCCGCGACCGCGCCAAATTCGGTGGATCGGCCGACCTTCACGACAACCGCCGTCCCCATCCCGCTCAGCGCGTGGGTGCCGGCAAACACCGCGTTCGTCCGGAGGGCCGGCGACGCGTCCTCGGGAGCGATCCCGGCCGCCTTTTCCACGGGGTAGGACTCGCCGGTTAGCGTGGCTTCATCGACGAGGAGGTTGTGCGACTCGATGATCCGGCAGTCGGCCGGGACGATATCGCCGGCCCGCAAGACCAGGACATCACCCACGACGATGTCCGTCGGCGGCACGCTTTTCTCCGCCCCGTCCCGCAGCGCTTCGACGTGCACCTGCACTTTTCGCAAGAGGGCATCGACGGCCCGGCCGGCGGAGTGCTCCTGCCACGCACCGAGCGATGAGCTGGCTGCGACGATAGTCAGGATGATGAGACCGTCCACCGAGTCGCCCAGGCCGATGGCGACGATGGTTGCGGCCACCAAGATGAGGATGATGGGGCTGGTGAACTGGCGAACCAATAACCGCAACCCGCGGTGGGCGGATGTGGTCTGACTCGAATTCGGGCCATCACGGGCGAGGCGCCGGGCGGCCTCGGCCTCAGAAAGGCCAGCGATGGTGCTGGCCGTCCCCTGCAGGACCTGATCGAGGCCGCTGCTCCAGAATGCCGACGTAAGAAGCTCGGCCCGTCGCGTTGGATGAGGAGACTTCGTCAGGGGGACACCTCTGGCGAGATTATCCACCGAGGCTCGGTCATGGAGTTACCGTCGGCCGGATCCCCTCCCTCCGCGGAGAGCGCACGTTCCTGGACCGGATCCCGTTGCTCCCAAATTGCTCCCATCACGACAGAACCGCACTATTTACGTCGAGCCGTAGGTTCGAGCCGGGGTGGCGGAATGGCAGACGCTGCCGACTTAAAATCGGAAGCCCGAAAGGGCGTGCGGGTTCGAATCCCGCCCCCGGCACCAACATGCTGAGACCGGCGCTTTTGCGGAGGCGATTCGGTTTTTCGCGCTTGATGCGCCTTCCCCTGTGCCGACATACTCCCGCGCGGGCCGTGGCGACGCTGTGACTGTCGTCTTGCCGGCCGCGTGAGGTGCTTCGATGTCGCTGCCGCTTGCGGGCGTACGTGTGGTCGAGATTGGGCAGGAGATCCAGGGGCCCTTCGCGGGGTTGCTCCTGGGCGACCTTGGCGCCGATGTGATCAAGATTGAAAACCGGACGACGGGTGACCTGAGCCGCTGGGCGCTGGCCGGGCGGGGGTCGACGGATGTCCCGAACCACGATGTCTCGCCGTACTTCATAGCGATGAACCGCGGCAAGCGCAGCATTACGCTCGACCTGAAGCGGACGGAGGCGATCGAGGTTGTAAAGCGGCTGGCGGCGCGGGCGGACGTGGTCCTGACCAACTACCGTCCGGGCGTGCTCGATCGGCTGGGGATCGGGTTCGAGGGGCTGAAAGAGGCCAACCCAAAGATCGTGTTCACACCGAGGAGATCCTGCTCGAATGCGGCTACGACTGGGCCGCGATAGAACGGCTGCGCGATTCCGAGGCGATCTAAGAAGAGGGGGAGCGAGACTGCGCTCTCGGACGCCCCACGGTGCACCATCCACCGAATGGATACCGAATTGCACACATGCTGTCACCCTCGGGCGGTCGATCTTCTGTATATGGAGTTCTTGGGCCATTTCGCCCGGGCGGCAAGGAATCCGCTGCTCGTCCAGCTTTCGAGCGTGGCGGTGGCGGCGGTCGCCGTGGGCGCGATCAGTTTCTTTGCGCTGCGTTCCGTCGAAGTATCGGGGGAATCGGCGAACCGAAATGCCGAGGCGTCAGCGCTGGCGGCGACGGTGGCGTCTGCGAGTGCTGCAGCCGAGGGCGCGTTTCTCACGAACCGGGACCCGTCAGCGATCGTCGACGTGGCGCGGCAACTCGACCGTGCGCAGGCGGCCGCGCAAGTGCTCGCGGAGCTCTCGCCTACAGCGGAGGCGTTTGAACTCGAGACGGCCAGCGGGCGGGCGTATCAGCGGTTCTCGGTCTACCTCGTAACCGGTAGCGCTTCGGACCTGGTCGACTTCCAGACAGCGCTTCGGCAATTGCTGCGGCTTTCGGGCAGCCTCAGTCCGGTGCTGGCCACGAACGCGGCCACCGAGGCTGGCAACGTCCAGGAGACATCGACGCGGGCCCAGCAGCTGATGCTGGGCCTGGTGGTGCTCGCGGCGATGTCCGTGGGGAGCACGACGTGGCTGGTCAGCCGGCGCCTGGCCTTCGCGTTGCGGGCAGTGAGGCAGGAACGCGATCAACTTGAGGCCGTTACGGCGGGGGCGGAGCGGCGGAACCGCCAATTTGAGGCGCTGTACCAGGTGGTGAATGAGATCACCGAGAACCTCAACCTTCGCTATGTCGTTCAGACAACCGTCACACAGTCGCTGGCGCTCTTTGCTGCGGACAGCGTTGTACTGCGGGTCCTGCGGGGTGGGTCGCTGGTGCTTGAAGGAGCCGCCCCGGCGGAGACGCGAGACGCCGTTCCGGCGGAAGTGCCGCTCGGGACCGGCGTATCGGGGCGGGTGGCACGACGCGGGCGATCGATCCAGTTCGGCGACCGCATGGGCCTGAAACACGAGGTGGCGGAAGCGCCGGACGGCGCGGTGTCCGCGCTCGTGGTGCCTCTCATTGTCGGCGCGCGGGTTGTGGGGACGATGGAGCTCTGGTCGGCCCGGGCTGGCGCGTTCGGGCTTGACGATGAGCGGATGGCGGAGCTGATGGCTGCGCCCGTGGCAACGGCGGTCGCGGCGGCGGACACACATGAGGTGGCGCAGCACCAGGCCCGGCATGACGCGCTCACAGGGCTACCGAACCGGCGCCAACTGGAGTACGACGTGCTGACGGCGCACAACCTCGCGCTTACGAATGCGACGCCAATGGCCGTCGTGATGATCGACATCGATAACTTCAAACGGTTCAACGATGACTTCGGCCACCGGGTCGGGGACGTCACGCTGCAGCGCGTCGCGGAAGTGCTCCGGTCCGGGATTCGCGAACACGACCGCGTCTACCGGTACGGCGGCGAGGAGTTCACGATGGTCCTCCCGAATGTCGGGATGCCCGCGGCGATTCAGCTCATGGATCGGATCCGCGAGGCCGTGGGGCGAACGCCGTTGACCGGCGAGACGCTGGAGCCGGTGGGCCCGGTCACGATCTCGGCGGGTATCGCAGTGGCCCCGGAACATGGCGCCGCGATGGACCTGCTCATCGAGCTGGCGGACCGGGCGATGTACGAGGCAAAGGCGGCCGGCCGCAACCGAGTCGTCGCGTATAGCCCGATGAGCGACGGACTTGTCGCGCCCTGGCCGCGCCCTGGCGAGGCGCCGGAGAGTGGCGAGAGGGCTGCCTAAGGGCCGCGGCCGCAGCCTGTGCCACTGGCACGCTTGATTCCGGCGCGGAACGGTCCATACTCCGCGCAGCGTTGGGGACGACGGGGAGGAGCGTGAGTGGCGAGCGAACGAGTCGACGCGACTCCAGGACAACCATCGCCCCGTGCCGGCATCACAGCACCGGTCCGCGGCTGGTTCAGCCGTACGTTCGATAGCCTCCGAAACCGGAACCTGCGAATTCTCTGGGTCGGTACCCTCCTGAACTTCGCCGGCGTCACGATGAACCAGACGGCGCAGGGGGTCGTAGCGTTTGACCTGACCGGAAACAGCCGGGCGGTTGGGACGGTGATGCTGGGGTCCGGGCTGTCACTGCTCTTCATCTCGCCGGTGGCTGGGGCGCTGGCGGACCGCGTTTCCAAGCGCACCATGCTGATCACGTGCCAGGCGATCACGGCGGTGACGTTTTTCTTCATCGGGTTCGCAATCTCGGCGGACTTCATCAACATCCCGATCCTTGCGGCCAGCGCATTCCTGAGCGGGACGATGTTCGCGATGATCCGATCGGTAAGAAACGCGTATATCGGCGAACTCGCAACAGCGGACCAGCGCGGGAACGCCGTGGCAGTACAGCAATTGGCAATGACCGTGATGATGGTGAGCGGCCCGTTCGCCGCAGGTATCCTGATCGGCTGGGAGCCGTTTGGCTCGGCCGGGACCTACACGGTGATGGGCGGCGCGTTCGCCCTTGCGATCATGACGATGCTGCAGCTGCCGAAGACATCGGCGCCGAAGCGAATCACCGGCGCACCCAACCTGCTTCGGGACAGCTGGATCGGGATGCAGTACGGCTGGAAGAACCCGGAGATTCGCTGGGTACTGGGCGGGTTCTTGTTGCTGACAATCGTGGGGAACCCGTACATCACGTTGCTCCCCGGTTATGCGAAGGAAGAGCTGGGCGTCAGCACGGCGAACCTTGGGATGCTGCTGGGAGTTTCGGCAGTTGGAGGGTTCATCGTGAGCCTCGGCGCGGCTTCGATGGCGGACTCGCCGAAGGCAACGCACCTGCTGGGCGCGTGCAACGTCATGTTCGGCGTATCACTGGTAGGCCTCTGCTTCGCACCGAACCTGGGCCTGGCAGCGACGGTGATGCTGTTCCTCGGGGCCGGGGCGAGCGGCTTCCAGGTGCTGAACCTGGCAGTGGCGCTGCGAGCGGCGGAGGTGGCCTACATGGGGCGGGTTGCGGCGTTGACCATGATGGCGTCGTCGCTCAGCAGTATCGTTGCGCTACCGGTGGGAATCCTGGCGGACAAGTATGGCGAACGCCCGATGCTGGGCACGATGGGCGTCGCCGTGCTCGTGGTTGCTTTCGTGCTGATCGTTTGGAGAAACACGTCGGGCACTCGGGAAGCGGCCACGAGCAACGGCTGAAGCAGCACGCAACGGTTGCGGGGGGCGGCCGGGGATGCGTAGTGTGCGCCCACGCGGCGGTCGCCGCCCATATGGAGGACGCATTCATGCCACTCGACCCGGCTGTACAGGCACTGCTCGCGCAGATGGAAAACCCGGACGCACCGAAGCTCAGCGAAATGGATCCTGCGGTGGCGCGCGCGGGCTTCGCGGCAATGGCGGCGCTGCAGGGTGAGCCAGAGGCGGTCGCCACGGTAGAGAATCGGAACATCCCGGGGCCGGGCGGCGAGATCCCGATCCGGATCTACAAGCCGTCGAACGAGGCGAACCTGCCGGTGGTGGTGTACTTCCACGGTGGCGGTTGGGTGATCATGGACGTGGATACCCATGATTCGCTCTGCCGGGCGCTAGCGAACGCAGCAAAGTGCGCCGTCGTATCGGTAGATTACCGGCTGGCGCCGGAGGCGAAGTACCCGGCTGCATCGGACGACTGCTACGCGGCGACCCGCTGGGTCGCGGAGAACGCCGCTTCGCTGGGCCTTGATGCTTCCCGGATCGCGGTAGCGGGCGACAGCGCTGGTGGCCACCTGACCGCGGTAGTGACGCAAATGGCGCGAGCGCAGGGCGGGCCGCAACTGGTGTACCAGGTGATGCACTGCCCGGTGACGGACTACGGCTACGACACACCTTCGTACGCGGCGAACGGCGACGGCTACATGCTGACCCGCGAGAGCATGGAGTGGTTCTGGAATCACTACCTGCCGACGCCGGGGCACGGGGCCGAGACCAATGCGTCGCCACTGCGGGGAGACCTCGCGGGGCTGCCGCCAGCGCTGGTGCAGACGGCGGAATTCGACCCGCTGCGAGACGAGGGCAAGGCCTATGCCGAGAAGCTGAAGGCGGCTGGTGTGCCGGTTACGTACACGCAGTATCCGGGACTCATCCACGATAGCTTCCTTTTTATGGGCGTCGTGCCCGGCGGCCGGAAGAACGTAGACGAGGCGGCGGAACACCTGCGCAAAGCATTCGGAGGGTAGGTTGGGGAGGTCCGGCATCGCGCCGCCGGGCCAACGGAAACGGACTGACACGCGCCTTCCACCCGGCGTCCACGGGCTCTCCACGCGAAGCGGCGAGACTGCGGTCGCGGAGTATCAGCACTCCGAGCTGAGGTGGAAGACGTGGTGGCTATTGCCGACAGCGCCGTGCCCGATCCCTTCGACCGCTGGATGTCGGGACGGACACGGGCGATCAAAACGCTCATGAGAGGCGTCGAGCTTGAGCCCGCGGACGTGGTGCTCGATGTCGCAGGGGGCGATGCGAGCCTTACGCGGCTCGTGACGTCGAGTGCCGGGGGCCGAGGCGTTTCGCATGACCGGTCTCGGCGGGAGTGCCAGGCAGCCCGTTTCCAAGGGACGGCGGCGGTGCGCGGAGACGTCCGGCAGCTGCCCTTCCGGGATGGGTGCGCTCGCCTCACGCTGGCGTTCGAAATCATCGAACACATGGAGGAATGGGAGCTACCGGGCTTCGTGGACGAACTCTGGCGCGTCACGTGCCCGGGCGGACTCGTGGCACTTTCGACGCCAAACCGGTACTCGCTGCAGAGCATGAGAGGGGTCGCGCGGTACTTTCGCGACGGGACGGTGTGGAATGGCGAGGATCAAACGCACGTCCAACTGCTCAGCGCGCGTGCGCTCCGTCGCGCAATCGGACGGCGCTTCCAGGTCAAACGAACGCTCGGCTATTACCTCGCACCGGAGCTTCGCGGCCGTCCCAGCCGGCTGACGCACATCGTTTCAGGGTCCGGCGTGGTGGTCCCGTTCTGTCACAAGCTGCTGATCCTTGCGGAACGGACATCGTAACCGGCCAGTTTCATTGCCCGGGGTTCAAGCTATCGTGACCCGTGGTGCGTTAGGGCACCGATATGCCAAACTCAGCATATCGATCAGAAGACCCTTCCTGGCCTCCGAAAAGGGGGACCAATGGGCTTCGATTATGTAGCGCCCACGAGCATCCCGGCGGCCGTGGGGGCCCTCTCGGGGCACGGCGAGCCAGCGCGAGTCATGGCGGGCGGGACGGACATCATCATCCAGGTGCGCGAACGACGGCGGGACGTGGGACTCATGTGACCGTGTTCGTCCCGGCAATGCTGCGGTCCCTCGCTGGAGGGGCCGCGTCTGTCCCCGCGAGCGGCTCAACAGTGCGTGAGGTCCTCGAAGACATCCGGACACGCCACGGACTGCTTGCCGACCGCATCGTGGACATGCACGGCCTGCGGCCGGAGGTCTTCATCGCGGTGAACGGTGAGGAGGCCTTCGGCCTCGATCAGCAAGTCGCCGACGGAGCCGAGCTGCACATCCTGCCAGCCATCGCCGGAGGCTAGCGGGCAGCCCCACCCGAACCTCAGTCTTCGGCTGCTTCGGCGTCAGTCGTGGTGCCGCCGGGGATGATGCCCTCGGCTTGCAGCTGGCGTTCAGCTTCATGCCAGTCGTCGTGGTCGCGGCCAGGCTCGCCTCCCCGGGCCTCGAAGAGTTCGTAGGCGCGGGCGGCGACCGCTTCGCGGACCTCGTCCAGTGTCTCGGTCCATTCGGCAGCAGTCATCGTGAATACCTCCAGCGTTTCTCAGCCCCAGTCTGCGGGCCCTGTGAGAACGTATGGCTAAGGAGGCGGCTTCCCAAGGGCCGAACGGGCATGACGTAGGTCCCGACGGGTCGCGTGCGCTTGCTCGCTCCGGTTACCGGGGGACTGTGACAGGCTGGGAACAAATGGCGTCGATCGATGCGGGAGGGACGAACTGGACGAAATCGAGGAACTGCTGGACGCCTACGGGCGAGAGGTGGACTACTTCGTGCAGACCCGAGACATCGTTGAACCGCTGCTGGAGCGGCTGGCGGACGGGCTGGACGCGTTCGCGGTGGCAGCCACTGCCAGTGTTTGCAACGAGGTGCGCATGGCGCGCAAAGACTACGTGGAGGCGCTGGCGGCACTCCGGCCGCTGGTCGACGAGTGGCTCCGGATTCGCGGCTCGGGGGAGCAACTCTGGGGCGCGACATCATTCATGACCGATGAGCAGCACGCGAGGTTCGAGGCGATCGGAGCGCGCGAACGGGAGGAAGTCGCCGGGCGCGGACACTTCGATGCGCTCAGTGAGAAGGTAAAGCGAGAACTGCTGCTGTTCGAGGAGTTCAACCCATAGGGTGGATCCTCCTATTGATTGACATCGTCGAATCATCCCTGTACACGATTGAAACAAGTAGCGTGCGGCCGCAGGAATAAGACGCGGACGGCTTGACAGGAGTTCACACATGACGAGCACCCCGGCCCTTGAGCGACCTACAAAGCCAGAGGTGATGAAAAAGTACTTTATTGTGTCCGCCGACTGCCACGTGAGTGAGCCGACGGACTTGTGGGAGCGGCGCATCGAAGCGCGGTTCCGGCACCGGATTCCGCGTATCGAAGTGGACGAGAATGGCGAAAAGTGGTCGGTCGTCGAAGGGCACCGGCCGGTGCGTGTGCGCGAACTGAAGCTGGAAGGCGAGGACCTCGAGCGGGCGAAGGCTGGCAGCCGCGATCCCAACGAGCGGGTCCGGGACCACTTGCGAGACGGCATCGACGCGGAAGTCATCTACCCGAACAAGGGCCTCCAGCACTGGACGTCCCCGGACGCAGAGCTGCAAACGGCGCTTTGCCGGGTGTGGAACAACTGGGCGCTGCCGGACGTGTTCAAGGGCTGGGAACACATGATGGCTCCGGCCGCCTGCATCGCTCCGCTGGATGTCGAAGCCGCTATCGAAGAGGTCGACCGGGTGGCAAAGCTGGGCTACAAGCACCTCTTCCTGCCCGTGCAGCCGCAGGGCAACGCGGCCGTCGAGCGGCGGATCGGCTACAACGACAAGATGTTTGACCCGCTTTGGGCAGCGATTGCGGAACGGAAGCTGCCCGTTAGCCTACACGTCGGCACCGGCAAGGACCCGCGGACGTCCACCGGGCGAGGTGGCGCAGTCATCAATTACGTCTGGAACGCGCTGGCAACCGCGATTGAGCCAGTCGTCCAATTCACGGCGGGCGGTATCTTCGAGAAGTTCCCCGACCTGAAGGTGATCACGATCGAGGCCGGGATTGGCTGGCTGCCGTGGACGTTGTGGGCGGCGGACGAGGGATATCAGAAGCACCACATGTTCGCGTTCCCGAAGCTTGAGATGCTGCCGAGCGAGTACTGGCGGCGACAGGGATACAGCAGCTTCCAGGACGACCCGCCAGGGATGGAGCTGTACAAGTGGGTTGGCTCGGAGCACCTGATGTGGGGCAACGATTACCCGCACCACGAGGGCACCTGGCCACATTCGGACGAGGCCATCGAACGGACGATGTCTCACCTGCCGGAGCAGGACAAGCGCAACATCCTCGGTCTGAACGCGGCGAAGCTCTACGGCTTCGAGGTGCCCGCTGAGTACGCCCAGTAGCAATCGGAGGCAGCGGTGGCAACGGAACTGAAGGTTGATTGGGGCGAGGCGGAGCTTGCCGAAGGCGACCGGCGAACGTGGCTGGGCGCCTGGCTCGTGAACCGTGACGGCGTCGAGGGCGAGTTCTTTTACGATGGACCGGGCGGGAAGGTCACGAACCATACGATCCCCAGCGATGCGGTCGGCCTGCGGCTGCGGTCGTGGCCGCCGGAGTCGCCGGAGCGCGTACTGGGCCGTCAGCCGTTGTCGACAAAGCCCTTCTACTTCGATGGCTACGATGGCGCGGCGGTGAAGGCGCTGGAGCTGGCGTAGTCGTTCCCATCGCGTAGTTCCCGCCTGCCGCTACCGCCAAACCCGGCAGCGGCATACCGTTCGCTGACGTTGGAGACCGGGGGAGTTGGCGATGGACTTCGCATTGACACCGATCCAGGAAGAGATCCGCGCGGGGATCTCGCAGATCATGCGAGGCTTCCCGGATTCGTACTGGCTTGAGCATGACGAAAGCGGCGAGTTCCCGGTCGAATTCACGACGGCGATGGCGGAGGGCGGCTGGTTGGGGATCGCGATGCCGGAGAGGTACGGCGGAAGCGGGCTGGGCGTGGCCGATGCGGCCATCCTGATGCACACGGTGGCCAAATCGGGCGGGGCGATGAGCGCGGCGAGCGCGATTCACATCAATATTTTCGGTCCGAATCCCATCGTGGTGTTTGGCAGCGAGGAGCAACGTCAGCGATGGCTGCCGCCGCTGATCCGGGGCGAAACGCGCACCTGCTTCGGGGTCACGGAACCGACGGCCGGTCTCGACACTTCAAGCATTCAAACGCGTGCCGTGCGTGACGGAGACCAGTACGTCGTCAACGGCCAGAAGATCTGGACGAGCACGGCGCAGGAAGCTGACAAGATCCTGCTGTTGGCGCGGACGACGCCGCGAGACCAGTGCGAGCGGCCATTCGACGGGATCAGCCTGTTCTTCACGGACCTCGACCGGGACTTTGTACAGATCCGCGAGATCCACAAGATGGGGCGTCACGCCGTGGATTCGAACGAGGTGTTCTTCGACAACATGCCGGTGCCGGTCGAAGACCGGATCGGGGAAGAAGGAAAAGGATTCCAGTACCTGTTGCACGGGCTGAATCCCGAACGCGTACTTGTGGCGAGCGAGGCGATCGGTATCGGAGAAGAGGCACTGGCGCGGGCGGCGAGTTATGCGCGCGACCGGGTCGTCTTCGGAAGGCCGATCGGACAGAACCAGGGGATCCAGCACCCACTGGCGGAGAGCTGGGCGGAACTCCAGGCGGCGTGGCTGATGACGATGCGGGCGGCCTGGCTGTACGACCACGACCAGCCGTGCGGCCCGGAGGCGAACGGGGCGAAATACCTCGCTGCGGAAGCGGGGAAGCGGGCGTGCGAGCGCGCGATGATCACCCACGGCGGGTTGGGCTACGCGAAGGAGCTGCACATCGAACGGTTGTACCGGGAAGTGCTGATCAACTGGATCGCACCCGTGAGCCCACACCTGATGCTTTCGAACATTGCCGAGAAAGCACTCGGCCTGCCGAAGTCGTACTGAGCAAGGAGACCGCCGTGGCGCGAGCATTCGAAGGTGTTCGGGTTGTCGAGTTCGCGCAGGTGATTTCGGGGCCGATGGCTGCATCGTTGCTGGGATTCCTTGGCGCAGACGTCATCAAGGTGGAGACGCCGGGCGAGGGAGACCAGGGGCGGAGGATGATGGACGGCGGCGCACTGGCCGGGAAGAACATGTCGACGATGTTCCAGGGCCTCAACACGGGCAAGCGGTCGCTGGGGCTGAACCTCAAGCACCCAGGAGCGCGCGAGGTAGTCCGGCGACTCGTCGCGCAGAGCGATGTTGTGATCGAGAACCTGAGGCCAGGCGTGATGACGGGCCTGGGGTATGACTACGCGGCCGTCCGGGAGATGCGCGAGGACATCATCTTCTGCTCGATTTCGGGCTTCGGACAGACGGGGCCGATGAAGGGGGCCGCGGCCTACGACGGGGCGGTGCAGGCCGCCTCGGGGATGATGCTGGTGAACGGGGCGCCGGGGCAGGGGCCGCTGCGCGTGGGCTTCCCCGTGGTGGATGCGGCGGCAGGGATGACGGCCGCGTTTGCGGTGGCGTCCGCTCTCTACCGGCGCGCGCAGACGGGCGAGGGGCAATACCTGGACGTTGGCATGCTGGATGCAGCGCTGTCGCTCATGTCACCGGTGGTGAACTCGTACCTGATCGCCGGGGCAGCCCCGGCGCAGATGGGCAATATGTCGGTGACGGGACAGCCGACCGCGAACGTGTTTCCGGTCGCCGACGGATTTCTCCAGATAACGGCCCTCACAGCCGCACAGCTGCGGGCGTTGTGGGCGGCAGCCGGACGCCCGGAGATGGCCGACGACCCGCGGATGGCAACGGTAGAAGCGCAGGCAGCGAATGCGGCTGACATCCGCGACGTGCTGATCGAGTGTCTTCGCGAATTGGGGGTGGCGGAATGGGTGGAGCGACTGGGAGCGGCCGGGGTGCCGTGCTCACCGGTGCTTTCGCTTCCCCAAGCGCTGGCGCAGGAACAGCTGGCTTACCGGGACGCGCTGACGCCGGTTGAGAACCCCCTCGGGGTCGAAGGGATGGCGCCAGCGGTGGTGAACGCCGCCTTCATGGCGACGCCTGACGGTCCGCGCGGCTCCACTGCAGCGCCGCTGGTCGGGCAGGACACGGATCACGTGCTTGCCGAGCTTGGCTATAGCGACACGGAGATTGAGGCCCTGCGGCAGGCGGGCGTGGTCTAGGCGGAAGCAGCTACTCCGCGGGCCGGCGCATCATCATCGCGCTCCGTTTGCAGCGTGCGACGACCTCACCGCGCTGGTTGATGCCCCGGTGTTCGAAGATGACGATACCGCGATCGGGGCGGGACTGGCTTTCGCGGCGGGAGAGGACCTCCGTCTCGGCGGTAATGGTGTCACCGATGAAGACGGGGGCGGGGAACGTCGTTTCGTCGAAGCCGAGGTTGCCGAGCGTCGTGCCGAGGGTGGTGTCGCCGACGGAAAGGCCGACGATGAGCCCGAGCGTGAAGATGCTGTTGACGAGCACCTGGCCGTGCTGGGTCGTCCTGGCGAACTCAGCATCGAGATGAAGCGGCTGAGGGTTCATCGTGAGAACGGTGAAAAGCAGGTTGTCCGTCTCGGTGACGGTGCGGGACGGCTGATGGGTGAACGTGGCGCCGGGTTCGAGGTCTTCGAAGTACTTGCCGGGCATGGCGGGTCCTTGGAAATGGAGTGCTCGGTGGAGTGTACCGCGCCGACAGGCGCCAGCCCCGGATCATTGAATCGGCAAAGGCAACCTATTGACGTTCACAGTCGTTCACACCGTAGACTCGCGCGAGCACTCTACCGGCCGGTAAGCGCGGTGGCGTGCAGGAGGAGGACCGCATGACACTATCCATTCCTGCCGCGATGAGCGAGGTAACGGCCGCGTGGCTGACCGCAGCCCTGAGGGAAGGCGGAGTGCTGAAGTCTGCCTCGGTCGCGAGCGAGTCGAAGGAGACGATCGGTGTTGGCGTCGGCATCCTGGGTGAGTTGGCCCGGGTGACGTTGACGTATAACCAGGACGAGGCCGGCGCGCCGGCGACCGTGATCGTGAAGCTGCCGACGCAGGACCCCGGCGGACGGGGCGTAGCGCAGCTGCTTGGATTCTACGAAAAAGAGGCGCGCATCTACCACGAGCTGGCACCAAAGCTGGCCGCGCCACGGAGCTACTACTCGGCGCGGGACATGGCGGCCGACCGCTACGTTATCGTGATGGAAGACGTGGGGAGCGTGCGGCAGGGCGACCAGGTGGAAGGCGCAAGTGCGGAGGACACTGCGCTGCTGGTGAAGGAAATGGCCGACATGCATGCGCGGTGGTGGGAGAGCAGCGAGCTGGAAGCGCTCGATTGGCTGCCCGCGCTCAACGCGCCGCAAACGATGATGGCGCAAGGCGCGACGATGATGGCCCTGGAGCCGTTCCTCGCGAACTTCGGCAGCACACTGACCGAGCGGCAGCGTACCGCGGCCATCGCGCTGGCCCCCAGAGTCATGTCCATGCTCGAAGCATTGGCAACAGGACCGCGGACGTTCCTGCACGGTGACCTGCGGCTGGACAATATCTTCTTCGGAAGCACGGACGGCACGAGACCGCTGACGCTGATCGACTGGCAGATCTCCGGACGCGGCCGAGGGCCGTTCGACATCGCCTATTTCCTGAGCCAGTCGATCGCGACGGACGCGAGGCGGGCGAACGAGCAGGAATGGCTGCGGGGGTACCACGCGACGGTCAGCAGCGTGGACGCCGCGTACGACTGGGACCAATGCTGGGAGGATTACCGGGCGGCGACGTTGCTCTGCTCGATCTATCCGATCGTGGCCGGCGGGTCGATCGACCTTGGAAACGAGCGCGGCGTCGAGCTGGTGCGGGCGATGGCGACACGCAGCCTCGCTGCGGTCACGGACCTGGACGCGGACGAATTGCTGCCCCGGTACGCGGAGCAGGCGCCGCTGCTGCCGGGATAGGCGTCGTCTGGCAGAGTGCGGACGCCGGGAGGCTCAGCAGTCTTGTGGCGTGACGGCCTCATCCCGGCCTTCTCTCGCTGTCGCGGGCGAAGGCGTAGGAGCGAGCGGGCCTGGTCCGGGCACATCCGGGCGGGACCGGGGTCAGAGTCCGGCGGCCAGTGGCGGCCGCGACTACGAGCAGGTGCTAGACCGGTTGAAGGGCCTGGTGCGGTTGGGGTGGTAGTTCGATGGTGATCGGGTCGCCTGGGCGGACTTCGCCGCCATGGAGGACGATGGCCATGACTCCGGCTTTGCGGACGAGGTTGCCATCGGCGTCGCGGTCGAGGACCGCTGCCATGAGGCCGGCGGCGATGCCGTCGAGCTGGGCGCAGGGGTTGCGGAGGCCGGTGATCTCGATGACGGCGGATTCGCCGAGGTGAAGGCGGGCGCCGGTTGGGAGTGCGAGGAGGTCGACTCCGATGGTCGTGATGTTCTCGCCAATGATGCCTGGCGTGATGTCGAATCCGGCGGGCCGCAGCTCATCGAACAGCTCCGCGTGGACGACGTGGACCTGGCGGAGATTGGGCTGGGAGGGGTCGCGAGCGACACGGGAACGGTGCTTCACGGTGGCGCCGGCATGGGCATCCCCTTCGACGCCGAGACCCGCGACGAGGCGGATGCCGGGCTCGTTGGGCTTGGACATCGTGTGCGTGCCGCTGCGGCTCACGGCAAGGACGGAGGGGGTCATGCGCTCGGTGGCCTCTGGGTGGGGATGGGGAAGATGGCGAACGTGCCGAGCGCCTTGGCAACGAGTGTGTCGCCGTTGCGGACCTCGGATTCGAGGACAGCGACGCGGCGGCCCTTGTTGATGACGCGCGTCTCGCAGTCGAGCGTGCCTTCGCGGACGGCGGCGATGTAGACCATTTTGATCTCGATGGTGGCGCAGGATTCACCGGGTTCGAGTTTGGTGTAAACGGCCGCGCCCATGGACTGGTCGGCGAGGGAGTAGATGACACCGCCGTGGAGCGTGCCGTGGGGGTTCATGAGCTCGGGACGGACGATGACGCGGCCGCGGGCGTAGCCATCACCGCGCTCGTACATCTCGAGACCGAGGAGGGTGCCGAAGGGGTCGGGACGGGTGGGGGTGGTCATTGGGGTCCTTGGGGGTGGGGTTCAGAAAGAGAGGCTACACCTGAGCATGACGGACTTCTTCAGCACGACACATGCGGCTCCGAAAACAATCGCCGATCCAGTGCGGTTCGGCGCAGACTTCGGTCCATCCACCAGGGCAAGCGGCGGACACTGCCCTCAGCCTATTCTGCCTTGCGGCCGTAGCGGGCGCTGAGGTCCAGGGGTGCGGCAAGGAAGACCGGGTTGGGGACGAGATCGTATTCGCGGAGGCAGGCCTCGGTGAACTTGATGGCGTGCTCGTCGCCGGACTGGACGGCGCGGTCGACGAGGTCGTCGCGATCCGGCGGCTCTTCGGGCATGGTGAAGTCGTGCGGGTAGTGTCCGCGGGAATGGATAGCGGCACAGGCCTGCCAGGTGTAGCGGGCCGCGAGCAAGGCGGTCTCATTCGGCAGGTGTGGTGCCAGCATCCGGAGGGCGCTGGGCGCGGTGACGGTGTGGACGTAGGAGATGCTGGCGGGGCCCGCGTTGGGCAGGTAGAGCGCCGCCATGGTCTGCGTGAGGTCGGAGAGGAAGGCGGAAAGGTCGTCGCCGGGGGCGGCCATGTCGATAGCGGCAGCGAACGGAGGAAATGCGTCGAGCTCGGCAACGGCGGTGAAGATGCTGCTTGGGCGGCGGCTGCGTTCGCGCGGCGGCATGATCGGAAGGCTGTCGATGATTGACGACGGCATGGCGGCGGTGGCCGGGCCGGGCACCCCGGGGAGCAGCTGGTAGCGGGCGGCCCAATAGGCGATTCCGGTGATGAACTCGGCACGGCGCGCCGGGGTTTCGTCGGCTGCGAGGCTACGGACGGCGTGCGCGGTACGGATGACGCCGTGGGTCGCGCCAGCCATGAGCCCCGGCGCGAGGCGCGGCACCCAGCGGACGAGAGCATCCTGCCAGCGCATCTGGTCAAGCTGTTCGGCCATGAACGCTTCCCAGTCGGTGGCACGGGTGATATCGCCGAGGGCTTCGTGCCAGTTGGTCTCATCAATGCGGGCGACGGCGGGTGGGCGATCGCTGAGGCGTTTGCGATAGCGGGATGACCAGGTGGGGACTTCAGCATCGCGGCCGAGCGCACAGAGTGCTTCGGCGCCCATTGGGCCGTGGTTGGAGAGGCCAGTACCAAATTCGGGGCCGAAGCCGCTGAAGATCTCGAGGGCTTCGTCGATTGCCGCCATGGGGATCATCGTACTCGAACGCGCTCCCCCGGGTCCCTCCTCCGCTGCATTCGATCCCTCACCGGCTATGCGAGCGGGAGCGGGCGGCGCGCCCAGTCGGGCGGGAGGCGGAGCTGACTGCCCTCGCCGGGGCAGGCGTGGTCCCACTTCTCGCCCGCGAACGGAAGCTCGGGGGCGAAGGGTGTGCGGGAGCGTTCGTTGAGCGCCTTCCAGCGGCGATCGACGCGGAACCCGCGCGCGCCCTGGAAAGCGCAGGAGCGAAGGTTGCGGTGTATCCAGTGCCAGGGGGCACGGCGTTCGGGGCCGACGGCAGCTTCGTGTGCCCAGAACTCGGGGGGATGGGACTCGTGTTCGCCGCAGATGACGCGAGGAGGCCGCACGACGTGCGTGAGTTCGTGCTTGGCGATGAAGCGGAGAACCTCGGCGGGGGTACCGGGGTGGTTGAGGACGGGATGGAAGACGACGAGCTGGGTGCCAGGCCCCATGAAACGGTTGGCGATATAGGCGAGCGGGCCCGTGGCGTGGAAACGCACTTCGATGCGGTCATGGACGTCCGAAAACCAGGCGGCGCGGACCTCTTCGAGGAGGGCGGAAATGGAGAATCCGAGCCGCGATTCAACCGGCTGGAAGAGGTAAGGCTGGTAACGGTCCATGGTCGTTCGACGGCCGATTCTATCACCCGCCAGGGCAGGTCCGCGGCGCGGACGGCGGTCGATCGAGGAAGCATTGGGACCTGTGCTAACGGTGCGCTAACGTCGATAGGCGAAGATAGGTGACGGCGCAACGCGGCGCCGTGCTCAGCGGGGGAGTGTGGGACTGTGGCGGGATCAGCGACCAACGGACGAACGATTGCGTATTTCTCGATGGAGCTGGCGTTCGACCCGAACATCCCGAACTACAGCGGCGGTCTCGGTGTGCTCGCCGGCGACACGGTGCGCGGAGCGGCAGACCTGAATGTGCCGATGGTGGCCGTTTCGCTCGTACACCGGAGGGGTTACGAACGGCAAGTCCTCGACGCGAACGGCGTGCAGCAAGAGGCGGATGACCCGTGGCAGCCGGAGGACCACCTGGAGCGGGTTGACCTGAGGATCCCCGTGGCGCTGGAGGGGCGGACGGTCCTGTTGCGGCCGTGGCTGCGGCGCGTGGTTGGCGATGGCGGGTTCGAAGTGCCGGTGTACCTGTTGGACGCAGAGCTACCTGAGAACGCACCGGATGACCAGTGCCTGACTGACCATCTGTATGGCGGCGATCTGAAGTACCGCTTGTCTCAGGAGATCCTGCTGGGGATGGGAGGCGTGGGGCTGCTGCGGGCGCTGGGGCTGGACGACGTGCGGGTGTACCACATGAACGAGGGACATTCGGCGCTTTTGACGCTTTCGCTGCTGGAGGAGGCGCGGGCCACTCGCGCAGGCGGCGGCGACCACGGGGCGCCGGCTGAATCGGACATCGACGATGTGCGGCATCGCTGCGTGTTCACAACGCACACACCCGTGCCGGCGGGCCACGATCAGTTCGAATGGGAGCTGGCGGCGCAGTTGCTGACAGCCGAGCAAGTCGACCTGTTGCGACGCAGCGACGTCGCGGGCAACGCGCACCTGAACCTGACGCGCCTGGCGCTGAACCTATCGCATTTCGTGAACGGGGTTGCGATGCGACACGGTCAGATCTCGCGGGATCTGTTCCCAGGCTATCCGATTAACTCGATCACGAATGGTGTCCACCCCGTGACGTGGACGTCGCAGCCGTTCCAGGACCTCTACGACTGGCACGTGCCGGAATGGCGACGCACGGCTCAGGCGCTTCGCCACGCGGTAGGCATCCCGGTACAGGAAGTGCTGGACGCACACGACCTGGCGAAGCGCAGGCTGGCAAGCGAGATCCAGCGGCGATGCGGCGTGAGGTTAAATCCGGAGGCGTTCACCATCGGGTTTGCACGGCGGGCGACACAGTACAAGCGGCCTACGCTGATCTTCAGCGACATCGAACGTCTGAGGGCGCTGAGCAAGCGGTTCGGGACGATCCAGCTGGTGTTCGGCGGTAAGGCCCATCCGAACGATCCGGGCGGCAAGGAAGCCATCCGCCAGATTCACGAGGCGGCGCGGACGCTCGGAGCGGACCTGCCCGTGGTGTACGTGGACAACTACGACATGGACCTTGCGGCGATGATCACGGCGGGCACGGACCTGTGGCTCAATACGCCACTCCGGCCACTGGAGGCTTCGGGGACGAGCGGCATGAAGGCGGCGCTGAACGGCGTGCCGAGCCTGAGCGTGCTGGACGGCTGGTGGATCGAGGGGCACATCGAGGGCGTCACGGGCTGGGCAATCGGCGGCGATTGGCAGCCTGATGGCGACGACCACAGCGACCGGGACGCGGAATCGCTCTACGAGAAGTTGGATGGTCTAATCTTGCCGACGTTCACCGGCCACCCGGAAGCGTATGGCCGGATCATGCGCTCGACGATTGCGTTCAACGCGTCGTTTTTCAACGCGCACCGGATGATGCAGGAGTACGTGGAGAACGCGTACCGGGCTGTGGAGGACCGGGGGGCGTAGGGCGACTCGGATTCCGGTACGACAACTGTGGATACCTGGAGGGTCTTGTAGCGCTCCCCAAACGGGGAAGCCAGGATGGGCTGCCCCAAGCTTCACGTCTTCGTCCTGACTCCCCTGCCCCCAGACGCGGCGACCCGGGACATTGGCCGAGCTGGTCGCACGATCCTCGGGGCAGGGATGGAAACTCGGCGCATGAGAGGAACTACGGGGTGATTGCGTTGTAGACGCCTTCTCCATCCCCCTGCTTAAGATCGGTGATGGAGCTAGCGACAGCGACGACGGGCACATTACTGGTGATAATCATGCCTCCATCAAAGCATGTTGGGTTAGCGCCAAAGCCGTTCTCGCTGTCGGCGTTTTGATAAAAGATGAAGGAGCCCGTGATCGATGCCACGGGTTCGAACAGGTGGCTCCGGTACTGCACGGCCGGCCCGTCCCTGTTGGTGGGTGTCTCGGGAGCATCGTCGGCCGGCCTGCCCACGATGCTCCCGATTGCATCAGCGACCTCCGGAAGCTCAAAGCTCCATGCCCCGCTCAGACCTGCCGGTGTGGCTTTGCGGCGATCACCGAGTTGGTGGCGATGAGAAGGAAGGAGCACCCGGGGATCCATGCGCAGGCCCGATCAATCGCGGCACGACGCTCGCAGAGAGAACAGGTCATCCTCACGACGATGACCTACCCGGGCCACGGACGGGCGACCGAAGCGATCGATGCGGCTCGCGACGTGCTCTCTTTTTGCTAGAACGGCGGCGACTCGCTACCGGGGCATCACCGGAAGAACAACGAAAGACTCCATTCCTGGCTCATGAAACACAGTCTGATTGGCGACGACCGCATTGGAACCCTCACCGAAGGCTTCGCCCGTGTTGGGATTGGCGTCGAAGCGCGGGAAGTTGCTGGAACTGATCTCCAGCCGGAGGCGGTGTCCCGGCAGGAAGACGTGACTGGTCGCCCAGAGGTCGATGGTGAAGCGGTACGGCGTCCCCGGCGCTATCGGTTCCGGATGTCGCGACGAGTTGCGGTAGCGGGCACGGATGACGCCATCGGCGAGGTTCTGCGCGTAGCCATCGGGGTGGACGTCGACCAGTTTCGCGGTGAAATCGGTGTCGACGGTGCTGGATGAAGCCCACAACTCCACTGTGATAGGTCCCGTGACCTGCATCGGCGTGACCTGGGCTTCTGCGGTGAAGACAAGGACATCCGGCCGGTTCTCGACAGGCCGTTGATCCTTCACGCCGAGCGGAATCGAGAGATTGTTGCCACCAAGCGTCGGGACGGGGTTGCCGGGGTCGTACGTGAAGCGATCGGGAGCCTCTCCGCCCGGTGGGACGGTGGAGAGCGTGCCGTCACCAGTAGCGGTGTTCGCCTCGCCGGAACTGTGGAGGAACCAGCGGACGCTGCGAACCTTCGGGGGCGGCCATGCGTCGAACGTCTCCCAGCGGTTCTCACCCATGGTGAAAACGCTAACGGGAGGCTCGTCCATGACACCGGTGTCGATGTCCTTCAGCCAGTAATCGAACCAACGGAGCTGAAGTTGATGGAGGTCGATCATCGCTTCGGCACCGAAGTCGATGTCACCCGTCCCACCGGATGTGGGGACAACGTATGGGAAGAGGTGTGCCCATGGCCCAATGACGAGCTTCTGGCTGGCCCGCGCCTGCGGAAACTGGCTCGCGCTGCGGATGGACTGGAACCCGTTCAATGCGCCTTCGAGGAAGATGTCGTACCAGGAACTGACATGAAGCATGGGTACGCTTATGTGCCGCGCCTGGGCATTGAGGTTGATGGCGTCCCAGAATGGGCCGTCGTCCGCGTGGCGGATGTAGTCAGCGAAGTAGGGAGCCGTCTCCTTGAGCAGGCCGATCCAGTCGCTGATCGGCCTGTGGCGAAACCAGTGATCTTTGAGGGGCATCGAAAAGTTGGTCGCGGGGTCGACGTATTCGTCCAGTTTGGCGAGAAGATCCTGTCTCCCGGCACGCTCCAGCGTGTTGCGGCCCTTGAAGATCGCATACGGGACGAGCCATCCCCACATCGAGGCGCCGCCTGTGTGGTGAACCCAACTCTGATGGAAGTCCGACGAGGCAGAGACGGGGACCATGGCCTGGAGCGACGGCGGCATCGGATTATTGCCGGCGATCGCGTACTGCGTGGCGCCGAGGTAGGACTGGCCGCAGGTGCCGACGCGGCCGTTGGCCCATGGGAGGCGGGCGGCCCACTCAACTGCGTCGTACCCATCTGCAACTTCTTGAAACACGGGATTGTAGTCGCCTTCGGAGGTAAACCGTCCGCGACAATCCTGCATGACCGTGACATAGCCAAACCGGGCGAAGAAGGCATTCGAGCCGTTCGGATTCTGGGCAGCAGATTCCTTGCCGTACGGTGTGCGGCTGAGGAGCACGGGGAACGTGCCGGGCGCGTCCGGACGCCAGACGTCGGAGTACAGGGTGACACCGTCACGAGTCTTCATCGAGACGTTCTTTTCAAGGATCACGCCGAACTGGCGGCGAGCATGGTCGCGCATCGTGAGGCTCCGGTGGATTTGCCGGTCATGCTACGCGCTCTCACGGGGCGGCGCGGGAACGACGCGCTATGGGGGACAAGACGAAGGGCACCGCACACTTGCGTGCGGTGCCCTTCGTCCTGTCAGCAGTTGATGCCGATCAGGCTGTGACGGCCGCGCGCTGGAGCGAGAACCCCTCGTAACCGGCAGCTGCGATCTGGTCGCATTTCTCGCGGTAGGTGCCGACGCCGCCGGCATACGGCATGAAGACGCGCGGCTTGCCGGGGATGTTGGCCCCGAGGTACCAGGAGTTTGCCTGCGGGTAGAGGGTCATGTTGGCGAGTTCGTTGACGTGCTCCACCCAGGCGTCTTCGGCAGCCTTGGAGGCGTCGATCGCTTCGGCGCCGTGTTCACGCATGTACTCCATGCATTCGGCGATCCAGTCCACGTGCTGCTCGATCGAGATGATCATGTTGCTGAAGACGGAAGGACTGCCCGGTCCGGTAATGGTGAAGAGATTGGGGAAGCCCGCGGTGGAGAGGCCGAGGTAGGTGCGCGGCCCGGCGGCCCACTTATCGTTGAGCTTCTCACCGCCCTTGCCTTCGATGTTCATCGCGAACAGGGCGCCGGTCATCGCGTCAAAGCCGGTTGCGAAGACAATGGCGTCGACCTCGTACTCGGCGTCGGCCGTCTTCACGCCGTTTGGTGTCATGCCTTCGATCGGGTGCTTCCGGATGTTGATGAGCGTGACGTTGTCGCGGTTGTAGGTCTTGTAGTAGTCGGTATCGATACAGATACGCTTGGTGCCGAGCGGGTGGTCGCGCGGGGAGAGATCTTCGGCCACCCCGGGGTCCTTCACTGACTCGCGGATCTTCGAGCGGACGAACTCTGCGACTACCTCGTTCGCCTCGTTGGTGAGAACGAGATCTTTGTAGGCCTGGATCATCTGGAAGCCGCCCTGGACCCAGCGCTCAGAGAATTCCTTCTCGCGCTCTTCGACGGGAACATCGAAGACCGATTTGTCGGGCGGCTGGATGACGATGCCGGAGCGCGACTTGCGTGCTTCGGCTTTGATCGCCTGGAAGTTACTGCGGTAGTGGTCGATCTTGTCGCGGTCCAGCATGTAGTTGGCGGCAGGGAGGCTGTAGTTGGGCGTCCGCTGAAACACGTAGACGCGGTCTGCCTGGCCAGCAATCACCGGGATGGACTGGATGCCAGAGGAACCGGTACCGATGACGGCGACGCGCTTGCCCGTGAAGTCGACGCCTTCGTGGGGCCAGCGGCCGGTGTGATACGTGGCTCCGTTGAAGGAATCCAGCCCGTCGAACTGCGGTGTGCTCGCCGCGGAAAGGCAGCCCGTGCCGGCGATAAGGAACTTCGCGGAGTAGCGACCGGCGTTGTCAGTGCCGATGTCCCAACGGGCGGCGGACTCATCCCAGCGGGCGGAGGTGACACGGGTTTGGAACTTGATATCGCGCCGCAGATCGAACTTGTCGGCGACGAAGCTGGCGTAACGGAGGATTTCCGGCTGCGTGGCGTAGCGCTCGGACCAGTTCCATTCGCGCTGGAGCTCTTCCGAGAAGGAGTACTGGTAGTCGAGGCTTTCGACATCGCAGCGGGCGCCGGGATAGCGATTCCAGTACCAGGTACCGCCGACCTCGGTGCCGGCTTCGATGACCTGCGCCGTGAACCCAAGTTCGCGAAGCTTGATGAGCATGTACATGCCGGCGAAGCCGGCGCCGACGACGACTGCGTCGAAAGACTCTGCAGGCTTGGTGGTATCTATCACTGGGGCCTCCTGTGCCGAGCGAGCTGGCTATATTCTTTGCGACAGGCTAACTATTCGCAACCAGCAAGCTACGCACCGACCGACCCGATTTCTGGGACCCAGATGGCCGTTTCAAGCACACGAAAGACTGCCCTCGGCGGCCGGCCGCCAGCTTTCCGCCGAGGAGCGACTCCCATCGGTACTAGACCGGGCCGACGCGCACGACCGTGGTGCCAACGGTTTCGCCCGCGAGGAGCGCGACGAACGCGCCGGGCGCGGAGTCGAGCCCGGAGAACTCTGTGACCTTTGGATTGATCTCACCGGCGGCGATCCAGGCCGTGAGGTTGTTGCGGGCTTCGTCGTAGCGTTCGAGGAAGTCGAAGACCAGGAACCCTTCCATGCGGACGCGATTGTTGACGAGGAGGCCGGGAATGCCGCGGGGGCCGGGGCCGGGATTCGATGTGTCGTACTGACTGACCACGCCGCAGCAGACGATCCGGCCGTGTGTGTTCATACGGAAGAGCGCGCTGCCAAGCACGTCGCCACCGGTGTTGTCGAAGTAGACGTCGATCTTGTCCGGCGTCGCCTCTTTGAACGCAGCACGGAAATTGGGGTCCTTGTAATTCACGGCGGAATCGAAGCCAAGTTCCTGGACTAGCATGCGGCACTTGTCGTCGGAACCGGCGACGCCGACGACACGGCACTTTTCGCGCTTCGCGATCTGGCCAACCATGTGGCCGACGGACCCGGCAGCGGCCGAGACAACGACCGTATCGCCCGCGCGCGGTTTGCCGATATCGAGCAGCCCGAAGTACGCAGTGAGCCCGTTGCCGCCAAGTGCTCCCAACTGGAGGGCCGGGTCGGCAGAGCTTTCGACCTTTCGCAGGGCGGCGGCGGCATGGACGGAATACTCCTGCCAGCCGGTTGGTCCGGTGACCGCATCGCCGGGGGAAAAGTGAGGGTTGCGGGATTCTTCGACGATTGCGAGGCCGGTACCGCCCATGACGACGCCCGTGACCGGGGCGCCGGCATAGCTGGCGCTGCCCTGGAGGCCGGCGCGCTGGCCAGCGCCGATCGTGAATGCGACGGTGCGGCAAAGGACCTGGCCATCCTGAAGCTCAGGGGTCTCCACGGTCCGCATTGCGAAGTCTGACGGTTCGAGCTTTCCGGTTGGAAGCGATGAGATGACGACCTGGCGGCTATTGGGCATGGGCTGACCTCTTCCGACATACAGAATCGCGGGAGTTCCCATCGTAACGAGGAGCGCTTCATCAGGCGCGGACTGGAGCTCGATGACCTTCCTACTTGCCGTTCCCGAGGAGCCGCTAGTCCGACGCGTTCATGATGAGATATTGGATCCTTCTCGGCGTGTTGGCGTCCGAGTAGAGGACGTGGCCGGTGTAGAGGTCGATCTGGATATTGACGTCCCGGCCGAGGTCATGGAGGTACACGGACCAGTCGTCTCGCCCCTCTTCGAAGAATTCAAAACTGCTGGCCCCCGGCCCAACGCCCTGTTCCACCCAGGTGTCCGGGGAGATCTGGCGGTAGGTGCCACCGACCGTCGTCCCATCACCGAACTCGACGTATCGGACGGTATAGCCCGTTACAGGCGGGCGAGGCGTTGGTGTAACGGTGGGCGTTGGAACCTGGGTAGGCGTGAGCGTCGGTGTCGCCCTGGACGTCGCGGTTGGTGTTGACGTCGGGACGAGCGTGGGCGATGGAGTGGCGGTTGCCGGCCGGGGTGTCGGCGTCACTGCAATCGGTGCTCCTGACCTCGTGGCTGTTGGCGGCATCGCACTACTGGTCGGTGTTGGAGAGAGCAAGGCGACTGGGGAAGGAGATACGGCCCCGGTAACCGAGGCAGCGGGCGACGACGTGGCAGAGAGGGCCATAGTCGATGCCGGTACCTCGGGCGTGGATGTCGCGGTGGGGGGCGGTGAGTCGCCGCCGAAGGCAGATAGCGCCACAGCGGCCGAGGCGACCGCCACCGCACCGGCGGCCGCAGCCGTCCCAATCACCATGCTGCGTGATCGGCCGGGACGCCGGGGCGCCACAATCTGCTGGTTGGAAGCGACACTCGTGGCGCCAGCCCCGAGAGCCGTGCCCGGGGCGTCCGGGCGCGGTAGCGCCGGGATGGGCAGGCTTTGGCTGCCTGCCGGGGCCGATGTCGCCCCTCCTGTATCAGCCCTGGAAGAACGGCCGGACGCGGCAGGGACGACAGGGGCGCCCGGCGGCGGCTGCCTGGAGAGCGCATTTCGGGCCCGGTCGATCGCGCCAACCATCTCGGATGGAGACTGGTAGCGGTCGAGCGGGTCCTTCTCGAGTGCGCGAGTGATCACCGTCACGACGCCGCGAGGCAGACCGGCGAGCGGTTCAAGAGGCACCGCATCGTCGCGATGCTGTCGAAGCAACTCCACGAGCGAGCGCCCCGAGAACGGAGGTAGACCCGCCAGCATGTGGTAGAGCGTGCCGCCGAGTTGATAGATGTCGGTCCGCTGGTCGACAACTCCGTCGCTTTGCTCTGGCGCGGCGTAGGTGGGCGTGCCGACGAAACCACCAACAGCCGTAACGCCGGGAGATTGCGACTGTTTCGCAATACCGAAGTCGGCGACCTTCACCCTCCCGTCAGCATCGAGCAGCAGGTTCTCGGGTTTGATGTCGCGGTGTGTAATGCCGCGAGCGGCGGCCTCCTCGAGGGCGCGGCCGGTTTCGCTGGCGATGCGAAGCGCCGTAGCGGGGTCGATGCGACCGCGCTGTAGCAGGTCGGCCACGGTCCGCCCCTCGACAAACTCCATCACGAGGAAATAGAGGCCGTCCTGGACGCCGAAATCGATAAGGTGGACGGAGTAGGGCGAACGAAGCAGGGCCACGATGTGGGCCTCTTGCTCGAACCGCTCACGAAACGCGGGGTCGGAAGCAGCGAGATGCGGATGGAGCAGCTTGATTGCGACCCTGGAACCGTCGCGCCGATCTATCCCTTCGACGACCGAGCCCATACCGCCGGAGCCCAGGACCCGCTCGAGGCGGTAATGCCGGATAACTTCCGGAAACCCAAATCGATCTCGATTCCCCAACAGACGCTCCCCGCGGTGGGGGAGTATACATGCCCGCTTCCAGGACCCCGACGGGACCAGGTGGCGACTGTGCGATTCCGGAGTGGCGCCAGCGTGCCGCTGGCGAGGGTCTCGGAGGGGGATGGCTTCGCGCGTTGACAGCCATCCCCCTGACGGTGCGTGGACATGGACTGTCCGGTTCACGGTTGGGGAGGTTAGGAATCACGTCGTACCCGGTGCGACCGCCACACTCAGGGTTAGGAGGCCAGACCTAGCGACGCCGAAGGGCTGGAGCGGCGATGGCAGCGATGAGCGCGACCGCGAAAAGCGTCGAACCACTGAGGGTGAGGGCGGCGGGGACGCCGAATGTATCGGCGATCGCTCCGAGCGCGATAGGGCCGATCCAGCCCCAACCGATGGCGAAGTTCCATCCGCCGAGGACGCGGCCGCGGAGGTGATCGGGGACGCTCTGCTGTAGGAGGATCCATTCGAGGGCATCCACCATGGCTGCCGAGGCGCCGATGCCGGCAGCGATCGCTACCGAAACCCAGAAGAGGGTCGAGTTCCCGAGAAGCACCAACAACGCGCCGAAGGTGGCGAAGACGACGAGCAGCATGATGCCCCGGGAAAAACGGTCGGCGGCGACCACGAGGAACATCGTGCCAACGACGGCACCGACGGAGACGCCGGCCGTGAGGACGCCAAGACGTTCCGGACCAACCTCCAGCACGCGTTCGGCAACAGCGGGAAGCAGCCCATTAAAGGAGAAGCCCAGGATCTCGACGAGGATCATCATGCCGAGGAGCAGGCGGACCATCGGTGTCTGGACGATGACGCGGAGTCCTTCGACCACATCCGCAACGAACGAGGTTGAGTTGACCTGAACCGGCCGAGCGACCGGAAGCAGCGCGAAGACGACGGATGCGCCCGCAAGCGGCGCCGCCGCGAGGAGGAACGTCACGGCAGGGCCGTACCAGGCGATGAGCGCGCCGCCACCGAGTGCGCCGAGCACACCGACGGCTCGCTGGCCGAGCGACGTGAGGCTGATCGCGTTGCCCAACCGGCCAGGTCCGACGATCTTTGCCTGGAGCGGCTGCAATGCGGTGTTCTGAAACGCGATCGTGGAGCCGGTCACGAAGACGAGGCCGAACAGGATCGGGACGGGATGGACGTCGAGCAGGACGACCAGGGCCATGAGCGCCGAGGCGACCATCCGGACCAACGAGGCCGCCAACAGCACGCGCGATCGCGGAAACCGATCGGAGACGGCGCCGCCGATCGGGCCGAGAACGAGGTTCGGGACCGTGCGGATAGCAAACGAGACGGCAGCGAGGAAGACGGAATCGGTCTCTTCGAGGACGAACCAGCCCGTGGCGAGCCGCTCGATCCAGGTGCCGAGCCCGAACAACAGGGACCCGAGCCAGACCTTGCGAAAGGCGGGCTCGCTGAACGATGCCAGGACTCCGTGGTGGGTTCCGTCGACGGTCACGCTGGCGCGTTCATACGCTAAGTCGATCACTAGGGCGAGGCACGGCCGGGCGCCTGGACCATGGCCAGAGGAGGCGGGCGCCATCCCCAGGCGGCTACAATCAGATTCGCAACCAGCCACGGGAGGCGACGAATGACGCAGGGAACGGCGAGCAACGGGACTTCGGTGATCGGGACGCGGCCGATCCGTCACGACGGCGTGGACAAGGTGACGGGACGGGCGCGGTACGGGAACGACGTGTCGCTGCCGGGGCTCCTGCACGGGCGGTATCTCCGATCGCCCCACGGGCATGCGCGGATCCTTTCGATCGATACGAGCCGAGCGGAGGCGCTGCCCGGCGTCCGAGCGGTGGTCACCGCTGCTGATCTGCCGGCGATCTCCGGGAGGCTGGTGGACCAGGTAGAGGGAGCAATTCAGAACCTGGCGTTTCTGAGCCGGAACTGCCTTGCGCGGGAGAAAGCGCTTTACCGCGGCCATGCCGTCGCAGCGGTGGCAGCCGACACACCGGGCATTGCGGCCGAAGCGGCGGCGCTGATCGAGGTCACGTACGAGGTTCTGCAACCGGTCCTGGACGGGCCGGCGGCAATGCAAGACGGGGCGCCGTGCGTCATCGAGGATTTGAAACCGAACGCGAATCCATTCTTCCGCGCCGGAGGGTTCCGATCTGAGGAAGACGAGCCAGCGCGGACGAACGTGGCGAACTCGTTCGTGTTCGAGATCGGGGACCTCGCGAACGGATTCGAGGGTGCCGACCTGGTGCTGGAACACGAGTACCGGACTGGCGAGGCACACCAGGGGTACATCGAACCACAGAGTGCGACGGCTTCGTGGAGCCATGACGGCCTGCTCACTATCTGGTGCTCGACGCAGGGCCAGTTCGCGATCCGCGACATGACGGCCGGTATCCTCGATGTGCCCATTGGGATGGTGAAGGTTGTGCCGGCGGAGATCGGCGGCGGCTTCGGGGCGAAGACTTTCCCTACGATCGAGCCGGTTGCCGCCCTGCTGGCGCGCAAGAGCGGCCGCCCGGTGAAGATCGCGCTCTCCCGCACGGAGGTGTTCGAGTGCATGGGGCCGACATCGGCGACCTCCGTCCGGCTGCGGATGGGCGTCAGCCGCGATGGCCGGATCACGGCTGCGGACGCGCGACTCGTGTACGAGGCAGGGGCATTCCCCGGGTCGCCGGTATCGGGTGGCGCGCAGTGCATGTTTTCGCCTTATGACATCCCGAATGCGCGGATCGAGGGCTACGACGTGCTGGTCAACAAGCCGAAGACGGCCGCCTACCGGGCGCCTGGCGCACCCGCCGCAGCATTCGCCGTGGAAACAATGATCGACGAGTTCTGCGAGCAACTGGGCATCGACCCGGTCGCGTTCCGGCTGCTGAACGCATCGAAGGAAGGTTCGACCCGCATCACGGGCGCACCCTCGCCGAAGCTGGGGTTCGAAGAGGTGCTCAACGCCGCGAAGGAATCGGGCCACTACCGCGAGATGCTCGAGGGCCCGAACCGCGGGCGGGGCATTGCAGGAGGGTTCTGGTTCAACGGTTCCGGTCCCGCCGCAGCGACGCTGAGCGTCTTGCCGGACGGGCGTCTGAGCCTGGTGGAAGGGTCGCCGGACATCGGCGGTTCACGGACAAGTGCGGCGATGCACGTGGCGGAGGTGCTGGAGATCCCGGTCGAGGACGTGCGCCCGGCCGTGGCGGACACGGACTCCGTGGGATACACGTCGACAACCGGCGGCAGCAGCGCGACGTTCAAGACCGGTTGGGCGTGTTGGGAAGCGGCACAGGACGTGAAGCGGAAAATGGTGCAGCGCGCCGCTACGATCTGGGGGATTGAGCCAGGGCAGGTGGGCTATGCGCGCGGTGTCTTCACCGCTGCCGGCGGGCGGTCGATGAGCTTCCGGGAGCTGGCTTCGCGGCTGAACGGGACGGGAGGGCCGGTCGTCGGACAGGGCGCTGTGAATCCACGGGGCGTGGGCGCGGGATATGCCGTGCACATCGCGGACGTCGAGGTGGACCCGGAAACGGGCAAAGTGACCGTGCTGCGGTATACGACCATCCAGGACGTCGGGCGGGCGATTCACCCTTCGTACGTCGAGGGCCAGATGCAGGGCGGGGCGGCGCAGGGGATCGGCTGGGCGCTGAACGAGGAGTACGTGTACGACGGAGACGGGCGAATGCTCAACTCAAGCTTCCTCGACTACCGGATGCCGACCACGCTCGACCTGCCGTTTATCGAGACGGTGATCGTGGAGGTGCCGAACCCGGGCCACCCGTTTGGCCTGCGCGGCGTCGGCGAGGTGCCGATCGTGCCGCCGCTGGCCGCAATCGCGAACGCAGTCCACAACGCCACGGGAGTACGGATGCACCAGGTACCGATGACGCCCACGCGGCTTTGGGCGGCGCTGCAGGATGCCGGCTCAGCGTAGCGTAACTGTTGGGCGGTCGAGCATCGCCGAACATGCCGGGCAAGCGTGCTGCGAGGTCACGCCCGCATAACGACATCCTCGAACTGTTCGACCATGGTTTCGAGCGCCAACGCGAGCGGGGGGCGGAGGGCGGTGCCGGCGAACGAGTCTGCCAGGAGCCGTGCCACGTAGTCGTTCCGCCGGTAGTGCCGTCCGCCGCTGAGGCTAAACAGTTCGGCGCAGAGCTTCGCCGCTTCCATGGTCACGTGCGTTTTCGTGCGAAGGACACGGCCGGCGTAGGCCGCGTCTGCTCCCGCGCTCCAGGCATCAGACGTCGTTTGCAGATACGCCTCGATTGCCTCGTAGCGCATCACCGCATCGGCAATCCGGAGGCGCAGAGCGGGCAACGCCGGGGCAGGGGTCGCCAGCGCATCGATGATGCCTCGGGCGCATCCGAGCGGTATGGCTGCGAAAAGGCAGAACCAATACTGGAGCGGCCGGATGGTGTTGATGAGGTCCGGAAACGCCAGCAGCGCGTGGGCGGGTGCGTCCTTGTAGCGGACGGTCTGGCTTTCAGTAGAACGCATACCGAAGCCGTCCCAGTCGTCGCGCACATCCACTCCCTGGCCGGCGGTGGGCATCAGAAAGAACTCCACGACGCCGGCCCCCGGAATGTCGGCCGGGGCTACCTTGGCCGTGGAGAAGAACCATGACGCGTGCCGGCCGCCTGATGCGAGGATCTTTTCGCCGTTCAGTTGGAATCCGGTTCCGGACCTCGTCGCGACGGTACTGATGGCCGCGAGCGCGCCACCCGCACCCTTTTCCGAGTTGCAGGCAGCGAAGAGACGCTGGGCTCTGTACTCGGAAGCTGCCCACTGGATCTGCTCCCGCCAGCGGTCCCGCCATTCGGGGGGAGCGAGGGCGGGATCTGTCGCAAAGCAGCCGCCGGCGAGGCCAATCGGCATCGACACGACCAGTGCGGTCGAGGGCGACTGCGAAGCGATGGTGCGAACCGCGTCCACCGACTGCCGGAGGCTCCAACCTTTGCCACCCAGGTGTTCCGGCAACGGACCCTGTACGACGCTGGACCCGTACAGGGCTGCGATATTCGCGGCGGGATAGGGTTCGGGGTCAGCCGCGTCGCGCTCGCGAAAATTGGCCGCGATCTCAGAAACTTCACGGGTTACCAACAGCGTGCACCTCCGTTTCTTGCTGCGCAGCATAGGCGCTCTGCGAACGCCACGGCTCCGCCGAATGCTGCCCGGCCTGTAGGCTATGGTGGTGAGCTCCAATCTCGGCATCCCGCTTTCAGTTCTTGACCTCGCCCCCGTACCGGAAGGGTCTAGCCCGGGCGAAGCGCTGCGGAATTCGCTTGACCTCGCTCCCCGGGTAGAACGGCTGGGGTTCGAGCGGTACTGGGTGGCGGAGCACCACAACATGCCGGGGATCGCGTCATCGGCGCCGGCCGTGTTGCTCGCCCATGTCGCGTCCGTGACGTCGACGATGCGGGTGGGGTCGGGTGGCGTCATGCTGCCGAATCATTCGTCATTGGTGATTGCCGAGCAGTTCGGGATGCTGGAGGCGCTCCATCCGGGCCGTGTCGATCTTGGGCTGGGAAGGGCGCCGGGTACGGATCAGCTGACGGCACGAGCGCTGCGCCGGAGCCACATGCCGGGCCGGGATGCGGACGACTTCCCCGACCAGCTCGTGCAGCTGTTTGGCTACTTCGACGGGCAGTGGCCGGCGAATCACCCGTATGGGAGCATCACGGCCACGCCTGGGCTGGGGAACCGGCCGATGATCTGGATGCTCGGCTCGTCGGACTACGGTGCAGAAGTAGCCGGGTACCTGGGCCTGCCTTACTCGTTCGCACACCACTTCATGGCTGCGAACACGATGGCGGCGGCGCGCACCTACCGGGAGTCGTTCCGGCCGAGCGCGGCGCTCGAAGCACCGTACCTGATGCTGGGCGTGTCGGTCGTTTGCGCTGAGACTAACGAGCGGGCCGAGTGGTTGGCCGGATCGGGGCTGCTTTCGTTCGTGCGGCTGCGGAGCGGAAAGCCGGGGCGGTTCCCGTCGCCGGAAGATGCCGCGGCGCACACGTTCACGCCATTCGAGCAGGCGCTGCTGGATGAGCGTTCAAGCTCCCAGATCATCGGGGACCCCGCGACGGTGCGCGACGGCCTGGCGGAACTGGTCGAGCGGACGGGGGCGAACGAGCTGATGATCACGACGATGGTGTACACGCACGAGGACCGCGTTCGCTCTTACGAACTGGTCGCCGAGGCGACGGGACTGGAGCCAAGGGGCTAGTCCTTCATCAGAGCTCCGCGCGAGGCCCGTGCTGCGAATGGACCACACCGACCATGTCAACCTGTTGCGAGACGGCGTCAGCGCGCCCGGAGGCACGTGGGCGGACCTCGGCTGCGGTGCGGGGGCGTTCACACTGGCGCTGGCGGAGCTGGTTGGGGACGCTGCCAGGATCTACGCGGTCGACCAGAATGCGGGGGCGCTGAGGACGAACGCCGAATCGATGCGGAGGCGGTTCCCTCATGTGCTGGTGCACTACCAGACCGTCGATTTCACACAGCCGATGGAGCTGCCGGAGCTGGACGGTATCGTGATCGCGAACTCCCTGCACTTCCAGCGGGCGCAGAGCGTCGTCGTAAGCCTGCTGCGCGGGTACTTGCGCGAGGGCGGCCGAATCGTCGTGGTGGAGTACAACATCGAGCAGGGGAACAGCGGCGTGCCACATCCGGTGCCGTACCGGCGTTGGGAAGATCTCGCACGAGAAGCCGGATTCGAGCATACCGAACTGCTTCGCACGCGGCCGAGCCGCTTCTTGCGCGAGATCTACTCGGCGGTGAGCTGGTAGCGACGCGATGCGGAGATGTCGTACTGGCGGTCCGTGTAGCGTGTTACGGTTGCGGAAGCAGCCAACGGCCCGGACCCGCCCAACGCTAGGTCCGATCGCCAGGCATGGAAACGGCCACACCGGCCAACTTCCGGCCCGGCATTCGCCGCCGTTCCGCTCGAAGGCACAGTCAGATGGAGTCCTCCTCACGCTCAGCATCCGCACGGGCGCGGCAAACATCGCGGCGCTGCGCAGCGGGCTGCGGCCGCCGCGCCACGGTTGTCTCGCAATCACGCGATTACTGCACCACCTGCTACTCGCTCCGCCGCTCCCGAATTGCCGCGAAGGCTCACGGGATCGCCTAGCATCAGCGGCTAAATGAGAGGACCCGGAACACCCTCACGAGTGATTCCGGGTCCCAAATCAGCGATCGCACCATCGGACCGCGCGGTTGGTTGCGTGCCCGCTTCAGCGGCCGGTGACGGGTCCTCCGGCCGCGGGCTTATCGATGGCGATCGGGCCCCCGCCTTCCTGGAGGGTTGACGGGTCGAGCGACGGATCCATGCTGCGAGCGACGGCGATCATCGTGTCGCGACTGATCCTTGTGCTGTCATCTTTGCTGTAGCTGTAGACCGCGTAGAAGGTGCGGTCTGAGCCCGTCCAATTGATGCCGCCATCATGGATGAACCCCGGCTCCGGTTCGCCTGCCTGGGGATGCCGGGAGGCGGTTGCTTCGATGACGGCGCCGTCGCCGTTCTCCATCGTCCAGTGAAGGTTGTACTGCGGGTAGTAGCCGGCGTCGGGTGAAACGCCGCAGTTCGCATCGCCAGGAGCTTCGGCAACCTGGAGGTTCGCCACTGTGACCTTAAAGCCTTCGGGCGCGACCGGGGCTGCGAATCCGAGCGCCGCGAGTTCGGCGGCGGCCAGTTCACGGGTGCTGACAAAGCAGGCCGCCGAGAAGTCCGGGTCCATGGCAGTCGCAATCGCCTTGACGACTTCGCTGCCCATCGGGCCCCCAGGGCCGTATGCAGAGACGTTGTAGCCGAAGCCGTTGGAGACCCAGTAGGCGGAGCCGCTGTCGATGTAGCCGGGGCCCGACTGCGACCCTTCGCCGGCCGAGTAGACGCCAACGTTCACCGACGCACCTGAGCGATCGCCCCAGCTGGCAGAGAAGCTGCCCTGGCCCTCGAGTTTGACCGCATTGCAGTCGGCGGGAGGCGCGGTGAAGACGGTGAACTGGGCGTACTGCTCATCGAGGCCGGCAGGGATGGCGGGCCGTGGGTCACCGACGCCGAGCGCTGCGAGGTCGGACCACGAGCCTTCTGTCTGTTCGTAATAGCACCGATCAGGGACAGAGGGGGCGAGGCGGGAGAGGACGGCACGGAGCACCTCTGCGCCCTGGGCTTCGCTGGCTTCAGGACTTCCGCCGTCTAACGGGCGGATAGGGTAGGCGTTCACCCAGACCGTAAAGCCGTAGCCATCGGACCAGACCACTCCGTTGTATGGGGTGCGGAGGTTCGCGGCGGCGTCAGCAGAGGGTCGCTGAGATACGTAGGCCTCGACGCCGGTCGCATCGTGTACCCACGTTGTATCGACAACGACGACGGATTCGCCGGTCGGGCTGCCGCTTTCATCGCACTTTGCCTCGGTCCGGACGTTGATGCTCCGAAGCGTGTAGCCGTCGCCGAGTGGCGTCAGCACGAACCCGGCCCTGGAGAGGTCGATGGTCGAGCCTGTCAGCACCGGAGGTAGGTTGCCCTGGCAGAACGGTTGGGGCGCGATCCCGACGCCGTAGGAGCCGCCGCGACCAGCGGCATCTTCGCCGCCGAACGAAGCCGGGATGCTCCGCGCGGGCACGGGCGCTGAGGCGGCGGGGAGGCCGGGACGGGCGACGTTGCTGAGCGGCTCTGTCACGGTGCGCCCCGTAGCAGGGACTGAGTTGGCCGGGTCATTGTCAGAGCCGGACGCGGACGCGGTGAGGAACCCGGCGCCGAAGAGTGCACCGGCGACGGCAACACCGCCGACTGCAACGGCAAGCGAGCGACGGGACTGGAGTAATGAATTCATTGGCGATCCTCCACGATGCCGCGGCTGCGGCTCTGTCCGTCAAGACGCCAGGCGGGCGCTGGTGGTTCCCGGCGGGTGTTTACCTGGGCTGAACGGGGACAGGCGGGCCGCTCCGCCACGGGAAACCGGTGGCGGTGGTCAAAGCGTACCCGTGGCCTCCATACTGCGCGCACTGTTCACGGAGTTGGAGGTTCGCCATGGAATATGCATTCACACCCGACCAGGAAGCGTTTCGCACACGGGTCCGTACGTTCATCAAAGAAAACTGGACGGCCCCGCCAGCGACGGCCCGGCCGGGAGACGATGACACAAACACCGCTGAGCGCGCGTACGAGAAGCGCCTCGCGGCGAACGGCTGGCTGACGATGGCATGGCCGAAGGAATACGGCGGGCTGGCGGCCAGCCACATGGAACAGACAATCTTCCGCGAAGAGAGCGCGTATTCAGGAGCGCCGGGCGGCGGCGGCCAGGGCATCACGATGGTGGGCCCCTGCCTGATGGTGCATGGGACGGAAGAGCAGAAGAAGGAACACCTGCCGAAGATCGCCAGTGGGGAAGTCCACTGGGGCCAGGGCTTCAGCGAGCCGGGCTCGGGTTCGGACCTTGCATCGCTGCAGACGCGCGCCGTCCGCGATGGCGACGACTTCGTGATCAACGGACAGAAGATCTGGACATCCGGCGCACATCATGCCGACTGGATTCACGTCCTGACGCGCACGGCGCCGGACGCACCGAAGCACCGCGGCATTTCGTACTTCATGGTGGACGCGAAGGCGGCGGGCATCACAGTGCGGCCGCTCATCAACATGCTCGGGGACCACGAGTTCAACGAGGTGTTTTTTGAAGACGTGCGGGTCCCGGCGGCCAACATGATGGGCGACGAGAACCGCGGATGGTACGTGGCGACGACGTTGCTTGACTTCGAGCGCTCCGGCGTGACGTGGTCCGCGACGGGCCGACGACAGATTGAGCAACTGGTGGAATACGGCAAGCAGGCGAAGGGGCGGTCGGGCCGGTTGGTCGACGACCAGACGATCCGGAACGGTCTCGCGGATCTGCGTGTGGCGACAGAGATCTCCCGGTTCCTGAGCTACCAGGTGGTCTGGATGCAGAGCAAGGGCAAGGTGCCGAACCACGAGGCATCGATGTCGAAGGCGTTCGGGAGCGAGCTGGGCCAGCGGATCGCAAACTTCGGGATGCGGATGATCGGGCTGGGTTCTCAGCGCGTGGCGCAGGACGACGCGGGTGCGCCGATCGGCGGGGCTTTCGCGCGTGCGTACATGCGGACGGTGCCTTCGACCATTGCCGCGGGGACAAGCGAGATCCAGCGGAACATCATCGCGACGCGCGGGCTTGGGCTGCCGCGAGGGTAGCAGTCAGCAGCCTCCTTTGACCGGCGACTGGAGTCCGGAACTCAGTAGAGGGGCCCTATGAGGATGGGGCCTCCTACTGGCGTACCCGGCGTCTCGGCACGAATCCGGCTGATCGAGAGCGCCACGTAACGGCCGGAAGTGGTCCAGTCGTACTGGAGATCGGGGACGGCGAGCGCGGAGACCGCCGAGCCTTCGCTATCGACGTCGAAGGTACCTGCCGGGATGCGGATGTCGTCGTCCCGGACAATCCAGACGGCATAGCGTTCTCCGGATGGGAGAGACGGCAAGCCGGTCACAGCCACAACCCCTTCAGTGCGGGCTTCGTTCATGAAGATGCGGCCGGCCGCAGTGGAGTCCGTGCTGAGCGCTGCGAGCGTGAAGACAGCGTCGTCTGTCTGGATGCGCTGGATCGACTCAAGTGGACTGGGCTGATCTTGATACTCTGCGAGCAATGTCAGTGACGCCCCTGCGAGCAGCCCAAGGATAACGGCAGCGGCCACGCTGCCCCACCACAGCCAACGTGGCCCCCGTGAAACACGCTGAGGCTGGCGCTCGCTTAACTCCGGCAATGAGCGTTCAATGCTCTCCCAGAGTCCCGGGCCGGGGGCGCGAAGGTCATGCAGAAGCAACGCTTCCGCGGCAGCTTCGAATGCGCCGAGTTCTTCCCGGCAGCGCCGGCAATTGACGATGTGCCGCTCTGCGATGAGCCGGTCGTCTGCTGTGGCGATGCCAATCGCGATGAGCGGCAGCAGATCGTCCGCGTGGCCGGGTGGCACGGTTCTTGCTTCGTCATTCATCACCAGAACTCCCAGGGCGGAGCTGCTCACGGAGACGGAGCAATCCCCGCCGAATCCAACTCTTGACGGTGCCGTGCGGAACCTCCATGAAGCGGGCGATCTCCGTCTGACTGAGGCCCGCGTGGGATGCCAGCAGGATGGCGGTGCGCACATCGGACGGCAGTTCCCGGAGCGCACTTGCGACATCGCCGGTCTCGAGGCGGGCTCCGACCTGCCCATGGAGGACGAGGAACCGCTCCTGGACGTGCTCCAGCGGAATCGAGCGGCCAGAACCACGCTTCGCGGCGTTTTCGGACCGGAGCCGGTCGATCGCGCGGCTCCGCGCCATAGTCACCAGCCAGGCTGCGGGACTGCCACGGGAGACACGGTAGCGATCCGCCTGTTGCCAGCACTGAATGAAGACATCTTGCACGACTTCTTCAGCCGCCTCCCAGCTCTGCAGCGTCTCATAGGCGATGTGGAGCAGCAGCCGGGAGTGGCGGTCGTAGAGGCGCCGAAATGCCAGGTGATCCCGGCCAACGACGGCAGCGACAAGGAGTTGGTCCTCACGAGATGCATTGTGGGGACCAACTCCAGAAAGGCCGGGACGCAGTCCGCCCCCCTGAGTGGACAAAGGCAGCCGGCGCGGTGCTACCGGCACCGCACCGGTGGCAGCGACGTCATCGAGCGGTCGCCTGACGCCTGCGGTTGATGGCTGCGAGGGCGATACCCCCGGCGAGGATCGTGGCCGTGGCTGCGGTGAGCGCAGGAACCACCAGTGAATCCCCGCCGGTCGCGGCCTGGTCGGAGCCCGTGCCGGTGGCAGGAGCCCCTGGTGACGCGGCGCCAGCGGGGATCTGCCCGCGGAGCACGCCAGCCGGGCGGTCGGTGGAGTGCACGTTCACGTAGAGCCCGCCCTTGCCGAGCGCAGCGATGAAGCCGGCCATGTCGCCGGCAAGCGGGCCGCTCAGCTGAGCGACAGAAATCGTACCCGCGGCGTCGATAGCGCTGACGCCCGCAGTATTCGGGCCAAAGAGGAAGGCGACAACGGGACCATTGGCTCCCTTATCTCCGAGATGGATGTGGGCCATCGTCAGCCCGGCGCCGTTGGCTTTGAGGACATAGGACAGCGTCTGTCCATCCAGTTTCCACTGGAACGAGCCTATGGCCGTGGTGGTGATGGGAGGGACTTCTTCGGCGCCGGACAGTGTGATCGATCGGGCGCGGGCCAGTGGCGTCGTGGGAGCCGGGGCGGTTGTAGGCGGCGCGGTAGTGGCGGTGGTCGGCGGTGTAGTAGCCGTCGCCGTTGAGCTGGCCGTGGTCGTCGCAGTGGCGGTGGCGGTGGACTGCGCGGCCTCAACCACGACGCTGCCGGTCATCCCACTGGGGTGGACATTGCAACGGTACGTGTAGGTTCCCGCCTGGGCGAAGGTGAACGCGAACGACTTGTCGGCGCCGGTGAGGACTCCGCTATCGAATGTGACCGGGGCTGTCACGGTTGTAACCGAATGCGGCAATGCGTCGGCCCAGTCCCATGTGACGGTGTCACCAACGGACACGGTAACGGAGCTGGTGGTGGGCACGAGCCACGGCACGGTCTGGCTGGCAGCGTTCGTGGAACGCGGCGATTGGAGCGAGAGCACGGCGAGGAACGACGCGGCAAGTAGCGCTCCGGCTACGACTGGGGCTCTGCGGAATCCGGGCATAGTCAACTCCTGACACCCTGAGGTTGAAGGTGACTACGCAAGGTAAAGGCGAAACGGATGCAGGAAGAAGGACGGCAGCAGGCCGTGTCCGTCGAGGCGCGACGAGAACATCCCCGAGAGACGCCTAGCGCGGCGGACGGGGGACAAGGACTGGTGTGCGGCGGCGGTACTGCTGGTACGCCGGGTCATCGCCCCATCGGCGTTTCGCGCGGCGGTCGAGCGTGGGGATGCCGCTGATGCGGGTGAGCAACACGAGGACAAACACGGGGGAGATGAGCGTGAGCCACTGCCAGCCCGAAAGCGCCGGGATGGCGATGATGGCGATGCCAGTCCAGAGGACGATCTCTCCGAAATAGTTGGGGTGGCGGGACCAGGCCCAGAGGCCGGTGGTAATGAAGCGTCCCTCGTTCGCCGGGTCCTTCTTGAAGGCTGATTTCTGGGCGTCGGCGACGACTTCGATCGCAAAGCCGGCGAGCCAGACGGCTATGCCGAGGAAAGCAACCCACTCCACGGGCTCGGGGCTTTTCGTGGTGATAGCGGCGAGGCCGGTTGAGGCGGTGAGGAGCACCCAGAGACCCTGGAGCGTCCACGTCATGAGAAAGCTGGGAAAGTGCGTCTTCATGACGTCGAAGCGACGGTCCCGCCCTGCACGGCGTACGCGGAGGAAGAGAAACGGGCCGAGCCGGAACGCCCAGGCACCAATGGCGGCGGCGATGATGAGGGAGCGCGGTTCCCAGTTACCGGTAGCGATTACGGCGACGGCGACTACCGTGACGTAGGTCGCGCTGCCGGTGAGGTCGAAGTAATGTTCGGTGCGGGCGAGGAACGACGGCACGAAGACGACCCATTGGACGCCGAAGGCGATGACGGCGCAGAGCGCGAACACCGGCATTCCACCGATGGAGTCCCCGTTGTCGCTGCCAGCCAGGGTGACCGCGCAAGCGATGACGAGGATCGCGGCGATGGCAACAAAGGGGAGGGCGTCGGCCTTCTTCAATGAGCGCTCACTTCCTTAACTTGAGGCTAGCTGGCGGGACCGGCGGAATCAACGGGAGCAGGTGCGCTCGCCCGCCGCCATTTTAAACACGAGGGCTGGCCAGCCATCGGAACGGGCAGCGTCGCCGTAGAGGTGCAAAAAGTGAACTGGCAGCCGTGGCCCGGGCCGCTGAACCTGCACCTGTGGCAGCCAGAAGCTGTACCGCAACAAACCGGAGGAACGAGACTGATGCACGCAAAACGAACCGAGATGGCGATTCTTGTTGAAGCGGGTCCCGCCCAGATTCGCGGAGCAGATTGGGGCGATATGCGAGTCGCCGTGGTGTCGGTACCGGCTGGCACGGATTTTGGCCCGCTGCTTCAGGGGTTGCCGAACGACCGCTGCCAGGCCGATCACTGGGGATACGTTATCAAGGGAAAGCTGCGCATCAGGCATGCCAACGACGACGAGGAGGTGCTCACCGGCGGCGACTTCTACCACATGCCCGCCGGGCACACGGGCGTCGCGGAGGAGGAGACGGAGTTCCTTGAGGTCGGTGATCCTCGGGCGTACCAGCAGTTCGTGGACAACGCGAAGCGCGTGATTGCATCGATGTAGCAGAGTTGGTGACCCCACCGTCGTCGAGCAGTCACGCTCACGTTGAACGGGCGGCTTCGGCAGCCCTGACAAAGCCGCTTACGGGGCTGAGTCGCAGTGACCGTGCGAAGGCCCTGACGACGGTGGGGTCGCCTGCGAGTTCGATATCGCCAGAGAGCAACGCAGGACCTATTTCTGTCCGGCCGAGCCAGACGAGGTACATGGTCCGCAGTGTTGACGTGAGGACGAGATCGACCACCAGCCCAGGGTCCGTCAGACACACTGAGACATCGTGCGGTTCGACAACGAGCCAGTAGTGCGCGTTGCAGTCGGTGAAGTCGATCGCAATCACCACGTTGGAGTCACGTGCGAGGTCCTGATCGATCTGGCCGTGCATCCACCAGACCAGCAGGTCGGGATCGAGATCCTCGGGTTCGGGATCCGGAAATGCCCACTTTGCGCCCCACTCAGCCATCGCAAAGACGAGTTCTTTGAGATCGAGCCCGGCACTTGTGAGTTCATAGCCCGTTTGGGCCCTGGCAATGAGCCCGGAGCTTTGCAGATCCCGTAAGCGAGCACTCAGCAACCCGCGGGAAATGCCAGGCAATCCGCGGGCAAGGTCGTTGAACCGGTGGGCGCCGACGAGCATGTCGCGCAAGATGAGGAGCGACCAGCGGTCGCCGATAATCTCGGCGGTCTTCGCGATCGGACAGTACTGGGCGTATGGCCGCATGGAAGCGATGCTACAGGACGTTGCCGCCGGGTATTGGTGGACGCCTGATTCATGGAGCGTCTCGGTCACGGACTCAGCGGATCAGTGGCCAACGTCTCAAGCGAGGCGGGAGCAGGGCGGCGACGCGTGCATCGAGCCCCCAGAAGCGGCCGGATGCGAGAAAGCAGAGGGCGAGGAGCGGAAGCCACTCAATCGGGCCCTCCCAGGCCCAGAGCGACCGATCATCGTAGCGGCCCCAGTTCGCAAACCAGATGTGGAAGAGGCTAAAGAACCCCACCAGTGCGGCCGCACTGGAAAAGGCGCCGGCCACGAGAAGTACACCGATGCCGACCTCGGACGCGACGAGGCCGACGCCGAAGAGGGTGTAGTTCTCAAGGACGACATCCTGGACAAGGTCGCGATAAAGCGGAATGGGGTGGTTGCTGGTGTCGTGGCGGAGGCTGTTCTCAGCGCCGTCGTAGCTAATGAGGAAGCCGGGGAAGGGAGCGTAGTCGAGTTCTTCGAAGCCGGGAAGCTTGGCTAGGCCGTTGGAGAGGAAGAGGAGCCCGAAGGTGACGCGCAGCACAAGGATCGCGACGGGGAACAAGCGCTGCTGCCAGGCGGGAAGGGCCGCGACGACGGAGGAAGGCGGAGACGATGGCATCTAGAACTCCACCATCAGAAGAGTGAGTACGCGGCGGACGCCACCGGCGCCCGCGATCCCCTCGCTGATTCAGTGGCCGAGTTGCGTCAGGTCGGTGCTTTCGACTTCAAGGACGAGGTCGTACGGTCCGGTGACGATTTCAGCGCGGACGATTGCCGAGCCATCGAGCTGAATATCCGGGAGGGTGGACTTCAGCTCTTCGAGGCGTGTCTGGTCGGCCTCAACGAGGACGTATGCGCGGACGGCCATGGGGTGAAACTCCTTTGGACTTCGGTGGCCCCCGAACCGGGGGCCTTAAGGGTCACGCTCACCTGAAGCGCTCGGGCATACCCCCGGCCTCGAGTACCTGATGGTAAAGGGCGTGGGTTTCAGCGAGCGCGCCGGCGAAGGGGAAGAGGCGGCGGGTGACGAGGAGGTCGTCCTCACAGGCGAGGGGATGCCAGAAGACGCCGTCACGGCTAACGGTGATTTCTGGCTCGAGGGTGGAAGCCGAGACCTCCATGCCTGCTTCGGAGTTGCCGCGCTTTGCAAGCGGCCGGAAGAAGTGGTTTTCGGAATCGATTCCGAGGGCGATGGCAGCTTCTCGCGTGCACAATTCGAGGCCCTGGTTCTGGGCGGTCTCGGTCGTGCTAACGGAAACGTTGAAGCCCCGATCAAGAAGCAGGGCAATGCCGGCGCGGGCCTTTTCCCAACTCCCGGCCCCGCGGATCGGATCGTGTGCTTCCGGCGACGGGCCATCGAGGCTGACCTGAAACCGGACGGATGAGCCGGAAAGCGAGTCCAGGGCGCGGAGGCGGGAGCCATGGAAGAGCATCGCATTGGTCAGCACCGTCGTCGGGACACGATCGGCCGCGTAGGAGACGCGCTCGGCGATGTCGGGCAAGAGGAATGGTTCACCGCCGGTGAGGAAGACCTCGGTGATGCCGGCAGAGACGGCTTCGTCGATGAGACGCCGGTACTGGGGCATCGCAAGGGAGCGTCGCTCAACGCGCGGGCCGGAACGCGCACAGCAGTACGTGCACTCGAGGTTGCAGTCGAAGTTGGTGTAGACCCACAGTCGCGGGGCAAACACGGCCGAGCAGGCGTGATCCATGAGGTGGAGGCTAGGGGGCGAGACGGCGGCAAAGATTCACAGTTCATTACGACCGCCACAGGCCATAGCCGCGGCTGGCGGCGCTACCGTAGGATCGCCGGTAACCGGCGCGCTTGGAGAGAGACCGATGACAGAGGACGCTCCGCAGCGAGCGCGACCCGCGATGCGGAACCCCGAGACGATGGACTTCCCGACGGGACCGGCAGAGGGCGAGCTCCTGCCTGCGGCAACGCTTCCAGACCAACGCGGCGAACTCGTGAGTTTCGGCGGCGCAGGGGACGGGCGGCGCACGTATCTCGCGTTCATTCGCGCGACCGTATGGTGACCGTTTTGTCGAACGCAGCTCGTTGAGCTGCAGCGGCGATTGAACGAATTCACAGCAGCGGGCGTTCGCGTACTCGCGGTCTCACCGGAGCCGGTGGACGTGATTGCAGCGTTTACGAGCGAGCACGGGGTCACGTTCCCTGTGCTATCGGACGCGGATTCCGGGGTCATCCGGGCGTACGGCATCCTCAACACCCTCATCGACCCCGACGAACCACTGTACGGGCTGCCGTTCCCAGGGTCGTACCTGACGGACGGGGATGGGCGCGTCACAGCAAAGTTCTTCAACCAGCGCTACCAGGAGCGCGAGGCGCCCGAGATCGTGATCCACGACGGGCTCGGACTGCCGGTTGATCTGTCTGCACATCCGGGTGTGACAGGCGACGCGGGCGTCTCGGCTGTACTCGCCTCGCCTTTGCTGACGTTCCAACAGAAGACCGCGCTGCTCGTGCGTCTTGAGCTTGAACCCGGGCTGCACGCCTATGGACGTCCCATTCCGGACGGATACATCGCGACCACGGTGACGGTGACTGCGCCCGCGAGCGTCGTAGTGGGGGAGCCGACCTACCCGGCGACACGTCCGTTCAGGGTGGAGGGACTCAACGAAGCGTTTCACGTGTTCGAAGGCACGGTGGAGATCGAGGTGCCGCTCTTGTCCTCTGAGATCGAGGCGACCTCCGTACCCCTGGAACTAGAGGTGCAGTACCAGGCCTGCGACGAGCATGCGTGCTACATGCCGCGGACTGTGCAGATGTCGATAGACGCGCCGGTTGGAAGGCTGAACCGGCCGCCTCGGCGAGGGTAGGCTGCCAGCTACCTCGCTTGATCCCATCGGCCTGGATAGTGCGCGGATCGTATCGACCCGGCATGCTCCGGTGCATGGCTACGACACGGGTTGTGCTGATCGGCGATACGCACGCGTACACGTGGGAGGAGGTTCATCCCCGGGTCCGCGAGGCTGCCGCTGAGGCTGATATCGCGGTCCACGCGGGGGATGTCGTCCGGATGGCGGTAATCGAGGGGTTTCGAGCGACGGCGCGGAAGTCGTACGTGGTCCATGGCAATTCTGACCCGCCGGAGCTGCGGAAGCAGCTCCCGGACCGGGAACTGTTCGAGGTCGACGGCGTGCGGATAGGGCTCACGCACCCGGCGTGGGGCGGACCGGAGTTCGAGCCGGAGGAGCTGTTGCCCGACTTCCCGGAGGGCGTGGACGTCGTGCTGTACGGCCATCTCCATGTGCCGGTCTGCGAGACCCGCGGCGGCGTCCTGTTCCTCAACGGTGGGCAGCCTTACCCGCAGTTCCTGGTGGCGACCACCATCGCGTGGCTCACCGTCGCTGACGGAGTGGCGAGCGGCGAGATCGAGATGATTGCCCCGCCGGGTTAGGCCATGCGGCCGGCGCCTCAGTTGATCTTGTCGCCGATCTCCCAGCCAAGGTCGCGGGCACCAACACCAGGTTCGAGGCCCCCTGTCTTCACGGTCAGCGAAAACCGGTCGCCCGTGGCAGTTTCAACGATCTCGCAGGGGAAGTTGCCGTCGCTATCGAGGACGACGTTCCCTTCGGGGCAGGTGATGTCATCGACAGCGACATCGGCCCCGACAACCTCGGCGATCGAGGAGGCGAGAAGGGGGAGCAGGACGTCCATGTCTTGGATGGTGAGGAGGTTCGAGGTGACAACTTCGAACTTGTCCTTTTCGGACATAGTGCCGATGAAGGTGATTTTTGTGCCGTCCTCCGTCGTGGCGGTGCAATCGAAGGTCTGGCCGGCCTCGTTCTTGTCCGGCTCATCGCACGTAGCGGTGAGTTCTCCGAGGCCAATTTGCTTCTCAAGATCGCCTTCGATGGTCTTCTCGGCGCCCTTCGCGACACTTGAGCCGCCGCAGGCGGCAAGGGCGAACATGGCGACGACGGCAAGGGCGATGGTCAGTACCTTCATTCGATTTCCCTCTCCCATGTGGCGCCGCGTTAACGGGCGCGCTGGGAGTACCCTGCCACAAGAGGCGCTGAGGCGCAGGCGAACCCGGCTATCGCGCGGCGATGGGCCTGGTGCCGATAACGTCGGCTGCTTCGAGATCGTCGAGTTCCGCCGGCGAGAGGCCCAGCCGGGACGAGAGCACCTCACGCGAGTGTTCGCCGAGGAGCGGCGCCCGGCGGTTCGGCGAGGGATTCGCGAAGCGGAACGTGTATGGCTGTGCCGGGTAGTGCTTGACGCCGATGCCGGGCCTGTCCTGTTCGATGAATGCTTCGCGGGCTGCGAGCTGCGGGTCTTCGAGGATATCGGGGCCGGAAAGCACTGCTCCGGCCGCTACCGCCAGTGACTGAAGATAGTCCATCAGCGCGAGATGCGAAGCGGTACGCGTCCATTGCGCGATGGCTTCGTCGATCTCAAGGCGGCACTCCAGGCGACCGGCCGCGGTGGCCATGGGCGAGGATGGTTCGCTCCAGTGCGGACGGCCGATCGCGGCGGAGAGAGATTTCCACTGCGTGTCATCCTGGCAATCGATGGCAATCCAGTCGTTGTCGAGGCAAGGATAGATGCCGTGTGGGGCGTGGGTTCGATGGAAGTTACCGATGCGGCCCGGATCGGCGCGCGCAAGGGTCCAGCCGGCGACGGCATCGCTTACGAAGAGCGTGCACGCCTCCACCTGGCTGAGGTCGATGTGCTGGCCTTCGCCCATGGTCTCGCGATGGTAAAGCGCAGCGAGCAGAGCGGTTGCCGCGATGACGCCGACGAACGGGTCACCACCGTTGGTGCTTGTGAAGAGCGGCGGGCCGTCTGCATAGCCCGTGAGGTGGCTGATTCCGGACATCTGTTCCGTGGACATGCCAAACGCGACGTAGTCCCGCCAGGAAACGTCGGCGCCGAAGCCGGGCATGGACATCATGATGATGCGCGGATTGATGGCCCGGATCGTTTCGTAGTCGAGGCCAAAGTTGCCCATGACCCGTGGCGTGTAGTTTTCGATGACGACGTCGGCATCGGCGATCAGCTGCTTCACGAGCGCCTTGCCGCGTTCGTCGGCGAGGTTCAGCGTGATCCCGCGCTTACTGCGGTTGACCCAGTTGAAGTTCGGGGCGCGCTCCCACGGCGTCTCGACGGCACCAGAAGTTGCGCCGCGCCAGCCGTCGATTCGCTGGACTGACTCCACTTTGATGACATCGGCGCCGGCATCGCCCGCGATCTGGGTGGCGAGCGGGCCAGAGAAGAACATGGTGAGGTCGAGAATCTTGAGGCCGGCGAGCGGCGCGAGCTGTGGGGGGCGCGACGGCACGGCGGTGGCTGCGGCTGAGACGGGCATGGGTGGCAGATCGGCAAGAACATCCGCGTTATGTTCTCCCAGCAAGGGAGGGCGAAACGGGAAGGGACTTGTGACGGTAGATTTGAACGGGATCCCCGGGACTTCCACGCGGCCAGCTACCGGGTGATCGAGCGAGACAAAGAAGGCCCGCTCGCGATGCGGCGGCAGGTCGACGAGTTCGGCGAGCGAGGGGACCAACCCGAACGGCAGCCGCCAGGCCTCCCCTTCGTGGAAAAGCTCGCTGACAGTGCGCTCACGGACAGCCTCGCCGAACGCGGCAGCAACCTCGCCCGAGAGGCGGACGCGCTCAGTCCCGGCGTACCGCGGATTGGCGGCGATATCGGGACGGCCGAGGAAGTCGCACATGGTGCTCCACTGGAGGGGCGTGAGGACGTTGACGCCGATGAAGCCATCAAGGGCGGGGAGCATGAATGACGGCCCCGGCCCCAGCGCAGAGTTCCGCTCGGCGAGCGCACCGGTGTACTCGTAACGAAGCGATGGGAAGAGGGCGGCGCACAGGGCAGCCTGCTGGGCGCTCACATCGACGTGGTCGCCATGGCCGTGCTGGCGGCGGCCAAGAACGGCGAGCAGCGTTGCGACAGCGGCAAAGGCTCCAGTGAGGGTGTCGGTGATGGCGCCGCCAGCCTGGAGCGGTTCGCGATCGGGGAGTCCGCAGGTGCGCGCCCAGCCGCCGGTGGCGCAGGTAGTGAGGTGCGACCATTTCCAGCCGGCGCGAGGGCCTTGGGAACCGAAGCCGCTGATGGTGGTGAGGATGACACGCGGATTCCAGGCGGCGAGCTGGTCGAAGCCGAGACCGCGTGCGGCGAACTCGCCGTTCGTTTCGCCGGCGATGATCACGTCGTGCGTAGCGATGAGGCGCGCGACCTGGTCGCGGCCGGAGTCCGTCTCCAAGTCGAGCATGATGCCGCGCTTACTCGCGTTGAAGGCAAGAAACGCGGCGCTGCGCTCCGGGTCTTCAACGCCACCGGGGAACGGCCCGAGCCGCCGGGAAAGGTCGCCACCGGGCGGTTCGACCTTGATGACGTCGGCGCCAAGGTCGCCGAGGAGCCGGGCGCAGAACGGGCCAGCGATCCCTTCGGAGATGTCGAGCACCTTGAGTCCCGAAAGTGGTCCGGTCACGGCCTTGCCCTCCACAGCGCGGATGCTACGCGGATCGATTGCCGCCCGCATGACTCCTGGGAATGCCGCTCACGGCCGGAACTGCAGGGCTCTTGGACCCTGCTGCGCCTGATGTGCGACGGTGCGGTAGGCGTTCTGTACCCATTCACAGACAAGACGGCGGGTGTCTCGCGGGTCGATGATCTCCTCCAACTGGAAGCGTGAAAGGGGTCCGAGCGGCCCGCGAGCGCTTTCGATGCGGGCGTTTAGTTCAGCGCGGAGGGCCTCGGGGTCGGCCGCCTCGGCGAGCTGGCGTTTGTAGGCGGCTTCGATGCCGCCTTCGGGCGGGATGCCGCCGGTGTCGGCCGCTGGCCAGGCAACCCGGACGGAGGGGCGGGCCTGGGGCGTGGCGTAGTTGTTGCCCGCGACACCGAAGCTGCGGCGCAGAAGGACGGTGAACATCGGCACGCGCATCTGGGCGAAGGCGATCATCCATTCGCCGCCCTTGCGGATGGTGCCAGCGGTCTCGTGTTCGATACCGACGGCAAAGCCAGGGTTGTCGACCAGGTTGAGGACCGGGATGTGGAAGAGGTCGCAGAGGTCGATGTGGCGAATGAGCTTGCTGCATCCATCGGCCGTGAGCGCGCCACCGTTGACGTGGCGGCTGTCGGAGGCGATGACGCCCATAGGATGCCCGTTCATGCGGACGAAGCCGGTGACCTGGTCGCTGCCCCAGAGCGGGCCAACTTCGAAGAAGGAATCTTCATCGGCGAGCAGGCTGATGGCGCGGCGGATATCGAAGGTGGTGGTGCGCTTTCGGGGGATGAGCGTGAACAGCTCGTCATCGCGGCGGTCGGGAGAGTCGCCGGCCTGTGCAGCGAGCACGGGCGGAGTCTCGTAGACGCTGGGGGGCAAGTAGGAGAGAAACCGGCGCGTCATCTCGAACGCCTCATCCTCTGTCTCGGCGAGGTTATCGACGGAGCCATTGGTGCAGTGGATGCGCCAGTCGCCGAGGTCTTCCTTGCTGACGTCGTAGCCCATCGCGTGGCTGACTACCGGAGGCCCGGCAACGAACAGCTGGGCGATGTCGCGGACCATGACGGAGAAGTGCCCGAGCACCGCCTTGGCAGCGCCGATCCCGACGACGCTCCCGAGGAGCACGTTGACCACGGGGACCGTGGAAAGCTGTTCGGCGTACATTGAGCTGCCGAGATGCCCCGGAAGGAAGGAGCCGCCGCCACCAGTGACGCGCGGGCGTCCGGCGGTGATGGCGCCGCTGCTCTCCTTCGCGGCACTGTCGCCCTCCTGCCGTTGGGCCGGGACCATGGAGGCCACGCTGCCACCTCCCGAGGAGCCATCGAGGAGCCGGATTGCGGGGACGCGCAGTTCGATCGAAAGCCGATCGAGGTAGCTGGACTTGGCGCCGATAGCACCATCGGAGTGGCCGCCGCGGGACGTAAAGTCGTCGGCGCAAACGATCACGGTGCGGCCGCGGACTTTGCCCCAACCACCCACGTGGTTTGCGGGGGTGAAGGCGGAGATTGCCCCTTCATCGTCGTAGGAAGCGAAGCCGGCAACGCTCCCGACTTCGTGGAATGAGCCATCGTCGAGTAGCAGATGGATGCGCTCGCGGCAGTTGAGCTTTCCACGGCTGCGCTGGCGGACCACCCCGGGCTCCTGCGACCCGGGCGCGAGGCGAGCGTTCGCCAGCGACTGGAGTGTACGCACCTGACCGAGGACCGGTGCCCAGGTTTCGTCTTCCGGGACGACCAGGGCGGTTTCGCCTGCCGCCGGTGTGAGCACGACGAGGATCTGGCCGGCCGCAACCTGTTCTCCAGGACCGAAGCCGGCGACGGTGGCGACCGTACCGCCACAGGGCGCCGTGACGTTCGTTTCCATCTTCATGGCGCTAATCACGACGAGCGTGTCGCCGACGGAGACATCGTCCCCTTCCTTCACGCGCAGTTCGAGCAGTGCGCCACCCATCGGCGCCTCGACACCGCGTTGTCCGCTACCGACTGGAACGGGAACCAGCGCCGCGGCGACGGAAACGGACCTTCCGGTACCAGTCGGCTTCTGGCGCTCGAAGAGCGCGAGCGGACCTCCGGAATCGACGGAGCGCTGCGCCCGGATCTCGGGATGCTCACCCATGAGGGTGGTGCGGGCGTCGCCAGCGATGAACGTCGGGTGGCCGAGGATCGCCCGAAGCTGGCCAATGTTGGAGGGAAGTCCGGAGATATGGAATTCGCCGAGCGCCCGAAGCGTTCGCTCGACGGCGGATTCGAATGAGCCAGAGGAGTTGGACCCTCCAATCACCTTGGCGAAGAGAGGATCGAACTGGGCGGGCGGGGTGTAGCCCTGGTAGCCGCAAGCGTCGACGCGGATACGCGGGCCGGACGGTTCCTTGTAGGCGGCCATTACGCCAGCGCCACGAGCGACGACACGAGCCTGGACGGCAAACCCAAGCGGCGGCTGGATCCTCTGCTGATCGCCGATCCCGAGGCCAGTGAGTGTTTCTCCGCTGGCGATGCGGAGCTGCGCTTCGACGAGATCGACTCCGGTGACCATCTCGGTGACGGTGTGTTCGACCTGGATGCGCGGGTTGCATTCAATGAAGAAGTACTCGCCGGTCTCCGGCGAAACGAGGAATTCGACCGTGCCAGCGTTCACGTAGGACGCGGCCTTCGCGAGCTTTACGGCGTCATCGAGGATGCGGTTGCGGAGTGCGCGATCGAGCTTCGGTGCGGGTGCGATTTCGACGACCTTCTGGTTCCGTTCCTGCACCGAACAGTCACGATCAAAGAGGTGAACGACATTGCCCGCAGCGTCGCCGAGGACCTGGACCTCTATGTGACGGGGACGGACGACGACCTTTTCCATGAAGAGCGTGCCATCACCGAATGCAGAGATGGCTTCTCCACGGCAGCGTTCGAAGGCCGAGGGGATGTCCTCTGCCCGCTCAACGAGGCGCATGCCACGCCCGCCGCCGCCGGCGGCCGCCTTGAGCATGACGGGGAAGCCAAGAGCCTGGGCAATCGTGGCAGCGTGCTCGGGCGACGCGAGGGGTGATTCACTCCCGGGCACGATGGGGACGCCGACCGAGTGCGCGAACGCCCGCGCCCGGACCTTGTCGCCGAACAGGGAGAGGACGGAGGGAGGCGGTCCGACGAAGACGAGGCCCTCGGCCGCGCAGAGGTCAGCGAAGGCGGCGTGCTCCGAAAGGAAGCCGTAACCGGGGTGCACGGAGTCGCAGCCGGTCTCAAGAGCAGTGCGGACGAGGCGTTCGCGGTCCAGGTAGGGTCCGACCGGGTCTTGCGAGGGCGATCCGGCGGAAGGGCCGAGCTCAGCGGCGTGGGTCGCGTAGCGCGTGTGAGATGACTGCGAATCGGCAGGGGTGAAGACTGCGACCGTTTCGATGCCCAATGCATCCGCAGCCCTGGCGATACGGATTGCGATCTCCCCGCGGTTTGCGATTAGTACCCGTTTGAGCATGGCGCTTGCCCTCCCTGCTGACGATTCAGACGGCGGAGATGCTACAGGTTTGGGGACGAGGCGGCCGGGGCGAAGTGGGTCAGGCAGATTCGGCGCGAAGAGCCTTGAGCAGCGATTCGTAGGAGTCGAAGCCCAGTTCAGGTTCCACCACCGTGTGCCAGGTCTGGCGCAGTTCCTGCTGGATGTCATCCGGGAGTTCGACCCGGTGCGACCCAACCTGGCCCGAGCGGACCTTGGCGGAATCGCTTCCCGGCGGGAGCCCTGCGACCTTCTCGCTCCGTTCGCGCATCAGGAGATCGTCGAAGCGATCCTTGTGCCGGGTCATGAAATCGAGCGATGCGTGGTCCACAACGATGTCGAACAGTTCGTCGTCGAGCGGGACCCCGATAAACGACGCGACTCTCCGAACGGTGCCGGGGAGGTCGACCTTCATGTCCTCGTAGGCGAGGAGGAGCACGTTTGCGTCGTGGCGGCGAGGCCACCAGGAGAGCAGATGCGACCAGTAGTCGTGGCCGCCGCGGCGGTCGAGGAATCGCGCCCTGGCGAAGTCAGCGATGGGGACGGCGCCGGGCTCAAGGAACCAGCCTTCCATGAAGCGGAACGCGGAGACGAGGGCGTCGCCGGGATCGCGAAGGGAGACGATGTAGCGCCCTCCCTTCGGGACAGCATCCCAGGGCAGGTGGCTTTTGAAGGCGCGCGGGGTCGCGACCTGCTCGGCGGCGAGGTCGAGCCCGAGGTCGGACGAGGTCTCCATCCAGGGGACGACGCGGGAGATGTCGTCGAATTCCATGTCGCCCCCGGTACGGAGGGTATGGACGATCTGCTGTAGCCAGGTTGTGCCGCACTTCGCGTACGGGGAGATCACGGCATCGTCCGGGCGAAGCTCAAGCGCGAGGCCGCGCTTCATCCCCTCCGCCGTGATCAGCCCTGCCTGAAGCGCGGTCAGTTCATCCATCGTCCTCGCTCGTTGTGCGGCCATCGATCGGCACCTCCCGGGGTTGCCGGGGGAGGATAGCAAGGGCGGCGGCGCGAGTCGCGGCGGTGTGGAAGCTGGCGCGCCACGCACGGCTCGGCCACGAAGGGCCGCGATTCCTCATCAACTCCTCATCGGCGCCGCATAATCCCGATGCCCAACGGGTATAGCGTTCACACATCCCAATCGGAGGAATCGCGAACGCACATCCTTATCGCACAATTCAACTACAGCGTCAGCCAGGCCGACCTGGAAGCCGAGGCGGTCGAGCTAGCCCCGAACTTCGCCGAGATCCGCTCGGCTTCGAAGAGATGCCGGACCTTGCGCGCACCCTCGATGGCAAGGCACATCGCACCTTCCGGCTGGACATGGGCCCGGGTTCGGTTGATGGGTGGCTTGGCAAAGTCGTGGCGGACGAACTCGGCATCCCGGCGGAAGAGCGCTACGAAGCGCCGTTCGACCCGATCGCCGGTGAACTCGTGGTCGATGGTGGGCGGGTCGCGCTGACGCCGCTGGAACTCGGAGTGATGCGCATGCTCCACGGTCGCGACGGTCGACCGGTTTCGCGTGCGGACCTCGTGGACGAGGTTTGGGGATACGGGTCGGGCGCGACGAGCAACGTGGTCGAGGCCGTGGTCCTTACGCTGCGCAGGAAGCTCGGGCGGCACGCGCCGCAGATCGAAACGGTCCGCGGCGTCGGCTACCGCTACCGCGCTTAAACGGCGAGCGCCTCCTGAAGGCGGGCACGGTCGAGTTGGGCAGGCGAGCCTTCGACGGTGATGGAACCCTGTTCGATGACGTAACAGTAGTCAGCGTTGGCAAGCGCAAAGCCGAGGAACTGTTCGACGAGGAGGATCGTCATCTTCCCGCGGAGCGAACCGATGACGGCCTCGATCTCTTCGACGATGTTCGGCTGGATGCCTTCGGTTGGCTCATCGAGGAGGAGGAGCGAGGGCCGGCCCATGAGCGCGCGGCCAATGGCGAGCTGCTGTTGCTGGCCGCCGGAGAGGACGCCGGCGGTACGGCCAAGCATCTGCTTTACGACAGGGAACATCTGGAACACTTCTTCCATCTGACCTGTGTCTTTGCCGCCAACGGGCTCGAGGCCCATGAGGAGGTTTTCGCGGACGGAGAGGTAAGGGAAGATGCCACGGCCCTGGGGAACGTAGCCCATGCCGGCCTTTGCCCTCCGGTACGAGGGTGAGCGGCTGATGTCGCGGCCGGAAAGACGGATGGCGCCGCGAGAGGGAAGCACTCCCATGATGGCCTTCAACAGGGTGGTCTTCCCGGCGCCGTTACGGCCGAGGACGCAGACGACGCTGCCATCGCTGGCCTGGAGCGAAAGGTCCCGGACAACGGTGCTGCGCCCATAGGAGATGTGCAGCCCAAAGGCTTCGATGTGCGTGCCGTTGGTGTTGGCGTTGGCGCCTGGCTGGCGAGCCGGGCGCCAACGGTCAAGGACGCTCATACCGCCTCCACCATCGCGTCTCGATGGGACCGTCCCATGTACACCTCCTGGACGACGGGGTCACGCTGGATCTCCTCGACGCTGCCTTCGCGGAGGACGGAGCCCATGTGCAGCACCGTGACGCGGCGTGAGAATTGCCGGACGAAGTCCATGTCGTGCTCCGTGACGATGAGAGAGTGAAGGCCTTCGAGGGATTGAAGAAGCTCTCCGGTACGCTCGCGCTCCGGGCGGGTCATGCCGGCAACAGGCTCATCGAGGAGAAGGAGCGATGGCTCCTGGACTAGGAGCATGCCGATCTCGAGCCACTGGCGTTCGCCGTGGGAAAGGACGGCAGCGAGCGTATTGCGGCGAGCATCGAGGCCGACAATCGCCAGCGTGTTCCTGACATGTTCACGGCGGGCCGCCGACGGGCGGCGAAAGAGCGCGGGCAAGGAGTTTCGGAAGCCGGACGCCACCTCGACGTTTTCGTAGCACGTAAGGCTACCGAAGACGCTCGGTGTCTGGAATTTGCGACCGATCCCAGCGCGGACGATGGCATCCTCCCGCATGCGAGTGAGATCGATGCCTTCGATGATGGGGCTGCCGGAGCTATCGAGGATGGATGCGCGGTGGGGAATCCCGTGACGCTCTCCAGCGAAGACGATCCGGCCGGAGTCGGCGCGCGTCTTGCCCGAGATGACGTCCATGAGCGTCGTCTTGCCTGCGCCGTTGGGTCCGATGAGGAAACGGAGCTCGCCGGTGTTTATCGCGAGGTTGAGCGAGTCGAGGACCTTAAACCCGTCAAAGGACACGCAGAGGTCCTGGACTCGGAGTGCTTCAGTCTGCACTGGCGGGCCTCCGCGGTTCGATTTCGACGGATGGCGCACGCAGGCGGCGGCGAAGGTACGCCGGGAACTCACGCGGACGGATTTCACCGGCCACGAGCGTACGGAAGGCACCGACGATGCCGATGGGGAACAGCACGACGGCGCCGACGAAGAGGCCGCCATAGAAGTACTGCCAGGTGTCGGGATAGGCCTCGGAGAGGGAACTGCGCGCCCAACCGACAACGATTGCGCCGACCACCGCTCCGGTGAGGGTACCGCGCCCACCAACGGCGACAAGGAGAACGAACTCAATCGATGGGACGATGCCGAGGTTCGCAGGCGAGATAATGCCGACCTGGGGGACGAACAACGCGCCGGCGACGCCGGCGAAGGCAGCCGACAGCGCAAAGACGACGGCCTTGATGAGCCCGACGTTGTAGCCAGCGAAGCGGACGCGGTCTTCCTCGTCCCGGATGGCGATCAGAATGCGGCCAAAGGGAGATCGGGTGATGCCGACGGCCAACGCCCAGGATGTCAGTAAGACGGCGACGGTAATGAAGTACAGCGTCTGCTGAGTGGAAGCCGTTGCGAGCGGCATCCCAAAGAACGAGTCGAAGTTGGTGAGGCCGTTGGTGCCGCCCGTGAACTGCTGTTGACCGACGAAAAAGATGGAGAGGATGAGGGCGAGCGCCTGCGTGATGATGGCGAAGTAGGCGCCCTTCACCCGGCTCCGGAACACGAGATAGCCGAGCACGAAAGCCAGGGCTCCGGGCCCGATTGCCGTCAAGGGCAGGGCGAACCAACCGTAGCGGAATGGTTCCCAGAACCACGGGAGGGAATTGAGGCCGCTCCAGTTCATGAAATCGGGTATCGAATCCCCGGAGGCCTGGAGCTTGAGGTACATGGCCATGGCGTAGCCACCGAGCCCGAACCAGACGGCCTGGCCGAGGCTGAGGATGCCGGTGTAGCCCCAGATCAAGTCGATCCCGACAGCAAGGATGGCGTAGCAAAGGAACTTGGCGAGGAGGTTGAGACGGAAATCCGAGAGGATCGCCGGTGCAACGACAAACAGGACGACGGCGGCGATCACGAACGGCGCGAGTTCGCGGGCGATGGCCAGCGCCAGGTGGTGGCCATCGGCGGGCGCAGCGGGGGCGGCTCTTGCGTTCAGTGCCATAACTAGCGTGCTGCCCGGCGCGAAATGATCCCGGCGGGACGCCATTGGAGAAACGCGATGACGAGTGCAAACACGATCACCTTGGCGAGCGAGGCGCTTGTCTGGAATTCGAGGATGGCGTTCAGCCACCCGACAGAAAGCGCCGCGACAACCGTCCCGACAATCTGACCGATACCACCGAGGATGACGACGAGGAAGGCATCGACGATGTAGTAGGTGCCGAGGGCGGGCCCGATGGGCCCGATCAGTGCGAGGGCACAGCCGGCGATGCCCGCGAGGCCGGAAGACAGGGCGAAGGTAGTGGCGTCGACGCGCGGGGTGACCACTCCGAGCGTGCCAGCGACTTCACGGTTTTGCATCACGGCGCGGATCTGGCGGCCGGCGCGCGTGCGTGACAGGTAGAGATACACGCCGACGATCGCGACGGCGACGATGCCGAGGATAAAGAGGCGGACGTAGGGCATGGAGAAGTCGCCCATGACGTGGACGCCGCCCTGTAGCCATGGAGGACTGGTGACCTGGACGTTCGGCGCACCAAAGATGCTGCGGGCGCACTGCTGGAGCACGAGGCTCACGCCCCAGGTGGCCAAGAGCGTGTCCAGCGGGCGGCCGTACAGGCGCCGGATGAGCGTGCGCTCGAGCCCGAAACCGACGACAGCGGCGACGGTGAATCCGAGGGGGAGTGCGAGCAGGAAGGCGAACTCGGTGCCGGAATCTCCGGCGATGGAGGTGGCCCACTCCTCGGCAACGTAGGCGGAATAGGCGCCGATCATGATCATTTCGCCGTGGGCCATGTTGATGACGTTCATCAGGCCAAAGGAGAAGGCGAGGCCGAGCGCGACGAGGAGTAGTACTGAGCCAAGACTAAGGCCGTTGAAGAGCTGCGAAAGAAGTACGTCCATGACCCCTCCGGTGCGGGCGCACGCCCACGCCGCCAGCCGGGAGGGACACGGCTGGCGGCGCGGGCGTGGAGAGCCTGGCTAGCTCTTCTTTTCCTTGGCGAACTCTGCGCCCCAGGAGTAGGTTTCGAGGTACGGGTCCGGTTCGACCGGGCCTTCCGTCGCCCAGATCTCATCGATGAGCGCATCGGCCCGGATCTTGCCGATGCGCACCGTCTTAGAGATGTGGTGGTTGGTCGGGTGGACGGTGACGGGACCCTCAGGAGCGGCGAACGTAAGACCCGCCATGGCGGCCTTCACCGCCTCTACTTCCGTGGTCTTGGCCTTTTCCACTGCCATGGCCCAGAGATTGACGCTGATGTAGGCGGCCTCGACAGGGTCAGACGTGGGGCGCTTCTTGCCGGACTTGGCGGTGAAGTCGTGGTAGGCAGGTACAAACTTCGCGTTTTCCGGGGTTTCCGTCGTCTCGTAGTAGTTCCAGGCGACAAGGTGGCCTTCCATCACGTCGCCGCCGATGGCCACGGCCTCTTCTTCTGCGATCGAGACCGACAGCGTGGTGAGGTCGGCGGCCTTGATGCCAGCGTCGCGGAGCTGCTTGAAGAAGGCGACGTTGCTGTCGCCGTTGAGCGTGTTGTAGACGACATCGGGCTTTGCGGCTTTGATCTTGCTGATGATGGTCAGGTAATCGGTATGGCCGAGCGGCGTGTACTCCTCGGCCACTGTCTCTCCGCCGGAGGCGGCGAGCTGAGCCTTGATGATCTTGTTGGCTGTGCGGGGGAAGACGTAGTCAGACCCCAGGAGGAAGAACTTCTTGTTTCCTTCTTCCAACAAGTACTCGACGCTCGGGACGATCTGCTGGTTGGTGGTCGCGCCGGTATAGAAGATGTAGGGCGATGATTCGAGGCCCTCGTACTGGACCGGGTAGTAGAGCAAGGCCTTGTTCTGTTCGTAGACGGGAAGAACGGCCTTGCGGCTGGCGGAGGTCCAGCAGCCGAAGGTGCAGGCAACCTTGTCGGACTGGATGAGCTTCTTGGCCTTTTCCGCAAACGTGGGCCAATCGGAGGCGCCGTCTTCGACGACGGGCACGAGCTTCTTGCCGAGGACACCGCCGCGGGCGTTGATCTCATCGATGGCGAGGAGGTCGGCGTCACGAACGGCGACTTCGCTCACCGCCATCGTGCCGCTGAGGGAGTGGAGGATACCGACCTTGATGGTGTCGTCGCTGCTGCCGCCAGCAGCAGCAGTACCGTCCGAAGGCTCGTCGTCGTCATCGTCGCCACAGGCAGCAAGGATGCTGCCGAGGGCAGGAGTGAGCGCGAGGATGCCGCCGGCCTGCAGGATGCGGCGGCGGCTAAAGCGAGATCGTTTGGGCTGGAACTGATTCATGGAATCCCTCCAAGGTTTTCGGCGAGGGTCGTTCGTGCGAAATGTCCGCTACGCCCTTGCCACGGAAAGAAACCTATCGGGCGGCGGTTTCGGGAATGGGTCGGTGGGATTGCGGCACGATTGCGGGCTTGTGAACGAGATGTGAACGGACTTAACGAAACTCGACAAAGCCAGCGGCGGCCGCCGCCGCGGCCACAAACGACTGGGCAGATCCGAGTGAATCAGCGAGCGCCCGGAGGACGACGCCATCGCCACGAAGAGCCGAGGTACCGGCGACGACGGCTGGCGAGGACGGCAGTACGGGCCAGCTGGCGGCAGCCATTGCGGAACATTCACCGACGGCGGCGAGCGTGACAAACGCTTCTGCACCGGCGAACTGCCCAGGACCCGAGAGCGGTGCTTCGGCGGGCACGAGGGTCGCGTCGTCCGCGATGAGGAGCGCGCCGGAGGAGCGGATGGTGGTGCGGAGGCGCAACTGGCTGAAGCCGCCGGACTCACCCATGGCAGTGCGGCCTGCGGTGACGATCGACCCTGCGAGGAGCGAACCACCAGCGGAGACATCGGCGACGAGGCTATGGGACGAGGAGGTGTGGGCATGAGGCACGAGCGCGCCCGGGAGGTAGAAGAGAGAGGCGCCCTCCTCGACGCTGAGCCGGACGGCCGTCACAGCCGGCCGCACGGACCGGATAGGGGTGGCGGCGATGCCAAGCAGGTGAAGACGCATGCGGCCGCGGACGCTGACCTGGGTGCGATGGCTCTCGCCATCGAAGAGTCCATCCCCTACAAGCGAGTGAAACACATCTAGTGAGCCATCGGGATGAGGCTGCGGCCTGCTCCACCTCTGCGGCGCTGTGGCGGCCATCCGGAGGACGCGCCCGCCACAGGCAGAGAGCCGGGCGGTCGAGGTCACAGCCGGGCCGAAGGGACCTGCTCCAGCACCCATCGGGCCAACAGTTGGCGGTCGCCTTCATCGCGCATGCTGGTAACGAACACAGGCCGTTCTCCGCGCCGGGCACGCGCATCGCTGACCATGACGTCAAGGTCGGCCCCGACGTAGGGAGCGAGGTCCTTCTTGTTGATGACGAGGAGGTCCGAACTGGTTGTGCCGGGCCCGCCCTTGCGCGGGATCTTGTCTCCCCCGGCGACATCGATCACGTAGATCACGAGGTCGACAAGCTCGGGACTGAAGGTGGCGGCGAGGTTATCGCCGCCGGATTCGAGGAGGATGAGCTGAAGGTCCGGATGGGCGGCGGCGAGTTCCTCAATCGCCTGGAGGTTGAGCGACGCATCCTCACGGATTGCGCTGTGGGGGCATCCGCCTGTTGCCACGCCAGCAATCCGATCTGGAGGGAGCGCCGAGTTCCGACGAAGGAAGAGCGCGTCTTCTTCCGTGTAGATGTCGTTGGTAACGACGGCAATGCTGATGGTGTCACGAAGCAGTTGGCAGAGCGCGAGCAGACACGCCGTCTTGCCGGACCCAACCGGCCCGGCGACGCCGATGCGAAGGATTCCGCGCGGGTCAACGGGCGGGCGTGGCGATGTAGCGGAGGCTGAGGATCGTGAGAGGAAGCTGGTAGTCATGATGCAAACATCCGGAAGGGGAGGGTGTGGTGGCGCGTGGTCGCAACTTCGACAGCCGGCAGGAAAGCGCCGTAGGACGACGGCGGCCGCTGACTGAGGACCCGGTCGACGGTTGCATCGAGCGTGTCCGTCCCTTCAGTTGCGACGCGCAGGGCAGCTCGCTGGCCGATGAGGCCGAGCCTCACGGCAGCCTGGGTAATCGAGTTGATGATTGTGAAGCCAAGCGCGGCAAGCGCGGCCCGCGGATCGACGCCGTGGTCGGAAGCGACGCAGCCGAAAGCGACGGCGAAATGTCCGGGTGAGCGGGTTTCGGAAACGGCCGCATGAAGCTGCCGAGTACGATGCCCGCCGAAGGTGACCGACGCCTCCTGGAGCAGGCGTCGGCCGGTCGCGGTGCTGGAATCGCGTTCGGCCGAGGAAAGGATGGATGCATCGAGTCGGCGGTCCACAGCGACCATGCCCGCGACCGAGCGGGCCAACAGGCAGCGAAGTGCAGCGGGAAGCGACTGGCGACCGGCAGCCTGGGAGACATACGCACGCAGCAGAGCGGCGAGGTCGTCTTCGGTGGCAACGAGCCCGGCCTGCTCCAGCCACTCCAGCCCATGGCTGTAGGCGAAACCGCCCGCGGGAAACGACGAGTCGGCGATCTGCAGGAGTCGTAGCAGCGGTAGTGAGGAACTGGCGGTCATGTCGTGGTCAAAAGAGGAAGTAGCGCTGGGCCATCGGAAGCGACGTTGCGGGCTCGCTGGTGGCAAGCACGCCATCGACCGTGACCGCGAAGGTCTCGGCGTCCACGGATATCTCAGGCGTTGCGTTGTTTTGGACCATATCGGCTTTCCCGATCGTCCTGGTGTTCTTGACGGCGATGACGGGCGTGCGGAGCCGGAGGCGATCAAACACACCTGAAGTGAGGGCTGCTTGCGAAGTGAACACGCGGCTCGTCGAAGGCATGGCAGCGCCGAACATCGGCCGGTACCGGACCGGCTGCGGGGTCGGGATGCTCGCGCCGGGGTCGCCCATGGCGGCGTAGGCGATGATCCCACCCTTGATGACCAGTTCTGGCTTGACGCCGAAGAAGGCCGGGTTCCAGAGCACAAGGTCGGCCAGCTTTCCCGCTTCGATGCTCCCGACTTCGTGGCTGATGCCCTGCGCAATGGCCGGGTTGATCGTGTACTTGGCGACGTAGCGCTTGATCCGGGCGTTATCGGCGCCGGGCGGGTCGCCCGGGATTGGTCCGCGCTGGCGTTTCATGCTGTCGGCGGTCTGCCACGTGCGAAGTACTACTTCGCCGATGCGGCCCATCGCCTGGCTGTCGCTGGACATCATTGAAATGGCGCCAAGATCCTGGAGCACGTCTTCAGCCGCGATGGTAGCGGGGCGAATGCGTGATTCGGCAAAGGCGATGTCCTCACGCACCGATGGGTTGAGATGGTGGCAGACCATGAGCATGTCCAGATGTTCCTGGATGGTGTTGACCGTGAACGGGCGCGTCGGGTTCGTGCTCGATGGGAGGACGTTGGGAAGGGAGGCAACGCGGATGATGTCCGGCGCGTGGCCGCCCCCGGCGCCTTCGGTGTGGAACGTGTGGATCGTGCGGCCCTGAAACGCGGCGATGGTGTCTTCGACAAAGCCAGACTCATTCAGGGTATCGGTATGGATCGCGACCTGGACATCGAAGGCATCGGCGACGCGCAGACAGGTGTCAATTGCCGAGGGGGTCGAGCCCCAGTCTTCGTGGAGCTTGAGCCCACAGGCGCCAGCCTCGATCTGTGTCCAGAGGGCGGCCGGGTCGCTGCTGTTGCCCTTTCCGTAGAAGCCGAGGTTGACGGGGTAGGCGTCCGCCGATTCGAGCATGCGCTCCATGTTCCAGGGGCCAGGCGTAGCGGTGGTCGCGTTGGTACCCGTGGCGGGCCCTGTGCCTCCGCCCATAAGCGTGGTGATGCCGTTCGTGAGCGCTTCGGTGACGAGTTGCGGACAGATGAAGTGGACGTGGCTATCGATCGCGCCGGCCGTGAGGATGAGGTGCTCTCCGGCAATGACCTCGGTCCCGGCGCCGATCACGAGACCCGGCGAAATCCCATCCATCGTATCGGGGTTTCCGGCAGCGCCGACGCCGACGATGCGGCCGTCCTTCACTCCCACGTCAGCTTTGACGATGCCCCAGTGGTCGATGACGAGGGCGTTGGTGATGACAAGGTCGAGCGCGTCAGCGGGACGGGCGACCTGCGCCATGCCGTCGCGGATGGACTTGCCGCCGCCAAACGACGCTTCGTCGCCGTAGGAATGGTAGTCGCGCTCCACCAGGGCGTAGAGGCTGGTGTCGGCGAGCCGGACGCGGTCGCCGGCGGTCGGGCCATAGAGGTGCGCATAGTGCTCGCGGGAAATCCGATGGCTCACGATGCGCCTCCGACGATGAAGCCGCGTGCGGCAGCGACTCGAAGCGCCTGCTCAGGGCCGGAAGCCATGAGGCCGTTGAAACCCGTCACTCGCGCGAGGCCGGCGAATGGCACGAGCCCGATGCGGTGCGTCTGACCTGCCTCGAACCGGACAGCCGTCCCCGAAGGGATGTCCAGGCGGTGAAGGAGCGCTGCCCGGCGATCGAAGCGGAGTGCGCGATTGGCCTCGAAGAAGTGGTAGTGGGAGCCCACCTGGACGGCGCGGTCGCCGGTGTTGGTCACGTCGATCTCGATGCGGACGCGTCCGGCGTTCAGTTCGATATCGCCTGCTGCGAAGAGGATGGCGCCGGGAGTGGTGGGCGGCGTCATGGGATTGGGTTATGCAGCGTTACGAGCTTCGTCCCATCGGGGAAGGTCGCCTCGACCTGCACGCTTTCGATCATCTCAGGGACACCTTCCATGACATCGTCACGGACCAGGTATTGGCCCTGCATCGCCATGAGTTCGGCGACGGAGCGGCCGTCGCGGGCTCCCTCCATGAGTCCGCTGGCGATAATCGCGACGGCTTCGGGGTAGTTGAGTTTGAGTCCGCGCCGGTGGCGATCCCGGGCGACCATCGCGGCGAGAGACACAAAAAGCTTGTCGATATCCCGGTCGGTCAGTCGCACATGGCCCCCGCTGACATCGCGTGTGGATGAGGTGGGACGGTAGCAGCGCGAGGTTTCAGGCAGATTACGTGGGCAACTCCAACGCAGCCGTCGCCGGCTTCGCACCGCCGGTCTCAACCAGCGCGGTCAAATTGGGGGCCAGCGTCTCCGTGAAAAGTGAAGACCCGTCGTAAGGTTCGTTGCGCCGTTGGCCATGCTCCAACACCGCTCAATGGTCGCATCCCAACGCGCCGAGGCAGTTCGGAATCGCGACGGAGAGCCGGGCCAGGGGCCGGTGGCAGACCACGAGAGGATCGTGGAGCTATCGAGCGCCCGGAGGGTTTCGACCACTCCCTGCCGGATCGCCGCGATGGCGGGAGCGTCGATACCTTCAGGCCAGCGGTCGGTTGTCGAATGAAACCTGGAGTAACCCGCCCCGACCAGTGAGATGAATGCGCCCCCGCGGTCGTAGACGACGCCGGCTTCTCCGACGGGCTCTCGGCTGACAGCGTACTCCGGCCGTGGAGACACGTTGCGCTACGATCGGGCTGCGCTGGTGGCAAAATCGCCGCGGTGGCCGTTCGGATGGGGAGCCCATGGTGCATTTCGGGGCCAACGCACATCTCCCGGTTCGCTATCGACGCAGGAGATAAGGAACCGGCTGAACCGCCGACGCGGGACTTCATGCTCGTATCGCCGTCTGGAGCGCGGGAGTCCTCTGTGGTGAGGGCGTTTCGTGAGTTCACGCTGGGCCGCGAGTGGTTGGCCGCGCGGGGCCTGAGCGAGCTGGCGGGCGGTGAAGGACCGTTGGTGCGGTAGGCGGGGCTACGGGCCACAGGTGGGGGAGAGCCGATAAGGAGCAAGGGGCCACCGCCGGAGAGGAACCCAACCACTCGAAGGTGACTTCCGGGGCTTCGCACACGCGAGGCGCTCCAGATGGCGGTCAGTCGCGCACGAGGACTTCCTTTTCAAGGAGGAATTTCTGAATGCGGCCGGCCAGCGCAGCCGGCTGATCGAGCTGGACGTGATGGCTGGCATCCGGGATCGACGCGATGGAACAGTCTGCAAAGAACTCTTCGAAGCCGTCGCTCTGGACTCGGCCATCGCGACCGCGGGGATCTGAATTGACGAGCAGGACGGGGGCCTGGATCCGGCCCCAGATATCGGCGGCATCTTCTTTATCGAACCCACCCGGTGCTGGGAGCCTGACTCGCCCATCGAACGCCCACGTAAACCCGCCGCCGGGGACAGGGCGAATGGCTCGGGCGGCGAGGCGGACGATGGTCTCGGGGCGGACGCGAGGGTTGACTGCTCTCATGCGGTCGACGGCTTCCTCCATCGACCGATACACAGGCCCGGGCCGGGATTCCGCGGCTTCGAGGTGATCGAAATAAGCGGCGAGGCGATCACCGGCAGGGATGCGCGACTCCGCCGGCGTGACCTTGACGATGTCCTGGCTGATGCCCCCATTGAGCGCGGTCTCGGCGGTCATGCCCCGGCCCAGGCCGAACGGCTCGATGGCCACAGCGGCTCTGACCCGATGAGACCGGATACCCGCGTATGCGAGAGCGATGGCGCCTCCCAGGGAGTGGCCCACGACGACGGCCGGCTGCCCGTCCGCAGCGTTTCGGATGACGGCATCAAGGTCGGCGACGTAGTCCCACAGGGAGTAGGCCGAACCGGGCGCCCAGTCACTCCTTCCATGCCCGCGAAGATCTGGCGCAATCAGCCGCCATGTCTCCGGCAGATGTCCGACCATGTCCTCCCACGTGCCGGCGTGGTCCCGGCCACCGTGGACGAGAACGATGAGCGGGGCTTCGCCGCCCCACTCATCGTAGTGAAGGGTTAGTCCGGCGGAGACAACGGTCCCAGCGGTGGGTGTTCGCATGTGCTGAGTCTACGCGGTCGAAGCCGTGGCTCTAGATTCTCGTATCAGTGCCACGACCGGGCCCCGGACCTTCAGCGCCAGGTGCGTCTCGCGAGCGACTGTGTGACGTATGAGGCGAATTCGCTCAGTCGCATTCGGGGGCCGGGAACTGCAGGGGCATCAAGGCCCGCACTTTGGAGTGCAAAGAGCGCCCTGGCCCCAGAAAACGGAGTGGTTGCCGGGTGGGACGAGACAAATGACTGGATCTGGTTGGCGATCCCGATTTCTCCACGGAACGCGAGGATCTCCCCTATGCCCTGTAGCGAACTCAACAGGTTATTGGCCGAGCCTGCCTCTTGCGATGTTCTCACGGCTGAAATGAAGATCTCCATGGCCCCGTCGAGGTCGCCCTCCATGAGGCGCAGAAACCCCATCGACCGCTCGTACTCGGTGAGTGTGTTGATATCTCCAAGCCGTTGAACGAGCGGCTCAGCTTGAGCGAGGATCGCACGCGCAGCCTTGGGCTCCGCGAAATCCACGTACGAGTCGCCGAGCCGCACTAACGCGTCGACCGTACCTCGCTGGTCCCGAAGTAGCTGCCGTGACTCCACTGCTTTGTGGCCAAACGAAATCGCTGCCGGCGCATCACCTAGCGCCTTGGCATTGACTGAGCGCTCGATGTTCAGGGTGGCCGTGCACCAGTGCTCGCCTTCCGCAAGGAGGTCCGTCGCGCGGCGAAGGTGAGTCTCAGCTTCGCGCAGGGTCGCCTCCGAGAGGCCGTCTGCCGGGAAGAACGGGCCTTTTCGTATGTCGCCCGGCTTCCAAACGAGGGGAGCGAGGCGGTCGCGGGCGACTGCGCCAAGCCAGAGCGCACTGGCCAGACTGGCAGCGTCGTTGCGTTCCGTTGCGCGATTTTCGGCCTTCGCCGCGGCGTCCCGGACGTCCTCGTACCTCCCGGCTCCCCAATGCAACATCGCTTCGAGTTCCACCGGGTCCATGCCGAATCCTGACGGCGGCTGACCGTCATGATTCAGGTAGAGTGCAGATGCTCGGCGGGCGTCGCTGAGCAGGCGCGGCGAACGGGCGGTGCGGATGTCCACCCACGAACGAACGGTGAGCAAGGTCGCCAGGAGTCGCCACGCCGGCTCACCAGCCGATTCTGCCGAGGCCACAGCCTGATCGAGCCCCTCAGCAATTTCGAGGAGGCGACCGCGGACCTGTGCGTAGTGCGAGAGCGGATATGCCATGACCTCCACGAGATCGTTCCGAGCATTTCGGCTGGCCCAGCGAAACGCGGCGAGCACGTCACGAAACTCAGCGTCAATGGAAGTGGCGGCAGCCATCTGGTCTGCCGACTCGAGGGGCTTCCGGCACCGGCTCATGAATTCGGCGTAGTGCTCCGCATGCGCACGCTCGATCTTGTCCCGTTGAGGGCCAAGGCGCTCTAAAGCGAGCTGCCGAAGCAGTGGATGAAGCGAATACGCTCCGTCCGACGCCTGAAGGAGGGAACGGTCGACAAGGCCGCGGACCACGTCGAGTGATGCCGCTGTAACCTGGCGCGCTGACGTGAGCGTGAACGTCCCATGGAAGACAGAGAGCGCGAGCAAAGTCTCGAGGCCGACGGGGTCCAACCTGCGCAAGCTCTCTTCCAGCAACCCCGGGATGCTGCGGTGGCGCCGCGGGACGTCACGCAAGTCGGAGTGGAGCACGCTGATGTCGTTCGCTACCTGTTCGGCGATTTCGTCGCGCGTCAGGTAGCGGCGCAACGCCGCGGCCAGCTCGAGGCCCAGAGGCATCCCGTCCACCAGCGCACAGATGCGACGCACCGCATCGTTCGATGCGTTGTCCGAGCCGCCCCCGGACTGAGCCTCACGTTCGAGGAACAGCTGCTCGGCGTCTGATAGTCCGTCGCTGGTAGCCTCCTGTCCCAGGCCGCCAATCGGGAAGACCCATTCGTCGCGCAGCCCGATGACTTCGCGAGACGTGACGACGACGCGCAGGGCTGCTGTCTCAGCGACGAGCGTCGCGAAGCTGGGAGCGACGGCAGGCAGAACTTGCTCGACGTTGTCGAGGACGAGGACTGCGTCCCGCTTTGCAAGCGCTGCGGCGACCCTCTCGACCGTTGGCTCCGCCAACTGCAGTTCCATTTCGCGGGCGATGGCCAGGTGCACGTCGTGCACAGTATCGACTCCGTGGAGTCCGATGGTTGTCACTTCCCGCCCGGCGAACCGAAGCCGCGAGGCAAGCTGGTTGGCGAGGCGGGTCTTCCCGACTCCTCCGGGGCCAGCGATTGTCACAAGCCGGCAGGCCGGGCGCTGCAGCAGATCTTCAAGTCGCTCGAGTTCTGCATGCCGGCCAACGAACGAGGTGACCGGGACGGAGGGCAGTGCACGGGGCTGGATTAGAGAGGTGTCCGGTTTTGCGGGCGCCCGCAACGGTGTCCCTGCGCCCGCAGTCACCTCGCCGACAAACCGGTACCCGCGACCGCGGATAGTCCGGATCAACCGTTGCTGGTCACCGCTATCATCTACGGCCTTGCGGGCAGCCATGATGCGGCTGTTGAGAGCGGCGTCGGAGATGAACCCTGACGGCCACACGGCGGCGATGATCTCGTCCTTGGGTACGACCCGTCCGGCATGGCGGACGAGCAGCTCGAGCACCTCGAAAACCTGGGGCTCCATCGGCACCACTTCGCCGGCTCGACGCAGCTCAAACGCTTCAGCGTCGAGTTCGAAGTCTTCGAACGTCACAACGCGTCCTGGCATCGCGGTGCCTCCGCCGGGGTCCACAGGCACCTGGGCCAACGAACCTCGATGTTCTCTCCACGGTGTCTCTATGCAGTCTTCAAGCTAGGGCCTATCGGCGGACCTACGTTGTTGTTGCCGGGAAACACCACAGACCCGGCGAGACTACCACGGAGGAACAAAGAAATGACTACCCCCACCCAGACCATCCGCAACGGCCTCAACATCGAGCAGATGTATGGCACGCTCGACGCCATCAAGGCGCAGCCGGCCATCGCCAAGTTCCAGTTCCGCGCGACGAACCGCTGGATGGGCGGGACCCACAACCAGTCGTTCATCAAGGACTTCTACGGCGGCGGCCAGGAAGACCGGTCGCGCGCCTCGGGCTGGAGCCTGGACGCGGGCGAGCCTGGGATTCTGCTGGGCAAGGATGAAGGCCCGAACCCGGCCGAGTATTTGCTCCATGCGCTCGCAGCCTGCCTGACGACGTCGATCGTCAACGTCGCCGCGGCCAGGAAGGTTGAACTGACGTCCGTCGAATCGATGCTCGAGGGCGACGCGGATGTCCAGGGCGCGCTCGGGCTGAACGACGGAATTCGCAACGGGTTCCAGCGCATCCGGGCGAGCTTCAAGGTCAGCGGCAATGCGCCAGACGAGAAGCTTCGCGAAGTCGTCGAACGGGCCAAGGCTCGCTCGTTTGTCTTCGACGTCGTCTCGCATGGTACCGCAGTCGATGTCGATGTGGTCACGGCCTGAGGCCGGTGGCACCAGCTGCCGGGGCGCGGGGAATTGTCCCCCAACGCCCCGGCAGGCTCACCAGTGGGAAGGAAATGGACACATGGAACACGGAAATTTCGACGTAGCCATCGTAGGCGGAGGACTCGCTGGGTCCGCCCTTGCGATCACGCTCGCCCGAGCCGGAGTAGACGTAGCCGTACTTGAGAAGGAACGGGCCTTCACGGACCGGGTGCGTGGGGAATTCCTGGCACCGTGGGCGGTCCGGGACCTTCGCCGCCTCGACCTGCTCGCCACCCTCCGAAGGGCGGGAGCGATCGACCTGCCCGCGCTCGCAGGACGCTCGCTGAAGCCACGGCAAGTGGCCACACCCGGGGGAGATGCCCCACTTTCGTATTCGCACACGGCGGCCCAAGAGGCGCTGCTCAGCAAGGCAGGCGCAGCGGGCGCGACCGTCTTCCGCGGGGCGCACGTAACGGCCGTAACGCCGGAGCAGGAGGGCCTCTCGTCTGTCGTCACACGGGACCCCGCGCAAACTGTTCGTGCCCGGCTCATCGTGGGCGCGGACGGGCGGAACTCGCTGGTGCGCCGGACGCTCGGCCATGAGGAGCAGGTCCGCCGATCGGACCGCGTCCTCGCCGGCGTGCGCCTCGCCAACGTCCCTGGGGACGCCTCGTTTGGCTATTTCGTGATACGCGAAGATGTGGGCGGGCTGGCTTCGCTCTTCCCCCAGGCGAACGGAATGGCCCGGGCCTACGTGTTCCTCTACGGGCGCGACCAGGTGGCGTACCGCGGAGCAGAGGGCTTCGACAACTTCGTGAGGTCACTCATCGACCTCGGCATCCCTGCTAAAGCGGTGGCCGGGGTTGCGCAGGCCGGCCCGCTTGCGGCGTTCGTCGCCGACGATTCGTGGGTGGAGCGTCCAGCTGCCCCGGGCCGCGCTCTCATTGGGGATGCCGCCGGAATCAGCGACCCCACCTGGGGCCAGGGCATGGCGCTTGCGTTCCACGACGTCCGCGTACTGAGCGACTGGCTCCTTTCGGAACCCAACTGGGATATCGCCGTGGACCACTATGCCACCGCACGCGACACCTATTTTCAATCCATCATCACCGCGGAAAGCTGGCTCACGGAACTCCAGTTGACTCCCGGGGACGAGGCCGCCGCACGCCGCACCCGGGTCATGGGAGCATGGCGAGCCGATCCAAGGCGGGCGCAGGGCCTCGACATCAATGGACTGGGCCCTGCGCTCGACGTGTCGGAATCAGCTCGCCGTTGGATCTTCGCCGAGGACGACGTGCCAGCGCAGCCCGGCGACCGAGCCGCGATTGAATTCCTGGCTGGCGCGGTCCGGCAACGGGACTTCGCAGCGATCCGCGAAGCGTTCACAGGCACGGCGCGGATGAGAGCGCTGCTTCCCGGCGGCCCGCGTGAGGTTCACGGCTCCGAGGCGATCGGCCGCTCGTTCGAAGGCTGGTTTGGCGATGCCGAGGAGTACGAACCGATCACGACCGGCATCGACGTAGTCGCGGACCGGGTGCGGGTGAGCTGGAAACTCCGGGTGCGCTGGGCCGGGGAACCGTTCTCGCGAATCATCGAGCAACAGGGCTACGCCAAGGTCGTCGATGGCCGTGTCGGCATGATCGACTTGCTGTGTTCGGGCTTCCGGCCCGAGACCTCCTCGAACACGGCCGTGAGACAGCCGGCAGCGTGAGCTTCCGCCGGGGGGCTCGCGACAGCGGCCCCCCGCGAAACGAAACGGCGGTCACACCGTTTCGATCGTGTCCCGCCGGTCGCTGGCCGTAGCGGTCCGACCGGATACCAGCTGAGCGGCGCCCCGGAGCGCCGCCATGTGCTCCTGCATCGCGATCTGCATCAGCCGTGCATCGATCGAGTGCATGACGAACCGGGCCCCGAGTTCGATCGCAGTTGCGGATGTATCGAGGGTCTGTTGATGAATCATGACGGGAATGCCTCGCGCCTCGGACCCGGCGATCACGCCGCGGAGTACTTCGAGATAACGGGGATGGGTGACCTCGTCGGGGATGCCGAGCGAGGTCGTCATGTCGTTCGGCCCCACAAAGATCCCATCGATCGAACCCACGTCGAGCAGCGAGTCAAGCCGTTCGAACGCGGGCTCGCTCTCGATGCCGATGATGACGATGCTCTCCGCGTGACGGGCTTCCAGATAGGCGCGGGACTTGTCGCTGGGAAGGACGCCATCCGTGACGGCGCGCCGCAAGTACTCTCCCTTCAGGGGATGCCACTTTGCGGTGGCGACGCAGGCCTGCACCTCTTCGACGGTTTCACAGTACGGGACAAGGACACCGGCTGCCCCCGCATCGAGCGCCATCGCCACCCACTCCGCCTTCGGCACGGGGACGCGGACGATCGGCGTGACGTCGATTTCGCGAAACATCGCGCAGAGTTCCTGGATCTCCTTGCGATCGCGAGATCCGTGCTCGGAGTCGATTACCACGAAATCGAGCGTGGCACCGGCGAGGGCGGACCGGAAGCGGGTTGTGCCCATTGCAGAAATCATGCAGCCAAAGACGTGCCCGCCTGCCGCGAGGGTCTTCTTGAGAGCCTGGCCGTTCATACGTTTCTCCTTCTCCCATCTCAATGGGATGCACCGTCAGCGCGTCCGCTGGCACCGAAAGGGCGCTGCGGGAGCAGCAATAAGCGATGCCCGGTACTCTAACCGGCGCGCGAGGCGCCGTGTATGACGTTCCAACAGGTCGCGCCGGTAGCGTCGCAGGGAAGTCGGGGGCGGACCCCTGCTCCGGCTGAAGCTCAGGGTCGAAGCACCGACTTTCAGCTCTGACGACCCGATGGTGGCGACGCCTGGAGGTGAGGAATGACCAGCGAACCGGTTGCGGCGATCGTCGTGAGGGGACTTCGGGTAATACGTGCCGGGAACGTGGTGCTCCCAGGAATCGACCTTGATATCCCGGTGGGGAAGGTCACCGGCTTGCTAGGGCCAAGCGGATGCGGCAAGACAACGCTGATGCGGGCCATCGTAGGCGTCCAGGTTGTGGCCGGTGGCACGGTGAATGTGCTCGGAATGCCGGCCGGATCGCCTGCGCTTCGCACTCGCGTCGCCTACGTCACGCAGGCGAGCTCGGTGTACGCCGACCTGACCGTCCACGAAAACCTTCGCTACTTCGCGCGCCTGTTGGGCCAGAGTATCGATGCCGTCCATGACGCAATTCGCACGGTTGGGCTGGACGGTCTCGCTGACCACCCGGTGTCAAAGCTTTCGGGCGGACAGCGTTCGCGGGTCTCACTCGCCGCAGCCTTGCTGAACAATCCGCCGCTCCTGGTCCTCGATGAGCCGACCGTTGGACTCGACCCCGTATTGCGGAGAGATCTGTGGGCGACGTTCCACCGCCTAGCCGCGGCAGGCCGTTCGCTCCTTGTTTCGAGCCACGTGATGGATGAAGCGGAGCGCTGCGATGAGCTGATCCTGATGCGCGAGGGCGAGGTCATCGCTGTGGACACGCCGGACCGATTGCTCAAGCGCACGGGCGCCGGCGACGTCGAGGGAGCCTTCCTTTCGCTCGTAGGCGAGGCCCTGGAGTGATGCACCGAGTCGCCGTTGTAGCCACGGCCGTCCGGGTGCTCCAGCAGCTCCGAAGGGACCCGCGGACGATCGCGCTGCTGGTCGTTGTGCCGGTGATGCTGGTCGGTCTCATGAAGCTGGTCTTCGCGGATCAACCGGGCGTCTTCCAGCGCGTCGGCGTCCCGTTGGTTGGGGTCTTCCCGCTGACCTCGATGTTCCTCGTGACGTCGATCACAATGCTGAGGGAGCGCTCGTCCGGAACGCTGGAGCGCCTCATGACTATGCCTATCGCCAAGATCGACATCCTGGCTGGCTATGCGATTGCATTCGGCGCCGTCGCGCTCGCTCAGTCGGGACTGACGGTGCTGGTTGCTGTTGGAGCGCTGGGGCTTGACGTCGAAGGGCCCATACTCGCCGTCCTGGGGCTGGCATTGCTCAACGCCCTCCTGGGGATGGCGCTTGGGCTCCTGGTCAGTGCTTTCGCCACAACGGAGTTCCAGGCCGTGCAGTTCATGCCGGCGTTCCTTCTGCCGCAGCTCTTGCTTTGCGGCTTAATTGCGCCACGCGACCAGATGAACAGCGGGCTCGAATTGATTTCGGCGGCGCTACCCATGACGTATGCATACGATGCCCTGGCAACGGTTGCGGTGAACGACATCGGCGCGCATCTCGCTGCGGACGTGGCAGCACTCGTCGCGTTCATGGCGGGGAGCCTCGCTCTCGGAGCGGCGACTCTTCGCCGGCGGACTCCGTAGCGAGCCGCTGACCGGCTTAGCCGGCGTAGTGGCAGGCAACGGTGCGACCAGGGCTGAACTCCCGGAGGACCGGTTCTTCGGACCGGCAAAGATCGGTGGCCCAGACGCAACGCGGGTTAAAGCGGCATCCGGCCGGCGGATTGGCGGGACTCGGCGGTTCGCCCTGGAGCTGCTGGACTTCGCGTTCCTGCTCAAGTTCCGGGTCTGGGGTCGGCGCGGCTGAAAGCAGCGCGACGGTATACGGGTGGAGCGGGTGGTCAAAGAGTTCGGTCGCGGGCGCTGTCTCCACGATCCGGCCGAGGTACATGACGGCGACGCTGTCGGAAAAGTAGCGGACCGTCGCGAGGTCGTGGGAGATGAAGATGAAGCTGAGGTTGAACTCAGACTGAAGGTCTCGGAGCAGGTTAATAACCTGGGCGCGGACAGAAACATCCAGCGCTGACGTCGGTTCGTCGGCGACGATGATTTCCGGCGAAAGGGCGAGGGCTCGGGCAATGCCCACCCTCTGCCGCTGGCCCCCGCTTAGCTGGGACGGGTGACGGTGCCGGAAGGATGGGTCGAGACCGACCTTCCGCATCAGGTCATCGACGCGTTCTTTGCGCTCACGGCGACTCCCGAGCCGCTGGACGTTGAGTGGCTCGGCAATGATATCGCCGAGCTTCATGCGCGGGTCGAGCGAGGCGTAGGGGTCCTGGAACACCATTTGGACTCTGCGCCGGAAGAGCTTCAACGAACGCTCCGGGGTGCGCGCCTCATCGACGCCGTCGAGGATGATCTGGCCGCCGGTTGGAGCGTCGAGCCGTACGATCATCCGGCCGGTCGTCGTCTTCCCACAGCCGCTCTCGCCGACGAGCCCGATGGTCTGACCGCGGTGAAGCGTGAAATCGACGCCATCGACCGCACGGATGACGCGCTCGTTCCCCCAGGGGAAGAGCGGCCGCTTGATGAAGTGCTTCTTGAGCCCGCGGATCTCGAGGATGGCCTCGGCGTCGTATGGCCGGCGGGGGTTCAGGGGGGCAGCGGAGTCACTCATTCGTCGTCGCCTCCAGAGACGGGTTGGCTGGAAGTAACCCAGCAAGCGGCAGTGTGGGAGGGCCCGCGCCGAAGCAGCGGCGGCGCCTCCTGTGTGCAGGGGCGGGCAACCATTGGGCAGCGGGGCGCGAACGCGCAGCCGGGCGGAATCTGGCTCATGTCCGGCGGCGAACCCGGGATCTGGGACAGGCGGTCGACACGGGGGCCAACGGTCGTGGGGATCGAGGAGAGGAGGCCCTGCGTGTAAGGATGCTGGGGGTTCCGGTAGATTTCGCGGACGGGACCCATTTCGACGATGCGGCCGGCGTACATGACCGCGACGGTCTGAGCGAAGCGGGCGACGAGACCAAGGTCGTGGGTGACGAGGATGACGGCGACGCCCGTCTCCTCCGCGAGCTTGCGGAGCAGGGTGATGATCTGGGCCTGGATGGTGACGTCGAGAGCCGTCGTGGGCTCATCGGCGAGGATGACCTCGGGCTTGCAGGAGAGCGCCATGGCGATCAGGACGCGCTGGCGCATCCCGCCGCTCAGTTCGTGCGGATATGCATCCACTCGCAGTTCCGGCGCGGGGATGCCGACCTGAGCCAGCAGTTCGATAGCACGCGTCCGAGCCTCGACCCTGGAAAGCCGGAGGTGGCGGATCATCGGCGCCATCACTTGGTCGCCGACCCGGAGAACGGCGTTGAGCGATGTCATCGGGTCCTGGAAGACCATCGCGATGCGACGGCCACGAAGGTCGTTGAGCGCCTTTTCGCCGAGGCCAAGGACATCGGTGCCATCGAGCGACACCTGTCCGCCGACGATGCGCCCGGGATGACCGATGAGGCGCATCAATGACATGGTCATCACGCTTTTCCCGGAGCCACTTTCGCCGACGACGGCCAGGCGTTCGCCCTTGCGGAGGTTGAAGGTGACCCCGTTTACGGCGTGGACGACACCGCGCCTGCGTGTGAAGAACCGCGTCTCCAGGTCGCGAACGCGCAGGAGAGATGGGGATTGGGCGAGCGCAGATGGCGTTTCAAACTTCTGTGCGACGGTCATGTCAGTTCGCCAACCTTGGGTCGAGACCCTGGCGGAGCCCATCGGCGAGAAGATGAAGTGCGAATGCGACGAGCGCGATCGCCAGGCCCGGGAACGTAGAAATCCACCAGGCCTGTTCGAGGTAGGCTCGCCCATCATTGATGACGTTCCCCCACGACGGATTGGGAGGTACGACTCCGAGGCCGAGGAAGCTGAGGCTGGCCTCGATGATGATCGCGTTGGCAGCGTAGATGCTTCCGACCACGACCATCGGTGCGATTGTGTTGGGGAGCACGTGCCGCAAGAGCACCCACCAGAGTGGGCTCGATGCGAGCCGCGACGCATCAATGAAGCTACGTGAGCGAATACCGAGGGCCAGCGCGCGTTGTAACCGGACGGCGCGCGGGGCGTCGGCGACTGCGATGGCAATCACTATCTGCGTAAGCCCGTTCCCGAACGTCGCAACGATCCCGAGCACCAGCAGGATCGAGGGGAATGACATGAGCACGTCCGTGGCGCCTGATATGGCTGCATCGACAGCTCGGCCCGTGAAGCCCGCGACCGTGCCAAGGGTGATCCCCGCGGCAAGCGCGATGGCAGCGGCCGAAAAGCCGACTGTGAGGGAGATTCGAGCGCCGCCGAGTGTCCGGCTGAAGACGTCGCGGCCGAGCCGGTCGGTACCGAAGGGGTGTTCAAGGGATGGACCCTGGAGGCTGTCGACCGGAGCAGGCACGTTCGGCTCGGGTATTGGCAGATAGGGCGCGACGAGCGCGAGAACGGCGATGGGCACCAGGATGATGGCCGCGCCGATGTATTTCGGGCCAAGATTCCGGGTCCGCCGGGCGACTGACGCCAGGCCGAGCAGTCCGGGACTTCGGCGCGGCCGGTCGAGGACCCGTGGGGGAGCTGCGGTTTGTGCTGACAATTCGGCCTCCTACAGCGACACGCGAGGATCGACCCGCGTGTAGATGAGGTCGGTCGCAAGATTCACGAAGACGACCATGGATGCGAAGACGAGGACCACCCCCTGCACCACCGGGTAGTCCCGGCCAAGGATGCTGTTGATCAGCACGGTCCCCATGCCCGGGAGTGCGAAGATGGCCTCGACGATGACGGTGCCACCGAGGAGCCGCCCGACGCTGAGACCGGCGACGGTGACGATGGGAAGGGCGGCGTTCCGCAGGGCGTGCTTGAACAGGACGACCATTTCCGGTGTGCCCATGGCGCGGGCAGTGCGGATATAGTCGTCCGCCAGGACTTCGAGCACCGACGTCCGCGTGACGCGCATGAGGGAGCCGACCTGGCCAAGCGTGAGGACGGTGACCGGCAGGGCGATGCGCTTGCTCAATTCGATGGGGTCGGACCAGGTCATGGGGCCTGTCGCCGGGAACCATCCGAGCTGAAGCGTGAAGAACAGCATCAGCAACAGGGCCATCCAGAACCCGGGCATCACGTCGAAGAAGAGTGCGACGCCGGTAATTCCCTGGTCGATGAACGGTCTGCCGCGGGAACCAAAGTACGCGGCGAGGGCTCCCAGCGGTACGGCCAGGACGAACCCGAGCAGAAGACTGAGCCCGCCGATGAGGAGCGTCGTCGGGAGAGCATCCTTGATCAGGGTCGTGACCTTCGTCCGATTGATGACGGATGCGCCGAAATCGAATGACACGAGACCGCCGAGGTACTCCACATACTGCTGGGCCATCGGTTTGTTGAGGCCGAGGTCTTCTCGGGCCTGATCAATAGCTTCCTGCCCGGCGCCTTCACCAACGATGAACGCGGCGGGGTCGCCCGGCAGGAACCGAAGCATCAGGAAGACCAGGGTGACGACGCCGATGAGCGCGGGGATAGTTTGAGCGCCGCGGCGGAGGCTGTAGGCGAACATCGGCTACGCCTTCGCGATCTGCATGTCGTACCAGAGTCCCTCGGGCATTCGGTTGACGGCGACGTTCCGAACTTTGGTGTTGTAGCCCCAGTACTCGTTCGCTGCGTTGGTGGGCAGGTAGGGGAGGTCCGTCATTGCCTGCTTTTGGACTTCGGCGTACAGAGCCAGGCGCTTGGCCGAATCGAGTTCGCTCCGCGCAGCCTCGAGCTTCAAGGTGACGTCGGGGTTGTTGTACCGCGAGCCGTTGAAGCCGACCGGCGGACTGTTATCCGGGTGGAGGTAGCCGAAGAGGACCTGATTGACGTTGGCGGAAGGGAAGCCGCGACCCGTGATCTCGAAGTCGCCGCTGACGCGGCGCGAGTTGAACTGGGCGCGGTCGACGATCTCGAACTCGAGATCAATGCCGGCGGCAGCCATCGAAGCCTGGAGGAGGATGAGAAATTCTGAAGGGTTGCCGAGGCTCATGTATTTGACGTTGATCCCGTTGCTGACGCCGGCGGCACTGAGCAGATCCTTCGCCTTCTTAAGGTCGAACCCATACTTCGGCACGTCGGCCGAATATTCCGGGAACCATTCCGGGACGATGCTGATCGCTGGCGTGCCCAGCCGCGGCGAGGTGGCCTTGATGGAGCCGGGCAGGTCCACCGCATAGGCCATCGCCTGGCGCACGCGCGGGTCGCCAAGGGCCGTTGAGGTGGTGTTGAACATCCAGAGGCTGATGGCCCATTGCTCGCCGACGGCGAACTTGATGTTGCTGTCCCTGGCTACCTGGTCGAGCGCTGGTTCGCTGCGAATCGCCATGACGACGTCGAGCTCGTTGTTCTTGAGCGCGATTGCGGCGGTGTTGTGGTCCGCGATGGTCCGCATTTCTATCTTTTCGAGCGTGGCGGGACCGCGGAAGTAGTCGTTGAAACGTTGGAGCGTGAACCCCTGTCCGGGCTTCACGTCCTTCAGCTCAAATGGGCCGGTCGCGACGGGCGCGAGCCACATGCCGTCGCCCAGCTTTTCGAGCGCCTTCAGGTTCGCGATGCTGCCCTGGTGGTAGTTCGCCACCTGGTGGATGAAATTGGCATCGGGCTTCTTGAGCTTGAACTGGACGGTCGTTTCGTTGAGCGCCGCGATGGAATCCACAAGGCCGAACTCGGCCTGGTACGAGCCTTTGTTGTCCTTCACGCGGTTGTAGGACGCGACGACCTCTTCGGCGGTCAGCGTCCCGTAGTCCTGTTGCCACTTCACGCCGGGCCGCAGCTTGAAGGTGAACGTGTTGCCATCGGGCTGCTCCCAGCTCTCAGCGACGTCGGCAACGACTTCAGTCTTGCCGTTGTAGGCGGTGAGTCCGCTATAGACGGCGACGGCGGTGTTCTCCTGTTCGATGCCAAAGATCTTAGCCGGATCGAGCGGGAGGAGGTCGAAGTAGAACCGCGTGCGCAGCACCTGGCTATCCGCGAGATCGGCCGGAGGCGCGGTCGGCGTCGGTGAGAGCGAGGTTTGTCCGGCGGTGGTTGTGGTCGACGTGCCTTCCGGCGTGGAACTGCCGGTCGCCTCGTCATCGTCACCACAGGCGACGCCAAGGGCTGCGAGGGACGCGGCCGAAGCCGCGCCGGCGCTGAGATGCAGAAATCGTCGTCGTCTCATGAGAATCCTCCAGGCGATAGGTGAAGTGCTGCGAATCGGTGCCTCAGACGAGTGCGGGGGCCCGCTCCGGTACACGGAGCGAGCGGAAGTACTCTTCCGTCTGAGGGATGTCGATGACATCGCCGTACTTCTGGTGCATGTCGAAGAGGTTGATGGCATGCGCGGCTTGCGTGCGGTCGAAGCAACACTCTTCGACGACACCAACGCGGAGCCGGTAAGTGGCCGCATCGACAACGGTTGCGCGGACGCAGCCGCTGGTGGTCTCGCCGACGACGATGACGGTGTCGACGCCGAGCGCGGTCAGGTGAAACATCAGCGGCGTGCCCTGAAAGGCCGAGGCCGCGGCCTTCTCGATCACGAGTTCGCCCGGCGTCGGCGCTACTTCAGCGATGATTTCGTTCCCCATCGCGCGGATTTCAGGAGGCAGGTGGCTCACGTCCATCCGCCGGCTCTGGCCGCTCCTGGGGCGGGCCCAGGGGCTGGGGAAGCCTTCGAGCCCTCTCGCATAGACGACAGGCACTCCGCAGTTGCGAGCGATCGAGAGCAGGGTGGCCGTATTGTCGATGGCGGCCCAGCCTTCCAGACCGCAGCTCATTGGCCAGTCTTTGATCGATTCGAGGATCGGCTTGCGCTCGTGCCCTACCACGCTGTAGTAGTCGTCGATCACCAGCAAAGCTGGTTTCGAGCCGAACCCATTGAGCTCGGTCTTGCCCCAGAGCTTGAGGTGGTCGCGGTCTTGTTCTGTGAGAAAGGGGTCCCAAACTGCCACGGGTGTCCTCCTGTGAATCGCGGGCCAGATTGGACTGGCCGCCTGGAGGTAGCCTGTCGGCGGGACGTTACCCAGGGGCTACGGGAACGTTGCGGTTCTATTGCCCGGTTGCGACAACGCCGCGGCAAGGCAGGCGCCGCTTTTCTGTTTGGGTCAGGCGCGTCAAAGCTGACCCGGTGGACTTTCGGCCGTGAACCCTCAACCACCTGAAACGCCTTCGCTCAGGGCGAGCGTTTGGCGGCCATTGCCGTTCCGAGACCGGGAGATCGCCGCGCTGGCGGGACCGGCGCTTTTCACACTCGCCGCTCCGCCACTTGTCGCGCTCTTCGATGTCTTCATTGCCGGACGTCTCGGGACGGGGCCCCAGGCCGGCCTGGCCGTGGGCGTCGCGATGCTCGGGTTCCTCCTCTTTAGCACGAACTTCCTGGAGTACGGCACCACGGCCGTGGTCGCCCAGCGCCTGGGCGCGGGCGATGTCCGAGGCGCGAGGCGGGCGGGAACGGCGGCAGTCCTGGCAGCGGTTGTGATCGGAGTGCTGATGTCGCTCGCCGTCGTGCTTGGCGCCCACTGGCTCATGACGACCGTGATGCGTGCGGAGGGCGGAACAGCGACGGAGGGCGCCCAGTACCTCCAGATGCGGATGCTGAGCGCCGCACCGTTCCTGGTGCTGCGTGCGGGAAACGGCTGGTTCCGGGGCAGGGGCAACACGCTGCCACCACTCGCCGTATCGCTCGTTATGTCATCGCTGAGCGTGGCGGCGGCGCCGATCCTGGCGTTCGGCTGGGGGGGCGTGGACGGGCTGGGGCTACGCGGCATTGCGATTGCGGCAGCTGGAGCGGAGGTGCTTGGGGGCGCTGCGCTGTTACTGCTGGCCTGGCGGGACGCTCACCGGCTTGGCGACGCGCAGACCGGGGGCGCCGGGCCGGGCTGGGGGAACGCCCTGGCACTCAACCGCGACATTTTGCTTCGAACGCTATGCGTGACTGGCACGTTCACACTCGCAGGGATCGCCGCGTCGGCCGTGGATTCTTCCGGCGTAACCGCGGCAGCGTATGGAATCGTCTCGTCGCTCTGGCTCTTTACAGCTCTCGCCCTCGACTCGTTGGCGATCGCGGCGCAGTCAATGGTTGGCGCGGCGGTAGGGAGCGGGCACGGGGCAGCGGCGCGATCCATCGCAGCGAGAGTGTCGACGCTGGAGACGGCTGTCGGTCTTGCCGCCGGCCTTGTGCTCGCCGTATTGGCGGTCCCGCTGGTCGCTCTTCTCTCAGGGGACGAGGAGGTGCGGAGCACGGCGCTGCCGGCCGTGTTGATCCTGGCCGCGCTTATGCCTCTGAGCGCCATCGTGTTCGGGCTTGACGGTGTGTTTCTTGGCGCAGGCGACGGCCGCTACCTCCGAGATTCGATGGTGGCAGCCTCGACGCCCGCGTGGCTCGCGCTCGGGGCAATGCTGGCATTCGGCGGGTCATTGACACAGATCTGGGTCGTGATCGCGCTATTCGTCGTGTTGCGGATGATCTTCCTTGGACGCCGTCTCACCGGATCAGCATGGCTTTCGAATCGACTCTGAAGCCGGCCGTGACGAGGCGGAACCCGCGCTTCCGGACTGTCTCGATTTCGATGCCGTCGAGGGCAACCATCCTGCGGCGGAGCCGGTAGACATGCGCGTCGACGGCTCGCCCCGGATCGGTCGCGTAGGGACCCCAGATAGCGCGCGCAATCCGTCCGCGCTCAACGACGTGGCCGCGCGCAGCTACGAGTATCCGTAAGACGGTCGCTTCGAGGCCGGAGATGGGAAGCGTTACCCCCTGCCAGCCGAGTGCGCGGTCACCGACGATGGGCCGAGGCCGGTGGCAGGATTGCTTGGCTGCCAGCCCGGCTCTTCCGGCGCGGACGATCTGATCGATCCCGGTAGGTTCGACGACGACCGCATCAACCCAGTCGTTCGCGGACAGATCCTCTGATCCGGTGGTTACCAGCACATAGGCAAGGTCCGGCGCGGCGGAAACCGCACTGGCGAAGCGTTCGCATGGCTGGCTGCCGAAGAGAACAGCGGGACGCGGCAGCGAGTCGAGGTCCGGGGTGGTGAGGATCGGCACCGAGCCACACGCAAGGTGAAGCAGCGGTCCCGGAAACGGTGAATTGCGGCAGAGGCCAATGGCGGCGATCGGGATGTCCTGGGAAAGTAATCGACCTTCCATGGGTTGAGTGAAGCACTCGCGCTTTGCGTTCGGGTTACAACCGGGCCACAGCCCTACGCGGTCGTTGATTGGGGCTCACGAACATTGAGCCGGATGAGCAATGCCATCCCGAGGAAGACAGCGCCGACCACAACATATCCGAGAGTCAACGAGATTGCGGCGAAGATGGCCGCGCTCATGGGGCCCACCATGAAGGCGAGGGCCTGGGCGCTACCGGCAATGCCAAAGGCTGTCCCACGACGATGGCGCGGCACGTTCGATGCGATGAGCGTGTTGGTGGCTGGTAGCAGCGCCGCCTGGGCCAGGGAGATAACCGAGAACCAGGCCACGTAGACCCAGACTCCTGGCGAAAACGCAAGCAAGACATGAGCAACGGCGACTGCAAGCATGCCGGCCCCGATGGCTCTCGCGAGGTTTCCAGGCCGAACGAACTTTCGCGCGACGAACACGACTCCGATCACGCTGGCGATTCCGGCGACCGTGAACGCTATCCCGATCGTGCCCGTGGCTTCGGTCCCGGTGAAGTCCTCAATTGCAATGGGAGCGGTAAGGCGAATCAGTTGCCCGCCACAGAAGAGGACGAAGTAGACGAGGATTGCGAGCCCGAACTGAAGCGATACCAATGGGCTCCGCGCGCGCTCGTTCCCGGACCCGCCGGCCGGTTGGGAGTCTGCGCCAGCCGACGTTGCCGGTTCCAGACGGTCCCGAGGGACGACGAAGATGACCATCGTGGCAGCGAGCGCCGGCATGATCGCCGCGGCGAAGATCGCACCTCGAAGGCCGAAGACGACGGCGAGCAGTGCTCCGATCGCCGGCCCCAGGGTGTTGCCGAGATACTGGGCCGCCGTGACCGTCCCCAGGCTTGACCCGAGCCGCGATTCCGGGACCGTGACACTGGTGAGGGCCACGGCCGCCGGAATGAACCCCGAGAACAGCCCCTGGCAGCCGAACGCGATGGCGACATGCCAGGGTTCGGTGGCAAAGGCGGCGATGAAGGTCGTGGCCGTGGCGAAGTAGAGGGCCCGGATGAACATGAGCTTCCGCCCCACGCGGTCTGACAGCACGCCCCAGAAGGGGCCGGAGATCAGCCGCGCCACGCCCTGACCGGTGGTCGCGACGCCGACCCAGAACAGGGCGTTTGCGTCTGACGTGGCCCCAAGGTGCTTCATGTAGAGCGGAAGGAACGGGATCCAGAAGCTCATGGAGAGGCTGGCGAGCCCGGCCCCGAGCGCAATCGTGAGAACCGCCCCACCATCGCGCCAGGCCTGGACAGGATGCATCAGCGCCGGGGCGCCAGCCGCGCGCAGCACGCGCGATGTCACGGCTGATCCGGGCGGTCCTTCACCGCCGACATCAGGAGAACATCGGAGGGGCAGGAAGGAGGCCAGTCACTTCCTGACACCATTGAGCAACAGCGAGCACGGCACCATCGCCAAGCGGCCGCCCCACGATCTGAAGCCCCATGGGCAGGCCGTTGGAAGCTAGCCCAGCGGGGATCGAAGCAGCCGGGAAGCCAACGAAACTCCAGGGCGAGAGCAGCGATGCGTCCCCCGTAGAGTCGAGGCCCTCGGGCGCCGGTCCTGGCGCTGTGGGCATGATGAGGGCGTCGACGCCGGTGAAGAGCGCTGCCAGCTCGGCGACCATCGCCCGGCGAATCCGTTGGGCCTGGAGGTAGAAGGTTGCCGGCACGAGGGAATTGACTTCGAACGAGTTCCGGTGGCGTGGCGTCATCAGATCGAGCTTCGTCGCGTGGCGCCGCGAGTGGACGATGACTGACTCCGATGCCATGACGACCTTGTGGGCTGCCGCATGGACATCGAAGAACGTGGGCAGTTTGACCTCGGCGATCGTGGCGCCTGCGGCCGCGTACTGGTTGGCGCAGGCATCAACGGCCGCGCACATTTCCGAATCAGACTTTTCGAAGAAGAAGTCTCGAACGATCCCGAGCCTCGGCGCGCGACCGAGGGCGACAGGTACTGCCGGGGGCACGGGTGAATCGAGCGTGGCCGGGTCGCCGGGATCGTAGCCGGCCAGCACGCTGAAGATGAGCGCGAGGTCATCGACGTCCCGGGCAATGATGCCGGGATGATCAAGCGAGTATGAGACTGCAATGCAGCCCGTCCGGCCGATTCGCCCGTACGAGCCTTTGAAGCCGCAGACGCCGTTATAGGCAGCCGGCCTGAGGTTGGAGCCACCGGTTTGGGTGCCGATTGCGGCGGGCACCATACGGGCGCCGACCACCGCGCCCGAGCCGGAACTGCTCCCGCCCGGAGTGTGGGCGAGGTTCCAGGGGTTTCGCGTCTCGGGCGGGATGCCCATACCTGCGAACTCCACCGTGGTTGCTTTGCCGAGGATGATGGCGCCGGCGGCCCAAAACCGGGCTGCCACAATCGAATCGCGCAGAATTGGCTCGGCCGTTGTGGTCCGGCTGTTGGCGATCGTCGGCATACCTTCGGCGTCGAACACGTCTTTGAGGGCCACCGGAACGCCATGAAGTGGTCCGCGAAGATTTCCGCTCGCCGCCTCGGCCTCCAGGAGTTTCGCCTCGGAGAGGGCGCGGTCACGGTCGATGTAGGCCCAGGCTTTGATCTGCGGATCAATCGCGTCGATTCGGGCCAACTGTTCCTGGAGATATGTCACCGGCGAGAGTTCCAGCGAGGCGATCAACCGCGCCGCGTCGCTGGTTGTCAGCTCCCAGGTGGATGCCGGGCTCTTTGCGATGCTTACCATCAATGATTCCTCCCGGGCGTTCGCGCCCGATCACGATCTCATCAACAGGACTACCGCCAGCCGGTTTCCCGCGCGTTACGCGGAGGACGCAGTTACGCCCGGCGGCCGATCTCGAGCCGCCGGCTGTTGGTTTCAACGATTGTGTCTGCCTCGGCGATCAGGGCTTCGAGGTCGTCGAACGCGGCGACGAACCGGCCGGCGAGACGATCGGCGCGGCCCGAGGCCATGGTGAGCGCATACGAAGCCACCTTTTCCGGAGGGAGGAAGCTCATGCCCGCCATATCCGGGTAGAACCTCCTGCCGGCCGCCGAGTTCATGTTGGTCACGTTCATCGGTGTCTTGACGGGCCCGGGGTTGAGCGAGAAGACGTGCACGCCATATGCCCCAGCAGCGATAGCCATTGCTTCGGTGAAGCGTTGGAGCCCGGTCTTGGCGGCGCAGTATGCGGCGGACCACGGGCGCGGTTCGGTTGCGGCCCCGCTGGTGATGTTGATGACGCGCCCCTGGCCACGTGCAACCATCCCGGGAACGACTGCTTTCTGGCAGAGGAACGGACCAAGGATGCTGGTCTCCATGTCGGCGACGAAGTCGTCGACCTCGACCTCCCACGGCAGCCCAATGGCGCTATGCGTCCCGGCATTGGAGACGAGGATGTCTACAGGCCCGAGTTCTGCAGCGGCAGCGTTGGCCATGGCCTGGACCTGGGCCCAATCCCGGACATCCGCGACCAGGGGGATAGCCGTTCCGCCGCGGGCCCGGATGGAGGCACAGATGTCCTCCACCTGGTCTTTCGTGCGCGCCACGGCGGCCACCCCGGCGCCGGCATCAGCAAGCGTCATGGATATCGTGAGGCCAATACCACGGCCGGCGCCGGTGACGATCGCGACCCGGCCGGCCAGTGAATGGTCGCCAGTTTGAGGTTGCACGGCTGCCACGCTGCCGCCCCGGGAAGACGAGCGCAAGGCTCATCTGCGAGATACCGCGCGTCTGAAGCACGGACGTAACGTCCGTGCGTTGGAACCAGTGCTGAAGCTCGAAATGGAAATCGGCTGTGCGGACGGGCCGCACTGGAAGCAGGCCCAGGCTACACCGCTGGCGCAGGCCACTTCCTCAGGATCGTTGCTGCGTCGAAGTAGTCATGCCAGACGGTGATAAGCCCGCCGTGGACCTCCCAGACGCCAGTCACGGGCAGTTCAACCCAGCCGTTCGCAAGCCGATGGCGGTCAAGGCGTTCCATGAAGACGATGGGGCCATCCGCGACCTCGCGGAGGACCAGGAACTCGTTCTCGAGCGTCGGCGCGAAGAACGGTTCCAGCACACCGCGCACGCCAGCCGGTCCTTGAACGCGCCCGAGGGGAACGTTGTCGTACTCGCAATCGCTCGAAATGTAGCGGAGGCCGGTGTCGTAGTCCTTGATCTTCATCGCCGCCAGGAACGCCCTGACGACGTCGATAGGCGCTGATGGTGTACCAGCCATATGGATCTCCTAGTCTCCTGCGCGCACGCCCGAGCGTGGCGGGTCCCGTCAGATTGCGTCAGTCCAAGAGCCGGGGCGATTACCCGCGAGGTCAACATTGGCGTTGGAGCTGCCAGCAAAAGCGACCACCGCTCAGCCAGTGGCGAACCGGGTGGCAACGCTGGTACGTTGCGTCTGTGCTGAACGCGGAGTTCGATTCCCGCATTCAGACGGAGATATGTCCCGCCCCAGGAGGGCGTAACACCGCTATGCCGAAGGGCCAGGAAAAGCCAACCAAGACCAACAAGCCAAAGCTCACGCCAAAGGAGCGGCAGGCCAAGAAGACCGAGAAGAAAAGCGAAAAGGCCTAGCTGTACGGTTCCGGGCCCGCGCCTCGTTGCAGCCATGGCGTCGTGAGATCACCCGCGGATGCCTGCTGAACGGCAACCGCGGCGAAGACATGCCGCGTAGCCGCTGCGTGAGTGGAGGCAGGGGCAGTGCCCTGTTACGGTTCAGGGGCAGGAATCGTCCGTTAACGGACGGCAAGACTCTGCTACGGATCGAAGATGCCACGACTCCGCTGCCTCTGGTGCATGGACCCGCCCCTGGAAGAAGTGGCGGTCTTGAAATGGCGCGGCGAAGAGCGCGAGCGGCTTACGGTGCAGCTCTGCCGCAAGCACCTCGTCAAGCTCAAGGAATCGGGCGCGCGGGGCAAAGAAACCAAGGGCTGGTTCTACAAAGTCGGTTGGTGGTAAACCGGCCGGGATGATCGACGTGCGAAGGTACGGCACCGCTGAGCACGACGTGATACTCCTGCACGGCGGGCCCGGCGCGGCCGGCTACATGGCGCCGATTGCGCGGGAACTGAGCGACGAATTCCAGGTGTTGGAGCCGTTGCAGCGGCGGAGCGGCAATGTCCCTCTCACCGTCGCGCGCCACGTTGAGGACCTGCGCGCCGTTGTCACGGAGTGCTGTGCGAGGGGAGCGCCCGCGATCGTGGGCTCGTCATGGGGGGCGCAACTGGCGCTGGCGTTCGCAGCGACTCACCCGACGCTGACGGGGCCCATCGTGCTTGTGGGCCCGGGTACGTTCACAGCAGCGTCGAGTGCTGAATTCAGCAGGCGGCTCGACGATCGTCGCTCGACAGCAACGAAGGCCGCGTTCGAACGAGTGTCCACCGGTGTCGAGCGGGACGCGGCGCTGGCGTCCGAAGCTGAAGACCTGGTCGGGCCGTACTCTTACGAGCCGATCTCGGCAAGCCTCGAATTGGCGTGGGTGGACGCGCAGGGGACGGAAGAAACGTGGGGCAACTTCGTGCAGCTACGTGACGAAGGTGTCTACCCCGAGGCGTTCCGCGCGATCACTGTCCCCGTCTTGATGATTCACGGAGACACAGACCCGCACCCGGGCGAGATGATCCGGGACTCGCTGCTGCCGGTGCTACCGCAACTCGAATACGTGGAGCTGGCCCGGTGCGGACACTACCCGTGGCTCGAGCGGTTTGGACGCGGTCCGTTCTTCGAAACGTTGCGGGAGTGGCTGAGCGCCCATACAACGCGCCGCGTCTAACGACTCGGAGCGCGATTCGCCAAATTCCCCCGGGAATGCGCTACGCTGGTTCGACAATCGTTCGCTGCGCAACCATCTTTCGCGGCGGATCGGAGGCATTCCATGGGATCCATCGAGACCTACGACCTGGGAGCGCTGGCGCGGCTCCGAGCAGGGAGCGACGAAGAACGGCAGCGGCAGGTGCTGGCTGTCACCACGGCGCCGAGCGGATTGGAGGGCGAAGGATTCCCGGTGCGGCGAGCGTTCGCCGGGATCGACCTGGGGTACCTTGACCCGTTCATCATGATGGACCAGATCGGCGAGGTGGAATGGGCCGTGGGCGAAGCCAAGGGCACGCCGTGGCATCCGCACCGCGGTTTCGAGACAGTCACGTACCTCCTTGAAGGTTCGTTTCATCACCAGGACTCGCATGGGGGTGGAGGGGTCATCGGTGAGGGCGACACACAGTGGATGACGGCGGGCGCGGGCGTGCTCCACATCGAGGCGCCGACGGAGCGGCTCGTACGGAAGGTCGGCGTCGTGCACGGCCTGCAGCTCTGGGTGAACCTGCCGCGTGCGAAGAAGTGGACGGAGCCACGCTACCAGGACATCGGCGGCCAACACCTCGGCGTGGGCGCGGCGGCTGACGGCGGGGCGATCGTGCGAGTCATCGCGGGAGCCCTCGACGGCATCGCCGGGCCGGGCGTCACGCACACGCCGATCACGCTTGTCCACGCGACAGTGCCGCCGGGATCCCGCGTGGATCTTCCGTGGCCCACGGCCTACAACGCGTTGGCGTACGTGCTCGCCGGGCGCGGAGCGTTCGGCGAAGAGCGACGGCCCGTACGGATGGGACAGGCGGTCGTGTTCGGACCGGGCGATCGTGTCTCTGCCATTGCGGACTCTATCCAGGAGGGCCGGGCGCCACACCTGGAGGTCATATTCCTCGGGGGGGCACCGATAAGCGAGCCGATCGCGTGGGGCGGGCCGTTCGTGATGAACTCCGAGGCCGAGGTGCGTGCAGCGTTCCAGGATTACCGCGCGGGGAGGCTTGGCGAGATCCCGGTTGGCGGCATCTGACGGGAGCGTGACGAGCGCCCCATGGACGTGCAGGATCCGGGAGCGGCCGACGTGCCGCTAGGAGAGCCTGCGATGACCGACGACAGCGCGACTCACGCGCCGCTTGAACACCTCCGGGTGGTCGACCTGACGACAGAGATGGGCGCGCTGACGGTGCGGATGCTGACTGGCTTCGGCGCGGACGTGACGCGCGTGGAGCCGCCAGGCGGTGACCCGCTGCGATCGATGCCGCCACTAGCGACAGGCCCAGACGGGACGGCGGTCAGCCTGTACTGGTTACAAATGATGGCCGGACGCGAGACGGTCACGCTGGACCTCGGGCAAGCTGCCGGTCGCGGAGCATTCATCGCGCTGCTGGCCGACGCCGATGTCGTCGTCGAGTCTCAACCGCGCGGGCTCCTCAGTGGTTTGGGGCTGGACTACGACGACCTGAGGGAGCGGTTCCCGCGGCTGATCTGGACGTCCATCTCGGCGTTCGGGCGCACCGGACCCCTGGCGGACTACAAGGGAACAGACCTCGTGGGCATGGCCAGCGGCGGGCTGCTGAGCCTCTGCGGGGACCCCGATCGCGCGCCGCTGCGGCCATCGGTCGAACAGGGATACGCGCAGGTCGGCCTCCACGCGCTGGTGGGCACCATGGCGGCGATCCATGCGCGTACCGCGACGGGCCGCGGACAACTCGTGGATGTCTCTATGCAGGAGGCCGTGGCTACATGCCTGGGAAACGCGCGGCTGTTCTACGAGTTCGAGGGCGTCGTGAGCAAACGCGCAGGGGGTGCGCGCGCCTATGGGGCGCACGGCTCGCGGCTGGTGTATCCGTGCGCGGACGGGTTCGTGGCGTTCGCCCGCACGCCTGATGCACTGCGGCCTCTTTGGCAATGGATGCGCGAAGCGGGGATGGAGCCGGGGTTCGACCCCGAGGAATGGGCGAAGCTTCCGCAGTCTGGCCCCGGGACACCTGGGCCGGAGAAGGCGAAAGAGTTCGAGGACGGGGTCACCGGGTTCTTCGCCACCCGCGGGAAGATGATGCTGTACGAGGAGGGCCAGCGGCGAGGAATCATGATCTGCCCGGCGTCATCGCCGGCAGACCTGCATGTGAACGCGCAGCTACTGCATCGGGAGTGGTTCGAGGAAGTGTTCCTTGAGCCACTGGGCCGGACGGTGCAGATGCCCGGGGCGCCAGCCCGGTTTTCAGCGACACCGTGGCGGAGGACGGGAGCGGAGCGGAGAGGCGTCCGCGAGAAGACCGAATCTACAGAAACGGCCCCGATCGCTGCCGGATCGACCGACTCGCGGGACGTCCTGCGCGGACTACGGGTTGCGGACTTCTCCTGGGTGGGAGTGGGGCCGCTTTCGACGCAGGTGCTGGCATGGCTCGGCGCCGAGGTTGTGCGGGTGGAAAGCGCGACGCGGCTGGACGTGTTCAGGACGGGCGGACCTCAGCGGGGAGCGTATCCCGACGCGAGCGCCTATTGGGCGAACTGCAACCGGGACAAGATGGGCATGACCCTGAACCTGAAGCATTCGCGCGCGCGTGAGGTAGCGTTGCGGCTGGCAGCTCGTTCGGACGTGCTGGTCGAGAGTTTCACGCCGGGATTCATGGATTCCGTTGGCCTTTCGTACGAGGACGTGAGGGCCGTGAATCCGAGCATCGTGATGATGTCATGCTCGATGGAAGGTGCGGGTGGACCACACGCGCTCTTCCGCGGGTTCGGGCTGGTACTGCAGGCGACGGTGGGATTCACGCACTTCACGTCCTGGCCTGACCGGGCGCCAACGGGGACGGGTGTGGCATACACGGACTGGGTGGCGACACACGTGGCGGCGGCCTCGGCGCTCGCGGCTCTCGAACATCGGCGGCTGACCGGGGAGGGCCAGTACATCGACCTCTCGCAGCTGGAGGCCTGTAGCTGGGCGCTGGACGCGGAGCTTCTCCGGTACACCGCCACCGATGAGTCGCGACCTCCGCTCGGAAACCGCCACGAGACGATGAGCCCGCACGGCGTCTACCCGGTGGCAGGCGAGGACCGTTGGATCGCGCTGGCCGTGGCCAACGACGAGGAATGGCAACGGCTGGCAGGGCTCGTGGGCGACCCGGCCTTGCTGGCGCCGGGCCTCGCGACCTTGGCGGGCCGGAAGGGGCAAGAGGACCAGGTCGAAGCCACGCTGACTTCGTGGACGCGCGGGCAGGACGGAGCGGACCTCGCAGCCCGGCTCCAGGCGGTGGGCATCGCGGCCTATCCTGCGGCCGACATGGCTGATGTGGAGCACGATTCTCAGCTTCGGGCGCGCGGACACTACTGGCCGACGCGACACCCCGTTATCGGAGATGTGGATTGGAATGGGCCGAGTTGGCATCTGTCCGATACGCCGCTCTACCCGTCGCGCCCAGCGCCGACGCTCGGGCAGCACAATGATCATGTCTACCGCGACCTGCTTGGATACGGCGACGACGAGGTTGCAGCGTTGGTCGCGTCGGGGGTGCTGGAGTAGGGCGAGGGGCCTATTCGCCGCGCCAGACGGGCGGACGGCGTTCGCGAAAGGCGGCGACGCCTTCGGCAGCGTCGAGCGTGCCGCGGCTGAGGTTGATGGAGATCTCTTCGAGCGCGAGAGCTGTTTTGCGATCGAGATCATTGGCGGACTTGAGCATCCGCTTGGTGAGCTCGATGGCGACTGACGGACCGGTAGCAACTGTTGTCGCGAGAGCGATGGCTGAATCGCGAAGCTCAGCGTCCGGGACGACTTCGTCGACGAGACCAATGGCCGCCGCTTGATCTGCCGTGAAGGGTTCGCCGCGAAGGAAGAACAGCAGCGAGCGGGAGTAGCCGATGCGGCGCACGATCTGCTGGGCGACACCGTTATCAGGAGAGAGCGCAACTTTGAGGAACGCAGGGTGCATCTTCGCGGAAGCGCCGGCGATGATGATGTCGCAAGACAGCGCAAGCCCGAGGCCGCCACCGGCTGCGACGCCGTTGAGGGCACAGATCGTGGGCTTTTCGGTGGCATCGAAGGGTAGATGCCACCAGAAGCGCGGCTGCTTCAGGTGGCGCCGGGACAGCTTTTCGACCGGCTGAGCAGTCGCGAGGTCAGCGCCCGAGCAAAAGCCTCGACCCCGCCCAGTGAGGACCAGCGCCTTTAGGGAATCGTCAGCGTCGAACTCCCGCACGCACTCCTCGATCGAACGGCGCATCGTATCCGTGAGCGCGTTGAGGGAATCGGGGCGGTTCAGTTCGAGAAGGCGGACTCCGGCGGAGTCAGTCACAGCGATTTCATCAGTCACAGGGCGCGGGACCTCGGTTGGCAGTTGGATGCCACTATAGGGAAGAGGGCCGGACGGTGGCCGGTCAGACTGGTGGCGACGGAGAAAACGCGGTGCTTGGGGTCAGCACACACGCTCGCTGGAGAGCGCGGGAGCGAAGGACGACTGCCCAGACGAGCAGGCCAACGGATGCAACGCCGATGAGCAGCTGCAGGGGTCCGAAGACGTTGAGTGCGCCGCTCGTCCCGAGGAGGATCACCGCCAGCTTGTTACAGGTCGGGCAGCCGACGGCAACATAGGAGAGAAAGCCTCCGGTGAAGGCCGGAGCCTTGGCCGGAGTTTCCGGAGACGCGAGGAACGTCGCCAGGACGAAGCCGAGGAGCAGTGAGCCCGCGGCCCAAAACGCGTAGTCCTGGGGGCGTACATCGACGGACCGGCCGAAGATTGGGCTCGGGACGATCGCGGTTGGGAGGCCGGTCACGACGGCGACGGCAATGGCGGCCACAAGGGCCACGAGCCAGCCTCCGACGCCGAGACCTCGGGCAGTGGCCGCCACATCCCGAAGGTCTGCCTTCACGGAATCGCTGATTCTCGAAACGGCCAACATCCCAAGTATGGTCGGCGGCTCGATGTGCACGGCGCAAGGCACCGGTTCACGACCCCGAAAGATGAGACGAGGGCTACAAGGAGCCACCGGTAGCTTGCCTCGCGACCGTGGTGGGGTCAGGATCCGGCGGCGGAGCGTGATGCTCTTCCGGAGGAGCCTGTGCCCGGGATGAAGCCGTTCGAATCGCTGGTCATCGTAGAACTCGCCGGGTCGGTTGCTGGAGCGTACGCGGGCAAGTTGTTTGCCGGGTTCGGAGCGACGGTCATCAAGGTCGAGCCGCCAGACGGAGACCCGATGCGATCCGAGGGCGAGCCGCTTGATGGCATGGGGACGACGTTCGCATACCTGAACACCGGCAAGTCGAGCGTTGTGATCGATCTGTCAGATGCTCCGGGACAGGTCCAGCTCGAAACGCTGTTGCGGACGGCAGACGCTGTAATCGAGAGCGCGAGCCCCGGGCCGCTGACTCCCATGACGCGGCGGATGGACGTTCCGAGCCTCGTGAGAGCTTACGTCTCGCCGTTTGGACTGAGCGGGCCATATGCGAACTACCGGTCGACCAGCCTGACCGACTTTGCCGCAGGCGGGCAGATGTACCTCACGGGCGAGCCGGACCGGGAACCACTGCAGGGTGCCGGGCCGCAAGCCCAGTACGCCGCCGGGCTGCACGCGTTCATCGGCATCGTGGCGGCGCTGCGGGATGTCGCGGCGACAGGCGAGGGACAGGAGATCGATGTCTCGCACATGGAAACGATGGCCAGCCTGCACCAATGGACCTCGGTGCGGTGGACCCATGGCGGCAAGGTCCAGCGCCGAATCGGCAACCGGTACGACACGCTGCACCCGGTGACTCTTTACGCGTGTCTGGATGGTTTCGTGGCGGTCAGCGCTTCGACGGAGGACCAGGCCGAGCGGCTGATGGCCGTGGCCGGGGTCGGGGAACTGCACGAGGACCCCCGCTTCCGGGGCGGCGCCGCGCGGCTGGTCAATGCCGAGGCGTTCGACGAGCTTCTGGCGCCGTGGCTGATGGCCCACACGGCCGCGGAACTCGTGGATATCGGGCAGACGGCGAGGATCCCGGTTGCGCCGGCGCCGGGGTTGCTCGAACTGGTTGGGGACCCGCACCTGGCTGCCCGGGGATTCTGGCAGCATCCAGTGGGGGAAACGGACGGACCGCAATATCCCGGGCCGCCGTTCCGCATTTCGGGCGTACCGTGGAAGCTGCGCCCGGCGCCACGGCTCGGAGAAGGCGCTGTCGACGAACTGCCGCTTGAGGCGGCGACTGGACGCCCGGCGGACCCGACAAACGCGGAGCGTTCTCTCGAAGCGGGGCCGTTGGCGGGCATCCGTGTGCTGGATCTGTCGCGCGTTTGGGCCGGACCGCTGGCCTGCCGGATCCTGGGCGACCTCGGGGCCGACGTCATCAAGGTCGAGCCGACGTGGGGTCGCCCGCGCCAGGTTTCGCCGCAAGCTGTGCAGGTGACCGGGCGCTACCCGAACAACGAAGCGGGTGAGCGTTCGTGGAACCGCGAGGGCATGTTCAACAAATTCAACCGGAACAAACGCGCGATCACGCTGAATCTCGACAGACGAGAGGCAAGGGCTGTTTTCGAGGATCTGGTAGCCGTGTCCGATGTGGTGATCGAGAACTACAGCCCTCGCGTGATGCCGCAGTTGGGGCTTGGATACGAGCGGCTCCGGGAGATCAACCCGGCGATTGTGTATGTGGGCATGCCCGGCTATGGATGGGATGGGCCGTACCGGGACTGGGTGGCGTACGGCACAACGTTGGAGCCACACGCGGGTCTCTCCAGCATGATGGGATACCGGGACTCGGGGCCGTACAAATCCGGGGTTGCGTGGGCAGATCCGGTTGGCGGTATGCACGCCGCGGCGGCCGTGCTGCTGGCCCTGCATGACCGGGCAGCAAGGCCTGATGGGAATGGCCACGCCATCGAACTGGCGCAATTCGAGGGGATGATGTGCCTCGCCGGCGAGGAGTTCCTCGCGGCCCAGGTTCGGGGCCGGGAGCCCGAGCGGCGGGGAAACCGGCACGCGGACTGGGCGCCCCAAGGCGTTTACCGATGCGCCGGGGATGACCGCTGGCTGGCGATCAGCGTGACCGGCGACGACGACTGGCGGGCGTTTTGCGGTGTCGCAGGACTCGGCGACCTGGCGAGACTCAGCGTGGACGAACGGCGCGCACGCCATGACCAGATCGACGAGCGTATTGAGGACTGGACTCGCGGCCACGACCACATGGGTGCGATGGAGTTACTGCAAGACGCAGGCGTGCCGGCCATCGCGCTCTTCGACGCCAGGGAACTCGTGGAAAACGAACATCTGCGGGCGCGTGGCTTTTGGAAGCCGATCACGCATCCGGACAGCGGAACGTACGACTTCCCTGGCCTGGCAATCGCGCTTTCGCGAACACCGGCGACGATCCGAAGGCCAGCGCCCGGGTTCGGCCAGCACAACCGCGAAGTGCTCGCGGAAGTGCTGGGGATGGGTGACGACGGCATTGATGCGCTGTTCGCCGCGGGAATCCTGGTGGACGTGCCGGACGGATGAGCTGCGGGCTCAGGATTCGAAGAAGAACTTCTCTTCGCCGAATGCGGGCCGCAGTTCATCGAGCCAGGTCGCGGACTCGTCGTATTCGGCGAAGAACGGGCGCATGACCCAGTCCGGATTTCGACCCTGGAGCATCAGCAGGGCAAGCACCCTCTCCCCATGAACGTCAGTCGGTCCAAGGACCGCGACCTTACCGGGATCGCAAGACATGCTCGGCCCCCGGACGGTGCGAGCAAGACCGGAGACGTTCTGATAGGCGCCCTGGAATATCTCCCACGCGTGGACAAGCGGCACATCGAAGTAGTGCTTCGCGCCGGTGTCGCGGGCGACGAACATGTAGTAGGGGATGGCGCCAAGGCGGACCTCTTCCCGCCACATATCACGCCAGACGGATGAGTCATCGTTGATGTGGCGCATGAGCGGCGACTGGGCACGGATCTGGGCGCCGGTTTCGCGGACACGCTCCATCGCTTCGCGGACAGTGGGTGTGGAGAGCTCGCGAGGATGGTTGAAGTGCGCCATTACGGCGACGTGAAGACCAGAGGCGCGGACCCGCCGGAAAAGGCTGAGGAGTTCGTCGCCGTCTTCGCCGAGGAAGCGATAGGGCCAGTAGCCGAGGGCCTTCGTCCCGAAGCGGATCGTGGTCAGGTTCGGGAGCTTCGCGTCGAGGATGGCATCGACGTAGGAGGCGAGGCGCGACGTCTTCATGACCAGGGGGTCCCCGCCCGTGAAGAGCACATTGGTGACCTCAGGGTGCTGGCGGAGGTACGCGATAAGGAGGCCCACCTCCTTCATCGCGAATTGGAGGCCATCCATTCCAACAAACTGGGGCCAGCGGAAACAGAAGGTGCAATAGGCGTGGCAGGTCTGGCCGTTGCTCGGGAAGAAAAGCACCGTCTCGGGGTACTTGTGCTGAATGCCGGACAGCCGCTGGCCGTCAAGTTCAGGGACGTTATGTTCGATCTGGCCAGCTGGGTGTGGGTTGAGCGAGAGGCGGATCTCGTCTGCAGCCGCACGCATCGCGTCGGGACCCTGCCCGGAGTCAACAAGCGCAGCGATGCGGGAGAAGTCGTCGGCCCGGAGCATGCCTTCCTGCGGGAAGTTGAGGACGAACATTGGGTCGTCTGGAATTTCGTCCCAGTTAATCAGCTCATCGACGACGTAGTTGTTCGTCTTGAACGGCAGCACCTGCGAGACCACGTCGATTGCGTGGATCTGGGCCGGGGCAAGACGGCTGATCTGCGGGAGGTCACGGAAGTTGTGGCGCGTATATGCGCGATACTGACTCGCGGCCGTTGGCGCAGCCGGACGTGTGAGTAGTTGAACCATTGGAATACCTCGATTGGGCCGGCGTAGGGCGACGGCGGGGAACCGTCGCCGAACGGCGGGGTGGCGGTCGATGTCGCGGGCACGCAGCGGCCAACGGCATCTACGGCGCGAAAGAGACGGACGCCGGACCGAGAACTAGGAGTGCGCTTCTGAACGGGGCGCGTGCACAGGTACACGCTCCCAGGGCCGCGAAACGGCTAGCAGGCACGAGCGTCGCGAATGGGTCGCCACATAGGCGGCCAACGCTGCAGGCATGCATGAAGCAGAACGGTGGTTCACCAGCAGACTCCACTTCGGTGCGATGCACCAGTATGTGGAGGCAAATGCCTCCCGAACGTCTACGGGGTTAGCTGACGGGTTCGGCATCGGAAGTCGCCGCGCGCGTGGTGCGCGTTCACCCCGGGAAGTTGGTTCCCCCGTTCCAGCGGAGCGCTGGATTCGACGATTCCAGCGTATCACACGGACAGCGCCGCGAGTTCTCGTTTGTTGACATTACGTTCAAGCGAATCTCAGCCGAAGCGGCGGAGCTCGGGCCAGATGTCGGAGAGCGGGCGGTGAAGGTCGCGGCAGACGTAGACGCGGCCACCGGACTCGTCGTTGTCCACGCCTTCGCGGTTCGAGATGACAGCACCAACTTCGACCGTGCGGCAAAGGTCGCGGACGCCGGCTTCGGAGAAACCGACGATGAGGTAGACGGGCGCATCCAGCCTGCCCTCTGACCATATGTAGTAGGTGTTCACGGGGCTGATGGCCTCGGGGAGCCCGTGCGGCGGGCCGTACAGGTTCACGGCGCCGGCAAGGCCAAAGTTGCCCGCGAGAATCGCGACCTCGTCGCGTTCGTCTTCGGGCAATTCGTCCCGAACGGCGGCGATGGTTTCTACCAGTTCGGGCCAGCCGACCATCTCGGGCAGGTCTTCGTTCAGGCCCGACGCAAACTCGAAGTAGCCCGAGCCGACGGGTGCGAGGGGCAAGGAAACAGATGCCGCGAAGACCCCGCCAGCGACGAGCAACGCCGCGACCGTAGCAATCGAAGCGGTGCGAACCCTGCCAGGGCGGAGCCGTTCGAACGCGACGGCGCCTGCCGCCATGAGGGGGGGATAGACGGCGGCCGTGTAATAGCCGCGCCCCTGCGAAAGCGCGAACAGGGCGACAGTGAAGAGGAAGGTCCATCCGAGGACGCGGTAGGGCGCTGCGGCACGAGCGCGAAGCAGCCAGACGAGGCCCGCGCCCCAAACCAGCACGGCAGGTGGGCCCAGTAGCAGGAGCTGTTCCGGGAAGAAGTCGTCCGTTCGGCCGATCGACTGGTCGCGCTGGTTGATTGCGTCGGTGTAGTCGAGGCCGATGAAGCTATGCGAGATTTGCCAGGCGATGTTGGGGACGGCGACGCAGGTGGCGATAGCGAGCGCCAGCCAGGGCCACGGCCGCAAGAAGGCGCGGCGATCACCGCTAACGAGAAGCGCCAGCGCGAATCCAGCGGCATAGAAGACGACGGTGTACTTGGTGAGCAGCCCGAGGCCCGCAAAGACGCCGATGGCGAGCCACCAGCGTTCGTTGCGTGTCCGGGCCAACCGGAGGAAGGAGAGGGAAGCGAGGCCCCACCAGAGCAGGTCGAAGGTGAGGGTCTGGAAGAGCACGGCGCTGGCGAGAAAGATGGGTGCGGCGATGAACGCGAGTCCGGCCAGCAGCGTAGCAACGCGACCGCCGCCCATCTCGCGCGCCATCTGCATGGTGACAGCGAGAAGCGCTGTGGAGCAGAGCGCAGGCCACAGGCGCAGCCCGAGCAGAGACGAATCACCCCAGGCGAGGCGCGCGACGGCCGCGAAGAACGGCACAAGAGGGGGATGGTCGACGTAGCCGAGGGCAAGGCGCTTGCCGTCATCGATGTAAGCGAGTTCGTCGCGGAGGAATCCGTAGTCGCGGTTGGCGTACAGGTGCAGCACCAGCTTGAGGGCGACGAGCGCGACCATGGGCAGATATTCCCAGCGGAGCGCGGCGGTGAGGCGGTGCTGCGTTGGCACACGCCACCTTAGTGGGAGTGGGGCCGAAGGGGCGAACGGCGGGTCCTTGGCTGTCCCTGATTGGAGCGCTCACTCCGCCTGCTGATCCCGGGTCGCTGGCCAAGGAGTAGAGCCTGGCGTTCGTGGCTGATGCCGGCGTCAAAGCGCGGTATGTCGCGTGACCTCGGAGGTTGGAGGCGGCATGAGTCAGCCCGCGGTGTGTCGATGCCTTGCGACATCTGAGTTCTTGACCTCGGGCCGAGGCGAGCAGCTTGAGGGTGGATTTGCTGCGGCCGGTTGGGAGGCTTGCAACCGACCGGAATGCGACCCGAACTCTAGCCTCCGGCTGTACCCGCCATGTCCGGGTGGAGCGGGGCTTCGGCAGCGTGGAGGGCATCGAGCGCACTGCTTGCGAAGAGCCGCATGGAGCGCTCGGCGGTGGCGGCAGGCATGCCCCCGAAGCGGAAGTTGAGCACAAGTTCTTCGGCGCTGGTCATCTGCTGGATGTGCTTGAGCTTTTCGAGGACCTGGTCCGGCGTGCCCCATGCCTGCGGTCGCGCTGAGCGTTCGCCAATCTCGTCGATCGATTTCTCGTTGGCCATCTGGCTGAACTTGGCGTACTGCTCGTAGCCTTTCGTCTGGCGGAGTCGCTGCTCGTCCTTCCAGCCGTAGTGGCGGAGGATGCTGTCCTGCGCTTCGATCGTGTGGCGGCGGATCACGTCCCACGCCTCGGCTTCCGTATCGAAGCAGGAGACGTGGACGACGACGGTGGGCTGCGTTGGGGCCCAGCCCTTGCCGGCGCGTACGGCGTTGAATTCGCGCACGTCCTGGCGGTACTCCTCCCAGCTCTTCTGGTTCGTCATCAACATGCCGAGACCGGCGTTTGCCGTGATCGGGAGCGTCTGCGGGCTGGTCCAGGCGACGCGCATACTGTCGAGCAGCGCCTGTGGATTACGCGGGCGTGGGCGGATCGTGGTCTCGGGGATCGTGTAGAAGTCGCCTTCGTGTGAAAACCACTCCTGGGTCAGCGCCTTGCGGACGACCTGGAGCGACTCGGCGAAGCGGTCGCGTGACTCGTCCATGGGGACTCGGTAGGCGTCGAATTCGCGCTTGGCAGCGCCGCGGCCCAGACCAAGGGTGAGGCGGCGGCCCTGGAGGAGATTGTCCAGCACGCTGATCTGCTCGGCGATTACGACGGGGTCGTACCAGGGAAGGACGACGACCATCGTGCCGAAGTCGATGCGCTTGGTCTGGCCTGCCATGAATGTGAGGTGCTGAATTGCGCCGCCGGTCATGATGTAGGGACCGAAGTGGTGGTCGATAGCCCAGTAGGAGTCAAAGCCCAGTGGCTCGACGAGGCCTGCGAGGTAGAGGTCTTCCTCATAGACCTGCTGATCCGTGACCGCGGGCTTCCCCGGGTCGTGGGACTCGAAACGTGCCCAGTCGGAATAGTTTTGGAAGTTGAAGTGGACGCCTGCGCGCATGGGTCGCCTCCTGCGGGTTGCCGGCATCCTACACCGGTAAGCGGAGCATGAATTCGTTAGCGTTGTCCGAAACAAATTGATCCGTATCGTTAGGGCGCAAGGACGATCTGTTGTGGCGCTACGCGCTGCCGCGCACCTGGCCAGACCGGCGCGGAAGGTACGTCCGTTCCAGGAGGGATACGAATGGCGACAGCCGTGAAGAATGAAACCGAAGAATTGGACGCCGTCATCGTCGGAGCCGGTGCGGCAGGTCTGTATATGCTGCACCGGCTCCGCGGCCTCGGGTTGAGGACCACCGTGATAGAAGCCGGCGACGGCGTGGGCGGGACGTGGTACTGGAATCGCTACCCCGGCGCCCGCTGCGACGTGACGAGCGTGGAGTACTCGTTCAGCTTCGACAAGCAGCTTGAGCAGGAGTGGAACTGGACGGAGATGATGGCTCCGCAGCCCGAGATCGAGCTGTACATGAACCATGTGGCCGACCGCTTCGACCTGAGACGGGACATCCGCTTCAGCACGCGCGTGACGAACGTGAACTGGGACGACCGCAGATCAACGTGGACTGTGGGGACGGACAAAGGCGACCGCATCGAGGCGCGTTACTGCATCATGGCGACGGGCTGCCTTTCGTCGCCGCTGAAGCCGGACATCAAGGGTATCGATTCGTTCAAGGGCGTCTCCGTGCAGACGAGCATGTGGCCGCGCGAAGGGATCGAGCTCGAAGGGAAGCGCGTGGCGCTGATCGGCACCGGCTCCTCGGGTGTGCAGTCGACCCCTGAGATCGCGAAGATAGCGAGCCAGCTGACGGTCTTCCAGCGGACGCCAACGTACACGTGGCCCTCGATGAACCGGCCGCTGACGGCGGAAGACATTGCGAAGGTGAAAGCGAACTACGAGAAGATGCGGCAGACGCAGCGAAGCTCGCGCGTGGGCATTGCAGGATCGTTCGGTGGTGCCCTGCTGGAGCCGCCGACGGCGAAGCTACTCGACCTCCCGGAGGAGGAGCGGCGCCAGAAGCTGGACGAGCACGGGTTTGCGGTGACACGGATGTTCGCGGACATCGCCACGGACATGGAAGCGAACATCGTGGCGCGCGAGATGTACTCGGAGATGCTGCGGCGGGTGGTGACCGATCCGGCCACGGCGGCGGCACTGACGCCGTCCGACTATCCAATCGGTTGCAAACGAGCCGTGGTCGACCAGGACTACTTCGTCACGTTCAACCGGCCGAACGTAAAGCTCGTGGACCTGCGGAATGAGCCGTTCGAAGAGGTTACGGAGAAGGGCATCCGGACGAGCACGGGCGAGTACGAGTTCGATGTCATCGTGTATGCGACGGGCTTCGACGCGATGACGGGCGCACTCCTGAACATGAACATCAAGGGCCGGGAGGGCAGACCGCTCGCTGAGAAGTGGGCAGCCGGGCCGCGCAACTACCTTGGCCTGATGGCGGAAGGGTTCCCGAACCTGTTCACAATCACCGGACCGGGAAGCCCGTCGGTGCTCAGCAATATGCTCGTTTCGATCGAGCAGCACGTGGACTGGATCACGGAGTGCCTCTCGTACCTGAGGGCGAATGACAAGAACGTGATCGAGCCGACGCTGAAAGCTGAGGATGGCTGGGTCGAACATGTGAACACCGTCGCGGACGGGACGATGTACACGGCGCCGAGCTGCAACTCGTGGTACCTCGGCGCGAATGTGCCGGGAAAGACGCGGCAGTTCATGCCGTATGTCGGCGGCGTCGGTCAGTACCGGCAGAAATGCGACGAAATCGTGGCGAAGGGCTACGACGGGTTCGTGCTCGACGCGGCGAAGGAAGCGGTCGCGGTCTAACGCGGCCGCAGCAATAAGAAAGGTACGAGGAGCGGCCCCGGTGCTCCCACCGGGGCCGTCTTCTTTTTTTTTGATTGTGAGGGGACCGCGAGCCGGATGGTGGGCTAACCGAGCCCTGCCTCGCGGGCACGGATCGCGGCCTGGGCGCGATCGACCACGTGGAGCTTGGCGAGGATGGCGGAGACGTGGTTGCGGACCGTTTTCAACGAGAGTCCGAGCTCAGCCGCAATCTCCTGATTGGTGTGACCACGCGCCTGCTGCTCGTCGACGACAGCGTCGAGTTCCGCGAAAGTCTTCGCGGCCTCCTCGACGTCCAGCGCGGCATTGAGGTCGTTGGCGAAGCCGCGAACGGCCAGGAGGCGATCACGCCAGCCGGGCGGCTCACTCCCGATGTCGCCCTCATGGACCTCCAGATGCCCGTCATGAACGGCATCGAAGCGACGCTCAGGATCATCGGCGCCATGCCGCACGTCGCCGTCCTCATCCCGAACAAGTGAGGCTGACGGCGGAACGTCACATCGATGGTAGTCCGGTGGCGATAGACCTGCGACGAGAACGATTGCCGAAGCCCACCGATGGACCCGGGAATGTGTTCAAGCGACGATTTGAGGCGCGGATCAGGGCTCGAGCACGGCCCGGTAACGGACGAGGTTCTGGCGCAGGCGGGCGTGCGCAGTCGCGACATCCGCGAGTGGATAGCGCTCGATCGTGGGCCGGATTCCGTGCGTGGCCGCGAGATCGAGGACTTCCCGCAAGTCCTGGCGTGACCCGAAGAAGCTGCCGACCACGCGAAGTTGCAGGCCAACGAAGGCGCCCGGCGGAACGGGGAACGTGTTGCCATCGGCTGCCGTGAGGACGATCGTGCCCTGCTTCGCCATGGCGGGAAGGACCTGTCCAACGGGGCCGAGAGAGTTCGCCGTATTGAGGACGAGGTGGGCGCCACCGGCGGCCTGAAGCGCGGCAACGACCGTAGTGGCATCGCCGGCGACGGCGGCTCCAAGTTCGCGTGACATTTGGGCTTTGCTTTCCGTGCCAGTGACGGCGTAGACCTCGGCGCCGAGCGCGCGCGCGATGGGGATTGCGAGATGGCCAAGGCCGCCGATGCCAAGAATGACAACACGCTTGCCTGGTTCGATGCCGCCGTTCTTCAAGCCGGCGTACGTGGTGAGACCCGCACAGAGAAACGGGGCTGCTTCGGCGAAGTCCATGGCGGGCGGAAGCGGGATCGCGTGGCTCGCAGGCATGGCCATGTACTCGGCATAGCCGCCGTTCTTGCCGAGACCGGCGAGGCCCGCCATACCGGTGACGCAGGCTTCTTCCTCTCCTGCTCGGCAGTAGGCGCAGTCACCGCAGGTGAAGAGCGCATGGGCACCGACGCGGTCACCGACTTTCACGTCGACGACCCCTGGCCCAACGGCCGTAACGATGCCCACGGGTTCGTGGCCGGGCACGAGCGGCATGGCCGCGGCGCCGAGGGCGTCAATAATTCGCAGGTCCGTGTAGCAGACGCCGCAGGCTTTAATGTTGAGGGCGACTTCGCCGGGACCCGGCTCGGGCACCGGGAGATCCTGGATAACGACTGGCTGTCCTGGTTGTTCCGCGACTGCTGCACGCATCGTGCTACTCCGGCTGGTTTGCGCTGAGCCTACGCGCGCGGCGCCGACATGACACCTGTTCTGCCCGGTCAGGCGTTCCCCATCGCGAAAGGGGGACTGAGGACGTAGGCTTGGGATACGAACGAGGAATCCCTCAGAAACGGATCCCACGACGAGGAGCAGAGAACCAATGCAGGAAGTGGTAGTAACAAGCGGAGTGCGCACCGCGATCGGACGATTTCAGGGGTCACTTGCTGGCACTCCAGCATCAGACCTCGGCGCTGCGGTCATCCGCGAGGCGATCAGCCGGTCATCGATTGAGTCAGGCCAGGTGGAGCAGGTCCTGATGGGGATTTGCGGGCAGGTAGCAGAAGACACCTACCTGTCGCGGTTCGCGGCGGTGAAGGGCGGGGTGCCGTACGGCGTACCAGCGATGAACGTGAACCGGCTTTGCGGCAGCGGCCTCGAGGCGATCAACTCGGCCGCACGCTACATCGAAACTGGCGACGCAGAAGTCGTGGTTGCGGGCGGCGCGGAGAACATGACGCGCCTCCCGTACCTGTTGCGCAACGGGCGTGACGGCTACCGGATGGGCCACGGGATCATCGAAGACAACCTGTTGAAGGTGCTCCACGATCCATTCAGCGACCAGCACATGGGCATGACGGCGGAAAAGCTGGCGACGATGTACGAGGTGAGCCGCGAAGCACAGGACGAACTGGCGGCCGAGAGCCAGCGCCGAGCGTTGGACGCGATCGCTCAGGGCCGTTTCAAGGAGCAAATCCTCCCACTGACCGTGAAAGCAGGACGCGAGGAGAAGGTGTTCGACACGGACGAACACCCGCGGGCGAGCACCCCGGAGGCCCTCGCAAAGATGCGGCCAGCGTTCGTCGAAGGCGGAATGGTCACGGCCGGCAACGCGAGCGGGATCAACGACGGCGCGGCGGCGACCGTCCTCATGTCAGCAAGCAAGGCTCGCGAACTTGGCGTGACGCCACGGATGCGGATGGTGGCGCGGGCAGAAGCAGGCGTTGACCCATCGATCATGGGCGAGGGCCCGATCCCGGCCGTGCGGAAGGCTCTCGCGAAGGCAGGGATGACAATCGACCAGATCGACGTGATTGAGCTGAATGAAGCGTTCGCAAGCGTCGCCTGCGCCTGTTCGAGCGAGCTTTCGCTGCCGGCGGACAAAACGAACCCGAACGGCGGAGCGATTGCGCTGGGCCACCCCGTCGGCGCGACGGGCGCGATCCTGACCGTGAAGCTGATGCACGAACTGGAACGAACGGGCGGCCGCTACGGCCTCGTGAGTTTGTGCATCGGCGGCGGGCAGGGCATCGCGACGATCTTCGAGCGGCTGGGCTAAGGCCGGAGCCTCACAAGAAAGGGGGGCCAGGAAACGGCTAACGAGGTGCGGGGGTCAGGCCTGCTGAGCCTCCCGCAGCCGCCTGGCGAGGGCCTCGAGCAGCTTCCAGCCGATCACGCCGTTCCCCTCGACAAGGGGCCGGAACTCCCAGAAGGTGAGTCCGTAGCAGACGACGTCCGTGGCAGCCGTAACGGTCGCGGTCCGCGTCCCGCCGTCAATGAGGGCGACTTCGCCAAAGTAGTCGCCGGGGCCGAGCGTGGCGACTTCGACGCCGCGGATGGAAACCGCTGCCTGGCCTGAGTCGATCATGAAGAAGGCAGCACCGCCGCTGCCTTCCAGGATCACCGTTTCACCGTCGACGAATTTCCTGACCTTGAGGAGCCGGGCGATTTGCTCAAGTTCCTTGTGGTCGAGTTCGGCGAAGAGATGCACACGCTGGAGGAGCGCCACCGGGTCTCCACCCGTTGTGACTGGCGGCTTTGTGCCTCCAGATTTCCCTGTGGTTATGGCGCGGCATTGGAGGAGGTAGAGGGTACCGTCTTCAAACGCCCATTCGATGTCCCGGCCCGGACCGTAGACCTGCTCGCAGCGCACGGCGAGATCGCTCAGTGCCTTGAGCTGCTCGTCATCAAGACAGAGTCGAGAGGCCATTTCCGGGGCAATTTGCTCTTCTTCGGTGCCGCCAGCCGGGAGAGATCGAATCGCAATCTGCTTTCTCCCCGCCTGGCGCTCCAGCACTTCGCCCGAATAGGCGACCCGGTAGTTGTCCGGGATCACCAGGCCGGCAACGACAGCTTCGCCAAGTCCCCAGCTGGCCTCGATCAGGCATTCATCGGCTCCGGTAACGGGGTTTTGCGTGAACATGACGCCGGCTACTGAGGGGTTGAGCAGCTTCTGTACCACCACGCCAACGCTGGGCCGCGTGAAGAGGCCCACACGCTGGCGATACGTGATGGCGGAATCCGAATTGGCGGACCACCAGACGTCCCGGACGGCAGAGGGGACGTCCGTCGCCGCCTGGACATTGAGCACCGTCAGATGCTGACCGGCGAAGCTCGCGGCGGCCCCATCCTCGTCCACCGCGGAGGAGCGGACGGCGAATGGTCCGCGGATATCGATGATCGCCTTCGTAACCTTCTCGGTCGCTTTGCGGTCGCCGGAAGCGACCGCTTCTACGAGGTCTCCGGAGAGGGCGGCGCCCGGCGGAACAGGAAGACCAAGGCGCACAGCATCGCCCAGGCCCACGGCCTTTGAGCCATAGAGGGACGTCTCGCGGGCCTTCTGGAGCGGGACGGCCTTCTTCACCCGAGCACCGTTACCTCGCCGGTGTCCCCGTTGACGCGAACGCGGGTCCCGTCGGCGATTCGCTGGGTAGCCTCGCGCGTTCCCACCACACCGGGAATCCCATATTCGCGTGCAACGATCGCGGAATGCGACAGGAGGCCGCCGTGATCCGTCACGATTGCTCCGAGGAGTGGAAGGAGGATGTTGAAGGCCTCCGTCGTAGCCTCTGTCACAAGCACATCCCCCTGGACGATGCGGCCGAATTCGGCGGGCCCGGATGCGCGGCGCGCGGGCCCTTCGTAGATGCCTTTGCTGGCGGCGAGCCCGCGAAGGACGTCTTCTTCGTGCTCGGCTTGAGAACTGCCGAAGACCTCGCCCATCGCAATCATCGTTGCACGCATGAGACGTCCGACCGAAGGCGGGAGCGCAGACATGTCGGGTGGGGGCGGGTCGGGAGGGCCAAGGACTGGGGGCACGTCACGTGCGGAATAGGTCGCGCGGTACGCAGCACGCTGCGCGAGCTCTTCCGCCGATGGCCCGCCGGAGCCAGTGACCAGCGCACACATCTCATCGAGGCTGGCGTCGATCATCTGTTCCGGGCTGGCGAGGCGACCCTTGCTGACAGCCCGGCGGCCGGCGGCGAGGGCGGCGCGCCGCATGAGGCCCGATGCCCAAATGTCGCTGTAGACGCCGCGTTCATCGCGGAGCCGGTAGGTGAGACGAGCTTCGCCGAGGAGTTCGTCGAATTCTGCCTTGTGCTCCTCGGGCACGCGCTCACGGATTCCGGCGATTGCGGCTTGCCCGGTCGCGTCTTCCTGTTCCCTTGATGTGAGAGCGATTCTGATTGCGCGGACGAGGGAATCGGGCAGTTCGAGCGCGGCCGGTTCAGAGATATCGAAGCCGTCCAGCGGTCGATTCCCGACGAATCCGAGATAGCCGGTCATTGCGTCGCCGGCGGGGCCGGGGAGAGCGCAAAGAGCCTTAAGCAACGCTCCCGGTTCCTGGTCCGACTGGAGCAGCTCGAGTGCGACCGGGTCGCTAGCGAAAGCGGACTTCAGTTGCTCCAACTGATCCGAGCCACCGCCGGAAACGGCCGAAGCACCCCGCATCACGCCAAGGAGTTCCGCGGGAGATAGGCCCGTCCAATCGCCAAGGTGAGCAAGGAAGTCACCGGTCGGGATCATTGCACCGGCCGTGAAGCGCATGTGCTGGGCCATCATTGCAGCGTGGTGATCGCGGCAGCGAATCAGATAGAGGGCGAGGTCGGCATCGGACAGCCCATCGGGATCGACCGCCTGGATGTCGCGGTGAGCAGCCACTGACGCAGGTTTGCGTACTTCGTCCCAGTCTCGGAGCTGGTCTCGCCAAAGCTTCTTTTGAAACGTCTCCTCCGCGCGTTGGAAGCGCGCGGGAATCTCGGCTTCGGGCGCCGGCACGACCTGGTTGTAGGCGAAGCCGTTGATGTAGGCGATCTGTAGCCCATCGATGAGCATGCCGTAGAAGCGAGCGAAATCGTTGGTGCCCTGCTTGAACGACGCCGGATGCGTCTCCTGAAAGTATCGCGTCAACGGCCGGGGGAAATGGACGGGGTCTTGCGACCAGAATCCCGGGCCGGGCGGTTCGAAACGAAGCTCCGTGCTGGACATGTGTGCCTCCCAGGGGCGTGCTCAACTCGTCGAGCACCGGGGGAGTATTCGCCTGTGTTAACGGAACCGCAAGAAGCCCGCGCCCAACACCGAAACAGTACGGTCAAGGCTGGGCGACCAGCCTGACACTGCGAAGTCAGCGGCTGGCCGCAACGAAGGGCGCCACCTGGCTCAGATGGAGGATGCCGGGCATTCGGCGCACGATGGCCGCCGTGCCTGTGAACTCCACGCGGCCGGCTCGTTGCGCATCGGACAGCGGCAACTGGCCGAGCCACACACGGTAGAGGGAGCGGACATCAGAAGCGATCGTGACATCGACATCAAAGCCCGGATCGACATTACAAACGGACGGCACCCCTGCTTCAACGACAATCCAGTAAAGACGCGGATCGTCGCTGAACGTGACATGGAAGACGTGCCTCCTGCCCGGGAGACCCGACGTATCGAGCCGCCTGTGCATCCACCAGACGAGGAGTTCGGCGTCCAGCTCCTCGGGAATTGGTTCGCCAAACGCCCACTTCGCGCCCCATTCGCCGAGGCCGAAGACAACGGGCTGAAGCTCCAGTCCTGCCGGGGTGAGGACATATTCATGACCGATTTTGTCGACGAGGCCTGCGCGTTCGAAGTCACGAAGCCGCCTGGAGAGCAAGGTGCGGGATAATCCGGGCAGCCCTCGTGCAAGGTCGTTGAAGCGAGTTGAGCCGGTCAGCAGGTCGCGAATAATCATCAACGACCAGCGCTCGCCGAGAATCTCGAGGGCGCGGGAGATTGGGCAATACTGCCCATAGATCGGCGCTTCGGTCGCCACTTGCATCGACCTCCGAACCAGTCCACATCGTGGACTGCCTGAGTCCATATTGTGCACTACCTGCGGTGCCCGTACGGCCATACGTTCGACGCATGAGCACAACAGCCAGTTCTCCGATGACGACAGCCGATTGGGTGGCGCTCAGCCGCTCAATCGGCGAGGCACTGCAGACCGGCGCGGCCGAGCGCGACCGCACCGGAGAGATCGCACGTGGGGCCTTCGAGCGCCTCCGGGCGACGGGCATTACATCCGCGCTCGTCCCCGCCGAGTCCGGCGGCGGAGGCGCAACACATGCTGAGATGGGGGCGATTCTGCGGGAGATAGGGCGGCACGACCCCTCGGTGGCGGTGACGCTGGCGATGCACAGTCACGTGCTCGCGGCGCAGGTCTGGCGCCACAAACATGGACAGGACGCAGAGCGACTGTTCCGGAAAGTAGTGGACGACCGCGCGCTGCTGCTGAGCAGCGGCGCCTCGGACTGGGTCGGCGCCAACGGTTCGGCGCGCAAGGTGGACGGAGGCTACCGCGTTCATGCACGCAAGAGCCCGGTGAGCGGCAGCGAGGTTGGCGACATCCTGGTGACCAGCATCCGGTGGGAAGGAGCACCCGGTGGTCCGCAAGTAATGCACTGCTCCGTACCGATGAACGCGGACGGCCTGACCATTGATCGGACCTGGGACACCCTGGGGCTGCGGGCGACAGGTTCACATACCGTGGTGCTAGACGATGTGCTCGTGCCGGATGCAGCCATCTCCCTGATACGCCCTGCCGACCAATGGCACCCGATCTGGAATACCGTCCTGGGGGTGGCCATGCCGCTGATCATGTCGGCATATGTGGGGATCGCTGACGCGGCCCTTGCCGCGGCGTTGCGAATCACCGCAGGGCGGACGGATGGCCATTCGCTCCAAGTACTGGGGGAGATGATGAACGCCCATACGGTCGGGGCTGACATGGTGGATGCGATGTTCCGGGAGGCGGACAACCTCCAGTTCGCGAACACGGACGACATCGCCTCCCGGACGCTCAGCAGGAAGACTGCCGCCGCGGAATCGCTCATCCATGCCGTGCGCCTGGCGATGGAGGCCGCCGGCGGCACCGGCTATTCCCGGACAAGCGAGATTGAGCGGCTGTACAGGGACGTCCACGGCAGCCTGTACCACCCGCTGCCCCGGGCCAAGCAGACGCAGTTCACAGGGCGCGTAATGCTCGGGCTATCGCCCGTTTAGCAGTCACTGTCGGAATGGCCGGCGCCGCAGCTTCCCCGCGGCGCCGCTCCATTCAACCAACGGTTCGCCGTCCTACTGGCGGCGAGCCTTCAGCTTTGCGAGCAACTCGGGGTCCGTTGGCTCGACGGTGAACCCTTCCGGGAAGGGCGGTCGCGCGGGCTCGCCGATCGCGACGAGTACGCGCGGATGCTGGTAGTAGGCGAGGTACAGGTGCCTTGCGAACGCGTTCATGAACTGCGGGTGGTCGCCGAGGACTTCGTTGACGACAGCGACCCGTTCATTCGGAGCAAGTTCAGCGAAGACCCGCTGGTGGCGGGCAGAAGCGGATGCCGCTACGGCGCTGAGACCGGCGCTGACCATCGGCCCTGAGCGGATGTCGGATTCGATGGCGGAGGCTACGTCCATTTCGACGCCAAGCGAGCCGGCGCCGGGCATGCGCCCATCGGCGCTCGAAGGTATGACGGTATCGAGGAAGGCCCTGAGGAAGGCAGCGTCGGCGAGGGGGTTCGTGTTCGTAGTCATGGCTAGTCGAAGAGGTTCCCCATGTTGTGCTTGATGCGATCGGCGATGTAGAGCGCAAGCGCCTGGATGGTGGAGGTCGGATTCACGCCGGCTGAGGTGACAAAGATGCTGCCATCGATGATGAAGAGGTTCTTGACGTCGTGGGCTCTGCCCCATTCGTTGACGACGGACCGCTTCGGGTCCGTACCCATGCGAGCGGTTCCCATCAAGTGCCAGCCGGCAGTCTTGATGAGGGGTTCGGAGTAGGTTTCGACGGCTCCGGCAGCGAGTAACGCCTCCGTGCCGCGTTCGACGGCATGGGCGAGCTGCTTGCGGCTGTTGTCGCTCAGTGTGTACGTGACCTTTGGTGCAGGGATGCCGTGGCTGTCGGTGAGCTCCGGGTCAAGCGTGACCGTGTTCGCCTCGTCGGGGAGGTCTTCGGTGATGCCGACCATGCCGGCAGTGTGTCCGTTGAGCCGGTCGAACGCCGCGTGATGCCCCTCGCCCCAGGGGACTCTGCCAGTGGCCATCCCCCAGAGGGCGGTCGTAGCCGGGCCCATCCCGCGCGTGCCCTCGTAGGAATAGCCACGGACGAATCCGTTGGCGGGGTCGGTTTTGTAGAACTGATGGCTCCAGAAAGTGCAGCCGCCGGGGCCGGCCCGGCCGTGGAGCGGTTCGTCGAAGATCCCGCGGATCAGTGCGTAGGGGTGATGCATGAGGTTTTTGCCGACGAGGCCGCTGCTGTTCGCGAGGCCGTCGGGATGGCGGGCGCTTTTGGAATTGAGGAGCAGACGTGGCGTGCCGATGCCGTTGCAGGCGAGGACGACGATCTCGGCCTTCTGTTCCTGGAGGACGCCGTCAGCATCGTAGTAGAGGACGCCGTCTGCCATCCCATCGGGGCGGACGGTGATTTCCTTCACGCGGCAATTCGTGCGGAGCTGGACGCCCTTGCGTTCGGCGACGGGCCAGTAGGTGATATCGGTGCTGGCCTTGGCTCCCTGGGAACAGCCGCTACCGCAAGAGCCGAGGTTGATGCAGGGGGCGCGGCCGTTGTATTCGGTCGAGGTGATGGCGCTGTCCGATGGCCACCAGTGCCAGCCAAGGCGTTCGAAGCCTCGAGCAACGATGTTACCCGTCTCGCCCAATGGGAGCGGCGGGAGGGGTGGCTGGTGCGGCGGGTAGGCCGGGTCGCCAGCGAGGCCGGAGACGCCCATCATCCGGTCATTCACGGCGTAGAAGGGTTCGAGCGTTTCGTAGGAGATTGGCCAGTCGTCGGCGACGCCATCGTCGGTCTTGACGCGGAAGTCGCCGGGAGTGAAGCGAGGGAAGTGGGCGGCCCAGAGGATGGTGCTGCCGCCGACGGCATTGAACATGAGGGGCTGAATGGGCGAATCGGAGTCGTTGACCGGGTAGTCCTGCGCGAGGCCACGGACGTTCGGGTTCGTCGCGAACGGACCCATGGCGCGTGTTTCCCAGTCCATGAAGTTCGTCGGGTAGTCCTTCTGGTGCATCCAGGGCCCCTGTTCGAGGCAGAGGACGCTCGCGCCTGTATCGGCGATGCTCCACGCGAACGCTGCACCGGAGGCGCCTGCGCCGATGATGAGGACTCCGACGGGTTCATTGGACATGGGAGCAGGCCTCGGAGGGGGTGTTGGGAACGCCCCGTAGGATAGCGGCTCAGCGCGGGAATGAAAGCGACCGGTGCGGCGGAACAGGATCTCGCGGTTTTGTCGACCCGAGAGTTAGCCGATCACGCCCTTTGCTCGCAAATCATCGAGTTCTTCCTGGGAATATCCGGCGGAGCGGACGATGTCCTCGGTGTCCCGGCCGAGCGGCGGAGAGGACCCCTGTGCCTCGAGAGGCGACGCTGACATGCGCATCAGTGGCCCCACCTGGCGCTGTGGACCCGTGATGTCATGGTCCAGTTCGACAATCATGCCGTTGGCCAGGGCCTGTTCGTTGTCGACCATGTCTTCGGGGAAGTTGAGCGGCCCGCAGGGGACGCCGTGTGCTTCGAATCGTGCGAGCCATTCCGCTGTGGTCCCGGCGCCGACTTTCGTTTCGACTTCCGCGACGCGACGGCGGGCCTCCGCCAGCCACTCGGCGTCGAGCGGATTGAATGTGGGGTCGGCGATGCCGAGGAAATCGGTATCAAGCGCAGCCCGGACCTTCGCCCAAAGGGACGGCGACAGGGCGCCGATTACGAGCGCTCCGTCGCTCGTCTGGTACGGGCGGTAGTAGATGTTCGCCGCCCTGAGCGAGGCAAGGGGATTGTGAGCAGCCAGAAGCTCGGGGTAGGACGCTCCGCTTGCCTGGAGTTGGTGGACGCGGTCCATGCGTGCATGCACCATCGCGTCCGCCGCCGGGAGGTCAAAGACGAGGCTGTTTTGGAAGGCGAGCGCAGTCTGGAGAAGGCTCGTTTCGACCATCTGTCCTTCGCCGGTGCGCTCTCTATGGAAGAGCGCGGCGCAGGTTGCCCATGCAATTACGAGGCCGGTGCTGTAGTCGGCGAGCGCGGTTGAGGCGATCGCCTCAGGTGCACCGGTGGTCTGGTTGTACTTGCCCTCGCCGATCATGAGCCCGGAGACTGCCTGGGCAACGATGTCGTAGCCAGGGCGCGCTGCCCACGGTCCTTTGCGGCCGAAGGCTGTGTTGTCCACGTAGACAAGATCGGGACGGAAGGCTTTGAGGGTCTCGTAGTCGATCCCGAGGTTGGCGGCCACGTCCGGCCGGTAGTTGATGACAACGACATCGATGGCAGGCAGGAGACGGTAGACGATCTCCCGTGCCTCGGGCTCCTGGAGCGCGAGGACGAGCGACTTCTTGCCGCGGTTGAGCGCCTGGAACCACTTGGATTCGCCGGGGACGAACTGGCTGAATTGGCGCCAGGGTTCGCCTTCGGCCGGTTCGACTTTGATCACCTCGGCGCCCATATCGGCGAGATTCTGGCAGCCGAACGGACCGGCGATGATCTGGGTGAATTCAAGGACACGGATTCCCGTGAGTGGACCTGAGGGCACGGTGGTCTCCTTCGGCTTTCGAGGGCTGCGTCTTGTCGCATAGGATAGCGAGCCGTGAGTGGATGCGAAGACCCTGGGTGCGGGCACAACGGACACACGCGGCTCACAGCGGTGTAGCATCGGCAGCCTCAACAGCGGGAGGACAGCATGAACGAGTTGAACGGGAAGGTCGCCATCGTGACAGGGTCGTCGCGCGGGATTGGCGAAGCCATTGCGCGGCGCTTCGCGATCGCGGGCGCCAAGGTGATCGTGACCGCACGCACGGTGGAGGTCCGCGACGAGCGCCTTTCAGGAACGGTGAACACCGTTACCGATGCGATCCGGGCGGCGGGCGGCGAGGCAACAGCTGTACCCGCGAACCTGCAGAAGAAAGAAGACCGCGAACGACTGGTGGCGGCGGCGGTGCAGGCCTATGGAGGGGTCGACATCCTGGTCAACAACGCTGCGATCCTTGTGCCGGGCGGGACGATTGACTTCGACGAGCGCTACTTCGACCGGATGTTCGAGATCCTGGTCAAGGCGCCGTTTCACCTGTGCCAGCTCGCGCTGCCGGGCATGATCGAGCGCGGCGGGGGATCGGTCCTGAACATCTCGTCCGGCGCGGCGATTCATCCGAAACCGAAGCAGAGCCACGCCGACGGCGCTGTGTATGGGATGACGAAGGCGGCGATCGAACGCTTCACGACCGGCCTCGCAGCGGAGATGTACGGGCACAAGATCTCAGCGAACGCGCTTTCGCCGACGAAGGTCGTGGCGACGCCGGGCCAGATGTTCGGCCGCCAGTACACGCAGGAGATGCTCGATGCCTCCGAGCCAGTGGAGGACATGGCCGAAGCGGCGCTGGCGCTGGTCGCCGGTGATCCCGCCGAAGTGACGGGCGGTATTCGGTACAGCAAAGAAGTGCTTGACGCCTTCGGTCTCACGCCGGTGGACATCGGGATGAAGGCGCCTACGCCGAACTAGCCCATGCAGGCCCCGTTCGGGAGGCCCGGCCTGCGGATCTCCCGAACGGCGAACAAGCTGCTAGAACGGGGCGCCCGAAGTCTCGGCGGCCGCAGCGGCGCGCACACGTTCGCGTTGGAGCATCTGTTCGAATTCCTGGCTGTCGAAGGCCATGATCTGGAGGTCATGGAGGTCACCGTTGCGGTCGGCAACGTGGCGCCGGAGCACTGCTTCCTTGCGGAAGCCGAGGCGCTCAAAGCCGTTGATGGCGCCCTCCTGGTCCACAGTCATCTGGGCAACGATCTTGCGCAGACCTCGGGTCGTGGCCATGGCGAATGCCTGATCGATGAGAAGGCTCCCGAGGCCGACGCCACGCAGCTCTGGTGCGATGAGCAGCCGCAGTTCGCCGACGTGCCGGGTCCAGGTCATGCCGTCCTGCGCTACGGTTGCGTAGCCGACTAACTCATCGCCAACGAGCGCAACGACCGTCGAGTAGTTGCCCTTGGCGACATCCGCAAGCCAGCCGTCGACTTCCGCCGGGTCCGTGATGTCGCGTCGAAGGAACATCAGGTCGTGCTCGGGGAGCGAGCGGGCGAAGCTCACGATGCGGTCGCGGTCGCCTGGTTCGATGAGGCGAAGTTGAACCACCTTCCCGGCGAACTCACGTTCGGCGGGAAGTTCGAGCAACACGACTTCCTGGTGTGCCGCCCGGTATTCTTCAAGCTCGCTGAGCTTTCCGCCGAACAGCCTGAGCAGCCATTGACCCATCTTCATGGTCCGTCCCTCGATCCTGCCTTGGACTCTGCCAATCCTATCCTTTTTGTGTGATGCGGACGCTGGCGGAGCAAGCGTTGCGCCGAGGGATCGAGTACAGCGGCGAGGGAACACGGGCACTGCTCCGGGTCGCTAGAATTCGCCGAAGCTCAGACCGCCCGGCGCCGGACTCAGAAGGCGTCATCGGCCACCGCTGGTGGCACCGCGAAAGGATCCTCCGCATGGCCGGCCCGTTAGATGGCATCCGCATCCTCGACTTCACCAGGTTTCAGCAGGGCACGTTTGGAACAGTGCAACTCGCCGACCTGGGGGCTGATATATGGAAGATCGAACAACCCGGTGGAGACCCCGGCCGCACGCTCGGCCGGCACATCGGCGGGTATTCGTCCTACTTCGAGTCACTGAACCGCAACAAGCGGAGCCTATGCCTCGACCTGTCGCGGCCGGGCGCTATCGAAGTAGTCCATCGACTCGCAGGCAGCGTTGACATCGTTGTCGAGAACTTTCGGCCGGGCACGATGGACCGGCTGGGGATCGGCTACGAACGGCTGCGCGAGATCAACCCTGCGCTGATTTTCGCATCGGGCAGCATGTTTGGCCCGCACGGACCGCGCGGAAGCGATCCGGGCTACGACACGATCGCGCAGGCGGCCGGCGGGATCATGTCGTTTACGACCTCCGATGGAGAAACGCCGCACGGGGTACAGCCAGGCATGGCAGACCAAACCGGCGGGGCGATGCTGGCGTTCGCGATACTCGGCGCGCTCGTCCATCGGCTCCGGACCGGTGAAGGGCAGAAAGTGGATGTCTCGCTCTATGGATCGCAGATCGCTATCCAGAGCATCCATATGGCCCGGGCGTGGACGGAGCACCAGTTGGCGCCTCCGGGCCGTTCGTCGGGAGTGCTGAGCCACCGCTCGCTTTGTCTCGACGGGGCCTGGATTGCATACGGTTTCCTGGAAGCGCGGCATTTCCCGAAGCTGGTCGCGGCGCTGGAACTCGACGCGCTGCTGACCGACGCACGATTCGCGACGCCTGAAGAACGCGGGCCAAACCACGGCGCGCTGGTGGAGCTGCTCGACGCGCAAGTGATACAACGCCCGTCGCCGGAGTGGATCGAGAGGCTGCGGGCCGCGGACGTCCCATGCACGGTGGTACAGGATTACGAAACGATCAGACGGGACCCGCAAGCCCAGGCGAATGACTACGTGCACGAAGAAGAGCATCCCGTCTGGGGGCCGATCGCGACACAGGGGTTGGTCGCGACCTACTCCAGGACTCCCGCCTCGGTCCGCCACCACGCGCCAGTCACGCCAGGGGACCATTCGCACGAGATACTCTCGGAGGGCGGGTTCACGTCCGAAGAGATTGGGGACCTCGCGCGAGCATCAGTGGTCTTGGGGGCGGTCAAGGCATAAGCAGGCGGTCAGACTGCCCTCGGCTCGCCCAACGTTGTCTTACAACGGACGGCTTCAACGCTAGAAGACCGCGACGGGGTTCACGGGCGACGCCGTGCCGAATTCGAGGCGCAGCGGCCCCAGCATCAGGAGAAACTCGTAGCGATTGCGCTCCCTGCAGGCCGCGGTGAGACGCGAAAGACAAAGGTTATCGAGGATGTGGACGCCCATGGAGGCGATGATCACCTCATGGATGGGTTGCATCGAGCCTTCGATCCCGGACGGGAGGACATCGGAGACGCCGTCGCAGCCGATGATGGCGATGTCTCGCTCCCGGAGCCATGGGAGGCAATCGGCGTAGAGCCCGGCAAGGCCCTGGTCGAGGCCCCACTGGCCCAGCGCGTCCCGGCGGGCGTCGCGGCCCGTGCCGATCAGGAGGATATCTCCCGCGTCCACTTTGACACCCTGGCGCGCCTCGGCTGCGATCAAGTCTTCCGGGTGAATCTGTTCGCCCGGTTCCAACCAGTCCCTTCCCTTAAGAGCGGGGATGTCCAGCAGGACTCCCCGGCTCACGAGGCCGTCTTTCCCGGCCATAATGCTCAGCTTCTGGGCGCCGTCGCTCCGGACGGCGGACTTGTCGTAGCCGTTGTAGAGCTTGCCGTTGGAGACCACGTGACAGAGGGCATCGAGGTGACTGGTCGCCATGCCGTGGGGGGCGATGGCGAAGTAGTCGGCCGTAAACTGGAGACCTTCGTCTTTCACGGCGTCGCCGCCGCGGAGCATCATGTGGGCGACCGGGCGCATGTTCATCGGACCCGGCGCGACGGGAAGCGGCAGCGCACAGCTGACCGTCACGCCTTCCCTGGCAAGCGCGAGTGCGGCTTTCGCCTTTTCGGGGGTGATGAGGTTGAGCGTGCCGCGTTCGTCATCCGGGCCCCAGCGCCCCCAGTTTTTCAGCTCCTCGAACATCCGCGCCACGTCTGCTGCCGTCAGGTTCGCCATGGTCCGTCTCTCTCCTCTGGATAGCCGGTGGAGTATTGCACTGTCGATGGCATTCGTCCCGGCGAGCGACGAGCAGCCCTCAGCGATACCTGGCGGGTCATACGCGGCGAACCGGCCCCTGCTAGTCTGCCGGTCCGGTGACTGCTTCTGAAGTGGTGCCTGACGGCTGGGACGCGCGCTCGGCGAGGAGGCCGACAGGGACCGCGGGCAGCGTTTCGATGTGGGCGCCGGCATGGACGCCAAAATCAAGCGAGAAGCGCGCGATCGCCTCGTTGTCAGGAGCCTCGGCCAGCGCTACGAAATCGTAAGAGCCGAGGACGGCATAGAGCCCGAAGCACCGCACTCCGGTGGGGGCGGTCGCGGCCTCAGCCCGTGCGAGGCTATCGGGGTCTGCCGCGACGCGTTCGCGGCCTGCCGGGTCGAGCGTAAGCAGGAGAACGTAAGTAGCCATGGCAGGGAGTGTACGAAGGGATCTACCGAACTTGCACCCGGTGGGAATGGCGATCCGGGGCCGCCTCCAGGGTGAAGTCCGAGGCGAGCCTTTGCTCGCTGATGCCTGCTTCCACCTCCGAATGGCCTGTGGTTCCGTCTATCTATCTATCGATTGTTGGGGCAGTGCAGGGAATGGAGACTTAGTGAATCCACATTGACTTACCGCAGCCAATCGGTAGGATTTCGCGAATAGTTCATGGCAAGAGAGCCATGGGCTGGAGGGAAATTCACGATGCAGACTGACAACTACTGGAACCGGGCGGCACGCAGGCGAGCGGACCGCCGGACCATCCTCAAGGGCATGGGAGTGGCTTCAACGGGTGTAGCCGCGCTGGCCCTGATTGGGTGCGGAGACGACGAGAGCGACTCGGGCTCATCATCGACCGCAACGACTGCGGCGAGCGGGACGGCCGCCGCAACGCAGGCGTCGCAGCCCAAGGTTGGCGGCACGTACCGGTGGGCCTGGCAGGGGACGCCTCACCTCGATATGCACCAGGACTCCATCTCCGGTGCACAGAACATCATTGCGGCCGCGTACAACCGCCTGCTCCGATTCCAGGACACGGCCCAGGTGCCCGAGCCCGACCTCGCCAAGACGATGCCGGAGCAGCCTGACAAGACGACCTACATCTTCAAGATCCAGGAAGGTGTGAAGTTCCACGACAAGGCGCCCGTGAACGGGCGCGTCATGACGGCGAAGGATGTCGCCTTTTCGCTGAACCGTGCGCGCACGGATTCTCCGTCGTTCATCCATCGCGGCGACCTGGCCAACGTCGACAAGATCGAGGCGGTAGACGACACCACCCTGCGGCTCACCACAAAGAGCCCCGACGCGGTGCTCCTGAGCACTATTGCCGGGTACCAGTTCTTCGTGCTCGCCGAAGAGACGCTGAACCAGTTCGATGACCTCAAGACCGACAAGGCCACGATCGGCACCGGCGGGTTCGTTGTCGAATCGGCGGCTACTGACACGGGGGCGATCCTCGTGCGCAACCCGAACTATTGGCGCGAGGGCAAGCCATACTTCGAGAAGATCCAGCAGATCGTGATCGGGGACCATTGGTCGCAGTTCCTGGCCAAGAACCTCGAAACGGCTGCCGTGGCGGCGGAGATCCAGGTCGGGTTCAAATCGTTCGAGGATGTCCTGAAGGACGCCAAGGTCGACGCGTATACCTACGAGGGTCTTTCGTACGGCTCTGCGCAAGGCCACTTCATGAACAACGGTGCCCCACCGTTCAACGATCTCCGAGTCCGCCAGGCGATCAACCTGATCTGCAACCGGGAGGACAACCTGGAGTACGGCTGGCCGATCGGATCCCGCCCGAGCATCGCGCTTGGCTTAAACCAGGTGAACTCCGGTTTCGGGCTCACAGAAGCCGAAGTCAGCGCGCTTCCGGGTTACCGGGCGGACAAGCGCAAGGAAGACGTGGCTGATGGGCTCGCGCTGCTCGCAGCGGCCGGCTTCAGCAAGGACAAGCCGCTCGAATTCGAGATCATGGCCTGGTCCGTCCCGCATCGCACCATTGGGATCGATGAGATTCAGCTGGCCGCCGAGATGTACCAGCGGGAGTCGGGCGGCGTCCTGAAGGTGAGCGTCAAGGGCCTGGAGTGGGGCACCTGGAAGGCTGCGGAAGCCAACCATGAGTTCCAGATGATCAGTTCCGCCTATTCGATGGGCGTGGACGCGCACGATGCGCTGGCGAAAATGTACGGCAGCACGGGCGGCCGAAACTTCGCCCAGTTCAAAGACCCGAAATTCGACTCGATGCTCACTGCGGAGAAGGCCGAATTTGACCTTGAGCGCCGCAAGGCACTGATCAAGGAAATGATTATCTACCTGAACGACCCATCGCGAATCGCCAACGTATGGACCGGCACGGGCCCGGCCGCGGCAGCATCCATCGCGACCGTCAAGAACCGGCCACCACTCATGGACGCCGGGAAGATCGACCAGCTGTACTTCGGCTAGAACCGAAGCCCGGCTTGCATTCACGGGACTGGCCCTGGGCCAGTCCCGTGAATTAGCGTCCGTACCACTGAATCGCATCACCGCCTAAGGAGGAGAGAGCGTGATCGGCTACATCGCCCGGCGCCTCGCACTTTCCACTGTCACCATCTTCCTCGTCATGGTCATTGTCTTCGTGGCAGTGAGGCTCATGCCGGGCGACATCGTCGACCAGTTCCTCCAGGACACCGGGGCCGAGGCGGGCCAGGCTGAGGCGCTGCGGGACGAGCTTGGTCTGACCGACCCGGTGCCTGTCCAGTTCTTTCACTATGTGGTTGGGGCCGTACAACTTGACTTCGGCGAGTCGCTTTGGACTGGCGAAGAGATTCGCGGTTTGCTGATCGACCGGATGGAGATCACGTTCGAACTGGCGGCGCTGACACTCATTCTCGGTGTCCTCATCGGTCTCCCGCTGGGCGTATTCTCCGCCGTGAAGCAATCGACGCCGTTGGACTACTTCCTTCGAAGCATCGCGATCCTCGGGATCTCCGTCCCGTTCTTCTGGATCGCGATCGTCACGATTGCCGTCCCTGCCTACTACTTCCAGTGGGCGCCACCGATTGGACACGTTTCGTTCACGAGCGACCCCATCGAAAACCTGAAGCACTATCTGCTGCCCGCCTTCGTCCTCTCCATTGGCCTTGCGGGGGGAACGATGAGGATGTTGCGAGCGACGATGCTTGAGGTCCTGCGCCTCGACTTCATGCGCACGGCTTCGGCCAAGGGCCTGTCACGCAACGTGCAACTCCGTCGCCACGCCCTCCGCAACGCTCTCATCCCGGTGGTCACGCTGATCGGGCTGCGGTTCGTTTTCCTGTTGAGCGGTTCGGCTATCATCGAGCAGGTCTACGGATTGCCCGGTCTCGGGCAGCTTCTGCTTTCTGCCATCTCTCATCGTGACTACCAGGTCGTCCAGGCGGTGACGTTGCTGGTCGCGTTCATCATCGTTCTCACGAATCTGCTCGTGGACCTGTCGTACACAATCATCGATCCGCGGACGAGGGCTGGATAATTGGCGATCACCGGACAACAGGAAATCGCGTTCCCCAATCCGGCGGGACGTAACTTGCTCCGAACTTCCGCGCGGTTTGCAAAGTCGCAGCCGCTTGCGACGTTCGGCCTTGTGGCCCTGGTCTTCTTCCTTGGCATCGCGGCGTTCGCCCCGATGCTTGTGCCGCAGGACCCCTATCAGACTTCGATCCGTGACCAGCTGAAGACGCCAGGAAGCGAGCACTGGTTCGGAACCGACAACCTGGGCCGGGACGTATTCAGTCGCGTGTTGCTGGCGACCCGGTTCTCGCTGTTCCTCGGGGCCGCGGCCACCATCTTCGGTATTGCCATCTACACGGTGCTCGGACTTGTGTCCGGATACGTGGGTGGAGCGGTCGATACCATCCTTCAGCGGCTGGTCGACGCCGCGATGGCTATCCCCTTCTTGCTCTTTCTTCTTCTCGTCGTGACGATGCTTGGCCCGGGCTTCCTCACGATCGCCTTCGTTATCGGACTCTACAACGGCGTCACGAACTCCCGTGTGATCCGTGGTTCCGTCTTGAGCGTGAAGCGAGAGGTGTACGTCGAAGCAGCGCGTTCAGTGGGCGTCCCGCCGTGGCTGATCATCGCCCGCCATGTGCTGCCGAACATCATGGCGACAGTCATCATCATCGCGTCCCTGAGCCTCGGTGCTTCTATTCTTGCCGAATCGTCACTGAGCTTCCTCGGCTATGGTGTCCCGCCTCCGGACCCCACCTGGGGCCAGATGATGGGCGCCGAAGCCCGGCCATACGTGACACGCGGCCCGTGGATGGCCATCTTCCCGGGCATTGCGTTGAGCATCGTCGTGTTCTCGATCAACGTGCTGGGCGACGGACTCCGGGATGCACTCGACCCACGACTGAGGAATCGATAGCGCGATGCCAGGACTACTCGATGGCCTGAACGTGGTCGATCTCGGGCAGGGCCACTCGGCTCCGTATTGCGCCAAGCTGTTTGCCGACGCTGGCGCCAGCGTCATTCATGTGGAACCACCCACGGGCGATACTTCCCGGTCGGAGGGGCCGTTTGCGCCCGAGGACAGTAGCAGGGAGTTCAGCGCCAGTTTTGCGTTCCTAAACTCCGGCAAGTCGTCGGTGACGCTGGACTACACGACGTCCGCCGGCGCCGCCATCCTCTGGGAGCTGTTGGACCGCGCAGACATCCTCGTTGAGAACTCCATTCCGGGGGCGCTGGAGGAACTGGGCTTCGGTATGGACGCACTACTCGGCCGAAGACCCGGTCTCGTGCGAATCTCCGTGACAGGCTTCGGCCAGACAGGACCTTATCGGGATCTGGCGGCAACCGAGCTGACCCTGCAGGCGGCATCGGGGCTGATGGATGGGAACGGATTGCCCGAGCGCGAGCCGCTGCGCTACCCAATGAACATGGCGCAACACTGGGCGGGCGCGAATGCGGCGTATGCCGGCCTCGTTGCCTACTGGCATTCGATGCTGACGGGCGAGGGACAGCTCGTCGATGTCTCGGTCCAGGAATCGCTGGCGAACAACTGGTACATGGTCTACGCCGATTACGAGTACACCGGCGCGTTGCAGGCGCGCGGGCAACAGGACTTGCTGCCGGCAAGCGACGGGAAGGTGATGATTCGCTGGCAGACTTCCGTCCCTTGGGAGCAGTTCGCGATTGCGCTCGACGCACTTGAGCTAGTCACGGAGCCGGCACTCCAACCGCCGGGATCTATGACCGTCAACGCTGGCAAGCTTTTTGACGCGATGGCGGAGCACACTGCATCCAAGACGCGCCGTGAATGGATGGATATCGCGATCTCCAATGAGATCCCCGCGGGGATGGTGCAGTCGCTGGACGAGATTGCCGAATGCGAACAGCACGCTGCCCGGGGATTCTGGGATTCGGTCTCGACGCCGTCGAAGTCGGAGGCAGGCTTCCCGGGAGTCTATTACGTGGTGAACGGCGAGCACCGGTCTGCCGTCCATCGTCGCGTTCCGCGGCTCGGGGAGCACAACGAGGAGATTCTTGGCGATCTGCTCGGTCGCACCCCGGAACAGTTGGAGACTTTGCGGGCCGAGGGAGTGATCTGATGCCGCGTCTGCCGCTCGAAGGCATCCGGATCGTCGACAACGGCATCGTGCAGGCGGGCACATTTCCGGCCCGGCTCCTTGCGGATTTCGGCGCCGAGGTCGTGCGGGTCGAGAACTACCGCCGGCCCGATATTTCGCGGAATGCGGTCTTCCCCGGTGGCAGCGCCGAGGATCCGTACTGGGAAGGCGGTGGCACGTACCACGAGCAGTTCCGTAACAAGCGGTTCTGCGTCGGGCTTGACGTGCGGAAGGCGTCCGGTCGCGAGGCATTCCTTCGCCTCGTGGCTGCCGCGGACATCGTGCTCGACAGTCATCCCCCAGGCGTCATGGACAAGCTTCACCTGGACTACGAGGCGCTGAAGGTAGCAAACCCACGGATCATCTATGTCTCGACTTCCGGGTACGGGTACGGCGGTCCCTACGAGAGCGTCCGCTCTTATGGGATGATGACCGAGGTGATGTGTGGATCAGGATGGCTCAATGGCTATCCGGGAGAGGGGCCGCGCCGCGGCGCCTGTCCGCTCACGGACCATCCCGCTACGTTCCACATCGCCTTTCTGTTGATGTGCGCACTCATCAAGCGCCGCAGGACGGGCGAGGGAGCCTGGCTGGATGTTTCGCAGTATGAGGTCGGCGTAAACATCCTTGGTGATGCGCACCTGGCGAACGCGATCGGTGCTAACGTGCCGGCGCAGGTTGGGAGCGTGGACCCCGGCGCCGCTTTCTCGGGTTGTTTCCGGAGCGAGGGGGCTGATGAGTGGGTCGCCGTCTCGGTGCAATCGCAAAGCGCGTGGCAGGGGCTCTGTGAGACGATCGGACTCGACGCCACATGGGGCGCGCGCGACGCTTTCGTCGATCGGCTTAGTGATGCCGAAGGGAACTTCGTTGGACAGACACTGGCGGCGTGGACAGCGAGACGGACCAAAGCGGCCGCTTTCAATCAGCTCGGCCTCGCGGGCGTCGCCGCTTCGCCGATCAACAGCGTCCGCGATCTCTTGCTCGATCCGCATCTCGCAGAACGCGGCTTCTACTGGTCTGTCCCGCAGGCGTCTGAACAGCACGCCGGGCTGCGGGCGTGGCCCGGTGCTTCCGCTCGCCTGTCGGCGACGCCGGCAGAGTTCCGATACCCTGCTCCCATGCTTGGGGAACACAACCGCGAAGTCGCGTTGAGCATCATGGCGTTCACCGAGAACGAGTACGACGCGATGGTTGCTGATGGCTCATTCGGGACGAAGCCGGATGCAGCTGCGATGAAGCCTCCGCCGCAAGACGTGGCTGCGCGGCTGACACTTGGCCCGGCAGCGGCGGCAGGGCGCGCACGAGAGGTTGATGCGCAACACCTCGAGCGGCTACGCGAACGATTCGGCGACCGATACGGTCGCTGAACCTGCAAGCGCCGCTACGCGAATCGAAAAAAAGTTCAATCAAGGGAGGTCAGGAGAAGAATGAAGGTTCCAGAGTCCCAGTTCGACATCGAAGCAATTCGAAAGACCTACATCGGGAGGAAGGGCAAGCGGAGAGACGGGCTCTACCCGGTCGAGCATGACCCGATCCGCCGCCATGAACACATGACACACGGGCTGAACCCGCTGTTCCTCGACCCCGAGTACGGCAAGAAGAGTAAGTACGGGACGAACATCGCGCCGGGCGTGATGACCGATTACTTCGCCGGCGAGGGCACCTGGCCAGGTTGGGGCGGCGGCCCTGACATTGGTTCCCGTGCCAGCGCCGATCCGGAGTTGGATGTGCCCACGCTGGGCGACCGTGCCATCAACCTGAGCACGACGTGGGAGTTTCTTGCTCCCGTGAAGATCGGGGACGTGCTCTGGTCCGAACCTTCGATTGCGGATGTCTACGTAAAAGGCATCAAGATCGATCCCCGGGCCGTGTGGGTGGTGAACGAGACCCGCTTTTACAACCAGCGGAACGAGTTAGTTGCCCTCAGCCGGAACACAGGGCTGCGGCACCGTTCACCCGAAGAAGTCCAGGCCGAGGCCGCGAAAGCGTAGCAAGGAGAAGCAATCCATGAGTATCGATCTGAAGCCACTGCCCCAAACCTATTTCGAAGACGTCAGCGTAGGGGACGAAGTCCCGGGATTCTCGTACAAGCTCGATTGGACCGAGATGGTGAAGCAGGTGAGCGGGTCACAAGACTTCTACGCTGTCCACCACGATCCCCAGTTCGCGAAATCCGGCGGCCATAAGGACATCTTCTATAACACCGGCTGGACGCGGGCCAACCTCTATCGTCTGCTGGCAGACTTCGCCGGCCCTGATGGCTGGGTGCGCAAGCTCCACTTCGAGATGCGGAAGATGAACCGTCCCAACGTGACGATCCAGGTCCGGGGCAAGGTGACCGCGAAGGAGCAGACCGCCGAGGGGAACCTCGTCCATCTCGATGTCTGGATCGAGAACGAAGAGGAAGGTGTGGCGACGCCGGCATCGGGCATCGTGATCCTGCCTTCGAGGGGATAGCCCGTCGGTCGCAAGCCCTGACACGCGCCCTCGTGTTGGCTACGCCCGGCTCGCCAGAGGCACCCCGAGCGTAGCCAACACGAGGGCGGCGGCAGTGGCCTGGTCCGAAGACCGACCGCGCGCTCTGGTCGTGTTTCCCGGGGTACCAGTTTCGTGGCGGTATGGGCGCACAGCGCCCTGGTTGATGCTGCCAGTCTGCAAACGCCGAACTTTCCCATTGCGCGGAACGCGAGGCCCCGAGGCGACCATCGAGCCAGCGAAGGACAAGCCGGACTGTTCAGTCTGTGGTGAATTCCTGGAGCAGGCGTAGTTCGATGGTGCCAGCGCCCGACCACGCTGCCCGGTCGTTCCCGATGAACGGACGGACTCTCCAGCGAAGCTCTCCGCCGGCAGCGGAGCCGATGTCTGCGGGGACAAGCCGGTATCCAGTGGCGGCGACCACTTCATGGACGACGACCTCGCCGGACGCAGCGGACGTTACCTCGATCTCGTAGCCGGTGGCCCCGGTACATGACTGCCAGGTGAGGAGGACATCCTCTCCAAGCGGACCGGGCACGGCCGCTCTAAGAAGCGGAGAGCACGCATACGCCTCAGGTGAAGGCAACCCGCAGGTGAAGTCCATGTGGGGCGTCGCGCCGGCCGCGGGCATGAACCACGAAATCAGCCCACGGCTTGCATCCGCGATGTCCAAGACGCGGGAACCATCGCGACTGACAATCGTCAACGCGCGCTGACGAGAACGTTCGAGGACGATCCACTGGGCGTCCGGAGACCACGTCAGTAGCTGTGGAAGGGCAAGGTCGTTCGACGACGGCGGGCCTGAGTAAATGGCGCGAACTGTGTCGCCGGCCCGAATAGTCACAGTGCCGACCGCGTCCACCTCTACCAGCTCGCCGAAGATCGAATAGGGCTGCACCGGTCCGGCGTGGATAGCCGGCGGCCCTTCACCAGGGATAAGCATCCCATCGCCACCCGTGGCGTAGTCGTAGTAGCGCCAGCCGATCCGCTCGGATTCGGGGGTGACATAGGCGATGCGCCGCGCGTCGAGCCATGCGACTGCGATGACGCCCTGAGCAGTTTGCGGGCAAACCGTCTGGCCGGCCTGTGTGTCAGCCGCGAGATCCACGCGGACAATGCAGCCTGACGGGTCAACGTAGACGAGCGTTCCGGCTCCGGCGGCCAGAACGGGGCCGGGATCGGCATTCGAGCCACCGCACCCCCAGCAGAGCGCAGCCAGGAGCAACGTCAACACGAAGTTCTGCGGCGCCAGTGGGCTGATGCGAGACACAACCCCTCCAGTGCTGGGCCGGGGAAAAGCCCCCGGCGCACAGCTCAGTGTGCGCTTGTGCATTTATTCACAAATGTACCGGACGGCCCCTGAATGCGGGATCGAACGGCCGTCGGTCGAAAACCCGGGCGAACCGACATTGTCCGACAGGAAGTTGGGAAGAAGGGGGAATGAGATGCTGAACCGCTCAATGCCTGGAGTCGTGGCCGTACCACGGCGTAAGTTCCTCAAGAAGGCCGGGATCCTCGCGGCAGGAATTCCGCTTGCGGGCGGGTTGTTCAGCGCGGCATGCGGCGAGGGCTCAACGAAGGCATCGACGACGACGGCCGCAGCAGCCAGTTCGGCGACAAGCCAGCCACCGGCGACGGCCCGGACGGCGAACCAATCTGGCGGTCTTACGTCAGCTCAGATCGACGAGTTCCACAAGAAGGGCGTTGAGGCGTTTCTGAAGAACCAGTCCGATCCTCTGACGAAGGGCAAGGGCAACCAGCTGCTGACCCCGAAGTTGGACGGCACCGTGAAGGTCTTCGACCTGACGGTTGACGAGGTGCAGTGGGAGACGAAGCCAGGGAACCTTGAGAGTTCGCTCGGATACAACGCCATGCTCCCCGGTCCGGTGCTGCGGGCTACCGAGGGCGAAACCGTGCGGATTAACGTGAAGAACAACCTGAAGGAAAGCACGACGGTCCACTGGCACGGGCTCTATGTGCCGAACAACATGGATGGAGTTCCTTACGTCAACCAGGATCCGATCCAGCCGGGAGCCACGTTCACGTACGAATTCACGTTGCGGAATCCTGGCAGCCACATGTACCACTCACACCACAACGCGCTTGACCAGGTCAACCGCGGCCTGCTGGGAGCGTTCATCGTCGACCCCAAGGACCCATCGAAATACCCGGCCTACGACAAAGAGCACATCATGATCCTCAACGACACGCTGCTCGGGTTCACGATCAACGGAAAAGAGTTCCCGGCAACAGACGCCGTCGTCGCGGCCATGGGAGATCGGCTCCTCGTGCGCTTCATGAACGAGGGCCTGTCACATCACCCGATGCATCTCCATGGGCTTCCAATGCAGATCGTGGCCATCGACGGTTGGCCGCTGGCGCAGCCCTACATGTGCGACACCATCGACGTTGCACCGGGCAACCGCTACGACGCGCTCATCGAGTGCACTGAAGCTGGGGTCTGGGCTTTCCACTGCCACGTGTTGAGCCACGCAGAAAGCCCACAGGGCATGTTCGGAATGGTGACTGCACTCGTCATCCAGTAGGAGAGGCGAGTGCCACGCAGGAGACAACGCATCTGCGCAGCGACCCGGTGGCCGCGGCGCACAAGGAGGGAGCCAACCAGATGGAACTGACGAAACGAATGCGAAGCCTCGGTGTCCTCGCGCTGGCGGGAGTCGCGCTGGGCGCGTCTTTCGCTGCGTGCGGCGGAGGAAGTGCTGAGGAGCCGGAGGCAACGGCCGGAGCGGGAAAGACAGCGGTGGCGGTAGCGCCTTCTGCGGGGCCGGTCGAGATCCTGATGACCGACAACAAGTTCGACCCGGCCGAATTCACGATCCCCGTCAACACCGAAGTCGAGATTACCGTCGACAACCAGGGCGCGGCCATCCACAACATGCATGTCTTGAGCGAGATGGCGGAGGGGAAGGATTTCGCCAGCGATAGCATAGTCCGGCCGGGAACGTTGAGTACGTTTACTGTGAAGTTCACGAAGGCGGGAACGTACGACTTCGTGTGTGACTTCCACCTCCTCGAGATGAAGGGGACACTTACCGTCGAGTAGAGGACCGACGGATGAAGTGGCATACACCGTGACTGCCTGCGACTGGCGCCGGTCGCAGCGCGGGCAGTCACGGTGTATGCCTTCTCTATGGTGGGCGATGCCCCGCGCGACATGCTCGATCCGCGCCCCCGGATTTGAGAGAGTGACCCGATGACGAAGAAGGTATTGGTGGCCGGGGCGTCAGGGTTGGTTGGGTATGCGGCGATTCGGCATTTCGCCGGGACACCGGGATGGGATGTGGTGGGTGTTTCCCGGCGCGTTCCAACGGGACTTGGCGGGGCGACGCTGCTACCGGTAGACCTGATGGACCGCGCGCGCTCCGCAGAAGTTTTCGGGGCCATGGCCGATGTGACTCACCTCGTGTACGCGGCCCTATCGGAGACGCCCGGTCTCTACGCGGGCTGGCTGGACGAGGAGAACATCGAGCGAAACGGGGAGATGCTGCGGAATCTCTTCGACCCGCTCGCGGCGGCCGCAACGGGCCTGGAACACGTCTCGCTGTTGCACGGCACAAAGGCTTACGGCCTGCACCACCCGAGTATCGGGATGCAGGGTGTGCGGATCCCCCTTCGGGAGCGCGATCCCCGCCTGGAGCACCGCAACTTCTACTTCGTGCAGGAGCAATACCTGCAGGAGAAGCAAGCGGGGAAGGCGTGGAGGCTCACGACGTTCCGGCCGACGGTTATCTATGGCGACGCACCCGGCAACAACATGAATCCGATCCCGGCCATCGCCGCGTACGCCTCCATCCTCCGGGAGCGTGGGGAGCCTCTGCACTTCCCCGGGCGTCCGGGGCCGCCGGTCTTGCGCGAGGCGGTGGATGCAGACCTTGTGGCGCGCGCCATCGGCTGGGCTGCGACGACAAGAGCAGCGGACGGCGAGGCGTTCAACCTGACGAATGGCGACGTATTCATGTGGGAGAACGTCTGGCCAGCGATCGCCGAGACGCTGGGAATGGAGACTGGCGAGTCGAGGCCAACGATCCTGGCGGAGGAACTGCCGCGCTGGGGCGAGGAGTGGAAGGCGATCGTGCGAAAGTACGACCTCCTGGCGGCGCCGGATGTCCTCGAATTCGTCGGTTACAACTCAGCGGTCTACACGGACGGGATGCTTGGATCCCGGTTAGCCAGCCCGGTGCCGGCCCTCAACAGCACGATCAAAGCGCGCCAAGCAGGGTTTCACGACTGCATGGATACCGAGGACATGTTCCGGAAATGGTTCCGCCACCTACAGGTGGCCCGCATGATTCCACCGACCTGAGATCGTTGCGACCGGCTCCTTAACGGCAGCGTCCTGTCAGCCAGCCCCATCTGCTAGGCTTTTTTTACGTGGGTGAAGTGACCAGCGGTCTCACCCGCGTGCCGATTCGCGTATGGGAATCTTTGTAATCTTCACGTTCGCAGCAGCGTTCGCGGCGGTACCGCTTACGCGCTTGGCAGGCCCGCGGGTCGCAGGGGCGTGCTGTGCCCTGGCCGCCGGAGGCTGGGCGGTCTACCTGGCCGTCATCGCACCGGGGGTCCTGGATGGGACTGCGCGAACAGGATCGTTCGACTGGGTGCCCGCGCTCGGTATTCGTATCTCCTGGTACATAGACGGACTGGCGTTGCTGATGGGCCTCGTCGTTTCAGGGGTGGGATCCGCCGTGCTCCTCTACGCCGGAGGCTATGCGAAGCGTGATTCCGGTGGACGGCTGCTGGCGCTCCTCCTCGCGTTTGTAGCGGCCATGATGGGGCTTGTCACAGCCGACAACGTCGTCTCGCTCTTCGTTTTTTGGGAAGCAACGAGTCTTCTCTCATTCCTCCTGATCGGATTCAACGGAGACCGGGCGGACGCCCGTAGCGCTGCCCAGCAGGCAGGGCTCGTCACGGGCGCGGGGGGCCTTGCCCTGTTGGCGGGATTGGTGCTCATGGGACTGAGTGGTGGATCGTGGGAACTCTCGGAGCTCCGCGCAGATGGCTGGCGGGCCGACGGAGCGCTGGGAATGTCGGCCCTGTGTCTCGTCGCGTTGGGTGCGTTCACGAAGTCTGCGCAGTTCCCGTTTCACTTCTGGTTGCCCAACGCGATGGTTGCACCGTCGCCGGTGAGCGCCTACCTGCACTCCGCGGCCATGGTCAAGGCGGGGGTGTTCGTGCTGGCGAGGGTCTTCCCTCATTTCGAGGGACTTCTGCTCTGGGAAGCACTCCTGATGAGTGCCGGCGGAACGACCGCGGTGCTTGGCGGCTGGTTCGCCATCCGGCACTCAGACATGAAGGCAATTCTGGCCTATACGACTATCAGCCTCCTTGGGACCCTGGTGTTCCTGCTCGGCATCGGAACGTCGAGCGCCGTCAAGGCTGCCTGCGTACTTCTTCTTGGCCACGCGCTCTACAAGTCGAGCCTCTTCCTGGCCGTTGGCGCCGTCGAGCACGCGACGGGAACTAGAGACGTACGAGAGCTTCGTGGCCTCGCCCGTGCGCTGCCGTGGACAACGGCAGCGCTGGCACTTGGTGGGCTTTCACTCGCCGGGCTTCCCCCAGCGTTGGGCTATGTAGGCAAGGAAACGTTGCTGGCGGCGGCCGAGGCGAACCGAACCAGCATGGTCCTTGCCGTGGCCGGGGCGACCGGTGTTTTTTCTCTGCTCGCAGCGTGGATGGTGACCCTGCGGGTAGGAGCGGGCTCGCCTTCGCCAGCAGCCGAACGAGCGCACCCCCTGCAACGGGAGGTCGTTGTGGCTCCGCTGGCGCTTGCCGGCGCAGGGCTGGCTCTTGGGATCGCGGCGCCGGTCCTGGAACCACTCGTACGGTCCTGTGCCACTGCCATCACGGGTTACCCCGTTGAGGTCCAACTTGGGTTGATCCCCGTGAGCGCGACCGTTGGAATCGCCAGCGTCGCGATCATCGTCGTGGGGCTCACGATCGCGTTCGCGGCCGGATCGCGGCTGTTGCCAATGGTTCAGCCAGGCTGGCCGCGCGCTGGCGACCTCGGGTACCGGCTGGCGCTGGATAACGCCCAGGCGGGCGCACGCTTCATCACGGAGCGGGTGCAGAACGGCATGCTCCCTTCCTACGTACTGACGATATTGGTCGTCACCCTGGCGCTCGCTGGGACGGCCTTTGTTACGGGCGGCGGCATGACCGCACCACGCGATCTTGCTTCGATCCGGTTCCACGAAGGGCTGATTAGCCTTGTGGTGCTTTCGGCCGCCGGCGTGGCTGCATTGACGCGGAGCCATATGGCGGGCGTGGCGGCGTTGGGCACGGTGGGGATCGGGATAGCCGTCCTCTACGGCATGTTGGGAGCGCCGGACCTGGCCATGACGCAGCTCCTCATCGAAACGGTGACTGTCGTGCTGTTCGTCTACGTGTTCAGCCGTCTGCCAGGACTCCGGGAGCTGAGCAGCGTGAGGCGCAGGACCAGGGATGCCGTTTTCGCGGGCATCTGCGGGCTGTTCGTCATGGCGCTGACCTGGACTGTCGCTGGTACGAGTGGTGATCGGCCCGTGGCCGAGTACTTCGCCCGCGTCAGCTACTCGGAGGCCTTCGGCCGGAATGTGGTGAACGTCATCATCGTGGATTTCAGGGCTCTCGACACGCTTGCGGAAATCACCGTGCTGGCCGTGGCCGCGGTGGGAGTGCTGGCACTCTTGAATTTTGGCCGGGGGAAGCTGTCATGACGTCACTGATACTCCAAACGACGACACGGCTCTTGATCTCATTGCTGCTGGTGGTCGCGGTGTTCTTCTTCGCTCGCGGTCACAACGCGCCTGGCGGTGGATTCATCGCGGGTCTCGGGGCGGTGACTGCCGTGCTACTTTACGCGTTCGCATTCGGTTCGGACGCTGCGGTCAGGTTTTTGCGCGTTGATCCGCGGCAGCTGGCGGGTGCGGGTTTACTGGTGGCACTTGGGAGCGGACTCCTGGCGCCGCTCTCCGGTGAGACGTATCTCACGGGATGGTGGACGTCGCTACCACTCCCGGGGCGGGCAGACCTCAAACTCGGGACACCGGTACTGTTCGACCTCGGTGTCGCGATGGTGGTGCTCGGCGTGGGTGTCTCGATCCTGACGTCGCTCGCGAGCGAGGCCCGCGATGGATGACCTCCTTGCGATCCTCGCGGGAGGTCTCTTTGCAGCCGGCCTCTACCTCGTGCTGCGCAGGACCCTGGCACAACTCATCCTCGGGCTTGCGCTTCTTTCCAATGCCGTGAACCTCGTCGTCTTCGCGGCGGCCGGACCCGGGCGGGATGCGCCGGCGCTCGTCCCCGAGGGCGCTGAGGTGCTCGGGCCGGGGACCGCCGACCCTGTGCCGCAGGCGCTGATTCTCACTGCAATCGTCATCAGCTTCGGCGTCATCGCGTTCTTTATTGTGCTTGCCGCCCGCGTCCATGACGCCGCGGGGACGGACGACGTGGCGCTCTTGACCACAACTGACAGCCTGGCCTTCGTCGATGCTCCCCCGGCCCCGGATATGGCACAGCGGGACCAGAGTGCCCTCTCGAACCTGCTCCCTGACGGCGCTGATGAGGACGCCGACTCATGAGCTGGCTGGTCGTCGTTCCACTCCTGGCGCCCCTCACTGCTGCTGCTGCCGGGCTCACGTTCTATCGCGCACTGGTTGTCCAGCGCGCTATCGCGGTCGCAGGAGCGGCGGGCCTGCTCGCCAGTGGGATAGCGTTGCTGGTGGCCGTGCTGGAGGGCGACACCGTCGTGGCCCGGATTGGCGGGTGGGACGAATTCGGAATCGTACTGATCGCGGACCGGTTCAGCGCGATGATGGTCGTGCTCGCTGGGATTATCGGGCTCGTCGTGGTGCCGTTCAGCTTCCAATCGGTAGGCGCCGAGCGTGAGCGGTCCGGGTACTACCCACTCGTGATGATTCTGCTGCTCGGCGTGACGGGAGCGTTCCTCACGGGAGACATTTTTAATCTCTATGTTTGGTTCGAGGTGATGCTCATCGCGTCCTTTGTGCTGGTGGCCCTCGGGAACGAGCGCCCCCAACTAGAGGGGGCGATCAAATACGTGACACTGAACCTGCTCTCGTCACTCATCTTCCTGACGGGCGTGGGACTGCTCTACGGACTGACCGGGACGCTCAACCTGGCGGCGCTTGCCGTCGCAGTCCCGGAACTCGAACCATCGCTGCGGCTTCCGGTCGCGATGCTGTTCTTGACCGCGTTCGCGATCAAGGCGGGCGCGTTTCCCCTCTTCATGTGGCTGCCGGCCTCGTATCACACTCCTCCGTTCGCAGTGAGTGCGCTCTTTGCTGCTCTGCTCACGAAGGTAGGTGTGTATGCGCTGATCCGTTTGTTCACCCTCGTATTCATCGACGACGAGATCATCCGGACGGTGGTCCTTGTTGCGGCGGGGCTGACGATGGCGGTAGGCGTGTTGGGCGCGATGGCGCAGCATGAGATCCGGCGAATCCTTTCGTTTCACATCGTGAGTCAGATCGGATACATGCTGGTAGGCCTTGCCCTTTTCACGCAGGCATCCCTGGCCGCGTCCATCTTTTACATCGCGCACCACATCATCGTGAAATCGGCGCTCTTTCTCGTGGCCGGCGTCATCCATGGAATCCGTGGCACGGGTGAGCTTCCGTATCTCGGCGGCCTGGTCCGAACGAACTCAATGGTGGCGGTTCTCTTTGCAATCCCCGCGCTTTCTCTGGCCGGGATACCCCCGTTCTCCGGATTCATCGCCAAACTGGCGGTGCTGCGGGCGGCGCTCGACGAGGGGTCCTACGTTATCGCGGGTATCCTGCTCGCCGTCGGCCTATTGACCATCTTCTCGATGATGAAGATCTGGAATGAAGCGTTCTTGAAGCCAGCACCGGGCGACGCGGACCAACGGCCCCAACGCGTGGCGCCGATGTCAATGATGATGTCGCTGGCGGCCCTGGTGTTCGTTTCGCTAGGCGTGGCGGCGGCGGCACAGCCGGTATACCGGTTCGCGGATGATGCTGCACAGCAGTTGATGACTCCGGACAGCTACGTCGAGGCCGTCCTCGGAGCGACGCCATGAGGGGCCTCGGATGGAACCTCGCGCTCGCTGTGACCTGGGTCGCGCTCACGGGCGAAACGTCTGGAGTGAACATCGCGTTCGGCTTCGGCCTCGGATTGCTCGTGCTCGTCATTGCAGGCGGGGCGCTGGGCGCTCCGGGCTATGTCCGTTTCGTGGCGAGAGTCACGGGACTCGCGCTCTACTTCATGCGGGAACTGGCGCTCGCCAACCTGCAGCTTGCCATCGATGTCGTCGTCCCTCGCCACATGGCGACGCCGGCAATCATTGCGGTCCCGCTAGCGGCGGAGACGGATCTTGAGATCAGCCTGTTGGCCAGTCTGCTGACGCTCACGCCTGGGAGCGTGACCATTGATGTCTCTGCGGACCGGAAGACGCTCTACGTGCACGTCCTCTATCTCCGCCGGGGGGATGTCGAAGCTACCCGGCAACAAATCAAGCAAGGATTCGAGCGGCGCATCCTGGAGGTGACCCGATGATCGAAGTCCCGATCCCATTTCTGCTGGCGGCGACGACGATGCACGTCCTGATGGCGGGGCTCTCCGTGGCGCTCGCGCTTACCGCGTGGCGGCTGGCGAAGGGCCCGACAATGGTTGACCGGATCGTCGCGATTGACGTCCTGGCGTCGATCGGCGTTGGCCTCCTGCTTCTCACGTCCATTGAGCGGGAAGAGCCGGCGCTGGTAGACGTGGCCTTGCTGGTTGCCCTGGTGTCTTTCGTGGCCGTCATCGCCTTTGCGCAGGCGCTCCCGGGGAGGGGACGTGGTGGGTGACGCTCTGGTCATCGCCGCGGCGGTCGTTGGCACCTCGTTTCTCGTCCTTGCTGCCGTTGCGGCGGTTCGGATGCCCGATCCGTACATCCGCCTATCCGCCGCAACGAAGGCCGTTACGTTCGGGACATCGGTGCTCTTGCTCGGTACTGCGATCTTGTTCGCGGGTGAAGGCGCGATGACAAGGTCCCTGGCCGGAGTGGTCTTCTTCCTGGTTTCGGCGCCCGTCGGAGCGCATGTACTGGCGCGGCGGGCACACCGCTCGGGGATTAGGCTCTGGGAGCATACGATCGCCGATGAACTTCGCAGGGACGAGGCCGCGGCCGAGGCGGTTCGCAACTCGCGCGCGGATGGCCAGCAGGACGGCCGAGCGTGAACACACAGACCCGGTGCGCCGAGCGATTCGCAAGGCGTGCCTGGAGTCACAGAAACCGGAACGTGTTACGACGGGACAGCCTCTGACGCCACTCCGTCAATCGTGGGTCATCGAGTTGGCCAGGCTGACCGGGCTCAGCATGGAGGTGTTTCACCAAGCACTCGGCAGGGCGCGACCGTAGCCTGGCGGTGGCCAGCCCACGATTTGGGGCAGCGCGGCATCCCCTGGGCGCTAAGGCGGCGCGAGAGGAAGACGGACTCGGACACGCGTCCCGGTTCCCGGCTGACTTGTTATTTCGTACGTTGCTCCAATGGCGCTGGCCCGTTCGGACATGGAGCGAAGACCGAGATGGCCGGGGAAGTCGCCGTGCGGATCGAATCCCTGGCCGTCGTCGGCGACCTCAAGGATGACCTCGCCGGAGCCCATGGCGAGGCGCAAATCGATGCGACCGGCCCCGGCGTGTTTGACGACGTTATGCATCGACTCCTGGGCAATGCGGTAGAGTGCTTCGCGGGCGCGAGGGGTGAGTTCCGGCTCGGTCGCGAGGTCTGCGACTACCTGGATTTCGTAGCGGGCGCCGATGGCAGCGGCCTGGCGGTTTAGGGCGGCGACGATGCCCTCGGCCTCCAACGACTCCGGCCGGAGTTCGAAGATCAGGGCACGCATCTCGGCGAGGCCAACCTCGGCAAGGCCGAGCGAGTAATCGAGTGGTTCGCGAGCGCGGGCGGCATCGCGGTCGAGCCACATCCTGGCGGTGCGGGCACCGAGGGCGATCCCGTATAACGCTTGCGACACGGAATCGTGGAGTTCACGGGCGAGCTTCTGCCGTTCTTCGAGTGACGCTGCCTTTTGAGCTTCGTCGAAGAGGCGGGCATTTTCCATTGCCAGGCCGGCGCGGGTGGCGAAGGTCGAGAAGAGCGTTCGCTCGGAGTCGCCGAACCGGCGCTGACGTAGGAACCCAACGGAGAACACTCCAAAGCACCGCTCGCCGGACACGATCGGGAGTTCGACGAGGCTGCGGACGCCCGTCGCCTCGACGACGACCGAGTCCAGGGATGGATCGCTTGTGTCCTCGAAGGCAACCACGGCGGGGGATGAAGGCGGCGCGCCGGGGCTCTCGCGGAAGCGACTGACGATGAGCGCCTCGATCTCCGGTGAGAAGCCGCGTGTCGCCGCCACATCTCCCCGTCCACTGTCGGTATCCCACGTGTACAAGACGCTGCCATCGGCGCCGAGGAGTTCGAAGGCGAGATCGTTCATCGCCTTGATCACGTCGCGCTGATGAAGTGAGCGATGGAGGGCCTCGTCGGCGCGGTGGAGTGCTTCCATCTCCCGGGCCTGCCGGCGCGTTTCTTCGAAGAGCCGGGCATTTTGCACGGCGACGCCAGCCCGCGCCGCCAGCGTGGAGAAGAGATGGCGTTCGGCGGGCCCAAAGACCTTCGGGGCGAAGTAGCCGACCGTGAAGAATCCAACGAGGTGACCGTCCGCGATGATTGGCACCTCAACGAGCCCCCGCAGACCCGTCGCATCGAGGAGGCCGGGATCCGCGGCCGGGTCGAGGCGGGCATCCTCGACGACGTGGACTTCAAGCGGCGGCGCGTGTTCGGGTGGCCGGCGGCGGGCGAGTTCGATCATGAAATTCTCGACCTCGGGGCTGTAGCCCTTGATCGCCGCGACCTCGAACATGCCCGTGAGCTCGTCCCACGTGTAGACGATGCCGCTATCGGCCGCCAGGAGATCGAGGGCGAGATCGTTGAGGGCCACGAGGACATCGCGCAGGTCAAGCGACCGGTGGAGTGCTTCGTCAGCCTGGTGGAGCGCTTCCATCTCGCTGGCGCGACGGCGGCTTTCGTCGTAGAGGCCAGCGTTTTCGATGGCGAGCGCCGCGTGGTCGGCAAAGGCCATCAGGAGGCGGCCATCTTCCTCCGTGTACTGGCCTGGGTCTGACGACGAGATCGTGAGCACGCCAAAATCCCCTGCCCGCCCGCGAAGTGGGACTGCCATGTAGGAGCAGACATGGGCGACAGCCGTGTCGAGGGCGTCGCCAACCATATCCCGGTAGGCTGCCGCCAACGCGGAAGGGCCGCGGATATCGTCGATGATGACCGCGCGACCAGCGCTGAACTTCTCGTTGAACTCGGGTGGGCGGTGTCCTGCCGTGCGTTGGCCGGGTAGCGGGCCAGGCGGACCGCGGCGGGCAAGGAGTACGTAGTCGTCGCCCTCGAAGACATTAATTGCGAGCGAATTCGTGCTGATGACGGGTTCGATCCGGTCCATCAGCCGCTCAAGCACGGTGTCGAGTTCGAGCGACGACGAGGTGTCCCGAGCTACGGCAAGGAGGGTCTCGAGCTCCTGCGTGCGCTGCTGCGCTTCGTCGAAGAGGCGCGCGTTTTCGATGGCGAGCGCGGCGTGATCCGCGAATGCCATCAGCAGGCGTCCATCTTCGAGCGTGTAATGGCCGGGTTCGGGCCATGACACAGTGATGGAGCCGATCGGCCGCACTCGGCCGACAAGTGGAACCGCAACGTACGAGCAAACATGTTCGAAGCCGTCGTCGAGGAAGCCGCCAACAAGGTCCCTGTACGCGGCCGCCAGCTCGGACGGGCCACGAACATCCTCGATGACCACCGGGAGGCCGGCATCGAAGAGGGATTCGAACGCGCGGCTACGGCGGCCAGGCATTACCGCTCCCGGCCGCACCGTCCCGGGTCCGCGCCGGGCGAGGACGCTGTGCTTGCCTCCTTCGTTCACATTGATCGCGATCGCGGAGTAATCGATGACGCGCTGGAGCTGGTCGATGATGCGGTCCAGGACCGTCGCGATGTCGAGGCTCGAAGCCGTGATCCGAGCGACTTCGAGGAGAGTTTCAAGCTCGCGCGCCGTTCGCTGGCCATCGGCGGGCGGCAATTCCGACGGCGATCCGCCGGTCACGCTCCGGGCTCCAACCGGGTGATCCCAAGCCGAGCGGCATGAAGCGCTGCCTGCGTGCGGCTCTGGACGCCGAGTTTGGCGAGAATTGCGCTCACGTGGCTTTTGATCGTCTCTTCGCCGAGGCTAAGACGCCGGGCGATTTCCTTATTCGCCAGCCCTGCCGCGACGAGTCTGAGGACTTCTGTCTCCCGGTCAGAGAGGTTGGGAGGCGCTTCTGGGAGGCGCACTTCGCGAACGAGCCTGGCGGCCGCCTCGGGCGCCAACCGAACCTGGCCCGCGGCGGCTGCTCGGATAGCACGACGCAGCTCTTGCTCATCGGTGTCTTTTAGGAGGTAGCCGATCGCCCCGGCGCGGATGGCTCCGATGACGGAGCCATCGTCGATGACGCTTGTGAGGGCCACCACCTCGGTGGCTGTGGACTGTTCGCGGATGGTGCGGGTGGCCTCGATGCCGTTCATGACTGGCATGAGGAGATCCATAAGGATGACGTCCGGGCTCAACTCCCTGGCGAGCCGGACAGCTTCTTCACCGTTGGCGGCCTCTCCGACGACTTCGAACTCATCCTCGAATTCGAGAAACATCCTCAATCCGCGGCGCACGACCTTGTGGTCATCAGCCAACAGGACCCGGACCGTCATGTGCTGCATCCCGCCAACAACGTCTGCGCCTGCCACGGCAAGCGCGATCAGTATAGCCCGCTTGCGGGCCCGCATTGGCCCGCTCTCCGCCTTCCGGCGGAGAGCGGGCCACCTGAAGGAGTGCCGCGCCGTCGCGACGGATGCCCGGTGGAGGCGAAGTGCCCCGCACGTAACGTCTGCGGTGGAGGTGCCGTGTGATTCGTGTGGTGCTGCTCGATGACGAAGTTTCAGTCCGCCGGGGCCTCAGGCTGCGGCTGGAACTGGAGCCGGACATCCAGGTCGTGGGCGAATGCGGGGACGTGGGGACGGCGATCGACCTCGCGCTCAGCCAGGCTGCGGACGTGATGGTGCTTGACGGCGAACTCGCAGGCGCAGGCGCTGCCACAGCCGCCGTGAAATCGACCCGCGCAGCAACGAACACTCATGTGATCGTCGTAAGCCTCCGGGACGACGAGCGGAGGCGAACGGACGCGCTCGCATCTGGCGCGAGGGCACTGGTCTCGAAGACCAGCCCTGACGGCGCCCTCGTCGCCGCGATTCGCGCTGCGGCCCTTGAAGCTGCTCTATTTAAAGGAGATCAGAAGTGACTATCTTTCGACGGGCCGCCACGATCGCGGCCACCCCGGCCCCAGTGAGGGAGATCGGGCAAGCTGTCTGGCGAAACGCGGCGCTGGGCGCCGGACTCGTGGAGATGGACGACGTCTCAAAGACGTACCAGGCCGGTCCCGTCAAGGTCCGGGCGCTGGACAGCGTCACGCTCCGGGTCGAGCGCGGCGAGATGGTGGCCATCATGGGCCCTTCAGGCTGCGGCAAGACGACGCTGTTGAACTGCATCAGTGGGCTCGATGTCGTCGATTCGGGGGCCGTGAGGATCGCAGGGACTGACCTGAGCACGATGTCGGACAACGCCCGGACTGGCTTCCGGGCGCAGCAGATGGGTTTCATCTTCCAGACCTACAACCTCCTTCCGGTGCTCTCATCGGTAGAGAACGTTGAGCTGCCACTCGTGGTCTCGGGGACGAGCCCGCGGGAGGCGCGAAAGCGGGCACTCGCTGCGCTTGAGGGCGTCGGCCTCGCGCGAGTCGCTGGAAACCGGCCATCCCAGCTGAGCGGCGGCCAGCGTCAGCGGGTGACGATCGCCAGGGCGCTGGTCAACCAGCCGGAGATCGTCTGGGCTGACGAGCCGACCGGAGCGCTCGACTCACGTACGGCTGATGAGATTATGTCGCTCATGGAGACCTTGAACCGTGAGCGCGGCCTCACCTTCGTGCTGGTCACCCACGACCCGGGCATCGGGGCACGATGTCACCGCATCGTCCACATGCGCGACGGCCAGATCACAAGCGAGGAGCGCCTGCGATGAAAGAGCTCTTTGGCATCCCGACGTTCAACATCATGCTCGTCCTCGTGGCCCTCCTTGGACTAGCGACGGCGACGGTCCTGACAATCGGCCTTTCGAACCGGACGATGTTCCGGATGGGCCTTCGCAACCTGCCCCGCCGAGGGCTTCAGACCGGCCTGGTCATCGCGGGCCTGGCCCTGGCGACGCTCATCACGACCGCAGCCTTCGTGACCGGCGACACGATCGATCATTCACTAACCGCCGACTCCGAAGAGCTGTTCGGGAGATCGGACCTGGACATTACGTGGAACGGCGAACGCGATTTCGTCCGGGACGCGGGAGCCAGCACTGAAGGCGAACAGGTGCTGATGACGGCGGCTGGTCTCGATGCGCTGGAAGGGCGCTTCGCAGGCGACCCTCAAGTTGACGTGTTTCTCCCATTCGTCCTCGAACGAGCACCAGTCACGGATGCGCGCTCAGGCATAGCCGTGGGAGCTGCGCAACTGGTTGGCGTGGACATTGCGAGGCTGGGCCGCGCCGGCGGTCTGACCATGACCAACGGTTCGGCAGCTGACCTGTCCGCCCTGGCGAGCGGCAGTGTCCTGCTGAGCGAGCGCGCCGCAGGTGACCTCGACGCGCGGACGGGCGATACCGTCATCCTGCACGTCCGCGACATTGAACACGCCTTTCAGGTTGCGGGAATCGTGCGCAACGAGATCACGTCCGGCGTCCTCGGGCTGAGCTACAGCTCCGTTCCGGGCGGCGTCGTGGTCGACATCGAAACGCTCCGGATGATGTACGGGCTCACGCAGGGCGAAATGACTTCGATCACAGTCGCGCTGGCTGGCGACGATCGCCGCGAGATCGCCCCATCGTTGGCGACGCAGATCCAGGTCTTCATCGAGGGCGAGGGCTCGGGCTCGTTCGTCACGCCGGACGGCGCTTCGCTCACGCCGCAGGTGTTCAGCGTCCGCAGCGAGACGCTGGACCAGGCCGAACTCACCGGAAACACGTTCACCACGATCTTTCTGGTGCTCGGGCTCTTCTCGATGGCCGCGGGGATCATCCTTATCTTCATGATCTTCGTCATGCTCGCGGCCGAGCGGAGGGCCGAGATGGGCATGGCGCGGGCTGTCGGGGCAAAGCGCTCACACCTTGTGCAGGCGTTCATTGTTGAAGGGATGGCTTACTCGCTGCTGGCCGGGTTCATCGGCGTAGCGACGGGCGTCGGGGCTTCGCTTGGCCTTACGGTCGGACTTCTGCCGGCCGTCGGCGGCGAGTACTTCTCGCTGGTGGAGCCCAAGGTGACGTGGGTCGCTGTTGTCATCGGCTACAGTCTCGGCGTGGTGATCACGTTCATCACGGTCGTGGCTGCCTCGGTGAAGGTGTCACGCGTGAACATCGTTGCAGCAATTCGCGACCTCCCGGAGGAGCGCACGCGCGAGGCGAAGCGTCAGACTCGCTGGCGCTGGGTCGCCGCGGGCATCCCGGCACTGGTGGTCCCGCCGCTCGGAATCTGGCTTCTGCTCCGCAAGGGTTTCGGCCTCCCGGGCGCCTGGATTCTGACGCCTTCGGGCCTGGCGATTGCTGCCCTATGCATACTGGTCGGCAAGTCATCGGACACGCTCTTCTTCTTCTCCCTTGGCGTGTCGTTGTTGCCTCTCTCGGCGGCAGCGCTTGCCAGCTACTACGGTGTCCGGGGGCGGCCGCTCTGGTCGGCCGTGGGTGCACTCCTCGCCCTGTACTGGCTGATGCCACCGCACATGCACGACCGGCTGTTCGGTGAATTCACGTCAGACATGGAGATGTTCGTCCTCTCGGGGATCATGATCGTCGTGGGCTTCACGCTGGTCATCGTCTTCAACGCCCGCGTGCTGACGGCGATCTTCGGGGGAGCGAGCCGACAGAGCTTCACGTACTTCCCGGCCGGTGCGCTCCTCTTCTCGGCCGCACTCTGCGCCGGGGTGGCCGGGGTCGTCTCGGGCGACCTGGGACAGCTCCTCTATCTCCCAGCCGGCATCCTCGCCGCGGCCGCCGGGCTCGCATTCGTCGCGGTGCGATTCCCGTCGACAGCGCCAGCGCTGAAGATGGCCGTCGCCTACCCGCTCGCGAACCGATTCCGGACGGGCATGACGATCGCGATGTTCTCGATCATCATGTTCTCGCTGACCGTGTTCAGCGTCCTGCTGGCGAACTTCGACGCCGCGTTCCTGGGCGGCGACGCCCGGGCGAACCTGGACATCGTCGGGACGGGCACATCGGCGGCGGCGGTCAAGGATCTCGCATCCGCGATTGGCGGAACGGAGGGCGTGGAAGCCGTTGGTCTCGTCACCCTGCCAGGCCCTAACCAGGCAGTTGGCCAGGTGGCCAGCGCCGACGAGACCAGCCCCTATCCGATCCTGGCCGCTGACGATGCGTTCTTCGGTGACCTGGAAACGACGCTGGAGTCGTTCGCGAACGGCTTTGCGTCAGAAGCGGAAGTCCTCGCAGCGGTACGCGACAACACGGGGCTGGCGCTTGTGGATGCGACCGTCATCGACGGCGCTTTCAACGACAGCTACGAATGGGTCGGTGGCACTGCGACCGTCGCCGACGGGCGCTTCGAGCCCTTCGAGGTCAGCATCATCAATACGGCCACCGGCAAAACGATGACCGTCACGGTGGTGGGGACGCTGAAACTCGGCCTGCCTTCGAGCACGATCGCCGGCGTCTATCTGAACGAAGCGACGTACATGGACCTGTTCGGTGCGCCTTCGTACCAGCGTTTCTACATCCGGCTCACGAGTAGCGTAGATGCCGAGGCGACGGCCGTGGCAATCGAATCGGCCTACGCGACCACAGGGATCGAAGCGGACTCGATCACGGGGATCCTCGACGCCATGGCCGGTCAGAACAACGCGTTCAGCCGGATGTTCCAGGCGTTCATGGCGCTCGGACTGTTCGTCGGCATCAGCGGTCTCGGCGTCATCGCCTTCCGCTCGGTGGTTGAACGGCGCCAGCAGATCGGCATGCTGCGGGCGATTGGGTATCAGCGGGCCACGGTGACGCTGGCGTTCCTCATGGAGTCGAGCTTCATCGCGGTGATGGGGATCGGCTCTGGGGTCGTGGGCGGTGCCATCCTGGCCCGCAATCTGCTCACCTCGAAGGCGTTCACGGACGGTGCTGAAGTGCCTTTCAGCATGCCGTGGGACGAACTGCTGATCTTCGTCGGCGTTTCGTTCGCCTTCTCGCTGTTGATGACCTGGTGGCCGAGCCAGGGTGCGAGCCGGGTGCCCGTGGCGGATGCTCTCCGCTACGAATAGACCTGGTCCTGAAGAGGCCGGAAGGGGGCTGCGCAATCGACGCGTAGCCCCCTTCCAGTCCAGGGTGCACACAGCGAGACGGTCCGGGGAAAGGGAAACAGATGATGGCAATCGCCATTCACGAGCCTGATGTCGTCGTCCAGATCCCGAGTTTGGCAGGGAGCGCGGCGCAACGGCGGTTCCCTGCCGGCGGGACGGTTTCCTGGGGTCTGCGGACGGCCGACATCAGGGGCTGATGGGCCGTGATCGTGAGGATCCTCACCGGGAGACGGAGCGCGCGGGACACGTCCGCACCCTTCGATGGGGACTGGAGCCGAAGGCCACCGCACGGGCATTCACTTCGGTTATGCTCCGCGCTGCAATGGCAGAGCCGCGACCGTCCGCTCCAACCATCGTCGGCCGGGCGTCTGAGCTCACGGTGATCCGAGAGGCGTTATCTGGCTCGTTGTCGGGGAGGCCGACGGCGGTCCTCGTCGCTGGAGAAGCCGGCGTCGGGAAATCGCGTCTCATCCGGGAAGCGCGCCGGGAGCAACCTTTCGCCACCTGGACCATCTTGGAAACCTTCGCACTCCCCGACCAGGGTGCTCCCGCGTATTTCGCGACAGCGCGGCTCGTCAACCGCGCGTCGCGTGTCCAGCACGTCGACCCAGATCTCGTGCACGAGGTTGAGTCTGCGCTCCAGGGGGTCCGTGCCGGCCCCTCGCTCGCGCACGCAGGTTCGGGAGCCGAAGGACGCTTCCGTCTGCTTGATGCCATGGTCCGTCTGGTCGAGAGCGCGGCGCGTGAGCGGCCACTGCTGATCACGTTCGATGACATGCAGTGGGCGAGCGAGGCGGATTGGACCGTCATCGGGCACTTGATTCGGAGTGCGGAAGCGCCGTTAGCACTGATGATCGCCGCGCGGGACGAACGGTTGTGGCATGCAGCGTCACCAGCCCTTTCGACGCTGCTCGAGTTGAACCGGGAGCGCTCGCTCACGCAGGTCTCGCTGACGCCGCTGTCCGCGGGTCACCTCAGCCTGCTTTGCCGGGAATTGACGGGCGGTCTTCCATCGGGATCCGTCGCCGATGCGCTGTTTGAGCGAACGGGCGGGAACCCGTTCCTGACCGAGGAGCTTCTGGGCCACCTGCTGCGACAGGGCGCTCTCTCCGTCACAGGCGAATCGCTTGAGTTCACATCGGACCATGCCGCGCGGTTGTCTATGCCCCCTACGGTACGCCTCACCACTTCCCGCCTTCTCGAATCGCTCGATGGCGCTGCGCGCGAGGTGCTCGAAGTGGCAGCAGTCTGCGGGCGGGTATTCACGGAGGACGGGCTGGGTGCGGCCGGCTGCCCGCCCGCTGCTGTACGCCTGGCACTGGCCGATGGGCAGGCCGCCGGCCTCGTGATGCCCGCGGGAGTGGACTGGACATTTCGGCACGACCTGATCCGCGAAGCGGTGCTCGCGACAGTTGAGGCAGCGCGACGGGTGACACTGCACCGCCGCCTGGCGGAGGTGCTGCTCGACGACAACGTCCGCGTGAGCGATGGCTCACGGTTCAGCCGCCTGGCGGCCGCCGTCCACCACTGGCAGGCTGCAGATGAACCTGCCCGGGCGTTCGATGCAGCATCCGAGGCATCGCGCCTTGCGAGCCATGCGTTTGCTCCGGACGACGCTCTCCGCTTCGCCGTGGTGGCCCACGAGTGCGCCCTTGAACTCGCGGTTCCCGGTGGTGGGGGCGACACCCGACTCGTGACCGCGCTGGAAATTCGGGGCGACGCTGAGCTCGACGCGGGTCTGTACATCCCGGCGGAAGCACGCTTTGAGGAGCTGCTGGAGAAGGCCATCGCTCTTGGTGACGAGCGGCTCGCCGGTACGGCGTTGCTGCGAATGGGGCTCGTGTGGAGACGGCGTGAGGACCCGCAGAAAGCAGCCGCTTATCTCACTCGCGCGATCTCGATGCTCGAACCGATGCCCGGCGAGGGCCGCTCCATCGCACGCGCGCTCGTCGAGCTGTCGAATATCGAGGGGCTGACGCTTGCCGATTACGGTTCCGCTGAGGAGTTCGCAAGCCGCGCACTCGCCATCGCGGAGCACATCGAGGACCGCCGCATCGAAGTGGAGTCGCTCATCGCGCTCGGCAACACGCGGACGAGGGGGGCGGGACCGCGTGCCGCTCGCGCCATCCTGGAAGACGCGCTAGCGCGGGCGGAGTCTGCTGGTGAACTCGGCCTTGCGGTCGACACCGCAGCCGGCCTTTCGAACAACTACTACTGGTCGGGCGAACTCCGCAGGGCGCAATACTTCGGTGAGAAAAGGCTCGAGATGGCAACGCGTGCGCACGACATCTTCGGCCTCCGTCACGGGCACTCGTGGCTCGCGCTGCTGGCCTGTTCACGCGGAGAGTGGCCGGTCGCGCTGGATCTCCTTCGAGATGCTGAACCGATGCTGAGCCGACTCGCGTCTCCGGAGCCGATTGGCTTCATCCGGGTCGTAAGCGCCTTCGTCCACTACCGGACCGGCGATACGAACCGCGCCTACGAAGAGATCAGCGATGGCATGAAGGCGCTCACACCGCTGGGCGATGGCACGCTGCTGTGGTACGGCAGCCTGGCTGCCTTGATTTGCCTCGCTGCCGGAAGGCGGCCGGAGGCGCTCCAACACATGCAGCTCCAGGAGAGGCGGTTACAGAGCTTGCCGACCGCGGCATTGCCTGCGCGGTCGGCGCGTGCTGCGCTTGGCCTCGCATACGCGGAAATCGGCGACCGCGACGGCGCGACCGGGTGTGCATCGCAGCTTGCGGGTTTCGAAGAGGACTTCCACTGGTCGCCCGTCCGGCGGACGTTGGCGAAGGCGTCCGCCCTTGGGGGTGACCTTCCGGCCGCGCTGGGACACCTCGAACTAGCCGCGAGCCAGGCTCGTGCGGAAGGTCAGCGCCCTGACCTCGGCCTTATTCTGCTGGACCTGGGCCAGCTGCTGCCGGCCAATGACCGGCGCCGGCCGGCAGCGCTGGAAGATGCTCGACAAATCTTCGATGAACTGTCCATGAAGAGGGAGCAGGCACTCGTGGCGCGCCTGTTGCGGACGGCTTATCCGGCCACGGTTCCCGGCGGGCTTTCACCCCGAGAAGTCGAGGTGCTTCGCCTGGTTGCCGAAGGATGCTCGAATCGCGAGATCGCCAGCCGCCTGGTCATCAGTGAGCGCACGGCGATCAACCACGTCTCAAACATTCTCTCAAAGCTCGGACTGGACAACCGCACCGCAGCAGCCGCCTTCGGACTCCGACACGGTCTCGTCGACAGCTAGTAGGGAACTACTACGCAGCCCCGCAGCGATCCGGCGGGATCTTTAGATAGGAGTGACGATTCCAGATCCGGCCGCCCTCACTAGCCTTTGCCATGGTCGCCATCAACCTAAAACCCAGGCGGCCGGAGGAATTGTCCAGATGGCGAAGCCAGAGCTCAAGCAGTTCACGACTCCTGACGAAGTCCGGGAATTCCCGGGCGGCAAGGCGCAGCTGGTGTCCATCGGCGGGGGCACCGTCGGGCGGCTGTCATTCCAGCCGGGCTGGCGTTGGTCGAAAGACGTGAAGCCAATCGCCGGCACGGAACTTTGCGAGGCCCCGCACTTCCAGTATCACCTCTCGGGAGTCCTCCATGTGGTGAACGACGATGGCTCGGAGTTTGAGGCGCGCGCCGGCGACGTGACGATTCTCCCGACGCACCACGACGCGTGGGTCGTAGGAGCTGAGCCCGTGGTCGTCATCGACTGGTCAGGAGCCACTCAATACGCCCAGTAGGGGGTTTGGCGGACGTACGACCGGATCCGCTCAGTCGCCAGGCCCCGGCGGCTCCATCCTCTTTCACAAGGGTGGAGCCGCGCGGCGGCCGGAGGTTCGGCCACGACGCTCGAGTGTGCCGCGGGACGCACGATCCGTGGCGTTCATCCCTTGAGCCGACCGTTCATCGTGAGGTCGTTGTAGTGGCGCAGAAGGCCAGGACATCCTAAGAATGCGGCGTGCAGCAGGCACCAGTCGCGGTGGTGCTCGGGCTGACCATGGTCGGGCTCTACGTTCGACCGCCGGGCCTGCGCGATTGGCAGGTAGCACTTGGCGGCGCTCTCCTCGCATGGCTTGTCGGGCCGCTCTCGTTTCGTGGCGGGACAGCCGAGATCCTCAGTTCCTGGAACATCGAAGCGTTCTTCCTCGGACTCATGCTGCTCGGCGCGGGAGCCGAGTCCGCCGGGCTCTACCAGCAGGCGGCAGCGTTCCTCAATAGGGCCACTACGATCCGCGGCTTCGTGACGCGCACATTCGTGAGCGGGTCAGTCACCACGGCGATCCTATCCAACGATGCGACACCGCTGGTGCTCACGCCGGCGGTGTTCGCGGCGACTCCGGCTGGCTCAGCGGCTGCCGTACAAGGGGCCTACGCGACGACGTTCGCAGCGGACGGTGCAAGCGCCCTCCTGCCGGTCAGCAACCCCGTGAACATCCTGGTTATCGACCGCCTGAACCTCGGGTTCGGGTGGTACGCACACTACGTGCTCCCTGCCGCCCTCGCGGCCACGCTGACGATGGGATTCGTCCTTGTCCGCAGAGCAACACAGGGGACCGTCGCGCCTGCGACCGCCCGAACGAATGACGGCGAGCCGATGGGACGCCGCGCGCGGATGGCCCTCTGGATCATCTCCGCACTGGCACTGGTCTACGTCGTTGCAGCGCTTACCGGGATACAGCTGGGGTTGGTCACGCTCGGGGGAGGACTCACTCTGGTCGCTGCGCTTTCACTGCTGGACGGCGGTCCTGCCCCGGATGTCACCCGCCATGTGGCCCCAGGCGTGCTCGTCTTCGTCGCAGCTCTCCTGCTGTTGGTCGCCTCGGTACGGGAAGCTGGGGTCCTCAGCGCCCCCGCCGATCTCTTTGCGGGCCTTTCCAGCCAGCCCACATTGGTGGGCGTGATTGTCGCCGCCCTGCTGGCGACGGCGCTCTCGAACATGGTCAACAACTGGCCGGCGGCGCTTCTGCTTGTCTCGGCGATCGAGGAAGGTGGCGGGTCGTCGCCTGCGGTGATCGCGGGGATGCTCATCGGCTGCACAGTCGGCGCGAATCTGACGATGCTGGGATCGCTGAGTACCGTGTTCTGGGCCTCAGTGGCCACACGACATGGTGTGGCGTTCGCTCCCGGGACGTACCTGCGGATGGCGGCACTGCCAACACTGGCAGCGCTCATTGCAGCCTGCCTGGCAGCAGCAATCACACAGGGGATCTGAAGACTGCCGGATGATCGGAGCCGCAGTGAATTGAGCACCGACCCGAGGAGTCGACGCTTACTGTGCACACGATCTTGCGATCGTGTTCAGGTGCCTGGCCCGGCAGCGCGGATCACGCCACGCCAGCTCACGCCCATCGCAGCGCTGGCGGTAGTCCGGGACCAGGCGGCCGTCCGGCATCTGTCCCCGGGGCGCGAGGGTGAGATCGTGGGCGCGCGGCCCGCTGTAAAGGTCCGTCGCTAAGGGATATGGTGTTGCCGAAGACGCCGGGGAGCGCGTGAGTGCCAGCAGAACTCGTCCCGTACGAAGACCTCGATCCGCTGAAAGGCGGTCAAGATCAACCTCTACGAACCGCGGCCCGCCTTTTTTCTCAGCGCTGGGATACGGTCGCTGCGGACGACTGTGAGAGGTAAAGATGCCAGGAGGAGCGTCGAGGATCGTCGTGCCGCGGACCGCGCTCGTGGGCCGCGAAGCGGAACTCGAGGCGATTGCTTCGTTCCTCAGCGACCCTGAAGTGCCCCTCCTGACGCTGACGGGCCCTGGGGGTACGGGCAAGACGCGGCTCGCAGCAGCCGCTGCGTCACGAGCCGCGCCAGGATTCGCCGACGGGCTCCGGTCGGTCAGCCTTGCGGAGGTACCCACGCACGATCTCGTCCTCCCGGCAATCGCCCGCGCGGTTGGAGTGCTGGACGATGGCCACAACGAGTTGGTCGAGCGAATCATCGCGGCCGTTGAAGGGCTCGATCTGCTCATGTTCCTTGACACTTTCGAGCACGTCTCGGCGGCTGCGCCCGCCATCGGCGTCATTCTCGGGACCTGTCCCGGCCTTCGATGCATTGTGACGAGCCGGGTTCCACTGCACCTTGCGTGCGAGCGCGAGTTCCGCGTGGAGCCGTTGGCTGTGCCGCCCGATACTGCGCCGGTCTCGGTAGAGGGCCTGCGGCGGTACTCCGCCTTTCGGCTCTTCGGGGAACGGGCAGCCCGCGTCGCCCCGGGATTCACTATCACCATGGACACCGCCCCCGCGATTGCTCGCATCTGCCGGCAGCTCGACGGGCTTCCGCTTGCGATCGAGCTAGCGGCGGCCCGGATGAAGGTACTCACGCCGCAAGAGTTCTCGGCTCGAATGGAGCACCGAATTCCATTGCTCACCAGCGGTTCCGAGGAGCTTCCGAGCCGGCAGCGCAGCCTGGCACGCACGATCGAATGGAGCCTGGGGCTCCTCGAGCCCGAAGCGCAACGTGCATACCGGCTCTGTGGGGTGTTCGTCGGCGGCTTCAGCCTCGAAGCTGCCGAAAGGGTTTTGATGACCGTCACCGACGAAGATCCAGGGGCGGCACTGGACCAGCTCCAGGCATTGGTCGAGGCGAGTCTTGTTCGCCGTCACCAGACTGAGAGCGACGGCCGGTTCGCCTTCCTCCAGGCCGTTCGTGAGCACGCCGTGAGACTCTTAGATGACAGCGCGGACCGCGAGGCCGCGCGCGAAGCCCACCTCAGCTACTTTCGTGACCTCATCCGCAACGCTTCTTCCGAGCTGGACGGCTCGAACCAGGAGCAGTGGCTCAACACGCTGGAATTGGAGCTCCCCAACGTAAACTCCGCGCTGAGCTTCGCTCTCGCGGACGGGCAGAGCGACCTCGCCCTGGAACTCGCCACGTCGATGGGCCGATTCTGGGAAGTCCGCGGCCACCTCGCCGACGGCCGGCGGTGGCTGGCTGCAGCGCTTGAACGACACACGGTCGACGACGACCTGATGAGAGGCAGAGCCCTGGCGGCAGCGGGGACGCTTGCACGCAGCGCGGGCGATTACGGCCAGGCCACGCGCGAACTCGCTGAAGCACTGCGAATCGAGCTGGCTCGTGGGGATCGTACATCGGCGGCTCGCACGCTGTTCGAACTTGCCCAGGTCGCTCATTACGAGGGGAACTTCGACCGGCTGCTCGAGGCCTGCGCCGAGAGCTTGCGGCTCTACCAGGAGGTTGGTGACCAACGCGGAATCGCCGCGGCAGCCGGGATGACTGGCCATGCCGCCTGGCACGCGGGCGACCTCGTCCTCGCCAGACGAGTGCTCGAGCCGGCGCTCCAGACGTGGCGCGAACTCGGAGACAGGATCTCGGAGGGATGGACCCTCTGGGACCTTGGCAATGTGGCCGTCGCGGCGAAGGACTTGCGGGCAGCCCGGACACAGTTTCGCCAAGCGCTTGAACTCGCCTACCGGCTGGGGGAGATGCAGCAGATCGCCGCGCTCTTCGAGGGCTTGGCGAGGGTCGCACTGGGCCAGCACGACGGGGAGCGGGCCGCCAGGCTCGTCGGCGTCGCCAAGAGCGTTCGCAACATCCACGGGATCACGCTTGCGGCGCCCTACGTGCGCGATGTTTACGAGCCGATGTTCGTCTCGCTTCGCTCTTCCCTGCCGCCTCTGGTCCTCGAAAGGGCGCTGGCCGCCGGAATGGCGCTCGACCTGGAGACTGGCTACCGGGAGGCGATGACCCGAGGGGACGACCCACCTGAACCGGCGACCGACATGTCGGGCCTGACGCCGCGTGAACGCGAGATCCTGCGGCTCATAGGGTCGGGGCTCAGCAACCACGAGATTGCCGACGCGCTCGTCGTCAGCCCTCGCACTGTTGAACGCCACGCGCTCAACATCTATCAGAAGCTGGGGCTACACGGCCCAACGGCCCGCGCAGCCGCCGCGGCACACGCATGGGCCCACGGCTACGTACTCGCATCAGGAACAGAATAGCCCCAGGCCACGGTCGTCTACGTCCCTCGAATACGTACGGGCGACGTTGAGACTTGCGTAGCCGTACGGATGAAGGGCGGACTCCCGAGGCCTAGATTCTTCTCAACGGGCGCGAACCCGTAATCCAAGAAGGCAGGGCACAATGCACACACTGGTCGTCAACTTCAATCTCAAGGACATGACGGACGACGAGTTCCGCCAGTTTTGCGATGAGGTCGCGCCCACATTCGCCGCGGTCCCCGGGCTCGTCCAGAAGGTGTGGTTGGCGGACGAAGCGACGAACACCTACGGCGGCGTCTATACGTTCAAGGACAGGGCCGCGTTTGAGGCGTACACCCGATCCGAACTCTTCCAGTCCGTCGCCAGCAACGCGAACTTCGTGGCGATCACGGCGCGCGATTACGGCGTTCTCGATGGGCCGACGCGCGTCACCGGTGGGCTCGGTGCTGTAGCGGTGTAGCCCTGGCGCTGGGCAGGGAGTGACCTGAAGCTGCGCCCGCAGAGCGCTTGATCGCCGGGGCGATTCCCCCACCCCTGCCCGGTTGCCATGGGGCCGATCGGAGCCTAGGAGGTCGAGATGACAGACACGATGCGTAAGGGAATGTTTGCCCGGGCAGCCCACCGATTGCAGCTGCATGAGGAGCGCCTGGCGCTGCGGGCGACCGACCGCGCCGGCGCGGTGGCTCAATTCGCCCCGGCGAGGGAGCTGGTGGACAGGATCGCAACCACGGCAGAACAGCACATGGAGGCGCTGAAGTCGTACCTGGCCGATGCGGGCGAGAACGACGTCCCGGCGGCTTCAGCTCCATCGAGCCTCGCCGCAATGAAGTCTGCAGAGGGTATCTCCGGCCATGCCGCGGGACTCCTCGAAGACCTCTACGTCGATGTGAACGCGCTTTCTGCCGGTTACGCGTCGCTGCACGCTGCGGCTATGCGCCGGTTCGAGCCCCGGATGCGGAAGCTGGCGCCGCGTCATCTTCGCGAGTGGGCAGCAGTGGCGCAGGCTTTCATGGTTCGACTCCCCGACGTTGTATCACTCGAGTTGGCGGCGGACGGGCTGCCGTGCTGTTGTCCCTGTCCGATGTGCAGCATTGGCATCTGCGGATGCGTCGCGGGGGCGACGGCAGTGATCTCGGATGCCTGGCGCGAGACGGCGCCTCAGGCCATCGACCAGCCGGGTTACCTGCTGCAGTCGCCGCGACCCGGGAGCCAGCTCGAATCGCTCGGGATACCAGCCGGGGCCTACCTCCTCCGTGTGAACGGGGCCGTCGTGCCTCACCATTCTGCGCCGGGAGTGCAGGAGACGATCGTTCCGTGCCAACACGGCGAGGACATCCAGCTCGACGTGTTGGTCGATGGCGTGAGACGCGAGATCTGTGTTCGCCGGGCGGATACGCCCGCCGGCTGATTCCGGCCCGACTGCCGGTAGCACACGCCAGTAGATGCGGCGCACCGTTCCGTTGATCGTGTTGACTGCCTGCGGTCGTTGGATTGGGTGAGCCTGTCTGTATACTCCGGCGGCGCATGGGGGTGTCATCGGCTTGAGCAGTCCGGAGCGGCTCGGATTTCCTGAGATCATTCGGCACTATCGCCTCGAACGGGTGCTGGGCAGCGGAGGCATGGGCTCCGTCGTCGAAGGCACCGACCGACGCGATGGGTCAAGGGTCGCGATCAAGCTCCTCCATTCACATCTCGCCGCTTCAGACGCGTCGTTCCGGGAGCGGTTCGAGCACGAAGCGCACGTCGTCGCCCTGCTGAGGTCACCGTACACGGTCCATCTCATCGATTTCGGCGTCCAAGATGGCCTCTACTTCCTGGTAATGGAGTTTGTGGAGGGCCAGAGCGTCGCCGACCTCCTGAAGAATGGCCCCATCGAGCCCACGGTCGCGCTCCGCATCGCAAGCGAGACCGGCCGCGCACTCGAAGAGGCGGCAGCCCGCGGGATCGTCCATCGGGACATCAAGCCCGAGAACCTTCTGCTCGACGCTGACGGCCGCGTGAAAGTAGCCGACTTCGGCATCGCCAAGCAGACCCAGGCGCCAGGACTAACGGCATTTGGCGGGTTCGTCGGGACACCCACGTACGCTGCACCGGAGCAGAGCGACGGAGTCGTGGACCAGCGCACGGACATCTATCAACTGGGCGGAACGCTGTACCACATGCTTACGGGCAGAACACCGTTCCCGGGTGGATCGCTTGCCGAGTTACGAGAACAGCATCGCGATGCACCCGTTCCGCTCGAGCCGCTCTCGACACTCCCTCGCGGCGTGGCCACGGTTGTGACTCGGGCACTCGAGAAGGACCCCCTCGACCGTTACCAGTCTCCCACGGAGATGGTCGGTGCAATTGACCGAGCCAGAAACGCGCTCTCCCGCCAGTCGCAACCCGGCACACCGCTTTCAGCCGCAGGCCCTTCGCCAGGAGGGAGCGGGAATCGCGGTCCTGGCCTGTCAGGACCGTCGACACGCGCCCTGTCCCCATCTCGCAGCGCAGAACCGCCGCACTCGACGAGCACCGCACCGCATGGGCGTGCCACGATGACAGCTACACCGCCTGCATCGCCAGACCTCCTGATAGCGCCCGGCCGGTCACGGAGAAAGTTGCTTGGAGCCGCCGCGGTCGGCGGAGCGCTTTCCATCGCAGCAGTTGCCGCAGCCTTTGCGCTATTCCAGGGCGGAGGGCCGCCTGTCGACCCGGGGACCGCCACGCCAGCAGCGGCGACACCTACCACTTCCACCATCCCGGGGGTCGCCAGCAGTACACCCGGGGCACGGACGACGTCGATGGCTTCAGCCACGCCCACCAACGCACCCACTTCAGCACGGCCATCGCCAACCCCGACGCCGGCACCGACTTCCACACCAACCGTCCCGCCTCCGGTGCCAACCGTGGCACCCACCGCCACGCCAACCCATCCGCCGACGCCGACTCCAACTCCGACGGAGCCGCTCCCGCCGGTGATCGAGTCAGTGTTCCTGGTCAGCGACCCGCAGTCACAAACCAGCACGATTTCCTGGGTCTTTCACGGCGACGCACATGGTCTCGAGGACCGCGGTTTCCACGTGGACTTCTCGTTCAACTCAGCGCTTCGGACATTCACCGTTGCGGCGGGATCACGGCAGGTGACTTTTAGTTGGGCGGAGGCGAGTGACGGTCAGGCGGTTTGCAAAGTCGCCGTGGCAGCCCTCGACGGCTCAGGGAGCTATTACGCGTGGACACCTAGTAATGACCTCGGCTCCGAGGAGGGTGGGGTCTACCGGTGCGAGCTGTAACGGCTCCGAGGCCCACAGGATTTCGTCGTCGTGCGACGACGCGCAATCACCGGCGCCAGGACCCGGACCCGCCCAGGTAGCCCGGTGGAGTTCTTGGCCATCGCGCATCACGCAAGGGCATAGACCGGCACCGGACGTGCGAGGCCCTTCAGCACAAGGTCACCAACACGCGTCGAACCCACACGGTCGGCAACCAGGCCTGCGAGCCGCTCGTTGGCCAGGATCTGTCCACCGGCGGCCTCTCCGCAAAGCCTGGCGGCGAGATTGATTACTGTCCCGATGGCCGTGTACTCGTAGCGGCCGTCGAAGCCGACCTGGCCGCACGTCGCGTAGCCCATCGCGACGCCGATCCCGAGTTCCAGCGCGTGTCCCCTCCGCTTCCACTCCGCAGACAGATGGGCCGCGCGCTCCCGCATTCCAAGCGCCAACAGGATCGACTGCCAGGCAGGGTCTTCGCACGGGACCGGGTCGTTGAAGAACACCATCATCCCGTCCCCTGTGAAGTATGCGAGCGTTCCCCCCAGCTCAAAGATCAGCGGCCCTACGCCCTCATGGAGTTCGCGCAACACTGACATGACGTCTTCCGGCTCGGACGTCTCGGCGAACGAGGTGAAGCCGCGCAGGTCGCAGAACAGCACGGCGATTTCCCGCCGGTGGCTGAGGAGCAGGTCGGCGCCCCCCGACCGGATCACGTCCGCCAGCTGCGGCGGCACGAACCTCTCCATCAAGCTCAGCCGCTCCACCTCGCGCACCTTTTCCGCCACCCGCCGCTCGAGCTGGGCATTCCAGGCGCGCAGCTCTTCCGCTTGCTGGCTCACCGTCTGGAGAAGCTGTTTCTCGCGGTCATGGAGCAGCTTCTTCTGGAGCGAGGCCCCTACCCGCGCCCGCAGGAGCACCGGGTCAAACGGCTTCGTCAGGTAGTCGTCGGCGCCGAGCTCGATACATCGCGCGATACTTTCTACTTCATCCAGCGCTGAGATCATGATCACGGGTGTGTCATGCAGCCGCTCGTCTCGCTGCCGCTGTTGGAGCACGGCCAGCCCATCGACGACCGGCATCATCAGGTCGAGGAGGACGAGGTCGATGCCGCCTTGTCCGAGGATTTCCAGCGCCTTCGCCCCGTCGTTCGCTTCCACCACGCGGTAACCGAGCCGCCCGAGGCGGCGTCCAAGCACGTCGCGATTGGTGCTGTCGTCGTCCACGACAAGGATCAGCGGCCCCGTTGCTTCGTCCGTCGCGGTGGCATGCACCGCGCCGGGAACCGCCGCCCGCCCTACCCGAGAGATGTCACCGAGGAGCTCCTGGAGCCGCGCCGACGCCGAGCGGATGCGGTCGAGGTCTGCCGCGACACTGTCGTCACCGGAGGCGAGGGCCACTTGAACCTGTTCCGCGATGCGCCCGGCGACCTGCCGCAGTTCCGCGAGGACGTCCGGAACGACCGCTTCTTCTCCGTCCAGCAGCGATGCGATGGCGGGCAGCAGCTCCTGTGCGGCGCTTCGCACACGCGCCAGGGATTCGCCCAGTGGGCGTGGCAGGTCCGGCTCCTCAAGGAGCAGATCCGCGTAGCCGACCAGGTGGTTGACGGGGGTGCGGAGCTCATGGCGCAGATTACGGGTACGTTCGCCTGGCATGGCGGGGATGATACGTCAGACCGATGCGCCGAGCGCCGCCATCTTTTGCAGCAGCCGCGGCAGGTCGACCGGCTTGGTGTCGTAGTCGTTGCAGCCGGCCTCCATCGCTTTCTCGCGGTCGCCCGGCATCGAATGGGCGGTCAGCGCGATTACCGGGATGGTCGAGGTCGACGGGTCGGCGCGGATGATCCGGGTCGCTTCCCAGCCGTTCATCACGGGCAGGCTCATGTCCATCAGGATCAGGTCCGGGGCTTCGCTCCGCGCCATCGCGACGCCTTCGCCGCCGTCGACCGCGATCACGACTTCGAACCCGCGCCGCTCTAACCGCCGCGAGAGCATGTCCCTGTTCATCTCGTTGTCTTCGACCAGCAAGATCTTCATGCCGAACCTCCCGGCGCGGTCGCCGCCACTTCCTCCGGCTCCGTCACGACGGCCGGCAGCGTCACTGTGAACGTCGAGCCCTCGCCCGCGGCACTCGTCACGGCGATGTCACCGCCCATCATCCGGCAGAACTCCCGGCTCAAGGCGAGCCCGAGGCCGGTGCCGCCGTACTTTCGCGACGTGGAGACGTCCGCCTGGCTGAAGGCCTGGAATAGCCGCTCCATGACGTCCTCCGTCATGCCGATGCCCGTGTCGCTGATCGCGAACTCCACGTGGTCCGCGTCGCGCGACACCCGCATCGTCACGCTCCCGTTCTCGGTGAACTTCGCCGCGTTCGAAAGCAGGTTGAACAGCACCTGGCGCAATTTCACCACGTCTGCGTGCATCGTCCCGGTATCGCCGGGGCACTCGATCACCAGCTGATTGCCGTTCTTCTCGACCAGCGGCGCCACGATCGCCTGCACTTCGCCAGCCAACGCCGCGACGTCGAAGTCCTCGAGGAACATCGTCATCCGCCCGGCCTCGACCTTCGAAAGGTCGAGGATGCCGCTGATCAGCGTCAGCAGGTGCCTCCCCGCGCTCTGGATCTTCCCAAGGTCCGGCAGGTAGTCCTCGTCGCCGAGGTCTGCGCACTCCTCCGCCAGCAGTTCCGCGTAGCCGATGATCGCGTTCAGCGGCGTGCGCAGCTCATGGCTCATGTTCGCGAGGAACTCGCTCTTGTGGCGCGACGCCACTTCCAATTCCTGGGTCTTCTGCTGGAGTTCGTTGAACAGCTGTGCGTTCTGGATGGCGATCACCGCCTGGTCCGCGAACGTTTCGAGGATGGCGACGTGCCGGTCGAGAAACGGAGTCGCCTCATCGCGGAACAGCAACAGCGCGCCCATGGGTCCGTTCGCTGCGGGCAGCGGCACTCCGAGCACGGCCAGCTCGCTCAGCCCGTCCGCTCGGTTGATGTCCGCCGCCGCCGGGTACTCGGCTGCCCATTCCTCAATGCGGCCAGAGACATGGATGCTGGCGCCCGATGCCATCACGGCCGAACCAAACGAGCGACGCTCCGACGTCATGGTCGCCAACGCCGTCTCCATGTTCTCCCGCTGCCAGAAACCGCGTTGTGTATCCCACAACGACACACCCCCCGGGGTCGCGAAGCTCACGGACACCCGGTCCGCACCGCAAAGCTGTCGCGCCGCCTCTCCGATCGCCGGCAGCGTTGCTTCGAGAGATGTCGGCGACCGGCCGATCACGTTGAGCACGTCGCCGATCGCTGTCTGCAGTTCCAGCGCCTCGCGAGTCTCACGGTTCCGCTCCTCCAGCTCCCGGAACAGCCGCGCGTTCTCGATCGCGATCACCGCCTGGTCGGCGAACGTCTGGAGTAGCTTGATTTCCTTTGCTGTGACCGCTCGCTCGGCAGTCCAGCCGACCTCGATAACACCGATAGCATGGTCGCCACGCAGAAGCGGCACGGTGAGTGCCGAGAACGTACCTGACACCTCCAACACAGCCTCGGCCAGTTTCCGCTCGGCGCGTTCCGGGTCGCCGCGGAAAGTTTGGCCGCGCCGGAGGGTATACCTGCGAGGCCGAATGGTACGAAGTGCCTCGGTGTGTGGGTCCACGTCGTCCAGGTCAAGCCGGACGGCGTCCATGAGCGGCTGGAGTTCCGCCAGCGGGGAGCCGGGTGCGAAGTGCGTGGCCGTGTAACCCATCGTTCGTCCATCGAGCCGCATGAAATTGGCGATTTCGGCCCCAAGGAGCGTCGCAGCCTGTCGGGCGATCGCGTCCAGCACTGGCTTCTCGTCCTGGGTCGAACGGCTGATAACGTCCAGCACCTCGGCCATCGCAGTCTGTTGCGCGAGCGCCTCAGTGACTTCGCGGTTGCGTTCCTGGAGTTCGTGAAAGAGCCGCGCGTTCTCGATCGCGATGACCGCCTGGTCCGCGAAGGTCTGCAGCAGTTGCAGCTGGCCGGGCCCGTAGGGTTCCGCGAGGGCCCGGCTCACAATCAACACGCCGTACGCATGCCGTTCCGCGATCAGCGGTGTGGCGACGACCGAGCCGACGCGGTACTCGTGCCATTTCCCGTTGTTTGGCGACGCTGCCTCCAGCGCCTCCGCTCCGCCCGAGAGGTCGACTTGGCGCTCCCCACGGACCGCTTCGACGATGAAGCGCGGATGGGCTTCGAGTGCGGCCGGTGGCCACGCGGCCAGCTCCTGCAGCGTCTCGACATGGCCATCGACGACCTTGGCTGCGGTGCTCAAGAAGCCGGCATCGAGTCGCATCACCGATGCGTTGTCCGAATCAAGCAGCCTGGCCGAGTGTTCGACGATGGCGTCGAGCGTTGCCTGCAGGTTGAACGCGGATCGGCTAATGCCCTGGAGTACGCCGGCAACGGCCGTCTGCTGCTCCAGCGCCTCCCCCACCTCGCGGTTGCGCTGGCGGAGTTCGTCGATGAGCCCGGCGTTGTCGATCGCAATAGCGGCCTGGTTGGCGAACTGCTGAAGAAGCGCAATCTCGCGGGGCTCGAACGGCCGGACTTCGAAGCGCGGCATGGTCAGACAACCGATGGCCCGGCCCTCCCGGAGCATCGGGACGGCGAGCAAGGTCCGGTTGCCCACGACTCGTGACGACGCGGCCGAATCGGGGAAAAGCGCCGGGTCTGCTGAGGAAAAGTCGGCCACCTGGACTGGTTCCGCGCGAAGAACACAGGCGCCCGCGACGCTGCTTTCATCGACTCGCCGGACCACTCCCAGCATGGGCTGGCTTTGCGCCCCGTAGATGGCGACATGGCGAAGGTAGTCACCATCTCGGACGTAGAACCCTGCGTCCGTTTCATTGAAGAGCCGTGCAGCGGCCGAAACAATGGCGTCGAACACCGGTTGAGGGTCTTCGCGGGCACTGCCCACGGCCTCGAGCACTTCCGCCATCGCGGTCTGTTGCGCAAGCGCTTCGGTGACCTCGCGGTTTCGCTCCTGCAACTCCTTGAACAGCCGTGCGTTTTCGATCGCGATGACGGCCTGGTCGGCGAAAGCCTCCATCAGCGCGACCTGGGACCCGGAGAATGGGACCCCGTCGAGCCTGTTGATCACAAGCGACCCAAAGTGGGCGTCTCCCGTCTTGAGCGGCAGGACGAGGTATGTGACCCGTTCGACGCCGCCCCCGGCGTGTGCGGCGTAGGAGGTGGGCCAACGTTCGCGCAGCTCCTCCACCGGCCCCGACCAGTGGATAGCCTGACCGGTCTGCAGCGTCTGGCTGGCGATCCGGCCGGCCATCGAAACCTTCTGCCCCACCGAGAATGCCTGCCCGGCCGGGGCGTGGTACTGGGCAGCGATGATGGCCTCGCCCGGCTCGCCAGCAAGGCCAAGCAGGGCCGTATCGGCGCCACACAGCCGGGCGGCACTCTCCGTGATCGCCTCCAGCACAGGAGCGGCGTCGGTCGCCGAACTGGCGATAATCTCCAGCACCTCCGCCATCGCGGTCTGGCGCTCGAGCGCCTCCTGCTGCTCGCGGAAGAGTCGCGCATTCTCGATGGCGATCACCGCCTGGTTGGCGAAGGTTTCGACGAGTTGCACATCGCGATCGGAGAAGGCACCCGGCAGTTTCCGCCCGACGGTGAGCGAGCCCGTCCCAACATCGCCGGGCATCAGTGGGGCGATGATGGCCGACTGAATGCCAAGTTGCTTCATGCGCTGTGAGAGGGCCGGGTACGCCGCGGACTCTCGATCGAAGTCCTCTACCACGACCGTCTTCTTCGCAGCGAGCATCGTCGCGATCCGCGAAGTGCCGACAAACGCGACTGGAGGTCCGAGGCCGGAGAGGGCGCCCGTCCCCGCGACCGGACGAATCATTCCGGCTGATGCGACCGTTGCCCCGGCACCATCCGCGCCAATCAGACGCGCGCCGGCCTCCACGATCGCCTGTAGAACCGGCCTTTCGTCGGTCGGCGAGTTCGCGATGATACCGAGGATCTGAGCTGTGGCTGTCTGGACCTCCAGCGCCTCGGTGACCTCCCGGTTGCGCTCCTGCAACTCCTTGAACAGCCGCGCATTTTCGATGGCGATGACTGCCTGGTCTGCGAACGTTTCGACGAGGGCGCGCTCTTCGGGCGTGAAGTGCTCGTTGCGCTGACGCGAAACGCTGAGCGCTCCACGAACCTCGCCCTGCATCTGGAGCGGCACGGAAATTCCGGCCCACCCGGTCGGGTTCGTTAGCAGAAACGAGGCCGGGATGAGGGGATAGGTGGCCTCCAGCGCGTCGATGTCGCCGGCGAACTCGACCACCCGTCCCTGAACGAGCGCCGCATGATGAAAGAGCCCCGGACTGACCGGCCGGGGTTCGCGAAGGTGGTCGAGTCCCTCCCGCACGGTCGTTGCGACCAGCGTCGCGAGCCCCTCGCGGAAGAGGGAAAGGGTCGCGTTGTCCCCGCGGCAGAGGTCGCGAGCCCTGGTAACGATAGCCTCGAAGACTGGCGTCTCGTTGGTCGGCGAGCTACCCATGATCGAAAGCACTTCCGACGTCGCGCGTTCGCGGTCCAGGCTGGCCGACAGGTCGGCGTTGCGCTCCTGTAGTTCGTTGAACAGTCGGGTGTTTTCGATCGCGATCACAGCGTGTGCTGCGAACGTCTGGAGCAGTGCGATGTCTTTGTCGGTGTATGTGTCCAGCGCCAGCCGTGTCACCCGCATCACGCCGATCGCCTCGCTGCCAACCATCAGCGGGACGTCAAGGACCGAAATTTGCAGCTCCGGCGGCAACCCCCCGAAGCCGGTATCTGGCCACCGCAGCCAAAGGTCGGCAACAGTTCCCGCGTCTTGCATTGGGCGCTTCTCCCGCCATGCGACGGCAGCCATGAGCTTCGCCGTCTCCCAATGGCTTCGCGGCCGTTTGTAGTAACCGTTCAGGGCCGTTTGGCCCGGAGCCGGGTTGAAGATCACCTGGTAGTAATCCTCTTCGGAAGGCCACCAGTTGACGATGGCCCGCTCCGCCCGGAGGAGCCGGGCCGCCTGCCGCCCGAGGTCACGCAGCACGGACTCCAGGTCAGTCGGGGACTTGCTGATGACTTCGAGCACTTCCGCCATCGCCGTCTGCTGTTCGAGCGCTTCCGCCAATTCCTGGTTACGCTCGGCAAGTGCCCGTTGCGCTCGGGCCGTTTCGATGGCCGTCGCGGCTTGAGACGCGAAGGCTTCCAGGGTGGCCACCTCGGACGCAACGTATGGCCGGACCTCAGACCTCATAACGTTGAGTGTCCCGAGGACTTCGCTCTCACGGCAAAGTGGTGTCTGCATGATGGAGCGTTGGCCGCTCGCCACGAGGTAGTCCCGGCTCGGACCAATGGGGAAACCGTCGAGGACGTCTGCAAATGCAACCGTGCACTTGTCCCGGACAGCGCGTGGCACCGCGTCGGACGAAAGGGGGATTCGCTTGGCAGGCCCGAGATTCAGCCCGTTTGGTCCCGCCACCTCAGCACTGGGTCCGCCAACGAGTTCCTCACCCTCGATAAGGTAGACACGAGACGCGTTGCTGTCCGTCAGCGCACGCGCCGCCTCCGCGATCGCGAGCAGCGTCCCTTCCACGTCGAGCGGGTGCTCGTTGATGCGCTGTGAGATCCGGGCGAGCGCCGCCTCGCGCTCCACAGCAGCAGCCAGTTCGCGGTTGCGCTCTTCGAGCTGTTCGGCCATCCGGGCGTTGCCGATTGCGAGCGCCATCTGATCGGCGTAGGGCTGGATTGCGGCAATGTCCTCGTCCGTGAAGGGCCGCACCTGCCTGCGATTTACGACGAGGACGCCCACTCGTTCGCCAGCAAATCGCAGGGGGAGGGCGAGATTGGAGTGAATCGGCACGTCCGGACCCATGATGCGCTTCATGCGTTCGTAGCGGCTGCGCGTCTCAGGATACAGCAGGCCGTCAGCGCCGAAGACGTCGGTGATGGCAACCGGGCCGTCGGCAAGGTACGCGGCTCCAGCTGTCGACTGAAGATCGAGCTGGTACGGCGTCCGCGCGACTTCCCGGAATGCCTCGTTCTGGGAAGGGTCCAGGTCGGGACGGAGTTGCCCTGGCCTCGGCGGCGATTGGAGCTGATTATCGCGAAGGAGGTACCTGCCCCAGCTCTCTGCAAGTCCCGCCATTCGGATCTGCTGCCAAATCCCGACAAGGATCTTATCCAGCGGGTCGTCGATAGTCGCGAGCCGGTTGAGGTGCCACCTCCACTCCTGTTCGGCAGCTTCGAGTTCGGCAATTCGCTGCCGCGCGGCCTGGAGTTCGTCTTCTATGTTGCGGTCCGTCATCTGGCACATTCTCCCATTCGCTTTTGACAGAATGTCTCGCACGCCAGGCGGCAATATCTTGGGCGACGGAGGGCCAACGCCCCGTTCTCGGCTCCCAGTAACTGTAGTGCCCGACCGAGCATCGCCCGCACCACGGAGTGCATATCCGCCGGAGACCGGCTGATAACCCGCCGGACCTCGCCAATCGCGGTCTCCCGCTTCTTCGCCTGCGCCAGCTCCGCCTCGAGCGCCGCGATCCGCGCTTCCATGCCCCCTTCGCGCTGCTCGCTCACGTCATCCTCCAGTGACCCGAGCATAGACCCGCGACGGCGGGCCGAGAATGGCGCACATCACGGAAGCGTGCCGGGGCCCGCAGGAAGCACCCGTTTGACTCTCTTGCCGGTACCGCTGCCGGGGCGGGCTACCGGCGGGGTCGACGGGGCACGCTCCATACCCTTCTTGGTGCGTCGACCTCGGTAGCATCGGCGCCGTCGTCCCGGAGCGAACCGCGCAATGGGCCGATCCGCTCCTGGAGGATGTGATCGACGTGGTAGCCTCCCGGCGGCCCGACGGGCCCGGGCTGGTGGCGAGTTTGCCTGCTTCCGGGCTCAGACAGCCGCGGCGAGGTTCGTGGCATCCTGAGAGGTGGCGCTGGTCTGTCTCAGGACCTCGACCATCTCAGGGTCGCCACCCGAGGGCAGTTTGACCTCGGGCACAGAGCAGGGGAGCGGCGCCGGCCTCTTCCACAGGGTCTTCCACAGCCCGCGCACCTTGGGCTCAATGAGGCCGCGCTCGGCGGCGGGCATTCTTGGAACGACGGACGACTGGCGGTCTCGGCCAGCTTCAGCCAGCGCCATCTCCGGGTGGCGCCGGTGACCTGACCGCAGGGCACGGTGCTTCGGCGGTCTTCCCTGCATTGGCTTCCCTCCAAACACGAAGCGAAGGCGCCCTCGCATGTGTTGCCGGCGCTCAGGCCACCACAGCGCCGCGGAGAAACCTCGAACTTTTGGGCGCAGAGAAGATCGACGGACGGGGGTGTCCAGGCGGCGGGGCGGGCCTGGAGTTTTTGACCCCCCTCACGTATGCGTAACCGCTGCGCCGAGGGCCGGACCAGCGGCGGCGACGACGCCAAACGATGCCTGTGGTCGAGCCTGCGGAACAATCGGCCACCGCTGCTGGAGCCGCGGTGCCGACATCCAGAAGTCGTACAAGGGTGAGACCTAGCATATGGTCGCGACGTGCAGCGCAGCGTATCGTCCGCGCCGAGCGTGGGAGTGGAGCCCGGCATCTCAGTTCCGGCTTCACCCCGCCGATCCTGCAAAGCGGGAGTTCCTGGAAGTTGTACAGGTGTGAGTGCTAGGTCGGCGTGCCGCTCGGACAGAACAGGTATCGTCCGGCGTGTTCCGCCGAGGCGCGGTTCCCGTTCCGGGGCACGGGATTGCGGGGAGGATCGAAGTGAGACACGCAAGTCGCTCGGTCGGCACGAGACATTCTCCGCTGCGCGGGTCTACCGACGGCCGACAACGGCGGACGTCCATTGGGCGCATGCTCGTGATGGCTGTAACTGTGACCTTAGTCGTGCTGTCCGTCCGTTCGCCGGTGGCGGCAGAAGGAATCGTTCCACTACCCGGACAAGCCGCTGAAACACCGCTATACGGCCCGGGCTCACTGTCGCTCCCTGGCGCCAACACACCCGTGCACTTCACGGGAGGGCCACACATCAATCTTCCGGCAACCTGCGCTGACCCCGTCAACCCACTTGCGAATGATGGCGCCACCCAAGCTGGGCTTGACTTTGTGGTCTCGGACGCCGAGGTACGCGCCATGAAGACCGGCACAGCCTCATTCGTTGGTGAACTGGGGCAGTTCGGATGGGTGATAGTCATAGACAGCTGGGATTCTCCGGTAGGTCAGCAATCCGGTTGGTCAATTATGTATGCGCACTTGGCGCAACCAGGTGTTGGGACGGCACCGAACGTTCAGGTGGGCCAGCGCTACCACGTCGGTGATCACATCGCGACGCAGAGCAATACCGGATGCGGGAGTTGCGGCGTGCACCTTCACGTGCATTTTCTCTGGAAGGGCAAGTCGTACTTCCCCGATGGCGTCGAGATTGGCGGATTTCAGTTCTGGGCCGCGCATGTGACGGACCAACATCGGGACGCCGAGGGAAATCCGTATCCGGAAACATGGATCCTGCCATACGAGGGTTCAGCCACACGCGGCGCAACGAGCGTTGAGCGGATGAGCTTCGCATGCCCCGGAGGTCTCTCCGGCGAAGGTATATTCACGGTTGGGCCTACGCCTGAAGACACGAAGCTTCCAATCAGTGAACTTCCAATCGGCGGGGGAGGCTCAGGAGAGCCACCTCCGTCATCCGGTGACGGCATCGAGGTCGTCGCGGTCTCGTCGCACAATCTCAATCCCGGCGAGCAGTTCAGCCCCACAGTCACTGTCAGGGTTTTCTCCGGACAACTCCTTCCGTCGCGCGGGGACCACCTGCATGCCACCCCGGAAGACTCGTCAAACGTGTTCGGCGCGTGGCCCGTCCAGCCGATCCGCTCGGTCGTCAACGCCGGCGGCACCTATACGTTCGACCTGGCGAACGATTCGGGCTTCCAGATGACGGCGCCAACGACGCCCGGCAACTACCAGAGCACCTGGCAACTCCGCGTCGGCGGGCAACATATCGGCCCACCAATTGTCATCCGGATCACGGTTGGCGGCGGGGAACCGCAGCACGGCGTCCGGTTCTGCGACGGGACCAACGGCGGTGGTCCGTGCGTCACGCTTACCGAGGGCCGCTGGAACGACCTTTCCCAACTAAGCAGCGGGAACTGGTCGGACCGGATCGAGTCGCTTGAATTCGTTGGGAACTACGTGGGCGGCTATCACGTCGTGCTCCAAACGGAAACGAACCTCAACGGAAATCCATACCACGCCGACAACAACGTCGGCGACCTTGGAGAAGCCCACCGGAACCACATCCGGTCCATCGAGATCTACTCGCGGTTCCCTGGCGGAAGCGTCCAGCTCTGTGACGGCACCGGCTTTGGCGAGCCGTGCCAGAGCTTCGGCGTCGGCAAGTACAACAACCTGGCCGACCAAGGTTGGTACGACCGGGCGGAGAGCGTCCGATTCGTGGGCGACTATGCCGGAGCCGTGCACGTCGTACTCCTCACCGAGGTCAACCTTGGTGGAAACCCGTACCACGCTGACGTGAATGTGAGCGACCTTGGCGAGACCCACCGGAACCACATCAGGTCGCTGGAGATCTACTGCACGGGCGTGGGCTGTCCCGCGCCGACGCCGCTTGGTCCGCTCACCGGCCAGAACTACGACGAAAACGACAGCGTCATCCTGCGCTGGAGCAACACCGGAACGAACTTCCGCGGCGAAGTCTTCGGTGGCCCTGAAGGGACGATCGAGTTCGGACCGCTCACCACTACCTCATACGCACTCGGCACGCTCACGCCCGGGTACACCTACCAGTGGCGCGTCAAGTCCAGCCACGACATCGCTGAGAGCGGGTGGAGCACGACGGAGACCTTCACGATCGTGCCGCAAGCGCCAGCGAACCTGCTGGCGGGCCTCGGCTCCTGCTCCGCGGTCGATCTCCTGTGGGACGACCAGTCCGCGGTTGAAGACGGCTACCGGATCTACGTCAACGGCGAAGCAGTGGCCGCGACCGCCGGCCCCAACCTGTTGACCTACACCTACACCAATCCTCTCGTGGCCGGCCGCAGCTATACGTTCGCGGTGGCCGCCTTCAGCGGCGTCAGGAACTCCCTGCCAAGCAACGAGGTAACCATCGTTGCTCCCGAGCACTGCCTGCCCCAGGGCCAGGATTCGGGTGCCCTTTTCGGCGACGGGTCCGACGGGTCGCTTGTGGTGGGTGCGGGCCAGGTCACGTATGTGCCAGCGACCGCGCCGAATAACGGTTCGCCGCTCGCGGCGAGCGCGGCCGCCGGCAGCACCTCGATCAGCGTGGCCCGAGGATCGGACTTCGAGATCGGTGACGAGGTGCTGATTCACCAGACGCAGTCGCCAGGAAACGCCGGGACCTACGAGTTCGCGTTCGTAACGGACATCTCAGGAAGCGTCCTAACGCTGGACGGCCCGCTGGGGCACGCGTTCACGCAGTCGGGCGACTGCGCCAGCATCACCGGCTGTTCCCGCGCACAGGTGCGTGTCGTGCCTCACTACTCGAACGTCACGGTGCAAGACGGCGGGACGCTCGTCTGCCGGCCCTGGAAGGCAGGCATCGGCGAGGACGCGGGAGGTATCTGCGCGTTCCGAGTGGCCGGGGCGTTCACGATTGAACCCGGCGGCGTGTTCTCGCTGGCCGGTGGTGGGTTCCTTAAGTCCTTCGCCAAAGGTTACGGCACGACCCAGTCGGCCGAGAGCTTCGACCATGGCATCGTCGACCGGGGCTACGGCTGCGTCTTCACCACGATCAGTGGCGATGGAGCGCAGGGGCGCGGCTATCGACGGGCAGGCGGCGGTGGTGGATACGGAACGGCCGGCACCCCCGGGGACGGCACTGAGGACTGCGGAGGACAAGGCGGCGCCATGTATGGAACGACCGATCTCTCCAGAGTGAACCTGGGTTCGGGAGGCGGCGCCAGTGACTGGTTTGACGGCGGCAACGGTGGCGGCGCGGTCATGGTTTTCGCCTCCGAGGTCGCCATCGGCGGCCGGCTGAGCGTGGATGGGGCGGCCGGAGCGACGGCGACGTCGAACCGCTGCAGCCTGAACGAATGCGACCCGGACGGGGCCGGCGGCGGCTCGGGCGGGTCTGCCCTGATCGTGGGTGGCCGGGTCGCCATCGGCATCGCAGCCGTAACGGCTGGCGGCGGCCCCGGCGGCCAGGGCTTCAATACGGGCGCCGACGGTGGTTACTGGGGCGGCACGGGCGGCGCGGGCCGGATTCGCGTGGAGTACTGTGAGTCCTTCACCGGCGCCTCCTACCCTTCCGCCAGCGTCGAGCCGTTTGTCTGCGAGGGCCTCCCGAATCCTCCACCGGTAGCCGCCGCGGACGAAACAAGCACGTTCGGGACGGGGGACGACGCTTCCCTCAGCGTCGCTTCGGGACAAACGCAGTACACGGATGATGTTCGATCGCCACTGACGGCGTCTGTGGCGGCGGGTGCGGTAAGCATTACAGTGTCCAGCAGTGCCGGACTTGGGTCGGGGGACGAGGTCCTGGTGATCCAGTCTGCCGGGACCGGGACTGGAACGCATGAGTTCCGGCGTGTGCTTCGCGTCGAGGGACAGACCGTCCATCTCAACAAGGCTCTTTCTAGCCCGTTCACGGTCGGAGGGTCCGCGAAAGCCCAGGTGATCCGAGTTCCCAACTACGCGAGCCTTACGGTTGCGTCGGGCGGTCTCCTCACGGCACACCCATGGAACGGAAGTACGGGCGGCGTTGTTACGTTCCGGGTCAGGGACGACGCCGTCGTCAGCGGCAAGGTCCACGCGGATGGACTGGGTTACCGTGGCGGGCCCCAGCACTTCGGGACCAGCCTCCAGGGGGAAAGCGAGCTAGGGCCCGGCGCTGGGAGCTGCCTGCCGAATGGCAGTGGCGGTGGTGCTGGCCGCACGAGTAACTACGGCAACCCTCCAGGTGGCGGGGGCGGAGGCCATGCACAGACCGGTACGGCCGGGGACGGCGGCATTAACAACGGCGGCATGTGCCTGGGACAGGGTGCTCTCGCGAACTCCGTTTCCACGTCGTCGACCCTCAACTTCGGCGGCGGCGGCGGAAGCGGTGGCGCGAAGCTCGACGGTTCCCCGGGCCTGGGACTCTCAGGCGGCAACGGCGGCGGTGTCCTCTATGCGGCCGCCAGATCGCTCACAGTCAACGGCGTCGTCTCGGCCAACGGGGCAAACGGGACCGGTGGTCAGGGCTACTCCAACTACGGCGCGGCCGGAGGCGGTGGGGCCGGGGGTACAGTTTCCCTGTTGACCCAGGACGGGGTGGTCGGCGTGAACCGCCTGTCGGCGGTCGGTGCGCCGGGTTGGACCAGCGCACACGGCGAAGACCGCGACGGTGGATGGGGCGGCAACGGAAAGGTCTTGCTCAGCTACTGCCGGTCCCTATCGGGCGCTTCACGGCCTGCCGCGGTCGTCCTCGGCGATCATTGCCAGCGAGGCCCTGCCATTGCGGCGGCGGCCAGTGCGCGGGTCACCGAGGGCAAGTCCATCGCCATTCCTGTCACCGCGACTGACCCGGACGCCTCAATCCTGACGTTCTCGGGCATCGCACTGCCCCCGTTCGTCAGCGTCGACGACCGTGGGGACGGCACGGCGTTCCTCGTAGTGAACCCATTGGCGCAACAGCACTCAGGCGCCTACAACCTGCTGGTCACGGTGTCAGACGGCTTCAGCGGCGCGGGCACGAGCATCGCGCTGACGGTCGACCCAGCGCCGCCTCCACTCGGGCGCCACCACCTGAGCGCCCTCGACCTCGGCGCGGAACTCCTCGTCGTGGGCCGGAACAGCAGCGGGCAGCAGTGGGCACGCGAGACGGAATCCCAGGAGTTTGGGCCATGGAAGCTGCTTGGCTCGGGCGCCGCGTCGCGCCCAGAAGCTGTCCGGAGCGGCACTTCGGACTTCGTCTTCTTCCGCACGATGAATGGCGCGCTCGGCTTTGTCGTACGAACGGGGGGCGGTGCCTGGGCTCCTGGTAACCTCGGCGGAACGTTCGTCGGCGACCCTGCTGCAGCCGGTGACGCTGATGGCGACATCATCGTCACCGTGCGGAATGCCGCCAGTCAGCTCTGGGTGCGCCGATACACATCTGGCGCGTGGTCGCCGTGGTCGCGTCTTGATGGCGCCCTCGCCGGCTCCCTGCAGATGACGGCGTACGGGCCGGATATCTACCTCTTCGGCCTCGGCAACCAGGGCCAGAGTTGGGCCCGCCGCTGGGCAAGCTCCACCGATGGCTGGCAGCCATGGGAATCGCTCGGCGGCACTGTGCAGCCCGGCGTTTCGGCTGCAGAGACGCCCGCTGGCAACCTGCTCTACGTCGCTGTTAATGCAGCCGGCGAGCCGTGGTCGCGCGAGCTCGGCGGCAGCGGGTGGGGACCGTGGACGCGCCTGAGCGGCACGATCGCGTCGCCCGCTGCGCTGGGTGCCACATCCAACAGCCTGCTCTTCGCCGGGATTAACGCTGCCCGCAACCTGTGGACCCGCCAGCATTCGGGGACCAGTTGGGGTCCATGGACGTTTGGGGCGGGCGTGCTGGCCACCGACGCGGAAGTTGGAACGACGGGGAACGATGCCTGGGTCTTCGCGGTCGCAACAGGCGGGAAGCCGTGGTTCCGCCGGTGGGACGGCTCCTCGTGGGGGCCGTGGACGAGTCTCGGAGGTACGCTCGCTATCGAGTAGCTTCCGTTGCCGCTGTGTGGTCAAGTCCGATTCTCGTGAGGGAGGCCCCGCATGCAGGTGAGAACCGATGTGTCGGTCTTACGTACTGAGAGTCCTGTGCGCTCAGTCCAGAGGTCTTACTTGCGAACCGCGTGCGAACACCGGTGATGGCTGATCGTGGCTTTCAAATCCGCTCGCGGCTGGTCACAGCTGGGGGAATCGGCGTCGGTCTGACACTGGCGTTTGGGGCATTGGTAGCCGGCCATCAGGCTGACTCCAACGCCGCCGGTCGGGTAGTCGTCCCGGTCGTCAACGTTGCCCGCGACGCGGAAGGCCCCGCAACACCGCAGCCTGAAGCGTCATCGAACCCTGTGACCATCAGCTCAAGTCCGGATGCAACTCCGACTGCGCAAGGTTCATCGGTCACGCCAACACCCGACGGAAGCGCCAGCACGCCCACAGCTTTCGTTGATGGGAGCACGACGCCAGGCACTGTCGATGACGGGTCTTCGGTCACCCCATCGGCGAGTTAGCCATTCCCGTGTGCGCCCGGTACACAGACCGGCACCTCGAACACTTCATCTCAAGGATCGCTCCCACTGAGACCCATCCCCCAAGCTTGCCGCAGTAGGGGCAGCGAAACGGCGTGAGGTCCTCCCAGGGCTTAATGGCAGCGCCTCGCCTGTGGCCCGGTCTGCCGCAGCCAGAGATCCCGGTAAGCCTGAGCGGTGGTGAGGAGAAATGTCCTCCCCCGCAAACACCAGCCGCAGCACCCTGCACCAGCACCAGGCCCGGTACTGGCCCCGCTCATAGACATACAGGGTCTGGCCTCGCAGCTCGGCGCGCAGGTCGATGCCCTGCTTCCGCGCCCGTTCGAGGCTCGCCTTCAGCTGCTTCCCGTCCCTGAAGTAGCGCTGCGTCCATCTCAATCCCGGAGGCCCGGCAGCATGGGCCTCGCCTTGACGACGAGAGGAGAGCGCCCGTTGCAGCCGCACGGAACTCCGTACGGCAGGCGCCGGGCTGGTGACCAGGTTGGGAAGACGCTTGCGTGTCATCCACCACCCACTGCGGTTGACGAGTCCGGCGCCCTTAGGGTCCAGTGGCCGGGCGCTGGCGTAGACGATGAACTCGGACTCGGCGCCGACCTGATGGGCCATGGGGGGTCATCCACCCTACTCCGCCAGGTGCTCGACCCCGCACGATGCGAGACCTCCAGAGAAACATTAAGGATGCACCAACGTTGGTCGACCCGAGCGCTGTCGACTACGCTGCCCAAATCTGAAACATCGATTTGGAGTTACCGTCAGTGGAATTCCGGATCGCCGACACGTTCACAGACAGCCTGGCGAAGCTGACCGGCGACGAACAGAAGGCCGTGAAGACGACCGCGTTCGACCTGCAGCTCAACCCCGCCACGGCGGCGATGAACTTCCACAAACTGAACAAGTCGCGCGACAAGAAGTTCTGGTCGGTTCGGGTTAGCCACGACATCCGTTTGATCGTCCACAAGACGGACCAGAGCCTGCTTCTATGCTACGTGAACCACCACGACGACGCGTACCGCTGGGCCGAGACGCGCCAGCTGGAGACGCACCCGCGGACAGGCGCGGCGCAACTGGTCGAAGTGCGCGAGACCGTCCAGGAAGTCCTGATCCCGGTCTGTGTTGAGGTCGAGGAGCCTGCGCCATCCAAGCCACCACTGTTCGCCCACCTAGCCGACGATGTCCTGCTCGGCGACGGAGTGCCGGAGGAGTGGCTGAACGACGCGCGGTCGCCGACGGAGGACTCACTGCTGGACCTAGCGGCACACCTGCCAGCGGAGGCCGCGGAAGCGCTCCTGAACCTCGCAACTGGCATCACGCCACAGGTGGTCCAGCCGGTCCCGGCCGGCGTTGACCCATTCGAGCATCCGGATGCGAAGCGGCGGTTCCGCGTCATGCACAACGTCGAAGAGCTCGATCGGGCGCTGGACTACCCGCGGGAGAAATGGGCCGTCTTTCTGCACCCGTCGCAGCAACAGACGGCGACCTGGTGACGCCCGCGTGGCGGATCCTTGGTGCGGGCTGCCGGCCAAACCGGAACACGCGCGCGGCAATCTCAGAAGCAGGCTTCGTCTTCAGGGAGTTCACGGTGGCGCGCCTCGGCGTCCTGCCGGCCATCCAGGGTGTCGCCGTCCTCCCTGACACCGCTCCAGCGGTTTAGACCGTTGCCAGTCCGCTCGGGTAGGCCCCTCCGTCTGGGCCGGCCGGAGCGCGCTGTCCGGCGCAGCGATGACGCTGGTCTCGGCACCAGGTTGACATAGTGGGAGTGGTGGCTGGAGGCCCTCCGCAGCCAGCCACCACTCCCACTCACCTCATCGACTGGAGCACGTGTACGAGACAAACCGGGCCAATCCCGACCATATGAGTAAGCCCTACCTGAGCGTTCGGGTGCTGGCGCACGCCGGCCTCGCCTCGCAGCTGGCGGACCGTCTCCACGACCTGCCCTACACCGGTTGGTCCGAGGGGGTGCCCCATGCTTAGAAGGCCACCGCTGGGACTCACCGCCACGTTGCCACCGATGTCATAGGCGCCGGCCTCCAGTTCAGACGCAGCCTGGCCCTTCTCACAGAAACCCATCGCCTCCACGTAGAGGAGCTCTTCAATGCTGAAGGCATCGTGGACCTCAAGGATGTCGATGTCCTTTGGGCCAACCCCTGCCTGGTGGTAGGCGAGTTCGGTCGTGACCCTGGTGAGGGCTACGTCCGGGTTCTTCTCTTCGCTCGCCGGGAGTTCGGACTTGGAAGCGGAGGTGAGCACCTTGACTGCGCGCTTGCGGTCCAAGCCATGCCGCTTGATGCCATCTTCGGACATGACGATGACGGCCGCTGCGCCTTCGCCCACGGGGGTGCATTGGAGTTTAGTGAGCACTCCACTGATCACGGGCGGGGCGAGTACCTCTTCCAGCGTGTAGGCCTTGGGGCGCTGCGCGTACGGATTGTGGGAGCCGTTCTTGTGGTTCTTCACGGAGACCAGGGCGACCTGTTCGGCAGTGGCGCCGGTTTCGCGCATGTACTTGTCAGTGATGAGGGCGAACGCGGTGAACGGCGCGTTGAGGTCGTCGGCGAGGCCGCGGACGGCTGCCTTCGCCGGGCCAAGGCGCCACGTGTCAACGGTGTCAACACCCATCGCCAGGGCAACGTCTGTGTAGCCCGCAGCGACCTCCATGCATGCCTGCCGGAAGGCTGTGGAACCGCTCGCCGAAGCGTTCTCCACTTGCGCGAAGGGAATGCCGGTGACGCCGAGATAGCGGAGCATGGCCGCCCCAGCCGCCATGCCGACGAGGGCGTTGCCGACGTACGCGGCCTCGACGTCGGGCCAGGCGATGCGTGAGTCGACGAGGGCCTCGCGAACGGCGCGCAAGCCCAACTGGGCATAGGAGGCGCCAGAGCGGTACTGGTAGGGATGGGCGCCGATGCCAACGACGTAGACGGGGCGCATGTCCTTGAGCGTCTTCACGCCATAGCCTCCAACTGGAAGGCGAGGCGATGGCCACCGCCAATTTCGAGGCCAATGCCGCGGTAGCGTCCGGCATGGCGAGGTTCGCCCTCGCCGACGAGGAGGGCGCGGATGACGTGGCCGGAGTCGAGCTTCAATTCCGCCATCGTGAAGGGCACCGGGAAGGTCGCATGACTGTGAACAACGACCGCGGCAACGAGGGTGCCGGCTGCAAATATGTCAGCACGAGCTAGGGCCTCGCCATGAGCGCCGCATGTGGTGCAGCCGTACTCCTGTGGGGGAAATAGGATTGTGCCGCACCTGGCACAGTGGCGAGCGTGGATGACTGCCCCGGCGGGGGTGGCGGACCAGGTGGGTGTGGGAGTGTCTTCAGTCACGGTTGGACCAATCTACTGAATGGCCGAGATGCCGGTGAGCCGGCGGCCGACGACAAGCTTCTGGATTTCAGTGGTGCCGTCCGGAATGGAGAGCGCCCGGCCATCGCGGAAGTAGCGTTCAACCGGGTAACCCTCCAGGAGACCGAGGGCGCCATGGATTTCGACACAGTGGGAGGCGACGCGGTGCGCGACTTCAGTGGCAAAGCCCTTGGCGAGCGCCGCCTGCCAGGTGGAGTCCTGCCCCTTGTCTTGCATGGAGATGGCGCGATAGGTGAGGAAGCGCGCGGCTTCGGTTTCGGCCACCATCTCATAGATCATCCCCTGCACCAGTTGGAAGCTGGCGATCGGGCGGCCGAACTGGACACGATCCTGGGAATACCGGATTGCAGCGTCCACCGAAGCCTGGGCTATCCCCGTGGCGAAGGTGGCAAGCATGGTGCGCGGTGACTGGAAGTTCCAGACGCGCTTGCCCTGCGCGCCAGCGCTCGCCTTCGGGTCGTTCATGTGGGTGCGCGGTACGCGCACGGCATCGAATCGCAGTTCGCCGTTCGCCCAGGCCTTGAGGCCAAAGAGCTCATTATTGCGGACGACCTCCCACGGGTGGCTCCTTTTGTCCAGGCGGAAGGTGCGGATGCTATCGCGGCCGCTGCCGGGCTTGAGGGAGGCGTGAACGGAGATACGGTCAGCGACGGGACCATTGGAGATCCACGTTTTGGTGCCGGTGATGACGTAGTCGTCGCCATCTTCCACCGCAGTAGTGCTCATGTAGGAGGCGTCGGAGCCATGGTCGGGTTCGCTGATGGCGCCCGCGGAGATGGTTTCGCCGGCGCGGATCATATCGCGAATCTCGTTGCGCTCGGCATCAGGGATGGCATCCGAGGGCTGGGAGCCCGCGATCCAGATGAGACCGGCAAGGCCCGCCCAGACGCGGGCAAGCTCCTCGTTGATCATCGCGTAGGTAAGGGCGCTGAGATTGGAGCCGCCGTACTCCTCGGTCATGTGGCCGTTGTAGAAGCCGAAGGGCATCAGTTGCTTGATGAAGGAGATGGTCTGCTCCCGGTTGAGCGGACCATGCTTTTCGTAGTCGTGAACCTGTGGTGCGAGTTCCTTTTCAGCGAATTCGCGGACGGTCTTCTTGAGCATCAGCTGCTCTTCTGTGTAGTCGAAGTCCATGGCTAAACCTTTCTGACGTGCTACGTGCCCGGGTGGGTGCGGGTGACACCCTTCAGGGCCCGATTAGAGATGGCCCGCGGGAGCGGTTAGCGCCCTCCGTTGCCGGGGAGAAATGTGCGCGTCCCGAGTCCGACGGCCCTGCGTGCGGCTTCCCGGAGCTCGGGCCGGAAATCTGGGTGGGCGATTGCGATCAGTTCCTGTGCCCGCTCCCGCTCCGTCTTGCCCATGAGCCGCGCCACGCCGTACTCGGTGACCACAATGTCGGCGAACTGCCGAGAGATGCTGGCGGCACCAGGCGGCGTGAACTCGGGAACGATGGTGGATATGTAGTCGCCAGCAGCAGTCCGCTTTCGCGAAAGGACACCGTGAATCGACCGTCCGCCTTTCGAGAGAAGGGCACCAACGACGAACTCTACCTGTCCGCCCACCCCCCGGAAGTAGCGCGGGCCAACGCGTTCGCAGCCGAGCTCGCCCCAGAGGGTGACTTCCAGAGGCGCGTTCACGGCGACGAGATTGTCGTTCTGGGCGATGTAGCGCGGATGGTTGTTTACGTCCATGTCCCGGAGGTCGATCGCCGGGTTGCCATCCACCCAAGTGCGCTCCTCGTCACTGCGCGGGATGAACCCTGTCAACGAGGTCTTCCCCGGGACCAGGTTGCGTTTGCGATTCGTGATGACACCCTTCTGAACGAGGTCGACCGGGAAGATCACTTCGCTGTGGCAGCCGAGGTCTTCCTTGCTTTCGAGGAACGGCGCCAGCCGGATCGGGATTGCTCCCCCACCGAACATCACCGTGTCACCGTTGTTGATCAGCTCCGCCACATAGGCGCAGCACACCTGGCTGGCATCGACCTCATCCTCGGGTGTCGGGGCGAATATCGCCGGGAACTCCACCTTGTTGGCATCAGAGATGAGGTAATCGAAGGCAGACACCGGCATCCAGTTGTCGCCGCCCGGTATCACTGGAAGGTCGTCTCGCACCTCGCCGATGACGATGCGGGCGTTCCTGATCTGCACACGAGCATTCCAGACGTTCGTCCCGAACGTGACATACCCGGCGGCATTCGGCGGCGTCACCGCCACCGCAAAGACGTCACCACCGGTGTACCGACGGGTCAGGTCCTCGCGGTGCGGCTGGTCTGCCATCCATCCCATGAACGACGGGTTCATCGGTGCATAGTTGACCTGCTGGCTCCGCGCGTTCAGCGCAGAGAACTCGGCGTCCGTGTACGCGAACATTGAAGCAGTCGACCAGGAGGCCTCGGTGCCGGGCTGAAGCAAGACGGCTGCTGCAACGGACCAGGAGGTGTCGACGGTCACGCCCCGTAGCTGGTCCGCCCGCGCCGCGACGGCTCCGAGAAAACCAAACGGTGTCATGAGCGGCGACGCCATTGCGATGACCACGTGGTCGCCGCTTTGGACTACGCCTGCCGCTTCAGCCGCGGAGACCGTGCGCGTTCCATTCGCTGCGCGTCGCGTCCATCCCATCGATGCTGCCCGACCCTTTCGTTCGGCGGTGCCATTCGGTAGCCAGGTTGAATACAAAACAAGCCAACCGTTCGGTTGACTGCGGCAAGGTACTGGCTCCCTCGCGAGGCCGTCAAGACCACCCACTACGCTTGCTCACGGTCTTGTCAGCACAGTACCGTCTCAGAGGAAAACACCAACCATTCGGTTGGAAGGAGGCACTCCCGTGGCGGGGCCGAAGCACTTCTCAACCGTTGACCTCGACTGGCCCACCAGCGAGATAGCCCGGATCACACTGAACCGACCGGATGCCGGGAACAGCCTGAGTTCACAGCTGGTCACCGATCTCACCGCGAGCCTCAGAACCGTCCGGTTCGAACCTGGCTGCAAGGTGCTTCTGATCACCGGAGCGGGTCGCTTCTTCTGTGCCGGTGCGGACCTCAAAGAAAAGGACCGGCCATCAAGCTGGATCTGGGATCTACGCCGGGCCTTCGATCTGATCGAGGAGCTGCCCGTGCCAGTGGTCGCGCTGATCAACGGCTCGTGCATGGGTGGCGGAACTGAACTTGCCCTGGCCTGTGACTTCCGGATCGCCCTGCGCTCAGTCTCGCTCGGCCTCCCGGAGATCCAGTTCGGCGCTCTCCCGGCGGCGGGTGGCCCACAGCGCCTGCTGCGCCTCGTCGGGCCGGCCCGCGCCAAGCTGCTCATCATGTCCGGCGAACACATCCCCGCCTCGCGTGCCATGGAAATCGGCCTCCTTGAGGAATGTGTGGATGGAGACCTCGAGGCAGCCGGCATGGACTTCGCCGCCCGCCTCGCGCTCCGTGCGGGGTACGCCGTGCGCGCAACGAAGTTCCTCATCAACCGGGGTATCAACATGCCCCTGAGCGATGCACTCGCACTCGACTACCAGGTCATGGACACGATGGCGTCTCCCGAAGAACGGAGAGCAGAAATGGAGAAGGCAGCCGCGCGTAGCAAGACCTATGCGAAGATCTTCTCCTGAGGTTGCGGGGGAGGCGCGGGAAGGCGCCGCGGAGGCGAAGGCATGGCGCGAGGCACGACGGGTGCACCCGGCGGACGCAAGGACGAACTGATCCGCGTGGCCACACGTCTCTTTAGCCGGCGCGGCTTTCACGGGACATCCATGGGTGCCATCGCCGAAGAAACGGGCATCCACAAGGCGAGCCTCTACCATTGGATCGAGTCAAAGGAGGACCTGCTCTTCCAGGTTCTCAGCGGGGCACTCGACACACTGATCGCCCAGGCCCGGGCCATCGCCACTGACACGAACCTCGACTTTACGACCAAGCTCCGACGAATGGTCACCCTCCACGCCAACTACTCGGTCAGCCACCGGGACGTGATGCAGGTCTTTTACGCAGAGTCCAAATGGCTCACGGGTTCGCGCGGTCGCCAGATGCGTGCCGACCGCCGCGAGTACCACCAGATCTACGATGAGCTTTTTCACAACGCCCGCGAACGAGGTGAAATCTCCGTAGAGGAGGATGTGATCCCCATCTACATTAATTCACTGTTCGCCATGGCTAACGAACTCTCCCAGTGGTATCGGGACGAAGGTCCATACAGCCCCACCGACCTCGGAGCACTCATGAGCGACCTCGTGCTTGGTGCGGTCCTTCCGGAGCACGTCAAGGATGCCTGGCGCGCCCCCCGGTAGAGCAGCAAATACCTGACCGACGCGGCCGTGTCCCGTCCTCGACCTGCTCGCCACGATCATGACATCGTGTGAAACCGCGGGCGCGGCCATGCACGATTGCCTGCATAGAGATCATGACCCGCGATCAGTCCTACGCACTGGTCTGGTCCGAGCCGGTTGCTTTCCTCGCCCAGGGGCTTGGCATCAGTGGTGTTGGCCTGGGCAAAGGTTGCCGCCGCGCGAACGTCCCGTTTCGGCCGCGCGGCTATTGGGCGAAGCTCGACGTGTGGGCCAGCCCGTTGAGCGCACTCCACTCCCGAAGGCAGCCCTCACCGACACCACCGTGGTGGCCGTGGGGAAGAACTTGCTTCCGGGCACGCCCGGCCAAGCCCAGGGAGAGCCGGTGACGCACCTCCCTGCTGCCGCACCAGACCACGACCGAGACGTGAGCGAGATGGCCGCGCGCACCTTCGCCGGCGCCTGCGCCCCAAAATACTGATACACATGGTCGGCGATGACCATCGCGGTCGACGGGGCCGGCAGAACGTCGACGAAGCGGAGGAGTTGCACACGAAAGTCTCGATCGGCCATCGCCCAGCCGAGCACGCGCGACTGCCACCACTCGAGCTCGATCACCAGGCGGCGCTCGGGCCGGAAGCTGAGCAGCAACGCCTCGGGCCGTTGTTTAATGGCGGTCTCCGTCTCTGTCGTGCCCACGTGTTCGGTGTACGAGCGTGACATTGAAACCAGCGCCTCGGCGCTGGGTGTGCCTGGGCTGATGACCGGACCCGGGAGTTCCGACAGCCTCAAGGCGGGCCAGCGTGGGCCGACCTCGAAGAATTCCACCTCCTAGAGAAGATCACACGAAGCCGGCGGTTGAGCGGGGCCATCGATCAGCCGCCCGGGCCGCTCGGCATCTCATTCGGCAGACGCCGCGTCCGACACCTTGCTGTTCTAGACCTGTCCCACTCGGCCGGCAATCTGTTTGTGTACAACTCATTGTTGAGCGGCCGCCGGTCATTTAGACTGCCGCCAATATGGGTGCGTCCGCGCTCGCCCGTGCCCCTGCCCACAAGAGGAACAGGGAATCGACTTTCCACCGAGCGCAGCTGCATGACCGGCCTCCCGCGCCCCTTGATATCGCTCAGTTCGTTCTCGGTCAGCGCCCCAGTGTCGCCTCCGTGCTTGCGGCTCAGCCGCTGCTCGGCAACCGGGCCGTCGCACGGATGGTCCAGCGCGTCGGCGGCCCGCCACCGCCGCTCGCTCCAGCGGGACCGGCCGTGGCGCACAAGACGGAAGCCGAATTCGACGCCATGACGCTCGGCGACTTCGACGCCTTCGCACGCAGCCAGGCCGACTGGGCAGCAGACCCCGCGCTCCCCGCTCCTCGCCGCAAGAGTCTGCTCAAGGTGCTGGAATGGGCGCGGGTTCAACCCGCAAACGCAGTTGCCGCGTGCTCCGGAATGAAGGTCACGGACCTGGAAGCGCTGCCGAACGCGAAGCTCAAGCAGTTGAACACGTACTCCCGGGCGGTGGGCGGGACGGAGACGATCTCCGTGAACCAGATCGACGACCCCGCAAAGGCGATCGAGTGGGGGAAGGCCATCGAGACACTGGAGGGCGGGGTACCGAAAGGTTCTCTGCACCACGCCGTGAAGCAGGACGGCACGAACTTCAGCCAGCTCGAGGACCTAGTCGCGAAGGGTGAAGTCGCCAACTTCGCAAACTACGTAAAGCGCTCAGGCGCGTACATCGAGGCGGAGAACGGCATGGACGTCATCTCGTACCTCGAAATGGTGGTGTCAGACGGCAAGAATCCTGCCACGTACATCGGCAAGCTCCCTCGCATTCGCAACTACCATCGCTTCGAGGCAGCGATGCTCGACGTCCTCCAGACAAATCTCGGCGACAAGAGCCGCAAGAAACCGCTCCTGCTCATCCTTCACTCCGGCGCCGATCACAACGGCGCCTTCCATCGCGATTCCGAGCTCACGAACATGGCGAAGGCCCCGCAGAACCTCACGATCATGGTGGAGGGCGCGACGAGCCTCGGTTCGCTCGGTGGTACCGCGCAGGATCTTGCGCGCGACTATGGCCAGCGGCGCCGGATCCAGCAATTGATGATCGCAGGCCACGGCAACAGCACGATGATGGAGCTCACCTCGTCAGGCCCGACGCTCGGCGGAACTCCGGACGCCAGCAAGTCGCTCGACCTCGACAACAACCGCGCCCGGACGCTCGCCTTCCTCAAGGCGCTGATGGGTTCGATGGACAAGGGGCCAAACGCCAAGATTGTCCTCAATGCGTGTCTCACGGCCTCCGAGGACGTGAACGCGAACCTCGATCCTGACCCGGCGAAGGCCCGCGACCAGATCCTCAAGTCGCTCGCCAGCCGGCCCAGCCTCGCCGGTCAGCTACAGCAGATTGCCGGCGCCGACCGGGAGGTCCTCGGCAACGTGTCGTCGGTTCCGGCGGGGACCTATCACGACCCGGCGACGGGTCTGCTCGCGCCAACGGTGCCCTCCGACCCTGCCGCCACGAACCCCGACATGGCGAACTACACGGAGCTTGGAGAAGAGCCGGAGGGAGCGATGCGTGCGGCGCTCGTCACCTGGGCCAAGGACCAGGCGGAGTGGCTCAAGCGGATCAACGCGCGCCTCGCCCGGCTGCCGATCACTGGGTGGCAGGATCGCGTCATTCATGTCATGTACGCGATGATCAAGGCGGAGCCGAACAACGCCGACCTCATGAACAGGCTTGCCCGCTCGGCCGCTGGTGGCCTGGGTGAGCAGATGCACCTCGAATACCAGAAAGGAAGCATGCTCGGCGGGGTCACCGACGTGCCTGCCCTCCAGGCAAAGGCTCTTCTCGCTGCCCTGCATCCGCACGCGCCAGCCGACGGCTCCAAGCTCGGGATGAGCCAGGTCTGGATGCACATCGACGGGGCGAAACAGTCACTAATGATGTCGGACCTCAATCGCTTCGCGACGCCGAAGGACGCTGTGCCCCACCTCAGCGAGGACTGGATCGACCCGAAGATGGGCAGTCTCTTGCCCGTGGCGGACGGGACGAAGCCTTCGCTCGCGCAGGCGAAGCTGGCCCTCTGGAGTGTGACGCGGGATATCCCGAGCGCTGCCGCGGTCGCGTTTTTGCACGAAGGCGCGAAGGGTACCCGCAAGCTCGAGATGCCTGCAGGCAATACGGCAGCCGGCCTCCTTCGCGGGCTGGGCCAGACCGAGGAAGATGTCCTCGCGACCATTGGTCTTGGTCCCGCCGCAGTGCCGGTCGGAGGCAGCGCGCCCACGCCCAACATCGACCTCGACGGCGACGGCACAAACGACTACTTCGTGGAGCCGATGACCCGGCATGGGCTCGTTACCGCCATGGTGCTCAATGTTCGCTCCAAGCCGGGCATCGCCAGCCCCCGCATCGCGCAGGTTCGTGCAGGTACGAAGCTCTACGTCATCGGCCAGGCAGAAGGATGGTACGCCGTCGAGCACTCCGGTAAGACCGCCTTCGTCCACCCCAGTTGGGTCCGCAACGTGCCCGCAGCCGCCAGCGTCTAACGGTCCTCGGCGCCCTCGTCCAGCCGCAGCCGATCCACCACATACGCGTCGCGACGACGCGATACAAAGAGTTCACCCTTCGACCCGAAAGCCACACCTTCGATGCGCTCGGCCTCGTAGCCGCCCAGCCGTTCACCGGATAGATCCCAGAAGGCGGCTCCGCCCACGCCGGCGGTCGCCACCATGGAGCCATCTGCCGACCAGGCAACCGCATCGGCCGGCCCGTCATGCGCAGCGACGCTCGCTGTGCGGTCCCACTCAGCACATGACCAGATCCCAAGTTCTCCGGCGGCAGTCACGGCGGCCACGTGTGAGCCATCCGCAGAAAAGCGCAGGTCGCGGACTGCGTGTGATTTCCCGATCTCCAGCACGGTGACCGGCGCAGCTTTCGCCCGAGACCACACCTCGACGCGAGCTGAACCTCCCGCGGCCAGCAAGTCGCGCGAAAAGCCGATTGCCGTGTGAGCCGGCAAATCCACCCCCTCCCGCAGCAGGGCTCGGGGATTCATGCCATCCTCCAGCAGCACTAACCGGGACTGCGGAACGTCCTCCGACCCGCGGTGCGGAACCCCTGGCGGCGGTCGGTAGCGCACGGCCAGCGCGGTCTGATGTCCGTCGGCGGCCACGGTGGCGGTGACCAGCTCGTAGCGCCCATGCACGGCCGGAAGGTCCCGCGCAGCGATCGCGACGAAGTCCGGCGGCTGTTCCGGAAGGCCGGATTCGAGCTCAAATGCGAACGGCCCCCAGCCGATGCGGCCGTCGGCGAGCAACGCAAGGCGGCCACGAAGGCTTGTCCGAGTCTGTAGCGAAGCGACCAGTTTCCCCTCGGTCCAAGCGACAAGGGTGTGGTCCCCGGCGGATACGAGGAGGCCACTACGAGCTGCCAACCGCGGCCCTGCGAATAGATGCGTGAGGGTGGACTCCAACCGGATTCGCACAGCTGCATGCTACGCCGGCCGGCAAATGCCGACGAACTGGTCTGCGATTTGCTTCCGGGCGGTGTCTCCAACCGGTCGCGCCCTGGCGGCGGCCCCTCCCGCTCAAACGTCAGCAGCGATGTGCGCACATTGACTTCTGGGCGATCCCGATTAGCGAAGTCGCCGCTCGCACGGTCGGGGATGGAGTGCAACGCAAGATCGACCAGATCGCGCCCAGCGAGCTGCAGAGCGGCATGCAACAGACCGCGACCACGATACTGAGCGGATCAAGCACGGAGATTGTCACCGAAACCGGCCGCCAGTTCGGCTTCCAGGCCATCCACGAAGAAACTCGCGATAGCTAGCCTGAACAGGACCCTCGACATCCTGCTGGCCCAAGGTGAATCATCGAAGGGCCCGGACAACCTCGTTCGCCGACGGATGCCTCCTTCAGCGCAAACCGGCTAACACTATCCGTTCATCGTGTGCGGCTACGGTGCCCCTCCGTACGCCAATCGACTCACGTCTCTTGACCGCGCCGGCCTCTGAAATCCACAGTGCGCGTTATGGCATCAGGACGATGGCGATGGCTCGGTTTGGTCGCGGTCACGCTGGCGATAACCGCCTGCGGAGGCTCGTCGGAGAGCTCCGATGACAATGACGGCGGTGCTCGCTCCGGTGCGTCCGGCACCCCAGTGTCGCAGGTTCAGCTGACGGCGCTCACGTGCGAGCACAAGGGCTCCGGGACCGTCTACGAAGTCGGCCCCGGCCAGGCGCTGAAGACGATCGGCGAAGTCCCCTGGGAGACGCTTGTCGCGGGCGACACGGTCCGTATCCATTGGCGCGACGAGCCGTATCGCGAAAAGATCCTCCTGCGCGGCGAGGGAACTGCCGAACAGCCGATCGTCGTCTGTGGCGTGGGCGGCCCGAACGGCGAGCTGCCGATTATCGATGGGAAGGATGCTGTCGCGCGCTCCGGGTTACCCTACTACTCGCCGAACGGCGAACCGCGGGGCCTGATTACAATCACCCTCGGCAGCGGCGACCCGTGGGGCTACAAGCCAAAGTACCTGGTAATACAGGGCCTCCACATTCGCAACGCTTTCCACGACTACTCATTCACGTCGTCGACGGGAAAGAACGGCCCATACGCGGATAACGCGGCGGGCATCTTCGTCGAACGCGGCGAGCACATCACGGTCCGCGGAGTCGAGATTGAAGGGAACGGCAACGGCTTCTTCGTCGCCTCTGGCGACTCGGAAGAAGTGTTGTCGCGCGACATTCTGCTCGAAGGCTCGCGTATCTATGGCAACGGGACTGTCCGCGTTGCCGCCGATCGACATCACAATATCTACACCGAAGCGGCGGGTGCGGTGTTCCAGTTCAACGACATCGGCCCCCTGCGCGAAGGCTCAGGCGGCTCCGCCTTCAAGGACCGCTCAGCTGGCACCGTCGTCCGGTACAACCGGATCGACGGGGGTAGCCGGAGCCTCGACCTCGTCGAGGCGCAGGAGTCCTCCCCGGTCACACAGCACCTGCCCGAATACCGCACCACGCTGGTCTACGGAAACACAATCATAGCTGGGCCAGGCGGCGCATCCAACATGATCCACTACGGTGGCGATAGCGGCGAAGAGCAGACGTATCGCAAAGGGACGCTCTATTTCTACAACAACACGGTGAGCGTCCGCGCGGACCAGACCGGCGACAACAGCCGCTATACCACCTCACTCTTCGACGTCTCGACAGCAGACGAGACAGTCGCCGCGCGCAACAACATCATCGTGCGGCGCTCCGCGACGGACGGGGCTGTCCCGACCGATTTAGCGTGGATGCGGTCCGCCGGCAACCTCGTGCTCGGCGTCAACTGGGCGACCCCGGGCATGATCGAGTGGCGCGACGAAAAGCCGGCCAAGGGCGGGATCAAGGGCCTCGAGAATGTCATCGGCGATGCCGCCAATGCGCCCGGGTTCGTCGACGAGGACGGGCGCGACTTCGTCCTCGTCAAGGGCTCCGCGGCCGCCGGCAAGGCCGAAGAGCTCGACCCGGCCGTCATTAAGCTCGGCGCGACGGTCGATTTCGAGTACCTCGATCCCGCTTCGGCACGTCCACGAGCGGACGTTGCCGACCTGGGCGCCTACGCGGCGAGCGCGGCGGAAGGGTCCGGAGTGAGTTCTGGCGGCGGCGCAGGCGGATCTGGCACGAGCGGCGGATCGACCGGCAGCGGGTCCAGTTCCGGCAGCGGAGCGAGCGGCCCGACGGCCTCGGGCTCGGCGCGCGCAGACGGCTGGGTTGGGCCGATCCAATACCTGGGCAAAGGCCCCAACGGTTACGACAACAAGCAGCGTTCGAATTGCACCGGCGCCGGCGCCGGCTCCCCATCGGTGATCTGTGTCCGACCAGGCGGCAACGGCAAGGGCACAGCAGCGGCCCCCTTTGGATCGATCAACGCGGCGCTAGCCGCCGCGAAGGCCGGTGACGTTGTCCAGGTTGCGGCCGGCAACTACGCCGAAAACGTCATCGTCGGGAAGTTCGCGGACCTGGTGAACACGACCATAACCCTGTTGGGCGGCTTCAGCGAGGACTTCAGCAGCCGCGACGCGTCGAAATTCCGCTCCATCATCGACGGCAAGGACAAGGGACCTGGCGTCCAACTGCACCTCCAGTCGGACGGCCGGAGCATTGTCGATGGCTTCCGGATTACGGGCGGGCGAGGTCTCGGCAAGACGTACGAGGACGGAGACGGCACGGGTGGAGGCGTGTTCATCGAGCTCATCGGCAACGGCGAGGTGCTGATCTCGCACAACGAGATCTACGGCAACAAGACGGCCGGATTCGAAGACGCGAACCGCGGTGGTGGCATCCAGACAGATGCCCAGGACTGGGACGGCTCGAAACCGACTGTCCGGATCGAAGACAACATCATCCACAGCAACGAGGCCGGGCGCGGGGCCGGGATCAATGTCACGGGGCGCTATGCGGCTATCCTGCGCAACGTGGTCGAGGCCAACCGGGGCCACTCCGATCACGGCGGCGGCATCTACGTCTCGACGGCCAACGCCGAGGTCGGCGATAACGTCGTCCGCGGCAACGAGATCGGTGTGACCGTGAAGTACGGCTGGGGCGGCGGGATTATGATCGCCGGTGGGCCGGCCAGGCTCCACGGCAACGTGGTCACGGGCAACTACGCCCCCGGCAGCGGCTCGGGCGTCTTCTGGGACGAAGGCGCCACGGGGACCATGACCGAGGACCTGGTCTTCGCCAACAGCTGTTCGAGCGGCGGTCAGTCGGGTGCCGCGCTCTACGTCGATGGCGGCGAAGCCCCGTCGGTCGTGAGCCTCGACCACGTCACGATCGCCGAGCACAACTGCCCGTTTGAGGCACCGTCAGGCGCCGCAATCCTGGTCGAGGACAAGTCCAAGGTCACCGTCCGGAATTCAATATTGTGGGGCAACAGCCGCGAGTTCCAGACCATCAGCGCGAGCTTCACGATCGAGGACTCGATCACGACCGAAAAGGGCAAGGGCAACAAGGCGGTAGACCCACAGTTTGTCGACCCGTCCAGGGCCGATTACCACCTCAAGTCCGGGAGCCCGGCAGCCGGGCTGGGGGCGTATCCGAGGTAACCAGGGGTGCCATGGTTGCCGCACGATCAAGTCATCGTCTGGATGCGTGAAGGGGACCGAGAGAGAAGCGTCCAGCCCGAGCTGGGCGTCGTCAGCGGACCATTTCGGACCTGCTCGTGGGAGCGACCGGCCCTACCCCTGCGACGCCACCAGCCAAGTATGCTCTTTGTGAGCCCCGTGCAGCTTCGACTCATCGCGATGGCATTGCTGGCCGTTCCGGCAGGCATCCTGCTGGCGCTTGGCGTGGGCGAACTGGTCGGAGGAGACATCAGCGGCGTTCAGCATCTCCCCGAGGCCGCCATCCTGGTCGGCCTCATGGCGCTCGCCTGGTGGCGCAGTCGAACCGCGGGTCGGGTTCTCGTCGTGGCTGCCCCGCTGCTGTACCTGCTGTGGTTCGTATGGATGGCCTTCGTCAGGAATGACGAGGGAGACGAATCGCCGCTCATGTGGGCCGCAACTGGTGCGATGCTCTTCCTGCCGCCACTGGTCGCAGGCGGGCTTCTCCTCCGGTCGAGTCGGCCGGATCGGTGAAGGTTCGAGGCAAAGCCGCTACCCATTCATCGGCACGCGCACGCGGCTGGCAGCCACCGCGACCAAGGTCGCTCAGTCGGCGTCGCTCATCCTCGCATCGCCGCCCACACGTTCGCCAAGCCGGGTGAGGCGTAGCATGCGGGCTATCGATCGATGGGAGTTGTGGAATGAAGCTCGGAATCATGATGGCGCTCCTTGGCGACCGGCAGGTGCATGTGCCCGTCGAGTACGTCCAGAACGCCGAACGTCTCGGCTATGACTCGGTCTGGACAGGTGAGGCCTACGGTGCCGACGCGATGACACCGCTCGCTTACATCGCTGGCTTCACCAGCCGCATCAGGCTTGGCACCTCAATCATCCAGCTCGCCGCGCGTACCCCCGCGAACGCCGCCATGCAGGCCGCCACAATCGACGGCATGTCCAACGGCCGCTTCATCTGTGGCATCGGCGTCTCCGGCCCACAGATCGTCGAAGGCTGGTACGGACAGCCGTGGGGCGACCCAACCGAACGTATTCGCGACTACGTCACGATCATGAAGAAGATCATCCAGCGCGAAGCGCCGGTCACGCACCACGGCTCGGAAATCGAGCTGCCCTACACCGGCCCCGGTTCGTCCGGCCTTGCCAAGCCGCTCCGCTCAATCCTCCACATGCGCCCCGACCTGCCGATTTGGCTCGGGAGCTGGACGCCGAAGAATCTCCGCCTTGCCGGCGAAATCGCGGACGGCGTTAATGCCGGGTTTCTCCCGTCCGAACTGGCCGCCGCGCGTGCCCAGATCCAGAAAGGCTTCGACAAAGCCGGAAACGGGAAGTCGTTCAAGGACTTCGAGATCCAGTCGCTGGTGTCGGTGATTATCACGAACGACGTGAAGTCCGCGCTCAACAGCTTGAAGCCGCATCGTGCGCTGTACATCGGCGGCATGGGGGCGCGGTCGAAGAACTTCCACAACGAACGTATGGTCCAGCGCGGATACCCGGACGAGGCGAAGCGCATCCAGGAGCTCTTCCTCGCTGGGCGCAAAGATGAAGCCGCTGCGGCCATCCCCGACGAATTCATTGACGAAGAGACGCTGGTTGGTCCGCCCGATCGCATTCGCGAGAGGTTCAAGGCATGGATGGATGCTGGTGAGAAAGGCCTCGACGGCCTGACGATCGGCACACAACAGCCGGAAGCATTGGAGTTGATGGCCAAGCTCGCAGACGTGCGGCCGATGGCGGCAAAAGCGTAGCCAGTCCGTCGAGGTCACGACGAAAGACGAAGGAAGGCCCCGGAGGCGGAGCGGACGCCATCGACGTAGATTCTTCGGGGAGTTCGGGGACCTCGTCCGGGTCGGTCAGCCCTCCCTGGTGGTCGAGGCTGTTGAGCAGCTTCTGCAGTTCGCGTTCGTCGAAGCCGAGCAGGTCCATCGCAGTGCCATCGCTGCGCAGCGCTTCGAGCATCGCCGCGAGATCGTCCTCCGCCCATTCGCCCCACTGGGCGTTGTCACGGAGTGCCCGTTCTTTCGCCAACTGCTCCGGGATGTCTTCGCGGATCGCGGGGATGCTTTCCAGTCCGAGGTGCTCGGCTGCTCTGAAGCGCATGTTTCCGGCGTAGACCGTGCCATCGGCCATCGCCAGGACGGGCCTGCGCCATAGGAACTCGGGGGCCGTTTCGATGCTCTGCACCAGGTTCTGGAACCGCTCGTCTTTGATCTCCCTCGGGTTCGAGGGAGCGGGCTTGAGCAACGGCAGTGGCGTCGTTTCGACGGCAGGCCGGGTGATGGCCTCAGGCACTGGCGATCACCTCAGCGATCATCAGACCGAGGGCCGAGAACGCGACCACGTAGAAGATGATCGGCACGATCATGTCGGCCACTTCCGTCTCCTTCTGGAACACAAAAAGCGCCGCCCCTTCCGGGAACGGCGCTCTCGCGTGTGATGTCCTGGCAGGCGCTGCCTGCCCACTCAGTGTAGCACGGGTGTTCTGGGTTGCTCAGGCCCTTGCCACATCAGCAAGCAGAAACCCCGCACTCCCGCTATCTTCCGCACATGGGCTCGGATCAATCGCCAACGCTCCCGCCTATGCCCCCTTCCCTCGGGCCCTACCGCCTCTCCTACCACCTCGCCACCGGGGGCTTCGGCGAGGTCTACCGCGCCGTCGACACGCGCGACGGCCGAGATGTCGCCATCAAGTGCCTGCGACGTGACATCACCACAGGTACTGAGCAGCGCGAGCGCTTCCGTCGTGAAGCCGAGCTCGCCCGCCGTGTCGTCTCGCCCAACGTCGTCCAGGTCCTCGACTTCGGGACGGATCCCGGCGGCGTCTCCTACATCGTTATGGAGTTCGTCGACGGTCGCGGCCTCAACGACCTCTTCGTCTACGGACTCCGCCCGTTGAGCGTCGAGGAGATCGCGCTGCTCGCTCGCGATATTGCTGCCGGGCTCGCCGCCATCCATGCCGCGGGCAAAGGCGGCATCGTGCATGGCGACCTTAAACCGGCAAATGTCCTGGTCGACACCCGGTCCGGCACCGGCAAGATTTCAGACTTTGGCGTCGCCCGCAGCCTGGTGACCACCTCGACGCTGCCCGGCCAGGCATGGGTAGCAGCCACGATGGCCTACGCTCCGCCCGAGGTCGCCGGCGGCCTGATGCCCACAAGGCAGGCCGATGTCTGGTCGGCAGGTGTGGTCGTCCTTGAGATGCTGGCCGGTCGCGCGCCCTTCGCCTCGGCACCCCGCGACCAGGTGCTCGTGGACGAGACCATCAGCGACTGCGTGCCGGCATCGGCGGAGTTCCTCATCGATATCCTCCGCACATGCCTTCGTGTCGACCGGGCGAAGCGTTTTGCCGACGGTGCAGCGCTCCACAACGCTCTCCAGCTCGCCGTCAGGGCCAGAGGTATCGATGACGGGTGGAGGAGCCGGATCGCCGAGTCTCAACGGCAGGCTGCCGCGGCCCGGCCCACCTCCGTGGCAGTTGCAGACCCCCGGCTAGCCATGCCATTGCCGGGCCTACGACGAACACCTACTCCTGCGGTCACCTCCGGCGGTCCCGTTGCTCCTCCACCACCGCCACGCCGGAAAGCACTGAGGCGGCGTACGTTCATCGGCGGCGCGGCTGCCGTTGCTCTCGTCGGTGCCGCCCTGGGCGTGCGCAGGGCGCTCGATGACACTGGCTCGCCACCTGCCGCTACCCCGGGTTCGACCAACGCGGCCACCACCAACTCCCCGGCTGCCGCCACTGTCAGCACACCAGCCACGCCGCCCGCTACTTCAACAGCCGCGACGCCAGCAGTAACGCGGACCGCGGCGGTCCGGTCTGGCGACGTCCTCTATAGCGCGGACTGGAGCCGCGACCTGGCTGGCTGGTCGTCGCGTCCGTACTCGGGCTGGGACCGCTCATCGACGGGAGAGGCGATCAACTCCGGCGAGTTCCGTGATCACTTCCCGTTCGGCGATGGGGACTTCCTTGCGCACGGTCCCAGTATGGCCGCCCCCACGATCCCGGGCCTGCCCGCTGACCATGCCGTCGAGGCTACCTTCCAGTTCCTCGGCCCGCGCAAGGAATTCGACCGAGCCGACGAGCCCACCATCTCCTTCGGTCTCGTCGCCCGGGGGCGCAACGTCAGCGGTGGCCACGCCTACCTCTTTGGCATCTCGTACGTTCGCGGCAGCGCCATGATCGCCGGGCCAACCCCAGTCGACCATCTCGCACTGGGAGCGATCGCTGCCGCACCGGGCTCGGTCTTCCGGATTCGCGCAGAGATCCACGGCACTAGTCTTGTCTGCGTGGTCAACGACAGCCTGCGGCTGACGGCCATCGATACGAAGTTCCCCGGTTCCGGTGGGGTAGGTCTCTGGTCCTCAGGGTGCCGCGTTGTCGTCACCGACTTCCGCGTTATCGCACTGTAGGTCGTCCCGGCCCCTCAGCGGTTCCCGCCCGGATGTCTGAGTGCCGCTTCCCGCCGCAGGTGCTCCCGAGGGGTCCTCCCTTTCTTCGCTCCCGGCAAGGTGGCGGTCGACCACCGTCTGCCCCTCGACAAGGGTGATCCCGAGTCGCAGCCGCGCCGCCGGCGTCAGCCCCAGCTGTTCCTCCAGCCCCGATCTGCGCCTCGAGGGCGTCCATCCGCAGGGAGAGCGGGTTGGCCCTGAGCTGATCCCTCGAACCACGCACCAGCGGCGCCTGCCGAACCAGCTCGTCATAGCGCCACCAGCGGTCAAGCAGAAGGACGTAGCGCTGCACCACCGCAAGGTCGCTCTCACGGTCCCAGGCGCTTGTCGCCCGGCTCGTCCACAGCATCCGCCAGTACTGCCTCGTCACGGGCAGGAGGGCCTTCGGTGCGGCGGGCGGCGGCGCTGGCCGATGGCGACAGGCTCACGTCCCGTCCGGTGGCCCCGCAGCAGCGCAGGGTTCGTCAGCGGCGGCTGTCCGCGCACGACATGCTCTCATCCTCGCCCCCGCATCGAGCGATGTCGTTCCAGCCATTCTATCGCCGGCACCCCTGTCCAGCGAAAAAGGGGCGAACTCCGGGCGCACGGAAAAGTGGTGGCGCGCCTCCCCGGGCGTCAGGCTCCGTCTCCGTGCGGGGCCACCCCCGGCTCGCCCATCCGTGCCAAGAACCGGCGCGTGTGCGATGAACGCGCTGCCCGCTAGCTCGTTCTAGCGCAGCCGCGTTGGCGCCGGTTTCGACGGCACTTCGATTGCGGATGTGAAGTGGGCCCGGCATCGCGGGCACCTCGCCCGCACCGACGCCGGCGGTGTCACTTCGGCAACCAGCGTGCCGCAACATGGACAGCGCGCCGGCGCGAAGCCCTGCCGCTGACTTCCGCCGGTCACGGTCTCGGTCCGGCCGGCGGAGCGCACGCGTGACGCCTTCAGGGCGCGCACGGAGCGCGGTCTCTGGAACGGAAGCCGTGTCCCCGGTTACGACCTGCTCAAGGACCGCAAGGGCTACCTGGTCCCCAAGGAGCGGCTTGTCGATGCGGTCTGGCAGCCGATCATGGACGCCGAGAAGTTCGTTGCGGTCCAGCAGCTCCTCGACCGCAACGGCCGCAGCAACCGCAGCACGGTCAAGCCGACGCGCCACGCGCACGTCCTCAGCAAGGGCCTGCTGTTCTGCGCGCGCTGCGGGTCACGGATGACGGGTCGCTCGGGCACGGGGCGCGGTGGTGTCCCCTACTTCTATTACCGTTGCGAGGGGGAGGGCTGCACGATGAGTGTGGTTGCCCCGGAAATCGAGGGAGCGATCCTCGACCGCCTCTCGCTGCTGGCATCGGACCCCGATCTCGTCTATGCACTCTGCACGGAGACGAACGGTAAGCGACTGAAGGAGATCCCCGCGCTCGAGAAGCGGCTCCGCTCACAGCAGCGTGCGTTGCGCGGTGTGAAGGGCCAGGCGGCGCGTATTCTCCGCGATGCCCGCTCCTCGGATGCGGGCCGGGCGTTCATCGAATCTGAGCTGGCCGCCCTCGATACCCGCCGCGCCGATCTTGAAGCGAACATCGGCGAGACGGAACGCAGCATCTGCCACCTTCGCTCTGTGGCGATCACGCCGGACGAGGCACGCGCTGGGCTGGCCAACTTCCGGCGGGTCTATGACCACCTGCAGCCCGGCGAGAAGCACGATCTCATCCGCCTCGTCCTCAAACGGGCCGAGATCGGAGACCGCGAAATCGTCCTCGAACTCTACGAAGAAGCCTGCGCGGTGTTCGCACAGGCTCAAAAGAGCGGTTCACGCTCTACGCCATTGGGTTGGCTCCCCGACGTGGATTCGAACCACGAACACCGCGGTTAACAGCCGCGTGCTCTACCGTTGAGCTATCGGGGAACGGTTCTCAGTGTTGCCATGAGGGGCGAAAAGCGCAAGCTGACGGGAACCTAGCCTGGCGTGTCGTGGGCGGTCGGAACGGTGGATGGCCGACGTGGGTTACCGGCCTTGCCTGTAGTCCCAGGTTCGCACGCGCTGTGGGGTTATACGGATGACCGCGCGGTCGGCGTCTATCATGCGCGCTTCGGACTCGGGGGTGATGGGATCGAGGTAGCGGGCGACGATGAGACGGCGGACGGTCGATGCTGGATCCGGCGCGATCGCGGCGATGCCGCGGATCTCGACGCCGCGGTAGCCAAGCCCTGTGGTCGTGTGGTCGAGGCCGCGCTCATCGACGAGGAAAGCGACGCGTGCATCGGCCTGGACGTTGCGATCTTTGCGGCGGCCGGTGGGCGTGCTGATGACGATGTCGCCTTCGTGGACGCCGTACCAGACGCAGGCGAGCGTGGGCGCACCCCGGCTGAGGGTGGAAAGCACGCCGACGTGACGGCCGGAGAGGATGTCGAGCGCTTCGATGGTGAGTTCGGAGGACACGGCGGCAATGTACCCGGTGACCGGCCCTTCTGAAACAAACGGGTCTATTCGATCCTGAACTCGGCGACGATGTCGCCCGATTGGTAGCGAATCGCCCGGACTGGGGTGGAGCCGGGGAGGGGGCGATCGAGCCAGAGGAGGGTGTTGCCGTTGCCGTGATCCGAATCGCGTGGGACGAGCGAGGTACCGTCAGCGGCAACGAAGGTCCAGGCGGACGCGGATTCGTCGAGGTCTTCGCCTTCGCCTTCGACGCGAACGACGGCGTTGGGGCCGTTGTCGCCGAACCAGATGTTGTCGAGGACGATGCGCCCGCCGCCGGGGAAGCTGATGGTAGCCTGCGGCATCGCTGCTGCGGTGAGGATGTCGCCCGGCTCCGGATCGTCATTCGGTTCAGGGGCGAGGGCCGTGCCAGCAAAGAAGGCCGCGCCGATGACGAGGAGAATGACAATGACAGCAAGGGCCAGCACGGCGCCAGGAACCTGGACGCGCCCCGGTGGGGGACTGGAGTTGTCGATTGCCATCCAGCCTAAGGATAGCGCGTGACGCGACGCCTGGCGGCGGGCTGAGCCGGGCTCGAAACGGCCTTGATGGGGTCGACAGATGCAATGGCTCGCGCGCGCCCGTAGGATTCGGCCCACAGACAGGGAACGTTGGAAGGAGTCGAGAACATGGCACAACTTGAGTTCTGCAAGTACGAGAAAAAGGGCCACGTCGGTTACGTCACGATCACGAGGCCGGAGGTGTTCAACGCGCTGCACGCGCCGGCAAACCTTGAGCTGAACGGGGTCTGGGATGACTTTGCGGCGGACGAGGAGATGTGGGTCGGCGTGCTGACGGGCGAGGGCGACCGAGCGTTCAGCGCCGGGAACGACCTGAAGTACACGGCGCTGATGTCGCGGATGCCAGAAAACGAGCGGCCACGATTCGGGTTTCCTGCGGGCGGGTTCGGGGGCATCACCAGCCGGTACGACCTGTTCAAGCCGATGATCGCGCGGGTGAACGGATACGCGCTGGGCGGCGGGCTGGAGATGGCGTTGGCGTGCGACATCATCATCGCTGCGGACCACGCGCAGATTGGACTGCCGGAGCCGCGACGCGGGCTGATCGCGGGTGCGATGGGCGTGCATCGGCTGCCGCGCCAGCTGCCGCTCAAGGTGGCGATGGGCTACATGCTCACGGGTCGTCACATCCCCGCGGCAAAGGCGCTCGAGTTTGGGCTGGTGAACGAGGTGGCGCCGCTGGCGGATCTGGACGGGATCGTGGAGACGTACATTGGGGACATCCTGCAATGTGCGCCGCTTTCTGTGCGGGCGACGAAGGAGGCGGCGCTGCAGGGGCTGCACCAGTCGCTGCCGGAGGCGGGACAGGGGAAATACGACTGGGAGCTGAAGCGGCGGACGAGCGAGGACGCAATCGAAGGGCCGCGGGCGTTTGCGGAGAAGCGGACGCCGAACTGGCTGGGGAGGTAGGGGCAGCAATCAGCGGCCGGGGACTGGGGCGGACTCAAAGGCGCCCCGGCTCCGCCTCACCGTAGACATCGTAGGTGTAGCTGTTCTGGACAGCCCCCGCGTCATCGACGATCGCCATCGTCGAACCCTGGCCGTCCGCCAGGAAGTAGTACCAGTCGCCCGACTGCTCCATCGCCTCCAGGCCGAAGCCGTAGAGGTAGTAGCTGCCGTCGTAGAGGACCACCGGCAGGCCCGCGTTGATGTCCCACGTGAACGTCGTCGTGCTCATCCCGTCGATGTGGTTGAGCGATGCGCTTTGGACGGCGGCTCTCATGCCGGACTGTGCCCCTCGGGCTGGGCAGCGAGCAGCTTCCCGATCTCGTCACGCTGGCGATCGGATAACTCTCGGGCGGCCATGGCGTGCAACAGACCGCCCGTCGATGGATCCCGAAGCTCTCGAAGCGCTGCGATCACGTGGTCCAGTGACGATTCATCCCCGCTCTCGACGGCTCTCTGGCAAGCCGCCACGAGGGCGTCCCGTAGTCCCTCGCGAGCCGAGCCGGACCGTTGTGCCGCCCGGCCAAACGCCTCCCAGAGTCCCAAACAAGCCGCGAGATCCATCTGATGCCAAACGTCGTTGTTCGCTTCGGCGAAGCGCAGCACCCCACGGAATGCGGCGAGTCGTTCTTCCGCGGCCAACTCGTCCTGCTGCATCATCCTTTCAATCAGCCTTGCCAGCGGCCAGAGGATATCTTCGTGCCAGTCTAAGTCCAGGCCGGCTGTCGACACGTCAGGCAGACTCCTCAGGGCGCGCAGCCGCAGTCGTGGTTGTGCGTCTGTCCAGTAGTGAACGCCGGTGCCGAAATCGATCTGAGTGAGCCACTGGCGAAGCCGGGCAGGGGACCACGTCATTCCGCTGGCACCCTAACGGCACCCTTCAACGCCGGGCTGGCAAGGACGGAGTTCAGGCGGCCGCCATTCTGGCGGCCACTGGACGGGCGGGATGATTGGAATGACGGGGATGATAGGCGGCGAGTCGGGGTCCGTCGTGCTGGATCGGAACATGTCCTGATACTCGGCGAGCTTCGTCGGGTATTCGCGGATCAGTTCGTCCGCGGTTGCGTCGTCGATCCCACCGCCGGGCGGGTTATTGTCGTCATTGCATTTCCAAGAAAGATTTCTCCAATCAGCCAGGCTGTTCTTCAGGCTCCGGATAGACCTCTTGTACGCACTAATTCGAGATTGACGCGAGTGTCTTCCTGTAGATTTTAGCGGATTATCGCCCCCACCTTCGATTACGAGCTTGTGTTCTACGACGGCCGCGATTGCTTGCTCGACAGCGTCCCTCAGTTGAACGCACTTCTTCTTGCCGCGGGAGAGATTGGGGTCGTCGTTACCGCTGACCGGAAAGAGTCCCGTGTCATCGATGAGGTTGGTCGGTCGTCCCGCAGCGTATTCGTGGGTGCACCCTATCCAGCCTGGTGCCACCGCCAGGGGCTCTCTGCTCAGGAACACCCCCGTCTCCGGGTCCATATACCTTGCCCGCAGGTACTGCAAACCCGTGTCCCCGTCCGTCTGCTGCCCCGCGAAGTCGAACTCATTGGCCAGCGACCCCGTGACCGCCGCCTCCCCGTAGACATCGTAGGTGTAGCTGTTCTGGAACCGCGCCCGCGTCATCGACGATCGCCATCGTCGAACGGCCCAGCTTGAGCGTTCGCTGCCTACGCCCGAACCGGAGCCTCCATCGCGGTTGTTCACCAGAGTCTTAACGTGATGGCCGCGCACATCGTCAGGAACAAGAGTCCGACAACGACGGCCGCGACTCCCTGGACCCAGACCAACACATTGGACATCGCCACAGAGACCCTCGCTGACGTGGGACTTACTGTCAGGAACCTCTCGTAGTGCCGGACATACCGGTGGGCCAGGTCGCCTCGAGACGATCGGGAGAGCATGAGACTCAGGCCGACGGCGCACAGGCCGACACCGGCGGTCAGCGTCAGCCCCAGAGACAGAAACGTCATGGGAGTATCCCCTCGATTGTCTCGCCTACATCCCAGACAGTCCCACAAATGAATGAGACGCCAGGACCCGGAGGCAACGTGAAACCACCTTCGGTGAAGGGGGCCGGAGGGTACTCGTCTACCGAACCACCGGCGACTCCTACCTGAGTCGTTACACCGGAGAGGCTGCCCGACGCTGCGCAGAACCCACCGTCCGCGATGCCAGCATCGCCGCTTGTTATTGCGATCCCAGGGGTGCCACCGCCGCCCGCGATGTAGCAGTGCACGTCCCATATGTCGATGTCAGACACCTGGCATCCAACCACCAGGACGAGCCCGACACCGATCGTTACGCTGATGTCCCGATACGGCTCGCCCGGCCACTCCCGAACCTCGTCAGGGTAACCGTAGTCGTAGCCGGGGCCGTACGTTTCGCAGAGCCCAGGACCATGCTGACAATCCGAAGTTCCGGACTCCCCTTCGACAGGAAACAGCCCGGTCGGGTCGACCTTGCTCATCGGGTTCGCGAATGCGTATCCGAAGTGATTACCCATCCAGGAAAGCATCGCTGCCAGCGGTTCCCTGCTCAGGAACACCCCCGTCTCCGGGTCCATGTACCTTGCCCGCAGGTATTGCAGCCCCGTATCCCCATCCGTCTGCTGGCCCGCGAAGTCGAACTCATTCGCGAGCGACCCCGTGACCGTTGGTTCCCCGTAGACATCGTAGGTGTAGCTGTTCTGGACCGCGCCCGCGTCATCGACGATCGCCATCGTCGAACCCTGGCCGTCCGCCAGGAAGGAGTACCAGTCCCCCGACTGCTCCATCGCCTCCAGGCCGAAGCCGTAGAGGTAATAGCTGCCGTCATAGAGGACCACCGGCAGGCCCGCGTTGACGTCCCAGGTGAACGTCGTCGTGCTCATCCCAACCGTGCGGCTCTCGCGGAGGCCATCGCCGCGGTAGGCAAAGGTCGTCGTCACCGAGTTCACCGTGGCCGAGACCATGCGGTCCGCCTCGTCCCACTCGAACTCGTCGGAGTCACGGTCCGTGAGGTTGCCGTTGTCGTCCCAGGTGTAGGCCACGGCGGAGGCGGAGGGTGGGTCGACCTCGGTGAGGCGGTCCGCGTCGTCGTAGGTGTAGTCCGTCGTGCCGGAGGCGTCCGTCATCGACGTGCGGTTGCCGAAGGCGTCGAACGTGTAGCTTGTCGTGGCGGGCCCCGGGTAGGTGACGCTCGTCAGTCGGTAGAGGTCGTCGTAGGCGTAGGTGTGGGTGCCCTGCTGGTCGACGCGCTGCGTGCGGTTGCCGACGTCGTCGAGTGTGTAGGCGACCGAGGCGATCGTCGTGGAGCCGTTCTTGACGTGGCTGATGCCGGTGAGGCGGTCCGCGTTGTCGTAGGAGAAGGACGAGACGATGCCCGTGCCGGAAGGAAGCGTCGTGGCCGTCATCCTGTTCGCATCATCATACGAATAGGCGATCACATTCGAGTCCCAGTCGGTGACAGAAGAGAGACGGTTGGCAGCGTAGGACGAACGGCCAGCTTCCTCGGAAGTGCGTGCCGCGCTACGCTCATGGGCGTTGTGTTTTCGGCGGCGCGCTGGCTCGTTGGGCCAAATCTATGCGCCGCATGTTGGAGGACACCCTGGTTACACCCGTGAGCATGAAGCAGCTGCTGGAGGCTGGCGTCCATTTTGGGCACCAGACGCGGCGCTGGAACCCCAAGATGCGCCGGTTCATCTTCACCGAGCGCAATGGCATCCACATTATCGACCTGCAGCAGACGGTGACGCGCCTTGACGACGCGATCAACTTCGTGCGCGACACGGTCGCCGAAGGCGGCGAAGTGCTGGTCATCGGGACGAAGAAGCAGGCCCGCGAGACGGTCGAGGCGGAAGCTTCGCGCGCAGGCATGCCGTTCGTGAACAACCGCTGGCTCGGCGGCACGTTGACGAACTTCCGGACGATCCGGGGCCGGATCCAGCACATGATCCGGCTGGAGAACTCGGTGGCGGCGGGCGAATTTTCGCGCCTGACGAAGAAGGAACAGCTCGACATTTCGAACGAGATCGAGCGGCTGAACCGCCATTTCGGCGGCATCCGGCACGTAGACCGGCTGCCGACGGCGGCGTTCATCATCGACACGGTGAAGGAATCAATCGCCGTAGCCGAGTGTGTGCGGCTGGGGATCCCGATCGTGTCGCTGGTGGATACGAACTGCGACCCGGACCCGGTGGCGTATCCGATCCCAAGCAACGACGACGCGATCCGCGCGATCAAGCTCATCCTTGGCAAGGTGGCTGACGCCGCAGCCGAAGGACGGGCGGCGCGGGAATCGGGCGCTGGCGCCGGCGTACACGCCGACGATGCGGTGCCGATCGATGCGACGAGCTTCTCGGCGCGCCCAACGGACGAAATCGCGGGCCAGCAGGCCACGCGGGTGAGCACAGTGACGCTTGCATCGCAGGCAGCACCGGCAGCAGAAGCGGCGCCGGCCGCTCCGGCGGCAACACCGGCACCCGCACCTTCACAGGGAACACAGGAGTAGCTGCGTGGCAGAAGTCACCACTGCATTAATCAAGGAACTGCGCGAAACGACTGGCGCCGGGGTCATGGACGCGAAGCGCGCCCTAGATGAGACGGCCGGCGACCTGAAGAAGGCGGCCGCGATTATCCGGGAAAAGGGCATCGCGGCGGCGGCGAAGCGGTCGGAGCGCGAAACCAGCCAGGGTGTGGTTGAAAGCTACATCCACGGGGGCGGGCGTATCGGCGTCGTGGTGGAGCTGAATTGCGAAACGGACTTCGTCGCGAACACAGCGGACTTCCGCCAACTGGCGAAGGACGTCGCGATGCAGGTCGCGGCGATGAACCCGAAGTACGTTTCAGCAGAGGAGCGAACGGCGGACGACGAGGGCCTGGCTGACGCGGAGGTGGCGCTGATGGCGCAGCCGTTCATCCGCGAGCCGGGCAAGACGATCGGCGACCTCGTGAAGGACGTCGTGGCACGCACGGGTGAAAACGTGCGGGTCCGGCGCTTCGCGCGCTTCGAACTCGGGCGATAGCCGGGGCCGTGACAGGCGCCCCCTATCGGCGAGCACTGGTGAAGCTGAGCGGTGAGGCTCTGATGGGCGACCGCGCATTCGGCATTGACCCAGACACGGTGAGAGACCTGGCACGCCAGGTCTCTCGTGCGTCTGCGGAAGGCGTGGAAGTGGCGGTCGTGGCAGGCGGCGGGAACTTTTGGCGCGGATCGGTCGTTGCTGAAACCGGAATGGATCGCGCCACCGCTGACTACGCGGGAATGCTTGCGACCGTGATGAACGCACTGGCACTGCAGGACGCGCTGGAGAAGCAGCACGCCGTGGTGCGGATGCAGACGGCGATGGCGATCACGTCGGTCGCGGAACCGTACATCCGGCGGCGCGCGATGCGGCACCTGGAAAAGGGGCGGGTGGTGCTGTTCGCGGCGGGAACGGGGAATCCGTTTATGACCACTGACACGGCAGCGGCGCTCCGCGCTATCGAGGTCGAGGCAGAAGTGTTGTTGATGGCGAAGAGCGGCGTAGATGGGGTGTACGACTCTGACCCGCGCAAGAACCCTGACGCCAAGCGTTTCGAGCGGATCACGCACCTGGACGCGATCCGGCGGCAACTGCAGGTGATGGATCAGACGGCGCTGGCCCTGTGCAACGAGCACAAGCTCCCGATCGTTGTGTTCGACATGGCGGCGCCGGACGCCGTTTACAACGCGCTCATGGGCAAAGCCGTGGGGACCCGTGTGACCACTGACGAAGGCTCCGGAGACGAATCGCTGTTGTAGACTCGAATCTGACGCGCCAGGAGGCTAACGATGGAAGACCCGGATGAGATCCTGTTGGACGCGGACGGCCGGATGGATAGCGCCGTGGAGGCGCTGCGGCGGGACCTCGCAAGCGTACGGACGGGGCGTGCCCACCCCAGCCTCGTCGAGAACATGCCGATCGACTACTACGGAGCGATGACACCGCTGCGCCAGCTCGGGACGATCAACGCCCCGGAAGCGCGCCTGCTGGCGATCCAGGTGTGGGACAAGAGCGCGGTGAACATCGTTGCGAAGGCGATCCAGGCATCGGACCTCGGATTGAACCCGGGGATCGACGGGCAGCTGATCCGCCTCGCGATCCCTGCGCTGACGGAAGCGCGGCGTAAGGAGTTCGTGAAGCTGGTGCATAGCAAGGTCGAGGATGCGCGCGTCGCAGTCCGGAACGTACGGCGCCATGCACACGACGAACTGCGGAAGATCGAGAAGGAGGGCATCATCTCCGAGGACGACCTCCGGCGGAACGAGGCGGAGTTACAGAAGATCACGGACGGCCACATCGCGACGGTTGACCAGGAAGGAAAGCGCAAGGAGGCCGACCTCCTTGAGATCTGACGTTCCAGCAGTCACCCGGCCGGCGACCAGGGCGGAGCTGCTGGGAGACGTGATTTCGCCCGTGACCGGCGGGCGCGTGCCACGGCATGTGGCGATCATCATGGATGGGAACGGCCGCTGGGCGACGCAACGGGGGCTGCCACGGACGGCTGGCCATCGGGCGGGGACAGAGAACATCCGGCGATTGCTGGAGCGTTGCGCCGACCACGGCGTGCAATATGTGACGCTGTACGCGTTCAGCACGGAGAACTGGTCGCGGCCCGAGCGGGAAGTGCGTTTCCTGATCCGCCTGCTGGGCATGTTCATCCGGCGGGAGCTTCAGAATCTGCACCGGAACGGCGTCCGGATCCGGCACCTCGGGCACGTCGAGGCGCTGCCGAAGTACCTGCAATCGCGAGTGGCGGATGCGGTGGCACTGACTGAATCGAACGACCGGATCACGCTCAACCTCTGCTTCAACTACGGCGGCCGTGATGACATCGTCGGCGCCGTGCGGGAGATCATCGCGGCGGGTTACCGGCCGGAGGACATCACAGAAGAAGTCGTCTCGGCGCACCTGTTCACGCGGGAGAGCCCCGACCCGGACCTGGTGATCAGGACGGGCGCGGAACAACGGATCTCGAACTTCCTGGTGTGGCAGTCGGCGTATGCGGAGCTGTACTTCACGGACACGCTGTGGCCGGACTTCGGGCGGGAGGACATCGACCTTGCGTTTGCCGACTACGGGCGCAGGAAGCGGAAGTTCGGCGGCCTGACGGCCGATGAGCTGGAGAAGTACGGCTCCCAGTGACAGGCGTTCGTGACTCGTTCGCCCAGCCCGCTCGCCCTCCGCGCTTCTCCAACCTGCAACTTCGGCTGATGACGGCAGCGGTTGGACTGCCGCTCGTGATCGCGGTGACGTGGGCCGGCGGATGGTGGTTTGCCATCGCCTGTGGTGTGATCGCGCTCCTGGCGAGTATCGAGTTTGGACACGGATGGTTGTTTCCAAGCCTGCCAATCGGCCGCGCGGCGCCGCAACTGACGACGTTCGCACTACCGGCTGTGATGGCGGCAGGCTCACACCAGGACATGCGGTACATCGGCGCCGGCCTTGTGTTTGCTGCGCTCTCGGCCGGGGCGGGCTATTTGCCCATCAAGGCGATCGGACCGCGGAAACCATGGCGCGTGCTGGCCTGGTGCATCGTTTACACGGGCCTCGGCGTTACCTCGCTGGTGCTGATCCGCGACCTGGATGACGGCCGGAGCTGGTTCCTGCTGGCGCTGCTCCCGGTCTTCGCGGTGGACACGGGAGCTTATGCGACGGGCCGGGCGATTGGCCGCCACAAGTTGGCGCCAACGATTAGCCCGAAGAAGACGTGGGAAGGGGCGGTCGGAGGCTACGTGGCAGGAGTGGCGGCGTTCCTGGGGGCCAATGCGCTGCTGGACACGGAACAAAGCGCGGCGACGATGCTTCCCTTCGCGCTGGCGATGCCGATCCTGGCGCAGGCCGGGGACCTGTTGGAGAGCGGGATGAAGCGGCGGATGGGGGTGAAGGACGCCTCGGGGCTACTCCCAGGCCACGGAGGATTCATGGACCGGCTGGACTCGCTCACGCTTGTCGCGCCGGTGTTTTACGTGTTCCTGCGCTTCGGCGTGCTCTGATAGCCTAGCTCTCTAACTTCACCGGAGTCCCGCACTGCCCCCTGCCATTTTGCCAGCCGACCTCAGGCACGAATACGCCACGATCAATGGTATCCGCATGCACTACGTTGTCGCTGGCGTAGGCGAGACCGTGCTGATGCTTCACGGATTCCCGGAGTCGTGGTATTCGTGGCGGCACCAGATTGCCGCCCTTGCGTCCTACTATCGCGTCATCGCGCCGGACCTGCGCGGGTACAACGAGACCGAGAGCCAGGGACCGTACGACACGGACACGATCCAGGCGGATGTGTTGAGCTTGTTGGACCACGCGGGCGTCGAGCGGGCCCACGTCGTCGCCCATGACTGGGGCGGAGCAATCGCGTGGCTCCTGGCGATCGGCCACCCGGAACGTGTGCAGAGCCTAACCGTCTGCAACATCCCACACCCGGCATTGTTCCAGCGCGGCCTGCGGCGGAATCCGCGGCAAATGTTGCGGAGCTGGTACATCGCTTTTTTCCAGATTCCGTGGCTGCCAGAGCGCGTGTTGGCGGCACACCGTTACCACACCCTGGCACGAATGCTGATCAACGACTGCAGGCCGGGGACGTTCACGCGGGAGGATCTGGGTCACATGCTGGCGAGTTGGCGGCGGAGCGGGCTGGGCGGCGGCATCGGCTGGTACCGCGCACTGCTTCGTCATCCGCGGCGGCTGCCTCGTCCCGTGCCCACGGTGACGGCGCCAACGCTCATGATCTGGGGCGAAGATGACAGCGCGCTGGGCCGAGATTTGACGGATGGGACCGAGCAGTACGTGGAGAAGTTCGAGCTCAAGCTGTTGCCGAACACGAGCCACTGGGTGCAGCAGGAAGAGCCACGGGCGGTGAGCGAGATGATCCTGGAACACATCCGGAAAGCGCCACTTCATGCCTGACAATGCGGGAGAGGAGGAGGAACGCGGGATCGATGCGTTGATGTTCGAGGGAGACGAGACGCCAATGCTGCTTCGGCGCCCGGTGGTGGCGGGGATGGTGGCGGGTTTCGGACTCCTTGTTGGCATCTATTTCGTGGCCTCGTCGTACTTTGGCTTTTCCACGGAGATCGATGCGGAGCCGTTTCAGGAGTTTGTGGAACGGCAGGGCCCGCTGGGGCCTGTCATTTTCATCTTGATCATGGCGCTTTCGGTGCTCGTCGCCCCGATCCCGAACGCACCGATCTTCTTTGCGGCGGGCCTGGCGTGGGGTCCAATCCTGGGAACGGCGTACTGCCTGATTGGCCTGCTTATTGGATCGGCGGCGGCGTTCTGGCTCTCGCGGAAGCTCGGCAGGAAGTGGTTACCGCGACTCGTAGGACGGCGAATAGCGGAAAAAACGGACATGTTGGCGGAGACCATGGGTGGCCGGGTTGTGTTCTTTGCGCGGATGCTCCCGGTGGTCAACTTTGACTGGCTGAGCTTCATCGCGGGCGTGACGGCTATCAAATTCCGGACGTTCTTTGTGGCCAGCGCGCTGGGAATGGTCATCCCTACCGGGGCGGCCGTCGTGGCAGGCGACGGCCTTGGCCGGGACTTCAGGATCACGGCGGCGGCCATCGGCGTCTGGCTTGGCGGCGTCCTGCTTTCGGCGCTGTATTACGGCTGGCGCGGCGCCCGCTACCGCTCAAGGCGCAAGAACGAACGGGCAGCCGCCGCCCGGCAGGCGGCTACGGGCGAGCAAGCGGCACGGTAAGGTCCGCGGACTCGCGAAGGTCCTTGAGGACGGCCACTTCTTTGCAGTTGGCGAAGAATGGGCAGCGGACGCATTCGTTCCAGACCTTCTGGGGAAACTCCATGACGTTGGCCACGCGGAACCCCTGCTTTTCGAAGAAGCCGGGCCGATAGGTGAGCGCGAACACACGGTCGATCCCGTAGGAGCGGGCATCGTCGATGCAGGCGTCGACGATAGCGGCGCCCACTCCTCGAAGCTGCACGTCATCGCGGACCGCGAGGGAACGCACCTCGGCGAGGTCGGCGCCCATGATGTGGAGCGAGCCGCAGCCGATGAACTGGCCGTCGAGGCGGGCGACTTTGAAGTCGCGGATCGCGTCGAAGACTTCGGACAGCGGGCGATGGAGCATGTCGCCCTTATCGGCCCAGTACGTCACGAGTGCATGGATGAGTTCGGCATCTGCCGGGCGCGCTGCTTCTACGGTAAGCACGGTTGGATCCCTTTCCTATGTGTGAGGTGGCGTGGCTGAATGCGGTCAGCGCAGACGCTCACGGGGCGCTGCGGTGTCCGCGCCCCGGGGAACCTCCAAGGAATGGGTCTGATCCATCTGGAAAAGCAGTCTACGATACGGACTGTGCGGTGACGAACCGGCAGGAGGGCGCGATGCGCGTATCGGTTATGGGACAGGCGGCCTTCGGCGAGGCCGTGTTCAAGCGACTGCTGGATGACGGCGTGGAAATTGCGGGCGTGAGCGCACCCCCGAGCGAGGGGCGCCCTGACGCGTTGTGGGCTGCCGCTGCCGAAGCCGGGTTCACACCTATTCCGACGGCATCGTTGCGGGAAGACGAAGGGCTCAACGCGTGGCGCGGGTTGGAAGCGGACCTCTGCGTGATGGCGTTCGTGACCGACATCCTTCCTATCGAAGCGTTTGCGATACCGTACCTCGGGACGATCCAGTATCACCCGAGCCTGCTGCCTGCTCACCGTGGCGCATCCGCCATTAACTGGGCGATCATCAACGGTGATGAGGAGACTGGCATTACCATTTTCTGGCCGGATGAAGGGCTCGACACCGGCCCCGTCCTGCTTGAACGAGCGGTCCCGATCGGCGCGGACGACACCGTGGGTTCCCTCTATTTCAACCAGTTGTTCCCGATGGGAGTTGAGGCGATCAGCGAAGCTGTACGGCTCGTGGTGGCCGGCGAGGCGCCGCGCGACGTCCAGGAACACACGCTGGCAACCCACGAGCCGCCCTGCCGTGAGAAGCACGCCGAAATCCGATGGTTCGCTCCTGCGCGGCAGGTGTACGCCCTGATCCGCGGATGCAACCCTCAGCCGGGCGCATGGACAACTTTCAGGGGCGAAAAGGTAAAGGTTTTCGACTCAACGTTCTCAATCCAGGGCGAGGCAGGGCTGCCGGGCCAGGTGCTGAGCGTCGACGAACGGGGCGTTCGCGTGCGGCTCAATGGCGGAACGCTGACGATTGGGCGAGTCCAGCCTGACGGCGGCAAGAAGCAGGCAGCAGTCGAATGGGCGGCGACGGTGGGGCTGGAAGCGGGGCAGCGGCTCCGTTAACGCGTGAACGGAGTTGGCGTCGGGATACCCGGGAGCTGACCTCCGGGGAGAGTGCCTGGGCCGCCCGGCGTGGGCGTCGGGATGAGCGGGTCGATCAACGGTTCGACGTTGAAGCTCACGCGGGCTTCGTTCGCGAACTGGGAGGTATCGCTGGTTGCCGTGAGGCGAATGGTATAGATCCCCGGTTCGAGCCGGGCGGTATCGACGACGGCGATGATGGCGTCCCGAACATTGGTGGACCCGGAGGCGAGTTCGGTCCAGGAGGAAGGGCCGGCGCCCTGGCCGATTTCGAGCCTCCATTGCTTGAGGCCGGGCACGTCAATCGTGGCGACGACCGGCGTGGCGCTCCGGAGTGTGCGGCCGTTGCTGGGCGACTGGATGACCACCGGGATCTGTCCAGTGCTCACCTCTTTGGGGGCGAGCGGGATCTTGAAATGCTTCGCGAGCTCTTCGTAGCCCTCCGGGTGGAGCGACGGGGGTTTCACGAATGACTCCGACTTGCGGTACTGGGCGGGGGTGTTGGGGCCGGCAAGCAGGCCGTTGCGGGTATCGATGTCGACTTTGTAACAGATAGATTCGTAGCGCATGTCGGTGCGCACCCAGGCCGTGACCGTCTGACTGCAGCCCCCGCTGAGCCCGCGGTCCGTCGCGGGCGTCTGGAAGCTCACCCTCGCCACGTTTGCAGGCTGCAGATCGGCGAAGTCGAGCGGCTGGCCGATCTGGCCGAGCGCCTGCAGGTATGCGTGGTATTCGCCCATCCAATTCTTGAAGAGGCGCACAGTCGTGTTGGCCGCCGCGTAATCGGCTGCCGGACCATCGCGGACGTTTTCGTTGTTCGCATTGCCGACCCAGACGGCGGTGGCTGCGTGGCGGGAGTAGCCGTTCATCCAGGTTTCGAGCGTGTCTTCGGCACTGAGGAAGCCCTGCTGCGTCCCGGTCTTGACGCCGGTCGGGATCTTCACGTCGCCGACGAACGACTCCAGCCGGAGGTCGTCGTTGCTGGTGCCGCAACCCCAGATGATGAACCGCGACGTGCAGTCGGAAATGATGGAATGGACAAGCCAGACGGAACCCGCGTCGACTACCTGGACGCGCTGGAGGTCCCCGGCGGTGGCATGGTCGTAGAGGATGTTGCCCTCTTTGTCCGTGACCCGGAGGACGACGACAGGATCGAGCGCGCGGGTCCCGGGAAGGCGGATGTGGCCCCGTGAAAACGCGAGGGCCTGCTCGCGGGCCTGGTCTTTCTCGAGGCCGACGTGCGTGAGCGTACCCTTGAGCGAATCGACCTCCACCGTCTGAGCGAGGTGAGGGACTCCAACCATGACGCCCATGTTGGAGAAAACGGAATTCGCATAGGCGAGGTCGATCGCGCGGATGTTGGCCCCACCCGTGGCGATCGAAGCGCCGTAGGTGACGACCCCGTGGTTGACGAATGTCGGGTCGAAGTATTGATCGAGGGTCGTAATCCCGACCTTCTTCGCCATTTCGATCACGTTGTCGACGCCTGCCGTTTCGGCAGCGCGGAAGGCGCCGACGTTCTGGGAACCGCCAAGGGCAGCGCGCACGGAAATGAGTCCCTCGCTTTTCGGACTGCCGCCGCGCGGGTTTGTAATCTCAACGCCTTCGACTTTGAGCGGGCTGTTGTCCCAGAAGGCGCTCATCGGCGCCATACCGCCGTATTCGAACAGGGCCAGATAGACGACCGGCTTGAAAGACGAGCCGGGCTGGTTGATCTCGGTGAGCTGGTCGACCTTTCCGTCGACGCGCTCGTCGGTTGTGTTCGTTTGGTCGATGTTGGGGGCGTAGACGATGATCTGGCCGGTGGCGGGATCGATGGTCGCGATCGCGGCGTTGTGGCAGTTGCAGCTCACGGGAAGGTCGAGGCCGCGGGCGATGAAGTCGCCGATCATGGCCTGCGCTTTTTCGGTCTCGGCGATATCGAGCGTAGTGGTGACGCGATAGCCAGCGGAATGGACGCTGGCGAAGCAATCGGTCGCACCGGGGAGGAGCGGAAGAAGTCCCGCGGCGCACATGCGAACGAGCCGCGGTTCAACCTGGTTGTCGATGAAGGCGGGGGCGCGAAGGGCACTGGCGGCCGGGTAGACCGCGAGCGGCTCGGCCTTGGCGAGGTCAGCCTCTTCCTGGGTGAGCCGGCCATGCTCCACCATGAGGTCCAGCACGGCCTCCTGCCGCTCCTTCGCGGGGCCGACCACGGTGGTGCGACCCAACTCATCCACGACGCAGCGACCATCGTCGCCCACAAGGCAGTTTTTTCGCGGGTGGTAGAGGGTGGGGTAAGACGGGATGCCCGCGAGCAGCGCCGACTCAGCCAGGGAGAGGTCGAGCGCGTTCTTCCGGAAGTACCCCTCGGCTGCAGCCTGGACACCGATGTAACGATCTGCATAGGAGATAGAGTTGAGGTAATACTCAAGGATCTGGTCCTTGGAGTAGTCCTGCTCGAGCTCGATTGCATAGGCGATCTCTTTGAGCTTGCGGCTGATGGTCCGCTCGGCCTGGGCGCAGACCTTCTCGTCCGAGGTGACGATGCTGGGGCAGATGTAGACATTCTTGACGAGCTGCTGCGTGATCGACGAGCCGCCGCTGCCCGACTCCTCATTATTGTTGATGTATCGCTCTTTGGCAGCGCGAAGGAGGCCCGTCCAGCTGAAGCCGGGGTGGTCGTAATAGCCGTCGTCTTCCGTGGAGATCGTTGTTTCGATCATCGCGGGCGAGATCTGAGCGAGGGAGACGGGTGCGAGAAGCTGAGCATCGGGGTTGAAAAGCTGTCCGAGGAGCAGCCCGTTGCGGTCGTAGATCTCGGTGAGACCAACGTTGCTCTGGTTCAGCTTCTCCTCAATGCGGACATAGCCCTCGGCGTAGTGCTGGTAGACAGCGTAGCCGGCGGCGGCGGTGGCGGCAGCGCCAATGGCGGCAAGGAACCCGAGAGAGAGGAAAGCGATGAGAAGCCAGCGGGCGCCGTTGCCGCCCTTACGTGACGCCCGGCGCGCAACGCGCCGTTTTCGAATCTCGACCGCGTTCATGCGCTCATCCGTGGGCCGCCACGCCCGGCAGGCACCGCCAAGTGTTGGTGCATCGCGTTTGAGCGTAACAAAGCAGGGCGAAGGAGCCACGCAGGCAGTAAAGGAAACGCCGTAGTACGCTCGGGCGCATGGCGCTTACGACTGACAATGTGCGGCACATCGCGCGGCTCGCGCGAGTAGGCCTGACCGATGCCGACGTGGAGCGGTACGCGGCACAGCTGACCGTGATCCTCGACCATTTCGACGCCCTTTCGCGTGTTCCGACCGACGGACTGGAGCCGACGGCTCACCCGCTCCCCCTGTACAACGTCATGCGCGCGGACGAAGTTGCACCGTCGCTCCCGCAGAAGGTTGCACTGGAGAACGCGCCGGAAACCGAGGATGGCTACGTGCGCGTCCGGGCGGTGCTGGAGTGAGCGACCTGTGGCGGCTGGCAGGCCACGAGGCACATGACGCGCTACGCCGCCGCGAGTTCACCTCCGTCGAGTTGACAGAGTCGGTGCTTGCGCGGGTCGCGGCAGTTGAGCCGCGGGTCCACTCATTTATCACGGTGACGGCCGACCTGGCGCTGGAGCAGGCCCGGGAAGCCGACGCGAAGTACGCAGCCGGGACTGCAACGCCGCTGACGGGGATCCCAGTGGCGGTGAAGGACCTGATCGTGACGAAGGGCGTGCGGACCACGGCCGGGTCGCGAATCCTCGGGAACTTCGTGCCGCCATACGACAGCCACGTGTACGAGCAGCTTCGCCGTGCCGGCGCCGTGATGGTCGGCAAGGCCAACATGGACGAGTTTGCGATGGGTTCGAGCACCGAGCATTCGGCGTACGGGCCGACGGCGAACCCGTGGGATACAACGCTCGTGCCGGGTGGAAGCTCTGGTGGGTCGGCGGCGGCCGTCGCGGCGGGCGAAGCGCTGGTGGCGCTGGGGAGCGATACGGGTGGCAGCATCCGGCAGCCGGCTGCGTTCTGTGGCGTGGTTGGATTGGACCCGACGTACGGCCGGGTGAGCCGCTTCGGGATCATCGCGTTCGGGAGCTCTCTCGACCAGGTGGGGCCGATCGGAAGGGATGTCGAGGACGTGGCGGTGATGCTGGACTGCATCTCAGGCCACGATCCGCGGGACGCGACGAGCAACCCGGAGCCGAAGCCGGACTTCCGGCACTACCTGGCGCGCGGCATCGAGGGGATGCGGATCGGCGTCCCGAAGGAGTACTTCGTCGAAGGAATGGAGCCCGGCGTGCGGGCGCGGATCGACGAATCGTTGCGGATCCTGGAGCAGGACCTGGGGTGCGTCGTGGACCGGGAGCTGTCGTTGCCGAGCACGGAGCACGCGCTGGCGGTGTACTACATCATCGCCCCGAGCGAGGCGAGCGCGAACCTGGCCCGCTACGACGGCGTGAAGTACGGCTTCAGCGACCGTTCCGGCACGAGCATGTGGCAAAACATGGAGGACACGCGCCAGGGCGGCTTTGGGGCGGAAGTGAAACGCCGGATCATGCTGGGGACGTATGCGTTGAGCGCAGGCTACTACGACGCGTACTACCTGAAGGCGCAGCGGGTGCGGACGCTGATCAACCGGGAATTCCAGGAGGCATTCGAGCGGTATGACCTGATCGTGACGCCGACCGCGCCGACCGTGGCGTTCCCGATTGGCGAGAAACTGGATGACCCGTTCGCGATGTACTTGAACGACATCTACACGATCCCGGCATCTGTGGCAGGGCTGCCCGCGATCAGCGTGCCCTGCGGCGAAAGCGGGGGGCTACCGGTGGGTGTGCAGTTCATCGGCAACTTCTGGCAGGAAGGGAAGCTGCTGCAGGCGGCGTACGCATTTGAGACGGCGGTAGGCTGGGCGAACCGGGTGGCGGAGCTGTAGCGGATAGCCGCCGAGCTTCCTGCGCCCCCTGCTGAAGCGCCCGTTCCTGCCGCTCTTGACGTTAGGACTATGTCACGGGAGAGTTACGTTGATGTTCCGTTCTCTGCTCGCGCTGCCTGCAACCGCATCCGCTGCGGCTGCGTATGCGCGCAGGTAGCAGGCGGCCGGAACACGACCCGGGTATTTGAACTCAAGGCCGCCAGTGTGCGGCCTTTTTGGTGGCCAGCGCGCGAAGCGGGAGAACGGAGACGACGTTGACGGCACCAGGGGGAGACGACCCAGCCCGTTTTGTGGCTCGCCGCATCCAGGCTGTGCCCGCTAGCGGCATCCGCAAGTTCTTCGACCTGCTAAGCACGATCGAAGACGTCATTTCGCTCGGGATCGGCGAGCCGGACTATGTGACGCCGACACCGATCAGGATGGCGGCGGTGAACAGCATCGAGCGGGGCGACACGCACTACACGTCGAACTATGGGCTGCCCGAGCTACGCGAGAAGCTGAGCGACCACCTGTTCAGGCTCTACGGTGTGCGCTACGACCCGAAGACCGAGATCGTCATCACGAGCGGGTCGAGCGAGGCGCTGGATATCGCGCTGCGGGCGTTGGTCGACCCGGGTGACGAGGTGCTGTGTGCCGATCCAAGTTATGTAGCCTATCTGCCGGCGACGGTAATGGCGGGCGGGTGCTTCACACCTGTGGCGACCTACGCGGCGAACGACTTCCGGCTGACGCCAGGCGACCTGGAGGCGGCGATCACCGAGCGCAGCCGGGTGCTATTGCTTGGCTACCCGGCGAACCCGACGGGGGCGACGATGGGCCGCGAGGATCTACTGGCGCTTGGGGAAGTGGCAGCGAAGCACGACCTGGCGGTGATCAGCGACGAGTTGTACGACCGGCTGACGTATGACGGGATGCACACGAGCTTCGCGTCGCTGCCGGGCCAAAAGGGCCGGACGGTGCTGATCGGCGGGTTCAGCAAAGCGTACGCGATGACTGGTTGGCGACTCGGGTGGGTGTGTGCGCCGGCAGCGGTCGCGGAAGCGCTCATGAAGGTGCACCAATACGTGATGATGTCGGCGCCGACGGCGGCACAGTACGCGGGCGTGGCAGCGCTGGACCACGGCGAATCGTTCATCGCGGAGATGAAGGCGGAGTACGATCGGCGGCGGCGGCTGATCGTCGATGGCTTGAACGCGATTGGCCTGCCGACGTTCGAGCCACGGGGGGCGTTCTATGCGTTTCCGGACATCACGGCGACCGGGATGGACAGCGTGACGTTCAGCGAGCGGCTGTTGCAGGACGAGCGGGTGGCGGTGGTGCCAGGGAACGCGTTCGGGCCGTCAGGCGAGGGCTATGTCCGGGCTTGTTACGCGAGCAGCTATGAGCAGATCGAGCGGGCGCTGGAGCGGATGGGCCGCTTTGTGATGCGCTACCGGTAAGAAGCCGCTCACTGGCCGAACCCATTCATGTTGTTTGGTGCGGCCAGGCCTGGCTCATCGACTCCGGGGAGATCCTGGGCGGGGATGCCCGCCGGTTTGGCGGCGAGATCGGCGGCAGCTTTGCCGGAGCCCCAGGTTTCGCCGTTGAGGGCCCGTGTAATACTGCGGAGAGCGCTGCGGAGGTTCATTGGGCTTACCCTCTCGCAGGCTTCCTCGGACGCCGTGCTGCCGGTGTTCTTGCTTTCGTCGTTGAGCCAGCGGAAGGCCCGGGAGACTGCACGCCGAGGCCTGTTGTCAGACGATGATAGCAGTGGGACCGCGCGACGACGCAGGGCCGAGACCGCTACGGTGGCGGCAGCCCTTGTTCGCCCTTCGCTAAACATCCTGCTACAATCCGCGCGCTCCGCCGGGCGTGGTTAGCCCGGGACACATCTCTGCATGAAGGATATCGCCGAATGGACCTCGGACTCAGCGAAGAACAGGAACTGCTGAAGAACTCAGCCCGTGAATTCCTCGAGAAGGAGTGCCCGGAAGAGCACGTCCGCGCAATGGAAGAGGATGAGAGGGGCTACAGCCCTGACCTGTGGAAGAAGATGGCGGACCTGGGCTGGCACGGCCTGATGGTTCCCGAGGAGCACGGCGGCGCCGGCTTCTCCTTCCTTGACCTGTGCGTGCTCATCGAGGAGTTCGGCCGGGCACTGGTGCCGGGACCGTTCATCCCGAACCAGGCATGCGTCGCGTCGCTGATGCTGGCCGGCACGGCCGCGCAGCAGGCGAAGTACCTCCCGAAGATCGCCGATGGCACCCAGATCCACACGTATGCCATCACGGAGCCGAGCGGCCGCTGGGACCGCGAAGGCATCACGATGAAGGCGTCGGCCGACAACAAGCTGAGCGGCACGAAGCTCTTCGTGCCGGACGCGAATGTCGCGGACTACCTGCACGTGCTGGCGAACGCCCCTGACGGGTCGATCAAGAGCTACGTGATCGCGCGTACTGCGCCAGGCGTCTCGGTGACGGTCCTGAAGACGATCGCCAGCGACAAGCAGGCGGAAGTCGTCCTCGACAATGCCCAGGCTGAAGAAGTGATCAGCATGGACAACGCGACCGCGAGCCGCCTGCGGAACATGGCCACGGCCATGGAATGCGCGTACCTCGTCGGCCTCGCTCAGAAGGACTTCGAGATTTCGGTCAACTACGCCAAGGAGCGCGTGCAGTTCGGACGCCCGATTGGCTCGTTCCAGGCGATCCAGCACAAGGCTGCGGACATGGTGACGGATGTCGATGGCATGCGATTCATCATGTACAAGGCCGCGTGGGCGACGAGCGAGAACGAAGATTCGCAGGACATGGATGTCGCGATGGCGAAGGCCTGGTGCAGCGATGCCAGCCGCCGCGTGGTGGCCCATGGCCAGCAGATCCACGGTGGTATCGGCTTCACGAAGGACTACGTGATTCAGCTCTTCTTCCGCCGCCAGAAGCGCGCGGAGCTGTTCTGGGGCGATGCGGACTTCCACCGCGAACGCGTCGCTCAGATGCTCGAGATCTAGTCCAGATCCGTCTCAAGTCTCAATCGGAAGGCCCTCGGCAACGAGGGCCTTCCGGTTTGGGGGAGGGAACGCCAGCGACTGATGACGCGCGTATGCGGTTCATCAAGTACATTAGCGTTGCGTCGGCTCCCGGTCGGCGAACGATCAACGGAGGGAAATTCCGATGCAGATTCGAACGATCCTGCGCGGCGGCGCGCTCTTACTGGGTGCGACGGCTGCAACCTTCGGCTTCGCCGCCTGTGGCGGGGACGATGACGACGGTGGTGGGAGCGGCGGCGGTACCGGAACCGACGAGGAGTATGTCGGGGCTATCTGTGGCGCGCTCCTGACGTTCCAGGACGACATCACCAAGGTGATCGCCGACTCCAAGGGAGACGAGACGGACGAGGAAGCGGCGGAACTGCTCGTAAAGCCGCTGGAGGACTACGTCAAGAACCTGAAGAAGGCGAATCCGCCGTCCGATGTCAAGGAATACCACGAAGACATCGTGAAGAAGACGGAAGACGCGGTGAAGCAGATCAAGGACGACAAGAACCTTGACGCTTTCGAGGAGATTGGCGATCCGAAGGAGCCACCGCAAGACATCAAGGACCGGCTGGATACGGCGGCTTCGAAGAACGCGGATTGCATCAAGGCTGACTTCAGCTTCGGAAGCTAGACCCACTTAGCCGAGAAAAGCAAAAGCCGGAGGCGGGCGCCTCCGGCTTTTGCTTTTGTTGTGTCGGGGTCGCCGTGAGGGCGGACGGCAAAGGGGGCGGCGTCAGTGAGTGTGGCCGCCGGGTCCATGTGAGTGGCCGTGACCGCCAAAGTCATCCCCAAGGTCCATGCCACCGCCGTCGCCGTCGTCATCCCATGGCGCCGGCCCATCGCCGAACCCTTCTTCGGCGCGGCCAAGGACGGCGAACTGGCCAATTTTCTTCGCTGCCTTCTTTCCGCACTTTGGGCAGTCGATGGACATGAGGACTTCGGACATTGGCATGCGCTTTTCAGTGGACGTGCCGCATGCGGGACAGTGGTATTCGTAGAGGGCCATGCTGCTGTTCCTTCCTGGGTGAGCAATGAGGGGTGCGGGAGAGACGGCCACGGCGACTTCAGTCGCGCGTCTGCACGGTTCGGGGTTCGTACGGGGATCCGGTCCGCGCTGCCTGGCGGAACCGATCGAACATGGAGTCGTAGCGCCTGACATTGGCCGCCCTGCGGACGCCCTGGTGTTCACAGGCCGATCCGACGGAGCAGCTCTGGCAGCAATAGGGGCGGCCAGCCATAAGGTAAGGAGCCGCGGTCAACGCGGCATGGCAACGGATGCAGGTTTCGGACATGGTCGCTCGTGCGCCGGGCCGTTCCGGCGTCTGGCTAGGATTGCCCTATTGTCTTCGAGCGCCTTCACACTGGAAAGCTCTCCGCCCGGCTCACTTCCATCGGGTCGGCTACGCTAGGGACATGGTGAACATCAACAGGGTCTACACTCGCGCGGGGGACGACGGGACGACCGCGCTCGGGGGCGGCCAACGCGTCGCCAAGGACAGCCTGCGAATCGATTCGTACGGCACGGTCGATGAGCTCAACAGCGTCGTTGGCGTGGCAGTTGCGGCCGGCATGGCGGATGCGCTCAAGGGTCCCTTTTTCGTGATACAGCAGGTGCTCTTCAACGCCGGGAGCGACCTTTGCATCCTGGAAGATGACAAGAAGCGGTTCGCGGTCCCCGGGATCGAACCCCGGCATGTTGAACAGCTGGAAAGCTGGATCGACGAATGGAACGGGGAGTTGGAACCGCTCAAGAGCTTCATCCTGCCCGGCGGCGACCCCTGCTCTGCGCAGCTTCACGTGGCGCGGACGGTTTGCAGGCGCGCGGAGCGGCTGGTGATCGCGCTGGCACGGGAAGAGCCAGTGGGCGCCCAGGTTGTGCCGTACTTGAACCGGCTGAGCGACCTCCTGTTTGTGGCAGCGCGCTACCAGGGGAAGCTGAGCGGCGTGGGCGACATATTGTGGGACAGCCGGGGTTATTAGGAACTCAAGGCAGCGGTGCCGTGGTTGAAACTCGTAGGACCGGCGAACACTGCCAGGTCGTCCTGTTTGCCGAAGGCCCAGGGGAGGAACGTTGCAGCGGGGACGGTGGCGACGACTTTGGCGCTGGTATGCGTCTCGCCGTGGCTGAACGTAGCGCTCTCAACTTCGAGCACGGGAATGTCGATGACCGGGTCGTGGGGTGATTCGCGGAGGACGATGGTCCCGGCGCCGCGCGTCAGCTGATGCGTGCGGCCCCGATGGGTAACCCGGACGAGTTGCGGATCGAACGTGAGCCCGCGGCCCGCGGCATCGGGCAGGTACTTGAAGTAGTAGTGCTGAGAAACCGTTTCGCGCTGGATGTCCGCAAGAGGTTCGTCGAAGAGGCCAGTGATCTCGATATACGTGACGCCGTGGCGTTCGACTATGCCGCGCACGAAGCGGTCATTTCGCTCGACGCTGCACCGGGCGAGCTTCTTGGGCTCGGCGTAGAGCTCACGGCCAAAGATCACGGCGGTATCGGTACTCATTGGCATGGTGAGGCAGTAGAGACCGCCTTCGCGGTTGAACTCGCAGGAGATGTTCACGCTGGCGCCGTTGAAGGGCCCCACGCAATTGGACTCCGCGAATTCGTAGACGGAGATGCTGACGCGGGGAGCGACGGCAGGTTCGAGCGGCGGCGGTAAGAGCTCGCGGATGACATCGGGATCGGATAGGAAGGTTACATTGAGGGAGGTCGAGCGGAGGAACGCGGGGCTGGCGTTGATTTCCTCAAGGCGCTGAATCTCGGAGGGCGACTTTACGTAGCGGGTTCGCATTCGGTTACATCCTCAGCAGCGGCGAGAGCGATTCTCGATTGGGCGACGGGACGCACAAGCTATCGCCGGAGGCGGACGATGGGGCCATCGGAGAACGTTGGTCCGACCATCACCCCGTTCTGCTCGTAGACGGCTCGAGGAATGCCGAGGTCCGCGAGATAGAGTTCGCCGACGTAGGGCCGGGCAGCCATGGCTACGACGCCGACTTTGGGCAGGTCGAGCGCGAGGGTCGTGGACGCCTGAACGCAGGGCTCGGAAGGCTCACCGGTCGTCGCCTTGAGGCCGGTAGGGACGTCCAGGGAGAGGGCGGGGCGACGGGACTCGAGGAGGAGATTGATGAGCGCGGCGCTAATCCCGGTTGCCGGACCCTCGAATCCGTATCCGCTGATGGCGTCGATGACGAGGTCCGCATCATGGAGGTGTTGCTCCATGGTGTCCTCGCTATTGGCTTCGCCGCCAGCGTCGATGATGCCGGCCTTCCGCAGGATCTGCATCTGGCGGCGTGCGCCGAAGGACATCTCTGTTTCGACCTCGGCGAACACCGGCTCGACGAGGAGGCCCCAGTTGACGAGGTGGCGGGCGGACGCGAGGCCGGCGGCGCCCATGTTGCCTCCGCCGGCGAGGATGACGACACGCTGACCGCGACCGTGGCCCCCGAGCATCGCGAACGCGACCATGGCGGCGGCGCGGCCGGCATTCTCGGTTATTTGAAGGATGTCGAAGGCGAAGTCTTCCTGGGCGATGCGCTGGATTTCTCGCATAGTGCGGGGGGTAACGCTGGGAACATCGACGAGGCGGCGCTCCGCGAAGCCGCCGGCATGCGCGTTATGCTTTTGGTTACGGCCGCCAAGCATGTGCACGGGCGGGAAGTCTAGAGCGCTTGTGGGGCGGCGTCACGGCCGGGCACCCGGTGGCTGGCGGTGACGCGTGCGGTGATGCCGCCGCGGGCGTTCATCTCGGCGATTACGTCGATTTCACGTGGCTGCACAGCGGCGACGATATCGTTGAGCACGGTGTTGGCGAGGTCTTCGTAGAAGATCCCGCGGTCCCGGAATGCGAACAAATAGTACTTAAAACTCCGGAGTTCGATACATCGCTCTCCAGGGACATATCGAACGTGGATGGTGCCGAAATCGGGGAGGCCCGTCATCGGGCAGACCGAGGTGAACTCTGGTGCGGCGAACTCGATCGAGTAGTCCCTCTCCTGATGACGGTTGGGGAAGGAGTCGATGGTCCCGTCGGTGCGGAAGTCGTTTTCGGACATGGCGTTAAGGGGAACGGCGGACGAAGCAATGCGCAACAGGGGGCCAATGTCGCGTGGTCACCGCGGAAGTCCGAGGCCGCGGGTGGCAATGATGTTGCGATTCACTTCGCTGGTGCCGCCGGCAATGGTGTAGCTGGGCGCTGCAAGGGCCCAGCGCTCGATTCGACCCTGCAGAGGAGCGAACGTCGACCCTGGCTCGAGCATGCCGGCCATTCCGAGGATGCGCATTCCGCTGATTCCCATCTGGCGCTGGAGTTCGGTGCCGAACACTTTGGAAATGGAGGCTTCGTAGTTCGGAACCATGCCTTTGCTCTGCATCTCGGCGACTCGGTAGCAAAGCCAGCGGGCCACTTCGAAGTCGATGGTTCGGCTGGCGAGTTCGGACCTGATCTCCATGCGGCTGGCGAGGGCGGGGCGCTGGCGGGCGAAATCCAACAGGGCGTCCAGCGTGCTGCGGGTCATGACGACGCGGTTGATAGATGAGCGTTCCTGATCGAGGGTGGTCGTGGAGATGTACCAGCCGCGGTTCTCGTCGCCGATACGGCAGTCGACCGGGATCCGGGCGTCGTCGAAGAAGACTTCGCTGAAATGGTCGGTGCCCATGAGGTTTTCGAGGGGGTGAACAGTGATGCCCGGCGTGTTCATGTCGACGAGGAAGTAGCTGATGCCCTTGTGCTTCGGGGCGTCGGCGTCGGTGCGGGCGAGAAGGATGCCCCAATCGGCGTGTTGAGCACCGCTGTTCCAGATTTTCTGACCGTTGACGACGTATTCGTCGCCGTCTCGGACGGCGCGGCACTGGAGGGATGCGAGGTCAGAGCCGGCGCCGGGCTCGCTGAATAGCTGACACCAACGCGACTCGGCGGCGCGGAGGCCCGGCAGCCAGCGGGATTGCTGAGACGGCGTGCCGTGGAGCATGAGGGCGGGCCCGGCGAGCCAGACGCCCTGGTCGTAGGCTCCGGGGGCCCCGGCGAGGCTCATCTCCTCCATATAGACGGTCTGAGTCATGTAAGACGCGCCCTGGCCACCAAACGTTTCGGGCCACCCCATCGTGAGCCAGCCTCGCTCCGCCAGTTGCTTGCGGAAGCGCTGCGTGAAGGCCTCACCTCCCGGGGGGAGCTGATCACGATCGTTTCGCATGTTCCATTCGTGGGCGGGGAGATTTCCATCGAGGAAGGAGCGGATCTCGGCACGGAACGCGGCGTGCTCCGGTGCGTCGCGGAAGAGCATAGGTTGGGCTCCGACTTGAGGGTGCAGCTATCTCACCACAGACAAAGCAGGACGGCACGCCCCGGCGATGATCCAGATTTTCACCTCCAGCGCCAAGCGTTTACGTGCGGATGACCCGGGTGTCCACCCAGTCTGGTCGAATCTGGAAGCAGCCGGTTTCCCGGCGATGGAGGAACCGCATGCGCGGAGTTCGAAGTCCATTGGGGGCGTTCATAGCAGCCGCCCTTGTGATGGTTGGGGGCGCGGGGGGCCTGCTGCTCCCGGTAACGGCCGATAGGGCATCCGCACTGACCAACTGCACGGTGAGCGGCGACAGTCTCGACAGCCAGGAGACGGCCTTTCTGACGCTCATCAACAACTACCGGGCGGCGAATGGCCGTCCGGCACTGAAGGTATCGCCAAACCTAAACCGGGCTTCGACGTGGCTCGCGCAGGACATGGGCTCGAAAGCCTACTTCTCGCACACAGACTCACTTGGCCGGTCGCCCTCGACCCGCGCACAGAACTGCGGGTACGCGAGCGGCGCCGGCGAAAACATCGCGGCCGGGACCGTGTGGGACACGGCGGAGGAAGCATTCGACGCGTGGCGCAATTCGAGCGGGCACAACGCGAACATGCTGAACGGCTCCTACCGCGTTATCGGCATCGCGCGGGTGCAGGTGCCAGGGTCGCCGTACAACTGGTACTGGGTGACGAACTTCGGCACGTATGACGACAGCGGGAGCAGCACGCCGTCGCCGACGGCGAGCCCGAGCGCGACGACCACGCCACAGCCATCAACGCCGACGCCGACGGCAACCGCAACTCCGACCCAAACGGCTACGCCAACTGCAACGTCAAGGCGAAGGAGCGGAAGCGCCCCAACGCCAACAGCGACGGCAAGCGCAACTGCGACGCCGTCAGCGACGGCAACGGCGTCGCCCACGCCCCTGCGCCGGTGGTTCCGGTAAAGCGCGCTGTGCCAATGGCCTAAAGTAGAGCAAAGGGGGTGGCCGATTGACCACCCCCCTTTGCTCCGGTCCGTGACTGCCGTCAGTCCGGGTTTTCGCCGAGTGACTTGAGAATATCGAGCGCGTGCGTGGGATGAGACTCGAAGTCGCGAGCCTCTGAATAGACGGCCCGTACAACTCTGTCACGGTCGACGACGATGGTCGTCCGGCTGTGGATGCCGAACTGGTCGTTGTAGACGCCGTAGTCGCGGCCGGCCTGGTACTTCGGGAAATCGGAGACGAGCGGGAATTCGAGTCCAAGCTTCTGCTGGAACTCGCCGGCTGCTGCGAAGGAATCGACGCTGATGCCCAGGACCTGGGCATTCGCCCTCACAAACGCATCTGTGTGCGTCCGGAAGGCAGTCATTTCGCTCGTTCAGCCACCGGTGAAGGCGAGCGGATAGAACGCCAGGACCAGGTGCTTACCTGGGAAAGATTCAAGGGTGATCTGCTGCCGATCCTTGTCGAGCAGCGTGAATGGTGGAGCTGACGCCCCCACCTCAATAGCCATGGTTTTCACCTCCTGCTGCAGGGAAGTCTACAGGCAGGGCCTGATGAGCGCGTATGCTGAGCCCGTGCCGGCGGCCAAGCCTTGCCGGCAGCGTGGAGGCGTACCGATGGAAAAAGAACTTGCCGGGAAAGTGGCGATTGTCACGGGAGCAGGGCGGATGAGGAGCATCGGCCGGCCGATCGCTGTAAAGCTGGCCGAGGCAGGAGCAAACATCGTGCTCACTGGCACCGGCAGATCGCCGGATCGCTACCCGGATGACGAGAAAGCGGCGGGCTGGCGGGACATCGCCAGTGTCGCGGACGAATGCATGGCGCATGGGGTGAAGGTGCTCTCGCTTGTGAGCGATGTGAGCAGCGAAGACGCAAACAGGGAGCTGGTCCAGCGGACGTTGGCGGAGTTCGGGCGGATCGACGTGCTCGTGAACAACGCTGGTGCGGCTCGCGGAGACGACCGGGTGCCGGCCACCGAACTGCCGTACGAAGTGTGGAAAAAAGTGCTGGTGACCAACCTGGACGGAACGTTCCTGCTTTCGAAAGAAGTGGCGAAGCAGCTGCTGGCACAAGGCGAAGGCGGAAGCATCGTCAACATCTCGTCGATAGCATCCAAGACGGCGGGCGCCAACACGGCGGCGTATGCGGCATCGAAGGCGGGGATTAATGCGCTGAGCCGGTCGATGGCGCTGGACCTTGCGAAGCACCAGATTCGTGTGAACGCAGTGTGTCCGGGCATCATCGATACCTTCCGCATGGACGACATCGGCCGGGGTGAACGCTGGGAGCAAACGCTGCGGATGATCCCGCTGCAGCGGGCCGGCGACGGGAGCGAGTGCGCCGAGATGGTGCTGTTCCTGGTCTCGAAGCGCGGGGATTGGATCACGGGCCAGGCAATCAACGTGGACGGCGGCCACGTCTGGGGAAACTGAGCGCAGGCGGCTGAAGCGAGGCATTGCTATCCTCGATCAATGAAAATCGGCGACGTGACGATCAACGGGCGGATTCGCCTCGCGCCGATGGCGGACGTGACCAACGCGCCGTTCCGGCTGATCGCCCGCGAATCGGGCAGCAGCATGACGACGACTGAGGAGATCGACGCGATCTCGATCGTCCGTGGTGCGGTGCGGGCCCGCGATATTGTGCGCCACTACGAGGGCGAACGGCCCCTCGCGATGCAGTTGCTCGGATGCGACGCGGACCTTTTGTGCCAGGCCGCCGAACTGGTGCAGGAGGCCGGCGCGGACATCGTGGACCTCAACATGGGTTGCCCGATGCCGAAGATCACGAAACAGGGAAAAGGTGCGGCGCTCATGCGCGATATCCCGGCGACGGCGGAGCTGCTCCGGCGGCTGCGGAACGTGGTGCAGGTACCGTTCACCGTGAAGATCCGGGGAGGCTGGGACGACGAGCACCTGAACGCGGTCGAGGTGGCACGGATGGCCGAGGACGAGGGCGTGGACGGAATCGTCGTACATCCGAGAACACGATCGCAGCGTTTTTCGGGCCAGGCGCCGTGGGAGATTATCCGGGACGTCGTTCACGCGGTGCGGGTGCCGGTGACGGGGAACGGCGACGTGACTTCGCCCGCGGAGGCACGAGCGATGATGCGGGAAACGGGCTGTGCCGACGTGATGATCGGGCGCGGGGCGTTCGGGCGGCCGTGGGTGTTTGATGAGACATTCGACTGCCTGCCTGAGAATGCGCGGCGGGAGCAAAAGGCGATCCTGATTCGCCGCCACATGGCGCTCATCGCCGAGCACTTTGATGAGAATCCCCGGGCGATGGTGAACCAGACGCGGCGGCACCTGGGCTGGTACATCGGGAACGGGGTGCCCTATTCGAACCCGACGAGGGCTGCGATCCACCAGTCTCATGACCGCGAAGAAATGCTTGACACGTTCTGGCGGTGGTGGGAATCGTTCGAGGCGGGGGCGCCCGCGATGCCTGCCGCCGGACGCGTCTAGGCAGGAGCGGGTGTAGAGTAGAGCGAGCGTTCAGAGGGCGTCCGACGCCCGGCAACCTGGTCAGCCTCCAAGGTGCCAAGACAACGCGGCCCGCATGCGCGGGCAACAAAAGGCGGAACCGCAAGGTCCGCCCCTCAACCGGAGGGGTCGATGGACGATAGGACACGTGGAACGAACCTCTTCGCAGCAGCGGAGGGGTTTTCTGTTTGCCGGCCGAATACAGCGAGAGTAGGGATGGAACGATGACCGAACGAAAGTTGCTGACGTCCGAATCGGTGACCGAGGGGCATCCGGACAAGATGTGCGACCAGATCTCGGATGCAGTGCTGGATGCGCTGATCGCACAGGACCCAATGTCGCGCGTCGCCTGCGAGACTCTGGCGACGAACGGCATGATCCTCGTGACGGGCGAGATCACGACAGAGGGGTATGCGGATATCCCGGCGATTGTGCGAGAGACCGTGAAGAACATCGGTTACACGTCGTCGGAAATCGGCTTTGACGCGGCTTCCTGCGGCGTGATGACGGCGATCAACCGCCAATCACCCGACATCAGGGATGCGGTAGACGAAGCGCTGGAGGTGCGGGGCGGGAAGGCGCGACACGACGAGCTGGACCGCGGTGCTGGAGACCAGGGAATGATGGTCGGGTTCGCGTGCGACGAGACGCCGGAACTGATGCCGATGACCATCTCGCTGGCGCACAGGCTGGTGCGGGACCTGGCGGACAAGCGGAAATCGGGACAGATGCCGTGGCTGCGACCGGACGGCAAGTCCCAGGTGACGATCGAGTACGACGACGATTGGCGGCCTGTCCGGGCTGCGGCGGTGGTGATCAGCACGCAGCACTCGCCAGACGTGAACAACGAACTGATACGGTCGGATATCGAGCACCACATCATCCGGCCGATCGTTGGCCCGGAGCTGGTTGACGCGGCCACGAAGATCTATGTGAACCCGTCGGGCCGGTTCGTGATTGGCGGGCCAATGGGGGATGCAGGCCTGACAGGGCGGAAGATCATCGTTGATACGTACGGTGGAATCGCACGGCACGGCGGCGGTGCATTTAGCGGAAAAGACCCGACCAAGGTGGACCGTTCAGGCGCCTACGCGGCGCGGTGGGTGGCGAAGAACATCGTGGCTGCCGGTTTGGCGCGGCGCTGCGAAGTGCTGGTGTCCTACGCAATCGGGGTAGCGGAGCCGACTTCTATTAGCGTGGAGACATTCGGCACGGGAGCAGTGGCTGACTCAAAGATCCTGGCCGCCGTGCGGCAGGTATTCGACCTGCGCCCCGGCGCGATCATCACCGAATTGAACCTGCGCCGCCCGATCTACCAGCAGACGGCGGCTTACGGCCACTTCGGGCGCGACGACCTTGCGGTGCCGTGGGAGGCGACGGACCGTTCGGGCCCGCTCCGGGCGGCCGCCGGGCTATCGTGAGCAAAGGAGTGCGCTGATTGGACGCTATCGTCCTGGTGGGAGGGCTTGGCACCCGGCTACGACCGCTGACGGAGACACGGCATAAGAGCCTTGTGCCCGTCTGTAACCGTCCGGCCATCGAATACCTGTTCGACTGGATCGAGGCGTCTGGATTCGGGCGGGTGATCCTTGCGCTCGGGCGGCACAACGAGGACCTCGCGGATGCGTACCGGGCCGGGAGGCCCGGCAAACTGGAGATGCTGATCGTCGAAGAGACCGAGCGGCTCGAATCCGGCGGGGCTATCCGCAACGCGGTGCAAGAGGCCGGGACTGAAGGCCGATTCGCGGTGTTAAACGGGGATGTGTTTGTCGACTTCGATTTCCGGGCCGCACTCGCCACTCATGAAGCGCGGGGCGCCGACCTGACGATCGCGTTATGTCCAGTGCCTGAGCCGTCCTCGTACGGCGTTGCGGTGCTGGACGAGTCGGGACTTGTGACCGGATTCGTCGAGAAGCCGCCGATCGGGACGGCGCCGAGCGACCTCGTGAATGCCGGGGTCTGGATTTTCGAAAAGGGACTCGTGGAAGAGATTCCGCCCGGGCCGGTGCGCGTAGAGGAGACGCTGTTTCCTTCGCTGGTGGCCCGGCGACGGACGGTGCTGGGGCACGTGTTCGAAGGATTGTGGGCGGATATCGGAACTCCCGAGCGGTACCTGGAGTTGAATGCGGCGTTGGCGCTCCGGGCAGGCGGTGCTGTCGTTGCAGCGACTGCCAGATGCGGCGAAGGCGCACTGTTGCGAGAAAGCAGCGCAGGCAACGGCAGCGTTGTGGGGCCGGGTGCGATGATCTCTGCGTCTATCCTGTGGGAGCGAGTCGTTGTCGGGAGGGATGCCATTGTGAATCGAAGTGTTCTTGCCGATGGTGTACACGTAGGGGACGGTGCGCGGCTCGACCGCGTCGTGGCAGGGTCCGGGGCGACGATTGCCGCGGGGGCTGTGGTACCGCCGGGAACACGGATCGATTGCGGAGGGACGTATGAGCGATGAGCGCCGGAACCCTGTCCATTTCGGGACCGACGGCTGGCGGGCGATCATCGCCGAGGATTTCACGTTCGAGAATGTGCGCGCCTGTGCACAGGCCGTCGCGGATCACTTTGGCGAGACCTACGGACGCGACAGGCACGTCGTTGTCGGTTATGACACGCGATTTCTCTCAGACGAGTTTGCCGCGACCGTAGCACGCGTGCTGGCCGGCAACGGCTTCCGGGTCGAGCTTGGCAACCGGCCCGCGCCGACGCCAGCACTGAGCTGGAGGATCGTCGAATCGAACGCCTGCGGCGGAGTGGTCGTCACGAGCAGTCACAACCCGGCTCATTGGAACGGCATCAAGGTGAAGCCGCACTATGGCGGGAGCGCGAGCCCGGAGATCGTGGCGGATATCGAACGCCGCGTCCCGGACATCCTCGAGAAGCGCACGGTGAAAGAGGCGGCATCGGCGGCAGGCGGCATCCGGCGGTTCGATCCGATCCCGGGATACATGGACGCGCTTGGCCGGCGAGTGGACGTTGGTGGGATCCGCGCTGCCGGGCTCAACGTGGCCGTGGACCCGATGTATGGAACAGGGGCAGGCCTGTTTTCCGAACTCCTCGCAGGCGGGAGCACACGCGTCACCGAGATCCATGCGGAACGGAACCCGGCGTTTCCGGGCATCCGGGCACCGGAACCGATTGAGCCCAACCTCGGCGAACTGTTGGCACTGGTCGCAGGAGGGCGCTTCGACGCCGGACTGGCGACCGATGGAGACGCTGACCGCGCGGGTCTGGTGGATGAGCGCGGCGGATTCGTCGATCAGCTGCGGACCTTCGCTCTGCTGGTGGAGTACCTGCTGGGCATCCGGGGCGAACGCGGAGCGATCGTGAAGTCCGTGACGACCACCAACATGGCGGCGTTGCTGGCGAAGCATCACGGCGTGTCGCTTTTTGAGACACCCGTCGGATTCAAGCATATTGGGCCGTTGATGATGAGCGAGGATGCGCTTATCGGCGGCGAGGAGAGCGGCGGTTATGGATTCCGAGGGCATCTGCCGGAGCGCGACGGCGTCCTGACCGGTCTGTACCTCCTTGATGCGATCGCTCGCACCGGCAAGCGGCCGACGGAGCTGCTAGAGGACGTGTTCGCAATCACCGGACGGCACTACTACCAGCGAATCGATAAGGAGCTTGAACCAGGCTCCAACGAGAGCATCAAGCAACGGCTCGATTCAGCGGCGCCGAAGGAACTGGCAGGACGTCCGGTGACCTCGGCGGACCGCACGGACGGCTGGCGATTCTTCTTGCCGGAGGGATGGCTCCTGCTTCGCCTTTCCGGGACCGAGCCTCTGCTGCGCGTCTACACAGAGGTGACCGACGAATCACTTGTGGCGCCGCTGCTGGAGGCGGGGCTCGCAATGGCTGGTGCTGCGTGACACTCGCATCCGCCCGGCAGCGTTCGCGGAGTCGAGGCGGCACGTTTGTGCTGGACCGCGAGGAGACGTACGAACTCGATGAGAGTGGGATGTTCGAGCACATCCGGACCGTCGGGTGGGAACTGAGCCGGGCATGGGCGGCGACGGAGGCGATGGACCTCGATCGCATGCCGACGGATGTGCGATCGCTGGTTGTGGCAGGGATCGGTGGTTCCGCGACGGCGGGAGACTACCTGGCCGCAGTATGCAGGGAGACGTCGCCCATCCCTGTCGAGGTCGCCCAGGGCTTTCGTTTGCCCTCCTGGGCCGGAAAGGGCTCGATAGTGGTCGCGTGTTCCTACAGCGGGAGGACGGATGAGACGCTGGAGGCATACCGGGAAGCGCGTCGGCGTGGCGCGTCGCTGGCAGCGATCACGAGCGGCGGCACGCTCGCGGAAGAGGCCGTAGGCGACGGATGGCCCGTCTGGCAAATCGCGTACACGGCTCCTCCCCGGGCGACGACGGTACATACGCTGGCGCCGCTGTTCCGCATCGCTGCGCGGCTGGGGCTGGTGCCCGGTTCCGGGGAAATCGTGAGCCAGGCGGCCGCGGCCCACAGCCGGATCGTCGAATCAGCATTGAGCCCGGACGTGCCCGTGGTGGCAAATGAAGCGAAGCAACTGGCGATGGCGCTGGTAGGCAGGCGGCCGATTGTGATTGGCGGCGAGCACCTCGCGTCCGCGGCGGTACGCTTCAAGAATCAGCTGGCAGAAAACGGTAAGACCCTGAGTTCGGCCGAAGCGCTTCCTGAAGCGGGCCACAACCTGGTTGTTGGACTGAGCACTGCGCGCGCTCACGCCCGGACGACGGCACTCGTGACGCTGGAATCGCCCAAGGTGCATCCGGCGGTTCGGGCGCGATTCGCAGCGGTGGTGGAGCAGTTCGCGGCGGCCGGAATTCCGGTGCACCGGATTGAAATCGATGGCGGCGGCACGTTGGCCGACCTGCTGGTAGCGACCGCGTGGGGCGACTACGTCTCCTGTTACCTGGCGATGGCGACCGGATTCGATCCAACGCCGATCCCACAAATCGACGCTATCCGCGCGGCAGGGAAGCAAGCTCCGGGCTAGGAGCGCGTCCGACGGAAGACAGGCACGCGCAGCCGACCCGAAGCCGGGGCCGTAGTGTCGGGCGTCCGCTCGGGCGCAGCCGGCGACGACGAATCGAAGGTGCGGCGCAGCGGGATTTCTTTCATCAGGAAGACCAGGACCATGGCAGCAGCAGCGAGCAGTGCGGACCCGAGAAAGATGTGGTGGATAGCCACCTTCATCGCGTCGCGCTGTGTCGCAAGCGTGGCCGCGAGGAGGATCTCTCCATCGGGCAGGTCGAGAACCGCTTCCTGGACCGGGGCGAAGCGGCGTGCATCGAGGGAGATCGTGGGATCATCGAATTCTGCGTAGACCTCGGCTGAGAGCTGCTGTTCGAGCTCCGGGGGAGCGTTTTCCGAAAAGGTGCTGCCATACGAATTGGCGAGGATGACGCCGAAGATGGCGACACCGAGAACGTTGCCCATCTGCATGAAGAACTGGCGGGCGCTCGTAGCAACGCCGAGGAGACTGTGCGGGACGGCATTCTGGACGACAACGCCCATCGTGGGCATCACGAGCCCGGTGCCGAAGCCATAGATAAGCATGAAGACGGCGATGTGCCAGATGGGTTCGCCAGTATCAAGGGTGCGGACGAGGAGCGTGCCACAGAGGATTAGCGCGCCCCCGAAGAGGAGCTGTTTCCGGTAGCGCCCGGTCCGGGCCAGGATCTGGCCGCCGATGATGCTGGTGGCGAGGAGGCCAAGCGACTGCGGTGTAGTGACCGCGCCCGAGGCTGTCGCGCTGGCTTTGAGTGAAATCTGCATAAACGTGGGGAGGTACTGGATGGCGCCAAAGCCACCGGCGCCGACGAGCATGACGGCGACGTTGGCGAGGACGAATTCCCGGTTACGGAAGAGCCCAAGCGGAAAGACCGGCGCTTTGTGGCGGCGCTCCTGGAATCCAAAGGCGATAGTAAACGCGATCGCGGTGGCGAAGAGCCCGAGGGTTTCGGCGCTCCCCCAGCCGAACTCCTTGCCGGACCACGAGAGCCCGAGCAGCAGAGAGACGGTCGCGCCTGAGAGCAGGCCCGACCCCACGAGGTCGATGTCGCCGAGACGGCCGCCTTTCTTCGCCGGTTCGGGCAGGTTTCGGGCAATAAACGCGAGGGCGGCGAGCGCGACAGGAACGCTGAGGTAGAAGCACCACCGCCAGCCGACGTGGTCTGTGAGACCTCCGCCGACGGTTGGGCCGATGAAACTGGCAAGCGTGAAGGTCCCCGTGAAAAGGCCCATGTACTTCGCGCGCTCGGCTGGCGGGAAGAGGTCGCCCAGCACGGCGAAGACGGACGCGAAGATGATGCCTCCGCCGACGCCCTGGATGGCCCGGGCGGTGATGAGCTGGGGCATCGACTGGGAGAAGCCACAGGCAGCGGAGCCGATCATGAAGGTGGCGACGCCAGCAAGGATGAAGTGTTTGCGGCCGAACATGTCCGAGAGGCGCCCAACGGGGAGGACGACCACCGTGGAGGCGACCATATAGACGGTGAAAACCCACGAGAGGAGCTGGTAACCGTTGAGGTCGGCGAGGATCCGCGGGATGGCGGTTGCGACCACGGATTGGTTCAGTGCACTGACGAAGAGCGCCATCTGCAAGGAGATGACGAGGAGGAGCTTCTGACGGCTATCGAGGGTTTCGCCTAGCGGGCGAGCCGGACTGGAAGGGGCACCCACGTACGGCCTCCGCCCGAGACACTGCCGGGCAGCGGGAGCGTACGCCTACCGTTCATTCAACGCAAACTATCTCGAGGGACTGGAGACCGCTAGAAGGAGCGCTTCTCTTTGATGCGGGCAGCCTTGCCGGTGAGGCCGCGGAGATAGTAGAGGTTCTTACGGCGGACCTTGCCGCGGCGCATCACTTCGATCTTATCCACGCGCGGGCTGTTCAGCGGGAATGTACGTTCGACGCCCACTCCGCTCGCCAGCTTGCGAACCGTGAAGTTCGATACGAGGCCCTTGCGGCGCTTGCGGATGACCACGCCCTCGAAGACCTGGATGCGCTCTTTGTCGCCCTCGACGACTTTGGCGTGAACACGGACGGTGTCCCCGGACCCAAAGTCGGGCAGGTTTTCCTTAATCGGCTGGTTTGGAATGAGGGCATCAAGTTCGTAGGACATGGTCGGAACCTCTGGAGACTAACCCTCAGAAGATAACGACGTCCTCGCTTGCAGGCTACCGCCCGGTACTGCCGTGACCGCCTTCGCCGCGCACCGTGTGGGAGAGCTGATCAGCGACTTCGAAAGAGACCTCCGCCAGCCGGGTCACGACGAGCTGCGCGATACGGTCGCCGTCATGCACGGTGTATTCGATGCCGGGGGCGGTGCAATAGAGCGCGATCATCAACTCGCCACGGTAGTCAGCATCGAGGGTACCGAACGTCGAGAGGATTCCCTGCCGGGCGAGGCCGCTGCGGGGCCGGAGCTGGGCATCCAACCCGGCCGGCACTTCCAACGCGAGCCCGGTGGGCACGAGGGTGGGGGTCTGCGAGAGCGTCACACTGAGGCCATGGAGACACGCGTGGATGTCGAATCCCGAAGCCGCCTTGGTCGCCCTCTGAGGCAGCCGGGCACCTTCGCGAAGCAGTTTGGCACGGATCGTTTCGGTCATCGCGCTGGGATCACATGGAGCTGCAAAAAGCTGGGATGGGCGGAGTCGTGGAGGACGGTATTTGTGGCGACGGCGAGGCCGGTGTCGGTTGCGATGGTCGCTCCTGTGTTGGTGTTCCGGTCGAAGCGGGGGAAGTTGGAGCTACTGATCTCAAGCCGAAGACGGTGGCCCGCCCGGAAGACGTTCGCCGTACCGGCGAGATCGATTTCGAGCTGAACCGGGGCACCTGGATCGAGCAGCGCCTCCTGCTCGTACCCGCCGCGATAGCGCGCACGCATGATTCCGTCGCAGAGGTTCCAGGCTGTCCCGTCGGGCTCCACGTCGACAAGCTTTGCGGTGAAATCGGTGTCACGGGCGGTTGACGCGGCCCAGAGGCTGACCGTCACCGGGCCGGCGACCTCGAGGTCGCGGTCGAGCACCGGGGTCGTGTAACAAAGGACATCGGGACGACGCTCAACGGCCGCCTGGTCGAAGGGGCCAGGAGGGACATCGGCAGGGGAGGGGAAGAGGGGGCCGCCCACGGTCGGGACCGGGTTGAGCGGATCGTAGACGAAGTGGTCGGGCCGTTCCGCTCCGGGCGTATCGGTGGAAAGGGCTCCATCGCCAAGGGATGTGGCAGCGAAACCGTTGCTGTGCAGGAAGTAGCGAGATTCCTCCGCTTCGAGCGGTGGCCAGGCGTCGTATTCGCGCCACTGGTTGACGCCCATTGTGAAGACACGGACCGGGCGGTCGGTTTCGACGCCGTTCTGGACATCCTTGAGCCAATGGTCGAACCAGCGATTGTGAAGGTCATCCAGGAGCAACGCGGCAGAGGCGCCGAAGACGCGGTTTCCAGTACGGCCGGCGAGCTGTGTTCCGTGGGACCAGGGGCCAATGACCAGGCGCTGACCTTCGCGGGCACGAGGCGTGGCGCCGTTCTCGCGCATCCCTGTGAAGTTCCGGAGAGTGCCGCGGATGAAGAGGTCGTACCAACCGCCGAGGTTGAGCGCGGGCACATGAACGCGCGGGTGGGCGGCTTCGATGGTGACCCGTTCCCAGTAGGGATCACGGCGTGGGTGGTCGAGCCATTCGCGGTAGTACGGCGCGATGATGTCGTGTTTCAGGGCCGCGACATCGCCGATAGGGAGTGTTTTGAGCGCGCCCCAGTGATCCTGAACTACCGCCTGGATGGCCAGGAGAGCGGCCTGCCGCTGTTCGGGGGTGGCCTCGGCACGGAGGACCTCGGGGAGGCCGAGCAGGGCAAGCGACCACATGAGATTGAACCCGAGGACGAGGGCGCCGCCCTGGTAGGTCCAGCCATCCAGGTAGTCGGAACCGGTGACGCCGGGAAGGATAGCCTGGAGGTTGGGCGGGGTGGCAGAGGCCGCGAGCCATTGCGTGGCGCCAAGGTAGCTGAGGCCGTACATGCCCACGCGCCCGTTGCTCCATGGCTGAACGGCGGCCCACTCGACGCTGTCGAAGCCGTCGTTGATCTCCTGGTGGAAGGGATTGAAGACGCCCTCAGATTCGAAGCGGCCGCGGACATCCTGGACAACGACGACGTAGCCGTTACTTGCCGGGCGGATGGGCTGCATCCAGCCGTAGGCGGTGCCGTTCGAGGATTTATCGTAGGGGGTGCGGCTGAGGAGGACGGGATAGCGGCCCTCGGGCTGGGGACGGAACACGTCGGCGCGGAGCACGGTCCCATCACGCATCGGGACTGGCACGTTTCGTTCAACACGAACATCGAGGAGAGGCATAGGGCGGCTCCGTACCTGGCGCTTGCGCTGGCGCGAAGCCTACCGTGACGAGGGTGCGGCGCAAGTGCCGGGGCCAATTCACGCAGCCGAGTCAGCGGAAAAGGTCGCGTTCGCTTTCGCGAAGGACGAGCTTCATCGTGGCTTCCTCGTCGCGTTCCCACTTGTGGCCGCGGATGACGGCGACGGGGACGCGGCTGATGTTGCCTTTTACGAGTTCGGCTGCGCCCGCGAGCTCGTCGGCGTGGCAGAGAACCTGCACACGGAACTCATGCCCGTGCGGGTCGACCTGCCCGATGTAGCTATAGACGGGGTTCATGCCGGCAATGCCGATGGCGATGTCCGTCTGGCCTTCGCGCCACGGACGCCCAAAGGTGTCAGAGACGATGACGGCGACATCGAGACCAGTCGCGGCGAACGCATCGCGAAAGCGGCGGGCGCTGGCGTCGGGGTCTTCGGGAAGGAGCACGGCGCGGCCATGGGCGCCAGAGCTGGACTGGTCGACGCCACTATTGGCGCAGACAAAGCCATGATGAGTCTCGGTGATGAGCACTGGCCCAACCTGCCGGACCACGCGCTTCGCCTCCCGGAGAACGATCTCGATGATCGCGGGCTCTTTCTCCCACTTCTCGGCGTATTGGCGAGCGAACGGCGACACCTCGACCTCGGACAGTTCGACGGTGCGGCCTTCGGCCTTGGAGACGATCTTGGAGGTGACGACAACGACATCGCCGGACTGGAGCGGTGTGCCTGCATCGGCCGCTGCGGCGGTAATCATGGCGGCGAGATCCGCGCCGGACGTGATCTCGGGGAGACCGGGAACTGGGAAGACCTGAAGTCCTGGCATGGCCGGCGCCTCCTCTGGCGATTCGTTGGGGGATGTTAGATGCCGACGATGCGGATGGCAGTCTGCGTTTTGTGTTTGCGGTTGAGGTTGATAAGGAGCGAGGTCAACATTTCGACGTAGCGCGACTGGGATGGGCCGCCGGCATCGATCCCCCGGACGCCTTCGATCTGGTTCGCGAGGCCGATCACGATCTCCTTCGCTTCGGCGTCGCGGCCGCAGACGAGGACGTCGGCCTCGATCGGATGATCAAGGTGCTGCAGCTCTTCGGCGCTCATGTTCTGGAATGCGGAGACGATGCGGGCGTTGGGAAGCTGGGCGATCGACTCCTGGAGTGCGCTGTTCCCTTCGACGCTGAGCGCAACAGCCCCGACGCCTTGCTTGAATTCAAGGGGGGCGACGACGTTGCAAACGACCTTGCCATCAAGCGCTGGCCCCAGTGCTTCGAGCGTTGCCTGCTGACCGCTGTAGGGGAATGTAAGGAATACAACGTCGGCGTCCGCGACGACCGTGGCGTTGTCGCCGCCAAACGTGACAGCAGCCGGTAGGGATTCGCGAACCTTTGCTGCCCCTTCTTCACCGCGCTCAGCCGAACGCGAGCCGATGGCCACCGTGTGGCCAGCCTTTGCCATGCGCATTGCAAGGCCAATTCCTTCGGGCCCGGTGCCCCCGACGAACGCGATCTTCATGAACATCGACTCCATTGGATTCGCGCGGGCGGGCCTGCGCCGCCGAAGATCCTATCAGACGTTCGGCGAGGAGCATGGGGTGGCGCAGGAGCGCGAGCCAGCCGAAATTAGTTGTGACGCGAGTTCAAGCGGGGGAGGCGGAGCTGTTAAGCGGGCTTACCGGCCCTCTTGGAGCGTCTGCTATACTCGCTAAAGGGCTCACAGGCGCCCCGGAGTTGCCGTTGTATTCCCGCTGGCTTCGAAACAGCTTCATCTATCTGCTGATCCTTGTCGCCGTGATCGCGATCGTTTTCGCGTTCTTTTCAGGCGGCAGCGACAAAGAGAAGGTCGCTTTCGGCCAGGTAGTCCAGGACACGAAGGAAGGTCTCGTCGAGAAGATCGAGGTGGATGGACGTAACCTCGATGTGACGTACTACGAGCTGGATCCCGACGGCAAACCGATCGTCCTTTCGTCACGCGTTGGCCAGAACACGGCCGTCGATGAAGTGCTCCTTGGACAGGATGTGCCACTGAGCGCAGCGGGACAGGGCAATGCCGGAGTCGACCTCGAGTTCAAGGACAGCGGCGGCTTCGGCCCGTGGCTCGGGCTCCTGTTGAACTTGCTGCCGTTTCTGCTTTTCGGACTCTTCTTGCTCCTGATCATGCGGCAAGCACAAGGCTCGAATTCGCAGGCGATGAGCTTCGGCAAGAGCCGCGCACGGCTGTTCACAGGCAGCAAAGTGACCGTGACGTTCGCGGACGTGGCGGGTGTCGACGAATCCAAAGAGGAACTCGCGGAAGTTGTCGAGTTCTTGAAGTACCCGGAGAAATTCGCGGCGCTTGGCGCCAAGATCCCCAAGGGCGTGCTGATGGTCGGACCTCCGGGCACCGGCAAGACGCTGCTTTCGCGGGCCGTCGCCGGCGAAGCGGGAGTGCCGTTCTTCAGCATCTCGGGCTCTGAATTTGTTGAGATGTTCGTGGGCGTCGGCGCAAGCCGCGTGCGCGACCTCTTTGACCAGGCGAAGAAGAATGCTCCCTGCATTGTATTCGTCGACGAGATCGACGCGGTCGGCCGCCAGCGTGGCGCGGGCCTCGGTGGCTCACACGACGAGCGGGAACAGACGCTGAACCAGATCCTCGTTGAGATGGACGGGTTCGACACCGGGACGAACGTCATCGTGATAGCGGCGACGAACCGCCCTGACATCCTCGACCCCGCGTTGCTCCGGCCCGGACGTTTCGACCGCAAGGTCGTGCTGGATGCTCCGGATGTACGCGGCCGCGAGGCGATTCTCAACGTGCATGTGAAGGGCAAGCCCGTTGCCGATGACGTGCAGTTGCCGGTGCTGGCGAAGACGACGGCGGGGTTCAGCGGGGCGGACCTGGCGAACCTCGTCAACGAAGCGGCGATCCTGGCTGCGCGGCGCAACAAGAAGATCATCACGATGTCGGAGTTCGAAGAGGCGGTGGACCGCGTCATCGCCGGGCCGGAGCGCAAGAGCCGCGTGATGTCGGCGCATGAAAAGAAGGTTACGGCCTATCACGAAGCCGGCCATGCAATCATCGGCCACTTTATGGAGCACCATGACCCGCCGCACAAGGTCACGATCGTTGCGCGCGGCATGGCAGGCGGCTACACGCGATTCCTCCCAGAGGAAGAAAGCCACTACCGCACGCCGGCGATGTTCAAGGACATGCTTTGCAGCGCGCTGGGCGGGCACGCGGCCGAGGAGCTGATCTTCGGACAGGCGTCGACCGGTCCTTCAGACGACATCCGCAAGGTGACACAAATTGCGCGGTCGATGGTGACGAGGTTCGGGATGAGCGAGAAACTCGGCCCCCGGACGTTCGGCCGAAGCGAGGAGATGGTCTTCCTGGGCCGCGAGATCTCTGAAACGCGCGATTACAGCGAAAAGGTCGCCGAAGAGATCGACGAGGAGGTTCGCGCGATCATCGAAGAGGCGCACGAGCGGGCGCGGCGGGTGTTGCGCGAGCGAAAGGCGCTCCTCGACAAGGTCGCCGGGGTGCTCGTTGAGATCGAGACGATCGAAGGCGACGCGCTGACACGGTTGCTCAACAGCGATCCGAACGACCCGTGGCCGCCGAGCGATATGCCAACGAAAGACGATCCGCCAGCGCCAAAGATGGCGGATGACAGTCCGCGCCGCCCGACGTTCGAACCGCGGCCGTCTCCTGGTCTCGCATGGGAAGGCGGGAGCAGCTCAAGTACGAAGTCGAACATCGACAAGGGAACCTAGGACAAGAACACGGTGCAGCCAGGCTGACGGTCGTCGCGGAGTGACCCGCGTTGACCGCCAGCTTTGTATGCCGCTAGCATTGATGTTTGTCCACGGTAAACGGAGAGAAGTAATGGAAGCGATCATTCGCGCCGACGGGCGCCAGCTGCGCCTCGGTGAGGGGCAGGAGTTCGAAGTCAGCCGGATTTCCGGGGAACCGGGCGATACGGTCGTCTATGACGATGTCCTGATGCTCCTCGATGGAGCAAGCACGACGGTGGGTACTCCGCTCGTTTCGGGAGCACGGCTCACGGCGACGATCACGGCCCATAACCGGGCGCCGAAGCTGCGGTTCATGAAGTACAAGAACAAGGTGCGCTACCGCCGGATCCTTGGCCATCGCCAGGACCTGAGCCGGCTGGTGGTGCAGTCGATCACAAAGGGGTAGCGAGATGGCGCATAAGAAGGGTGTCGGCAGTTCCCGCAACGGGCGCGACAGCGCATCGCAACGGCTGGGTGTGAAGCACTTCGACGGCGAAGTGGTGAAGCCGGGCTCGATCATCATTCGTCAGCGTGGGACGCGATTCCACCCTGGCAGCAACGTGGGCCTCGGGCGCGACCACACGATCTACGCTGTGATCGACGGCCAGGTGAAATTTGAACCGTACGCCAAGGGACGCCGCAAGAAGGTGAGCGTCTACGCGGCTGCCAGCTAGCCAGCGGAAAGAGACATGAAGGACAACCTGCACCCCAAGTACGAAACGGCGACGATCAAGTGCAGCTGCGGGAGTGAGTTTGAGACTCGTTCGACGCGGCAAACGATGCACCTGGATGTCTGCAACGTGTGCCACCCGTTCTTCACGGGCGAGCAGCGCATCATCGACACGGCTGGCCGCGTGGAGCGGTTCAACCGCCGGTACCAGAAGGCGCGGTAGCCGCAGGCGGCACAAAGTCTCAGAATGCGAGGGGCGCCACCAGGCGCCCCTTTTGCTATGTCCGAAGAGCTAAACGACCCCGGAAACGTTGCAAACGTCTATTACGGCGGCCAGGCCGTGATGGAAGGCGTGATGATCCGCGGGCCGAGGCATATGGCGGTCGCGGTGCGGCACCCAAAGGGGCACATCGTGGTCCACGCTGAGGCGCTCAGTTCGTTGTACACCGGGCGCCTACGGAGCATCCCACTGATCCGGGGGGTGTTAGTGCTCTGGGAGACGCTTGCCCTGGGCACGCGGGCGCTTTCGTTTTCATCCAAGATCGCGTTTGAAGAAGAGGCGGAGGACGGTAAGCCGGTCGAGTTCCCGGAGCGCGTGTTCTGGGGAAGCATGGCCCTGGCGCTGGTGTTCGTGGTGGGCGTGTTCTTCGCCGGGCCGATCTTGCTGGCACACCTGCTGGAGCGTCTCGATTGGCCGAGGGTGGCGGTTGTCGGGGTAGAGACGGTGATCCGGCTGGGGTTCTTCATCGCGTACATCTGGCTGATTGGGCTGATGCCGGATATCCGGCGGGTGTTCCAGTACCACGGGGCGGAACACATGACGATCCACGCGTATGAAAATGGGCGGAGGCTGACTCCGGCGGACGTCCGCGATTACCCGAAGGAGCACCAGCGCTGCGGGACGAGCTTCCTGCTCGTGGTGATCATGGTGGCGCTGGTGACGTTCTTCCTGTTCGATGTATTCGTGGATAAGGGGCTGTTGGTGCGTGTCCTGTCGCGGGTGGTGCTGGTGCCGCCGATCGCGGCGGTGGCGTACGAGATCCTGCGGTTCGGCGCCAGGTTCCGGGAAAATGCAGTAGTCCACGCGATGTTCGTGCCCAACATCCTCCTGCAGAAACTGACGACGAAGCGACCGGACGACGGCCAGATCGATGTGGCGATCGCATCGTTCGAAGCGGTGCTGGAAGTGAGTGGGTTAAAGGCCGCGGCGGCGACCGCGGCCGAGGCATAGCACGGTGTCCCCGGGGTTCTACGAGCGTCCTGGACTCAACATTGAGACGTACGACCTGCGTGCGAACCCTGGCGATGTTGCGTTCTTCGTGGAGCGCGCGCGGGAAAGTGGCGGGCCCGTGCTGGAACTTGCGTGTGGGACAGGACGCATCTCCTGGGCGGTCGCAGCGGCAGGTATCCAGATCACGGGGCTGGATCGGAGCCCGGAGATGTTGCGGGTAGCTGAGTCGAAACGCCAGGAGGCGGGCGCGGCTGCTTCGGAGCGTGCGCGGTTTGTATCCGGGGACATTGCCGCATTCGAGCTCGAACAGCGTTTTGCGCTCATCATCTGCCCGTTCCGGTCATTTCAGATGCTGCTGACGGTGGAGGAGGAGCGGGCTTGCCTGGCGGCGGCGCGCCGACACCTCGCACCGGGCGGACGACTCCTCATCGACTTGTTTGACCCGCTGTTGGACCTTCTCATCCCGGACGGAGTCGCGGCAAAGACGAGCATGCGGATCGGGGAGCCGGTCCGGCACCCGGTGTCAGGCAACGATGTCGTGGTGGAGGCGCTGGAGCGCAAAAATGACCCACTGACGCAGACGTTCATAGAGCGGCACCGGTTCCGGGAGCTGGCACCAAACGGGCGCATTGTGCGGGAAGAGTTTGAGACGCTTTCGATGCGGTGGATCTATCGCTACGAGATGCGGTACCTGCTGGAGCTGAGCGAGTTCGATGTAGAAGCGGAGTATTCGGACTTCGATGGCGCTCTGCCCGCCTATGGACGAGAGCAGATCTGGCTGGCACGACGGCGGGGTTAAGAGCGTCACGGCGGACTCTTCAGACGAGAACGTTTGTTCTATTCTTACAGGCCATGCACGTGGCCTGCCTCCTGGTGCCCAACTTTGCCGTGGCGCTCGCGCGTCGTGATGACCCACGCCTGGCAGCGCGGCCCATCATCATTGGAGGTTCGCCGGAGGAGCACAGCGCGGTGGCGGCGTGTTCGGATGAGGCAGCGGCCGCAGGGGTGAATATCGGGACGACCTTGCGGCGAGCGCTGGCACTCTGCCCGGAGGCGGTCTTTCTGCCGAACCGGCAAGGAGATGTCGCGGCGGCGGCCACCCAACTGGTCGAGCTTTGCGCGTTGTACAGCCCGCTGGTGGAGGCAGTCGCGCCCGGGCATGTGCACTTCGAAACCAGGGGGCTGGCGGTCCTGGCGCGTATGAGTGATGAAGCGTGGTTAAAGGACCTCTACGTCGCAGCCTGTGATTCGAGCGGCCTCACGGTGGCACTGTCCGCGGCGGAGACGGTGTTTGCGGCGCACGCGGCAAACTTCACGCGGCTGCTCTCTGGCAAAGCGAGGGCAAGCAGGCCGGGAGCGCAGGGGCCGATGCTCATCGAAGCCGGGGAGACGGCGGCGTTCCTTTCCCTGCTGCCCGTAGAGGTGTTGCCGACGGGGGCCGCGATGCACCAGCGGCTGCGCCTTTTTGGGCTTGAGCGGCTTGGGCAGATCGCGGCACTGCCGCTTTCGGCCATGCAGGCCCAGTTTGGGCGCGAGGGGGCGCGGGCCTGGGAGTTGGCCCGGGGCCAGGACGACGGCCGGATCGTGCCGGGCGTCGAAACGGTAGTCCTGGTGGAAGAATCCGACCTGCCGGGCCCGACGGCGTTGAGCGAACCGCTGGTCGTAGGGACGCACACGCTTATCCAGCGGGCGCTGGAACGGGAGGAGGCGAGAGGACGATCCGTCCGCCGCCTGGACTGGCGCGTGGGCATGGAGAGCGGCGAAGAGATAACGCGGCGGACGGTGTTCCGCGAACCAACGGCGGATGCAGGGCGGATGCTGTTTGCGCTACGGGGAAAGATCGAGCGGCTACGGCTGCCATCGGCGGCGATTTCGATCGGCGTCACGCTTTCGGGCCTGTGCAGTGAATACGGCCACCAGGCGAACCTCTGGCAGATAGGCCCCCGGCGCTGGAGGGAGCTGACGGAATCAATCGAGCAGCTCCACGCGCGCACTGGAGGTACGCAGATCTACCGGATCGTCGATGTACAGCCATGGTCTCGCCTGCCCGAGCGGCAGCTCGGGCTGGTGGCGTTTGCGGGATGACAGGTGAAGCGGTGCGGCCACTCAACCTGCCGGCGCCGGCAGCGGTGGATGCGACGGACCAGGGCGCGCCGCGCGGGGTGTTGTGGCGCGGCGTTTACCGGCGCGTGCAGGCGATCCACGACACGTGGCGAATCGACGATGAATGGTGGCGAGAGGAAGTTTCGCGCCGCTATTTCGTGGTGGAGTTGGACTACGGACGGCGGCTGACGTTGTACAGGGACCTGCTCCGGGACACCTGGTTCACGCAGCCGTATGAACCGGCGAAAGAACGGGGCGGGACTCGCCACGCCGGCTGAGGCGCCTAAACCGTACCGGCGCAAGCGGGATACAAAATCGTAACGGGAGAATTCCGGTTCCGTCCCTGTCGAACCCACCGAAGATGCCTCCGAATCCGTAGTGCGGAGAGGCTGGAGCGGCCCGACCAGCATGTTGCAGTGTCATCTGGCACAGGAATAGAGAGAGCGGCCCGGATGTGTGAGCCGGGATCCTGTCGTGCGTCTTAAGTCGCCGGGATCTCGGGTGATCTGCCGCTGAATTTGGGGTGGATTCCGCCGCGATCGGCTGCAGCCGGGGGAGGGGCTACGAGACAGGCGGCGCATTACGCTCGGACGCTTCATGCGTTTCCGCAATCTTGAATTGCTTGACAACCCGCGAAACGGGGATGAATTCGACGAAAGCGGATAGGTCTTAGCCTTATGTTGCGCCATCGCGCCTGACGGGAGAATCTTGACGAACCGAACGTGGACACCCGGATCTGGCCGCGCCTATGATACCGGCCAACGTCCGCCGGGCAGCGAGCGCAACTCCGAACCGAGGAACGACACGTGAGCGAAGTGAAAGATGGTCCTGTGTCGCAATTCCTCGACTTCCTCACAGTCGAGAAGAACGCATCACAAAACACAATATTAGCATACAAGAACGATCTCGCTCAGTTTCAACAATTCACCGGCCAAGCGGACCCGATCGGCTGGTGGAAGCAGGTCACGCCAGATGGTGTCGTGGCGTTTGTCGAATCGCTCCGGGCACGCGAGTACAAGGACTCGACGGTCGCGCGCAAGGTGGCGGCGGTGAAGTCGTTCTTCGGGTTCCTTGTCGCCGAGGGCCAGACAGAAGCTGACCCGACCGAGCGCTTGAAGTCGCCGCAGGTGGGAAAGTCACTACCCCGCGCGCTGACCGTGCAGCAGGTCGATGATCTCCTGGAGCAGCCCGCGCGAAAGAACACGCCTGAATCGCAGCGCGACAAGGCGATGCTTGAATTGATGTATGCCACAGGCCTGCGTGTGACGGAGCTCGTCCAACTGGACACGAGCGACGTCTCGCTTGAAAGCGACCCGGTGACCGTTCGCTGCCAGGGTAAGGGAGACCGGGAGCGGGTGCTCCCGATCCCGCAACGTTCTGCGGACGAGTTGCGGCAATACACGTTCAAGGTGCGCCGCCGGATGGCGAAGGACCGGGTGGAGAAGAGCAGCGATGGCCGCCAGCGCTACCCGCTATTCGTGAACCGCCGGGGCGAGCGGCTAACGCGGCAGGGGTTCTGGCTGATCCTGAAGAACTATGCGCAGATGGCTGGACTGGGCGGCGAAATCACACCGCACACGCTGCGCCACACCTATGCGACGCACATGCTTTCCGGCGGGATGCCGCTGCGATACGTGCAGGACGCGCTTGGCCACGCCAGTATCTCCACCACGCAGGTGTACACGCAGCTGACGGACCAGCAGAAGCGGGTGGAATACGACAAAGCCCACCCGCGCGCCTGAGGCGTGCCGATCCCATCGGAACTCCAGGCAGCGCTTTCGGCCCCGCAGAGCAATGAAGCCCTGCGCTCTCTTGACGACGCCGGGAAGCTGACAGCGTGGTTCCCCGGGCTGGAGGCAGGGCGTGGCTTTCAGCAGCCAGAGCTGCACTACTACACGGTGCTCGATCATTGCCTTGCGGCAGTTCGAGCGATGGACGAGCTGCTCGGCGACGGAGAAAGCGGGCAGGCGCTGCGGAAGGAGCTCAGCTGGCTGGACATCGATGAGACGCTGGGGAGGGATGTCGGTGGCCTGCCGTTGCCGCAGTTGCTCAGGCTCTCGGCGCTGTTGCATGACATCGCCAAGCCGGAAACGGCGACGTTCGTCGATGGCCGGATGCGGTTCCCGCGGCATGGCCCACGAGGCGCCGAGACGGTAGCGGAGCGGCTCCCCGAACTCGGATTCGGGGAGGTTGCGACGGATTTTGTGCGGCGCATGGTGCGCTACCACCTGCGGCCGGGCGAGCTTGTGAAGAACTGGCCGCCGACGGACCACGCGATCCGGCGGTTTGTCACCGATCTCGACGGCCACGTGCTGGCACTTCTACTGGTGCAGATGGCAGACGGATGGGCGACACGCGGGCCGAACTACACAAGAGAGCACTTCCGCCGCCACTGCGGGTTCGCGAGCTACGTGCTGGCACGGGCGTGGGCCGTTACGGAGGTGGACGATCCCCCGCTGATCACCGGCGAGGACCTGATGCATGACCTTGACCTGCCCGGTGGACGCTTGTTGGGGGCAGTCCTAACATCGGTTCGCGACGCCCAGCTCAACGGCTCGATCCGCGAGCGGGCGGAGGCGTTGGCCCTCGCTCAGGCCACTCTCGCGAGGTTGCGAGACGAGACCGCTCCAAGCGGTTGAGCGCTATCAGGAGCCCGCGATGGCAGTCATGTTTAGCGTCATCTTTTACACCGTTGCGGCGGTGGCGGCGTTCTACTTCATCCTGCTCAGGCCGGTACTCAAGCAGCAGCGGTCACAACGTGCTGCGGTGCGAGCGCTGCGAATTGGTGACGAAATCGTGACGACCGGCGGGCTCATCGGGGAAGTAATGGACATCGTGCAGTCGCCTGACGCGCCGACGGAAGTCATCCTCGAATTAGGGCCCGGCGTTCGCGTGCGAGCGGTCACCGAGGCGATACAGCGACGTTTAACGACGCTTGAGGACCTGGAAGAACGGCCCGGGCCAGCGGGCACCACCCCTGAGGAGGCCACCCGCCAGAGTGCGTAGCAGCACGACCCTTGGACTGTTTACCTTCGTCGTCGCTCTGACGGCGTTCGCACTCGTCGCCGTTTGGCCGAATACGCCAAACCGGTATCTCCCCGGGGATTTCTGGCCCGAGGGCCGCGGCATCAAGATCGGCAGCTTCGAACGGGAGACGATGCGCCTGGGGCTGGACCTTCGCGGTGGGGCGTACATCGCGCTTGAGGCGGACCCGCCGGAGGGCTACGACGGCGACATCGGCGAGGCCGTGGGCGGCGCGAAGCGCGTCATCGAACGGCGCGTCAACAGCCTCGGTGTGAGCGAAGCCGAGGTAACGATTGCCGGCCAGGACCGGATCGTCGTCCAAATCCCGGGCGTCACGTTGCAGGAAGCGCAGGAACAGGTGGGCCGGACGGCTCAGCTCGAGTTCCAGGTCTATAACGACGCTTCAGAACTGGTGCCCGCTCTCGGGTCGCCGGATGGGAAGACGCTCTGCCTGCCGCAACCGTCAGGAGCGTCGGCGCCGCCGGGATGCATCCCGATGACTGGCCAGCACCTGAAGAACAACACGTTCCCAGCGCGGCAGGGAACATCGATTACTGTGAACTTCGAGACCACCAGCCTTGGCTCACGGCTTCTCGAGCAAATCACGGGGAACGCTACGCGCTACGCGGATGGAGACCCGCGCCGGCTCCTCGTGGTAACGCTCGATGGCCAGGTGATTTCGAGCGCGAACGTGAACTCGATCATCTCGGACCAGGGACAGATCACGGGCGGCTTCAGCTTCACCGAGGCACAGGACCTTAGTGACCTCCTGAACAGCGGTGCGCTGCCCGTGCCGATGCGGATCATCCAGGCGAACGAGGTGAGCGCGACGCTGGGCGAGGACTCGGTGGTGGACTCGGTCCACGCCGGAGAAATCGGACTGCTCGCGGTGGCGCTCTTCATGATCCTTTACTACCGCCTGCCGGGCGTGCTGGCAGCTTCGGCGCTCGCCGTCTATACGGCGCTGACGCTGGCCGTATTCAAGATGTGGCCAATCACGCTGACCCTCTCCGGGATCGCGGCGTTCGTTCTCTCGGTTGGTATGGCGGTCGACGCCAACATCTTGATCTTCGAACGGATGAAGGAGGAGATGCGCCGGGGCCGGACCCTGAACGCATCGATTGATGTGGGTTTCCGGCGCGCCTGGACTTCGATCCGGGATTCGAACGCATCGACGTTGATCACGTGTCTCATTCTCTACTGGTTCGGCGACCAGTTCGGGGCGAACCTCGTGAAGGGCTTTGCGCTGACGCTCGCAATCGGCGTGTTGATCTCGATGTTTAGCGCGATCACGGTGACACGCACGTTCCTGAAGATGATCGTGGGGACACCGCTGGCACGGAACCACTGGCTCTGGAATGCAGAGGAACGGAAGGCCGAACCCTCGCGACGGCGGGCTGAAACCGGAGGTGGTTCCTGATGATCGATTTTTCAGGGAAGCGGTGGTACTACCTTTCTGTCTCGCTCGTCCTCTTTGTCGTCGCGGCGATCTTCCTTGGCCTCTGGGGATTGAAGCCGGGCATCGAGTTCACATCTGGATCGACGTTCACGTTCGAATTCCCTGGAGGCGGTGTCACCCAGCCCGCGCTGAAGACAGCGCTTTCGGAACTCGGACACGGTGAGGCGCGAATCCAGTCCGCGGGTGAGAACGCGTTCCTGATCCGCACATCCGAGTTGGAAGGCCCGGAACCGACATCGGGTGGAACTGTGGGTCCAGCGGTGCCGGTCCGAGGTGAGATCGACGACATCCAGGATGCTCTGTGCACCACATTCGGGACTACGGCCGCGGACGGGGCGTGCTCTGGAGTCGTTCGGCGAGACTTTTCGACGATCTCGGAAACAGTCTCAAGCGAGATCGCCCGGAACGCGACGTTCGCTGTGATCGCGGCGTCCATCGCGATCCTCATCTACATTTCAGTTGCGTTCCGGCGCATGCGGCGCCCGTATCGTTATGGTGTGGCAGCGGTGATCGCACTGGTGCACGACGCCTTTATCGTCCTTGGCCTGTTCGCGTTCCTCGGCGAGTTCCGGGGCACGGAGGTGGACACGGCGTTCATTACGGCGATCCTGACGGTCATCGGTTTCTCGGTGCATGACACGATCGTGGTGTTCGACCGGGTCCGTGAGATGGTCCAAAACGACCAGTACGTGCCATTCGAAGAAGCGGTGAACGCGAGCCTGACGGAGACGCTGGCCCGGTCCATCAACACGTCGCTTGTGGTTGTGATCACGGTGTTGGCGATGCTGCTGATCGGGGGTGAATCGATCCGCAACTTCCTGATCGTGCTCCTCGTCGGGATCATCGCGGGGACGTACAGCTCGATCGGGGTGGCGAGCCAGGTGCTTGTGGCGTGGGACAACGGGGACATCGGGAAGTTCTTCCGGCGGCTTCGCGGCCAGGGAACGACGGTTTCCGAGCCGGCCTGACGTTCACACCAGTCCGGGTCTGCTGGTGATAGCATCCGGCCACTCCAGGCTGAAGGTGCTTCTTGACTTCAACTGCTTCGAACGCGGACCTCAATGACGACCCCCGGTTTTTGCGTGGTCAAGGGCTCTCGGTCCACCAGGAGGAGTCGGGCAACCTGGCGATCCTGAAGCTGCTGACGTCACGCGAGGGGCAGCAGTGGACCGATTTTGTCGCGACCATGCGCGTTGATGGCGACGGCCGATGCACGTACGAGGCCTGGGCGGCCCGCGGCATGGTGCGATGGGTGCGGGTCCGCGACGGCGCTGGCGGCTATGACTACAAGATTGTCGAGGTGGCAGGGGAAAACCCGATCGAGCGGCAGGACCCCTTCGCGCTTTCAACCTACGAGGAAGAGATCGCGGCAGGCGGCGGGCCTGAGGACGTGATGCGAGCCTTCGTACCGCACGAACGGCTGACGTATCCGTACGCGTACGAGCGGATCTCGCAGCTCTTCGATTGCCCGGAGGCGCCGGACCTGGTGGTCGAAGCTGAGAGTTACGCCTACGGACGGCAGCCCGGACAGCACGGGAACCTCGACGTTATCCAGTCGCGGTCGCCACTCGTGTTCAGCGGGCCGGGGGCGAAACGGGGGACGAGGGTAGCGGCCGAAGCCAAGCAGATCGATGTGGCTCCGACGATCGCGGCGATGCTCAGGTTTCCACGAATAGACGGCAGGCACGCTGATGGACGGCGATGTTCGGAGTTGGGCCATGAACCGTGCCGGTTTCTCGGGTGGCAGGATGGCGAAGTAGTCGACGCGATCCTCGAGGGCGGCGGCCCTCTCGCCGAACGGGCCTACCTCATGTTGCTCGACGGCCAATCCCACACGGAGCTACTCCACCGTCTGGAACGGGACCCGGGATCGATCCCCAACCTGCGGCGGCTGATCGAGCGCGGCGTGATGTTGGAGCACGGGAGCATCACGAATTTCCCGAGCATCACGTGGCCGAGCCACAACGCGATTGGCACGGGAGCGTGGTGCGGACATCACGGGATCGTGAACCCGAGTTACTACATACGGGAGCAGCGGCAGGTGGTTTCGCCCCAGGGCCAGCAGTTCGATACAGCGGAGTTCCTCTCGGACCGGGTAGAGACGCTGTTCGAGGCGTTTCACCGCGTGTACGGGGACTGGGATGGGGCACATGGCGGGGCGTTGACCGCATCGATTATCGAGCCGTGCGTGCGCGGAGCGGACCATGCGACGCTGGAGCGGCGGCTCGCCGGGGATAAGGCGCGACTCATCGAGCTGACGAAAGAGACCGAGCACGAGATCAGCCCGCGGTGGAAGGAAGAGCTCGAAGAACACGGGCACAGGATGATGGGGGAGATCGACAACCGGGGACTGGCGCAGGCGCGGCAACTATTCACGGACGAATCGCACGCGGTCCCGCGGTTCGTCTTCCACGAGTTCAGCCAGCCAGATTCGGCGGCGCACGATTACGGCCCGCATCACGAGGGAGCGCGACAGGCACTGGACGAGACGGACGTGCGCATCGGCCACATCCTTCGAACCCTCGACGAGCGGGATCTGTTCGATTCAACGCTATTCGTGATTACGACGGACCACGGTATGGCGCTGCAGGACATATCGCTGCTCGGGAACCCGGCACGCATCCCGGAGCGAGACGGGATGGCCGCGGTGACGACCGAGCCGCTCATCTACCTCCGCGATGTCGAGGTACAGGTGGAGGTTGCGCACGATGGGCGAAGCGGGCGGGTGTGGGTCCAGGATCACGATGCTGGTGTGGACGGCGAGCACGCGCCGATCGAGGGAGCGCACGTCCTGATCACGGATCACGTTGACGGTGTTGTTGCGCGGGTGACGACAAACGGGCAGGGATTGGCGGGGTTTGCGCTCCCGGCAGACCTGGCGGCGGCGAGCCTGAGGATGGCGGTACGAGCAGAAGGGTTCAACCCGCGGCACCTGAGGCTGGACGGTACGAACCTCGCTTTGGACCTGCGATCAGCCCTTTACGGATGAACCGGGCCAGATTGGTCCCGAAAGCGGTCCAGACAGCTTGCCCGGCCAAGCGCAGCAGGGTAGATATGTAGGGTTCCGTTTCCTGTGCCGGGAAAGGTTCCCGGACACGCCGTGAAACATGAAAGGCGGAAGGGTTTGCACGACTATTCTCGTTACATCCCCCAGGCCACTCCGGAGTCTGCTCCCTACTGGGAAGGACTCAAGGAGGGCAAACTGATGCTGCAGCGCAGCAAGAAGTCCGGTCAGGCGTATTTCCCGCCGCGGCCGTTCTTCCCCGGGGACCCATCCCAAGAAGTCGAGTGGTTCCAGGCGAGTGGCAAAGCCACGCTCCTGAGCTACGTCATCAACAACCGGCCCCCTCCAGGGTTCGAAGGGCCAGTCGGCCTGTGCGTGGTGAAGCTCGCGGAAGGCCCGACGATGCTGACCAACATTACCGACTGCGAGCAGACGCCCGAAGCTCTGGTGCTGGACATGGCCCTCGAACTTGCGCCGCACGCGGTGAACGAAGAAGTGACGCTGCCGCTGTTCCGGCCGGCAAAGGGAGGCTAAGCAATGCCGACTCGAGGTGGAACCGCCGTCGTTGGCGCGGCGGAGATGGTCAACGCATCGGGGCGTATTCCCGAACTTTCGCAGCTGGGCCTCCAGGCCGGAGCTGCCATCGCCGCCATGCAGGACGCGGGCATCGGCCCGAAGGACGTGGACGGCATCGCCTGCGTTGGTAACCCGGCTGAAGTGGCCTGGTACCTGGGCATGGACCCGCCAAGCTACGTCGACGGCACAAGTGTCGGTGGTTGCTCGTTCATGTTGCACGTCCGGCACGCCGTGGCGGCGATCGAAGCAGGGCTGGCGAAGACAATCGTCGTGACGCACGGCGAAAGCGGGAAGTCGCAGCTCGGTCGCGCCGGTTTCGGTGGTGGCCGCCAAACGATGAACGCGCAGTATGAAGGCTGGACCGGCGTCACCGGGCCGCCGTCGATGTTCACCATCCCAGTGAAGCGCTACATGAAGGAAACGGGGACGACCGAGGAGCACCTCGCATCCGTCGCCGTGGCGCAGCGCGAATGGGCCGGGAAGAACCCGAACGCCGTGATGAAGGACCCGATCACGGTCGACGACGTGCTGAACTCGCGGATGATCGCGTACCCGTTCCGGCTGCTGATGTGCTGCCTGGTGACGGACGGCGCCGGCGCGCTGATCATCACATCGGCTGACCGTGCGAAGGACTTCCCGACCAAGCCGGTGTACATCCTTGGCACTGGCGAGAGCGTGGAGACGCCGATGGTCAGCCAGATGAAGGACCTCACCCGGTCGGGCGCGTTCCGCGTGGCCGGACCGCGGGCGATGTCAGATGCGGGCATCACGCACAAGGATGTGAATCACCTGATGATTTACGACGCCTTCGCGCATCTGCCGATCTACGGGCTCGAAGACCTCGGTTTCGTTGGCCGTGGCGAAGGCGGTCCGTTTATCGCCGCCGGCAACACCCGACCCGGTGGCAAGCTGCCGCTGAACACCAACGGCGGTGGCCTGAGCTATACGCACTCCGGCATGTACGGCATGTACGCGCTGCAGGAGAGTGTGCGGCAGGTCCGCGGCACGGCCGCGGCCCAGGTGCCGGACGTCAAGGTGGCTGTCTCTCACGGCGTGGGAGGCATGTTCATGGCTTCGGGAACGATCGTGTTCTCGAACGAGCGCCCTTAAGCACTCGTGAGCAACGCTGATGGGCTGTCTGTTTGCCTGAGCTTCGACTTCGACGCAGTTTCGCTGTGGATCGGGTCGATGCGGCAGCAGAGCCCATCGGCGATCTCAAGAGGTGAATTCGGACTGGTTGGCGCGCGACGGATCCTTGATCTGCTCGCGCGCCATTCCATTCCCGGGACATTTTTCATCCCGGGCCACACGATTGACTCGTTTCCCGACGCCTGCCGGGCGGTGGTGAACGGTGGCCACGAAGTCGGCCACCACAACTACTGCCACGAGAATCCTGGCGCGATCACCGCGGACGAGGAACGGATCGCGGTCGAGCGCGGGATTGCCTCGATCGAGCGGCTAACGGGGAAAGCTCCAGAGGGGTTTCGTTCGCCGGCGTGGGACCATTCTGAAGCTACGGTTGGGCTGCTCCTGGCCAATGGGTTCAGCTACGACTCCAGCCTGATGGCGACTGATTTCGAGCCCTACTGGGCGCGACGCGACGACCAGGCTCCGGCTGACGGGCCGTTTGTCCCCGGTCCGCGCGTGCCGATTGTCGAATTGCCCGTGGACTGGGCGCTGGATGATTGGCCGTACTTCGGTCTGAACTGGCAGCGACACCACGTCGGACTGCGAGCGCCATCCGACGTGTACGAAACCTGGGCAGCGGAATTCGACTACGCACTGGCCAACCACCCGGGGGGAGTGTTCACGCTGACGATGCATCCGCAGATCATCGGGCGGGGGAGCCGCGTGATGATGTTGGAGCGATTGATTGAGCACATGAGGGCCGCGCCAGGGGTGCGGTTCGAAACGATGGGTGCAGTCGCGCGCCGGTGGCGCGAGGGGCATCCATTCACGGCATGAGGAGGGACGAATGCCACTGGTGATTGGCCTGACCGGTACGATTGCTGCCGGAAAATCGACGGTCGCCCAGCTGCTTGTTGAGCGCGGCGCGATTCATTGCGACGCGGACAAGCTGGTGCATCGCCTCTACGACCCAGGCACACCGGGGTTCGACCGCGTCGTGGAAGCATTTGGCACCGACGTGGTTGGAGCGGACGGCTTCGTCGACCGGAAGGTGCTGGGCGCGAAGGTCTTCGGCAAGCCCGAGGAGATGAACAAGTTGACGACGGCGATGGGTTCGATCAGCGAGGCGATCCAGGCAGAGGTCGACCGCTGGCGCGCAGAGCTCCCGCACGAGGGTGTGGCGGTGATGGAGGCAGTCAACCTGATGGAGCCGGGCTACGCACGCTGGTGCGACCAGACATGGCTGATCGCGGTCGATGACGACACGGCGCGGGGACGATTGATCGAAACGAGAGGGATGAGCGAGGAAGAGGCCAACCAGCGTTTGAAGTCGATGGTGCCACGGAACGTGCGGGCACCCGGAGCCGACTGGATTTATGACAACGATGGTGGACGCGAGGCGCTCGCGAACGCGGTTGGGGAGGAGTTCGAACGCGTCTACGCCATACACATGGCAGGCGAGCCGCTCACGTCCGTGTTCGGGCCGTGGTGGGAGAAGTTCCTTGAGAAGCGGCGTGAACAGCTCAAGGCAGCGGGCGTCGTGGCGCCGGAAGCGGCGCGGTAACAGGCGATGTGGCTGAGACTCCGGCAGATCGCGATCGTTGCAGCTGAACTTGAGCCGGTGGTGCAGGACCTCCGCGAGATCCTGGACATCGATGTGTGCCACCGGGACCCGGGTGTCGGCAAGTATGGCCTTGAGAACGTCCTCATGCCCGTGGGTAACCAGTTCCTTGAGGTGGTCGCGCCTACGGAGCCGGGGACGGCGGGCGGCCGCTACCTGGAGCGACGCGGGGGCGACGGGGGCTACATGGTGATCACGCAGTGTGATGACCACGGGCCACGCCGGGCGCGCGTTGCCTCTCTGGGGATCAGGCTGGTGAACCAGTTCGAGCGGGACGAGTTCCGCAACATGCAGTTGCACCCGAAGGACACGGGGGGATCGTTCTTCGAGATCGATGAACAGCTGGGGCCGGGCGCGCACGACGAGGATGGGCCGTGGGACCCGGCGGGCGGCGCTGGATGGATCGCCGTACGGCGTACGTCTCGCGCTGGCGGCATCGTGGCGGCGGAAGTGCAGTGCGATGACCCGGCAGCAGTGGCCGGACGTTGGGCCGCCACCGCCGAATGTCCGATGCGCAGCCTCCCCGGGAGCGTCTTCGAGATGCAACTGGACAACGCAGCGGTGCGTTTCGTGAGCTGCGCGGATGGCCGGCCGGAGGGGCTCGGAGGCATTGATATCGTGGCGAACGACCGGGACGCCATCGTAGCCGCGGCAAGCGCACGAGGACGGCTCATGGACGCGACAACGGTCCTCATCGGCGGGCTGCGGATGCGGCTGGTCTAACGAACGGGCGCCGGCCGGGATCAGGTGGGGATGAGCATCAACGTGCTTTCCGCGTTCGCCTGAATGTCGGACCAATCTATGTGGAGCGGGTGATATGTCACGTCGCGCCAGTCCTCCAGACCGTCCGCGTAGTGCGGTGATCCGGGCTGGCCGGAATTGCCTGGCGGAAGGCAAACCTGCATCGCGTTGACATCCGCGAGGTCGATGATCTGGCGGTAGGAAACGCCGTGGGTCGAGGCGGCGCCGTGCTCGGTCATGGTGTTGAACGGTGTGTCGCCGTGGCCGCCGACGGGGACATCGCCCACGTTGAAGGTGGCAGCGAGCCGTTCATCGCGGCCAAGGTTGTGGCGCCAGGAAACGACGTGCGCGTCGCCCCAGCGCCATGCCGCTGGATCCGGGCCGAAGCGTTCTTCGATACGGGCGGCGGCGGCGGCGAGGGCCGCATGCGCTGCTGCGTCCCACGAAGCGTCGTTGACCAGCATCAGGCTGGCGTCTTCCGCCATCTGTTCGTAGAGGACGCGGCGCTGCTCCATGACCGTGAATTCGGGGACGTTGTAGGCCGGCGCAAAGTAGGCACGGAGAGTCCTTTCGGCGAGTGCATCGCAGACGAAGTCGAACACAAGGGCGGCAGCCGAATCGACCGGCATGTGGCCGTCCCACCCGCTGAGAATGCCCTGGAGGCGAGCAGCCGCGGCGTCCGGAGCCAGTGTGCGAGTGAGCCAGGCGGCCATGTCGCGGGCGTGGATGCTGGTCAGGTCGGACTGCAGCCGCTGGCAATCAGCCGGTGTGGCGGCTTTGAGCGGGTCGAGGAGTTCGCGCAGGCGGTCGGCCCGGAAGCGCGTCGCCATGTAGGTCAGATAGTGCGGGTAGTCCGGAGTGGTCGTGCGGTTATTGGCGGTGACGAAGAATCCGTTGTCGGGGTTCTCGCCTATCGGGAGTTCTTCCTTCGGCACATCGCCGGACCATTCGTGTTGGCCATCCCAGCCGGGAACTGGCAGGAGCCAGGCCGGGCGGGCGGGGATTCGACCGCTGCACTGGTAGGCGATGCGACCGGCGATGTCGGCGAAACAGTAGTTGCCGCTGACGGAGTCGTAGCGGCGCACGGCAGCGCGGGCCTCATCAAGGTTGGACGCGCGGAGCATGGCGAGCATGGCGTCGGTGTCGTGCGCAGGGTCTGCAAGGCCCCAGCGAGCGGCGAGGACTTCATCATCGACCAGCGGGTCGCCGAAGATAACGGGGCCGTGGCGGGTAAGCCAAACGGTCTCCTGCACCGCGGGCTGGTCGCGGACGGCGAAGGATTCGTCCATGCGCTGCAGAGGCTCCCAGGACTCGCCGGAGAGGGCCTCCGGACCGGCAGGTCCGCGGCGGAGGCGTTCGCGATAGACGTCCCAGCGGTCACCCTGGGCGTGGGTCATAGTCCAGGCGACGTGGGTGTTGTGGCCGTAGAACACGGGACCCGGATAGCAGGGGTTGCAGGGGCCGGCGACGGTGAACTCCGGGCACTCCATATGGACGAGGTACCACTGAGCCGGGACGGAAAGGCCGAGGTGGGGGTCGCCAGCCACCAGCGGCCAGCCGCTCGCAGTCCGGGAGCCATGGATGACCCAGCAGTTGGAGCCGCCACCGGAGTTTTGAGGGCCGTCGGGCTGGCCCATGGCCGAGAGGATGTCTTCCTTGAACGGATGCGGTTCACCGGTCCAGCGGGCCCCAGAAGGGGTGATGAGGGCAGCACCCACCGGGACGCCTGCGACGAGCGCTTCCACGGCCTCGGCGCCCAGCTTCGAGGCGATCTGGCCGAACTTGAGCTTCGATGCCCACTGGTTGCCTGAATTCACCATTTTGATGACGGCGAGGGAGTCAATCGGCGACCATGGCGCCATCGTGTGGTCGAGCTCAACGAACTCGAAGGGGCGAGGCTGCGTCGCGATCGCGGCGTTGACGCCGTTTGCGTAGGCCTGCAGGACCATCCGCGCATCGGCGGATTGATGTTCCCACTCGGTTGCCGCGAGCCGGCCGAAGCCGAGACGCCGGTTCTGGACATCGAGCCTGAGCAGACCTTTGTTGAGGAGCGAGGCTGCACGCCCGTGGGCCATGTGGCGGTAGAGTTCGAGCTGCCAGAGACGGTCCTGGGCGATACAAAAGCCCTGGGCGAAGAACGCGTCGTGGGCGCTGGCAGCGCGGATGTGGGGGACGCCCCAGCGATCGCGGACGATGGTGATAGCGCCATCGAGCCCGCCGAGCTGGAGTTCGCCAGCGTGCGTTGCGAGGCAATCCTCGGGGCGAGTCGCTTCCAGGGTGCTCATTGGATCCTCCTCCGGCCGACGGTCCGGATGCCCGCACTCTACCGGGCCGGGCGCGATCAATGAACCGTCGAAGACCACCCGGGGAAGGCGTAGACTGCAGCCACCATCCAGAAGGAGGCCACCACCCATGGCTGACGACGGTTTCGAATTTCCGGTCGATCGCACGCAGGTGATGCTGTTCGCCCGGTCGTTGTTGGACATTCGCCCCGAGTTTTCAGAGCCGGACGATCCGGCGACCAAGGCGCTCGGAGGGGTCGTTGTCCCGCCGACATTCGTCCAATGCAGCGCGCACTGGGACCCGAACTACTTTCTCGACCTGACACGTCCCCGGAAGGGCGCTGCGCCCCGGCACCGGGGGGACGGCCCGGAGGGAGGTGGCGGCGGTGTCTCGCGGGGACTGCATGCGGAGCAACACTACGAGTATCACCAGCCGGTTCACGTCGGGGACACGCTGACCGTGACCTCGCGGGCCGGAGACCGATGGGAGAAGCAAGGCCGGCGCGGCGGAACGCTGCTCTTCAGCGAATCGATCACCGAGTACCGGAACCAGGACGGCCTGCTCTGCGTCACGGCGCGGTCAATCGGCGTGCAGACCGAACGCGCCGTGGACCAGTAGGAAGGAGAAGACGATGGCACTGAAAGTAGGCGATACCCACGAGGCCGTGGTCATCGAAAACGTCAACCGCACCCATGTGGTCAAGTACGCGGGGGCCAGCGGCGATTTCAATCCGCTGCATCACGATGACACCGTGGCAACCGGGAACGCGGGCTACCCCAGCGTTTTCGCGCACGGCATGTTTTCCATGGGACTTACGGCGCGAATGCTGACCGACTGGCTTGGAGCGGCGAGCCTCAAGAAGTACGGCGTACGTTTCACCCGCCAGGTATGGCCCGGCGACACGTTAACTTCGAAGGCCGAAGTAGTGGCAGTGGCCGACGGGCTGGCGACGATTCGCGTCTGGACGGAGAACCAAAAGGGCGAAACGGTCGTCGAAGGGGAAGCGGTGGCGCCAGCTTCCTAGGTAGCGTCCGGGCGGCATTGTGGCGGATCCGTGACCTTCGCGTACAGGTAAGGGTATGATCCGCCAGCCGTATGCCATCGAATACGTTTCGCGCCCTGCAATACCCGAACTACCGGTACCTATGGCTAGGGCAAACGGGGCATTCGGCGACGCTGTGGATGGACGTCATCGCGCGATCCGTCCTGGTGCTGGAACTGACCGATTCGGCAGTTTGGCTCTCGATAGTACTGGCGGCGCGGACTGCGCCGATCCTGGTCTTCGGACTGATCGCTGGCGCGGTTGCGGACCGCATGAACCGGCGCCGCGTGTTGTTGATGACACAGGCGGTGACGTGGGCGACACATATCTTCCTCGGTATCGCGGTCACAGCCGGGTTTGTTGAGCTCTGGCACGTGGTGGCGACGGCGGTGGTGAGCGGCACTGCGATGGCATTCAACCAGCCGGTGCGGCAATCGCTCATCCCGATGGTGGTACCGAAGGAATCGGTGCTGAACGCAGTGGCCCTGAACTCGACGTCCGTTAGCTTCATGCGAATCGGGGGCTCCAGCGTCGCCGGGATCCTGCTGGCGGTGATGGACTCGGGGGGGCTGTACCTGGTGAACGCTGGCATTTATGCGTTCGTGATGGCGACGACGTTCCTGATGAAGCTCGAGGGCGGCACGTCCATGCCCCGGAGAAAGCAGAAGGGGAGCCTGTTCGGCGACCTTGGAGAGGGGTTCACGTACCTGGGGCAGAATAGAGCCCTTGCGCTGATCGTGTCCCTGTCGATGATCCTGTTCGTGTTCGGATTCCCGTATCAGCAGATCTTTGTACCGCTGCTGGCGACGAAGACCCTGGACATCGGGGATTCGGGTGTCGGGTTTCTGACATCGGCGATCGGGGTCGGCGCGGTAATCGGGTCGTTGGTAGTTGCGTCGAAAGAGTCGTTTGCGCGCCCGGCAACGCAGATGGTGCTGAACCTGATCGTGTTCGCCACCGCGCTCATCGCTGTGGCGGTTCTCGACGGAATTTTCCAGGCGAAATCAGTTCAGATCGGGCTGACGATGGTGCTGCTGGCGATCGCGGGGTCGATGACGGTGACGTACATGTCGTTTACAAACAGCCTTCTATTGGCGCACAGCGACCAGGAGATGCACGGTCGCGTTATGTCGCTACTGAGCCTGGACCGCGGACTGATCCCCATCGGAGCGATCATGGCCGGCTTGCTGGCGAGCTGGCTTGGGGTGCTCCCTGCACTGCTGGTAATGGGCATCATCGTGCTCGTATTGAGCGGGTTGGCGCTTCTGTTCCTTGGCGATGCGCTGAAGGCCCTGGACAGCCGTCCACACGTGGGCGTTGAGGCGACCGATGTGCCGCAAAGAGGGGCACAGGGGCCAGCGCAGCAGGCTGAGGGACGCGCTCACTGAGGGCGGTCGGCGCCGCGTTTGGCACGGGCTCTTATCTCCTGCGCGGACCCGGCCACAAGGGACACGTTGCGCAGGCCGTAGGACTGCTGGAAGCCTATTCCCCGAGGAGGCGGTTGAGGACTCTTGCGCTGGTAGTGCCGGGGAGCGCGACCGTGAGCCGGTCGCCAACATTGAGCACGGTCGACCCTTCGGGAGGGGACACGCGCCCGTCGCGCTCCACGGTGAGGATGCGGACTCCGGGCGGGAGATTTGCCTCTGAAAGCGGCAGGCCGGCGATAGGCGAGTTCGGCGGCAGCGTGAGCTCCAGGGTGCTGACGTCCTCGTCGACCGGGGTGAGCGGCCGCACCTGTGAGCTGACGGCACGACGGTAGGAGCGGATCAGCGCACGGGCATCGAACGCGCCAAGGACGCGGCCACGGTCGTGGGTGTCGATGACGGGTAGCCAGCGGCGCTCCTGGGCCGTAAGGCGGTCTAGTGCTTCGTCCAGGGGCATGTCGGCGGGGATGGTGGAGGGGATGCGGCCAGCGACAGCGGTAACAGGCTGATTGGCGTTTTCGGCGGCGCCGGCCCGGAGCGAATCGAGACTGACGTCGCCCAGGAGGCGGCCATCGGCGGCGACGACCACGGCTATCGTGGAGCCGGACGACTCAACAACGGTGATGGCCTGGAGGAGACTGTAGTCCTCCGGGATCTGGGGGAGAGGGGCGACCGCCCGCTGTGCAGGAAGCGCGCTGAGCAGCGGGAACGCGAAACGATGACGGTGTGCGTTCGAGTCGGCGCGGGTGGCGACCTGGCTCTTGTAGATGGTGACATCGCCGACGAGGAGCGTGGCCACTGCCACCGCGACCATTGCGGGAGCGAGGAGCGAGAGGTTCCCGGTCATCTCGCCGACCATGAGCAGCATGGCGAGGGGCGCGTGAGAGACGCTGCCGAACATCGCGATCATGCCGATGATGACGACGGGCCCAGGCTCCTGGGGGAACCCCGGGACGTCGTGAAAGGCCCTGAAGGCGAGCGCGCCGGTCATGCCGCCGATCACCATGCCGGGGCCGAAGATGCCGCCGGAGCCGCCGGAGCCGACGGTGAGGGACGTTGTGAGAATCCTGGCAAAGGGAAGGGCCAGGAGGAGCCACGGGCTGAAATCAGCCAGCTGCTCGACCGTGAGCGAACGCTGGACCCACCCGTAGCCAACGTGGATGGATTCCGGGATGGCCATACCGATGAGGCCGGCGAGCACGCCACCGATGACGGGCTTGGCAATCCAGGGGACGTTGAGACGCTTGAACAAGGCAGTGATGCCGTAGAAGCCGCGGACGTAAAGGATGCCCATCACGCCGCAGACGGCACCGAGGGCAGCGTAGTAGGGCAGCTCGTAGGCGTTCTTGAATTCGAACCCGGCGGTGTTGCCGAAGATGGGCGAGTAGTCGTAGTAGGAGCCGAAGACGGCGAAAGCGACGATCGACGAAATCAGACCGAGGAGGATGACGTCGGCCTCGAAGTCGTGGGTGTACATGACCTCGGCAGCCATCATGGCGCCGCCGAGGGGGGCTCGGAAGATGGCGCCAATGCCGGCGCCCATGCCGGCGGCAAGGGCCTTGCGGCGTTCGATCGCGCCGAGGTTGAGACGATCGGCGACGAAGGATCCGAAGCCTCCGCCGATCTGGGCGGTCGGGCCTTCGCGGCCGGCGGCTCCACCGGAGCCGATGGTGATGGCCGACGCGAGCAGCTTTACGGGGACGACGCGGAGGCGTGTGCGGCCGCCTTTGCGGTGGAAAGCGTCGATGGCGGCGTCGGTACCGTGGCCCTCGGCTTCCGGGGCGAGGAAGTAGACGAGAAGGCCAGACAAGAGACCGCCAAGGCCGAGGACGAGCGGCAGCACCCAAAGACGGTCGGGCGCGTCGAACGCATCGCTACCGGGGCCACCTTCGCCGAGCGGCTCGGGCGGGTGATAGCCAGCGAGGGCACCAAGGAGGTGCTCCGTGGCAAAGGCTATCGCCTCTGAAAAGATGATCGCGCCAACGCCGGCGACGAGGCCAATGAGGATTCCGAGCCAGATTGCCCGGGACATCTCCTGCGAACTTGCGCGACGAAGGCGGCGGCTCATGTCGCGGCGAAAAGCCGCAGTAGCTGCCATGGCTAACGATGCTACACGTGCGGCGGACAACGACCAAAGGCGGAGGGAGGCGTGTTGGCCGATGAGCCGTGCCCGGTCGCCAGTGTCCCGATTAGTCCGCGTCGTCCTGGCCGCTCGACTGAGTCGGCTCTTCGGTGGCCGTGGGTTCTTCCGTTGCCGTCGGCTGATCGGCAGCGGTCGGTTCCTCGGTCGCCGTGGGCTCCTCTGTGGCGGTGGGCGCTTCGGTGGCGGACGGCGCCTGCGTGGCTGATGGCGACGGAGTTGCGGCAGGCGTGGGTGCGCACGTCGGAGCCGGTTCAGGCGTCGATCCGCGGCCGCCACCACGATTGATCAGGTCAGAGAACGTGAAAGTACCCGGCGTGGACACGGCGTCGCTGCACGAAGACCCAGATGGCGGAGGCTGCTGCTGCTGAGAGGGGCTCGGGCTGGGCGACGGACTGGCCGTTGGCGCGACGTAGCCGTACGGGGTTCGTGTCGGGGTGGGGGTGATGACCCTCACCTTTATCTCCCCGCCAACCTGCTCTTCTTTCTCCCAACGGCCTGGCGTGCCGGGGGCAGCAAGGGCTGAGGCGCCGAGCATGATGCCGATGGCGGCAACCCAGACAGCTGCAGGAATGAGGACCCAGAGGCCCGAACCGGCTCTGATCAGTCCGCGGGACGGCCGCCGAACCTGTGGTCGCAAGTTGGACGAGAACGGAGAGCGGATGCGGTGCGAGGCGGTTTGGGCGCCGTAGAGAATCGCGTCCGCGGCGTCGATGACGCGGTCCGAAGCGCCAGCGATGAATCGCCGGACGAGGGACGGGCGAGTTCGCGCTTCCATGCGCCCGGCGGGCGTGGGAAGCGGGCGGCCGGCCTTGCGAGCCTTGCCTTTCGGCCGGCGGGCGCCGGAGCCGCCACCGCGGCGGTTGAAGACTTCCCATGCGGCCCAGAGGATGCCGAAGAAGAGGGTCAGGCCGATGAGGAACCAGGTGGGCGAGAGACCGGCTGCGACTAGTCCGAACGTGGGCACGACGAACCAGACGCGACCCCTCAACTCCTGTGCGGAGACAACGGCCGCGTCGCTAACGCTGTTCGCATCGCCTCTCGTCGTGAAGAAAAACTCCCGCTGCTGCCCGAGTAGATTCCCGCTTGCGTCGAGTAGGTTCACGCGCTGCTCTCGGATAGCTACGACGCGGTGGACGAACGGCACTCCGGTGTTCTTTTCATTGAAGAAAATGACGTCCCGCTCATGTACATCAGCAATGGAAACCGGCCGTATGATTACGAAGTCGCCTTTTGAGATGGCTGGCTCCATCGAGCTGGTTTTGACCGATAGAACATAATAATCCAGAAACAGAGTGGCGAACAAAACGACGGTAACGGCGGCGATGGTGAGGCCAAAGACAATTCCAGCTGTCGCCGACAACACGCTCCGTAGCGTGACCGATAGTCGTTGATCAGCCATTAGCCCATCCACGCAGCAAAAATCGCCTCCCGCCTTGGCTTTGCAGCAAGCGTCTATGTGGGTTTCGTTGGGGCCGACGCACCGGCCGGCCCCAACGAACGGGCTATACAGCCCTCCCACCTTTTGGGGCGCTAAGAGGCTTGTGAGCCCGAGACACGCCCCTAAGCGAGCCGCTAGGTGGTGGCCATGTTGATGGTGACGATGTAGCTGACATCGACGCCCATGCAAGACTCGGGCGCGGTGGTCTTGACGGCCAGATCAACCACGAACCCGGCACCCTGCGAGGTGTTGGGCTCAAGGATGGGGTCGAACAGAAGCTCAGCGCCGGGGCTGACCTTCCCCTCAAAGTTGTTGACGTCGCAGACCTGGCTCAGAAGGCCGCCGCCGCCGCTGGTCGAAATGATGGAAACCAAGCCGCCGCCGAAGACGAGGTTGTAGCTCCCAACATTCTCAAGCGAACCGACACCGACGCGCTTGAACTGGCCGTCATTCGGCCCGATCGTCGTGGTGTAGGGCCCATTGTACGGCGCCACCGCCGGGACATCATCGCCGGTCAGGTATTCCATGTCGAACGCGATGGTGCCCGTCTGGACAACTTCGATATCGGTCTGCTGGGTGGCGTCCCACGCCAGCGCGCCACCAAGGACGGTGGCTCCAACCATAGAGAGGAGCATGCTGCTCCCGAAGATCTTGCGCATTTTGAAGGTTCTCTCCCTTGGAGAAGTAGCTGTCGCGGTCTGCGAACAGCATGGGGGCCGTTGGGCCGGGGACGTTCGACTCCGGGGATGGTCGTTTACGCGCTTGTGAGGAGAGATCACTCCTTTCCGGGCCTCTGCGTTCCTGCCATTCGGCGGGCTCGCCGCGCTCTTCGCGCCGACCCATCCCGGTTGCAGCCGGGACTGGTGGAGGTTGGGTTCAAGAAGGCGGACTCACGTCCACCTTGGCGGACACTCTGCGTCAACGGACGAAAGAGTGTCAACCCTGTAACGTTTAACGGAGGCGGAAGGTTACTTGAACAGGGCTCTCCTCAATTCTTCGGGCGCAGAACGCAAGAGAGGGAGCAACGGCCGCGTGTCCGGGCCCCGCTGCGTTAGACTCAGGAGCAATGACTAGTCGTCGGCGGCAAGCATGATTCGCGTCTTTTTGTGGGCACGGACACATCCGGACGAAGCAGTGCTCTGGGCCATCGTTGGCGTCTTGGGGGGGTACGCAGCCTGGGTCGGGGGCACCACTGCCGCCGCGACCGCTGGGCTGTACAGCCCGCTCCCCTTCTCAGACCAATGGGTCACAGTCACAGAACTCAAAATCCTCGACGAAGGGGAATCAAGCCTCTGGAGCGAACTGTGGAGACAGCACAACGAGCACCGCCTGGTACTCCCGAGGCTGATTCTCTATGCGGACTTCTGGTTGTTCGGCGGCACCAATGTCTTCCCGATTACGATGATCTGGCTCGCCCAGGTGGCCCACATCGCGGCGCTGGGCGCCGCCGGGTGGATGGTGGTCGCCCGCAACGATCCATCCGGGCGTTGGCGAGCTGGGTTGCTGGCCGCCCAAGTAGCGGTGTTCTTTTCAGCCGCGCAGCTAGAGAACTTTTCCTGGGGGTTCCAGATTCAGATTGTCGCCGTATTCTTGGCGGCAAGCCTAGCGTTCCTCGCCATGGCCGGTGGATGCCGGTATCGGCGCCGGAACGCCATGCTGGGGGCGGCCCTCTTTGTCGCCGCCCTCGCCGCAGCAACAGCCAGCGTCCTTTCTTCCGCGAACGGCGCGCTCGTGTGGCCGATCTTGGTCCTCATCGCGGTTTGGCACCGCGCACCGCGCCCGTGGGTGGGGGTTCTCGCCGCATGCGGCACCACGCAGATAGCGCTCTACCTGTGGGGATACGACCGGCCGCACGATCATACGTCACCGTTCGAGGCATTAGGGGACCCGCTCGCCGTCGCTGACTACTTCGCGGCGTACATGGGGAACGAGGCGGGAACACTGGGAATCGTCTGGGCTCGGGTCTTCGGTATGGGTGCCCTGCTGGCCTACGCGCTCGTCGGAGCTGCACTAGTTCTGCTGCGATGGCGCTCAGTTTCGGCGGTTACCTTGTTCGCCGTGATGTCCTTCGTTGTTGGGTCAGCCTTCATCACCAGCCTCGGCCGGATCAACTTTGGATCGGAGCAGGCGCTGGCCGGGCGATACACGACTGGGCCGTTGTTGTTCTGGGTGGCGGCCGGGCCTCTGCTCCTGCAGGCATGGACCGAAGCGGGGCGCCAGAAGTTGCCGCGCTGGTCACTTGCCGGTGCTGTCGCACTCCTACTCGCAGTCCCGGCCACAGCGTTCGACGCCCAACGCGACGTCCCTCCTGCTTTGGAGGTCAGGCAACGTACATGGTCACGAGTCGAGGACGCGTTCATCGCGGGGGTGTACGACGAAGAACTGATCGTGCCGATGTTTGCACCCACCCAACCGGACGCCGACGCTGCCAAGGCCCTGATCGAATGGCTCCGAGCCAACCACTACTCAGTCTTTTCGGGGCGCCAGAGCCGCTGGATTGGCGAAGAATTCCTTTCTCAGTTCGAGGTGGTAGGGGTCAACACATGCCTTGGTTCTTTCGACGAGGCGAGAGCCGTCCCAGGTTCCGACGGAGCGCGGGTAATAGGCTGGTCCTGGGACCCTCCCGAGTTCCAAACTTTCTCACAAGTTGTGGTCGTCGACGCGGATGGCCAGATCGTCGGGATCGCCCACGGGGGAACCTTGGAAAGGCCGGACGTGCCGGAGGCGGTACCGGCGATCAAGTCGAACAAAGTTGGCTGGGATGGTTACGCCGGACGCGGCGTTTCGCCATTGCGGGCGTATGGCGTGCTCGGCCCGGGCAGGGTCTGCCAGCTGGCCAACGAGCAGCGGCTCCCGGAGTAGTGCGACCGTGCCGATGACCAGCACCAGCCCCACCCGGCCGACGGGGCGTGGGCGCGTGGAGGCAGCGCTCAATCAGCATTTCGGAGACGGCCCGATTCCCAGGGGCAAGCTCGCGGAGATCGCGAGAGAGACGGGGGTCAGCCGCGAGTACGTGCGGCAGGTGGTGGTTGCTGCCGGGCGGGAGTACGCAGAGCCTGCCAACCGCGCTTGCTCAGTTTGTGGCCGTCGTTTGTCGCGCGGCCAAGCTCGATTCTGCAGCAAAGCCTGCCAATCCGTCCGCAGTTCGGTGGCGAGGGTGTGCCAGCGCTGCGGCACGGCGTTCGACCGGCGCGAACGCATTCCACGCGGCGAAGCGAAGAAGAAGGCGCAGCGATTCTGCTCCAAGGAATGCTGGTACCAGCAGAAGCACCTTTCCAGCCGCGCAAAGCTGGAACTCCACCGGGCGGCCATCGAGACGTGGCTCCTGCGCCAGGGCAAGAAGCCGTGGTATGTGATCCGGCATTTGCGGGCGGACGGCGTGAGAGTGTCGCTCCCAACGCTGAGAAGGTACGCAAGCGAAGAAGGTTTTCTGCCACCCTCCAACGCAGCGAGTTGTGACGACGCTCCGTCCCGTTAAACTCCGTCCATGACAGTTGAACCGCAACCGGAGCGGCTGGCTGCACTGGTCCAGGCCCTTGGGGGCCCCGACGAGACGCTGCTCGCCAAGGCTGTCGGCCTGTTCCCCCAATGGGACTGGGAGCGGGCCGCCCTCATCGGCCAAGAAGATGACGAGACTCGCAGGGCGCTAGAAGCGATTGCGGAGGGCCGTCGTGAGTGGGTCGACAAGTGGCAGAACGCTCATGACAGCTCGCAGCCCGATGCTGAAGTCCCTCCAACGACATGATCACGCACCTGAGAGGGACGCTGGCGCGGATGGATATCGCCGGGCCGGCGGTGGAGGTGGACGTGGCGGGGGTTCGGTACGAGGTGCTGTTGCCGTTGTTCCTCTGGCCGGAGGTGCAGGCGCTGGCGGGAGACGGCGAGATCGCGGAAGCGGGCGAAGGGCCGGAGGTCGGGCTGCATATCCATTACTCGGCCTCGGCGAACCAGCCGGTGCCGGTGCTGGTCGGGTTCCTGCGGCGGGCGGAGCGCGACTTCTTCCGGAAGTTCATCACGGTGGAGGGGTTGGGGCCTTCGAAGGCGGCGAAGGCGATGACAGTGTCGGTGAGCACGATTGCGCGGGCGATCGAGCAGGAGGACCGGGCGGCGCTTTCGAAGCTTCCGGGGATCGGGACGCGGAGCGCGGATAAGATCATCGCTTCGTTGCGGGGCAAGGTGGTGGCAGAAGCGGCGATGCAGGATTCGGGGATCGCGCTGCCGGTGGACATACGGACGCTGGAGGGGACGCGCCTAGTTGCAGACGTGGTGGAGACGATCGTGGCGCTTGGGTTCAGCCGGGCGGACGCACGCAGCTGGGTCGAGGCGGCGCAGGAGGGGGACCCGGGGTTGCTGACCGTGGAAGCGCTGACACTGGCCGTGTTGCGGGGACGCGACGGAGGTTAAGGCGGATCGCCCGGGGGACGATGGCTGCCTACGATTGCTGGGATGGACCCATCCGACGCGCCCACGCCCTCAGACTCGCAGCCAAAGCCAACGGCGGCACGCCCTGCCTGGACGTATTTCCTGGTACCGGGAGCGATTGTCCTCGGATCGGTGATCGTGGCGGTCGCGTTCTTTGTGACGCGGGGGGATGGCGGCGGCGGGGCAACGGCGGCCGTGGCGAACAACGGCGGTGGGGGCGAGTCCTCGACTATCGCGGCCGGGAGCCAGCCACAAGACCTGCTCGGCGCGTTCATGGGGTACGGGAAGTCGCTAGAGCTGGACGAGGTGGCGTTCCGCCAGTGTCTTTCGAAGGCATCGACCGTGGACACGATCAACGCGCACTACCGGCAGGCGCTGAACCTCGGATTGACGGGCACTCCGTCGTTCTTCATCAACAACAAGCTGGTCGTGGGGTCGCAGCCGCCGGAGGTGTTCGAGGAAGTGATCGACGTGGAGTTGCGTGGCGGCGCGACGAGCCTCGATGCGTACTCGGCGACGATTCAGCAGCTCGCAGCGGCGGGGCGGTTTCAGATTACGGACGCGAAGATCGACCTGACGGGAGCGACGTTCGACGGGAGTCCCTCGGCGAAGGTGGTGATGGCGGAGTTTAGCGACTTCCAGTGTCCGTTCTGCAAACGCTGGAACGAGCAGGCGCTGCCGTCGGTGCGGTCGAAACTGGGTGACGACGTGGCGCTGGCGTTCCTCCATTTCCCGATTGTGCAGATTCACCCAAACGCGGGGAACGCGAGCGCGGCGGCCATTTGCGCCGGGGAACAGGACAAGTTCTGGGAGATGCACGACCTGCTGTTCGCACGGCAAGGGGAGTGGCAGTCGCTGCCGTAGGCGTTCACGGAGACCTGCCGAATCGCGAATCAGACGGGTTTCGCTGTGATGAACATCAGGCCCTTAGCCAGGACCTCCCCGGCGAAGACTGCGCCCATACAGATATAGAGAAGGCCGGTCGCGCTCTGCATCGCCCGGATCTGCGTGGTGCGAAGTGAGAGCACCGCAAGGATGAGCGGGAAGATGAGGCCAACGCCGATTCGAAGGTACAACGCCGGGTTGGCGAAGATGCTGACGTCCACGGGGTTTTCGGGGGATGGCACTTCGCGCACGGGCACGGCCAGGTTGAGGACGAGGACGAGTGACTGGAGGACGAGAGCGCCGAGGAGAATCAGGGCGAGGTCGCGGAGCGGCCAGGCAGGAAGAGCACCCTCGGTGAGGTACCAATGTCCCCATGTCATCGAGACGGAGACGGCTCCCATCGCGAGCGTACCGGCGAGAAGCGCGAGGAAGACCGCCGGGTAGCCCCAGGTAGGGGGCGCGAACATGCCGGCGAGGAGTGCGACCGCGAGCAGGCCGGCGACGGAGCCGAGGATGCCGGCGATTCGGCCGACGGGATCCCAACCCATAAAGACAGCGAGCGTGTACACAATGCTGAGGGCGAGCACCACGATGATCATGTTCCGGGCCGGGTCGAACCAGTCCGCGTCTATGCGGTAGCCGTCGACATCTGTGCCGATGTTGATCGAGGCGGCGGTCCAGAGGGCGAGGCCAGCGAAAATTGCGACGAAGAACGCCATGGTCATGACGAAGCCGCGCGTCACGCCGCCGCGCAGGTCGGAGGCGACGGTTATGAGCAGGCTTCCGATGCTCATTTCGGCGAGGATGATGAGCAGGGTGTAAGGGAGAGCGGCGACGTTCACTGCCCTAAGAGTGCGGAGCAACGGGCGAAGGGGGAAGGGCTGGTCAACGCGGGTCCGGGAGAAACCGGGCTGAGCGGGACCCGTGGTGGCGCCGGCTCTTGATTTCGTATAGCCGCGCCTGTGCTACGTTTGGGCGGATGAACGCGCGCAGCCCGCTTCACAAGGTGAGATTCTCCCCGCGGCAATCCCGCGGGGGCGCGATTTCCTGACTTCCCACGGACCGTGCCGAACAGGGCGACTGAATGCCGCCCCCAGGAACCGCAAGCGCGGCGGGGAGATGTGAATGCCAACGGACAGGGTGCAGCTTTACGACACGACACTGCGCGACGGGGCGCAGATGGAGGGCATCTCGCTCTCCGTGGAAGACAAGATCCGGATCACGCGAAAGCTCGACGAGCTGGGACTCGAATGGATCGAGGGCGGGTTCCCGGGTTCGAACCCGAAGGACGCGGAGTATTTCCGGCGGCTGCCGGATGCGGGCTTGAAGAATGCGAAAGTCAGCGCATTCGGAGGGACGCGAAAGCCCGGGGTGCGCTGTGAAGATGACCAGAACATCCAGGCAATCCGGTCGGCTAACACTCCGGGCGTAACGCTGGTCGGCAAGGCTTCGATGTACCAGGTGCGGGAGATCCTTGAGACCTCCGCTGAAGAGAACCTGGCGATGATCGCGGACACGGTGCGGTACTTCAAAGAGCTCGGCAAGACGGTATTCTTCGACGCCGAGCACTTCTTCGATGGCTTCCGGGCGGACCCGGACTACTCGCTTCAGTGCCTTGCGACGGCGGCGCGGGCGGGGGCGGAAGCGCTCGTGCTGTGCGACACCAACGGCGGGATGACGACGCGGGCGATGCTCGCGGCAATCGAGGCGGCCCAGATGCGGGCACCGGATGTGCGCCTCGGGATCCACTGTCACAACGACGCCGGGTTGGCGGTGGCGAATTCGCTGGCGGCCGTAGAGGCCGGCGTGTGGCAGGTACAGGGATGTGTAAACGGATGGGGTGAGCGCTGCGGCAACGCAGACATGCTTACGATCATCGCGAACCTGAAGCTGAAGATGGGACTCGAGGTCATCGAGGATGAGCAGTTGGCGCGGCTGACCGAGGTCTCGGTGCTGGCGAACGAGCTGGCGAACCTCAATCCAAACCCGCAGGCGCCATACGTCGGGGCGAGCGCGTTTGCACACAAGGCCGGCTACCACGTTGCGGGGATCATGAAGGACCCAAACGCCTATCAGCACCTGGATCCGGGGCTGGTGGGGAATACGAGCCGCGTGCTCGTCAGCGAGCTTTCGGGGCAGCGCAATATCCTGCGGAAGCTGCAGGACCAGGGAATCACGTATCCCTTCTCGACAGCCGAGATCCGGGAGCTCCTGGAGGCAGTGAAACAGAAGGAGAGCGAGGGATACCAGTACGAAGGAGCTGAGGCGAGCTTCGAGCTTCTCGTGCGGCGCACGATGCCCGGATACCAGCGGCCGTTCGAACTCGAAGACTTTGTTATCGTGGAACGGCGGCGGCGCGGCGAGCGCGAAGGCAGCACCAACGAGATGTTGGCGGAGGCGGTCGTGAAACTCCGAGTCGGCGGTGAGACCGAGCACACCGCAGCCGAAGGGAACGGGCCGGTGAACGCGTTGGACGGCGCCGCACGAAAGGCGCTCCTGTCGTTCTACCCGCAGGTCCGTGATGTGAAGCTGACCGACTACAAGGTGCGCGTGCTCGACAGCCAGTCGGCGTCGGCGGCGAAGGTGCGTGTGCTCATCTCGAGCACCGACGGGGAACGCTACTGGACGACGGTTGGAGCATCGACCGACATCATCGACGCGAGCTGGATAGCGCTGTCCGATGCGCTGGAGTATGCGCTGCTTCAACCGCCGGTAGAGGATGGTCCAACGGCCTGACGGCCAGTCAGATGCCGGCGAGGCGCATTTTGGGTACCCGCTAGTCCTCGGCGCGGTCGAGTTTGCGGGCGGGCATGGTGGCGCCGACCTCGCGGATCAGGCCGAGGGCACCGGCCTCGTGGGCATCGCGGGCTGCGCGGACGGCGTTGAAGATAGCGCGGGCGTTGGAACGCCCGTGCGAGATCACGACGATCCCTTCGACGCCGAGGAGCTGGGCGCCGCCGTATTCAGAATAATCGAGGCGGTCGCGGACCTTTCGCAGCTCGGGTTTGAGCATCAGTCCCGCGATGCGGTTCCAGGGCTTCGCCGTGGCGGCTTTGCGGATCTCCGCGAAGAGCGTCTCGGCGACGCCTTCGACCGTCTTGAGCAGGATGTTCCCGGCGAAGCCGTCGCAGACGGTGATGTCGACAGTGTCGCGGAGGATGTCGTTGCCCTCAACGTTGCCCACAAAGTTGAGCTGACTCGCCCGTAGCGCCTCGTTCACCTCAATGGTGACGGCATTGCCCTTCGAATCCTCCTCGCCGATGGAGAGGAGCCCAACGGCTGGGCTTTGCAGGGTGAAACGACCGCGCATGAATGCAGAACCCATGTGTGCGAACTGGATAAGGTGCAGCGGACGGCAGTCCGCGTTTGCGCCAACGTCGAGGAGGAGCTTCCGCTTGCCGGTGGGCGTCGAATAGACGAGCGCCAGCGCGGGGCGGGAAATGCCGCGCACGCGACCGAGGGTCAGCAGCGCAGCCGCCATCGTGGCGCCGGTGTTCCCTGCCGTTACGAAGGCATGTGCGTCGCCGGACTTCACGAGGCGCAGGCCGACGTTGATCGACGCCTCGGGACGGGCACGGATCGTGTCCGTTGCATGGTCGTGCATGCCAATGACGTCGGCTGCGTGAAGGATCTCGATCTGGGGAGCATTGGGAACGCGAGCGAGCGATTCACGGATCGTCTGTTCCGGGCCAACGAGGACAACCTGGCAGCGCTTGAGGTTGCGGGCCGCTGCGACGGCGCCTTCGATCACGGGGCCGGGGGCGTCATCGCCGCCCATAGCATCCAGCACAACGCGAGTAGTCAACCTGCGGTCCTCCGCGCGCAGACGATCATCCGCGCAGATTCATTCGTGAGCGGCCCGAGTTCGTAGTCTCCGAAGATGTCGGTAACCTGAAGTCCAGCCCGCTCGAGCAGGTACTGACACTCGCCTGGGTAGACGTACCGCAGCTCGTGGACGGTCGTTTCACGATGGAGCACGCCGCCGGGGCCGGTGCGTTCGTAGCGGACGCGGAGGACCCGGGACTGGGCGGCGAGGTCGTCTTCGTGGACGTGCCAGACTTCGAGATCGTGCCCATCGGCGGTCTGACCGGACCAGGCGAGGAGAAGCTCTCCGTTCGAAGCGGGATCAAGCGAGAGCGCCGGGCCCGGAAGGTCCAGGATGACGAGGCCACTGAAGTGGACCAGGTTGGCAGCTGTTTGGAGGAGCTCCGCCTGTTCGTCGGCGTCGGCGGCATAGAGGAAGACGTCAGCGGGGAACAGCACGATGCCGTATCGGTCCGGCGTGAGTTGCGCAGCGGGTAGCGTGGACTCGACGAATTCGAGCCGGGTTGCCGCGGAGGCGGCACGCTGTCGTGCCAACTCAAGCATCGAGGGGGAGGGGTCAAGGGCAGTTACGGTGTGCCCGGCGGTCGCGAGGGCGACGCTGATTCGCCCGGAACCGGCGCCGACCTCAAGGACCGGGAGGGATGTCCTGCCGGCGAATGAGAGCCAGAGGCCGACGTCATCTTCGGCGTCATCGTGGATGAGGTCGTAGAACACGGCGTCAACGGCGTATGAGTCGTCCACGGACGGAAGGGTAGCGTGCTGATTCACGAGGAGACAGGGAGCATGCCGGACAACAAAAAGCGGGGGACACGAAGCCTGGGCTTGCGTCCCCCGCCCTTCACCGTTGTTAATGCGACTGGGGAATATCAGAGCCGAAGCTTGCCGTGAGATGGCTGGCGGCGGCGCTGGCGCTGGGGAAGGGCTGCTTCTTCAGCGGCGAGGTCGACGGGCGGGCTGGTGAGCACTTCGTGGACGTAGCCGCACATGATGCAGCTACCGTAGGTGCCGTGCCAGTCGCGTTCGACGATCATGGTGCCGCGGCACTTGGGGCAGGACTTGGGGGGCGCTTCCTGCAGTGCAGGCATGGGGGAATTCCTCCTAACGAACGTTGGCCGAAGCCTGGATTATGTGCGATGAGGCATGCGCCTCGGAACGGACAGGTGTCCGCCAGGCCTTCTGCTGCGTACGGAGTTAGCTGACGGGTTCGGACGGAAGGAACGTCCTATCGGCAAAGCCGAATTCACCCCACGCGATGGGTCCCCCGTTGCGCTGACGCGCATTCTGCAGTTGCTCACCTGCTTGTACAGGATCGCATGGGTCCGCAATGGGCCCTGTGGGCGCAACGTAACGAACCGCGGGGAAGGGTGTCAATCCCCGATTGCGAAATTCATCACGAATTTACCGCTTGATAGACAGCGCCTATGGCGCGGGCGGTTCAGAGTTTGCGGCGAGCGACGACGACATCGCGGGAGACGTACTCCTGGCCGCTGGAATCGAGCTCGCCGCCACAAGTGATCATGGTGATCCATTCTTCGTCAGCGGGCTTTTGCTGGGGCCAAATGATTTCGCCCATGGGAATCGTGTCGCGATGGTAGCGCTGGTTGGAAACGACTTCGTAGTTGTACTGACGGCCGTCCTCCATCGTCACCGAGATTTCGTCGCCAACCCTGGCCTGGGAGAGCTTTTGGAACGGCGCCGGAATGCTGTGGTAATAGACGTGCGCCGAGAAGACAGAGTTGCCAGCGTACCCACTGACGGTCTGCTTCCCGCCGAAATCGACCCAGCCGCGATTATCCGGGTTCAGGCGGCCGGGCTTGTCGTAGAGGTGGTACCAGCCGACGGCGACATTTTCGGCCTTCGGGGTGTCGAGCTCACCGAGGCTATTGATGGCGAGCTCTTCGATGGGAGCGTCGATCCCGAGCCGGGGCACCTGGAAGCGTGAGACGCGGCCGTTGTAGGGCGTGGGCGTCGGGATCGGCGTGGGGGTGTTGGTAGGCCTGACGGTCGGAGTTGCCGTGGCAGAGGGAGCCGGAAGTGACGTAGTCGCTGCTGTTGGTGTTTCGGCGGAGCTACTTCCCCCACCGCAGGCAGCAAGGAGGAGTGCGGCGACGGCGCCTGCAGCAAAAACGAAGAGCGGGACCATTCGAGCTTTGTTCACTGAGCGGGGAACTCCTGGGAATTGGTGCATTGGCGGGCGCGAGCCCGGAAAGACGGTCTACTTGATACGTTCGGCAACAACTACGTCGCGGTCGAGGTATTCGCCGGGCTGATTTGGAGCGCCGTCGAACCGGCCACCGCAGGTGATCAACGTGATCCATTCCTGGTCAGAGGGTTTATCGGTTGGCCAGATCAGGTCGCCCATCGGGATGGTCGCCGCCTCGTATCGTTTCTTCTTAATGACGCGATAGCGGTACTCGGTCCCATCCTCCATCCGAACAACGATCTCATCGCCGGGGTCGATCCTAGAGAGGTTGAAGAAGGGCCCGCGGATATCGGGGAAGTAGTCAACGTGAGCGGAAAAGACGGCGTTGCCGCGATAGCCGGGCCGGTCGTAGATGTCGTACCAGCCGGTGTTGTTGGGGTCCCGGGGGACGTCGAGCTGATTGTTCGGAAGGAGACCGATTAGCTCGATGGCTGAGTCGACGCCGAAGCGCGGGATGAGCAACCGGCTCACGGGGCCATCAAATGGAAGGGGGGTAGGCGTGGGCGTGGGCTGCCCGGGGATGGTCGCCGTTGGCTCGAGGGTAGAGGCCGGTGATGGGGTTGGCGTTGAGACGAACTCGGTGGGGGCGGCGGGGAGGCTGCCGGCGGAGGACTCGCCGGAACGCATGAAGCCAACGACGAGCAGGCCGAGGCCGGCTACGAACGAAAAGGCCGCCAGGACTCGGAGTAGTTTCATTACGGTCGGGCGAGGGCTCCGCGTTTCAGCTTAACTGAGGTTACGAACTGGGAGGGCTTCCTGTTGAACGCGGGTTTCCCCGCGCTTTCCGGAGGAGGGCGAATACGGCCGCGCCCGCGGCCGCAAGCAGTGCCGCAGCGACGAGCGAAGGAAGCAACCATGCGCGGCCGCCCCCAGAGGATTCTGCCGCGTCGCGACCCGAAGGCGCCGACGTGGGGGGCGTGCCGACGAAGAGGTCGAGCGCGTATGGACCGGAGTTCCACGTTGCCGCGACATCGGCCGATTGGTTTCCGACCTTGAATGAGACTTCCGCACCCGTGCGGCCGCAGCCGGGCGCCTGGGACTCATGCATGACATCGACGAGATAGTGGCTGGCGCCGCCTTCGTCGAACGCTCCGCTACCCCCTGGCTGTGTGCAGTCAACACCGTCGACGAACGCGCGTACAAGCGTTCCTGGCGGGACGGGTGCGCCATCGACTGACACAGTCCCGAAGAACGTCGCGGGGATCTGCGGGGGCTGGGCTAAGGCATGGGAAAGGGTCAGAAGTGCGCCGATCAGGGCGCCGGCAAGGAGCGTCGCAGCAATTGGTGTTGGCCTGTTTGACAGTTTCGGCATACTTTATGTCGGTCGAATGGCCAGCGTTGGTTCCACACTCCGATTGGCGCGCGAACAGCGGGGCCTGACTATTGAGCAGGTTGCCCAAGATACGCGCATCTCTCAGCGGTTCCTCGAAGCGATCGAGCGGGACGAATTCGATGCGCTGCCGGCCCCGGTGTATGTGCGCGGCTTCATCCGATCGTATTCGAGTTACCTGCGGTTGGATGCAGCACCGCTGCTGGCGGAACTTGCGCTGCAGGGGCTGGGTGGGGCTCAAGCGACCACACAGGCATTCCCGCCGGCTCAACAAGAACCGCCGGCGGCTCGAGATACGTCCGCGGAGCGGAGAGCCGTTGACCCATTCGCACGGCCGACTTCGCCGCGAGCGCCTGAACCGGAGCGAACCCCGCCACCGCCGGCACCGGTGGAACGATCGAGCGCCCCGCCAGCGGCGTCGCGAGCACCATCTCCACCGGGACGGCCCACGCCACCACCACCAATCCCACCTGACGCGATCGATGATGGGTTTGCCAGGGAACCCGCGCCTTTCTTGCGGCCGGGAGACGACGAACAGCGGACGAGCCGGGTCTTTGCCATTGTTGCGGCCGTCTTCTTCGGCATCATCGGCGTAGGGGCGTTGGCCTTCGTATTCACCAGGGGCGGCGACGGAGACGAGCCGAGCGTGGTGACGGACACGCCGACAGGGTCGGCGGGTGCTTCGGTTGTGCCGGTGCCAACGGGCACGCAGTCGCTGACGCCGGGCGCCAGCAGTCCCGGAGCGAGCGCGAGCCCGGCTTCAACCGGGACGCCCGGTACGCCGGGCACCCCGGGAACGCCAGCCGCGACGGCAACTCCGGGCAGCAGTAGCAGCGAGCCGACGCCAACTTCAGCGTCATCCGGATCGACTCCGGGGTCGACGGAAACGTCGGTTCCGACGTCGCTCCCGACCAGCATTCCGACTTCCGTGCCGACGCCAGTACCAACGGTGACGCCATTTCCCACGCCAACGCCAACAGCCACGGTGCCGGTAATCAACCATCCCTACCGGTTCAACGAGTGCATCGGCGGCGACTGCGGCCCCCAGCCACGGCGCATCGTTTGTGCTCCGGACGGCTGGTTTGTGGATGTTGGGTACGACTGGGGGCCGTTACCGCTTGGGTGGCGGGAATCGTACGTGACCGGCACGGCGAGCGAACTCGAGAGCGTCGGCGACGGCGGCTGCTTCTAGGATTGGGTCGTACCGGGCAAAGGCACGGGGAGCGGCAGTGAGTGTGTTGCGTCCAGCATTGCCTGGCGCGCCGAGGTTACGAACCGGTGAAACGGCGCCGGTGGCGTCACCTTTCGATGCCGTCAGGCCATAACCGGTGCAAGAGCAACCGGCGAGGTCGGGACAATGACGGTTTCAGAACAAGACGTAGAAACGGCAGCGCAGCAGCCAGGATTACTCCAGCGGCGAACGACGCGCCGGGCCATCGTGATGGGTTCGGCGGGGCTTGCCGCGGCGGGGACGGCGGCCGCGGTGATTGGCCTGGCCAACGGGGGCGGTGCGAAGACCACGGCGGCGACTGGCAGCGAGCAGTCCGCGGTGCTCGCGGCCACGCCCCCGGCCGCTGTGGCAGCGAGCAGCAACGCCGCGCTCACCGACGCGAAGCTGCGGGCCGCGCATCTCCTGCGCCGGGCGGGTTTCGGTGGGAGCCTCGCGGAGATCGAGGAGTTCGCCGGACTGAGCCGGGAGGCGGCGGTCTCGCGGCTGGTGGACTACGAAGGTATCGATAACAGCGCGCTGGACACGCGGATTGCGGCTGCGAATTTTCAGCTGACGTACGCGGCGAACGCACGGGGCCAGGTGGTCGCCGACATGCAGAAGTGGTGGCTGACGCGAATGGCCTATAGCGCGCGCCCGCTGGAAGAGCGGTTGACGCTAATCTGGCACGGCCTTCTGACGAGCCAGATCAGCAAGATCGGCGGTCAACGGGCGAGCTGGATGGTGTGGCAGAACGAACTGTTCCGCGAGCACGCGGCCGGCAGGTTCGACGACCTGGTGCAGGCCGTGGCGAAAGACCCGGCGATGATGATGTACCTCGACACGATCGAGAGCGGGAAGGAACACCCTAACGAGAACTTCCCCCGGGAGCTGATGGAGCTCTACACGATGGGAGAGGGGAACTACACAGAGGACGACGTGAGGGAGAGTTCGCGAGCATTCACGGGATGGCGGCTCTCGCGACCGCCTCTCCCGTCCCGCGAGGAGCTGGCGAAGCTGACAGAAGAGGAGCGGCAGCAGCGCCAGTTCGAGATCATTTCGACGTACAGTCCGGACTTCGTGTTCAACGCTCGCGAACATGACGCGGGAGAGAAGACGTTCCTCGGCAAGACAGGGACGTTCAATGGCGAAGACATCATCGCGATCATCATGGAGCAGGCGGCCACCGGCCGGTACGTGTGTACGCGACTCTGGGAAGAGTTCGCATATGCGGACCCGGAGCCAGAGGTGATCGACACGTTAGAGGCCGCCTGGCGGAGTTCCGGCCACAGCATCCGCGAGGTGGTGCGAGCGATCCTGCTGAGCGACGAGTTTTACTCAGAGCGGGCATACCGGGGTAAGGTCCGCAGCCCCATCGAAATGCTCGTTGGCCTGGTCCGCGGGATAGAAATGGACCTGAGCCGCGACATTGCGGTCGGCACGGGAGCAGCACGGTCAGGACGCTCCAACTTCTATGCGGCGATGGACCAGGTGCTGTTCGAGCCGCCAAACGTCGCGGGGTGGCCGGGCGGGGCCGCATGGCTGTCGTCGAGCACCTTTTTCGCACGCGTGAACTTTCTCGATGAGCTGTTGTTTCCGCGTGGCCGCGGTGTCGCGACCTTCCCGGCGCTCAGCGGACTGGCGGGCGACGAACTCGTCGGCTCGGTGGCGGAGCGGCTTGTCGATGGCGACCTGCCGGACGCCAACCTGACCGCGGTATCAGCGTTCGTGAACGGGATATCGAACGCAAACGAGCGAGCCGCAAACGCGGTGTACCTGGTGGCTGCCAGCCCCGAATTCCAACTGATCTAGCGAAAGGGACACATCCATGCTTTCAAGAAGAGACTTTGTGAAGGGCGGCGTCGCGCTGGTGAGCATTGGCACGACGGCGAATTCGTTGCTCAAGGGGGCGGTCGCGTTCGCGGCTCAGAACCCGGCGGTGGCGCAGGCGAGCAGCGGCAAGATCCTCGTGCTCGTACAACTCGCGGGGGGCAACGACTTCACGAACACGCTGGTGCCGTACGCGGACCCCGCGTATTACGCGGCGCGTCCAACGCTGGGCACGCCTGCCGAAAGCCTGTTGAAACTGGATGGCTCGGCGGCGTTGGCACCGCAGCTCACGGGCCTGAAGGGTCTGTGGGACGAAGGGCGGGTGGCGCTGGTGCGAGGAGTGGGGTACCCGAACCAGAACTACAGCCACTTCAAGTCGATGGCCATCTGGGAAGCCGGTGACCCGGAGCTGAAGCTGGACCACGGATGGCTGGGCCGGACGCTGGATTCGATGGAGTCGGAAGCGCACGACCCCTTCTTCGGCTTCAACGCCGGGGGATCGAGGCCACCGGCCCTCAGGGGCGAACTGGTGCCGGTGACGGCCGTAGCGAACCCGGATGACTTTGGATTCCGGGAGCGCGGGCAAAGCGCGCAGCCCACTGCTGCTCGAAGCTCGACGCTGATGAAGCTGTATGAGGAGTACCCAACGAATTCGCCGTTTGGGGTGCTGCTGGAAACCACGGCTGAGACGGCGGTGTCCGCATCGACATCGCTGGCCAAGGTCCACCAGGGGTATGTCCCGGCGGTCGAATACCCAGAGAGCTCGTTTGCCTCGGGGCTGAAGCTGATCGCGGAGACGATTACGGGCGGGTTGGGAATCCGGGTGGGACACGTGACGCTGGGCGGATTCGACACGCACACGAACCAGCAGGACGACCATCCGGCGCTCCTTCAGACGCTCGACGAAGGGCTGACCGCGTTTTACCGCGACCTCGCGGCGCATGGGCGGGCGGACGACGTGGTCGTGGTGACGTGGACGGAGTTTTCGAGGCGGGTGCAGGAGAACGCGAACGGGAGCACGGACCACGGCTCAGCGGGCGGCATGATTGTGCTGGGCAACGGAGTACAGCGCGGCATCTACGGTGACCAGCCGAGCCTGACGGACCTGATCGACCGGGGGAACCTGCTCTACACCGTGGACTTCCGGTCGGTGTATGCAACGCTCATTGAGAAGTGGCTGGGGGTGCCTTCGGCTGATCTCATGGGCCAGCAGTGGCCAATGTTGCCAATCTTCAAGGCGGCGTAGTTCGTACGTGGTACCGGCCATGGGACGGCGAACCGCCAGCCGCAGCCGGTACACTCTGCGAATGGACTTGAAGCGCTCTATCCGCGACGTACCGGACTTCCCCAAGCCCGGGATTCTCTTTCGTGACATCACGCCGCTGCTGGCCAACGCCAAAGCGTTCGAGGCCATCATCGACGCTTTCGAAGCCGACGCACGAAGCCACGGCGCTGGGGCGATTGTGGGGATAGAGTCGCGCGGATTCATCTTTGGGGCTCCGCTGGCGCTGCGGCTCGGACTACCGTTCGTCCCCGTTCGGAAGCCGGGCAAGCTGCCATCAGCGCGTATGTCGGTGGAGTACTCGTTGGAGTACGGCGAGAGCCAGTTGGATATCCACCAGGACGCGATGGAGCCAGGGACGGCGGCCTACATCGTCGATGATCTGCTCGCGACGGGCGGGACGGCGCTGGCAGCCGCCAAGCTGGTCGAGGTTATCGGAGGTGTAGTGGCTGGGATGGGCTTCGCGGTTGAGCTGGATGCGCTTGGCGGGCGCCAGCGGCTGAAGCCCTATGCAGTGCATTCGGTAGTCCGCTATTCCTGAGGGATGGCCCTGGAGGCGGTCGCCAAGCGTTGAGGGCTGGATGCCAACTGGGTGTCAAGGGCCTATCGGCGGAAGACGGTTCGGTCATCGTTGAGGATCATCTGGTGGTTTGGGCGTGACGGGCATCTCGCCAAGGAGCAACACACGCATGGAGGAATCCGAACGCGGATCCGACCTGGAACTCGTGACGGCGCTGTACCGGACGACGAACACGGTCGTCCGTGAACTTGACCAACGGCTGACACGTGAGCACGACGTGACATTCGTGCAGGCGGTAACGCTGCTGGCAATCGACTCATTCGAGCAGCCGCAACCGCACCTGGTGGCGCAGTATCTATCTCAACAGTCGCAGACGGTGACGGGCGTGCTCGATCGCATCGAACGCGCCGGCCTGATCGAGCGGCTGAGAGACATGAGTGACCGGCGGGCCGTCCGCCTGGTGCTGACACCAAAGGGCGATGCGTTGGTGCAGCGGCTTCGCGACTCACTTGAGGTCAACTTGCGGGCCGTGCTCGCGGGAGTCGGGAAGGGTGCGCGGACGCGGCTCAGCGACGACCTGGATGACGTCGAACGCTCGGCGCTGCATGCGACGGCGCAGTAACGCGGGGCAGGCCAGGGCCATACAATCGCGTTCGTGACGAGCTCGATCGACCCGCTTCGCATCCAGGCGCCGCAGGGGGTGCTGCTGCTCGACCAAACGCGGCTCCCTCACGACGAAGTTTGGCTCGATGTCCGGACGATCGAGGCATTGTGCGAAGCGATTGGGATGCTCCGTGTGCGTGGCGCGCCGTTGCTTGGGCTGGCGGGCGCGTGTGGCATGGCAATCGCCGCTTCGACGCGTGGGCCAACGAGCGAACGGCTGGAGGAATCCGCGCGGGAGATCAGGCAGACGCGACCGACGGCAGTCGACCTCGGGGCAGCGGTAGATATCGCCCTGGCGACAGCGCTGGCCGCGCCCGAGGAGGAACGAACCGGGCTCCTGTGGGACGGTGCGATCGCGTTCAAGGAACGGCGAATCGAGGAAGACGAGGCACTGGCTGCCTTTGGCGCCGAACTGGTGCCGCCCGGGGGCGCCGTGCTCACGCATTGCAACACCGGTGCGCTCGCGACTGGCGCCGGGGGAACGGCCCTTGGCGTGATCGCGAGAGCGTGGCGGGACGGGCGGCTGGCGCGGTGCTTCGCGACGGAGACGCGGCCGCTGCTCCAGGGGGCAAGGCTGACGGCGTGGGAGTTGAAGCGACTCGGAATCCCGGCGACGTTGCTTGCCGACACCGCAGCCGCCGCGCTCATTTCCAGCGGGAACGTCGGGCTGGTGATCACGGGCGCCGACCGGATTGCGGTGAACGGGGATTCCGCGAACAAAGTAGGGACCTACGGATTGGCGGCGGTAGCGGCGCGGCACGGCGTGCCGTTCGTCATCGCAGCCCCATGCAGCACCATCGACCTTGCGTGCCCCGAGGGCAGCGGCATCCCGATCGAATACCGTGACGGAAGGGAGGTTGGCGGCTTCGGTGGGCAACGGTGGGCCCCGAACGGACTCGATGCCTACAACCCGGCGTTCGACGTCACGCCGGCGGAGCTGGTCTCAGCGATCGTGACGGACCGCGGAATCGCCCGGGCACCGTTTGAATCGTCGTTGGGCGCGCTGGCGGGCGGACAGTAAGGAACGCACGGCTACACTCGCATCACATGGAGCGCATCGACTTTGCGGTACTCGGGGGCTCGGGGTTTTACGACATGCCGGGCCTTTCGGATGTCCGGGAGATCTCGGTGGAGACGCCGTATGGCGCGCCGAGCGACGCGCTTCGCATCGGCACATTGGAGGGACGACGAGTGGCGTTCCTGGCGAGGCACGGGCGCTCGCACAGTCTGCTGCCTTCGGAACTGCCGCAGCGAGCGAATTTCTGGGCGATGAAATCGCTGGGAGTGGAGCGCGTGCTGGCGATCTCGGCCGTCGGGAGCCTTCAAGATGACTGCCATCCGGGCGACCTGGTGGTCGTGGACCAGTTCATTGACCGGACGCGAGGAGCGCGGACATCGACGTATTTCGGGGAGGGCGTAGTCGCGCACGTGGGCTTTGCCGACCCGGTGTGCCCGGAGATGCGCGCGACGGCGACCAACGCAGGTGGGGCTTCGGGGGCATGCGTCATTGACCGAGGGACCTACGTCTGCATAGAAGGGCCAGCCTTTGGGACACGGGCCGAGAGCGTGCTGTACCGGGGCTGGGGGGCAGCGGTGGTTGGCATGACTGCTTTGCCGGAGGCGAAGCTCGCAAGGGAAGCTGAGATTTGCTACGCGGTAGTCGCGGCCGTTACGGACTATGACTCATGGCACGATGAGCATGAGGCCGTCGATGCAGCGAGCGTCTTCGCGGTGTTGCAGCAGAACGTGGCGACGAGTATCGAAGTGATCCGCCAATTCGCGGCGGCCCTACCAGAGGGACGAAATTGCGCGTGCGGGTCGGCGCTGGATAGCGCCCTGGTAACAGACCCGACGGCAATTCCGGCAGAAGCCCTTGGCCGGCTTGGGCCAATTCTTACGAGGCGGTTGAGCGGATGACTTTGCTGGTTTCTGGCTGGGTTGCGGTCGACGAAATTGAGACGCCGTTCGGAGCGACGGGGGCTTCGCTTGGCGGTTCGGCGACGTTCACAGTGTTCGCGGGCGCACTCTTCACGGACGTGCGACTGCTCGCGGCGGTTGGATCCGACTTCCCCGAACCGATGCGTGAGCAACTTCGCCACCCGCGGATCGATATCAGCGGACTCACTACCGAGGACGGGACGACGAGCCGGTGGGGGGCGAAGTACGGCTACGACTTGAACACGCGGGAAGACCTGTACACGCACGTCGGTGTGAATGAGACCTGGCTTCCTTCGGTGCCCGAGGAGTGGCGAGCGACGCGTTCGGCCGTGCTCTCGGCGGCGCATCCCTACGTGCAGCGGGATCTGAGCGCTCAACTGACGGCGAAGCGGGCGACGATCATGGATACGATCCGCTTCTACATCGCCAACTGGCCGGGCGAGATCCTGGAGGTATTGGGTGACGCGAGCTTCGTCACGATGAACGACGGCGAGGCACGGGAACTGACGGGCGAAGCGAGCATCGCGAAAGCCTCGCGGCACCTTCTCGATCGCGGCGCGAACGCCGTCATCATCAAACTGGGCGAGTATGGCGCCGTCTACGCGACCAAGGACGAGTACTTTGTTGCGCCCGGCTATCCGCTGGAAGAAGTGATCGATCCAACGGGTGCCGGAGACGCGTTTGCGGGCGCGTTTATGGGGTACCTCGATAGCGTGAACGAAATAACGCCCGTGGCAATCCGGCGTGCGATCCTCTACGGTTCGACGGTGGCTTCGTTCTGTGTCGAGGGGCTTGGGCCGGCACGGCTGTTCACGTTGACGCGGGGGGAAGTGGAAGCGCGTTTCCGGAGGTTCCGGGGGCTGACGCACGTGGAGGTTGACGGCTAAATGGCCGAGCACGGGCTGCCGTGGGGAGGAAGGCTGGGTCGCCAGACCTTCGATTATGTTGTGACGCGCCTGGACGACCGAGCGCGGATCCGGGAGTTCCTGCGGAAGCGGGTGGAATACTCCGCGTATGCGCTGGGGCAACTGGAGCCCGGGCTGTTCGAGCGGACGCAATGGTTCTACGCGCGAGGTGACACCGGGTCCGGACTTGTGCTGCACAGCCGCGGCGGACTCGGCGAAGCGATGTTCTCGATGGGTGATCCGGACGCGGTCGCCGCGGTGCTCTCGATCGAGCCGGGACCTTCGCACACGTATGCGACCTGCGAGCCGGGCCACACGGCGGCGCTGCAGACCGTGTACCGGCTCGCAAGCCAGCAACCGATGATGCGGATGCACGTGAACCGGGCGCAGTTCCGGCCAGTTGAATCGAACACGATCGCGTTGAACGGGTTTGACATCCGGCGGCTCAACGGCCTCTACGCCTCCGATGGGGCGCCGAGCTACTACGTGCCTGAACACATCGACGCGGGGCTCTATCGCGGGATCTTCGTCGAGGGAAGACTGGTTTCGGTGGCCGGGACGCACGTGGTTTCGCGGCACGAGGGTGTGGCAGTTGTCGGGAATGTCTTCACGCAGCGCCAACACCGCGGCAAGGGATATGCGACCGCGACGACGAGCGCGGTAACGGCGGCGCTGCTGGAGTTCTGCGAAGACGTTGTGCTGACGGTTGACCCCGGCAACCGGCCGGCTGTCCGGGCATACGAGCACCTGGGGTACCGGGAAGCCTGCCGGCTGGTGGAGGCGAGCGCGACGCGGCGTGACCCAACGGGCATCGCGGCGGCATTCCGGAGGGTGCGTGCGACTGTGCGCGGGCGGCGATACGGTGGCTCGTTCGTCTCGCTTCGGCCAAGCTGAACTGCGGCGCCGTGAACTATTGCGCCAGACATGCTTCGACAGCTGGCGGTGAGACAGATGACCGTTCCGAACGATGTAACGAACCTCGGGCTGGCCCCGGATGGTGTGAAAAGAATCGAATGGGCTGCCCGGGAGATGCCGGTGCTCGCCCAAATCCGCGAGCGCTTTGCGCGCGAGAAGCCTCTGAACGGCATCCGGATGGCCTGTTGCCTGCACGTGACGAGTGAGACGGCGAACCTCGCCATCGCGCTGCGTGATGGAGGCGCGGACGTGCGCCTCTGCGCGAGCAACCCGCTTTCGACGCAAGACGAAGTGGCGGCGGCGCTGGTGGCCGAATACGGGATCTCGGTGTTTGCGCGGTGCGGCGAGGACAACGACACCTACTACAAACACATCCACCAGGCCCTGGAGCACAGTCCACAGCTGACGATGGACGACGGCGCCGACGTGGTGGCGACCATCCACAAGGACCGGCGGGATCTGCTGGACAGCGTGGTTGGCGGCACCGAGGAGACGACGACGGGCGTCATCCGGCTGCGGGCGATGGCGAAGGACGGCGCGCTTGGCTACCCGATCGTCGCGATCAACGAGTCAGACACGAAGCACCTGTTCGACAACCGCTACGGAACGGGGCAATCGACGCTGGACGGGATCATCCGGGCAACGAACGTGCTGCTCGCGGGTAAGAACTTCGTGGTGGCGGGCTACGGCTGGTGTGGCCGCGGCGTGGCGAGCCGGGCGCGAGGCCACGGGGCGCAGGTGATCGTGACGGAAGTTGACCCGGTGAAGGCGCTGGAGGCGGTGATGGACGGCTTCCGGGTGATGCCGATGACCGAAGCGGCGGCGATCGGCGACTTCTTCGTGACCCTTACGGGCGACGTAAACGTGATCGACCGCGCCCATATGGAAGTGATGAAAGACGGCGCGATCGTTGCGAACAGCGGGCACTTCGATGCTGAGATCAACCTGAAAGCGTTGAGTGCCATGAGTGAAGGGAAGCGCGGCATCCGGCCATCGGTGGAGGAGTACCGGCTCCAGGATGGACGGCGGCTGTTTGTGCTGGGCCAGGGGCGGCTGGTGAACCTGGCAGCGGCCGAGGGCCACCCGGCAGCGGTGATGGACATGTCGTTCGCGAACCAGGCGCTGGGCGCCGAGTGGATCGCGCTCAATCATTCGAAGCTCGAAAACCAGGTGTATGAGCTGCCGCACGAGGTGGACCAGGAGATCGCGTCGCTGAAGTTGAAGGCGATGGGGATCTCGATCGACACGCTGACGGCGGAGCAGGAGCACTACCTGACAAGCTGGCAAGAGGGCACGTAGGCCTTCCGCGCCGCGTGCGCTGGGATTGCGGCCTGCTACAATCAGCGCGTCGGGTGACTGGCGAACGCGGGAGTGACCGCGAGGGAGCCCGGCCGCTGTCCCACATCAACACGGCCGTACGCCTGGGCCGCGGGGAGTGACACCACTCACCCGGAGGCTTTGGCATGCGCGCACTGTTGGGGGTCTACGACAAGACTGGAATCGTTGAGTTCGCACGGGGACTCGTAGAGCTTGGTTGGGAGCTCATTTCAACGGGCGGGACCTACGCCACGATCAGCGGCGCCGGAATCCCGGTCAGACAGGTCGAAGAGATCACGGGTTCGCCAGAGATGCTGGACGGCCGGGTGAAGACGCTGCACCCGGTGGTACATGGCGGCATCCTCGCGCGGCGGGACCTGCCCGAACACCGCGAAGCGCTGGCAGCGCACGGCATCGGTACGATCGACCTGGTCTGCTGCAACCTCTACCCGTTCGTGGCAACCGTGACGAAACCGGGGGTGACGTTCGAAGAGGGAATCGAAAACATCGACATCGGCGGGCCGACGATGCTGCGGGCGGCCGCGAAGAACCACACCGACGTGCTGGTTGTCGTGGAGCCGAATGATTACGCCGCTGTGCTTGAGGCGGTGCGTACGAACGCAGCCGATGCAGCGTATCGCAAGCGGCTCGCGTGGAAGGCGTTTGCGCACGTGGCAGCGTATGACAGTGCGGTCTCCGAGTGGCTATGGGACGGCGATGAGCCAGCGCCGAGCCTGACCGTGCCGATGACGCTGTCGCAGGGGCTGCGCTACGGTGAGAACCCACACCAGTCCGCCGCGTTTTATGTCGACACCTCGCTGGCCGAGCGGGGGCGGGGCGGGATCGCCACCGCCGTGCAGCACCACGGCAAGGAGATGTCCTACAACAACTACCTTGACGCGGACGCGGCATGGAACTGCGTGAACGAGTTCCCCGGACCTACGTGCGTTGTGGTGAAGCACACGAACCCGTGCGGGGTGGCGACGCGCGAAGACATGCTGGAAGCTTACCGGCTGGCGGTCCGCGGAGATGCGACGAGCGCTTTCGGCGGGATCGTCGCCTTCAACCGGGTGGTAGACGAAGCCCTGGCGCGGGAGCTTCGCGAGTTCCGCAGCCCCAACGACGGGACGACGCGGATGTTCTACGAGATCGTTGTGGCTCCGGGGTACACAGACGGAGGGCTGGAGATCCTGAAGGGGAAGTCAAAGGACCTTCGCATCCTCGAGGCGCAGGCTCGCGCCCGTGGGGGGCGCTCGCTGCGGCAGGTGGGCGGCGGCTGGCTGCTGCAGGACGCCGATGATCTGCGGCCGGAGGACATTGAGCTAAAGGTGGTCACGAATGCGGCACCCTCACCGGCGCAGTTGGAAGATCTGAAGTTCGCGTGGCGCTGCGTGAAGCATGTGAAGAGCAACGCGATCACCGTCGTGAAGGACGGACGATTGCTCGGGATGGGCAGCGGCCAGCCAAACCGCGTGAAGAGCGCGGAGATTGCCACTGAGAAGGCGGGTGACGAAGTTCGCGGCGCAGTCATGGCCAGCGACGCGTTCTTCCCGTTCGCGTGGGGCGATGCCGTTGAGCAGGCATGCCAGGCGGGCGTGGCGGCGATCATTCACCCGGGCGGAAGCATGCGAGACCAGGACGGTATCGATTGCTGCAACCAGTACGGGGTGGCGATGGTCCTGACCGGGCATCGGCACTTCCGGCACTGAGCGGGCAGGGCCCTAGCTCACCGCTTCCAGGATACGGGTGAAGGCAGCGGCGGTACGGCGTTCTGCGTCGGCTGCCTGGCGGATAGCCATGGCCGCAGCGCGGCGAAGGCCAGGGACGTCAACGTTGCCGTGGCCACCGGCCGGGAATGGAAAGAGCGTGGCAAGTGGCGAGAGGGCTCGAACCTGGTCGCGGAGGGCTGCGTCCGCATCGCCGAGTGGCTCCGCGAGGTCCGGAATCGCATCGACCAGGTCTGCAATGAAGAGGGCTCCGTCGCTGCGGGCGGCGAGGAGAACGGCGATGGTGTAGGCATTGCCGGCCCGATCGACTTCGACTGTCCCATCGAGCGCATCCGCCCATGCGTCGAGGCCGGCGGTGCCGCGTGCCTGGGCGTCGCGGACACCGTCTTCGCCACGAAAACAGGCGAGCGCCCACTCGATGGATTCGAAGACGGCATCGAGCGGATCGACTTCGACGCGGCCAACGGCCGCAAGCAACTCAAGCTGACCGGAGGCGCCCGGCCATTCCGCGAGCGGGTAGGTTTGGCCGTACTGGGGGGAGAGGAGGTCGTCGACGAGGAAGGCGTTCGATGCATCATCGAACCCAAACACCACGGCGTGTTCGCGGAGGTGGAAGTCCCAGCCGACGAGCGGATGGCCGGCAGCGAGGTGGGGAACGGCCCACGTACGGGCTGCATCACGGGCCGCGTCCAATCCGTCTGCTGTGCCAGCCGCAGCGAAGCGTTCCCAACGCCACCCGGTGCGGCGATAGGAACTGAGGGCCAGCGACCAATCGAGATCGGTGGGGCCGGATGGGAGGGCAACAACGCCTACGGCGCTTCCGAGGCAGAAGTGCCAGGCGTGCCCGGTGAGGCCCATAATGCCGTGGCGCGGCAGGGGGTCGCCGAGCGAGCTGAGGATGCCCTCTATCGCGCCCGCGGCGCTGGTCCAGTTCGGCACAAATCGTGCCGGGAGTTCGATGCGCATGAGCCGATCGTACGGCACGGGAGCGGGGTGGACTTTCGGGAGAGGGAAACGTCAGTAGAATGCCGCGGCAGGAGGCAGCCTTTGGCCGTCACTTTTGAACTCAGCACACTTTCCAACGGACTAAGGGTGGTTACGACGCCGATGCCCACCACCCAGGCCGTCTCCGTCAACCTGTTCGTCGGAGTAGGTTCCCGGTCGGAACCGAAGCGGCTCAACGGCATTACGCATTTCCTGGAACACATGGTGTTCAAGGGGACGGAGCGCCGCCCGGACGCGATCCTGATCGCGCAAGCGATCGAGGGGGCCGGCGGCACGCTGAACGCGTACACGAACAAAGAATTCACGTGTTACTGGAACATCGTCCCGTACGACCGGTTTTCGATCGCACTGGACGTGGCCGCGGACATGCTCCGCAATTCGAAGCTGGAGCAGGAGGAGATCGACCGCGAGCGGACCGTGGTGCAGCAGGAACTGAAACGCAATCACGACAATCCCGGATCCTGGGCGGGCCGGTTGATCGGCGGCGCCGTGTATGGGGACCAGCCGACGGGTTGGGACGTCGGCGGGACAGTCGAGCTGGTGCAGGAGATGCAACGCCCGGACTTCGTGGAGCACATCGGGCAGTGGTACCACCCGGGGAATATCGTCCTTTCGGTGGCGGGAAATGTGCAGCACGCGCAGGTCATGGAGCTGGCAGAGCGCTGGCTCGGTGACATGGCGGCGGGCGAGGTCCCTTCGGTGACGCCACATGACGCGCTCATCACGGGACCGCGGGTGGTGTGCGAGAGCAGGGATGTCGACCAATGCAGCCTGTACATCGGATCGCCGATCTTCGGGCGGGACGACCCTGACCGTTTCAAGCTGCGGATCATGAACGATGTCCTTGGCGCGGGGATGTCGTCGCGCCTGTTCCGGGAGGTGCGTGAACGCAGGGGCCTCGCGTACTCGGTGGGGTCGGGATACGGCTACCTGGCGGACGCGGGGGCGTTCACGATCTCCGCGGGCGTGAATCGCGATAAGCTGACGGAAACGATCGAGGTGTGCATCGCCGAGGCGCTGAAGATGCGCGACGAGCTGGTGCCTGCCGATGAACTGAGGATGGCCAAGGACCACGCGATTGGCCGCTTCCGGCTCTCCCAGGAGACGGCACATTCGCTCGCACAGCGGCACGGTGAGCTGCTGCTCACGAAGGGAGCAATCGAGTCGATCGAGGATGCGGTGGCGCAGATGGAGGCCGTGTCCGCGGAGGACGTGCAGGAGGTGGCGAGGCGACTGCTCAGTGCAGAGAGCTTCCACTGTTCGGTCGTGGGGCCGGGGTTGAACGAGGACGAACTCGGCAACGCGCTGGGGGCATAGGCGGGAGTGTGACTGCTGAATCGGTTATCGCAGTCAGTGGTCTGCGCAAGCTGTATGGGGAGATGGCGGCCGTCGACGGTGTCAGTTTCGACGTACAGCGTGGCGAAATCTTCGGTCTCATAGGCCCGAATGGTTCAGGGAAGACGACCACAGTCGAGTGTCTGCAGGGGTTGCGCACGATCGACGGCGGCCACGCGGAGGTCCTGGGGCTCGACCCTACAACGGAAGGGGCGAAGCTGCGCCACCTGATCGGGAGCCAATTGCAGGAGTCGGCGCTGCCGGACCGGATCCGAGTTTGGGAAGCACTGGACCTGTTTTCGGCGATGACCCCCCATGGGGTGCCGTGGCAGGGCCTTGTGGAGGAGTGGGACCTCCTGGACAAGAAGGACGCCGCATTTGCGTCGCTCTCAGGCGGCCAACGGCAGCGTTTGTTCATCGCCCTCTCGCTCGTGAACAACCCACGGGTGGTGTTCCTCGACGAGATGACCACTGGCCTTGACCCGGCGGCGCGCCGGATGGCCTGGGATCTCGTTCGAAAGGTGCGGGACCGTGGCGCCACCGTTGTGCTGGTGACGCACTTCATGGACGAAGCTGAGCATCTCTGCGACCGGATTGCCGTCTTTCGCGGAGGACGCATCAGGGCCATCGACTCGCCGGGGAACCTCATTCATGAGTTCGGGACCGGGGCTGTGGTGAAGTTCACCGCGCCGGATGCGACGCCGCTCCCATTCCTGGCTGGTATTCCGGGCGTGTCCGAGGTTCGACAGGATGGCGCTGCATGGACGCTGGAGGGGAAGGGAGCGATTCTCGCGCACACGGGGGCGGCCCTCGTGACCAACGGCCTGGAGCCCCTGGACCTCCGCGTGGAGCGCCCAACGCTTGAGGATGTGTTCCTGCGGCTGACGACGGAGGAGGATCACGAGTGATGAGACCCCTCCTCAAGATGACCACTATCGAACTGAAGCTCTTCGTGCGGGAGCCACTGGCGGTGATCTTTGCGTTCGCGTTCCCGTTCTTCGTGCTGTTCGTGCTGGCAGGTGTCTTCGGGAACGAGGAGCCCATCGATAGCGAGGACCTCGAGATCTGGCGAGGAGTAGGCCCGACGGACTACTACGTGCCGGCGTACGTCGGACTCGTGATGGCGTCTGTGGGGTTGATCAGCCTGCCATTGAGGCTCGCGGGCTACCGCGAACGGGGCGTCCTGAAGCGGTTCCACGCGGCCGGAACGCCACTCGGGGTCCTGCTCGGCGCCCACGTGGCAGTGTTCTTCGTGATGTCGGCGATCGGCGGGATCGCAATCGCTATCGCGGGCCGGATCGTGTACGGGTCGCCGTTGCCGACGGGCTTGCCGGGTCAGCTGCCCCAGGTGCTCGGGGCGTTTGTGCTTTCGGGATTCGCGTTCGCCGCGATCGGCGTCATGCTTGGCGCAGGCTTGCGGACGGCCCGAGCGGCGCAGGGGGCGGGGCTGGCGCTGTTCTTCGTGATGATGTTTATCTGCGGGGCCGGGCCGCCGCGCGGAGTGCTCACCGATGCGATGTATGCGGTGGGGAACGCATTGCCACTGACGCACGTCATCCTTGCCATTCAGGGCCCGTGGCTGGGACTGGGGTGGGACTGGCCGGCGTCCCTTACCGTAGCGGCGTTCATGGTGGCGACCGGCGCGATCGGAGTGCGGTTCTTCCGCTGGGAGTGACCCGTGGATCGCCGCGTCAGAGGCCGGGACGCTCGCCGCTAACGCACTCCGGCCGGTACTTCGCCGCGAACAAGTGACTCCCACGCCTCGACGAGTTCGGCCACCGCGGCTTCAATGGGACCGAAGCGGAAGGTCCCCGAATCGTCCGTGCGGCCAAGGCGGAGAGCGGCAACGCCGGCGGCCCGTGCGAGGTCGCCCACACGGGCGCTGCCACCTCCCTGGCGAAAGATGTCTGGCACGACGCTGACGACGATGCGGCCAGCTACCTCTCCGAAGAGGGCTGCGTCGAGACGGCCAGTGACGGCGGCGGCGCCCTCGAAACCGATGCCGCCGAGTATGGCAGATTCGGCGAGCGTGACGGCGAGGCCACCATCGGCGCAGTCGTGGGCGCTTTCAAGCAAGGATTCGGCGTGCAATTGGAGGACCAGCTTCTGGAGGCGGACCTCGGCGTGGAGGTCGATGGCCGGGAGACCAGCGACGAGGCCGTGTTCCGCTTCGAGGTATTCGGACGCGGCGAGACTGGCGGCTGGCTGTTCGAGCGAGGAGCCGAGGAGCCAGACGTCGCAGCCGGGCCGCGTGAAGGCAGCCTTGAGGGTGCGGGAAACATCTTCGATGAGGCCGAGGATGCCGATCACGGGGGTGGGGTAGACGGGCCGATCGCCAGTCTGGTTGAAGAGGCTGACGTTCCCACTGACGACGGGCGTGTCGAACGCTGAGCAAGCTTCGGCTATGCCCCGCACGGCCTGGGACAGCTGGAAATAGACATCGGGGCGAGTGGGGTCGCCGAAGTTGAGGCAGTCGGTGACGGCAACGGGCGTCGCGCCCGTGCAGACGACGTTGCGGGCGGCTTCAGCTACCGCGAGGGCGCCGCCGACGTACGGGTCGAGGTAACAAACGCGGGCATTGCAGTCGGTGGCGAGGGCGATACCGCGCGTGGTTCCGGGAATGCGGAGGACGGCTGCGTCGCCTCCTGGCGCGACCACCGTGTTGTTCAGTACTTGTTGGTCGTATTGCCGGAAGACGCCGCGGCGGCTGGCGATGTTGGGGCGCGCGAGCATGGAGAGAAGCGCGGCGGTGGCGTCGCCTGCGTCGAGGTCCGAGAGCGCCGAGAGATCGATCGTGTTGAGCTCGGCGAGATGCGGAGGGGGGACGCCTTCGCGGGTGTACTCAGGTGGTTCGGTGGCGATATCGACGGGGACGCGGGCCACCTCGACGCCACTCGCGGAGATGACGACCTCGCGGCCTTCGATGACCTCACCGATCTCATTGCAGTGAAGTTCCCAGCGCGCGAAGAGGGCCGCGACGTCGGCCGCATGTTCGCGCTTCGCGATGACGATCATCCGTTCCTGGCTCTCGGAGAGCATGATCTCGTAGGGCGTCATACCTTCTTCGCGGCGCGGCACCTGGTCGAGGTCGAGGCGGGCGCCAACGTTGCCCTTGGCACAGCACTCGACGATGGAGCTGGTGAGCCCGGCGGCGCCGAGATCCTGGAGGCCGACGATCCAGTCGCCGTGCTCTGAGGCGAGTTCGTAGCAAGCCTCCATGAGGAGCTTTTCCATGAAGGGGTTGCCAACCTGGACGGCGGGGCGCATCTCTTCAAACCGGGCCTCGGGGTCCGTACGGCTGGCAAGGCCGGATGCGCCGTGGATGCCATCGCGACCGGTATCGGCGCCGACGAGCAGGAGCGGATTGCCGACACCTCGGGCTCGCGCGCTGACAAGCTTCGCCGTTTGCGCGAGGCCCACGCACATCGCGTTGACCAGGGGGTTGCCTTCGTAGCCGGTGGAGAAGAAGACTTCTCCGCCGACGTTGGGGATGCCAAGGCAGTTGCCGTAGCCGCCAACACCGGCAACGACGCCGTTGAACAGATAGCGGTTCTGAGCACTGGTGAGAGGCCCGAAGCGGAGCGAATCGAGAATAGCGATGGGGTAAGCGCCCATGGCAAAGATGTCGCGGACGATGCCGCCCACGCCAGTAGCGGCGCCTTCATAGGGTTCGATGGCCGAAGGGTGGTTATGGGACTCGACCTTCATCACGATGCAGAGGCCGTCGCCGATATCGATAGCGCCGGCGTTTTCCGCGCCGGCCTGGGTCAGGACACGGTCGCCGCCCGTGGGGAACAGACGGAGGAGCGGCTTGGAGTTCTTGTAGCCACAGTGCTCGCTCCAGAGGGAGCCGAACATGCCGAGCTCGACCTCGTTGGGTTCGCGGCCCAACTGCTGGACGAGGAGGGCGTATTCGTCGCGGCTGAGTGCGACAGCATCGAGGGCTTCCTGAGTGACGGCCATAAGCGAAGCGTAGCGCCCGTGTGGGACAGGCGACAGGATGCTCTAGCGGAAGAGGAAGCGGATGCCCCGGATGTTCGACCAGGGAGGATCGAGCAGCAGCTCTGAAGGCTCGGCGCCGGCGGGGATGGCGAAGGTGAAGCGCACGGTGGCCTGAACTCCCTCGGGGACATCTACAGGTGCCGGGATGCCGTCGGCGACGGCGAGGATGGCTGTGGTGGTTCGAGTCGCAGACGATGTCTGGAAGCGGAGGCGGGCCGAAGAGACGGCGACGCGGCGGTCGCCGTCCGTGAGATTTCCATAGACGAGCGTGAAGGTCACAAGCTGGAGACCGCCGTCCACCTGGAGCGCATCCGCCGCCGTTTCATCGGGATCATCGACGGATTGCAGCGTGACGAAGAACGTGCGCCCACCGCTCGGATCATCGAAGACGGTCCAGCCGCTGCCACGATCCTCGCCCGCCTGAAGGACTGAGTACTGGACCTCGACCGTGTGGCGGCTGTTGGCGGAGGCCGCAGCGGCCGCGGCGAGGCCCGTAAAGCTGCCGAGCATGAGGAGGCCAAGTACGGCGCAGATTATCGCTGTCGAGTTGGAAGCGGGGCCTGCTTCCGCCGCGAGGGAGAACGGGGGCAGGCGGTCATTGAACGAGGCGAAATAGCCGGCCACGCGGTACCGCCAACGCTGCACCCCGGTGACAAAACCAAACAGTCCGCGCGGGTACTTGCCTGTGAAGAGGATCGCGAACCAGGCGAGCATCGTGACGACCGCGACGGCTATACCAAGGAAGAAGAGGGCAAAGAGGTGAGGGACGAGGAGCGCCAGCTTCCAGAAGAAGACACGCCAGCGGCTGATGCGGCCATCCGGGGGCTGGGCGTAGACGAGCGTGACCGGTGAGTCGCCGGCGTTAAACGAGGGATACCGGTCTGTGAGGAGGAGGAGGTACGACTCGATGCGAGCGACGAAGGCGGCCGCTCCGGAGAGGCCCTCGAAGAGCCAGCCCGGGTAGGTCCGGCGCGCAACGACCGTAATCCAGCCGATGCCAATTGCTGCCTGAACGAGGCCTGCCAGCGGATAGGCAATGACGACGATAGGAATCGCGAGGATGAGGCGGATCGCGGTCTTCCAGCGGCCGACGGCGCCGGGGTACGCGACGTCGAAGAGCATGGGGTAGCGGTCGTTGCGGGGCGGGAGCGGGGGCGCCGCCGAGGCGGCAAGCGTCGCGGCACCGCCCGGAGGCTGGTCATCTGAGGTCATGCGGTGGGAATACTAACTCAGGCTGAACGGAGGGTATTCGTCCGTGAGGAGGAGGGCATAGCCGTTGACGCGGGTGCTCCAGCGCGAGACGCCGGCCAAGAAATTGTGGATGCCTTCGGGGACGCTTCCAGTGAACAAAGCGACGAACCAGGCCGCGACCAACGCGAGGATAGCCACGATCGCCACCAGGTAGAGGACGATCACGTGCGGAATAATCATGAAGATGCGGAAGAAAACAGTGAGCCGGTTCCGCCCTTCGAGTTGAGGCTGGACGCTGAGGCGGACGGGATAGGCCATTGAGTCATCAAGGGCGAACGGCGGGTAGGTTCCGGTCAGCAGAGCGGTGTAGGCACCGACCCGGCTCGACCATCTCAGGTAGCCGACGACGAAGCCGTACATCCCGGCCGGGTACTTCCCAGTGAAGAGAATCGCGAACCATGCAATGAGGGTGATGACCTGGGCAGCGATCTGAAGGAAATAGAGAACGATTTGATGGGGGATCACCATCAGGATCCTGAACAAGACCGTCAGGCGGCTCTGCGGCGCAGGCGGCGCGATATCCAGGGTGATGGGATAGGAAGCGGGGGCGCTGCTCAATTAGTGGCTCCTCAAGCTTGGGTGCTGAGGGAGTTATACCACCGCTGTCAACGCGGACTCGATCACGGACTGCCAGAGGATGTTGCCGTCGGCGCCGCCGACAAGGGTCTCTCCGGCGCGTTCGGGGTGGGGCATCATGCCGAGAACGTTGCCCCTGGCGTTCATGATTCCGGCGATGTTGCCGACGCTGCCGTTGGGGTTGGACTCGGGCGTGACCAGCCCTGATTCGTCGCAGTAGCGGAAGACGACTCGGCCCTGGTCCTCGAGGCGTTCGCGGGTCTCGACATCCGCAAAGTAGTTGCCTTCGCCGTGACTGATAGGGATGCGGATGACGTCGCCGGTGGCGAGCTTCGATGCCCACGGTGTAGAGCCGCCTTCGCGACGGAGGTGCGTCCATTCGCAGCGGAACTGGAGGCTGTCGTTGCGCATGAGGGCGCCCGGGAGGAGTCCACTTTCGCAGAGGACCTGGAAGCCGTTGCAGATTCCGATGACGGGGACGCCGTTCTTCGCGACGCGGACGACTTCTTCCATCACGGGAGAGAAGCGCGCGATGGCGCCACAGCGAAGGAAATCGCCGTACGAGAAGCCGCCGGGGAGGATGACCGCGTCGTAGGCGGAGAGGTCGGTTTCGCGGTGCCAGAGGATGTCGGCCTGCTGGCCGAGCACTGTATGGAGGACATGGTGAGTGTCCCGATCGCTCCAGGTGCCGGGGAAGCGGATGATCGCGAATCGCATCGTGGCCAGTATACGGCCGCCGGCGGCACGCGCCTCAGTCGATGATATCGAAGCGGACGGCCGGGAGGGAACCGACGGTGGCGCCGATGTCGTAGGTCTTGCCTTCGACGATCACCGTGATCCTGGCGCCGTTCTTGTTGGAGCAGCCGGCGGTGCTGGATGTGCCGAAGTCGACCCGGTAACCGCCCGCGGCGCGCGTGTACTCGGCGGGGCCGGGAATGCCATCGAATGCGACCTGGACAGGCGTGCCGGCGGGCACGTCCTTGCCGTCGATCTTCAAAATGCCGAGGACGCTATTGGGCGGCGAGTTCGGGCCGATGGTGTTGCAGTAACTGGCGGCGGCTGTGGGCAACGGGCCCCTTGGCGTGACCGTCCCGGTGGAGGTCGAGGTTGCGGTGGCTGAAGCGGCGGTGGTCGTTGCGCTGCCGGCAACCGTCGCTGTCGAGGTTCCGGACGGAGACGCGGAGGCAGCCGGGGTGGTCGAACCAGACCCGGGCGACGCAGACGCGGAAGGCGATGCTGACCGGGCCGGCGACGCGGAGGCTGAGGCGGAAGCGCTCGGAGAGGCAGAAGAGGCGACCTCATCTCCACCACAGGCAGCGAAGGCAAGCACGGCAATGACGGGGACGCCGAAGGCGGCGATTCGAGACAGGCTCATGTGTTCGATTGTCGCGCGCGATGTCGAAGCGGCAACGGCGGCGTCAAGGCAATCGAACCGGGGAGTGATCAGCCGGAGTGGTGCGACCGTATGGAGGGAGGACGCGGCCGCGCGCGAGGCCGACGCAGAACAAGGAGAAAGAGATGCGACTTCGCAAGGCGACGTTGGCGCTCGGAGCGGCAGCAGTTGCGGTTGGAAGCTTTGGAGCGATACCAGCGCTCGGGGCGGACCACCGCGACGCACCACTGGCGCAGGGCAGCCCGGCGCTCGATATCAACGACCTGTACGCGTTCACGGCGAATGGCGGCAACCTCGTGGTCGCGATGACCGTGAATCCGCTGACGAGCCCATCGGGCACAGCGGGGCTGAAGCTGGACCCGGATGCGACCTACATCCTGAAGTTCGATCTGAATGGCGACGCGGTGGCAGACATCGCCGGCAAGATCTGGGTTTCGGGCTCGGGCGCGGTCCAGGACATCTCCTGGGGCGATGCGGTCAACGCAAATGCCGTCAGCCATGACCGGTCTATCGACACCCCTCACCCGGCAGGCAAGACGAGCGCCGGCTCAGCTGTGACCACCGTGTCGAATGCGGCAGGCGGGAAGCTCTATATCGGGCCGCGTGACGACCCATTCTTCTTCGACCTGGCTGGATTCCAGAACGGCCTGAAGTTCACGGGGGTGGACACCTTCAAGGGAACGAACGTCACGGCGATCGTGGTGGAGATCCCGAAGGCCGTCATCGCTGCCGCGGCGCCGAGCGGACAGGTCGGCGTCTGGGCTGCGACGACGAAGAAGAACGCCGCGGGGACGTGGGAGCAGATAGACCGTATGGGCCGGCCCGCGATCAACACGGTGTTCATCCCGGCCGATCAGAAGGATGCATTCAACAGCAACAACCCTGACCGCGACGCGGCCATCTACACCGACGAAGTGAAAGCGGCACTGGACTCGCTGGCGAGCCCGGCTACGGACGCGCTGGCGGGCATCCTGCTCCCGGACATCCTCACGGTGGACGTGACGAAGCCGGTTGCATACCTCAACGGGCGCGGCCTTGCGGACGACGTCATCGACATTTCGCTGCAGGCCATCACCGGCAGCACGACCATCGGGGACGGCGTGAATGCCAACGACAAGCCGTTCGGAGCAGCGTTCCCGTACCTCGCGACGCCTCACGGCGCGACGGCTCCTGGGGCTCCGAACACCGGTTCGGGCCTGGAACAGGTCTCCGGCGAGGACAGCAGCTTCGGCTGGACGCTCCCGGCGGGGCTGATCGCGGCGGGCGCCTTGCTCGCTGCGGCGGGTGTGGTGCAGCGTCGCCGGCCCATCGGCGAAGGGAGCTAGCGAACGATGGAACGCACGCGAGTGATGCGCGGGAGAGGCGATTCACGCTGGTGGACAGCCGCCACGATGCACGTACCGATGATTCTGTTCGCGCTCGCTGCGTTCCTTTTCGTGCGGAGCGCGATGGGCGGGGGAGATGCGTCACCCCTGCCCATCGCAACCGCAGGACCGGACTACGCCACGCTGAGGGATGCGGACATCGCGTTCTTCGAGGCGCGGGTAGTGGAGACGCGCGACAGCCTGAGCTATAACCGGCTGGTCTCGCTCTACCTGCAGCGATACCGGGAACGCGGGGATGTTGCAGACATCGGACGCGCGGAGATAGCGGCGCTCCGTTCGAATGAGGCGGCGACGGGCAACTACGGAAGCATGGTCGCGCTGGCGAGCGTGCGGCTGGTTCAACACCAATTCACAGAAGCGGAATCGCTCTCGCGGACGGCGGCGGAGCAACGTCCGGGTCTTGCGGACGCCTACGCTATTCGCGGCGATGCGCTGCTCGCCATGGGCCGGTACGACGAAGCGGAGACGGCCTACCGGGTGGTGCTCGAAAAAGCGCCGGGACCGGCCGCATTCGCGCGGCTGGCCAGCGCGGCAGAGCTACGCGGCAACACGCCGCTAGCGGAGCAGTTCTGGATGGCAGCCATCGATAGTGAGACGCAGCCAGAACCGGCAGCCTGGGCAAGCGTGCAACTCGGACACCTCTCCTTCGTGCTGGGCGACCTGGGCGCAGCAGAAGCGGCCTTTCGGCAAGCGCTTGCCGCGTTCCCAAATTATCCGCACGCACTCGCCGGGCTCGGGAAGGTAGAGGCAGCACGGGGCCGGTGGGACCGGGCGGAGGAGTACCTGACGGCGGCAACGGGGTTCGCGCCAAACATCGACTACGTTGGAACCCTGGGAGATGTGCTCCTGCTCGGTGGGCAGTCCCAGGCAGCGGAGCGGCAGTTCGCGCTCGTTGCGGCCATCACAAACCTGGAAGAGGCGAACGGTATCCGGGAAGACTTGACGGCGCTCATGTTTGCGCTCGACCACGGGAGGCCGACGCCTGAGGTGGTGGAGGCGGCGCGACGCGCGTTCGAACTGCGGCCATCGATCGCCGCGGCAGACACGTACGCGTGGGCGTTGTACCGGACGGGGGACTTTGAGGCCGCCTGGACGCGCATCCAGATGGCCCGAGCGACGGGAAAGCGGGACCCGCAGCTGGCCTTCCACGCGGCCGCAATCGCGTCGGCACGTGGCGATGCTGAGACGGCGCGGAGGTTGATGAACGAACTGGACGGGCTGAACGCGCGATTTGCGCCGGTATACGAAGTCGAGATCGCGCAGCTTCGAGCGACCCTGCAGGACGGTGCACGATGACGATTCGCACGCTGGCGAGAAACGCGCGGCTGCTGACTGCGGTTGGAGCGCTTCTTGCGATCCTCGTCGCTGCACTGCCCGTCCGCACCGCCGCTGCGCACCCGCTGGGGAACTTCACCATCAACCGGTATGCGCGCCTTGATCTATACGAGAACCTGTTGGTGATCCACTACGTGCTGGACTTTGCCGAGATCCCGACGTTCGTTTTGAAAGAACGCATCGACACCGACGGCGACGAGATCCTAACGCAGGTGGAGTTGGATGCCTTTCTGCCGAGCTTTGCCGGGGAGGTCCGGGACCGGATGCGGCTCACAGAAAACGGCGGCCGGCTGGAGATCGAGGTCGTCGAGCAGACGGCGGAGGTGGCAGAGGGCCAGGCATCGCTGGACGTCCTGCGGATCGGGATCGTTTTACGGGCGACGCCGGCGAACGCAGAGGCCGCCGCCTTCGAGTTCACCGACCTGAACTACGCTGATCGGGCGGGATGGCGGGAGATCGTCGTGCGGCCATCGGAGGGGACTGAGGCCACCATCGAGCCGCGGTTCCTCGTCGACCTGAGCGATGCGCTGCGCGACTACGGTGGGACGACGCGTGAGGCGGCGCCATCGGACGCGGGCGTTAGGTTGACATGGTCACCCGGTTCTGGCGCCGCGGCACCGCCTGCGTTGGCGCCAGAGCGCGGTGGTTTGCGCACCGCGAACGACGGCCTTGGGCGCTTGTTGGACAGCGATCGGTCTCTTGGAATCATCCTCCTAAGCCTGCTAGCGGCGATGGGATTTGGCGCGCTCCATGCGCTTGGACCTGGCCATGGAAAGAGCGTGGTGGCTGCCTACCTGGTGGGGTCGCGCGGGACGCCACGGCATGCGTTGGCGCTTGGGCTGACGGTCACAGCGACTCACACGGCGGCCGTTTACGCACTTGGATTTTTCACGATCGCGGCATCTGACCTGTTCGCGCCGGAAGAGGCGTTTGTATACCTCGGCGTCGGCTCTGGTGCGTTGATTGTGGTCATGGGGGCCTCGCTGTTCGTGAGCCGGCTGCGGTCGCTGCGCACTGACGCCGAGGGCGAGGTGGACGCAGGTCTGCACCGGCACGGGCTCTTCGGGAAGCAGCATTCGCACATGCCGGGATCGGAGGCCGCGCATCCGCACCCGCACGATGATCACGAGCACGAGCATGGCCATGACCACGTCGCGGCCGACCGGGCGGCAGCACCGGGTGTGACATGGCGAAGCCTGCTGACACTCGGCGTTGCGGGGGGACTGCTGCCATGCCCGTCGGCGTTGGTCGTGATGCTGGCGGCGATTTCGTTGGGGCAGGTCCTGTTCGGGATGCTGCTGATCGTGGCGTTCAGCGCCGGGCTGGCGGGCGTGCTGGTCGCCATCGGCTTCGCCGTCGTACTCGGAAAGCACCTGTCCAAGCGGCCGGCGCTTTCGGCGATCGCCGGACAGCCTCTGGCCGGGCGGCTGCTTGCGGGGCTACCGATCGTGAGCGCGCTGGCGGTGACGCTCGCGGGAGTGGCGATCACGGTCCAGGCGCTGCAGCAACCGGGCCTTTAGCCGGCCGCAGGACGAACCAGAGGGGAGCGTCGCGTATGCTCAGGGCTGATGGTGCGGGGATTGCTTGCCACGTTGTTGCTCTGGGGCGCGGGCGCAGGGCTGCTGCGCACGTTTGCGGTGCCACCGGAAATTTGCCCCGAGATCGGTGTTGACGGCGCGAGGGAATCCGCGCTGGCTGCAGCGACATGGATCACGCGATCACAGAGCGCCGACGGCTCGTATGTTTACGAATACGACATCGCCACCGATCGACCGGTGCCGGGATACAACGAGGTGCGTCACGCTGGCGTGACGATGTCTCTTTATCAGCTCGCCGCGGCCGGGGAGGATGCGTTCCTCGACGCGGCCGACGCGGGGCTAGCTCGCATGATCGCGAACCTGGATTTCGTGGAAGACCGCGCGGCGTTCAAGGAGCCGGGCGGTCAGCCTTACAAGACGGGATCGAGCGCGCTGATGCTCGCAGGGCTGGCGCAGCGGCGGTTAGCCACTGACGACGGCGAGTACGACGACCTCATGCGGCAATTGGGCCGCTTCATTGTTTCGATGCAGGAGCCGGGCGGCGCGATGCTCGCCTACTGGGACCCTGGCACACAGACGCCTGTCCCGGGCGAACGATCCAAGTACTACACGGGCGAAGCCTTTTGGGCGCTGGCGCTGCTGCACCGGGTTCTACCGGGCGAGGGGTGGGATGTCCCGGCACTCGCGGTGGCGGACTACCTGGCTCTCCGGCGAGACGATGCCGAGGGGCTGGACTTCCCGCCGTGGGCAGACCAGTGGGCGGCGTACGGGCTCGCGGAGGTCGCGGCCTGGCCGGGCGACAGCAGACTGGCGCAGCACCACATTGACTACGCGCGGTCCCTGGCCGGGAGGTTTGGTCTGCTGGTACGGGTCGAATCACGACGAACCGGGAGCGAATTCTCGGAGCGGGTCAGAGGCCAGATGGCGCGGGCGGCGGGAATGGGCACATGGGGCGAAGGCCTGGGTTCGCTCTGGGCGCTGGCGGCCGGGGACCCGAGGATGGCGGACCTTGTGGAGCCGATCGGGGATCGCAGTGTTTGCGTCGCCGGGATGCTGGCTGAGCGGCAACACAGGGGAGCGGACGAAACGAATCTGCCGGCCCTTTCAGACGCGGAAGGCGGATGGTTCCGGGACGACCTGACGCGGATGGACGACCAGCAGCACGCGATCTCCGCTCTGATCCTGGCATCGTCGATCTTGAGCCGGCGAGGAACGCAATGAGCGACGAACTACGGGCGCTACTCGTGATGCTGTGCGCCGTGAACCCGGCCGCGGTTGTGCTCGCTGCCAGGGGGCGGATCGACGGGAGGGAGATCGCGGCAATCACGTACGCATCTGCGGGCGTGCTGATCGTCGTGGGCACCACTATCGCGAACGGGGTAATCGAGGCACTGGACACGACGGATGCGAGCTTTCAGCTGGCCGCGGGCGTCGTGATGCTCGGCATGGGTGTCGCGACACTGGTTTGGCCGGGGGGCGCGAAGACGTGCACGGGGACGTGGCGGGACGGGATCTTCCCCCTGGGATTCCCGCTGATCTTCAATCCGGCCGTTGCGGCAGGGACGATCCACTACGGGGCGACGGACGGCATCTTCGGCGGCGCTGCGGTTTCGCTTATCGCGGCCATAGCGGGCGTTGGAGCCGCGTGGTTTGCGGGAGCCCGGTGGCCGCAGGCAATGGATGCCGGGGCCAGGCTTACGGCGGCGGCGCTGATGATCCTGGCCGTGGCGCTGGTGGTCGACAGCATCAAATCCGTCTAGCGGATCAGGCGCGGCCGAGCCGCATCGCCTCTTCCCCGCATCGCCTCTTCCGGGGAGGCGGGCGGGTAGACGATACGACGATGATGGAGAGCCCGAAGGCTGTCGCGAAACGTATCGGCGATAACGCGGACATCGCGGACGGTGAGACCGGATTCGTCGAGTTCGCCTTCGTTCGAGCGTTCCTGAATGGTGTCGTCGATCGCTTTGCGGATATCGACGTTCTCCTTGGCCTCAAGGGCCCGGACCGTTGCCTCGCAGGAATCGGCGAGCATGACAATCGCGGTCTCTCGAGACTGAGGGCGGGGACCTTCGTACTGGAAGTCTTGCTCGTCAACGAGCGGGGAGTCCTTGACGGCCTGCCGGTAGAAGAAGGCAATGAGCCGCGTGCCGTGGTGCTCAGGGATGAAGACGCGGACTTCGGCGGGAAGCCCGTACTGGCGAGCGAGCACGACGCCATTGGTCACATGTTCACGGATGCGGGCGGCGCTGGCCTCGGGCGGGAGTTGCTGGTGCGGGTTTTCCTCGCCTTCCACGGTGTTCTCGATGTAGTAGCGAGGCTGCGCGAGCTTGCCGATGTCATGGAACATAGCGCCGACGCGGGCAAGCCGGGCATCTGCGCCGATGCGGCGAGCGGCCGCTTCCGCCAGGGTCGCGACCATCATGCTGTGGTGATAGGTGCCAGGGGCTTCATCCTGGAGGCGCATGAGCAACGGGTGGTCGCCGCGAGTCAGGCGATCCAACCGGGCTTCGTGGCGCAAGCCAAGACGGCCCGCAAAGAACGAGACCGTGAGGCTAGCAAGGGCGGCAGCACCGATCCCGTGGCCAAGCGCGGCCTGGCCGAGCCAGCGAAGATCTTCGTCGGCACGAGGGGCCGATACGAGCCAGATGGCGCCGAGAAGGGCGGCCATCACCACGGCCGCGGCCACACCCGCGAGGGCAAAGTGGATCACGCTGTGGCGAGACGAGAGGACGGCGCTTCCCGCGACTCCCGCGAGGGTGATAGCGAAGCCAAGGGCGAACGATTCGATTGGGTTGGAGAATCGGGAACCTGCGAGATCCGGAACGGTGACGGCGACCATGGCCACGGAGATGCCGGTGACGACGGCAACAACGGCGCCGAACGAGAAGCCCCCGAGCGCTGCGGCGACCAGCGCTGCGGCCGCGAATGGAATGATGAACGCAATGTAGATGTGCTCGTCGTCGGGAAAGATAAAGGGGAATGCGACGCGGGCGGTGATGGGAGCGAGGATCACGACGGCCCCGCTGAGCCACATGGCGGGCGCCGCGGGTCGGCGGAATCGCCCGGCGCGGCTGGCGCCTACGGCAACGAGCACGCCGCAGACGGCTGCGACGAGGGCGCCCCCGGCCGCGCGGGGAACGTCGAAGCCGGTCGACACGATGCCAGTCTGTTCGAGGTTTTCAATGTCGACTTCGTCGAGGACATCGGCTTCCTGAACGACGACCTGGCCCCGGGTGAACGTGGAGACCACAGGGGGAACTTTCGAACGGGCGGCGGCTCGTGCCTCGCTGGTGGCCTGATCATCGACACGTACGTTCTGGATGACAAAACTCTGGAGGACCTCACGGACGGCGACGAACTCGGCCGACGACTCGATCGGCGTGGCCGCAAGGTAGTTGCTGATCTTCCCAGAGACTTCGGCTTCAAGGATGGGAGCTGCCATGAGGGCGACGATGGCCACATCAACACGGAGCCTGAAGTCTTCGAACGTCGCCGTGTCGAAATCGAGCACCGTGCCGATAACCGAGGGGTCGATCGTCGCGGCGCCAGGGAGCGTTTGGGCCTCGGCGAGCCGTTGGGCGACAGGAAGGCTACGACGGCGCACGTTTTCGAGCCCATCAAGCAGTGCCGTCACTGCGGAGCGCTGATTGGTGGCGACGACGGGGTCAGGCGGGAAGTACTGGACGGCGACCCGCGATTCGGCCTGGTCTCGAAGCTGATCTGTGAGGACCTGGGACTCGAACTGGGCATCCTGACGGGCAAGATACGTGCTCGGGGCGCGGTCGCCGGCGCGAACATCTGCGCCGCCGACGGCAATGGGCAGGAGAGCGAGGGTCGTCACAAGGGCGACCACAAGGCCCAGAGCAATTCCTGCAAGGAGGGGCGCCGGGGCGGAAGTGGTGGACGTAGTCATCCCCGGCCAGCATACCAGAGGGGGTTGGGGCCTCCGGGACGGCTACGAACCAAGGAGACTCCGGACGGCATCGTTGATGGCGCGGCCATCAGCTGTCCCCGCGAACTCCTTCACGAGTGCCGGCATGACCTTTCCGATGTCGCGAACCGAGGTAGCGCCAGTCTCAGCGATGACGCGTCGGGCGGCCGCTTCGATCTCTTCCCGGCCGGCCTGGCGAGGGAGGTAGGACTCCAGGATGGTCATCTCAGCTTGTTCTTTGTCGACGAGATCCTGGCGGCCGCCCTTTTCGAATTCGATGATGCTTTCGCGGCGCTGTTTCACCTGTTTCTGGATGACGGCCATGACTGCGCCATCGTCGAGCGGCGCTCGCGCTTCGATTTCGGCGTTCTTCACGGCGGCGGTGAGCATCCGGAGGGTGCTCTTCCGCGTCTCGTCGCGTACACGCATGGCTGCGAGCAAATCGGACTGCAGCTGTTCTTTGAGGTTCGTCACTGGGTTCTCCCTGGAAGCAGAAAGCCCGGGCACTGACGCGCCCGGGCTGGAAGTCAACGGTTCAGCTGCGCCTAGCGGCGGCTGGCCGCGCGCGCTTCGCTGCGGAGTTGCTTCTTGCGGAGCTTGCGCAGGCGGGCCTGCTCCTTCTTCTTGCGCTTCACACTGGGCTTCTCATAGTGCTCACGACGGCGCGCCTCTGCGAGAATGCCATCCTGCTGAACGCGCTTATTGAACCGCTTGAGGGCAACCTCAAATGGTTCGCCGTCGGAAATGACAACTTCGGCCAAGTAGCTGAATCACCCGCCTTCTCGCGAGGGAATGCCCGAAACGGGTATCGCGGAAATCGCAGGCTACCATCGGAGCGCCCGCGAGGGAAGCATGCATGCTTCCTGTTGGAACCGTGACCGGTACGATCGGGGGCGTGGAACGATTCGACGCGGTTGTGATTGGCGCCGGCCCCGCAGGTTCAACGGCAGCGCGGGAGCTGGCGGCAGGCGGGGCGCGGGTTCTCATCGCAGACCGGGCAACGTTCCCACGGTACAAGGCTTGCGGGGGCGGAGTGCCGCTTCGGACCGAGCGGCTCCTGCCGTTCCCGATCGATAGCGTGGTGGAGCAGTCCGTTTCCCGGATCGAAGTGACGTATCGTGGGCGGCGTTCGTTTGCGAAGGGGTCCGGGCCACCGTTCGCGCGCATGGTGATGCGCGAACGCTTCGATGCGCTGTTGCTGGAGAAGGCCCGGGTAGCGGGCGCGGAGTTCCGGCCGGGGACGACGGTGAGGCAGGTGGATGCGGATGCAGGCATCCGGATCCGGGCCGAGGACGGGTTCGAGGCAGTCGCGGACTACGTGGTGTGCGCGGATGGCGCTCACAGCCCGGCGGGCAAGCAGCTGGGACTTGGCTCGAACATGGCCGAGTGTGCCGCGTGGGAGGTTGAGCTGACGCCGCCAAAGGGGGCCCGGGCGAACGCTGCGACCGCCGTGATCGACCTCGGCTACAACCCGTGGGGATATGCGTGGCTCTTTCCGAAGGCTGACGTTGGCTCGTTCGGGATCGTCCTGCCGGCGGGGCAAGGGAATCGGATGAAGGCGTTCACGGACGAATTCATCGCCGGTCGCGGATTTGCAGGCGGCACGGTGAAGATGGCCCGGGGCCACAAGATCCGGTTTCGGCGAGGCCATGAAACGATCTCCGGCGGCAGGGCGTTGCTCGCGGGAGATGCGGCGGGACTGGCCGATGAATTTACCGGCGAAGGGATCTTCTACGCGGTCGATTCGGGCCGGACGGCAGCACGAGCACTGCTGCGGGCAATTGGGGGCGACGGCTCCCTGGCTTCGTACACGCGCGAGATCGACGAGCAGATCATGCCGGAGCTGAAGGCCGCGCGAATCGTGGCCTACATGTTCTATGGAATGCTCCGCCGGGTTGGACGGCCGTGGCTGTTCGCATCCAACCACACCGGATACCTGTGGGACGCGTTCTTTGCGACGCAGCGTGGAGAGTCGACGTACGCGAGGGAGACGAGCCGCCTGCCGCTGCTGCCAAAGCTGGCCGCACGGATGCTGGATCGCGCGTGAACCTTTCGGCCAGCGATGTCATCGAGCGGCTCGCGCCGGTGTACGGGATGCCGGTGAATGTACCGTCGGGCGATCCGCTGGCGGAACTGATCCTGACGATTCTGTCGCAGAACACTGCGGACACGAACAGTGGGCGGGCCTTCAACGCGATGCTCCGCAGGTATACATCCTGGGAAGAGATCGCGGCCGCGCCGACGGCGGAACTCGTCGAGGCGATCCAGCCAGGTGGCCTCGCGAACCAGAAGGCGCCGCGCCTTCAGCGAGTCCTCCAGGCGGTGGCTGAGCGCTCGGCAGGAATGAACCTGGAGTTCCTATCGGAAATGCCGCTTAATGAAGCGAACGCATGGCTCCGGTCGCTGCCAGGCGTGGGACCGAAGACGGCGGCGTGCGTGCTTCTCTTCGCGCTAGGTCGGCCGGCATTGCCTGTCGACACGCACGTCGAGCGAGTGTCCAAGCGGCTGGGCATGGTGGGGGCAAAGCGCACGCCGGAACAGGCACACGAGGACCTCGCGGACGCGGTGGCGCCGGAGGACTACTACCGTTTCCACATGCTGCTTATCAAGCACGGCAGGCGGACGTGCGCGGCGAGGAAGCCCTCATGTGAGCGCTGTCCGCTGGCTGCTGATTGTCCCGCGTCGGCTCTCCCGGGCTAAGGGCGGCGGAGCGGCGCCGGGACGGCGGGCAGATCGCGAGACGGGGCGAATCGCCGCGCCAGCGTTTCGATGACGAGCCCGACGATGATGAAGACCAGCCCGAGGATTGCGAGGACGAGGAAGTTGCGGCGGGGAATCCCGATCGCGTCGGAGATGAGGCCATCGATGGCATCGCTGAACGGGTCTCCTGACCACCAGCGGCCGAGGAGGAACGGGACCACGGTGACGGAGAGGCCGTATCCGGCGATGCCAGCCAGCAAGAGCGGCACGCCGAGGGTCCGCAGGTGGCGGTGGCCACGCGTGCGAGCGGTCACCATCGCGACAAAGAACGCTGTGAGGCCCGCAAGCACAAACAGAGCCACACCCGCGCGAGAGTGATTCGACTTGGAGATCTGGCCAACGAAGGAATCGAGCAGGCCTTCCCGCGAGAAGAAGCCCAGCGAGGCTTCGCCAGTGCGATCAAACGCGGCGAGGCCATCGGCGTACACGATCGCGGCTGAACGGCCGAGCAGCAGGTCGCGCAGATCCTCGTCAGAGGCCGTTCGTGCCTCGGCCGACGTGAAGGTCACGTCGAGCGGATAGCCGGGCACGGTGACCGCGGCGGAAGGTTCCCGCGTCGCAGCGGCGACCATGAGGGGCCTCGCCTCCGCGAGCACCTGGTCGGGGTCGGTGAGGGCGGCGATACCTTCGGCAAGGAGCTGGCGAGCAACCGCACCGGAAGTGAGCTGCCAGACGGACAGGGTAGCGACGAGGACGAACGCGAGGAGGCCGAGAAGTGCTGCGTAGGGGACATGGCCGCCTGGGCCCTGGGGACGTTCGAGACGGCTGCCGATCACCGAGACCGGTTCCCGCGGCCCGCGGACGGTTCGGGGTGGCGGCGTGGAGGCCATCAGCCCTGCAACTTCACGACGATGGTGCCGGCGATGCGGTCGTGGAGCATGCGGCGGCGGCTGTCAAAGGCGGCGATGAGGACGCCGAGGACAATGAACGCCATCGCAGCACCCATGGCAATGGCAGCAGGCAGGGTGGATTCCCGGAGGATGAAGGCACCGATGGCGCCAAGACCAAACAGCAGCACGTAGCTGAGGACGCCGATGACTCGGGCCATGGCGCCGAAAACGCCGAGTGGGCGTCCATCAGACCGGACCATCATGAGCTGCATGACGGCCTTGCCAACGGTCTGGCCTTTCCAGGCGTAGGAAAGGAAGAGGTAGAGGAGCGACGCGGGTGCGATTGCTCCGACGCACGCCCAGAAGGTGTTGATCGACAAGGTCGATGGATCCGTCTTTTCGAAGTCGGACGAGACGAGGATCACGAGCGCGCCGACGGTGACGAGGAGCGCGCCGATGATGAACAGAACCAGCAGGTCAAGCGTTGCCGCGGCCACGCGCGCTTCGAATGAAGCGTAGGTCAGCTGGACTTGACGCGGCTGTGAGCGGGAGGAAGCGCCTGTTGCGGCCATGCGAAGGCTCATTGTATCCACGGATGGCCAACGCTACAGAGCGGAGAAAGGGTGGTTGACGGCTCCCGAACGTGGAGGGCGGTAGTCTAGCTGCATGAGAGCCGGGTTTCGAGCTGCCGCCGGGGATGTGCGTTTCGACCCGTGGCGGCCGCAGGTATGGACGCTGACCGGCATTGCGGCGGTATTGCTGGGGCTGATCACAGGCTTGCTGCTGGCGCTATTTATCGATCGCGGGACGCTTGCCGACTACCGGTATCACGTCTGGCGATGGGAGGCCGACACGCTCTTTTCGAATGTGAGCGCAAGGATTGGCCTTGCGCCTGAGCCGGACATGGCGGCGGCGGAAGAGGCGGTCCAGAACTACTTCAGGATCACGAGTGAACTGCGTGGGGCAATGGACCAGACGCCGGCAGATGCGGCGCTCGTGGCGGCCCTTTCGAACGAACGCGGTGTCTATGAGAACGACGTCGAGCGGTTCATCGAGGGGCGGATCGAGGATGCGGTGGCGGCAGCGGGGCTGCAAAGGTCGCTGCCACTCTTCAGCGAGGTACGGATCACCTGGCCTCCGGTGGACTTCGAGCTAACGACGCCGCCACAGCTGCTGGTCCGTTCGCCTCGAAGCGAGATCAAACGGGATGGCGATACGCTCCTGAAACCCGGACTCACGTTCGAACAGGTCGAGCAGATCGAGGGGCGGGCAGACGACGAGGACACGGTCTCGATCGTGGTCTCAATCGGGGGGCTGGCCGCATACCCGGCGATTGTTGCTGCTAACCGCACCTACGATGGGCTGCTCGATACGACATCGCACGAGTGGGTCCATCACTACCTTGCGTTCTACCCGCTCGGGCAGCAGTGGGGGAAGGGCGGAAACGCGGAGACACTGAATGAAACGACGGCGAACATCGCTGGCCGCGAGATCGCGCGGCTTGTCCGGGAAGCACAACCGGTGGCGCTGAATCCCGACGAAGACGGCAGGCGGCCGGCACGGGCGGGGGCAACGGCTGTCACTATCGATTTCAACAAAGAGATGCGCGAGCTGCGCCTTGAGGTCGACTCGTTGCTGGCGGACGGCAAGGTGGAGGAGGCGGAGGCGGAGATGTCGGCGAAGCGGCAGTTCTTCGAGGACAATGGAATCTTCATCCGGAAGCTGAACCAGGCCTACTTCGCGTTTTATGGCACGTATGCCGATTCGGCGGCGTCGTCCAATCCGGTAGGACCCAAGATCGAACGGGTGTGGGAGCTCACTGGCGACGTGGGCCGGTTCCTCGCGGTGATGCGAGACGTGACGAACGTGGAGGATCTTGACGAGGCGCTCGCCAAACTGGAGCGGTAGCCGGCGATTCAGGAAAGCTCGATCGCCCCATCGGCGTAGAGGATGCCGAGCGCCTGGATGATGGCTGGCGCTATCTCTGCCGGCGATCGTTTCGATCGCTGCGCGAGACCAACGGCGATGTCCTCCACGGACTGAGCTCCGTTGCACTGGCCAAGGAGGACGGCGACAAGCGAACTGACAGCCATACCTTCGGGCCTCTCGTCAGAAAGCAGCACGTCGCCCCATTCGAACTTTCCGGGCCCAAGAACAGGGCGTCGCTCGGTGCGCGCGCCCGGCGCGGGACGAGGTTTGGTTGCGAGCACGGCCGGGCGGCCGGTGTCACCAGCCGGGATGAGCGATTGGTAGTGGTCGCGCCGCGCCTGCCGGGTGGCCCCGATCTCTTCGACGCCGCTCAGAAGTGCATCCGGGACATCACCACGTGCGAGTACGGCACGCTCGTATCCCTTCGGAGGCTGGCCAGCGACGGCACGAATGAAGGCAGACCGCGGGGAGAGCGCGTCGTCGAATCCGGTGATGCGACGGGCTTCCCAGAAGTACGAATCGACTGAGCGGTTGGTCGAGTAGAAGAGACGGGCGAGCTGCCGGAAGAGGTCGTACTGGCTGTAGTAGAGGTCTTTGTAGACAGGCCCAGCAGCGGCGGCGAGTTCCGAATCGGTGAGTGCTGTGGTGACGTAGGCGGCCGCCATGACGCCAGCAGAGAGGGCGAGGTGGACGCCGGTGGAAAAGAGCGGGTCTATGAAGCAGGCGGCGTCGCCGGCGACGATCCAGCCATCGCCTACGACCTGAGACGCGGCGTAGGACCAATCGCGGATCACGGCGGGGGGAGCGGTGCGGTGAGCGGCACTGAGCATCAGCGCCGTGTGTGGCGCCTCAGCGACCTGGCTCTCGAAGTAGGCTTCGAGCCCCTGCTGGCGGATGCCCTCGCTCCCCACACGATGATCGACGACTGCGCCGACGCTCATGAGGCCGTTGTGCAGGGGGATGTTCCAGAACCAGCCGTGCTCGAAGGACTCAATGAAGATGTTGCCAGCATCGGGTTCGGGGAGCCGGGCTGCGCCTTCGTAATAGGCGTACATAGCTAGGTTCTGGAAGTCCGGGTCATCCTCACGGAGTCCGAGTTTGCGGACGACGAGGCCGGATTGTCCGCTGGCATCGACGAGGAAGCGCGACGTAAGAACGAATTCGCGGCCGGCGCCAGCGACACGAACGGACATCGCATCCTGTCCGCCAAGCTCGACATCGAGGACGCGGTGCTGCTGACGGACGTCGACGCCGGTTGCAGCGGCGTTCTCGAGGAGAATCTGGTCGAACCGTGGGCGCCAAACCTGGTAGGCGTGGGGGTGCGTCTTGTTGGTTTCGCCGAAGTGCCAGCTCCAGCGTTCGTTGCCGGCGCCCCAGACCATGGTGGCGCCGTACTTCTTGACGAACCCCTCGGCGGCGACGGTGGGGAGGACGCCCAGTTCTTCGAGGATCGGGAGGGAAGCGGGGAGAAGCGATTCGCCGACGTGTTCCCGGGGGAAGCGCTCACGTTCGAGGAGGATGACCTTCGAGCCCATGCGGGCGAGCATGGTGGCGGCGGCGGAACCAGCCGGACCACCCCCGATGACAATGACGTCGGCGTCCATGGAGCCGATCCTTTCAGGTAGTCAGACGAACGTCGAGTTTGGATCGGCCGAACGCCAAGAGGCCGGTCCTGCGGACCGGCCCCTTGGGATTCAGAGACGGGTAGCGCCTATTTGCGGGCCGCCATGACGGCAGCGACGTCGAGGCCGGGCATGATGTCGTTCTCGGCTTCGAAGGGGCTCTTGAGGTCGAGTTCTTTCGAGATATCGCGAACAGCCGGGATAACTTCCTCGCCGAAGAGGCGAAGAGAGCGCATGGCGTCGTCGTGGTCCATGGCGCCATCGCCGTCCCAGAAGAAGATTGAGCCGGGGCGGAGGTATTCGAGGACGTGCTTGACCTTGGGGATGACGGTCTTGGGCGTGCCCCAGATGATCGACATCTTGTCAGTCTGATCCTTGAAGTTGCCAAGGTTGTCGGCGCGATCCTGGGCGTCCTGCGAGGGGGCGCCGGCTTTCTGACCGGTCTCCTTCTCGTAGTTCTCCTGGCGGCCGCGTGAGCGGGCTGCTGCGAGGCTTGTGACGGTCGGCAGCAGCTGTGTCCGGGAGGTGAGGCCCGGGAGGTTCTGCAGTTCGGGCCGGATCTGGCCCTGGTTGCCTTCGAGGAATGGGTTACTGGGGCCCTGAATGTATTTGCGGGCAGCAGCTTCGGCGAGTTCTTCGGTCTCGTCGACGTGAACCTTGAAGAGGTAACCGCGGTGTTCGGTGCCGGCCTCGTAGCCGTACTCGTTCGCGCGCTCGACGTAGTAGTCGTAGGAAGACTTGGTGGGCTCGAGTTCGGTGGCGAGCATGACGTAGGGGTAGCGGTGCTTCGCCGCCCAATCAACGGTGTTGCGGCTCATGACGCCGGGGATCCAGATGGGCGGGTGCGGGGTTTGGTAGGGGCGGGACCATGGGTTCACGTAGCGGAATTGGTAGTGGTCGCCCTCCCAGCGATAGGGCCCGGGAGTGGTCCATGCTTTGACGACGAAGTCGTGGGCTTCCTGAAAGCGTTCCCAGTTGTAGGGCGCCTGGCCGTTGTGGGCGACGCTTTCGCGCCCGGTGCCGCGGACCCAGCCGGTGACGAGGCGACCGCGGGAGATCATGTCGATTTCAGCGAGTTCTTCGGCGAGCCAGAGGGGGTCGTCCCAGATTGGGAGGACATTGCCGAGTAGGACGATCTTGGCACGCTGGGTGATGCGCGCGAGGATTGCCGCCTCGACGTTCATCACGCCGCCCATACAGAACGGCGTACTGTGATGCTCGTTGAGCATGAGGCCGTCGAAGCCCATTTGTTCGGCGTAGACCTTCTCATCGAGGTAGCGGTTGTAGAGGTCGGCACCAAGCTTCGGGTCGTACTCTTTGTTGCTGATACCGAGGTCCTGGATATCGCGGCCGGTGGCGCCGAAGTAGCCAGAGCGCGGATCCTGGTAGGGCCGTTCCGTAAAGTAGCCTACGAACACTGGTGGTTCCTTTCTTCTGCTCAGGCGCCGCGAACGTGTGCGGCGATGAGCCCGCCGATGCGGCCGGGTTCTTCGTATTCGACGTAGTGGCCGGCGCCGGGAATCACTTCCAGCCGGGCATTGGGGATGGCCTCTGCATACTGCTGACCGCAGACGGGCGGGACGATGCGGTCTTCGCTGCCCCAGACAAGGAGTGTGCGCGCAGTGACGCCCTTGAGCAGATGGGGGAGTTGGTTGCTGAACATGAAGGGCTTCCAACAGATACGAGCGGTCATCTCGCGGCTGTAGTCCCAGAGTTCGCGGACAGACGGTTCGGGCGTTGCGCCATAGACCTGCTCGAAATGCGCCTGGTCGCGGAAGCCGGCAACCATGTAGTCGACGTAGCCGGTGAGCATCTCATCCATGATCTCGCCTTCGCGGGGCTTGAGCCCGGCAGCGCCGACGAGGGTGAGGGAGGCGAGGCGGGAGGGGTCCATGGTGGCGAGTTCGGCGGCGATGAAGCCACCGAAGCCAAAGCCGACGAGGTTGACGGAATCAAGGCCCATCGCCTGGAAGGCCTGGTTCATGAGGATGGCGATATCGCGGGGGGAGCGGGCCCAGTCGGGGCGTTCGGACTGGCCGTAACCGGGCATGTCGGGAACGCGCACGGTCGCCTCGGCGGCGAGCTGGTCGTGAACTGGAAGCCAACCAAGGCTGCCGGTGGAGTGGTGGAGGGTCACGAGCGCCGGACCGGAGCCGCCCTTGAGGATGCGGATCGCCTTTCCGGCGAGACTAACGCGTTCTTCTGTGTGTGGTGCTGATGCGATGGTAGTCACGCGATGGCGCCTCTTTCCCGGCCAGTCGGGCCGTTCATTCGTCCGGGACGAATCATACGGACGGGGCGAAAGGATGCAAGATTCTTATAACGAGCATCGGGGAGCACGGCGCTGCCGGCTCCCCGATGAATGAGGACAAAACGGGCCAGCGTTAGCCTTGCGGCGGCGTTGGCGAGGCGGCGGCCTGACGGCGCTGGAACATGGAGCCGCTCATGGCCTCGGCCTTGAACGTGGATTCCATGGTCTGGCCGAGGGATTCGAGATCCCAGCGTTGCGGGGCGACGATCTGGCGAATCGGTTCCGGGTTGCTGTAGAGCGTGACCTGGTAGCCGCTGGCGCCGATGACCCATCCGTTCAGCCAATCGGAATCCTTGCGGGCGATGTAGGCGATAGGGAGGGCGACGTTGTCGGGCGATCGTTCGGCGTCGTCATCGGCGGGGAAGCCCGCGCGGCGGCGCTCGGTGGGTACGGTGGCGGTCATGCGGGTGGCCGCCCCGGGAGCGATGGCGTTGGCGGTGACACCGTAGCGGTTCATGGAGTTCGCGACGGAGTAGGTAAGGCCGACGATGGCCATCTTGGCTGCCGCGTAGTTTGGTTGGCCGGGCGCGCCGAAGAGGCCCGAGCCGGACGTGAAATTGATAAGGCGATAGTGGCCTTCGCGGGCCTGGCGCCAGTAGATGGATGCGAACTTGGTGGTGTTGAAGGTGCCCTTGGCGTGGACATCCATAACCGAGTCCCACTCTTCTTCGGTCATGTTGAAGATCATGCGGTCGCGGAGGTTGCCGGCGACGTTGACGAGCACATCGAGGCGGCCGAATTCGTTTAGCGCGGTGCGAATGATGTTTTCGGCGGAGTCGTAGCCAGCGACGCTATCGGTGTTGGCGACGGCCTTGCCGCCGGCTGCTTTGATTTCTTCGACGACGGACTGGGCCGGGCCGGTATCGGCGCCGGAACCATCGACCTGGCCGCCGAGGTCGTTGACGACGACGGCAGCGCCTTCTTTGGCGAGAAGAATTGCGGTTGAGCGGCCGATGCCGCGCCCGGCGCCGGTGACGATGGCGACGCGCCCTTCGAGCGAGTTACCCATTTAGGACCCCCGTGTGATTGAGTTGCGAGGGCGGAGTATACGCGCTGACCGGGCGAAATGCGGAACGGGGAGGATTGGTGTTCAGCGGGCCTGTAAGCCGGATCCTGTCCTCCCCGAAGGGAGTGGCGACCATCTCTCTCGGCGCCGCGTTGCCACGGCGCTCCAGCAGCCAACCCGGGAGTGATAGCGGTCCGGGCAGGACCTTCTCCCCTATTCGGCCTTGCTCCGGGTGGGGTTTACCCGGCCGTCCCGTTTCCGGGGCGCCGGTGCGCTCTTACCGCACCATTTCACCCTTACCCGCAGAAGCGGGCGGTATGTTTCTGTGGCACTTTCCGTCGGCTTACGCCGCCCGGGGGTTACCCGGCACCCTGCCCTTTGGAGTCCGGACTTTCCTCGATCGCGGCTTTCCCACGTCGCGGCCGCCCGGCCCACTGAACGAGAGGAGGGTAGCACGAGCGTGAGTTGTCGAGTGCCCGGCATCAACATGGCGTGGAGTTGATGACATCGACATCGAAGTAGACGATGCCTTGCTGGCACGCGTGGGGCGCATCGCAGTCGCCCCGGGACTAACCCTCAATGCACCCTTCGAGGCGGCATTGCGGCACGAGCTCGCGGACGAATCGGCAAGCTTCGTGCTACGAGACGATGGCGCTGGGATGGCACGGGAACTCGTCGCTGGCGGGTGGCCGGCGCTCCGTGACGAGATCCACCGGGGTCGAGGCACCTACCAAGCCTCGGCCTCAGATTCGCTGGCGAGTTCTCCATTCGCGGATGTAACCGGCGTGTTCGAAGCCGTGGCGGCTGAGGATACCCGCTTCGCCGTAGGCTGCGGGGTCGAGGGCGGCTCCGGTCGCCGAGGTGAGGGCGCCGACGAGGCGGGCGTAGGAGTGGTCGAGTTCCCAGCGGGCCTGTTCGAGTGAGATTTCGCGGCGGACGTCGAATGCGAGGGTGTTGGCCACGTCGTCCTGGTCGGGGGTCATCTTGAGGACGGACGCGTAACCAGCCGAGAGGCGAATCACTTCGTCCGCGCGGAGATCATCCCAAAACGCGAGATGGGCGAGATGGTCTTTCACGGACCATCCGTCGAGCGTGGTTTCGAGCATCTGGGCCGGCGTAAGCGCATCAAGGGTGGCGAGGAGTGCGGACCTCGACTCTTCGAAGTGATAGAGCAGGGATTGGCGAGTTTCGGTCATCGTGAACCCCTAACGGAATTTGCGGGCCGCGAGGATGGGCCAGGTGTCGATCACTTCGTCGCCACGGCGGACGTAGTAGTTGTCGTGCATGTTGAGGGTGGTGTCGCCGTGGCTGGGGATGAGCTCGATGCGGTCCCCGGGCTTGAGGTTGGCGATTCCGTCGCCGACGAGGTGGGCGTGCTCTTCAGAGAGGCCACGGATTTTGATGCTGCCGTCGGCGGTCTCAGGCATGCCCATGTCGCGGGAGAGCGACTTCATGCCGGCATCGCAGACGGCGTAGGCGTCTTTCACGGAAAGGATGGTGGTGAGGAAGGTAAGCGCGCAGCCAAACGGTTCCGGCATGACCGTCTTGTAGCGGCCATCCATGAAGACGTAGGTGCCGGCCTGGATCTCGGTGACGCCAGGCCAGGTGGCGCCGATGTTGTAGGTGCCGGTGCCGCCGACGGAGACGGTTTCAGCGGGGAGCCCGGCCTCGGCGAGGGCTTCGACGTGCTGGCCGACGATTGCCAGGGCTGTCCCTGCCTTTTCGCGACGGTCGGACACATCGTCGATGTGGACCGTGTGGCCTTCGTAGCCCATCACGCCGCGGTAGCGGATGCCGTTCTTTTCCAGAAGGCGGGCGAGGCGAACGGTGTCGGCGGGATCGGTCGTGCCGCAACGGTGCATACCGCTATCGACTTCGATGATCGCCTGGGGTTGCTGACCGGAGCGGCGGGCACCGGCGGCGAGTTCGTCGATGTTGAACTCGCTTTCGACGGCGACGGTGATATCGACGCCGCGGGCGAGCAGCGCCATGAGGCGGTCGATCTTGAGGGGTCCGACGACCTGATTCGCCATGAGGATCGGGCCGAGGCCTGCATCGGCGAGGACTTCGGCCTCTCCCAGCTTGGCGACGGTGATGCCAATGGCCCCGGCTGCGAGCTGGCGTCGAGCGACCTCGGGGGATTTCGGCGTCTTGAAGTGGGGCCGGAGCTTCGCGGGGGTGCCGGCGAAGAACGCGGCCATCGTGGCGATGTTGCGCTCCATTTGGTCGATATCGAGGAGAAGGCAGGGAGTATCGAGGTCGCGAATCTTCATGCGGGAAGTCAACTGCATGGACGACACGGCGTAAAGCGAAGGCCCGCCGCAGGGCGGGCCTTCGCTGTTGCATTCCGGTAAATGCGTTAGCCCGCGGACTTCGACGCGTAGTACTGGTCGAACGTCTGCTGCATGTTCCAGTATGGCTGTGCGCCGTTGAGGTCGGTGATCTGAGACCACTGAGCTTCCACCTTATCGGCGGTGGGTTCGTCGATATGGACGCGGCCGTTGCGGACGATAGCGGCGCGACCAAAGTCGCCGGACGAGGCCTCGATAATCATGCCGCTGGCGTTGCACTGAGGGCTGCAAAGGTAGGTCACGGCCGGTGCGACGAGTTCGGGACCCATGGTCTTGAGGCGCTCTTCCGGGACCAGGTTCTCGGTCATGCGGGTGGCGGCGCCGGGGCCGAGGCAGTTCACGTTGACGTTGTACTTCGCGCCTTCGAGCTTGAGGACGTTCATGAGGCCGATGAGGCCTGCCTTGGCAGCGCCGTAGTTCGCCTGGCCGAAGTTGCCGACGAAGCCGGAGTTGGACGATGTGAGGACAACGCGCCCGTACGCCTGCTGGCGGAACACGGGCCAGGCGTGGCGAAGGATGTTGTAGGCGCCGGTGAGGTGCGTGTCGATGATGTCGCGCCAGTCCTCCTCCTTCATGTTATGTACGGCCTGGTCGCGAAGGAAGCCAGCGTTCGAGCAGATGATGTCAAGGCGGCCCCATGCATCCATGGCCTGCTTGACCATGTTGAAGCCGCCCTCGTACGTGGAGACGGAGTCGTAATTGGCGAGGGCATCGCCGCCCATGTCCTTGATCTCGCGAACGACTTCGTCGGCAACACGGCCTTCGCCACGGCCGCTGACGTCCCCACCGATGTCGTTGACGAGGACTTTGGCGCCATGGCGGGCGAGGTCCAGCGCGAAGGCACGGCCGAGACCACGGCCTGCGCCGGTAACGAGGGCGGTATTGCCCTGAAGAGAAACGGTCATCTGTGGATGCTCCCCGGATGTAAATGTGTTGCCGCTGATTCTACGGGACTGCGCCTGGGGGGATTCGGGTGCGAGTCAGCCCTGGGCGCGGACAACCGCCTCGACGACGCGGGCGCAGTCAAGCATTTCGGGGATGACCAGGTACTCGTCCCTGGTGTGCTGGTTGTAGCCGCCGCGACCGATGACAACCGAGGCGATGCCATGGCCGCGGAAGACATTGCCGTCGGTGCCACCGCCAACGGGGTGCGGGTCCGGCTCCATACCGAGGTCGCGAAGGACGCCGAAGAGGAGGTCGGCGGCGGGGTCGCCGGGCTCGAGCTTGTAGCCGGGATAGCCAAGGTGAAAGCGGCTGTTCAGCTTCGCGTCCGGGTGGCGCTGCTGGACTTCGGTGAGGTGATCCTTCGCGCGGGTGACGAGGGATTCGACCTTTTCGAACTCCATAGAACGCATCTCGCCTTCGATGACGCACGACTCGGGGACAGCGTTGCGAACGAGGCCGCCATGGATAGTGCCCACGTTGCCGGTCGTTTCGAAGTCCATTCGCCCCTGGGGCAGGCCGAGGACTGCTTCGGCGGCGATGGTGATGGCGGGGACGCCTTTTTCCGGTTCCACGCCAGCGTGAGCGGCCCGGCCGTGCACTTCGACCGTGTATGTGTAGTGATAGGGCGCCTGGCCCTGGACGGAGGCCGGAGGACCGCCGCTGTCGATGACGATTGCGACCTTCGCGGTGATACGACTGTAGTCCATGTTCTGGGCGCCAACGAGGCCGATCTCTTCGCCTCGACTAATCGCGACCTCAATCGGCCGCACCTGGGCCTCGTCTTCGATGGCTGACTGGATAACCTCGAGGATGACGGCACAGCCAGCCTTGTTGTCGGCGCCGAGGATGGTGGTGCCGTCCGTGCGGATGATGTCGGCGCCATCCCAGATTGGCTTGATGCCGCGACCGGGCTCAACCGTGTCCATGTGGGCAGAGAGGAGGACGGGTTCGCCGGCACCGGGGCGCGAAGCGAGGACGTTGCCGTGGGCGTCATGGGCGCATTCGAGGCCCAGGGCCTGGAGCCGTCGTTCGAGCTCTGCGGCGATGGCGTCTTCGTCACCGGATGGCGAGTCGATGGCGACGAGTTCGAGGAAGGATTGGACGAGACGGTCGCGGACAATCATGGAGAACTCCGGCGCCTGAGGATGAGCCTGCAGGATACCGCCGAACCGGCCCTGGAGGGATCGTTAACGGGGCCTTCATCGCGAAGACCAACGATAGACACGTGACAACAGAGGCAGCGATTCAACGACACCTACGATTTGATTACACGTTCAACGTCCGGCACATCGGCGGCTACCGAACGCGCGATGGGAGGGAAACGCGCGCCGACGTAATCCGCGCGGCTTCTCTCCACCGGCTCACGGACGCGGGCATGGACGAATTCGTGGCGCACGGGATCTCGACGGTGGTGGACCTCCGATCGGAGCGGGAACGGGCCGAAGCGCCGACACCGAACATGGCGGCACATGGCGTGGCCCATGTGTTTGCGCCGGTTTTCAGCAGCGACGCTTCTCCAGCGGGGTTGGGCGAGGGTTTCGCAGGGTTCGGCCCGATCTATCGCGACTTCCTGGACAAGGGTCAGAAGGCGTACCGGACCCTGTTCGGGTCGATCGCCGCGAGTGATGGGCGTGTCCTGTTCCACTGTGCTGCCGGCAAAGACCGCACGGGAGTAGCGGCGGCCCTGCTGCTGGAGCTTGCGGGGGTCGAGGACGCGGACATCGTGGAAGACTACCGTCAGTCAGCAGAGCTGCTGGCCACAGCTTTTGCCGACCCTCGGGCTCGCGAGGCACAATCGCGCCCGGCGAAGCTGGATGAGGCCACCATGCAGAAGCTGCTGGGCTCGGAGCCGGAGTACATCGCGGACGCGCTGGCCTATATGCGCGGCCGCTGGGGATCAGCCCGGGGATACATGCACGCGATCGGGATGACGCCGACAGAGACATCCACGCTGCGAGGCAAGCTGGTGGGCTAGAATCGGGCGATGCTGCGAACCATCGACCATGTTGTCCTGCCGGTTTCCAGTCTGGAAGCGGCCGCACCCTTCGAACGACTTGGCATCTCTCTCACGCCTTCACTGCGTCATGCAGGGCAGGGGACGGAAAACCGTGTGTTCTTCACAGGTTCTGCCGGGGGCGAGTTCTACGTTGAACTGCTCGCGGCGTTCGACCGGAAGGCGGCCATCACCGCAATGGGAGAAGCGTTGGCGCCACCGGCCGACGGGGCACCGGGACTACAGCGCGTGGTGTTGGCCTGCGAAGACATCGACGGCGTGCGCGTGCGGTTGCAAAGCGCCGGGATTGACATCGGAGAACGGACCGTGAGCAGGGATGACGGGACGGTGATCGGGCGCGTGTTGATGCCGAAGACCGGCGCGGCTGGCTGCAGTTTCGGATTGATCGACTACGCGGAACCGCCGGAGGTTCGGCTCCAGCGGCACGGCGCGGCCGGGCTCTATCAGCACTCGTTCCCGCTGAAACGGCTGGACCACCTCGCGGTGATCGTGCACGACCTGGCGGCCGTGACTTCGTTCTGGACGGACGTGCTTGGCGTGCCCGTCTTCGGCGAAGTGCCGCGGCCCGGAAGCCTGATTCGCCAGATGAAAATCGGAGATGCGGTGCTCGAACTGATCGGGCCGACGGAGCCGGGGAGCCCGATGCTGGAGCGGCCGGAGGCGCTGATTTCGATGTGCGCCTACGAGGTCACGGACATGAACAGCGCCATTGCGCAGGCCCGCGCGGCAGGGTTCACGTGTCCTGACGCTGCTGCGGGGCCGCTGCCAGGCACTCGCGTGACCACGATCCCGGGCGGCGAACTCGCGGGTATGGGGCTTCAGCTGCTCGAATACGTCTAGGCCCGATCAGTCGACGCCAAACGCCGGAAAGAGCTCCGGGTATTTCTTGAGGCTCTGTCCGCCGTCGATGTAGAGCGTCTGGCCGGTCATGAGGCTGGAGGCATCGGAGGCCAGGTAGACGGCGAGGTCGGCAACGTCAGCAGGTTCGCCGGCGCGGCCCATCGGCGAGTTCTCGATGAAGCCGCGGAGGACGTTTTCGTTCGAGCGGAGCCGTTCGGTCGCCGGCGTTTCGATGAGGCCCGGGCCGATGGCGTTGACGCGGATCCGATGGCGGCCGAGTTCAAGCGCGGCCACTTTCGTGAGCATGGCGACGCCAGCCTTGGCACTACAGTAGGCGGCGAAACCCTCGGTCGCCTGGATGGCATTGAGGCTGGCGATGTTGATGATCGAGCCGCCATGGCCGGCGGAGATCAGGTGATTCGACTGGTGCTTTATGCAAAGCATGGTCCCGGTGAGACAGATGTCGACGATGCGGCGGAAGTGTTCAGCCGGGTATTCGTGGATAGGGGAGAAGTGGCCGACGCCGGCGTTGTTGAAGCCGATGTCAAGGCGTCCAAAGCGTCGAACCGCACCGGCAACCATCTTTGCAACCATGTCCTCATCGCGAATATCGACATGGAGGCCGTCGACGTAGTTGTGGCCGAGGTGGGCGACCATGGAGGCAATACCGGCGTCGTCGAGGTCGCCGATGAAAACACGGGCGCCTTCTTCGACGAACCGTTCGACCGTGCGTTGGCCAATGCCCGACGCGCCTCCGGTGACGATGGCTACCTTGCCGTCGAGTGCGCCCATCCACGTGCCTCCAGTGGGTTCGTGGGCCGCATCTGACCACAACAACGGCTCCGCCGGGAAGGGGTCAGTCTTGCGGGAGGAGATCCTGCTTCATTTCCAGGTTCTGAAGCGGCGAGCCAGGACGAAGTGGCGTCGCTACACCGGTGAACTCAAACCCACGGGAGCGGTAGAGCGAAATCGCGGGAGCGTTCGTCTCTGTGACGGTCAGTACAACGGCTACCGGGTCCAGTTGGAGAAGGAAGCCTCTCACCGCATCGAACAGCTGCCCGCCGAGGCCAGTTCCGCGCAGGGATGGCGCCAGCCACATCGCGCCGACGTGACCAATGCGATCGTCGGAGAGTACAGCGGAGCCAAGGCCCTGGAGCTTGCCGTGATGCTCGACGATGAACACGCTGCGGCGGCCGTCGGGAGACCCGGCAGCCCAGCGCTGCCAGTAGCTGTCGTGTTGCTGCCTTGCCTCCGCGGCTGTGAACGAGAAGGCGTCGGGCGAATCCTCCAGCGCCTGGATACGGACGTCTCGCAGCTCTGGCCACTCGTCGGCCAGCAGAGGCCGGATCACCGGAGCTTCGGCGGGCGCAGTCATCCGCGGGCAACCGGGTCGTCGTATATCAGCAGCCAGTTTCCCTCGGGCTGACGCCTGGCAACCTGGACGGACTTGCCCGCGATGCCGCGCCGTTCACCGCACGGGCCCGCCGTTGTGCCGCGCCAGTCGCAGTGTATGACTGCGGTGTCGCCGACCTCGATGCAGCGACTCACCGATATCTCGATAGCGGCTCGCCCATCGACCATGGCCGCGAGCAACCGCCGGATCGCGGAGTGCCCACGAGCTTCGTCGGATGGCGGATCGACGAGGATTGCGGCCGGTTCGTACAGGTTGGCCATTCCTTCGATGTCACCGGCACGTAGCAGCTGTACGAAGAGGGTGTTGAGGTCGGCGGGGGTTGCGGCAACGTTGGTTGGGGTATTGGGGCTCATGGCTGTTGAGGCCCGATTGTAGCGGGGAAGCGCTGGCGAGAGGACACGCAGGGGAGCCGCTACAGGACCTGCCGTGGGCGGAGGACTCGAGCCGCAAGACGTGCCGTGATGGCACGGGGAATGAAACGCACACCGAGGGCGACGCCCGCGTTGGCGAAGCCGGGAACGACGGTCGCTTTGTGGCCGAGGGCGGCGAGGGCCGATTCGGCGACCTGGGCTGCAGTGGTCGGGGGGTAAGGCTGGCGGGCAGCAGCAAACGCGGAACCCTGGAACTCGGTCGGTGTGAAACCAGGTGCGAGGCCAAGGACGTCGATACCGCGGGCGTGATACTCGCCCCAAAGGGACTCCGCGAGCTGGAGGTCGAAGGACTTGGTGGCAGCGTAGGCGGAGAGCCAGGGGACGGGCTGATAGGCAGCCGTGGACGCAACGAAGATGAGGCCGCCGCGGTTGCGTTCGAGCATGGGTGGCAGATAGCGGCGCGTGAGCAACAGGGGCGTGCGGCAGTTCACGTCGACGAGGCGCGCCAGGTATTCCTCGTCGTGGGACTCGAACGGTGCGCGCTCGCCGAAGCCCGCGTTGTTTGCGAGGACACCGACCGTCACACGCGCGTCTTGCGTGCCCTGCCAGACCGCGTCAACGGCGGCGGGCCGGGCAAGATCGACCTCCAGGACGAGCGCCTGGACGTGATGTGCTTCGGCGAGTTCTTCAGCGAGGGCTTCCATGCGATCCCGGCGGCGGGCGACGAGGACCAGGTCCATCCCTCGTTTCGCAAGGGACCGGGCGAGTTCCTGGCCGATGCCGCTGGAAGCGCCGGTGACGAGGGCTGCGCCTCCGAAGCGTTCTCGAAACGGCAGCGAGCGGCGGCGGCGGCGTTCGCGCCAGCCGGGTGTCCGGTTCGAGCGACTCACGCTGGGGCGGACTGTTCGCCGCGGGTGCGGTAGCGGAAATCACAAAAGGGCGCGCCCTGCATGCGTGTCTGGGTGCGGTCGAAGGCGAGGCCGGGAGCCATGCCAGCGAAACTCGCGAAATCGCGATTGCAGGAGAGCAGGAAGCCGAGGTCGCCGGCGCCCATCTCGTTGTACATCTCGACGAACTTGCAGGTGGTGACATTGAAGCCCCACGCGTCGGACCCGCCATCAACAACATCGACGATGAGCGAGCCTTCGGAGATCGGTCCGCCGCGACCGAACCGCTGCCGCATATCGTCTACGGTGTTGACGGACGCCTGTTCGCGCTGCGCTTCGCCCTGGGAATGTGCGATTTCCTGGATGACGCGGGAGACGATGGCGTTGGTGGACGCTTCACCGAATTCGGCCTGGAAGGCACGGATCAGAGGGACGAGGACGGCGGCCTCCATCCGGCGGCGTTCCAGCAGAGGCAGGTCTTCTGCGGTGGTCATTTGCTCACTCCGGAGACGAACGCCATGCCCTCGGAGAGGAGGTCCGTCCAGAACTGGGGGTCGTAGGCGGGGACATGCAGCCATTCGCGGAAGACGCGGCCCGCGGGGGCGAAGGACTGGCCGCGGCCAGCTGTGATGAGTTCAGCGACGCGTTGCCGAGGGAGCTTCACGACGAGGCCAGGGCCCTTGTGGTAGGGCACGGCGAGGAATTCGCCGCGCACGCGAAGACAGCCGCCACCCATGATGGTGCCGTGTTCGGCCTGACCGCTGGCAAGGAGCGGAGCTACGTGGTCCCAAAAGGTGGCTGAGTCGTCCCTCGTCATCGTCGGATCCTAGCGGCCGGAGGCCTCCGCCGCGAGGCGGGAGAGCGCGAAGTCCCGTTCGTCGCCTACAAAGGGGTCCTGTTCCTGGTCGAGGTGGTCCAGCAGAAGCGCCGTCGCCTGTGCGTGGAGCCCATGCCGGAGCGCGAGCGCGTGGACCGCCCAGGCGGCATGGCCGCGGACGAGCGGGGACGCGTCGGCGAGAGCGCCGACAAGGGCGGGGATGTCTTGGGGTGCGCCGGTGTTGCCGAGGGCGACACAGACGTTGCGGAGGAGGCCGTCGCGCCTGGCCCGCATGATGGGACGGCCGCGGAAGCGTTCGACGAAGGCTGCTTCGTCCAAGGACAGGAGCGGTGCCAGGGCGGGGCGGGCGCCTTCGAGGCCAGCGGGCAGCAGTCCGGGGGCGGACTCAGAGGCGTTTCGTCCGACGGGGCAGGAGGTGAGGCAATCGTCGCAGCCGAAGATCCAGGCGCCGAACTTCGAGCGAAGTTCACGTGGAATCGGGCCGCGGTTCTCGATGGTGTGGTAGCTGATGCAGAGGCGGGCGTCGAGGACGTTGCCCTCGGGCGAGAGGGCGCCCGTGGGGCAGGCGACGATGCAGCGGTTGCAGAAGCCGCAGGACTTCTTCAGGGGTTCATCCGGAACGACCGCAAGGTCGGTGACGACCACGCCGAGGAGCGACCAGGGGCCAAGGCCGGGGATGAGGAGCATCGTCGACTTGCCCTGCCAGCCGAGACCGGAGAGTGCGGCCCAGGGCCGTTCGAGGAGAGGACCGTAGTCGACTGTTGCCCGGGCACTGGCGCCGAGATCCTGGCGGATGGCGCGGACGATGCGGCGGAGTTTCGGTTCGAAGACGCGGTGGTAGTCGCGGCCGACGGCGTAGCGAGCGATGCGTCCGCGGGTGGGGACACCGGAAGGAGCGACCTCGGCTTCGGACGCCGGAGCAACCGGGAGGGCGAGGACCATGACGGTGCGGGCGGCTTCGAGGAACGTAGCGGGGTCGGTCGCACGACGAACCCAGTCGTGGTCCATCCAGGCCATTGTTGCGAGACGGCCTTCTTCGAGCGCGGCGGTTGCCGAGGCGCGCGCTTGCGGCAGCGCGGCAGCTTCCGCGAAGGCAACGTGAGCGAAGCCTTCGCGCGAGGCGAGGGCGGTGAGTTGGTCGCGGGCCGCGGAAGGCGTCACTTGCGGGGGAGGAGCACGCCGGGCACCCAGAGATAGCCGTCGGGGTCGAGCAGGTAGGCTTCGCGGAGTCCGTGGGGCTTGTCCTTCGCAGCAGCGAAAACGGTGTAGCCATGAGTGCGGGCGGCCGCTTCGGCGCTGTCTGGATCGAGACCATAGAGACGCAGTTCTGCGCCAACGCCGCGCTCGACGCCGCTGGCAAGCGAGGTAGTGAGCGGGTGGTCGAGGTAGGTGTGGTCGGCGTGGACCATCCACTCGCAGCCGGGACGGCGGAAGACGGCGAAATCTTCGTCTTCGTAGACCACTTCGGCGGAGAGCACGGAACGAGCGAAGGCGACGGACGCTGCGACATCGCGAACGAGGAGATTGAGCGAGAGACCGGAGAGGGTCGCGCTGTACTGTGGCGCGGGCATCCAGGGAGGGTGTTGAGCCTTCTTCATGGTGTCGATCCTTGCACTGTGGCAGCCGATTGCAAGCAGGACCGCGGGAGGACGGTGTCCGCGGGATCGTTGTACACAATCTGTGGGAGCGTGGCCGAGTGTCTGCTAGGATTGCGGCCGTGGCTCCGCCTTCGCTGGTGGCGCACGAGCCAGCACTAACGACCGCGGAGTGGATGGATGCGAGACGAACAGGTACCGGACCGTAACGTTGCGATGGAGCTCGTGCGCACGACGGAGGCGGCGGCCCTGGCCGCAGCCCGATGGGTAGGACGCGGCGACAAGAACAGTGCCGACGGCGCGGCTGTCGCCGCTATGCGGATGATGCTCGACACGGTGGATATGGACGGACTCATCGTGATCGGCGAGGGCGTGAAGGACGAAGCGCCGATGCTCTACAACGGCGAACGGGTCGGCAATGGAAACGGCCCGAAGATGGACGTGGCGGTGGACCCGCTGGAGGGGACGCGCCTGACGGCGATGGGCCTGCCAGGAGCGGTGAGCGTGATCGCCTGCGCGCCGCGGGGGACACTGTTCAACCCGTACGACATCTTCTACATGGAGAAGATCGCCGTGGGGCCGGAGGCACGCGGCAAGGTGGATATCTCGGCGCCGGTAGCCTGGAACATCGAGCAGGTGGCGAAGGCGAAGGGCATCCAGGTCGGCGAGGTGACGGTGATCATCCTGGACCGGGACCGGAACACGGAGATCGCCGACAAGGTGCGAGCGGCGGGAGCGCGCATCCGGTTCATCACGGACGGCGACGCGCCGGCGGCGGTATCGGCGGCGATCGCGGGTTCGGGCGTGGACATGATGCTGGGCATCGGCGGCTCGCCCGAGGGCGTGGTCGGCGCGGCTGCTTTGAAGTGCCTGGAGGCGGATTTCCAGGGGAAGCTGTGGGCCCGGAACGACGACGACCGGAAGCTGGCCGCCGAAAAGGGCCTGGACATGGACAAGGTGCTGACGATCGACGACCTGGTGAAGAGCGACGACGTGATGTTCGCGTGCAGTGGGGTGACGACGGGCGCGCTGCTGAAGGGCGTAGAGTACTTCGCCGGGGGAGCGCGGAGCGAGTCGCTGGTGATGCGGTCACGGTCAGGGACGGTGCGGCGGATCACGACGGAGCATCACTGGCGGAAGCTGCAGCAGATCAGCGGGGAGATGTACCGGGAGGGGTAGGGGGCGGAGGAACAATCGGAGGGACTTATGGGGCGGATACTCGCCATTGTGGGAGCCGGGGCCACGAAAGACGTCTGGAATGGATCTTCTCCCATTACGAACCGCCGAAGTGCCGGATGCGAGCCTCCTCTCGCTCGGGAGCTTTTCGCCGGGTCCAACTACTTTTGGAAGATTGCCCAGCACTACCCGGGCGCACAAGTTCTCGGCTCGATCAGTCAACCGCTTACGAAAAAGCCCAACTTTAACCTGGAGGCGAAGCTACGCGAGTGCGCAGATTCTCCGAATCCTGAGATGAAACGTCATTTTCTGGATGTTCCACCGTACCTGCGACATCTTATCCAAGCTATTGAGGCAGAGTACGTCCAGACTCCCGGCAGTTATCTTCAATTCATCACCGAACTTGTAGGAATTTCCGGGCACGAACTGTTCATATTAACTACCAATTACGACACCTATATCGAATCGGCTCTCAGGATGTTCTCTCCGAAGACCTATGTATACTCGTCAATTCAAGATTATGTCCGACCAGATCGTCAAGTTCGGCTCGCAAAGCTGCACGGATCAACGAATTGGGGATACCCATTCCACGAGGCATACGAATCAGATGTATCCGGGTCTCCGTGGCCAGAGCGCTGGATAGAACGGGTCCAGTACTTGCGGCTGCCGTTAGATTCTCGGCGCACAATCATCGATGATGGTAAGGCGACAGGGCCAGCGTGGTTCGCCAAAGACGGGACTCGAACTACATTCTTATATCCCGTCTTGACAGCGCCGTTAGCGGGCAAGGATGAGCCTTCGCTCGTATGCCCTGAGGAACACATCATCGCCGCTCGCGAATTTATGTCGATTCCACACACGGTTCTAGTCTTGGGCTCCAGCGGGCTGGACGATGATGTACTGGCGCTCCTGTCCAATAATTCGACGAACATTACACGCGCGAAGGTGGTGACCAAAGATGACGCTCCCGCCGTGGCCGAACGGTTCGCCCGGGCTCTTGGGATGGCTGTCGAAGACATCGCCTGCTACGACCTCGGCTTCTCGACTTGGATGGCAAACCAAGACTTTCGCCAGTTCGCGGATTCGGCGTGATCGCTTCGGGGATCAGGCTGCACGCTGGTGCGCGGTCCCGATGAGCTTCCGTTACAGCACCGCTATTCGTTCCCGCAGGCCGTTGGCTTTCAGGGTGGCTTCGGCGAGGTTGGATTCGACTCCCTGGATGACGTTGGCGGGTGCGCGGCTGCGGAAGTTCTCGTTGGCGAGCTGGGCGGTGAGGCGGTCGACGTAGGCGGCGGTCTCTGCGAGCTCTCTTTCGAGGCGGGCGCGTTCCTCGGCCGTGTCGACCTCGGGGAGCGCAACGGCGATCTCGGTATCGGCGACGCGGGCGAAGGCGTAGTCGCCGACGGGTAGTGCAGCGCCCGGGGAGAGGACCTCGGGCTGTACGCGGGAGGTGAAGGCGGTGGCGGCGGCAACCTCGGCGAGTGCTGAGGCGAAGTCGGCGGAGCGGAGGTAGGTCTTCGGGCGGAAGCTCACTTCGAGCTTCTTTTCAGCGCGGATGTTGCGGATGGCGCGGTTGACTTCGATGACATGGGCCATGGCGGACTCGGCGGATTCGTCGCGCCAGTTGGCGGCGGGTTTGGGGAACCAGGCGACGATGAGGGCGCTGGCCATGTCGTCGTCGACGTGGTCGCGGAGCGTCTGCCAGAGCTCTTCGGTGACGAAAGGCATGAAGGGGTGGAGGAGGCGGAGGCCGTGGTCGAGGACGTGGACGAGGACGCGGAGGGGGCGCTCATCGCCGGCGTTGAGGCGAACCTTGGCGAACTCGATGTACCAATCGCAGAAATCGTTCCAGAGGAAGTCTTCGACGGCGGTAACGGCTGCGCCGAGTTCGTAGCGGCCGAGGAGCGCGTTGGCTTCGCCTTCGACGGCTTCGAGGCGCGAGAGGATCCAGCGGTCTTCGAGCGCGTAGGAGCGCTGGTCGGCGTGGTGCGGGCGCTTGATGCGCTGGTCTCCGACCTTCATGAGGACGAAGCGGGCAGTGTTCCAGAGCTTGTTGGCGAAGTTGCGGGCGGCGGAGAGCCGGTCATCGCTGTAGCGCTGGTCGGCGCCCATGGCAGCGCCGGCGAGGATGGCGAAGCGGAAGGCGTCGGCGCCGAACTTCGAGACAACGGTAAGGGGGTCGACGACGTTGCCGCGGGACTTGGTCATCTTCTGGCCGTTTTCGTCGCGGATGAGGCCGTGGAAGAGCACGTTCTTGAACGGCACCTGCTGTTCGGGGCCGAGGTGGCGCATGTTGTAGCAGGCGAAGAGCACCATGCGGGCGCACCAGAAGAACATGATGTCGTAGCCCATCTGCATGTCGCTGGTGGGGTAGAAGTAGCGGAGGTCTTCGGTGTCTTCAGGCCAGCCGAGGTCGGCGTGGGGGGCGAGGCCGGAGGAGAACCAGGTGTCGAGGACGTCTTCGTCCTGGCGAAGGGTGGTATCACCGCAGGTGTCGCAGGCGGCCGGGTCATCAGTTGCGACGGTGATGTGGTTGTTGGCGCAGTACCAGGCGGGGATCTGGTGGCCCCACCAGAGCTGGCGGCTGATGCACCAGTCGCGGAGGTTTTCGAGCCAGTTGAGGTATTGGCCGGTGAACCGCGAGGGGACGATGTTGATGCGGCCATCGCGGACGACGGCGGCGGCTTCGCTGGCCATGGAGCGGCCGGGCTCGTACTCCTTGTTGACGGCGATCCACCACTGCTCGCTGGGGATGGGCTCGACGACGGTGCGGCAGCGGCTGCAGTGGCCAACGCTGTGGGTGTAGTCCTCGACCTTGACGAGGAAGCCCTCATCTTCGAGGTCTTTGAGGATGCGTTCGCGGGCGTCGGCCATGGTCATGCCGGCGTAGGGGCCAGCCTCGTCGTTCATGAGGCCATCGCGATCCATGGCGACGATGACTGGCAGGTCGTGGCGCTGGCCGATCTCCCAGTCGTTGGGGTCGTGGCCGGGGGTGACTTTGACGGCGCCGGTGCCGAATTCGGGCTTGACGTGTTCGTCGGCGACGACGGGGATTTCGCGGCCGACGAGGGGGAGGAGGAGCATGCGGCCGACGCGATTTTCGTAGCGCGGGTCGTCGGGATTCACGGCGACGCCGGTGTCGGCGACCATCGTCTCGGGACGGGTGGTGGCGACGGTGACGGCGTGGGGGAGGGGCATGCCGCCCTCGCCTACGACGGGGTATCGGATGTGGTAGAGCTTCGCGGCCTCATCTTCGTAGTCGACTTCGAGGTCGCTGAGTGCGGTCTCGCAACGGGGGCACCAGTTGATCATGCGGAGGCCGCGGTAGATGAGGCCATCGTTGTAGAGGTTGACGAAGGTGGTGCGCACGGCCGTGACAATGCCGGGGTCGAGCGTGAATGTGTTGCGCGACCAGTCGGCGCTGGCGCCGAGCCGGGCATGCTGTTCGCGGATGCGGCCGCGGTACTTACGCACCCACATCCAGACGCGCTCGACGAAGGCTTCGCGGCCCATGTCGTGGCGGGTGAGGCCTTCCTTGGCGATTTCACGTTCGAGGACGTTCTGGGTGGCGATACCGGCGTGGTCTTCGCCGGGGAGCCAGAGCGTGGGGTCGCCCTGCATGCGGTGCCAGCGAACGAGGGCGTCGGTGACGGCATCTTCGAGGCCGTGGCCAAGGTGGAGTTCGCCGGTGACGTTGGGCGGCGGCATGACGATGGAGTAGGGCCGCTGGCCTTCGACGATGCGGGCGCGGAAGTAGTCGCCCTGTTCCCACATCTCGTAGATCTTGCCTTCTACGACGGAAGGCTCGTACGCAGGGGGGAGTTCCTTGCGGGCGGGCGGTGTCGTCATGGCGGGACCTCGATGTGGGATGGCGAAGCGGCGGTCAGCGTCGCCGCCGGGCCAGTGTACCCATGCATCGAAGTTGGGGGCGATGCAGGTCAGCCGGCGCGGAGCAGGTTGCCGCGTGCGGACGTCGTCTCAGCGAATGCGCGGTTCAGCGGGCGGACGCGAACGTCAGGCGTGAGGCGTTCGAAGGAGACCTCGACGCGCGTAACGGCGGACAGCGACTCAGCGGAGAGGGAAGGGCCGATGAGCGCCAGGGCTTCAGAGGCCGAATGGAGCGGAGCGGAGGAGCGGGCGCGGCAGGTTTCGGCACCGGTTTCGCGATGGAGGACGATGCGAACGTCGCGGAAGCCCTGGTTGCGAGTCGAAGCGATGGTTTCGAGGCGGTGTGCGAGGGAAGAGATGCGGGCGCGGACGGCGAGCGGCGAAGAACTGACGTCCGCGTCGAGCGAGGTGGAAGCAGCCAACGATTCCGCACGGAATGGGGCGATGTCGCTTCCGGATTCCGGCTCGCCAGCTGGAGGGCAGATGAGGAGACCACGGCGTGATGCGCGGGCAGCTTCGAGCGCTTCAAGGCGGGAGCCGGCAAGGCCGCCGCGAACCGGGCGGTCCGACCAGGCGCGGACGAGGCCCATGACGCGCAGGGCGGTGGCCCGCTCGGCGTCAGGTGAGTCGCGGTCGATGGCAAGGAAGAGGTGGTCGCGACCGCCGACTTCGACTTTCGTGGTGACTCGCGTGCGGAGAATGCCGGCGACGCGTTCGAGCTCTTCGATGCAGGCGCCGGCGTTGTCGCTGAGGAAGACGGCCGCGGGAGAGCGGCGGCGCGCCTGGCCGGCCGACATTCCGGTGAGGATTCCGGCGGAGGCAGCGGCACAGGACGCGCCACTGACAAGCGCCGCATCGCCGCTGCCCTGGAGGAAGACGAGGTGGCGCCCAGCGAGGGCCGGACGGAGCCGCGTGGCGAGCTCGACATCGAGTTTCGGGAACCAGGCACAGAGGACACGCATGACGACCACCTCGAAGCGATTAGAACGTTCGTTCTAGAACTATGATATGCGGGCGACCGCGACAACTCCTGTCGCGTTTGTCAGCGCTCCCGCATTGAACGTGGCGAACGTACGATCGTGGCAATGCCCCCCATTTTCTCGCTCGACGATCCAGAGGCGGCGGATGAGGCACGGACCGGCGGCAAGGCGGCGAGCCTCTCGCGGCTGCGCGCCGCCGGCTTTCGCGTGCCGGACGCGTTCGTATTGCCGATCGCGACGACGGCGATGCTTGAGGGTTCAGGGGTCGCAGCCAAATCCGTGAAGGCCGCCGTACGCGAGGCACTGCGAGGCCTGTGTCCGGGGGGAGAACCGGTCGCGGTCCGCTCCTCAGCGATTGGCGAGGACGGAAGCGAGCATTCGTTCGCGGGACAGCACCTGACGCTGCTGGCTGTGACGGGCGAAGAGTCGGTGCTCTCGGCCATCGAAGCGTGCGCAGATTCGCTCCACGGCGAGGGAGCGGTGGCGTACCGGGAAGCCCGGGCGACGACCGCGGCGAAGCAGATGGCCGTGATCGTCCAGCGAATGCTGCGGCCGACGGCGGCGGGGGTGGCGTTCACGGCGGACCCTGTCACAGGCTCACCGGAGAGCGTCGTAGTCGAGGCGGTCAGCGGGCTTGGCGAGGGATTGGTATCCGGGCAACGGGCGGCACACCGCTGGGTGTTTGGGCGGCGCGGGCTAGAGCTGAGCAGTGAATCGGCGCTCGAAGGGAGGCCGGTCATGACGACGGCACAAGCGCGTGAGGTCGCAAAGCTGGCACTGCGGGCAGAGGATGTCTTCGGGCAGGCTCAGGACGTCGAGTTCGCGGTCGAGGGCGAGACTATCTGGCTCTTGCAATCGCGGCCGATCACGGCGACGGCCACACAGGGTGCCGACGACGTGCTGGATACGCCGACCTCCGAGGCCGACTACTGGACGAGCGCGAACATCGGCGAGGTGCTGCCGGGTTTGCTGACGCCGCTGGCGATCACGGCCTTCGCGGCGAACGCGGACAGAGCGTACTGCGGCGCCTACCAGGAACTGAAGATGCTCGCCAAGGACGAGTGCCCGCGATTCGTCGGGTTCTTCTACAACCGGGCGTTCCTGCACATCGACAACACGCGGCTGATCGCCGAGCGGGCGTTGGGGTCGAGCGGGGATGCGGTGGAAGAGCGCTTCCTGGGTGGCGAGAAGCGAGCGAGAGCGCGGCGCACGCATTCCCTGAAGAACTGGAAGCACCGGATCCTAAGCGCGTGGCCTTTGCTGCGGATGACGCGAACGATCGAACGGAAGGGCATCCGGGCGGAGAAGGAAACACTGGCATTCGAGAAGCGTCTGCGGGCGTTGGACCCGGCGGGTCTTACCGGAGCGGAACTGGACGACCTGCGGTTAGAGATTTCGAACTTTGTCGCGGGAACATTCGCGACGCACCTGCAGGCGAGCGGCTGTGCAGGCGCGGGGTATGACCTGGTCGCCAAGATGGTGCGTCCGATCTTGAAGGAACAGACCGAGGGGAGGGCGCCTTCGTTGTTCGCGGGGATGCGCGGTGTGGAGAGCGCGGGAATCCCGCTCGAAATCTGGGGCCTGTCCCGCGTTGCGCACGAGACCGGGGTCGTCGAGCGCCTGCGGGGAGACGGTTTCGAGCCGCTGGAGGGATCACTTCCAAAGCCGTGGCGGGCGGCATTCGAGCGTTTCCTGGAGCTGCATGGCCACCGCGGACTGTTCGAAATGGAGCCATCGCAACCTTCCTGGAGACGAGACCCCGGCCAGGTTGTGCGGCTGGTGCGGGACTACCTGGACCTGCCTGAAGAGCAGTCGCCGCCGGCAGTCCTCGCTCAGCGAGAAGTGGAGCGCGTACGCCTAAGCAGGGAGTTGATGCGGCGGATGAACCCGGTGAAGCGGATCGCGTTCCGACTCGTGCTCAGGGATGCGCAGAAATGGGTGGCGCTGCGGGAACGGACAAAGTCGGTGATCGTGCGGGGAACGCGACTGGTGGACATCCTCATGCCGGAGGCCAGCGACCGGCTGGTGAAGGCGGGCGTGGTCGCGACGGCGGAGGACGTCTATTTCCTGACCGGGGAGGAGTTCAGCGATGCGCTAAGGGCCGAGGCGTCGCGGGATTTGCGGTCTGTCGTAGCCCGGCGGCGACGGGACTTCGAACGAAACCGGCACGTGCGGTTGCCTGAGCGGTTCCGAGGGCGGCCAACACCGTTGCCGCTAGAGTCACTGGCAAAGGCAGGCGACGTACTGCGTGGGACACCGGTGAGCCCGGGGCAGGTGACGGGGCGCGCGCGTGTGATCCTCGACCCACGCATCGACGGACCGCTGCTGCCAGGAGAGGTGCTCATCGCGCCGGTGACGGACGCGGGGTGGACGCCGCTGTTCGCCCTCGCCGTCGGGCTAGTCGTGGACATGGGGAGCGCTCTCAGTCACGGCAGTACTGTCGCCCGGGAGTACGGCCTACCGGCGGTCGTGAACGTCGGGCAGGGTACGACGACGATCAGGACAGGCGACCTGGTCGCGATCAACGGGGCGGCCGGGACCGTGACGATTGTTGCACGGGCCGGGGACACCGAAAGCTAGCGGACTTCGATTAGCTCAATTTCGAAGACGAGGTCCGCATTCGGAGGGATGGGGCCGGAGCCACGCGCCCCGTAGCCGATATTCGCCGGGAGGTAGGCGATGCGCTTGCCGCCGACCTTCATCGTGGACAGCGCTTCGGCGAAGCCGGCAATGACGCCGTTCATCGCGAAGGTTGCGGGCGTGCCGCGCGCGACGGAGCTATCGAAGACGGTGCCGTTGCTGGCGAGCTTACCGACGTAGTGGACGGTCACCATGCTGCTGGGAGCTGGCGTATCGCCGGAGCCGACCTTTTCATCGACGTAGCGGAGACCGGAGGCCGTGACCGTAGGGTCGGTGAGGACGATGGGGGTTCCGGGGGATGAGGGGTTGGTGGCCACGGCAGTGCTCCTTGCAACGGTAGTCGCCGGATCCGGCTCATCCGTACCGTCACCACAGGCCACCGCTACCGAGGCGATGACAAGCACTGAGAGGGGAAGGAGCAGGAAGGCGTTGCGTTTCATACAGGTCCAACGCTACGGCGGGTCCGAAATACGCACACGCGGGCGTTCAGCGGGCTTTCCGGGGTCGGATTCGCGATGGGGTCGGCGGGTTCGTACACTCAGCGGAGAGCGCTTGGAGGAGGAGCAGATGAAAGCGACGGTTGACCCGGACCGGTGCGAGGGGCATGGGAAATGCCAGGCGGCGGCGCCAGAGGTTTTTGAACTGCGCGAGGACGACCTCAGTCATGTCCTGATTGACGAAATCCCACAAACGCTGAAGGACAAGGTGGACCGGGCCGTGAGGCTGTGTCCGCGGCAGGCGATTACGGTCAGCTGACGCGGCGCTCGCGGGATCCCACGGGGCTGCGTTTCAACGTGGCGAAGGCATCGAGAGCCAACTGACGCGCTTCTGCGTGATTGACGATCGGGGCGGGATAGTCTCGGCCGACGACGCAGTTCGCGAGCTGCTGTGTTTCGGCAGGCATCTCCCACGGGGAATGTACGAAGGCTGCCGGGACATCGCGCAGCGCAGGCAGCCAGCGTCGAACGTACTCCCCGGCGGGGTCGAATTTCTTGCCCTGCAGGATGGGATTGAAGATGCGGAAGAAGGGCTGCGCGTCGGTCCCGCAACCGGCGGTCCACTGCCAACCGCCGTTGTTGTTCGCGGGGTCGCCATCGACAAGGTGGCGCATGAAGAACCGTTCGCCCTCGCGCCAGTCGATACGCAGGTGTTTCACAAGAAACGATGCGGCGACCATGCGGGCGCGATTGTGCATGTAGCCCGTGGCCAACAACTCGCGGATCGCGGCATCGACCATCGGGTACCCGGTGCGGCCTTCGCACCAGGCAGCGAAGGATTCGGGGTCTGAGCGCCACGGAAAGGCTTCGAAGCGGCGGTCGAGCGGCTGGCGCAGGAGCTGTGGGTGGCGCCAGAGAAGGTGGAAGTAGAACTCTCGCCAGGCGATCTCTGAAACGAACTTCGCGGCAGCTTCGCCTCGCTGACGGGCACGAGCAATCACTTCTGCCGGGGAGAGCAGGCCGAAGCGCAGGTCCTGGCTGATTCGGGAGGTGGCCGACGTGAAGGCGGGTGTGTCGCGATCAGCAGCGTACGAATGAACCGAACCCGCCAGAAAGCGGTCCAGGCGATCACGGGCGGCGTCTTCGCCGGGAGTGACGATGGCGGCCGACGGCCTCTGGACCGTGGGAAGCGCACCGGGACTGAGCCGGTACGGCGGCGGGAGGCTGAGCGGCGCGGATAGGACATGGCGGAGAGCGGCGGCGTCCCAGCGTTTCTTGAACTGGGAGTAGGAGTGGGCCGGCTTCGACCCCGGAGCGACGAGGTCTTCCGGCTCGACGGCAAGGACTCCAGGCATTTCGTGGAAGCGGACGCCTGAGTTCCCGAGGGATTCGCGAACGCGGGCGTCGCGGCGGATTCCGTACGGTGCGTAGTCTTTCGAGACATAGACGTCTGAGGCGCCCACTTCGGCCGCGATTTGGGCGATCTCCTTGCAGGGGTCGCCGGTGCGCACGTGCAGGCGGCTCCCCCGGGCACGGAGGCTTTCGTCGAGCGCGCGAATACTCTCCACGAGAAACCAGTTGCGGTTGGCGCTGGACCAGCTCCCGCACATGAGCGCGGGGTCGAACACGAAGACCGCGAGGACCTCGCGTCCAGAGAGTAAGGCGGAGGTTAGTGCCGCGTGGTCGTGAACGCGGAGGTCGCGCCTGAACCAAACGATCGCGGTCACCGGGCCACCCCGAGGGCGCGGGCGATGAGGGCGGTCGCGGCCCGGAAACCGGGAGGGAGGATGACTGCGTGACCTGCGGGAATGTAAGAGGCAGTCGCGGGCCCGCCGACGAACAGAAGAGAGCTGGAGTGGAGTGCGGCGAGGGCCTGTTCGGCGTCGGCGAGAGCAGCACAGCCGGACGCGGCCGTGGCTGAAAGACAGACGGCTGCCGGGCGTGTCTCGACCACCGCGCGGGCCAGAGCACTGGATGGCAGGGCCGCGCCGAGATAGAGGACACGCAGGCCGGCGCGTTCGAGAAACAAGCGGAGGGCGAGGATGCCGAGGTCATGGTCCTCGGATTCGGGACAGGCGAGGAGTACGAGCGGGCTGGCTGCCGGCGGGGGAGGGTGACCGGCCATCCCGAGGAGCAGTTCCTGGCGGATCGCGTTCGAGAGGAGGTGCTCGTGAGCCGGAGTGAAGAGGCCCCCATGCCAGCGGTCGCCGGCGGCGGCCAGGGCCGGAAAGATCACTGTCTCGAGCGCCCCGGACCAGCCGAAGCGATCGACGGCAGCTCGGATGAGGCTAATCGACGCTTTGGCGTCGAGCGCGGCGACGGCATCCAGGAGCGGGGCGGCCAGTTGTGGCGGATTGCCTACGACGGACGGGAGGGGACCAGGCCCGCGAGCCCCGGAGCGGAGTGCGCGGGCGGCTTCACTGGCTGGAACGCCCTGTTCAACGAGCGCGACCATCTGGCGCACGACTGACACATCATCGGCCGTGTACCGGCGGTGGCCAGCGGCGGTGCGCTCGGGATCGGGAATACCGTAACGACGTTGCCAGGTGCGGAGCCGGGCCGGACTGATGCGGGCGAGCTTGGCCATGGATTGGACAGAGTGGTGCATTTCTTCGCCAGTACTTGTACAAAATCTGGACAGAGAATATCATGGGTGCATCAGGAAGGTACAGGTCTTGAGGAGCAATGAAATGACACGAATCGCAATTACGGGGAGTTCTGGACTCATTGGCACAGCGTTGCAGGCACATCTGACGCGGGCCGGCCATGAGGTCATCCGGGTACGGCGAGGGAACGATTCGGACCCGTCGGCCATGTGGAATCCGGACACGGGGTGGTTCCGTGAGGGCGGGCTTGAAGGAGTCGAGGCGGTCATCCACCTCGCAGGGGCGGGGATCGCCGACAAGCGCTGGAACGAGAGCCGCAAGGCAGAGCTTCTTGAGAGCCGCGTGAAGGGGACGCGACTGCTCGTGGACCACCTGGCGACGCTGACGAAGAAACCAGCCGTGCTTCTCAGTTCTTCGGCCGTGGGGTTCTACGGATCGCGGGGGGACGAGCAATTGACCGAAGCAAGCGCTGCCGGAGAGGGATTTCTGCCCGAGATCTGCGTGGCATGGGAGCAAGAGGCGATGCGGGCCAGCGAACTCGGAATCCGCACGGTGGCGGTGAGGACGGGCGTGGTGCTGACGAAACGGGGCGGGGCGCTGGCCAAGATGCTGCCGCCGTTCAAGATGGGCATGGGAGGGCGGCTCGGCGACGGGAAAGCGTACTTCCCGTGGATTTCCCTGGAAGACATCGTCGGCGTGTATGAGCACCTGCTGGCCGCCGACGTGCGCGGTCCCGTGAACGCGGTCGGGCCAAACCCGGTCACGAACGGCGAGTTCACGAAGGCGCTGGGCAAGGCAATCCATCGGCCGACGCTACTGCCTGTGCCAACGCTGGGACTGAAAGTGCTGTACGGGACGGGCATAACGGAAGAGACGCTGCTTTCCAGCCAGCGCGTCCTCCCAGGCGTGCTAGAGGAAAGCGGCTACGACTTCCAGCAGGCTACCGTCGCGGAGGCCCTGGAGGCGGCGCTCGCGTAGCGCCGTAGTTCTCGCTAAGGGCCCTGCGACTCCACGGTCACCTGGCCGTCGACGAAGCTCACTGCGCTAATCGGGACGCCAAAGTTCAGGGTCTTCACGTCGTTGCGGTCCAACCGATCACCGACAATCTGTTTCGCCACCGCGGACGGAAGGTTCCCGGCCTTAATTTCGTCCACGACGATGACCGGCGGGTTTTGGGTCGTATCGACGTGCCCTTCGAGCAGGATATTTATGTCGCGGCCGAGGGCATTGACTACGCCCTTCACCTGGCCGCGCCCGCTGGGGCAGAAGTACACCTGTGTGTTGCTGAGGGGGATGTCCTTCTCGTTGAGGTACTGGACAGCCCGGCTCGTCGCTTCCTGCTCGTCGTAGGCGACAGTCGCGGGACCGGCTGCGGCGCCAACTTTGAACGCTGCCCATCGATCGAGGACGGAGGCGGCAGCGGCACTGGTGGGCGTGGAAGTTCGATCAACGCAGGGCTTGGGATCACCCGTGAAGACAAGGATGCCGCCAAGCACAACGCCAGCGATGACCACGCCGCCAATCACACCGACGCCGGTTGTGACCGTCTTGATGATGGTGCCGCCGATGCCCTTCCCGCCTTCGACGACAGCGCCGGGACCGGGGGCAGGAGGAGCGACCGCTGCGGGACCGGGCGGCGCGGTGACCGGGCCACCGGGAGGGGATGGGGGCGGGGCGAGGTTGGAAGGGGGTGCGCCCGGAGAACCCATGGAGGGCGGCGCGCCGGGTGAGGCGGGCATCCCTGGAGCGCCCGGAGCGCCCATTGACCCGGGAACCGCGCCGGGCGAAGCGGGAGCGCCGATCCCAGGGCTGCCTGCGCCGATCCCAGGGCTGCCGACGCCCGAGCCGGCGCCACCGAGGCCGGACATGGGTTGGCCAGCGGCCTGACCGAGGCCACTCATGCCCTGGCCGGCTCCGGCCTGACCGAGGCCACCGAAGCCCTGGCCAGCACCAGCGCCCCCGAGGCCCGGCATGGCGCTGCCAGCGCCTGCCATCCCTTGCATCGCGCCGCCGCCTGCGCCGCCGGCCATCATACCGCCGAATCCGCCCGCTCCACCGGCTCCGAGAGCGCCCAGCGCCGCGGTACGCCGACGGCGGTTCTCCTGTGGAATCTCTTCGCCGCAGAGCATGCAGATCTCGGTATCGGGCGGGTTGGCGCCGCCGCAAGACGGGCAAAGGGCAGTGAATTCGAGTGCCTCCTGCTGCTCTGGCGACGACTGGGGTTGGCGGCCGGCGGGCGCGGATGTGACAACGGTTGCCTCTTCCGCCGCCGACCCCGCGGAGGCAGCGGGCAGGGTGGCGCCACACGAGCCGCAGAAGCGGGCGGTGTCGTTCTCGGTGACGGCCTGGCAGGACGGGCAGGTTCGTTTCACGGGAGACTCCATTTCAGCCGTCAGCGTCGGGCTGGTTGCATATCAGGCGCTCGGCCGACGGCATCGGAAACACGTTACTGGGTGGCCACGATTTCGCAGGGCGCTCCACCCACGGTATAGCGTTCGAGTAACTCTGCACTCTGGATAGCTCCGGCATCTGTGAAGGACGCCACGATCTTGCCGGTACCGGTCGCGGAACCGGCCTCCACCGGATAACTGAACTCGAAGTTCTCAATGCGGAATGTTGCCCGGCCGAGCGGCACTTTGCCGCCATCGGCGCGAACGCCCGTAATCTCGACGGTATCCCCTTCTTTGAGGGCCGTCGCACCGCCGGTAGGGGTGAAGACGAACGAGAGACTGTGCATCGCCCCAGGCTGAAGCCCGAAGGTGCAGGTGTTGGACTGCGCGGTGAGGTTGAAATCGAACTGGCCGGCGGGAACGCTGCGGCGAGTATCAACCGTCGGCGTGGCGGTCGACTCGGGCGGGTCATCGCCGCCCCCTCCGCTAAGAACGAAAAACGCACCGACCGCACCGGCAATGACGACGGCTCCGACCAGACCGAACATCAGCATGCGGGAGCTGCCGCCTGAGCCGCCCCCGACGCTATCAAGGTACTCGGCGGCTGTGGCTGCGACCGTGTCGCCACTCGTTTCGTCCACGACGGTGACGCCAAAGGAAAGCCGCCGATCCGGGCCTTTCGCCCGGCGCATTCGCGGCTGGACAGCAACGTCGAGGAGGACAGTGGTGCCAGGAGGGATTGCGGCTCTCCCCGGGAGGCTGACCTGGAGGACGCCGGATTGGTCGGTTGGGACGAGGCGGACGCGAAGGAGCCCGTTGCCCGTATTGGAAAGGGACAGTGAATAGCGCGCTTCGCCACCGCGGCCGGGCTCGGTCTTAAGAGAGAGTTCGGTGCGGAGGACGGAGGCCGTACTTGTGCTCGTGGAAGTGGGGCGACCCTGCGCTGGTCCGGGGCCCTGGACGCGTGTGGGCTGTCCCGCCGCACTCGCACCTGGCGGGGGAGCGATCGGGCCGGATGGACGCCTGGGCGCCTGCTGAGTCGGCGGCGGGATGGGTACGGTTCCGGCTGATGTAGCGACTGGAGGACGGCGGGTGCCGGTCGCGGAAGGCGGCGCGCCACCGTGCTGCTGTAGCTGTGCGTACGCCAGGGATGCGCGTTCGAGCGCGCCGACGAGGTCGGTCGCCGTTTGATAGCGGTCCCGCGGGTCCTTCTCCATGCAACGGCGGATGACATTGACGACGGCGTCGGGAAGACCTTCGAGTTCGCCCGTGGGCAACGAGGCGTAGCGGTGCTGCTGGAGGATGTCCATGACCGAGTTGCCGCGGTACGGGGGATGGCCGGTAAGCATGGCGAAGAGGGTGGCGCCCGTGGAGTAGAGATCGACGCGGTGGTCGAAGTCGCCGTCTGCCTGTTCGGGAGCCGCGTAGGCAGGGGTGCCGACGAACATGCCAGCGGTCGTCATGCCGGCGCTGGATGTCTGGCGAGCGATACCGAAGTCGGTGACCTTGACGCGGTCGTCGGCATCGAGGAGGACGTTATCGGGCTTAATGTCGCGGTGGGCGACGCCGCGGGCGCCAGCTTCTTCGAGCGCGCGGGCGATTTCTGTAGCGATGCGGAGCGCACGCGCGGGCTCGATGGGGCCGTGCTTCAGTTCGTCGCCGACGTTGTGCCCTTCGATGAACTCCATGACGAGGTAGCAAGTGCCCTCGGTGACGCCGAAGTCGATCAGATGGACCGTGTAGGGCGAGCGCAGGAGCGCGGCAACGTGGGCCTCGCGTTCGAAGCGGGCGCGGAACTCCGGGTCTCCGCCGAGGTGCGGATGGAGGAGCTTGACGGCCACGCGGCTGTCGTCGCGACGGTCGCGGCCGAGCCAGACTGCGCCCATGGCGCCGCGCCCCAGTTCTTTCTGGAGTTCGTAGCTCTTGAGGACGGTGGGCTGTGAACCCGGCGTAGAACCCATGCGGTGGCGGCGTCTCCCCGGGCCAGAGTATACGGCCATCGGACCGAGTGTTGGCCCGATTACGTACAGGCTCCTAAGCTATGGGCGCCGCCAGGCCAATGCCGGGGCGCCGAACGGGAGCAGCCGCATGCCAATCACCGTGGTCGTCCGCACGGCGGGAACAGAGCAAGAATTCACACTCGGCGATTCTGCGGGGATAGGCCGCTCGGTCGAAAACGACCTGGTGTTGGAAGCGCCGAACATCTCCCGGAAGCACGCGCGGCTGCTGCGGACGGACGGCTCCTTCGAGCTGACGGATCTCGGGAGCGCGAACGGGACGGTGGTGAACGGCCATGAGATAGACCCGCGCGCACCGATTCGGATGGCGCCAGGGTCACGGTTCAACATCGGCCCTTACGAGTTGGAGCTTCGCGGCGCCTCTGCGGCGCCCGCACCGAGGCCTTTGCAGAGCGCGGTCGTCGGTGTGGCTGCGGGAGGCGGGCAGGAAACGGCGATCCTGGCCCGGGAGCCGCGACTGATCGTGGTGACGGCAGCAGGCCGGCAGGAGTTCCCCCTGCGCGGGCAGGAGCTGGTCGCCGGGCGTGCGCCAACGAGCGACCTTGTGATCGACCAGGACGTGGTCTCGCGCCGGCACTTCTCGCTACACCGGATTCCGGGGGGCTATGAGATCCAGGACCTGGGGAGCCGGAACGGCGTGCGGTTGGGGCGCGAACCAATCACGCGGCACTTCCTACAAGACGGCGACGTGTTGGACATCGGCGGCGAGGTTTCGATCGAATACTTGGACCGGCCGCGGGATATGCCCGGGCAGGCGCCGCAGGGCGCAAAGATCGACACGACCGCAGGCGAGCTGATCATCGGACGGGCACCTGCGTGCGGGATCCATCTCGACCATCCCACGGTGTCGCTGCGCCACGCGAGGGTGATGACGACGAACGGGGTCCGCACGATCGAGGACCTTGGTTCGACGAACGGGACATATGTGAATGGGCAGCGGGTCTATCCGGGGCATCCTCTGCGGGTGAACGCTGGGGACGAGGTCCGGGTTGGGCCAGTGCTGCTGTTGCTATCGGGCGAGGCGATCGAGCATCGTGACGAGTCGACGCACATTGCGTTGGATGCCGTCAGCCTGAAGCAACAGGTGAACGATCGCGTAAACCTGCTGCAGGAGATCTCGTTTTCGATCCGGCCGCAGGAGTTCGTGGCGGTGGTGGGTGGATCCGGCGCGGGGAAGTCGACCCTGCTGGGCGCGATGAGCGGGCTATGGCCCGCGACGGGCGGAGTGATCCTGCTGAATGGTACGCCGCTGTACGAAAACTTCCCGGCATTCCGGGCACATCTCGGGTACGTGCCGCAGGACGACATCCTTCACAAAGAGCTGCCGGTGCAGCGGGCGCTGGAGTACGCCGCGAAACTGCGGTTACCGGACGACACGACTGCGGCCGAGCGCACGGCTCGCGTCGAGGAAGTGATGAAGACGCTGGGGCTCGACCATCGGCGCGATGTTCCGATCGCGAGGCTTTCGGGCGGGCAGCGAAAACGCGTCTCGATCGGTGCGGAGTTGCTGACGAAGCCAGGGTTGTTCTTCCTGGACGAAGCGACGTCCGGCCTCGACCCGGGGACGGAAAGCCAACTGATGAAATTGCTTCGCGGACTGGCGGACAACGGCCACACGATCGTGCTGATCACGCATGCGACGAAGAACGTGATGCTGTGCGACCAGGTGGCGTTCCTTGCTCGCGGGGGGTATCTGGCCTACTACGGACCGCCGGACCAGGCGCTCAAGTACTTCGGGGTCGAGGACTTCGACGGCATCTACGAGCGGCTGGAAGCCGAGAAATCGCCCGAGGAGTGGGCCGCGGAATATGCCCGGTCCGGGCTCTGGGGTGAGTTCGTCCGCGAACGTCTCGTCAGTGATGGCATCGAAATGGTGGGGACGCGGGCGACGCCGCCGCCATCGAAGCCGGCGCCAGCGAATTTGCGGCCACGTTCCACGAATGGGCTGGCACAGACCTTCACTCTCTCCAGGCGATACTTTGACATCATCCGGCGGGACAAGATGTACCTGATACTGATGTTCGCGCTGGCTCCGTTGCTGGGGGCGGTTGCGTTCATCGCGCCGGGGGACGTGCTGAGCTTCGAGACTGGCGCATCCAAGGACGCGATGCTGCCGCTCTTTCTTTCGGTCCTGTTCCCGTTCATCGTAGGGGCCCTCCTTTCGGTCCGGGAAATCGTCAAGGAAGCACCGATCTATAAACGGGAGCGAACAGTCTCACTTGCCGTAGGGCCGTATGTGACGTCCAAGGTGCTCGTGAGCCTGCTGTTTGCGGTGTACCAAGGTTTTGCGATCTTCGCGATCATGGCACTTTACCGCGATGTGCCGGATGCGACCGCGATCAACTATGTGCAGCTGTACGTGACGATCGTTTTGGCGATCATGTCTGGTGTTATGTGGGGCCTGTTCATCTCGGCGCTGACTCCGAGCGAGGAACAGGCGATGCTGCTGGCGATTGGCCCGATCATGCTCCAGGTGGTGTTCTCGGGCGGCATGCTGCCGTTGGCGAAGATGGGAATCTTCGGAACTGTGATGGGTTTTGCGACCAGCACGTTCTGGGCATTCCGAGCGCTGACGACGGCGTCAGGACTTTCTCTACAGAACTGTTCGGTCGAGGATCTAACAAATTGCCGGCTCCCAGGATTTGGCAAGATCGATCCAGCAAGCGAATCCGCTCGAATCGAGTTCACCAGCATCAACGACCAGTTTGGCGGGGTATTCGGAGGCGATGTCCTGGTTTCCTGGGCGGCAATGATCGCAATCATCGGGGTACTCGGTATCGCGATTATTCTGCTGCAAAAGCGAAAAGACACGCTTTAAGGGCCGCTGGAAGGCACCATGGCTCACGTCCCAAGGCTCTACCATCCCGGGCGAATTGTCCCGGGGCCGCTCGCGCTCGGGCCGGAGGCGTCACGGCACCTGACGACGGTGCTTCGGATGCGCGTGGGAGAGGAGTTCCTGCTCTTCCCGGGGGATGGAAGCGAGTGGCTGGCGCGCATCGAGGGGTTGAGCGGGAAGCAGGGCGCGTGGGCGACGGTCATGGAGCTTGTGCGGCAGGAACCGTCAGCGGCGCTACTGCAGGTTGAGCTTTGCTGCGCTCTCGTACGGAATGCTCGTTTCGAGACGGTGGTTGAGAAGTGCACAGAACTCGGCGTGGATGTGATCCGGCCGATGAGCTGCGAACGAACAAACCGGGGCGACGCGCCCTCGGCCGCTCGCAAGGAGCGGTGGGAGCGGATCACTGTCGAGGCATCGGAGCAGTGCGGAAGGCTGCGCGTACCCGTGATTGCAGAAGCGGTGGCGTTCAACGATTTCGTAGCGCGGTCACGAGACCCATTCGTGATCGCAGACGGCAGCGGAGAGACGTGGGAGGCCGTGGCTGGAGTGCTACCGGAAGCGGGGCCACTCTCGGTGCTCATCGGACCGGAAGGGGGTTGGAGCGAAGCCGAGTTGGCGAAAGCCCGGGCCGCCGGTGGTGTGACGGTCCGGTTGGGGGGAAACATCCTGCGGACTGAGACGGCAGCGATAGCGGCATTGACGCTGCTCCGCGCACGAATGTAGCCGGACGGGATATCCTCAGGACATGGCTGCACTGAAGGGCAATCTCATCGCATTCGGCCTGTTCGCGGGCGCGTTCGCGTTACACATCGTGGGTGGTGCAACGGACCAGGGGTGGCTGTTCGCGACCGCAGTGGCGCTAATCGCGGTCTTCGCGGTGGCGTTCCCGCTCGTCGCGCTGGCTGCCGGGCGGCCGTCCACGCGGAGCGAGCGCCTGCTCGCGCTGGCGATTGGGACGGTTGGCGGGATCGTGCTGACCGCGAGCGCACTGTGGGCAGCGAACGACAGAACCGCAGCATGGTGGCAGGGCCCGCTGGCTGCAGCTGCCGTGCTGGGCGTGCTCTGGATTGGGCTACGGCTCCGCCGGGGACGAAAGCCACGATTAGCCACATCGCGGGCCGCGGCCTCTGGCTAGGCGCGGGCGGACGTCTCGCGAATCCGCTGGATGGTGGCGTCCTGATCGAGCACTTCGACTTCGCCGCTGCGGCGGTCGCGGACTTCGAGCCCGCCTTTGGCGAGCGCCCTCGGGCTGATGGTGACCCGGACCGGGAGGCCGATGAGATCCGCGTCTTTGAACTTCACGCCGGCGGCGTCGGTGCGGTCGTCGATGAGGGTTGAGAAGCCGGCGGCAGTACAGGCCGATTCGAGCGAAGCGACAGCGTCCCGCACTTCGGGCTGATCGAGATTGAGCGCGACGATGTGGACGTCGTAGGGAGCCACCTGTGCCGGCCAGATGATGCCGTTGTCGTCGTGGTTGGCCTCGATCACGGCGGCGAGCATGCGCTCGACGCCGATGCCGTAGCAGCCCATAACGGCGGGGCGGCGTTCGCCGGATTCATCGAGATAGTTCACGCCCATGGACTCTGAGTAGACGGTGCCGAGCTTGAAGACGTGGCCCATCTCGATGCCACGACGGGTTTCGAAGGGCGACTGACAGACGGCGCAAAGGTCGCCTTCGCGGGCGAGCGCGAAGTTGCCGACCAGGTCAGCCTTCCAGTCGCGGCCATGGTTGGTGTTCTGGAGGTGGTGGTCGTGCTCGTTGGCGCCAGCGATGAGGTTCGCGGCTTCAACGGCGCTGGTTTCGGCGACAACGCGGACGCCTGTGAGACCGACGGCCGATGCATACCCGGCGACCAACCCGGCGGCACGGACAGCCGCATCGTCCAGTGGATCCAGGTCGGTGACTTTGAGCAGGTTCTTGAGCTTGACCTCGTTGACTTCGAGGTCGCCGCGGATGGCGACGAGGATGGGCTGTCCGTCGGCGCGGTAGAACACCGCTTTGCAGGTTTGGCGGGGCTCGATCGAGAGAAAGGCTGCGAGTTCAGCGATGGTCTTCGTGCCGGGCGTGTGGACGCGGCCAACCGGCTGCGGCTCGGCAGCGACAGCGGGCGGGCGCTGGAATTCGGCTTTCTCCTGGTTTGCCGCATAGCCGCAGCCGGGGCAGAGGAGGATCTGATCTTCGCCGGAGGGCGTCAGGAAAATGAACTCCTGGCTGTCCTTGCCACCGATTGCGCCGCTATCCGCCTGGACCGGGATAACCGGCACGCCAGCGCGGTCGAAGATGCGGACGTAGGCATTGAAGGCGTCGTCGTAGGAGCGATCGAGGCCTTCCCAGTCGGCGTCGAAGCTGTAGGCGTCCTTCATGGTGAATTCGCGGACTCGGATGAGGCCGCCACGAGGACGCTGCTCATCGCGGAACTTGGTTTGCACCTGGTAGAGCGTGACGGGCATGTCGCGGTAGCTCTGGATGGCGCGGGAGGCCATGAAGCTCACGACTTCTTCGTGCGTAGGCCCGAGGGCGAATCCACGCTCGCGACGATCGGAAAGGCGAAAGAGGGTTTCGCCCATGGACTTGTCACGGCCGCTCTGTTCCCAGAGCTCGATGGGCTGGAGAGCGGGGAGGCGCACTTCCTGGGCGCCGCTGCGATCCATCTCTTCGCGGATGATCTGCTCAAGGCGCTGGTGAACGCGCCAGCCGAGCGGCGTGTAGCAGTAGATCCCGGCGGCGAGCGGCATGACGAGGCCGGCGCGGAGAAGGAGCTGGTGACTGACCAGGTCGGCTTCGGCGGGAGACTCTCGAAGGGTCTTGAGGAGGAGCTTGCTCATCCGCATGGGTTGGGACCTCGGGCTGGTATGGGCCAAGCGTAGGGCGGTGGCGAACCTACGGGCCAATCAACCGCGGCGAGGTGAATCGAATGTATCGGAGTCGAGCAGGATGGTGACCGGGCCGTCGTTTTCGAGGGTGACCTGCATGTGGGCGCCGAACCGTCCTTCGAAGCAAGCCACGCCGGACGCCCGGATCGCGTGACAGAAGGCGTCGAGGACCGGGATGGCTTCTTCCGGGCGGGCGGCGCTGGTAAACGATGGCCGGTTGCCGCGGCGGGTGTCGGCCAGAAGCGTGAACTGGGACACGGCCAGGATCTCCCCGCCTGTGCCGGCGATGGAGCGGTTCATCTTGCCCTCGTCATCTTCGAAGATGCGGACGGCGACGATCTTGGCGGCAAGCTGGCGGGCCTGGACTTCGGTGTCCCCGGCGGCGATGCCTACGAGGAGGAGCAAGCCGGACCCGATCATAGAGACGGCATCGCCGGCAACCGTGACGCTTGCGCGCGTGACCCGCTGGACGACGATGCGCACCTTCGAGGAAGCCTACGAAGCCGGCGATTTGCTCTCGGTCTTGCTCTCAGACTTGGATTCCGTCTTTGCGGCGGGTTCGGAACTGGAAGCACTCTCGGAACCGGACGAAGACTCTGCGCTGGAGGAGGCACCGCGCTTGCTGCGGCTATCGGTGGCGTACCAGCCGGTGCCTTTGAAGACGATGGTCGGGGCGCTGAGGAGTCGCTTGGCGGTGGCCTTGCCGCACTCTTCGCAAACGTGCTCCATGGGAGCGGAGAAGCTCTCGCGGAGCTCGTAGACGGCGTTGCACCCCTGGCATTGGTAGTCGTAGGTCGGCACAGCGGTACCCTCCAGGATCTTCTGAGACGAAACCATGTTCCGGGCGTTAGCACTCACCTGTCAAGAGTGCTAACGTTCAGCGATGGCTACATGCTGCGGAGAATGCGGATGCGCTCGTCGATGGGCGGGTGCGTCTCGAAGAGCCCGTTGAGGCCGGAAGCGTGCTCCCGCAGCGGGTTGTGGATGTACATGTGAGCGGTTGCCTTGTTGGCGGCCTCAAGTGGTTCTCGGTCGTCCCGGATCTTCTCAAGCGCGCGGGCGAGCGCCTCCGGGTGGCGACAGAGGAGGGCGCCGGAAGCGTCGGCGAGATATTCGCGGCGGCGGCTGATAGCGAACTTGAGCGTTTGAGCGACGAGGGGCGCAAGAATTGCGGCGAGAAGCGCCACGACCAGCAGGATGGCTCCGCCACCGCCGCCACCCTTCTTGCGGTTGGATGGACGGCTTCCACTTCCCCAGACGGTGAAGCGCAGGAAGAGGTCGCTGAGGAGCGCGATCATGCCGACAAGCAGTACGGTGACGGTCATCACGCGGATGTCGTAGTTGGCGATATGCGAGAGCTCGTGAGCGATGACTCCTTCGAGTTCGATCGGCTCGAGTTTGTTGAGAAGGCCGCGTGTGACGACGACGTGCGCCTTCTGCGGGCTGATGCCCGTGGCAAAGGCGTTCGGGGCCGAATCCTCGATCACCCAGGTACGGGGCATGGGGAGCCCGGCGCCGATGCAGAGGTTTTCGACGCGGCGGACGAACTCCCATTCCTCTTCCTTGGTGACTTCGTGTGCGCCGGATATGGAAAGCACAGTGGAAGTGGAGCCGAAATAGCTGAAGACCGCATAGATGATCAGGAATATCCCGAAGATGCCGAGGGCGCCGATGGGCAAGCCCATCGCCAGGACGATCGCGGTGATGAGCGCGCCAAAGAGCAGGAAGAACGCGAAGAACAGCAGCCAGGTGACGCGCTTGTTGGACGCGACGCGTTCCCATGGGAGGACGGACCCCGGAACGGGATTGGAGGTCATCCGCTGAGGTGCTCAGCGAGGCGTCGGCGGTAGGAAACCACCGGCGGCAGGCAGCTAGTTGGCCGGGCGGGCGGTGCCGAAATCGACACGCACGTCTTCGCGCGCGGCTTCTTCGGCTTCGTAGAATTCCTCTCCGACAAACCCGAACATGCGAGCGACGAGCACACTGGGGAAGACCTGGGTCTTTTCGTTGTAGTTGCGGACGTTCGCGTTGTAGTACTGGCGGGAGTAGGCAATCTTGTCTTCCGTGTCGGTGAGTTCCCGCTGGAGATGCATAAAGTTCTCGTTGGCCTTGAGGTCAGGGTAGGCCTCAGCGACGGCGAAAAGGGAACGTAGCGCGCCGGTAAGGATGTTATCGGCCTGCGCCGCCTGACCGGGCGTGCGGGCGTTATCGAGCATCGCACGCGCGCGGGTAACCGCTTCAAAGGTCTCGCGCTCGTGAGAAGCGTAGCCTTTGACGGTCTCAACGAGGTTGGGGATGAGGCTGGACCGGCGCTTGAGCTGGACATCGATGCCGGACCAGGCCTCCCTGACTCGGAGTCTTGCTCCTACGAGGCCGTTATAGATGGTCCAGAGCATGATCCCGATGACGGCGATGATGCCGACGATGATGAGGGCCCAGACAAAACCTGGCATGGAGCACTCCCGATTACAGGTGGTGAAATGCTATCACGGGCGCGGAACGGCCGGATTGCGAAGGAGCCGGGAAGCCCGTTCAGGCGGGGCTCCTATACTTGGGGGATGGCCGTCACAGCACCGCTCATCCTTGCGAACCGCGCGTACGGGGACCACGAGACGCCGCCGCCCGGAGCCCCTATCCAGGGCGCGGGCGGCCTCGTGGCGGCCGTTGGGTCCGCGATTGCAGCGTGGGACGGAGTAACCGGTACGCGCTGGATTGGGGCGGGACGTGGGGCACACGACGCCGACTACGTGGACGGAGAAGGTTGTGAGGTGCTGGAGACGGGGCGGGGGAAGCTTCTGCATCAGCGGCTCTTCTTTGACGACGCGACCTGGGCGGGCCATTACGAGGCCGTTGCCAACTGCTTCCTCTGGCCGCTGCTGCACCATGTGAGGCCGGGCATGACGGAGCGGGCGGCTTTTTTCCCGCGACCGATCCCGCCAACGAGTGAAGATTGGGCGAGCTTTGAAGCAGTGAACGCGGCGTTTGCGGCGGCGGCGGCGGGAGCTGAGACACCGTCGGCGTGGGTGCACGACTATCAGCTTGCGCTGGCCCCTCGAATGCTGCGCGAACTGGGATACGGAGGGCGAATCGGGTTCTTCCTGCATACGCCGTTTGGCCCCCACGGCGTTGCCGCGAAGCTGGTGAACGCCGTGGGGGTGGAGCGGCTGCGAGCGGTCATCGCAGGGATCCTCGGCGCCGACCTCGCGGGTTTCCAAACGGAGCGAGATCGCGCGAACTTCGAGGAAGCAGCGGTCGCGCTCTGTGGGGCGGAAGTCAGAGGCGGGGCGATCTGGTGTGCGGGACGCCCGACCAGGACCGGAAGCTACCCGGTGGGAGTTAATTCGGACGAGGTGACGAACGCTCTCGGCGCGGATCTCCCGGCCGAAGCGACGGCGACGATGGGACTGCCGCTGGTCGTGGCGCTCGAGCGAGCGGACTTCACGAAGGGCATCCCGGAGCGGATGGAAGCGCTTGCCCGGGCGTATGCAGATGGAGCGCGATTTGCGTACTTCGGGGCCGCGTCGCCGACGCGAACGGGCATCGCGCTTTATGAAGGTTTCGCCGACGTCATCGCGCAATCGACAGCGAAGGCGGCGGCGGCGGCGAAGGCAGCCGGGTGTCCGTTTCACCAGGTGACTTCGTCACTCTCGTGGGGCGAGGTAGTTGCGTTGCTGGCGCGAGCAGACGTCGTGTTCACATCGTCGCTGGCGGACGGTATGAACCTCGTGCCGCTCCAAGCGGCGGTCGCACAGGCAAGCCGCATTCGGAGAGGCGTGGCCATCGCGGGCCGGGAGGCCGGTGTTTCACTGGCCTATCCTTCGGACGGGTCGGAAGGGCTCATCGCGGTAGATCCGCTCGAAGCATGGGCAACGGCGGATACGTTGAGGCTAGCGGTGGCCGGCCGAATTCCTGGGATGAGCGACCAACTGGTCCACGACGTACGAACTCACGACTCCGCCAAATGGGCTGAATCGTTCATGTCAGACCTGGAGGATGAGTGATGTTGGACCTTGCCAAAGTGGATCGCTTCAGGACACTTGCGACCGCACGGGGCCCGTTGCTCATAGCAACGGACCTGGACGGCACGCTGGCGCCGATTGCACAGCGGCCGGGTGATGCACGCGTACCGACGTCGGCGCTGGCCGTGCTGGACCGGCTGACCCAACGGGTAACGGTCGCCGTAATCACGGGCCGCGACCTGAACACGGCGCGGCGGTTGGTGCCGTGCGAGGGCGCCGTCGTCGTCGGGAGCCATGGACTTGAGGCGACGTTCACCGACGGGCTCCTGCCGCTGGTGGACCGGAGCGCACTCGGGCTGGCGCTGGAGCGGGTTGAGCAGCAGGTGCTGACGCGGGTCCCGAGCGCGCTGGTAGGGGTGGAACGCAAGGCGATTTCGACGGCCTTCCACTACCGAGACGCGCCGGAGCTGGAAGGGCGCCTGAGAGAAGCGCTGGGGGACCTGCCGGACACACTCCGGCTCAGGGACGGGCGGCGGGTGCTCGAGGTCCTCCCGAACGAGGATGGCGGAAAAGACCGGGCGCTGGCGGCGCTGGTGAACCACTTCAAGCCGCGGGCGATCCTGGTGATGGGTGACGACCGAACCGATGCCGTGATGTTCGAGGAGGCGCGGGGACAGCGTGAGCGTGGGCTCCACGTCCTCGTCGCGGGCGTCTCGGGCGGGGACGAGACGCCACCGGAGATCATCGAGCTGAGTGATGTGATGTTGCAGTCGACGGACGAGGCGATCGAAGCGCTTGAGACCGTAGCCCGCGCGCTGGGAGTCTAGATCGGGCGCATCAGGGGCAGTCGACCTCGACACGGTTGGCAAGCACGCCCTCGCTGCAGGTGCGGCGGGCCGTGTTGACAACGATACGGCCGAGGTCGTCGACGGTGACTTCGAGGCGGTCCAGGTTTTGGCCCGGTTGGTCAATGCGTGCGCCGGTGGCGTCGAAGATGGCGCCGTTGCAGTTCTCCCGGAGCACAATGGCGGCGGTCAGCGCCGAGGAAGCAAAGCGGTCGGCGTACTGTGTCCGTGCTTCGGTGTAGGCGGGATCGGCGGGGTTGATTGCCTCGACGCGGCAGCGGCGCGATGCGGAAGCGCGGTTGGGGGCGTCGATATCGGACAGCGCGAACAGGCCTTCGCCTCGCAGGTTCACGATGTAGAACCCGCTGGATACGACGCGCGTAATCGAGCCCGGGGGATAGGCGCCCTCCGCTTCGAGGACGACCTTGCCGCTGTCGGCGCCGGATTCGAGGAAGACGACGCAGGCACTGGCGAACACGATGGCGCCCAGCAGCAGCGTGAGCGCCACGGAGCAGCCAAGCAGAATCGGGGGCCGCGCCGAGGGGAGCACTTCGGCGTCATCCATCGGCTGTTCGGTAACGGGCGAGAACTGATTGCGACATTGGCACTCCGGGGCCTGTCAGAGCGAAGGCCGCCGTCGCGTGAGAGCGGGAAGCGAAAGGAGGTCCGCAATGCGAGTATCGATTGCGCTATCAAGCGACGGCGACGGCCAGACGGAATCGACAAGACCCAGGGCGGCGGCGTAGGTGGCATCAATGGGTTCGCCTGTGAGGATCATGTGGGCGGCAACCCCGGGCGGGATGGTGCGCGGGAGTGTCTGGGTACCGCCAGCCGAGGGAATGTAGCCGAGCGTGACTTCGGGGAGGGCGAAGGTCGCGTCTGCCGCCGCGAACCGTTCGTCGCAGCAGAGCGGGAGTTCGAGACCAGCGCCGAAACAGAAGCCGTGCATGCGGGCGATTGTGTAGCAGCGGTGCGAAAGCAGCAGATCCCAAACATCCCGCTCGTGGCGGGCGCGACGGGCTTCGATCAGCGACGGGGCGGTGCCGAACTCTGAGATGTCGGCCCCGGCGCTAAAAGCACGGCCTTCGCCCCGGAAGAGGATGACGCGGACATCGGGGATGTCACGGCACGCCTCGAGATAGGCCCAGAGAAGATCGCGCATCTCCAGGTCGATCGCGTTGAGGCGAGCGGGACGGTTGAGCGTGATGGTCGCGAGGCCGCGGCCATCGACGCTGAAAAGGACCGGATCGGCCACGGGAATGGCTCCCCTTGCTACACCCAGTCGGGCCTGCGGATCTCACTCTTGGCACGCATGGCGAAGCTTCGGGCGAGGTCTTCGTTGGCCTTGCGGACGAAGTCGTCCATGTCGTCGCTGCCGAGCTTCATTTTGCTGGACCGCCAGCGCTTCAGCATGGCGCGGTCGCGGTCTGGGAGGCCGGCTTCGTCGGCTATGCGGTTGATGATGACGGTAAGGGCCTCGACGAGTTCGTCGTCAGTGAATTCAACGTTCATGGCTATTTCCTGACCGATTCTGCGCGGGAGCCGCGGGTCTTGATGCGACGCAGGAACTTGGCATCGAGGCGGGCGTTGAGCACCTTGTTCACGGCTTCGGTGAGTTCGGCCATACCCGTGGATGTTTCCGGGTTATCGCTACGCCAGCGGCGAATGGCCTCGACGCCCTCGGGAGAGAGGTCCGCGTTGTCGATGGCAACAGCGGTCGCAACCATCATGAGCGACCAAGTTTCGGGCTCTTCGAGCAGGACAATCATTCGTTATTCCCCTTTGAATGCCGGCGCACGTTTTTCGACGAACGCCGCCACCCCTTCTGCGCGATCTTTGGTGGACTGGAGGAGGATGGTCAAATCGGTTTCGAAGCGAAGTGCCTGTGAAAGCGGCATTTCGAGCCCTCGCCAGACGGCTTCCTTGGCGAAACGTTCGGCGATTGGCCCCCGGGAGGCGATGACACGGGCGAGCCGATCGGCCTCCGCTCCTGCATCTTCTACGACAGCGGAAGCGAGGCCGATCTCTGCTGCAAGAGAGGCGTCGACCTTTCCACCGGATTCGAGCAGGCGCACGATACCCGATTCACGGGCGAGACTGAGGAGCCGACGCGTCGCGGCCGGGGGGATACGCGTGGCGAGCGTGGCTCCGGCAACCCGGATATCGCACCCGAGCGCGCGGGCCATCGCGGCGGGCGAGACGGGACCCGAGACCACCGCAATGAGTGGGACCGGGAAGCGCTCCAGCCATCGTTGGCCGTCGTCACCCGGAGGGTCGCCTTCGCCTGGACCTGAGAAATCGAGGACGGCGGCACAGAAGCGATAGCCGCCAGCCAGGGGTGCCAGCGCGTCCATAAGGAGGTCCATTGAGCCTTCTGCGGCTTCACGAAGCGTGGCGGCCCGACCATCGGGTGAGATTCGAAGATCCACAGGCGACAGCCTAGCCGTCCGTGGCGGTTGCGGGGAGAGGCGCTCAGACTGAGAATCGAGCGCGCGGAACCCGCGTGGGGCGAGGAACGGATGGCAAATCTCAAGGCTGCAGTACCGATCGAAGAGCAGAAGTCGGGGGCGTATCTCCACGAGCGTTCACGAATTCCGGCAGGCCCGGCATGGGATTGGAAGAGTTGGGCGGCGAACAACCAGGGTTACCTGTGGGGTATCGCGTTTGGACTCTTGCTGACGGCGGCGGTGATGGAGACGAGGGAGGCCTGGGAATCGCACCGGGACTGGGTGCCACCGGCGCTGCTGGTGCCAGCGGTGCTGGGCGGGATTGCACTCGGACACCTTGGGCAGCGCGGGAAGGTCAACGCGGTCGCGGTGCCTTCGTTCCTGCTGGGCATCACGGCGTTCTCGTTGCTGCTGCATTTCTGGCTGAAGGAAGAACACCCGGACAGCGGCGGGATGTTGACCGCGCTGACGATTACGTCGTACGCGACGCTGATCGCCGCGATGCACTGGCTGATTGGGGCCGTGGTTTTCGTCGAGGCCAGCGATCCGACAAAGCCACCCGAACCAGAGGTCTGATGAGGCGAGCCCGTCTGCAGGCTGCCGCCGGCGCTGCGCTTGTGGCATTGCTGGCGATCGCGTGTGGCGGAAATAGCGGTGACCAGCCTGAAGGAGCGTCGACATCCGCGACCGCAACGGCGAGCAGTGCTTCGACCAGCGAGGCGACGCCGGCACCAACGACCGCGGTGACGCCGACGCCGACTGCAACCCAAGCAGCATCTCCGACCAATCCGCTCCCTGTGGCGCTGGCCGACCTGGGCGGGATTACAGGTCAGGCCTGCGAACGGCCCGAGAATGCCGGCAAACCCTGCGTTGAGCTGCAGTCGACGGATGTGACGGTGCGGGGCGGGATCGCGGTATTCGGCGTTTCAAGCGGCGGTGGTGGATCGGCTGCCGTGTACGGCCGGAACTCTGACGGTGAGTGGAAGCTTTGGTTTCGAACCCAGAACGCGTTCTCGTTGCTGTTTCTACCGGGCGACGTCCGGATCTGCGCAGATGGGGACGGGTTGAACGTGCGCTCGCAGGCATCGCTCGCGGGGCCGGTGGTGACGACGCTCGCTGACGAAACGGTCGCAAGGGCCGAAGAGTTCGTCCTGGACACGGCGGGTGCGAACAGCGCCCAACGGGGCTTTGGATGGTACCGGCTGACGGCGCCGGTAGAAGGGTGGGCGCATTCGGAATTCCTGGCCGCGGCAGCACACGGCGACTGCGCTTTGAGGGACGCCCAGATCGGGTCTGCCGGGACCGCAACTGCGGGAACCCCCGCGGGCGCGTCGCCGACGGCGACGCCTGCGAACCGCTAGCCTCCCAAGCGTGCCGGGACGACAAGGATCTCGGCATTGGGCGAGATCGCGCACCCCGGGTTCACGGGGGCACCATCGACGAACACGAGATGGTGCTGGCGCAGCGAACCGGAACTCGTGCGGATTCGATTGCGGGCGAGGAAGAGGCCCCTGCGGGTGCCGATGAGTGGCAGAGTGGCCACTGACAGCTCGATGGACGGCCGGTTGGGCCCGGTTTCGCGGACTATCCTTCAGCGAGGCTCTGGGCCAGCATAAACGCGTTACCGTCGGGATCGCGGAAGGTGGCGAGGCGGACGAGGCCGGGGAGGTCCTGCGTTGGGCCATCGAAGGCAACGCCCTTGCCTTCGAGTTCGGCCCGAATGGCATCGATATCGAGGACGCCGAACGTGATGGTTGCGCCGCCAGACCGGCTCAAGGGTTCGCCCGTCTGGGATTGTGAGAGTCCAATGTTGGCGCCGGCGAGGGGGCTGGTGAATTCCCCCCAGCCGATCTCTTCGACGGCGTACAAGGGCTGGAATCCAAGGACGCTGGTGTACCACTCAGCAGAACGCTTGAAATCCAACACATCGATAGCGAGGGTGAGTTCTGGCTTGAAGGCGGGCATGGCGGGATCCTCCTGATGGATGTAGATTGCCGGATGGTAGGGAAAGTAGACCAGGTGCGAAAAAACGTCAATCCCGAATTCCTGGGCGCGATCCGCTTGCTTCACCGGCGCTGGTCGGTCCCGGTGGTGGGGGTGCTCCACCGGGACGGACCGCAGCGGTTCGGCGGCCTGGCGGGGCAGCTGCGCCAGGCGAGCAGGGACACGCTGACGGAAACGCTGCGTGAACTGGAAGCAGCCGGTGTCATCAGGCACGACGCGGACATCTATGGGCTGACGCCGCAGGGGACGTTGCTCGGCGACGCGGCGCTCGGCGCGATTGCAGCCGTCCAGAGTGAGGAGATACTCGGGATCGCGCTGAAGAAGTGGCCGATGATGGTGATGACGGCGGTGGGCCGAGGCTGCAGCCGGTTCAACGAAGTCAAGGCTCGAGTGCCGGGGCTGACTTCGGGCGCACTGGCCCCTGCGCTGAAGGATCTCGAGCGGGCAGGCCTAGTAGAGCGGCGCGTTGCGGATGGATACCCGCCGCCAGTCACTTACGCGCTGACCGCACGGGGGGAGCGCGTTTTTCCTGCGATGGACCAGATGGTCCGGGCCGCCGATGGCGGCAAGGAGCTAGGCCCCGGTTGTGCAAGAATGGGCGGCGGAGAAACGCACGATGGCCATCCAGGTAACCCTCCTTTCCCGGTCTGAGAACCCGCTGCGGTCCCTCTATGAGGCGTACCGGACGTGCTACAGCCAGCTGACGCCACAGCAGGTGCACCAGCGGATCGAGGACGAGCGGATCGGCGAAGACCAGATGCGGGACTTCATCGTGGAGCGGCTGAAGACGGGGCACGCAAGTCCGCTGGAGCAGGTCTGGTTCGAGTTTGCGATTTCTGGCGTATCGAGGGCGTTCAGCCACCAGTTCGTGCGGCATCGCGTGGGGATTTCGTTCGAGCAGCAGAGCCAGCGCTACGTGACGTACAAAGGCGGCGAGTTCCCCTACACCATCCCGGACACGGTGCGGCGTGCGGGGATGGATGGCCAGATGACCGAGCTGTTCGACAAGGTGAGCGAACTCTACGAGGCGATGGTGGCTGCGGGCGTGCCGGCGGAGGACGCACGGTTCTTGTTGCCGAACGCGACGAATACAAACTTCAAGATCACGGTGAACTTCCAGTCGCTGCTGCACATCTGCGACCTGCGTCTCTGCACGCGAGCGCAGTGGGAATTCCGCAAGGTGGCGGCGCTGTTGCGGAGCGAAGTGATGAAGGCGGAGCCCACGCTGGGCAAGTATCTGCAGCCGAAGTGCGGCGAGCACCGGCTGGGCTATTGCGACGAGAGCGAGAAGGACTGGGAGGCGTGCCCGATTGGCCGGGTTCGTCCGCACAAGGACGCACTGTTCCGGCTTTATGACGCCCACCGGCGTGGTGAACTAGCGCCGCTGGACGACCAGGCGTGGCAGGCGATTGAAACGTTTGACGAAGGTGGCGGCGCCACCACGGGAGGTTAGGCGTGGCGGGACGGTTGATGTTCCCCGCGTTTCCGAACCGGCGCGTGTTGCCGTGGGGGCTGACGGGGCTGGGCGTGGCGGGGGTCGGCTCCGGATTGCTGCTGAGGGACACTACGTTGCTGACGGTCGGCGCACTGGGGTTGGGGGGAGTGGCAGCCGGGTATGCGTTATCGCGGCTGGTACTGGGCGCGGAACCGGAGGAGCCGGGCGACGAAAACGATAATGCGTAGTTGCTCCTGCAACTGTTCTGGTAGGCTCAGTGGTACGAGGTTGACCGAGATGAGCGATTCAAACGGATTCGTGCCGGTAGGGGCGATGGTGATCGTGGCGCACCCGGACGACGCAGAGTTCATGGTGGCGGGGACCGTGGCGAAGTGGGCCAGGGCGGGGAGCGAGATTACCTACGTTGTCGTGACAAAGGGCGACAAAGGCAGCGAGGACCCGGCGATGACGCCCACGAAGCTGACCGCGATCCGGGAAGCAGAACAGCGAGCGGCGGGAGCGGTGCTGGGTGTGCGGAACTTCGAGTTCCTCGGGTATCCAGACGCATACCTGCGGCACACGCTGGAACTTCGGAGAGACCTGACGCGGGTCATCCGGCAGTACAAGCCTGAAGTGGTACTCACGTTTGACCCTGAGACGCGATTCATCAGCGAGACGTATCCGAACCACCCGGACCACCGGACGACGGGCGACGCCACGGTCGACGCGGTGTTTCCGAGCGCCCGCGACCGGCTGACGTTCCCGGACCTTCTGACGGAGGGCCTGGAGCCGCACAAGGTGGCAGAAATCTGGATGGGAGCATCGGAGCGCGCCAACACGTGGATTGATATCTCGGGAACACTGGATCTCAAGGTCGAGGCGCTGAAGGCACATCCGAGCCAGTTGGGGCCGGAGATCGTTGAATTCGCGGGGCAGATGGCGCGCTGGGCGGCAGAGGGTCAGCCGTTTGAGTTCGCGGAGGCGTTCCGGCGGATCAGGCTGGACGCGCCACCGGAGCTGCCGCCAGGGTCGGTCTAGGGCCGGCTACTCGCGTCGGGAACCCTCACCGAGGCGTTCCATCGCAACTGCGGCGGCGCCGAGGATGCCGGCGTCGTCGGAGAGGGTTGTGAGCTTGAGTTCGGTAGCAGCAGCAGGGCCATAGGCAAGGCTATACATCGCTTCTCGCGCCGGGCCGAGAAGCATGTCGCCTATCTCAAGGAGGCCGCCGCTGAGCGTGACGACGTCGGGATTGAGGACGTTGACGAGGCTGCCGAGGGCAAGGCCGAGAAGGTGGCCGCCATTCCGGATTTCAGCTTCGCTCAGGCGATCGCCCGCGAGTGCGGCCTGGTGGAGGTGGCGGGAAGTCGGCTCGGTGTAGCCGACGATTTCACGAAGGACGACGGATGTGCCGTTGTTGATCATGCGCTTTGCGCGGCTGGCGAAGGCAACTCCGCTGACAAGCGCTTCGAGGCAGCCGCGGGAGCCGCAATTGCAGCGAGGGCCGGCAGGGTCAACGACCATATGGCCGATCTCGCCTGCGAGGCCGCGCGCGCCACGGTAGAGACGGCCGTTGATGACGAGTCCGCCACCGATGCCAGTGCCGAGGGTTGCATGGAGGACGTGGCGCGCGCCGCGACCGGCGCCGAAACGGAACTCACCGAGGGCCGCCGCGCTGGCGTCGTTTTCGATGTAGACGGGGATGCGCAGCGCTTCGGCGACGGGCCGAGCGAGGTGGATGTTCCGGAAACCTTCGATATTGGGGGCGAGGAGGACGGTGCCGGCATCCGCATCAACAAGGCCGGGAGCGGTGATGCAGGCTCCAACGGGGGGCGTAACCGACGCGCTGGCGACCTGGCCGAGGAGCGTGCCGATCAATTCGACGACTTCAGCGCCTTTTGACGGCGTGGGGCGCTCACGGCGCGCGAAGACGTTGCCCTCTTCATCCACCAATGCGGCGCGGAGGTGTGTCCCTCCGAGGTCGGCCGCGACGACAACACGCTTCATCCGACCACTGTACCCCTTCAGCCATGACGCCTCACGCATCGTCCGGCAAACTGACACCGTACCGTTTACGGGGGTGACAAATGCGGCAATGGGAGGCGGAGTTCACAGACGGCTTGCGGGTGGCGCACTTCGGGACGATTGCACCGGACGGGCAGCCGCACCTGGTCCCGGTGTGTTTCGGACGAGTTGGCGAGCGAATTGTGGTGGCGATCGACGAGAAGCCGAAGCGGGGCGGCAAGCTCGCCCGAATAGCGAACCTCGAACGCGACGCGCGCTGCTCCATGCTCTGGGACCGGTACGACGAAGACTGGACGCGATTGGCGTGGGTGCGGGCAGACGGAATGGCGACGGTGCTGGCGGAAGGGAACGAGCTTCCGGAGGGCCTGGCGGCGTTGAGGGGGCGCTACCCGCAGTACGCGGCGATGGCGCTTGAACAGCTTCCGCTCGTTGTTTTCTCGCCATTGAGGACGGTTTCCTGGAGGTGGCAGGGTGAAGAGTAGCGAGGGGCTGTTATTCACGCTCTTGATGTCGTAGGTTTGCCGAGTATGAGGATGATGGAGCCGGAAGCGGTCCGCGAAGGGTCGCACTGGACGTTCTTGACGAACCACGCACATGTGCTGCTTTGCCTCGCGCGTGACCCGTTGGCGCGGCTACGGGACGTGGCCATCGAGGTTGGAATCACGGAGCGAGCGACGCAGCGGATTGTGGCAGACCTGGCGGACGGCGGGTACATCTCGCGCACGCGCGTTGGCAGGCGCAATCAGTACGAACTCCATCCCGAGCTGCACCTGCGGCACCCCATCGAGCATATGAAGACGGTCGGCGAGTTGCTTGAGCTGATCGAGCCGCGCCTCCAGGACTGAGCGGCGGCGCTCGCTGGCGCGCCCATTCCGCTACCAAACGGTAACGAATCCTCCTCTGAATCTCTCCCCGGTGACCACAAAGTGACCGCACGCGGATACACCCGCGTGGAGTAGATGATGGCAACTGCCGTGGCGGCGAAACCGACGATGGCCGGAGAAGGTCCAGGCGACGGAGAACACTTTCTCCGGCTGTATCGCCAACAGCTGGTGAAGGAGTTGGCCGAGGTGGACCGGCGCCTGGGCCAGGGGATCATACCGGATCGATGATCCGGGCCGCTGCCCGCTTCAGGCGGTCATTGATGGCTGCGCCAAGGCCCGCGGGCGGGACGGAACGGGCGAAAAGCGCGGTTGCGTGCGAGCGATCGAGTTCACGCATGGCGGCGTAGAGGCGGTTCGCGACACCGTTGAGTTCTTGCGCACGGCCGAGCCGCGCCCGGACGAGCGGACCGAGGCCGGACAGTGGGCTTTCGTCTTCCGCGAGAAGCAGGATGCCCGGGACTTCGCCAGCGGCGAGGGCACGGCGAACCTCATCGGCGAGGTGGGCGACACCTTCGGGCGCAGGGCTACGCACCAGAGTGAGCGGCTTTCGCGGCGCGTAGTGGCGGTCCAGCAGACCTGGAGACCCGTGCGTGCCACCGGGGACCTCTGATTCGACGCGCACGGCCGAGGGAAGCGCTGCCACGATTGCTTCGAGCGTGAGCGCGCCTGCCCGGAGCACGAAGACCGTGTCGCTCTCGATGCTGACGACGGTTGATTCAATACCCGCGTTGGCAGGGCCGCCATCGAGGACGAGGTCGATGCGCCCGTCGAGGTCTTCCAGAACGTGTTCCGCCGTGGTGGCAGACGTCCGTGTGAAGCGGTTTGCGCTCGGGGCCGCGATCGGCACGCCGGCTGTTTCGATGAGGGCACGGGCGACAGCGTGGGAAGGGAACCGCACGGCCACGGTGGCGAGCCCGGCCGAGACGGATGGCGCCACGGCCTGGGATCGCGGCAGGACGACGGTAAGTGGACCGGGAGCAAAGCGGTCGAAGAGAAGGCGGGCGATTGGCGAGACGCTGGCGGCGACCGTCGCAAGGTCTTCCGTCTTGGCAATGTGGACGATGAGGGGGTCGCTGGCGGCGCGCTCCTTGGCCGTGAAGATGGAGTGGACGGCTTCTTCGTCGAGGGCATTCGCGCCGAGGCCGTACACGGTCTCAGTCGGGAAGGCGACGAGACCACCGGCGCGGATGATGGATGCAGCTTCGGCGATGGCGCCGCCGGACGGAGCCTGAGGGTCGACGCGGACAACGCGCGTCCGCCGATTACGGTGCAGATTCACGGGCTGAAACGCGCGGGCGACGACGTTCAATGATGGAACGGAGGCGCACGAGTGACTCTGTGAGTTCGGGGACGCCAGCGATGCTGGCGAAGGCAGCGTAAACGAGGGCGCCGGCGGCGCATCCAGCAAATGCAACAACGGCGCTGGCTGCCATGCCGTCGCCGTCCATTGGCGAGAAGGCGACCGCGAGGACGAGGCCCATGAGTGCGCCGCAGACGCTGAAGACGGCGGCGGCCCGGATGTCGGCAGCGGCTGGCGCGTGGGTACGGACTGTGTAGGCGAAGTAGAGCATGAGCCATTCGAACCATGAGGCCACTGACAGGGAAAACGCCAGCCCGGAAATGCCGTAGTCGGCATAGAGCCATGCGCTGAGCCCGAGATTGAGGCCGACGGCACCGACCGCCAGAGCGACCGGCGTGCGGGTGTCGCCGATGGCGTAGAAGCCGCGAGAGTGAATCTCGATGCCGGCCTGGGGAACGATGCCGAGGGCATACCAGCCGAGGGCGGCGGCCGTGACCAACGTGTCGACGCGGGAAAATTCTCCGCGTTCCAGCAGGACCGTCGTCAACGGGACGCGAAGAAGGGCGACGCCGATGGCGGCGGGGATCGTGAGAAACATGATGATGCGGAAGGCTCGAGCCAACGTGACGGTGAGATCGCGCAGTTCGTCTCCGGCGGCCTGATCGGCCAGGCGCGGGAAGACCGCGGTCGAGATCGCCATGCCGAAGATGGCAAGCGGGAGTTGTGCCAGCAGCCATGCGTAGTTGAGGTCGGAGATCTCTGCGGTGCCGATGCGCGACGCGAAGTACGTGGCGACGAAGAAGTTGAGCTGCGCAGCGGCGAGGCCGATGACGCGCGGGCCCATGAGCCTCGCGACTTCAAGTACGGCGCGATCGGCCCAATCGAAGGACGGCGTGTAGCGCATGCGCTCGCGGAAGAGGCCGGGAAGCTGGATTGCGAGATGAAGGCCGGCACCTACGACGACGCCAAGGGCCAGGCCGGTGATCCCCCAGGGGCGGGCGAGGACGAGAGCCCCGGCGATGATGGCGAGGTTGTAGAGCATCGGCGCGAGAGCCGGAAGCAAGAACCGTTGGCGGGCGTTGAGAATGCCAGTGAGCATGCCGCTGATGCTGAAGAGGAGGGGCGAGAGGAGCATGATGCGGGTGAGGCGGACGGCTTCGTCCGTGAGTTCCTGGCTGCGGCCGACGTCGTCGCCGAGTCCAGGTGCGAGCAGGGGGACGAGGAACGGGGCGAGGATGAATCCAAGGACGCAGAGGACTGCGGTGCCAGCGGTGACGATGTTGATCATCGTGCTGGCAAGGCGCCAGGCTGCAGCGTCACCGTCGCGGCGGTAGAGGCGAGCGAAGACGGGAATGAAGGCGCTACCGAGGGTTGCGCCAGCAAGCACCTGGAAGATGAGGTCGGGGACTCGAAATGCGACGTTGTAGGCGCCGAGTTCGGGGCTGGAGCCGAACTCGTGTGCGATCGCGACGGTGCGGAGGACTCCGAGGAGGCGGGAGCCGATGAAGCCGAACCCGACAATCGCCGCGGCGAGGAGGAGGCCGCCTGAGCGCGACAGTGGCGCTGACGGCTGATCCCCGGATGCGACGGTCATTGGGGCATGCTAGGACGTGCGGGAGACAGGGTCGCGGTGACGGTTATTCGATGACGACCAGTGGGATGAAGACACGACCTGGAACGGGGGTCAGCACGGGTGTGGCAGTCGGCGTTGGGCTTGGTGTGGCAGTTGCTGTGGCGGTCGGACTGGGCGACGGGGCAGCGGTGGTTGTGGGTTGGGGGGCACCGGAATCATCGATGGAGCCGAAATCGAGGGTCCAGATGTTGCCGAAGTAGCCGATGCCGATGGCGACGGCGCCGGCATCGAGCAGGTTGGCGTTGTGGCCTGGTGAACCCTTCCAGCCTGCGAGGACGCCAGCAGCATAGTTGCCAAACAGGGCGAGGTTTTCTGACCGGCCGGTGTTGGGATAGCCGCAATCGGGCATGCGGTCGAACGGATTGCGCCCGAGCGAATCGTTATGGGGACTGAGGAGCTGCGCGGCCCAACCGGTCCGGGCGACGTCTTCAGACATCCAGGCGGCGGCGCGATTGAGGGACGGGGAAGCCACCAGAGGGTTTCGGCCCTGGGAGACGCGATATTCGTTTATGAGGGTGAGGAGTTCCTGCTCATCGGCATCGAGCGCGGCGTGGCTGACGTCGCAATTACTGAGCGCGGAAGCGTGGTTGGTGGGCGCAACGAACCGCATGGCGCCGCCGAGGGCAACGAGACCGGCCGTGAGAAGCAGGAGGGGAAGCGCGCGATGCACGGCAACCTCGGGGCCGCAAAGGCTGGGCGGGGGGCTCGCCAGCGGCCGGACTGCTACCGTAACAGGCGGGTGTACGTGCGAAAAGTGAGGGATTATGTCGCAGGATTCGTCGACGGCTTGCGGACGCTGGCCATTGGCGGCGAGCATCGTGCGGTGACGAGTTCGCAACCGGCACATATCTGGCTCGCACGCCACGGCCAAACGCAAACGAACCGGGAGGGGCGCTTCTGCGGACACGCGGAAACGAGCCTTACGGATCTCGGCCGGGAACAGGCGGCGCGGCTTGGAGAGCGGCTGCGGCCGATCGCGCTGCAGGCGGTCTACACGAGCGACTATTCGCGGGCGATCGAGACCGCCGGGATAGCGGTTGCGGGGCGAGCGATCACGCCGCATGTCGACCCCGATCTGCGCGAATTGCATTACGGCGAGTGGGAATTGCAGCTCGACCGGGACGTCCGGTCGAAGTATCCGGAACAGCACGAGCTGATGAGAAAGGAAGACCCGGCGTGGCATCCGCCCGGCGGTGAGACGATGGGCATGGTGCGGACGCGGACGGCAGCCGCACTGGAGCGAATCGCAGCCGCGCACGCCGGGCAGCACGTCCTGGTGGTGAGCCACGGCACAGCGATCGCATGCATGCTGGCCGAGGTCCTCGCGATGGCGCCGACACACACGCTGCGGATGGAGGTCGCGAACTGCAGCCTCTCTGGCGTGACGGCCACGGGGGGACGATTCGGGCTGGTGCTCTTCAACGAGACACAACATCTCGCAGGGCCGCCGGCCAAGTGATCCCGATCGGGGACAGCACCAAGAGGCGGACGACGCCCTGGGTGAACTACGCGTTCATCGCGATCAACATCGCCGTCTTCCTGTACACGCTGAGCCTGAGCACCGAGCCGCCGCTGAACCGCGTGGAGGCGGCGCAGGAGTTCCAGGACCAGCAAGCAGGGATCTGCTACGGATTCCCGGCCGCGCCGACCGAGATCGACCGCTTCTACTGCCGCTGGTCGTTTCAGCCAGTGGAGTGGTTCGACACCGCACGCGGGGAATCTGAGACACCCGGGCAGGATCGCGTCGAGGTGCTGTCGACGATCATCACTTCGATCTTCCTGCACGGTGGATGGCTGCACATCATCGGCAACATGCTGTTTCTGTGGGTGTTCGGCGACAACGTGGAAGACCGGCTGGGCCACCTGGGATATGCCGCGTTCTTCCTGCTCGCGGGCCTGGCCGCTGCATTCACGCAGGGTTTGATTGACATGGGTACGGCGATCCCGAACGTTGGTGCAAGTGGTGCCGTGGCGGGGATCCTCGGTGCGTACCTCGTGTACTACCCGAAGGCGAGGGTGACGACGCTGATCCCGATCGCGGTGGTGCTGGTGCCGATTCCCGTTCCCGCCGTGCTGATGATCGGCGTCTGGTTCGTGCAGAACCTCTTGTCGGGATTCGCGACGCTCTCGCCGGATGTCGGGACGCCAGACAGCGGTGTGGCGTTCTTCGCCCACATCGGCGGGTTTGTGTTCGGCGCACTCGCGGTACTGTTGTTCCTGCGGGGCGCAGGGGAGCGCCCCAGGGCAAGGTAGCATCGGGGTACGGCGGGGGCCGCGCGGAGATGTGATGGACGACTCTGGCGAGGCGAGGTTGCTTGCTGCGGCGCAGTCAGGGTCGGCTGAGTCCCTGGCGGAGATCGTGCGGCGGCAGACCGCGCGTGTATTCGACTTCCTGGCTGCAGTCACCGGCGACCTGAGCGTTGCCGAAGCGCTGAGCGGACCTACGCTTCTCGATTTCGCGCAACAAATAGAGCGCGCGCGGACGCCAACCGAGATCGCGCCACGCGCGTTCCGGGCAGCGTGGGCGGCGCTGGAGGATGACGGGTGGTTTTCGGGCAGAGAGCCCGGCGCTGATGCCCCCGCCTTTGCCGAGCTGAGCCGCCGGCGGGCCGCGGTGCTGGACCTCGTGCAGCGTCAGGGCCTGGACGAATCCGGCCTGGCGATTGTGCTGGGTGTTTCGAGCGGGAGTGCCACTCTGATCCGGGCACGGGTGATGGACAGCGCCGCGTCGGACCTCGGCGCGGACGGGGTTGCTCGCCTGGGAGCCTACGGCGCGGTGCGTGCACGAAACCCGGGCGCGGAGAGCCTGGCGGCCATCCAGCGGGTGGCGGCAGCAGCGCGCCCCCCGGCACCGGCAGCCACAACAGAGACTGTCCCGAACGAGACGCGGCGGAGGGCGGCGCCGGCGAGGGCGGTGGCGTTCCTTTGTCTTGCACTGGGGGGGCTGGCCTCGCTATTGGCCCTGATGCTCCTGGCGCCGATGAGCCCGCTGGCGCTAACGCGGAGCAACGACGGCGCGGTACAGGCGGGCCTTCCGGATGGCACGCCGACGGCGACGCCCCGCGTGGTGGTGATCACAGTGACGGTGACAGCTGGTGCGGGAGGCGGGACAGCGACGCCAACTGCGTCGGCAACGAGGACGGGTAGCGCAACGCCGCGGGACACGGTCACGCCCGGCGGCGGCGGCACAGCCACCGTGGGGACCGCTTCGGCGACTGCGACGCGCACACCGGCAACGACAGCCAGCGCAAGCCGGACGCCGACACCAACGGCACCAGCGCCGACGCGAACACCAACACCCACCCAGGTACCGGCGACACCGACCCCGACGGCGACCGCAACGCCAACAGTCTGCGCACCCCGGCTGCAGGTGTTCCTCGGCAATCCTCCGCAGGCGACGGTCCCGCCGGGCGGACAGGTTGTGCGGGTGTTCAACTCCGATACGTGCGGTGGGGCGCCGTTCGTCGCGGCGGCGAGCGGATGGCTTGCGGTGCAGCCAACGAGCGGAGCGATCCCAGCGTTTGGATTCGTGGACCTGCAGCTTCTGGTGACGGGAAACCCGGAGCCGGGCGACTCAGCGACGCTCACTGTTGTGGGACCGGCCAATGAGCTCACGATCGTGGCGACGTTCAGCCGGTGAACATGGGTGTGTTTGCCGGGGACTTACTGCACGGTAGACTTCGGGCACGATTCCCATGAGAGAGACGATCCGCGAAGGCGGTGCTGGAGGAGAGGCGATGCCCACATTTCCGTCCGTTGAATGGTTCCAGGAGGCTGCGGACCGCCTGAACAAGTCAGACAGCTTCAAGCAATTTGGCAACTGCGACGCCGAAGTCGGTATCCAGATCGGCGATCGGTACTTCGAGGTCGACTTCGAAGCGTTCGAGGTGACGAATATCGCCGAGACTGACGCCGCACGGATGGAAGAGGTGGACTTCGTCCTGGTGCAGTCTCCGGAAGCCTGGCAGGCGATGCTCGAAGACATCCGAGCGAATGGCAAGGCCACGCATGACTTTACGCTGAACTCGCTTGACCTGCGAAGCGCGGAAGAGCTGGCGAAGGGCAAGGACTACCATCGCCGAGACCTCTTCTACCGGTTCAACCAGACGTTCCAGGACTACTTCGACGGAACCGCGACGATGGAGACGACCTTCGGCTAGAAGCAGTCTCGATCGGGCCAATGCCATTTCGAAAGCCTCGCGCCTGTGCGCGGGGTTTTCGAATTTCAGGGCTCCCAGGGGCCGCAGTGTCCACGTACAAGGATGTCGTCGCCGAGCAACTCTGTCGTTGCTTCGCGAAGACGCCAGGCATCGGAGAGAAGAGCGGCGCCATTCCCGGCGACGGAAGGACGGGCCGCCGTGCCGCCGATGACAACCGGCGCAAGAAACGCCCAGACTTCATCAACCAGCGCGGCGTCGAACAAGGCGCCAAGGAGCGTTGCGCCGGCCTCGGCCCAGATGGACATGATCCCGCGGGCGGCGAGAATGCCGAGCAGTTGGTCCAGGTTGAGGCCGGTGTGCCCGGATTCGCAAAGGATGACCTGGGCGCCGGCGCTGGAGATCGCCAGGCGCCAGGCGGGATCGCTGGCATCCGTGGTGGCAACAATGGTGTGGCCGGGCGCAGAGAAGAGCGCGGCTGTTGGGGAAACGCGGCCTCGCGCATCGGCGATGACGCGTACCGGCTGGTGAGCGCTGAGGATGCCGCCGGGGCGCGCCGTGAGGGCCGGATCATCGGCGAGGACGGTGCCGCTGCCGGTGAGAATCGCGTCGACGCGGGCGCGTTCCTGGTGTGAGCGGTCGCGGGCGGCCGGGCCGGTGATCCACCTGGATTCGCCGGTCGCGGTGGCGGTACGGCCGTCGAGGCTGGAGGCCCAACGTGCGATGACATAGGGCCGGGCCGTTTCACGATGCTTGAGGTAGGGACGAAGCGATGTTCGAGCGTGGCCTGCGCCATCGCTGACGATGACTTCGATTCCTGCACCTCGCAAGTGCTGGATGCCCCGGCCGCTGACATTGGGGTCAGGATCGGCGAGAGCGACGTGTACACGGGCAACACCGGCCGCGACGAGGCGGACGGCACAGGATGGTGTGCGTTTGCCGGGGAAAGGCGTGCAGGGTTCGAGCGTGACGAACATATCGGCGCCCTGAGCGGCATCGCCTGCCTGGTCGAGCGCGACGGCCTCGGCATGGCGACCACCGGGCGTTTCGGTGGCTCCGGTGGCAACAACAACCCCATCTCGAACGACGACTGCGCCGACCCAGGGATTTGGGCTCGTGGAGCCGCGAACGCCTTCGGCGGCATCGAGCGCAATGCGCATGTAGTGGGACGGAGATGTCATGCGGGGATCACGCGGTGGAGGGCCGTGAGGCATTCCAGAGGTCGCGCATCAGTTGCACCTGGCCGACGTGCTCCTTGAGGTGGCCAACGGAGTGAACCAGGACTTCGCCACAGTTCGGCGTACGGCCATCAGGCCAGGGCCAGGTCGCCGGCTGTTCGAGGGTGGCCTCCGTGCCGCGACCAAGGATGGGGCCAATGTCATCGAGGAGCCGCTGGATGTCGCTCCGGAGGGCAACAACGGTGGACTTCTTTGTCGCGAAGGCCGAGGTGCGATCCTGATTGAGGTAGGCGTCGCGGTCCGGGGCGAGGCCTGCACCGGTGGCGGCGAGGAACGCGGTCGCGGTGAGGGAATGGCGGACAAGGACGGAGACCGAATTGAGGCCTTCGGACGGGACCCAGCCAAGGGCGGCGTCGGGCAGCTCAACGAGGACCTCGTCGAGCGCTTCGAGGGCGGTACGGGTAACGACGAGGGCAGCGTGGTAGGCCGAATTCATAGGACGATTGTGATTCGGGCGGAGGATAGGGGGCAATGGGTCACTGGTGTTTGCCCGACGTCCAACCGCTGGTGGCGAGATGGTGGGAGGCAAAGGCGACGGGTTCGTCCTCAAGCTGTGTCGCGATGGTGTCGTTCCAACGGTTAAGGAAGCCGAACAGGCCGATCACGGAGACGATTTCGACGACCTCGGGCGCGGTGAAGTACTCGCGAAGTTGGGCGAAGTGGGCCGGAGTCGTTGCATTGGGCTGGAGCGCAGCGTCACGAGCAATTCGGAGTGCGGACCGTTCAGCGGAAGTGAAGAGCGGGCTGGTCTCGAAATCGAATGCGGCCTCGATCTTCGCCGGGTCGCCTCCACGGACAGCGGCGCCGCTGCTGGTATGGGCCTGGCAGTAGCGGCAGCCAGCAGCATTGGACGCCACGAGGGCGATGAGCTGCTTGAGCACGGGCGCGGTGGCGCCACGGCCCGGCACGGTGGCGGCGAACGGCGCGAAGGTGCGGAGGATCTCCGGCCGGTGGCCGAGCGTGAAGTAAGAATTCGGGACGAAGCCGATTGCGCGCTCGACAGCCTGAAACCTGGGTTCGAATTCTGAGAGGGACTCGCGCGGCAGTGGGTCGACGTGGGGCATCGACATATCCAGGGCGTTGGTCCGGCCAGTGTAACGGGCGGCCATGGCGACAAGTCAGCGAGGCAGCGGACCGGGCTCGACGAGGCCGGGCGGCAGCCAACCAGTGAGACGGCCGGGGGTGCGTACGTGCAGCCATTCGAGACTGGCGACGAGGCGGGATTCGAGGAGGTCAATGACCGAACCGGCGGCAATGCAGCCTCGAACGAGGGCGTTGTCGCGTGGCGAGGACTGGAGGGGAACGCAGGTGCCGGCGGCGCCGGGGACGAGGAGGAAGTCGCCTTCAACGGCGGCCACGACCTCGTTGGTCGTGCCGGCGGACTGGTCTTCCAGTGGCAAAGGCGCGATGGCCATGACCGATCCCGCGGCAACATCGACGAGCACGGGCAGGTACATCGATGTGGAGGCAGCGGAGGGTTCGAAGCCGATATCGAGGCCTGGGGTCATCCGGACGGTAGCCACGAGCGAGCTGTCGCCGAGCCACGCGCCAACGATGAGGGGAGCGCCGAAGTAGGCGAATGAACGTCCGGGTTCGCCGGACTCAGTGGCGAGGCCGAGCACGGTGACGATGCCGCGAGCGTCCGGAAACGGGGATTCCGGGTACCAGGTATAGGCGAGTGCGCCGGTCGTCGACGCCTTTGCCGCGACCAGGGCGCGGGCGACGAACGGATCGAGTGTGGTCCGAAGCACAACATCGGGGAGCGCATTTCCGGAGGTGGGAACAGCGCTAGCTGGCCCAATCGCCTGGACAACGACAAGGTACTGCGCGAACTGGCCAGCGGGCGCATTGACGCGAACGATCGGTTGGCTGGAGGCGGTGATGCCGACAGGCGTGGCGGCGTGCGGGACAGGCCCGGCCACAGTCCACGTGGCTCCGCCATCTCCGGACTGGATGATGCGTGAGGTGGCGCCGGGCCCGCTGCACGAGCTGGAAACACAGAGAGAAGCGACGAGAAGCGAGGCATCGGGAGTCACCCAGACTCCGAGGATGCTTTCGCCAGGACCGGGTGCGAGGACCCGATCGGCCTGGACGACGCCGAGCCGATCGCGGAATACGCGGTCCAACGAGGTGGGAAAGGGGCATCCTTCGCAGCCCCGGAGGACGAACAGGACGAGGCCCGCGGGGAGTTCGATTGGGGGGAGCGGTTCGAGGTCCTCGTATCGGACCTTGGGTGCTGGGGGCAGCAGGGAGGGAGAAACCGTCGCGAGCGGGACCGCTGGAGCAGGAGCCGGGTTGGATTCGTTTCCGAGCCAACGATAGCCGGCGAAGGCGGCAACCAGGACGAGGGCGATGGTGACGGCGTAGCGGAGGACGGGTGTCCGGTTCACGGAGCCGGTGCTGGACGGAACGGCGGCCGTCGGTGGGTTTTGGACTGACAAGGGAGACGGCGTAGCGGAGAAATCCCAGCGGGCAAGGGCCGCGCGGGAGTCGACGGCGGCGGTGCGGACGAGGCGATCGACGCGCGCCTTCAGGTCGGCCGTGGTGATCCCCAGCTCGACGGCAAGTTCGACATCGCGGCGGCCCGCTCGGATTCCATCGACGATGGCTCGATCAGTGAAGGTGAGCGGCGCTGGATCGTCAGCCACTCCGCCATCGTACGAGATGGGAAAGGGCTCAGGAGCGGGCGCGGGCCATGAGGGCGAGGATGTTGGCGTCCGGGTCGCGGAAGAAGGCCATCCATTCTTCCGTGCCGTCGTCATGGCGGTGAATCATGTGGGGAGCACCTTCGAATTGAACGCCGCGTGACCTGAGGCTTTCGAAGGCGCCTGTGATATCGGGGACCTGGAAGTAGATGACGGAGCGATTGCGGTCGTGGGCAACGTCTGTCGAGGCCGTGAGAAAGAGGCGCGTTCCGTGACAATCGAAGAACGAGAGATTGCCAAACGTGTAGAGGTGTGTGAGTCCGAGCACGTCGCGATAGAACGGCTCGGCGCGGTCGAGACTGGAGACCGTGAGGGCGATTTGGCCGATCGGGCCGAGGCTGAAGTTCGAAACCATTGGCGATTGCTCCAATTGGCCAAGGGCGAGTTGGCGCGGTTGCCGCAGCGGCTATGGCACCGGGAGGATCATAGCGGGCGAGCGGAGGAATTTCGCTTCCCCTGGCCAGCGAAGCGCCTTGTGGGGCATTCAAGCGGCTAGAATGCGCCGCACAAGGAGGATCCAATGGCCAACGACTACACCACGATCAAGTACGAGGTTGAGAACGGGCGGGCGCGGATCACGCTGAACCGCCCGGAGAAGCTCAACGCGCTTTCGCTGGAGCTGCAGACGGAGCTGAACCAGGCTCTCTGGGAGGCAGACAACGACGTCAACGTCCACGTCGTGATCCTGCGCGGCGCTGGTCGGGCGTTCAGCGCGGGTTATGACCTGACGCCGCTTGCGAGCAGGCGAGCAGGCGCCGGCGACGACTCTTATACGGCCGTTTACCGGGGCGGCCGGACCTTCGACGACGACGCCTGGAACCTGGAGCGGGCGCAGCGGTTGCGGATGGCGATCTTCGACATGCACAAGCCTGTTATCGCCCAGGTGCACGGGTACTGCCTTGCGGGCGGAACCGACGTGGCGCTGCTGTGCGACCTGATCATCGCTGCCGATGACGCGACGATCGGCTTTCCGCCTGCGCGGGCAATGGGCGCACTGCCGAACAACATGTGGATCTACAACTGCGGGCCCCAGTGGTCGAAGCGGCTGATGCTCACGGGCGACACGATCACGGGCGCTGAGGCGGCGAAGATCGGGCTCGTATTGAAGTCGGTCCCGGCTGACGTGCTCGAACGTGAGGTCGAGAGTCTCGCCGATCGGATGGTGATGATCGACACCGACCTGTTGAGCGCGAACAAGCGCATCGTGAACCTGCAGCTGGAGCTGATGGGCGCGCGAACGATTCAGCGGATGGCATCAGAAAACGATGCGCGGGCCCACCTGGCACCGAGCGTGCGGGAGTTCGGTCGAATCGCCGGCGAAGAGGGTCTGAAGGCGGCGCTGCACTGGCGGGACGCGAAGTTCGGCGACGGACGGGCGCGAGTGGAAGGGCCAGAAGTGCGCGACGAGCGGGGATACCTCGTGTGACGGTGAAGGCCAGCCCGCTGCTCTGCCTGATTGCGATCTGGGCGGCGGTGGTGATGGGGATCGCATTCGAGCCGGGCGCATGGTGGGCGACCTTCTTCGCGCTCCTCGCCAGCGTCGCCGTGGGTTTGAGCGCCATGCGGCGGCTGGGCCTATCTCGAATCGTGGCGGTTGCTGGTGCCTGGGCGGGTGCCGCGGTGGCGTTTGGTGCGGATGGCGGCGCCACGTGGATGAGCATCTTCGCGTTCCTGACGACGACCGGCGTCGTGTACAGCCGAATGAAGCCGGGGGCACTGCTGGAGGGCGCCGCCGTAGCCGTTGCCTGGTTGGCTGCCGGAGTCACGGCTAACCAGGATGCTGACGCCGCCTGGACGGGGATCTTCGCGGCGCTGAGCGCGAAGTGGATCGCGGGAGGTGGCCGCCTGCGGAGCATGCTGGGAGCCGCTGCCTGGGGAGCCGCCGGTGCGGTGATGACATGGCAGGAGGGCATGTACTGGCTTGCGCCGATCGCGTTCTTCGTGACGTTGTTCCCGATCGGGAAGGGCGTCGCATTCCCTCGCCGTTTCGAATGGGACCTTTCGTGGAGAACAGACGACGGAGATGTGATCGACGGTGAGAGCCGCCCGCTGCGATAGCCGCTTGCGGCGAACCGGCACGGCGGGCAATGTGAAGCGATGCGAGTCCGCTACGATGACGAGGATGACGAGGATGCCGAGGACGATGAGGACGCCTATGCCTATGAGGACGAGAGCGATCTCGGCCCGGATGACCGCGACGCGGACCTGATGGACGGTCGGTGGGAAGACCGTTACTACAGCGGGCAGGTGGGCAAACGTGACTGGAACAGCATCTATCTTGCAGTTGGGCTGGTAATCGTGATGGCGATGGTGCTTCCGCTGATCCTGGCGGCGATGCGATGACGGAGCCACTCGCCGGGCAGGTAGTCGCTCTCATTGGCCAGGGATCGGCTCAGGACCGTGCATTCGCGATGGCCTGCGCGGAAGCGGGAGCGAACCTCGCGCTCGCGACCGTGGAGCCGACGCAGACGCAGGAGTTCGCGATGAACTCAATCGCGAACGAGGCGTGGGCCGTGGGCCGGGAGCAGTTCGTGAGCGTCATGGACGCGGGCGAGGGCACGGCGGTGCAGAGCTTTGCGGAGCAAACCTGGGACAGGTACGGACGCTGCGATGTGATCGTCGCCGGGCACCACGCAGCTTCGGCGGCTCCCTTGGACGAGCTTTCCCAGGACGAATGGGAGGCGACGCTGCGCGTGAACCTCACCGGCCCTTTCCTGGCGGCTCATGCGTTCGGACGCCTGATGGAGCGGTCCGGAAAGGGGCTGGTCGTGCTCGTGTCGCCAGAGCTGGCAGATGCGGATGCGGGCTACATGGCTGCGCGGGCGGGGCTGCTGGAGGTGGTGGAAGCCATCAATCGCGATTGGGGTGGACGGGGTGTGCGGGCCTGCGTGCTGCCTTTGAAAGCGGGCATGACCGATGCCGAGGCCGGGCGTTTGCTCTTGGCGGCAATCGCGGCCGGGTAAGCGTTGGCCTCCCGGGCCGCGAAGTACTCTTCCGGTTTGGGGAAGCCTAGTTCACGGTGATTGTGGCCTTCATCTGGGGATGGAAGTCGCAGGTGATCTTGTATTCACCAGCGGTTTCGACCGTCCATTCGAAGATGTCGCCCTTTCGCATATTTCCGGACAGGTTCTTGCCATCGACTGTGACGGTATGGACAGCGGTCTCTGAATTCGCGAAGTAGATCTTCTCGCCCGCGGCGACACTGAGACTGTTGGGCTTGAACTTGAGGTCGTCCTGGTCGACGAATGCGGCGCCGGCCGGAACGCCTTCGGGTGGGGCGACGGCCGTGGCGGGGCCATCGCTCTCGTCGCTGGAGCCTCCGCATGCGGCGAAGGCTGGAAGTGCAAAGGCAAGGGCGAATGCGGCTCCGATGAGCCAGGTCCGTTTCATGGTTTCCCTCCATCCGGACTGTATTGCGCTTGTGACGTCATTCACAAGATTGCCACGTCGATGGGAAAGTGTCGGGTCCGAAGGGGCCGTGACGACGAACCTGAATGGGCGTATCAACCGGGTGAATCACGGTTTCCCCGGCGGGCTGGCCCTCGGCTCAGGCGACGCTTGCGACGCGGGCCGCGCATCGAGAGAGTGGCGGCAGTATCCGGGAATGCGGAGCGTAAACTCATGGGTGACTCACGGGGTGAAGCTCAACCTGAGCGGCGCTACGATACAGGCTGCGCGCACAACACCATCCCGAGGGCCGAAGTGGGTCCGAGGACTGACAGAGGATTGCCGGCCGAGCACAAGCGGCGGTCCGGAATTAGCAGGCGCCGCTTTGAGTAATCAGGCACGAGGAGAAATGAAATGACCGTGACGAACCAGGACTGGTGGCCGAATCAGCTGAACCTGCGGACCCTCCACCACAACTCGCCTCTTTCAGACCCAATGGGCGAGGACTTCAACTACGCTGAGGAATTTAAGACGCTGGATCTGGAGGCGCTGAGGCGGGATGTTTTCCAGCTCATGACGACGTCCCAGGACTGGTGGCCGGCCGACTACGGGCACTACGGGCCGCTGTTCATCCGGATGGCGTGGCACAGCGCGGGCACCTACCGCATCAGCGACGGGCGCGGGGGCGGGTCCCGGGGCATGCAACGGTTCGCACCGCTGAACAGCTGGCCGGACAACGTGAGCCTCGATAAGGCGCGCCGGTTGCTCTGGCCGATCAAGCAGAAGTACGGCCGGAAGATCTCGTGGGCAGACCTGATGATCTTCGCGGGCAACTGCGCACTGGAATCGATGGGCTTCAAGACGTTCGGGTTCGCCGGCGGGCGCGCGGACGTTTGGGAACCAGACGACACGGACTGGGGCCCGGAGCAGACGTGGCTTGGAGACGAGCGCTACAGCGGAGACCGTGAGCTGCAGAATCCCCTGGGCGCCGTCCAGATGGGCCTGATCTATGTGAACCCGGAAGGGCCCAACGGCATGCCGAGCGCGCTCGCGGCCGCCAGGGACATCCGGGAAACGTTCCGGCGGATGGCGATGAACGACGAGGAGACGGTGGCGCTGATCGCGGGAGGTCATTCGTTTGGGAAGACCCACGGCGCCGCAGCGGCCACTCATGTCGGAGGGGAGCCTGAGAGCGCCGGGTTGGAGGAGCAGGGCCTAGGCTGGTCGAACAGCTATGGCACCGGCAAGGGCGGCGACACAATCACCAGTGGGCTGGAGGGCGCGTGGACGCCGACGCCTACGGCCTGGGACAACAGCTTCTTCGAGACCCTGTTCGGTTACGAGTGGGACCTGGTGAAGAGCCCGGCCGGGGCGTTCCAGTGGGTCCCGACGGATCCGGCGGCGGCGAGCACGGTGCCGGACGCGCACGACCCGGCCAAGCGGCACGCGCCAGTCATGCTGACGACGGACCTGGCGCTGCGGTTGGACCCGATTTACGGGCCGATTTCACGGAGGTTCTATGAGCACCCGCAGGAGTTCGCGGATGCATTCGCCAGGGCCTGGTACAAGCTGACGCATCGCGACATGGGCCCGGTCTCCCGGTGCCTCGGCGCGCTGGTCCCGGAGCCGCAGATCTGGCAGGACCCGGTGCCCGCTGTCGACCACGAACTGATCGGCGCCCAGGAGATTGCCGACCTCAAGGCGAGGATCCTGGCATCGGGCCTGACGGTTTCGCAGCTGGTTTCGACGGCGTGGGCGGCGGCGGCCTCGTTCCGGGGCACCGACCGGCGCGGCGGGGCGAACGGCGCACGCATCCGGCTGGCCCCGCAGAAGGACTGGGGAGCGAACAATCCCGCCGAACTGGCGACCGTGCTGAGGACGCTGGAAAAGGTCCAGGCCGACTTCAACGGCGCGCAAACCGGCGGAAAGCGGGTGTCGGTGGCTGACGTCATCGTCCTTGGCGGGTGTGCCGCGGTGGAGAAGGCGGCCAAGGACGCCGGACACGACGTGGAGGTGCCGTTCGCACCGGGCCGGACAGATGCGTCGCAGGAACAGACCGATGTGGAGTCGTTTGCAGTTCTCGAACCGATGCACGACGGGTTCCGGAACTACCTCCGGGCAGGCCACAGCAAGAAGGCTGAGGCACTCCTGGTGGATCGGGCTGCGTTGCTGACCCTGACAGCGCCAGAAATGACTGTGCTTGTTGGTGGAATGCGGGCGTTGAACGCAAACGTCGGGCAGTCCCAGGCAGGAGTTTTGACGAAGCGTCCGGGAACATTGACGAACGACTTCTTCGTGAACCTGCTCGACATGGGCACGGAGTGGAAGACCGACGGCGATTCTGGCGAACTGTTCGCAGGGCGTGATCGCCGGACGGGCGAACAAAAGTGGGTTGGGACGCGGGTCGACCTCGTCTTCGGCTCTAACTCGCAGTTGCGGGCGCTGGCTGAGGTCTACGCGTGTGAGGATTCGGGGCCGGCGTTCGTGCGGGACTTTGTGGCCGCATGGAACAAGGTGATGAACCTCGACCGGTTCGACCTGGCCTGATCCCAGCCCACAGGCGACGAACTGAGAGGGAGCGCCCGGTCGGGCGCTCCCTCTCTCGTTGGCCGAGTCAGCGTGGAATAGCTGAGTTGCATAGGCGCTTTAGGGAGGGCGTTGACAGCAAGACAGCGCTTTGGGAGAGTCGACGGCGATGGGTGCAAGGCCGTTCCCGACGCAGTTGTGTCCGCGGTGCGGGCTGCTGATGTCCGACATCAAGGGATCTCGCATGGCGGTGTGTGCCCGCTGCGGCTACAAGGACGATTGCTGCTAGGCGACCCTGCCGGGTCGACCCTCGCGGTTGAGTTGTGCGAGTTGGCGTTTTAGCCGCTCAACGCGACGAATGCGGTAGGACGAACTCACGAGGCTGGCTTCATCGAGGAACACAGGTCCGCGGCAGCGGCGGCAGCGAATCGTATCCGTCGGGCCAAGATCGACCGGGCGCGGGCGCAGCCCGCGGACGAGGAGTGGGGAGCCGCTACGTCCAACCCATTCTCCGGCGACATGCCCGCAGTGCAGACACTTGGCTATGCCCTGGACAAGCACGTTCCGACTTTCCCCTTCGCCTGCATATTCGGCAGGACGAGGGGGCAGGCTCAGGCGGTCTGAGAAACGCTATCGACGCGGAACCTGGCTTCACCACGCGGAGTTGCGACGACGACTTCTTCGCCGGGACGCCTTCCGAGCAGCTGTTTGCCAACCGGGGACTCGACCGAGATCTTGCGCTCGGCGGCGTTGGCTTCACGGGCGCTGACGAGGCGGTACTCGTTCACTTTGTCGTCGGCGAGGTTGGTAACGGTGACGACGGAGCCAACGCCGGCGCGGTCGCCGCCGGGGCGATCAACGACAACGGCGCGCCGCAGCGCCTCATCGACCTGGCGAACGCGGTTGTCGATCATAGCGAGCGCTTCACGAGCGGCGTGGTAGGGCGCGTTTTCGCGAAGGTCGCCGTCGGAACGGGCGATCTCCACTGCAGTCCGCATTTCATTGCGCTGCTCTTCGAGCGACTCGCGCTCCTGCTGGAGGGTCTCGAGCCCAGACGCGGTCATTTCGACCGGCGTTTCTTCCTGGCGAATGCCGCCGGCGCCACGTGAGAGCTGTACGCGGCGAGCGCGGATATGGACGCCAAGGTTGGCCTCCGTGTATTCGCGCTTCTTGAGGTAGACGAACCAGGCTTTCAGGGCCTGGACACGATCACCGGCGGCCGGGTCGGCGGGCGAGATCTGCTGTTCGGCGTACCGCTCGAGGTGGCTGCCAGAGAGGGAGCTGAGGAGTGTGGTTTCGCCGTTGTAGTCGACGTAGCGGCGGAGGAACGGTTCGTGGGTGCGGCGAAGTTCCGCCTTGACTTCCTGGAGGTACTCGGCAAGCGCCTGTCCGAGTGTGATGGTCGGTTCGGTCATGATCCAAGAGTACCCCCAGAGGGCGGTTTCGAACACCTCGCCCGTTGCCGTTGATTCAGGGACGATCGGCCGGTGACGAGACTGCTGCTCTTCGACATCGACATGACACTGGTCCACACGAACGGCGCGGGCCGGTTGGCGATGGATGCGACGTTGCTTGAACGTTTCGGGGTGGCACAGCCCACCGCCGGGATCCGGTTCGACGGACGAACAGACCGGGCGATCTTCCTGGACGCGCTCGCAAAGCTCGAAGCATCGACGGACGCAGAGTATGACGCCCTGGTTGAGGGTTATCTTTCGCGGCTGCCGCTGGCGCTCAAGGAACGCGGCGGGACGGTGCTGCCGGGGGTGACGGATTTGCTCGATGCGCTCGAACCAGCGGGCGCGGCGATCGGGCTGGCGACGGGGAACATGCGCGCGGGTGCGGCTGCGAAGCTGGGCCACTACGGGCTCTGGGAGCGGTTCGCGGCTGGGGGGTTCGGGGACGAAGAGGTGGTGCGAGCGAACGTAGTGCGGCGAGGCATCGAGGACCTGGCGCGGATAGCCGGCGTGATACCACGCGAAGTCGACTGCATCGTGCTCGGGGACACGCCGCTTGATGTGGAGGCGGCACGGGCCGCCGGCGCCCGCGCGATGGCGATTGCGACGGGCGCGTACGACGAGGGAGCGCTGCGGGATAGCGGCGCCGACTGGGTCTTCACAGACCTGTCGGACACCGCAGCGGTGCTTGAGGTGCTCCTCAGCTAAGCGGCGCAGGCCGATCGTTTAATGAACCTGGCGTGCTTCGGCAGACCAGAAGGGCTTGCGGAGTTCCGTCTTGAGGACTTTTCCTGGCCCCGACTTCGGGAGCGGCTCGGCCTGGAAGACGACCTTCTTGGGGCACTTGTAGCCGGCGATGAGGGCACGGCAGTGCTCAATGATGTCGTGCTCCGTGAGCGTGTGGCCTTCGCGCGGGACGACAATCGCGGCGACGGCTTCGCCCCAGCGCTCGTCGGGAATGCCGATAACTGCGGCTTCGAGGACGCCGGAATGTTCGAAGATGGCGTTCTCGACCTCAGTCGAATAGACGTTTTCTCCGCCGGAAATGATCATGTCCTTGGCGCGGTCAACGATGTAGATGAAGTTGCGGTCGTCGACCGTGGCGACGTCGCCGGTGTGCATCCATCCGCCCCGAAGGGCCTCTTCGGTGGCATCGGGACGCTTCCAATAGCCTTTCATGACGTTCGGGCCCCGGGCGATGATCTCGCCCGCCTGGCCGGGTTTCACGTCTTCGCCGGTTTGAAGGTCGACGACGCGGACCTGGACTCCGGGAACCTGGCGACCGCAGCTGGAGAGGCGGACGCGGGCGGTGTCATCCTCGGAGAAGTCGAGCCACTCTGGCCGCCAGCTGGTCAGCAGCGGCGCGGTTTCGGTCATGCCGTACGCCTGCAGAAGGATAGGCCCGAAGACATCGACAGCGGCGAGGAGCCGGTCAACCGGCATCGGCGACGCACCGTAGAGCAGCATGTCGAGGCTGCTGGTATCGAAGTCGCGGACCGCGGGGAAGTTCACGAGGAAGTTGATCATCGTCGGCACGAGGATCGTCTTGGTGACGCGGTTATGTTGGATTTCTTCGAGCGTGGTCTGGGGGGCGAAGGCGGGCGTGAAGACGTGGGTGCCACCCGTGAAGGTGACGGTGTAGCACGCCCAGGCGTCGGCGAGATGGAACATCGGCGCCACGTGGAGCCACGTGTCGTTCTCGGTGAAGCCGAGCATGGAAGCATGGAGCGCGTTGGAAACAACGTTGCGCTGCGTGAGCATGACGCCCTTGGGGAGACCGGTGGTACCGCCGGTGTAACAGAGGTCGAGCATGTCGTCCTCGTCCCAGTCGCGGGCGGCCCCGGCGAGCGGTTGGCTGCGGGCGATCAGATCCTCGTACTGGATGCTGTCCTCGAGCTCGCCGTTGAGCATGATGACATGCTTGATGCCGGGGGCGTTGGCGCGGAAGTGCTTGAAGACCTCGACAAATTCGGGGCCGAGGAAGAGCGCCTTGATTTCGCCGTCATTGACGATGAATTCGTACTCGGGCGCGGCGAGGCGCGTATTGAGGGGTGCGAGCGGCATGCCCGCCACGGAGGCAACAAAGTAAGCCTCCCAGTATCGATGGGAGTTGTTGGCGAGGATAGCGATGTTGTCGCCGGGCTGGAGTCCCAGTGAGAGGAGCCCGGTTGCGAGGCGGTGCACGCGTTCGGAGGCTTCGGCGTAGGTGTACCGGACGCTGCCATCCACGAGCGCTGTCTTGGCGGGGTAGAGTTTGACGGCGTGGGCGAGGATGTCGTGAATCAGCATGTCAGGTTCCTCTTTCGCGAGAAGGTTGAGCCGGGGAAGTGTACACCGGGGGGAAGTGGGAAGACGGACGTCAGGCTCCTCGGAGACGGGAGACGAGAGGCGGCAGTATCCGGGCGACGGAGTCGATTTCTGCCTCGGTGGAAGCCGCGCCGAGGCTGAAGCGGACACTGCCAACGGCTCTGCGGATGGGTACTCCCATGGCCATGAGGACGTGAGACGGTTCCCACATCGAGTTTGAGCAGGCGCTGCCGGAACTCGCGGCCACTCCTGCGGCGTCGAGGGCGGCGACGAGCAGATCGCTCTCGATGCCGTCGAAGGAGATGTTGAGGTTGTTCGGCAGACAGCGCTGCTGGCAGCCGTTGACGGTGGCGGCCGGAACCGCGGCGAGAATGGAATCCCGCAGGCGCTCGCGCAGGCGGGCAACCCGGGCGGAGCGTGACGTCACGTCGGATTGCGAAATTTCCAACGCCGTGGCGGTGCCGGCAATCCCGGCGACGTTCTCGGTACCGGCGCGCTTTTGCGATTCCTGGCCACCGCCGTGGATCAGCTGACGGAACGGGGATGCGCGGCGTAGGAAGAGGATACCAGCACCCTTTGGGCCCCCGAACTTGTGAGACGAGAGGCTGAGCGCATCGACGCCAAGCTCATCAACATCGAGAGAGAGCCAGCCGGGCGCCTGGACAGCGTCCGTGTGAAGAAGGATGCGGTGCTGGCCATGAGCCCGGCGGTAGTCGGCGAGCATGGCCGAGATCTCGCCGATCGGCTGGACCGTGCCGACTTCATTGTTGGCGAGCATGACGCTGGCGAGGACCGTCTCTGGCCGGAGAGAGCGCTCGAACTCACCGAGGTCGAGGTGGCCGGAAGCGTCACAGCCCACGTAGGTGACGTCGAAGCCCAGCTCTTCAAGGAACTGGGTGGCGTGGAGGCCAGCGTGGTGCTCGATAGCGGTGCTGATGACGTGGTTACCTGAGCCGGCGCGGCGGAGGGCATAGGCGATGCCGAGGAGAGCGGTATTGATGCTCTCTGTGCCGCCGCTGGTGAACAGGACTTCTGAGGAACGGGCTCCGATGGTGGCGGCCACGCGGGTGCGGGCGCCATCGACAGCAGCCTGCGCGGCGCGGCCAAGCTCGTACAACCCGCTGGGGTTGCCGAATGCCCCGTTGAGGAACGGAAGCATCGCATCGCGGGCTGCAGGATGGAGGCGGGTCGTGGCGGCGTGGTCGAGGTAGATCATCGGACGAGGAGATCGTAGCAGAGCGGTGGGGCCAAGGGCGGCGAGACCGTATGCTCCGATGCAGTGGCCAGAATGCTGAGCGGGACGTTCGCGGCCCTTGAGAACCGAGATTTCCGGGTGTTGTGGGCGGGAACGTTCCTCGCGTTTATTGCTTTCTTTATGTCGACTGCCGTCCAAGGAATCGTCGCCTTCGACCTCTCGGGAAGCAACAGCGCGGTCGGCTTCGTCGTGTTCGCGCAGGGGCTGGCGCAGCTCTTCCTCGGCCCATTTGGCGGCGCACTGGCCGACCGGCTGCCGAAGCGGTTGGTAATCATGACGTGCCAGGTGCTGATCACGGCTGCGTTCCTCGGCACGGCCGTGCTGATTGTGCTGGACCTGATCACGCTCGAGCTGCTGGCCGTTGGTTCGTTCCTGATCGGGTCGGCGTTTTCATTCCTGGGACCAGCGCGCCAGGGGCTGACGGTGGAACTCGTCGGTCCGCGATTGCGGGGAAACGCTATCGCCCTGAGCCAGGTTGCATTGAACGCGTCACGTATCGCGGGGCCGTTCGCGGCAGCGGCTTTCCTGGCGATTGGCGCCATCGGGGCAGCCGGCGCGTACTTCGGGATGATGGCGCTCTATGTCGGAGCGCTCGCCTGCACGTGGTTCGTGCCTGCGACGCCGGTGTCCGGTGGGAAGCGGCCGGGCGTTCTTGGTGAAACGCTGAAGGGCATCGCATACGTAGCGCGAACCCCGAGGATCCGGTCGCTCATCCTGGCGTACATCCTGGTGATCATGGCTGGCTTCCCCTACGTCTCAGTGTTGCCGGGGTTGCTGACGAACGAGCTGGGGAGGCCGGCGTCGCAGATCACGGTACTGCTGATGGTGAACGCTTTGGGGGGGCTGGCTGCGAGCCTCTTTGTCGCGTCGCTGGCCGACTCACCGCAGGCACAGCGGATCTACCTGGGTGCAACAGTATTGTTCGGGCTGGGATTGGTTGCATCAGGCATGGCGCCAAGCTACTGGTTACTCGCCGGCGCGATGTTCTTCGTCGGGGCGGGCGCAGGCGGATTCCAGACGCTGAACGGCGCACTGGTCTCGCATCTGACGGACCCGGCGTATTTCGGGCGAGTGATTTCTCTCACGTTCCTGGCGTTCGCCGCATCGAGCGTGATCGCGCTGCCGGTTGGGTTTCTCGCGGACGCGGTCGGAGAACGGGCGACTGTGGCGCTAAGCGGTTCGACGGTGCTGGCGATCGTGGTCGTGTTCGCGCTTGGCGGCCGGCTTACCGGAAGGCGGGCGGCACCGGCCTGAAGCGGCCGGGTCCACACGTCAGGAAGGACGGGCGCGGCTCATGATCACGGGAAGTGCGGAGCGATTGACGATGTCGAGGGCAACGCTCCCTGCGAGCAGGTGGTAGCGGGCGCTGTGGCCGTGCGAGGACATCGCCAGCGCTGTGGCACCGGAGCTGAGCGCGCGTTCCACGGCGCGTCCGGCAACGCCTCCCGGCCACTGGCCTTGTTCAACCTGGATATCGACGCTGGTGCCGCGAGGGAGGCCATCGGCGAGCTGCTTCAGGCGCTCATGCGCAGCGTCGATTTCGACCTGGCTGCTGACGTCGCCGGTGCGGGGAATGTAGGCGGTCCAGAGAGTGACCCGAGCATTGGACGCCGCCACGAGGGGGGCGATTGCGGGGATGATTGCGGCGGCAGCGGGAGAGCCGTCGCTTGTGACAAACAGGTGATAAGGGTCGCCGATCGTCGGAGAATCTATTGCCGGTCCGGTGAGCATGACCGGGAGGTGCGTGTGGCCGAGCACGCCCATGGCGACGCTGCCGAGGAGCGCGTGGCGAAGCATGCCGCCACCGCGCGTGTCGATTGCGATTAAGGAGGCGCCGGCTTCGGCGGCCGAGCCGATGATCGCGTCATGGACTTCTTCGCCGTGGACTCGCACCGGGATCATCGTTTCGCCGCGGAGGCCTCGCGCGGCGAGGACGGCCTGGAGCTCTTCCTCCCACCGTGACGAAACACGACGGATGGCTTCGCGAAGGCTGGGGACGAGCTCGGACGAACAATCGACGCGTGGGTCGAGGACGCGGAGCAGGGCCAGGGGCTCGCCCATCGCCTCGGCAAGCCGGGCGGCATGCGGTAGCGCATGGAGAGAGCGTTCGGAGGCGTCGGTGGAAACAACGATGGTCACATGGCGCATTCTACGCAGACCGCGACCTGAAGCGGATGGGCACTCGACCGTGAAGGAGCGTCCGGTCGCCCTGCTCAAGCGGAGGGGCGGACTCCGGCGACAAGATCCGCGTCGTAGGCGGCGCGACGGGCCGGGTCCCGAAGCGTCTTCCACGCTTCGTTGAGCTCCTGCTGTTCGAGGGAGCCGCGGCGTATGGCAGCCGAGAGCTCGGTCACGCGCTCGGCGATCCTATCGAGCGAGGCGGACGGCCGGACACCAAGAAATGAGTACCAGTGTTCGTGGAGGTGGGCGTTGGTTCCCGGGGCAGGCGGAACGCCCTCCATGGCGCCGTCGTAGACGTCACGGAGGGCCGGGGTGGTGAGCCACTCGGTGGCGGTCCGCAACTGTGCCCGGAGCCGCGCCTGGACGTCGGGGGTGTACGTGGCGGCGCGGATCGCGATTCCGAGGCGCCGCGATGCTTCAAGAATTTCGGCGCTGTTAGCCCAGGGTTGAATGCCGAGGAAGGCGTACCAGTCCGGGCGCCGGTCCGGTTGCAGCGAACCTCGCCCGGACGCCGGGGGTTCGACCGCCGAGGATGTGACCTTCCGGTAGCGGCCCGGGCGGGAGAGATCGTAGCGATCCCTCGCGGCCGGTTCAGAGACGACCGCGTAGGCCGCGTTGAGTGCTGCCATCTCGCGGGTTGCGCCCGGGCGGCGATTGTAATCGGGATGGAGGTCGCGGGACCGGCGCCGGTAGGCGGCTTTGATCTCGGCAGCGGATGCGCCGGGATCGACTCCGAGGGTCATGTAGTGGTCCGGCTGTTCCGGCATCGAATTAGCGTACCACCCGGATGAACCCGCCGGCGGCGAGCGGCTAGAATGCAGCCACCTTCAGGAGGTACGCGCGATGTCGATGCTCAGTCCCTACCGGGTGCTCGACCTCAGTGACGAGCGCGGGCAGCTGTGCGGGCAGATCCTCGGGGACCTTGGGGCGGACGTTGTTGTCGTCGAGCCGCCGGGCGGCTCACGAAGCCGGAGTTTCGGACCCTTCGCAATGGGCGAGGTGGCTCCGGAACGAAGCCTGAACTTCTGGGCTCTCAACCGGAACAAGCGCTCGGTCGTAGCGGACCTGGGGACGCCAGAGGGCCGACGACAGGTGCTGGCGCTGGCGAGCGCGGCCGATTTCGTGATCGAGTCATCGGAACCGGGGACGCTGGATCAGCTGGGAATCGGCTGGAAGGCGCTGTCTGAGGCCAACCCACGGTTGATCATGGTCTCTATTAGCGCGTTTGGGCAGGACGGGCCGAAGGCGGGATGGGCGGCGAGTGACATCACGGTCATGGCGGCGTCGGGTGCGATGCACATCACGGGCGATGATGATCGGGCACCCGTGCGCGTGGTGGTGCCGCAGGCGTATCTGCACGGGGCCGCTGAGGGGGCGGCGGCAGCGTTGGTTGCGCTCGCAGCGCGGGAACGCGACGGATGCGGCCAGCATGTGGACGTTTCGGCGCAGGCAGCAGCGGCGATGGCCACGCAATCGATGATCCTGAACGACGCATGGGGCGAGAATCCAATGCAGCGACTGAGCGGCGGGATCAAGCTAGGACCGCTCCAGATCCGGTTCGTGCAGCCGGCGAAAGACGGGTTCGTGTCGGTGAGCTTCCTGTTCGGGACGGCGATCGGGCCGTTTACGCGGCGGCTGTTCGAGGTGATGCACGAGCGCGGTTTCGCTGACGAGGCGACGCGAGATAAGGACTGGCTTAACTACACGACGCTGTTGGTGACGGGCCAAGAGCCGGTATCCGAGCTCTTTCGCTGCCAGGAGGCCATCCGGGAGTTCACCAAAGCGCACACGAAGCAAGAACTCTTCGAGCTGGCACTGGAGCGGGGGCTACTGATCGTGCCCGTGACGACGACGGATGAACTGCTGCACTCGGAACAGCTGCAAGCCCGAGACTACTGGACGGCCATCGAACACCCGGAGATCGGGAGGAGCGTGACGTATCCGGGGCCGTTCGCTAAGTTCAGCAAGGCACCAATCGCGTACCGGAGGCGGCCTCCTCTGGTGGGCGAACACACCGCGGAAGTGACGGGCGAATGGGCACCGGCACCAGCAGAACGCAGGGCGCGAGCCGGAGAGCCACGGCGGCCAGCACTGGCGGGACTGAAGGTGCTGGACTTCATGTGGGTGATGGCCGGCCCTGCCGGTTCGCGCACGCTTTCGGACTACGGCGCGACGCTCGTGAAGGTCGAGAGCACGACGCGTATCGACACGGCGAGGACACTCCAGCCGTTCAAGGACGGACAATCCGGGCCTGAACGTTCGGGCGTGTTCTGTTCGTTGAATGCAGGGAAGTTGGGGCTGACGCTCAACCTCGGGACTGAAGCAGGCAGGGCGACCGCGTTGAAGCTTGCCGCGTGGGCAGACGTGGTGCTGGAGAGCTATTCGCCGAAAGCGATGCGGGCATGGGGACTCGACTACGAGTCGATCCGGCAGGTGAACCCGAACGTGATCATGCTGAGTTCCTGCCTGAACGGGCAGACCGGGCCGCACGCCAGCCTGGCGGGATTCGGAACGATGGGCGCGCAGCTCGCGGGATTCGGGGAGCTGGCGGGGTGGCCGGACCGGCCGCCGGCGGGGCCGTTTGGGGCGTACACGGACTACATCGCGCCAAAGTTCACAGTGGCCGCGATCCTGTCCGCGGTGGACCATCGGCGGAGGACGGGCGAGGGCCAGTACATCGACCTGAGCCAGTCTGAGGCGTCGTTCCACTTCCTGGGGCCGGCGTTCCTGGACGATGCGGTGAACGGGCGCATCTGGACACGGAACGGGAATGCGTCGCCGGAGTTTTCTCCGCACGGCGTGTATCCGTGCCTGGGCGATGACGCGTGGGTGGCGATCGCGGCGGAGACCGGGGAGCAGTGGGACGCGCTGTGCCGGGCGACGGGGAGCAGCTCGTGGCGAACGGATGCGCGGTTCGCAACGCTGGAGGCGCGGCACGCGAACAACGGAGAACTCGATGCTGCGATCGGGGCATGGACGGCTCCACGTGGGGCAGAAGAAATCGAACAGACGCTGCAAGCGGCGGGAGTGCCCTGTCACCGCGTTTCCACGACGGCTGACCTCACGGTCGATCCACAACTGATGCACCGGGAGCACTTCATCACCGTTGAGCATCCCGAGGTCGGCCGTGTGCCGGTCGAAAATGCGCGGGCGATCCTTTCGGAAACGCCGGCGCGAGTGTCACGCGCAGCGCCCATGTATGGCCAGGATAACGAGTACGTATTGCGGGAACTGCTCGGGCTTTCAGAGGAAGCTGTGATCGAGCTCGTCGCCGCGGGGGCGCTGGACTAGCAGTGGACGTGGCGATGATGCGCACCCGGATCGACGAACGCTGGCAAGAGCTGCTGGCGCTGCTCGACGGGCTGGATGCGGTGGGCATTGAACGGCCGCTGGGTGACGGCTGGACGGTCAAAGTCCACGTGGCGCACATCACCGCCTGGGAGCGCTCGTTGCTTGGGATACTCAAGAAGGGCTCTCGAGCCGATGCGATGGGAGTGCCAGGGGACCTCTGGCAGGGGCACGACACGGACGCCATCAACGCATTCCTGGCGGCGAGGGCGCGGGGTGAACGCGCTGAGGCCATTCGCGAGCAGCTGCTGGAAACGCATGCGGAGCTGACCGGCGTGCTGCGGGGACTGACGGACGAAGATGTCGCGCTACCGTACTCGGCCTACCAGCCACACGACCCGCCCTCCAACGCCAACCCGGTTAGCGGATGGATAGCGGGAAACACGTGGGAGCACTACGAGGAGCACATCGGCTGGTTGCGGGCCGGGCTGGAGCCGTAACGAACCGTCAGGGACCAGCGAGACAAGCATCATCACGGCGGAGGGCCGCGAGGGCGTCGACATCCGCTAGTGCGGGAATGCAGACGACGTTGCCGGAAGAAAAGGCGCAGGCATCCGGGCCGGGGCGTCCAGAGAGCGTGGCCATGGCCTGGATAAAGTCCTCCCAGCGCGCAGGGGCGAACCCGAAACGGGCACGAAGCAGGTCGCAGGCATCGCCAGACTGAATCACGTAGCGAACGCGGCCTGATGAGGCGGCCGCCGGAGAGGCAGCGGGGGACGCCGGAGTAGCGACACCAGAGGACGAGGCAGTGAGCGAAAACGTGGGAGTCGCAGCAGGGAGTGTTGGCGTTGGCGAGACGGGGGAAGCGGTCGCCGGGATCGAGGTGGGCGAGGGCAGGAGAGCGGCGGCGGTTGTAGAGGCGGGTTCGATGGTGGCGGCGCTGATCGCCGTGGCCTCGGACGCCGCGGAGACAGCCATCGAGGAATCGTCCGAACGAAGAGCCGCGAACGCGAACACGCCGGCTGCGGTGGCGAGCGCCAGTGCCCCGGCAACGCTCGCGATCAACCAGCGGCGACCGCGGCGCGGCCTGCCCGGCGGCGGCACTTCCATCGCGGGTGGATCGATATCGATGGGGATGTTCGAAGGAGCGTCGCCGGACGAACCGCGGTTGCCCTTCATCTGGTACATGCCGCGCTCCTCCCGAATCCAGTATCGGCGGTCGCAGCGGATTAGTCAGACACGAGTAGTCACCCTTGCCTCAAGGGGCGAGGGGTGGGCGGCGGGAGCGCCAACCGGTAGCTGCTTCGTAGGCGGCGGCAGCAGCGATGATGGCTTCTTCGCCGAGGTGGCGGCCGACCAGCTGAAGACTCGCGGGCATACCGTCGTCCGTGAAGCCGCAGGGGAGCGAGATAGTGGGGCTGCCGGAGAAGTCGAAGGGCGCGGTGAAGCGCATACCTCGGCCCGTGGTATCGCGTTCCTGGGGTAGGCCTTCGGCGGGAGGAGTCGCGAGGCCATAGGACGGACAGAGGATCAGCTCGACGTCTGCGAAGACGGCGGCGAGGTCGCCGTTGAAGCGGCGACGGACCTCTGTGGAGCGCGCGAGTTCGAGCGCGGAAAGGTTGCGACCCGATTCGATGAAGCTGGCGAGCATGGGGCCATACTCGTCCTTGCGCGAGGGGAACGTGTCTTCGTGGACGAGCGCGGTCTCGGCGGCGCAGAGACGCGTCCATTCACGCGCCATGGAATCTTCCCAGGGAATGTGGACGGGGACGATCTCCGCGCCGAGGGAACGCAGGACGTCCCCGGCGGAAGCGACGAGACGGACGACTTCAGGATCAAGCGAGGCTGTGTTGAAGGCTTCGTCGACGCCGATTCGGAGGCCAGAGACACCTCGGCCACAGGCCTGGGTGTAGGCCGGCACCGTCGCTGGGAGCGAGGTTGGATCGGCAGGGTCACGTCCAGCAATCACCTCGAGGACGGCTGCGGCATCGGCGACTGAGCGAGTCATCGGGCCAATGTGGTCGAGCGAGAGGCCGAGCGCGAAGACGGCGTGGCGAGAGACGCGGCCCCAGGTCGGCTTGATGCCCACGACACCATTCATCGCTGAGGGGAAACGAATGGAGCCGCCGGTGTCGCTTCCAAGCGAGGCGAAGCACATGGCAGCGGCGGTGGCGACTCCGGAGCCGCTGGATGAGACACCGGTCCAGCGGTCCGCATTCCAGGGGTTCTTGGGAGGTTCAACCGACGGGTGGTGGTTGGCGTAAGCGCCCTCGGTGAGCTTGAGCTTGCCGAGGACGACGGCCCCGGCAGCCTCCAGGCGATCCACGACCGTCGCGTTTTCAGTGGCCATGAACTGGCTGTGGATCGCCATACCAGCGGATGTGGGCGCCCACGTGGTGTAGCAAAGGTCCTTCACGGCGATGGGGACGCCATGGAGCGGTCCGAGGTAATTGCCGGCTGCGATTTCGGATTCGGCCTGGCGGGCGCGTCCCCGCGCGTACTCCGCGGTGACGGTGACGAAGGCGCCGAGCGAGGGTTCGAGGGCGTCGATGCGAGCGAGGAGGGCATCCGAGGCTTCGACGGGGCTCACCTCACGGGCGCGGATCCTGGATGCGAGTTCGGTGAGGGTGAGCCAGTGGAGTTCGGTGGACAAGAGGCACCTCCGTGGCGCGATTCAACACTCCGGAGGCGGGCGTTGCAACGGGTCAGACCTTTCGAGTGCGGTAGGCCCAGACGGTCATGGAGGAGGTGACGGCGGCGAAGCCGACGATGGCAGCGAACGCCTTGAGGAGACGATCGGGCTCCCAGCCATCGAGGACGAGCGAACGGCTACCTTCGAGGATGTAGGTGACAGGGTTAATGGTGGCGAGGAATTCGAGCCAGCCAGTGAACACTTCCTTCGGAGCGAGCGTCGGCGCGAGGAACAGGAGGGGGAAGAAGAGGAGGAAGCTGAGCTGCACGGCCTGGTTGCTGGCGGTCTTGAGCGCGAGGGAGACGGCGAAACCGGTGTAGGCGAGCGAGAAGCAGGCGGCCATCAGCAGGAGGACGACTGCGCCGAGTGGCCCGGACTCCATGCCGGCGCCGGTGAGGAGGCCGACGGCGATGATGACGGCAACGAGGACGATGGCACGCACAGCGTCGGCGAGCATGCGGCCAAGAACGAGGGAGGGGCGGGGCGTTGGCGTGAGGGCGAGCTTATCGAAGTAGCCCTTCTGTATGTCGGTGACGAGACCAGCCCCGGCGACGGCAGATCCGGCGATCGCCTGGAGCATGGCGACGGGAAGCTGGAAGCCCGTGAAGTTCTTGACGCCGAATGCGCCTTCAGAGATGGAACTGATGGCGCCGACAGTGACAGCGAAGAAGAAGAGTGGAATGAAGAGATTGCCGACTTCGATCGCGGGCTGGCGGGCGGATTCACGCAGCGATCGGAGCATAAGGATGAAGGAATCGCGGATAAGTCTCATGGCTGTGGTCCCGCGGTTGTTGCCTGGATGTGGTGCCCGGTCTTTTGGAGGAAGACATCATCCAGAGTGGGCCGGGCGAGGCTGACGTCGTGGACTTCGATGCCGGAGTTGTTGAGCAAGAGAACGATCGGGGCGATGGCTCGCGCACCTTCCGGGATGTAGATGACGACGGATTCGTCGATGACACGGACGTCGGGCGACCCCTCCATCGCGCGGAGTGCTTCGGCTGCGCGGACGAGGTTGGCGTCTCCGCCTTCCGGCCGGACGGTGACGACATCGGTACTGATGCTGGCCTTGAGGGCTTCGGGCGAGCCCTGGGCGACGATCTTGCCGGCATCCATGATGGCGACCTCGTCTGCAAGGCGGTCGGCCTCTTCGAGGTACTGAGTGGTGAGGAAGACGGTGACGCCCTGGCGGTTGAGTTCCGAAACGTAACGCCAGATGGACTCGCGGCTGATGGGATCGAGGCCGGTCGTGGGTTCGTCGAGGAACAGGATTTCGGGCTGGTGGACAAGGGCGGCGGCGAGGTCGAGGCGGCGCTGCATGCCACCGGAATAGCCCGCGACGCGACGGTCTGCGGCCTCCGTGAGGTCGACAATAGCGAGCAGTTCGTCGGCGCGTTCGCGAGCCTGGCGGCCGCCCATCCCGAAGAGCCGGGCATGGAGGGTGAGGAGTTCGCGGCCGGTTTGGACTTCGTCGAGGCCAGCTTCTTGAAGGGCAACCCCGATGCGCTGGCGCACGGCGCCGCCGTTGGAGGTGACGTCGAAGCCGGCGACGCGTGCCGAGCCGCCCGTGGGGCGGAGAAGCGTGGTGAGCATGCGGACGGTAGTGGTCTTGCCGGAGCCGTTTTGGCCGAGGAAGCCGAAGACTTTGCCGGGTTCGATGGCAAGGTCGATTCCGGCGACGGCGTGGATGTCTCCGTTGAAGGTGCGAGCGAGTTGTTCTGCCTGGATGGCGTACATCCGGAACAGCGTACAACCCAAATCTCGTGAACACGGACAGACTCCTGACACAGATGTCAGGAGTCTGTTGGGGGTGGCGGAACCTAGCGGAGGCCTTCTTTGCGGAAGGGTCCGTCGCGCCATTCGAGGGCGGCGCGAAGGCCTTCTTCGCGGGAGATACGGCCGAAGTCGCCGGCGCCGGGGCGGAGGCGGCTGGAGAGAGCGTGCCACTGCCAGCCGGTGGAGAGGGCGTTGCGGAAGCCCATGATCTCGTAGGCTTGGTTGAGGGATGCCTTGTTGGCGGCGAGAAGGTCGGGGCTGATCGACGAAATGGCGCGGAGCTCGCGCGCGACTTCGGCGTCGAGATCGGCGGCCGGGAAGCTCTTGGCGACCCAGCCCATTGCGGCAGCTTCTTTGCCAGTGACGGAGTTTCCGGTGAGCTGGAGGTACTTGGCGTTGGCCATGCCGAGCTTCCAGGGGAAATAGAGGACGTCGGGCGTGGTCATGCCGCGCATCGGGGGGTAGCCGAGGGACGCGTCATCGGCGACGAAGGTGATGTCGCACATGGACATGAGTTCGGTGCCGCCAGCGAGACAGTAGCCGTGCACCTTGGCGACGACAGGCTTCATGAGGTCCCAGATCGTCATCCAGTCTCGGAAGCAGGAGCGGGCGAACTGGTCGGTCCAGGCGTCGAAGTGTTCGGAGTTGACCCAGCCTTCGGGCGGTTCGCCCGCACGGCCGGAGGCGTCCGGGGTGATGTCGTAGCCGCTGCAGAAGGAGCGGCCCTCGCCATCGACGAGGATGACGCTGACGCTGTCATCGGCCTCGGCACGATGGAGGGCATCGACGAATTCGCGCCGGAGTTCGAAGCTCAGCGCGTTGAGCTTTTCGGGGCGGTTGAGGGTGATGCGGGCGATCTTTTCTTCGACGCCGTAGCGAATGCTGTGGTAGTCCATGGGTTCGTACTCCTTTGAGGTTATTGGTGCCCGGACATATTCGGTTCGGTGGCGATGACGCCGCGCTGATAGAAGTCTTCAACTTCCGCGGCCGAGAGACCAAGGAGGTCTTTGAAGACGTAGTCATTATGTTCGGCGAAGCAGGGGCCGTTGCGCTGGAGGTGAGGCTCGGAGGTTTTGAAGCGGAAGACGGGGCCTTCCATCGGCCATTCGCCCGCTTCGGTGTGACGGGGGCGTTCGAAGAAGCCACGGGCGGCGAGGTGAGGGTCGGCGAGGAGGTCGATGTGGGTGAGCACCGGGGCGCTGGGGATTCGGCGAGCCTGCAACGCGGCGACCACGGCGAAGCGGTCCTGCGGCGCTGTCCAGGCGGCAATTTGGTCGTCGAGCGCCGCCTGATTGCGGTGCCGCGCGGGAAGCACGGCGAACCGTGGGTCGGTGGCGAGTGCGGGCGCACCCATTACCTCGGCGAGGGCAGCGAACTGGGCGTCAGTTTCGCAGGCGATGGTGACCCACTGGTCTTCGCCGGCGGCCGGATAGCAGCCATGGGGCGCCATCCATGGGTGGCGGTTCCCGATTCGCTCGGGGATGCGGCGGTTCATGGAGTAGCCGACGACGTATTCGCCGATGAGGTTGGTGAGGCTTTCGCGCTGGGCAATCTCGACGTATTGGCCCTTGCCGGTGCGCTTGCGGGCGAGGAGCGCCGTGACGACCGCACCGGCCGCGAGCGTGCCGGCAGTGGGGTCGCCGTAGGAGATGCCGCTCTTATGGGGGTCGTCGCCAACGTAGCCGGAGACTGAGACGAGGCCAGCCAGCTGCTCGACGTTGGTGCCATAGGCGACGTGGTGGGCTTCGGGGCCGGACTTGCCATGGCCCGGCATGGAGACATAGACGATGTCCGGCCGGACGGCCTTCACGGCCTCGTACCCGAGGCCAAAGCGGTCCATTACGTCGGCCCGGAAGTTCTCAATGATGACGTCGGAGATAGCGACGAGATTGAGGAGCAGTTGGACACCGTCAGGCTTCGTGAGGTCGATGCTGCAGCCGAGCTTGCTCCGGTTGTTGTGGTTAAAGTAGCCGGCCTTGTTGTAGGAACGCGGGTCGGGCTGGGGGAGCATGGCGAGGGAGCGCAGCATGTCGGGATTGGCGGCGCCTTCGACCTTGATGATCTCGGCGCCCATGTCTCCGAGCATGCGTGTGGCGTATGGGCCAGCCCAGACGGCCGTGAGGTCGACGACGCGGATACCTTCGAGGGGGAGTCTTGGCATGTGTGATTCCTCCTACGCGATGCCTGCGCCGTGCAGGATAGCGACGTCGTTTTCGCTCAGGCCGGCGAGCGTGGTGAGCACTTCGACCGTGTGTTCGCCGAGAAGCGGGGCACGGCCGGGTATCCACGGGGTTTCGCTCATGGTGAATGGGCCACGGGGATACGTGAGGGTGCCTGCTTCGGGATGGCTGACGTCGACCAGATAGCCACGGTCGCGGACATGGGGCGACGTGAAGAGGTCCTCCATGTCGTGGACGTAAGCGACAGGGCCACGGAGACCGCCGGCGCGTTCGTAGACCTCGCGCTTGTTCTGGCCGACGGACCAGGCGTAGAGGGTGGCGCGGAGATCGTCCTCGTTCTGGAGGCGGGCCTGTGCGGTTGCGAAGCGCGGGTCTTCGGCGAGTTCGGGCATGCCCATGGTTTCGACGAGGGCCTTCCAGTTCCGGGGCATGGCGTGAACGCCGATGTAGCCGTCGGCGGCGGGATAGATGCCGATGAGCGAGGACATGATGTTGCCGCGGCGGCCGCGCCAGAGGTTGGCGCCGGTGTAGGCGGAGGTCGAGAGGGAGGCTTCGAGGGTGGAAGCCATCGCTTCGATGTTCGCGACTTCGCAGTACTGGCCCTCGCCGTGCATTTCGAGGTCGAAGAGGGCGACGGTGGCGGCGCTGAAACCGTTGAGGCCGAGCTGATAGTCGGCCTGGTAGCCGCCAGGCTTGAGGGGCTCGCGGTCGGCGTCCCCGGTCATCGCCATCTGACCGCCGGTGGCGAAGGAGGTGAGGTTGTTCGCGACCCAGCCGGCGTAGGGGCCGCTTTCGCCGTAGTAGGAGAGAGACAGCATGGCAAGCTTTGGATTCGCCGCGCGGAGGGACTCGAAGTCGAGGCCGAGGGCGGCGAGGGCGGCAGGGCGCCAATCTGAGACGAGGAGGTGGGACGAGGAGGCAAGGCGACGGAAGACAGCAGCACCGCTGGGCTCGGCGATGTCGAGGGTGACGCTCTTCTTATTGGTGTTGAGGTAAAGGAAGAGAGCACCTTCGCCGGCGGAAGGGTCATCGTTGGCGAAGGGGCCCTCACGACGGCCGCGGTCGCCGGAGAGCGGCTCGACCTTGATGACCTCAGCGCCGTAGTCAGCGAGAAGCTTGGTGCAGTAGGGCCCGGCGACGCCCTGGGTGATATCGAGGATGCGGTATCCATCGAGGGCGCCAGGCGGCGGTTCGGGAGCGGACATTGGGCCTCCGGCGGGTTGTTGTTCGACGGGGACGAATGATAGCGAGGTGGCGCGAGGTGTGCCGGACGCTGCGTGCCGGCGCGGGTAGTATCGCCTCCTAAAGCTACGGCGTCTGACGGCGCAACGATGGAGAGGCACACAACATGAAGGTTGGAACATCTGGCGGTTCGGGATGGCTCACGGGCGTGGTGGACGCGGTGACGGCTGCGGAGGAGATGGGCTACGACGAGATTTCGAACGGGGAGTTGCAGCACGACTCGATGCTGAGCGCGGCCCTGGCGGCGGCGAACAGTTCGCGGATTGGGATCGGGACGTTCACGATCGCGTTTCCACGGAGCCCGATGGTGCTCGCGATGGAGGCGTGGGACATCCAGCACCTGAGCAGGGGGCGATTCACGATCGGTCTCGGGACCCAGGTGAAGGGCCACAATATCAACCGGTTCAGCACCGAGTGGCCGGGCGCACCGGCTCCGCGGATCAAGGAATACATCACGATGATGCGGGCGGCCTGGAAGTCCTTCCAGACGGGCGAGAAGCCGGACTACCTCGGTAAGTACTACCACTACACGTTGATGACGCCAGCCTTCAACCCAGGTCCGATTGACTTTCCTGCGCCGAAGATCGGCCTGGGTTGTGTCGGCGACGGTATGTCCCGTGTGGCGGGAGAAGTCGCTGATGTCGTGATGCCGCACGGCTTCATGACGGACAAGTACATGCGGGACGTGCTGCTGCCGAACGTAGCCATCGGGCTGAAGCGCAGCGGGCGTACCTGGTCGGAGATCGAGGTGACCGGCGGCGGATTCACCGTGTTCGGTGAAACAGATTCGGAGATCGAGCAGAAACTCGACGGCCTGCGGCGGCCGATTTCGTTCTACGGATCTACGCGGAGCTATCACGAGATCTTCGAGGTCCATGGCCTGAAGGATTTCGGCATGCAGCTGCATTCGATGTCGCTACAGGGCAAGTGGGACGACATGCGTACGGCCGTCACCGAGGACATCGTGCGGGTGTTCGCGCAGACCTCGACGTATGACAAGCTGCCGGACTTCGTGAAAGAGCACCGGGAGTACGCGAGCCGCATCAGCCTCGGGGACCTGCCGACGCAGACGCCTGAACAGCGTGAGCGGGCAAAGCATGTAATTGCGGCAGTGCAGAAGGTGAAGGTTTCTGGGGTCCCGAAGGGGCTCGAAATCTAGGCTGTGGAGTCCAACCCGGGGCCTGAGCGGCTCCCGGACGGAGGAACTTGCGCGGCGTAGAATCGCACGCGCACACAACGGCGTGGACGCGCCGCAAACGAGGAGAGGTTTCCCGATGAAGGTTGGAACAGGGTTCGGTGGGACGTGGCTGACGGAAGTGCCGGCGTCGATCCAGAAGGCAGAGTCGTTGGGGTATGACTTCGCGAGCACGCCGGAGACGCAGCACGACTCGATGCTTGCAGCGGCGGTGGCAGCGGCGCACTCGACGAAGATCGGCATCCAGACATCGGTGACGATCGCGTTCCCGCGGAGCCCGATGGTGCTGGCGATGGAATCGTGGGACCTGCAGCAGATGACGCAGGGCCGGTTCGCGATTGGGCTCGGCAGCCAGGTGAAGGGCCATAACATCAACCGGTTCAGCACGGAATGGCCGGGGGCTCCGGCGACACGGATGAAGGAATACATCCGGATGATGCGGGCGGTGTTCCATTCGTTCCGCACCGGAGAGAAGCCGGATTATGTGGGAAAGTACTACCACTACACGCTGATGACGCCGAACTTCAACCCCGGCCCGATTGAGTACGAGGACCCGAAGATCGGGCTTGCCTGCGTGGGCGATGCGATGGCACGTGTGGCCGGCGAAGTGGCAGACGTGGTGATGCCGCACGGCTTCATGACGGATAAGTACATGCGCGACGTGTTGCTGCCGAACGTGGCGATTGGGATGAAGCGGGCGGGCAAGACGTGGAAAGACATCGAGGTCACAGGTGGTGGCTTCACCGTGTTCGGCGAGAGCGAAAGCGAGATCGAGCAGGGGCTGGAGCGGCTGCGGCAGCCGATCTCGTTCTACGGCTCGACGCGGAGCTACCACGAGGTGTTCGAGGTCCACAACCTGAAGGACCTGGGCGTCCAGTTGCACGAGCTTTCCCTGCAGGGCAAGTGGGATGAGATGCGCCGCGTGATCCCGGAGGATGTGCTGCGGACGTTCGCGCAGACTTCGACCTATGACAAGCTGCCGGAGTTCATCCGGGACCACCGGGAGTATGCGAAGCGGATTTCGGTGGCCATGCCGACGAACACGCCGGAGCAGCGGGAACGGTTCGCGCATGTGATGGGCGAAATCCAAAAGATCCAGACCCCCGGTGCGCCGCGGGGGATGGAAGCCGCGGTATAAGGGTGTAGAACGTAATTGACGGTGGCGCCCGCCGTGGAGTGGCGCCACCGGCGCATTGGAGGTGGTGGGATGAGTTTCCAGGACGCGAACGAGGTGAATCCCGCGAGGCGGGTGTTCGTCAGCTACATTGACAAGTCGCGGGAGTACTACCTGGCGCAGGATTACGGGAACCCGTATCGCTGGGCGTACAACCGCGACGTGCCATTCACGCCGCTGGGCAAGCCGCTGGCCGAGTGCCGGGTTGGCGTGGTGACGACAACGAGCCTGGTGACGGGCGACAACCCAGCAGACCTTGCGGAGCGGCCGCCGAAGCGGGCCTACGCGCACCCAGTCGACCCGATTCCCGAGCGGATGTTCACGATGGACCTGTCGTGGGACAAGGAAGCGACGCACACGAACGATGTGGGGTCGTTTCTGCCGCTGAAGCAGCTGCAGGGGTTCGTGGCCGAGGGGCGGGTCGGAAGCTTATCGCCCCGGTTCTATGGCGTGCCCACGGAGTACAGCCAGCGAAAGACGAACACGATCGATGCCCCGGACGTGCTGCAGTTCTGCCGGGAGGACAACGTCGATGTCGCGTTGCTTGTCCCCCTCTGACCGGTTTGCCATATGTCCGTGAGTCTCACGGCACGACATCTGGAAGCGAACGGCATCCCGACGGTGGTGGTGGCGTCAGCGCGCGACATTGTGGAGCAGGCGGGCGTGGCCCGGCTGTTGTTCACGGACTTCCCGCTGGGAAACCCATGTGGCGCACCATACGACGTGGGGATGCAGCGTCTTATCACAGGCATGGCGCTCGACCTGCTGGAGGATGCGCGGTTCCCGCGAACAACCATCCAGACGCCATTCCAGTGGCCGACGGACGAATGGCGCCGGAACTTCATGCTGATCACGCCGGAGAAGCTCGAAGAGCTGCGAGTGGCCGGCGAAAAGCGCCGCCAGGAGCAAGCCGAGCGAAAGGCGAAGTTCGAGAAGATCTAACCACCTGATAGCGCCGGGCCGCGTGCCGCCGTAGGATTCGGCGCTGTCCGGAGGTGAGACATGGCAGAAATCAATGGTGGGCAAGCGGCCGCACGGCAGCTCAAGCGCGCGGGTATCGACACGGCATTCGGCATTGTGGCCGGGCCGATGATTGAAGTGATGGCGGCGATGCAAGAGGAAGGCATCAAGGTCGTGAACTGCCGCCACGAGATTTCGGCCTGTTTCGCCGCGTCGGCGTGGGGCTACATGAACAAGAAGCCGGGCGTGGTGGTGGCTGGCTCAGGGCCTGCCGTGACAAACACGGTCACCGGGCTGCACGTGGCGACGGAGAGCGCCATGCCGCTCGTCGTCCTTGGCGGTTCCACAGATTCGCGGGTACGCGGGTTGGGCGGATTCCAGGAGGCCGACCAGATGGCCTTCGCGCGACCGGGTGTGAAGTGGATGAGCCAGGTGGACAGCACGGAGCGGATCCCGGAGCTCGTCCACCTGGCGCTAGGTAAAGCAGTGAGCGGACGTCCCGGTGGCGTATACCTCGATTTCCCGGGGCAGACCGTGCGGCGGAGGCTGGACGAGAGCGAGGTGACGTACCGGGAGACGGCGCCGCGAGTTACCGATCCGTACCCCGATCCAACGGGCGTGGAAGCGATCGCGGCGATGCTTGCGGGGGCGGAGCGGCCACTGGTCCTGATCGGCAAGGGCGCGGCGTGGGCCGACGCGGGCGATGCGTTGACCCGGCTGGTGGACCTCGGGATCCCGTACGTGGCTTCACCGACGGCTCGGGGCGTTGTGCCGGACGACAATCCGATGTGCATGAATGCGGCTCGATCGGCGGCGTTGGCGGGCGCGGATGCGATCCTGATGGCGGGCGGCCGGTTCAACTGGATCTTCCAGTTTGGGAAGGCACCGCGGTTCGCCCAGGGGGTGCGGCTGGCGCAGATCGATATCGTCGCCGAGGAGATGACGAGCGCGGCAGAGGTTGAAGTGGGGCTCGTGGCCGACTGCCGGATCGCGGTCGAGCAGCTCGTCGATGCTCTGCGCGGGCGGACGCTGCGGAGCACCGGCACGGGCTGGGCGGCGCGGCTGACGGAGGATTCGGCGAAGAACGCGGCTTCGCTGCACGAGCAGATGACGTCGGACTCAACGCCTATCAACCACTACCGGCTCGTGAGCGAGGTGAACAACGCGCTGCCTCGGCGGGGTAACGTCGCGGTCGACGCGGAGATGACGATGGGCGTGGCACGGGCGGTGCTCAATCGTTACGAAGCCCGATCGCTGTTGAACTCGGGGACGACGGGCTGCATGGGCACCGGAGTGCCGTATGCGATGGGCCTAAAGCTGGCGCAGCCGGACGTTCCATCCATCGCGCTGGTCGGCGACTACGCATTCGGTGCGGCGATGACCGAGGTGGAAACGTGTGCCCGGGTGGGCGCAAACGTCGTGTTCGTCGTATCGAACAACGGCGGCATCGCGGGGCATTCGATCCAGGACCGGATGTTCGGGGCGGACTCACCGCCAATCGCGGCGCTGCTGCCGGTGGCGTACGAGAAGGTGGGCGAGATGGTCGGAGGATATTCGAGGCGGGTCGAGCGGCCGGAAGATATCCGACCGGCGATCGAGGAAGCGCTGGCGGCGAACACCGTTGGCGTGATCAACGTCCTGACGGACCCGAAGGGTGGAAGGCGCGGCTCGTCCTACCTGTAGGAACGCAGGACGCGCGCTATTCGGTTTCGGTGTTGCGCCCGGCCGCATGACCGCGGAGGTCGGCGAGCCGGGCTGCCACCAGGCCAAAGACGGAACGGGGAGGATAGTCGCCGAAGGCGCCGCATTCGCCGGCGGCCGTCCCGGTCAGTAGTTCGATCCCCTGTTCGACGCGGTAGACCTCCCAGAGGTGAAACTCCCCGCTTTCGATCGCCTGGACGACGTCTTCGCGAAGCACGAGGTTGACGACGTTGACGGCCGGGACGATGACGCCCTGACCGCCTGTGAGCCCAGCGGCGCGGCAGACGTCGAAGAAGCCTTCAACTTTCTCGGTGACTCCACCGACGGCCTGGACGTTGCCGAACTGGTCCACGGAGCCGGTGACGGCGATGTCCTGACGGACGGGGAGACCAGCGAGTGACGCGAGGATGGCGTAGAGCTCAGCCGACGAGGCGCTATCGCCTTCGACCTCATCGTAGCTTTGTTCGAACGTGAGGCTGGCATTGAAGGCGAGGGGATCGTCGGCGCCGAAAAGGCCCATGAGGAAGCCCTGAAGGACGAGGACTCCTTTCGTGTGGATCGAGCCGCTGCGCTCGGTCTCGCGCTCGATGGCGACAACCCCACCGCGCCCGGCCCCGGTGCGGCAAGTGATACGCATAGGGATGCCGAAGGATGCGCCCCCAGCGGCAACAACGGCGAGACCGTTGACCTGGCCGACAACGGCGCCGGACGTCTCGATGCGGAGGGTGCCATCGGCGATGAGGGAACGAATCCGGTCGGGGATCATGCCGGCACGGTCACGACGGGATGCGATTGCCTGGCGAATGTGCGCAGCTGCTACTTCTGGCGCGCCCTGTTCGCGGGCGAAGTGATCGGCCTCACGGCAGAGGTCGCGAACGACGCCAAGCTGCGTGGTGAGGCGATCCTGGCGGCCGGTGAGCCGTGCCCCTTCGAAGAGCACGCCGGACACCGCTGAGGGGACGAATGGGAGCAATGCGGATTCGGCCACGGTGCGCCGAATGAGGTCATCGTAAGCCTGGACAGCACCGGCGTCGGCCAACACGTCGGGTTCGAAATCGGCGCGGACCTTGAAGAGCTCGGAGAATTCCGGGTCCATGGCGTCGAGTAGCGCCAGCAGCATTGGCGACCCGACGAGAACCACCTTGAGGTCGAGCGGGACGCCTTCCGGAACGAGACCGGCAACGGGAAAGAGCATGACGCCGGACACATCATCGAACCGGACGACGCGCGCTTTCAAGGTTCGCTTGAGCTTCGGCCAGGCACGTGGGTCAGTGAGGAGGTCATCGAGGGTAAGGACGAGGTAGCCGCCGTTCGCCCGGTGGATCGCACCGCTGTCGACATGCAGGAAATCGGTGACGAGCATGCCAAGCCGGTTTTCGAATTCAACGCGGCCGAAGAGGTCGTGGTACCCAAGCTGTTGTTCCTGGACGACGGGTGCGGCGGCCACGCCGGGGTCCCTTGCGACGAACACGTTCACCTGGAACCGATCGAGTACCTGGTGGCGCTCCTGTGTGAATTGCTGAAGGACCTGGGGCGGGAGTTCGGCGGTCGGCCCCGCGAAGCGCTTGAAGACCTCAATGTTAGCGGTGACGTCCTCCTGGAGCGCCCCGAAGTAGTCATCTAGCGAGAGGCCGGAGAAATCGCGGGTGAGATCCTCAATCAGGGGGCCTACGACGGATAGCGCGATCTCGCGGTCGAGGCCGACCACCGTCTCGTGGGCGCGGGCGTCGAGTTCACGTAGCTGGCGGAGGGTGGCGTTGATAGCTTCCTGAACGCGTTCGCCGCGGTCCTCAATGGGCTTGCGGATGTCGTCGGGGAGCCGGGAAAACTCCTCCGCCTCCATCGGCTTTCCATCGGCGCGGAGGGGCGCCGCAAGGAGTCCCATGGGCGTGGGATTGACGAGGAAGCCGAGGGCGCGCGCGGTGTTCTGGAGGACTTCGATCGAGCGAGAGCGAGACTGGATGAAGGGCGCGAGGACTTCCTGCGCCCTTCGCTCGTAGGCTTCGGACGCGAACGAACGAGGGAGCCCATCGCGACAGGCCTCCGCGAACGCGCTGAGGCGCGTAGCGAGTACGGCAGCTCGTCCCGCCGGCAGCGAGGCGACGCGGGGTTGACGGGGCTCGTGGACGTTGTGGAGATAGACCCAATCGCGTCCGGGGGGTCCGGCAGCAGCGGCAGCCTCGACGAGTTCGAGCACCAGCGTGTGACGGCCGGACGCGGGGGCGCCGGAGACGGCGATGTGGTAACCGTCGCCCTTCATGTCCAGCCCGAAGGCGATTGCGCGGCGGGCGCGATCCTGTCCGGCGGCAGCGGCAGCAGGGACGGCAGCGGGCGCTGGGACGGGAAGTTGCGGGCGCAAACGGGTGGGCGCGATGGATAGATCTTCCGCAAGGGTCACGACAGGCTCCGATGAGGCGTTGTCGACGTTGCCTGCAGGCAGTCTACGGCGCTTCGGAATCGGCGTACGATGGCCCAGTGGCGACAGCCAGGGCGCCAGTCGCCCGTTGGAGATAACGGCAGAGGCGCGATGCTATCCGTGCCGAAGGGAGCTGGACGATGGCCGGGGTATTCGGGACGATCAAGACGGCGCTGTTCGGGACGCAAGGGCCGCGCCGATGGTTCCGTCGTGCGTTTACGTCTGGCGCTGAGCAAATCGACCCACAGGAGAGTGACGTCCGGCACGTGGTGCCGCCGCTGGGGGGCCATGTTGGGCCACCCGGGGGGGACGCTGTGGATGAGGGCGACGTGGACAGCCACGTCCATCCTCGGAGCGAAGAATAATCTGCAACGGATAGAGTGAGGGACGAACGATGGAAATAACGCCGTTTCGCCGCTACCTAACAGGGCCATTTCGTGGCCTCCAGGAGCTGGAGCGTGAGTTCCGGAGTCACCCGGAGCTTGCGGGGTTCCCGTTTGCGGGGCGCGCGGGCAACTACTGGGCTCCGCCGGTTGACGTAGAGGAAGCGGGCGAGACGGTCGTCGTCCGAATAGAAATGCCAGGCCTGCGACGGGAGGAGATCCGGGTGACGATTGAACCGGGCGCGGTAGCGGTGGAGGGTGAGCGTCAGCGGGAACGGGAGTCGACTGAGGGTTCGGTCTTTCTTTCGGAGCGATCGTACGGTTCGTTCTTCCGCCGGATCCCACTTCCGGTGGAGGTAGAAGCTACCGGCGCCGAAGCGACGTTGAGGGACGGCATCCTGACCATCCGCGCGAGGCGCGCGGCACCAGGATCGCGAAGCACGATCATCCCGGTCGAGACGCCGGCAGAAGACGAAGGAGCGCGATAGTGCCAATCGATGACGAGTCCAAGCGGCCGGTGCGTGAGTCGATCCTCGCCGTGGCAGCGGAGCTGGAAGCGGCAGCCGGGCTGACGAGCGCCGTCGGAGCGCTTCGAGACGGATCCGCAGCGATTGAACACCACCTGGACACGCTGGCGAAGGAGACGGGCAGTGGTGCGAGCCACCTGGCCCCGAGGATCCTGCCCATTGCCCGGGACATCCAGGAACGCCTGCGGGCCCTGCTCGTCCGATGTTGGGAGGCGGAGCGGGCGTCGAGGGACGGCAGCGGAGCGGAAGACCTGCGGGTGATTGCACGCGATCTTCGGGAGGTAGCAAGCGACGACATGGCGATGGTCTTCGATTCACTATCGGACGTCGGCGGCGAAGGAGACTAGGGGGCACTTCCTCGGGCCTCCTGACACGGCTACCTTTTTTGCGATGCGACCCCAGGCGGACCAGGCGGTATTGATCGTGAACCCGGCCGCGCGCCGGGTGCGAAAGCTCGACGCCGGGCGCATCCAGCGTTACCTGGTGCGGCGTGGCCTGCAGACGGAGTTGGTCGTCCCGGATAGCGCTGGGGCGGCAAGGGTTGCCGCACGGGCTGCGTCGGATGCCGGCGTGCCGCTGGTGTTTGCGCTTGGCGGAGATGGGACGATCCGGGATGTCGCCGCGGGACTGTTGCATAGCGCCACGGCACTGGCGGCACTTCCGGGGGGAACTGTCAACATCTGGTGCCGCGAGACCGGGATACCGACCAGGATCCGGGCGGCAGTAGACGCACATCTTGGCGGGCAGGATGTCCAGGTGGACGTGGGCATGGCTGGCGACCACGCGTTCCTGCTCATGGCTTCCGCCGGTTGGGATGCAGACGCGGCGAAACACGTATCGGCACGGGTGAAGCGGGTGGTCGGCCCTGGCGCTTACCCGTTGGCGTTCCTGAAGCGGCTGCCGCGGTTACGGCGGGCAGCAGCGACCTGGCATTCGGGGGTGGCCACGGAAGAACGCCAACTGTCGTTGATCGTGATTGGCAATACTCGGTTGTACGGAGGGAAGGTGCGGTTCGCGCCCCATGCGACGGCGATAGATGGCCAGCTGGACGTGGCCGCGATCTGCCCGTCGAGCTTTTGGTCAGGCCTCCGGATCGGCGGCAGGATCGCGATCGACCGCATCCCGGGAGACGGAGATGTCACGAGTTTCCGGACTCCGGATCTCGATCTCGTCACGCCCGGTATCCCGGTCCAGGCTGACGGCGACTACATCGGCGAGACTCCCATGCGGTTCATGGTCGAGCCGAAGTCGCTCATCGTTCGCGTCCCCGCCGGGCCACTGGCCCCGATCCTGGGTGGACCAGAGCCGCGGGGGCGGGGGATCATCGGGAAGTGGTGGCGGCGGCAGCCATTTCCAACCGCCGAACGCAACGGCGGCGGGTGACATCCTGAGCAGGCGGTAATGTGGAGCAGGGGCGACATCGCGGAGGGTCCCGGACAGGTTCCAGAGCAAGACAAGGGATACTCCGAAGAGCATGACGAGGCCGATACCGCCCACGATGTCGAGGAGCGTTGAGTCGGGCCCTGCGCCGGTGAACAGCGCATCGCCCCAGACGGCATAGACGAGGAAGTTCCAGAGCCCGTGGATCGCTGGGCCCGCGACGAGGCCGGGGAGGTACCGCGGCTGGCGCCTGAAGAGCCCGTAGAAGCCGACGGCGGTAAGGCCGGTCGCCACACCATGCATGGCGGCTGTGCCGGCGCGCGCGAGCGCGAAGAACCACCACTCGGACCCGATGGCCTGGTCGGCTCGGGCCTCGGGGCTGACGGCACCGAGGCTGTTGGAGAAGGTCTCAAGCAGATTGAAGCCGGTGCCTGCGAGGACACCCCAAAGGAAGCAGCGCGCCAGGCCCCCGCGCCGGAAGAAGAAGAAGGCGACGAGCATGCCCTTCCAGAATTCTTCGTTGAGCGGGGCGACGACAGAAAGGGTGGAAAGGTCGAGAAAGATGCCCCAGCCGGTGGGCAGGCTGCGCAGGTTTCGTTCGAAGGAGGAGAAGGGCCCGCCGTTTCCTTCGAGCTGGACGAGCAGGTGGCCGACGCCGAGGAGGTAGGCCGTGTTGATGATCGCTGCGATGGAGGTGGCGCCAACTGCGCCGTAGACGAAGCCACTGGACCATTCGCGGCGGCTGACTGGCCAGGCGAGCGGATGCCGGGCGGCGTACCGATTCGCGCCAATGACTGCGATGGCGAGCGACGGAGAGCTGACCATGAGTACGTTCACGAACGGAAATGCCCAGGGGGCTGCTTCCGGGTTCGACGCGAGCCACTGGCCCGCCGCTACCGCGAACGGAAACGGGATGAGGAGCAGCCAGGGCCGCCGCATCGAGAAGGGAACCGAGGAAGTGCGTCCGAGGGCCGATGCGGCTTCGACGACGAGGAAGCCACCCAGACCCAGATAGACGACCGCCGAGCCGATGTAGGCGTTGATGTAGAAGAGGCGCAGAACCGGATCGTCTTCCTCGAGGTCGAGCAATGGCGCGAGCACGGTGAGGCCCGCCATGAAGGCGAAGGCGCCCACCACGACAGCAAGGCCAGTGACGGTGCCGCGGCGGCGAATTGTTACTCGCCTTCGAAGCGGGTGATGGCGCCGCCCAGAACGACGTAGCGGCCTGCGGCGCGGGTCATGATGTCGCGGACGCGGTCCGGGTCGGCGCTGGTGACGAGCGTCTGCTGGAACGAATCAAGGAATTCAAGGACGCCACGACGGCGGCGGGCATCGAGCTCGCTGAGGACATCATCGAGAAGGACGACCGGGTCATCGGCAAGGACTTTACGGAGGTAGCTTGCCTCGGCCAGCCGCAGCGCGAGCGCGGCAGTACGCTGCTGGGCTCGCGAGGCATGCGGGCCGGCAGAGAGGCCGTTGATCTCGACCTGGAAGTCGTCACGATGGGGGCCCGCAAGCGTGGAGCCGGACCCGATCTCTCGAGCACGGAGGGATTCGAGGGCACGGAGCATACGACTAGTCCACTCGGTGTCGTCGATCGGGGAGTCATGTTCGTCGAGCCCGGCGATGGCGGGACGGTAGACGATGCTGACAGAATCCTGTCCATCACTGAGCCGGTCCATGTGATAGGCAGCCTGCACGGCGATGTGGCCGAGAGCTTCTGCGCGAGCATGCATGATGATGCCGCTGGCGTGCGCGATCTCCTGGTCCCAGAAGCTGAGCTCAGAGGCGGAGGCCTGGCGTTCGGCAACGCGTTTGAGGAGGCTGTTTCGCTGCTGAACGACGCGTTGATACTTCTGCATGGCGCGGATGTACCCGCGATCGACCTGGGAAACCATCATGTCGAGGTAGCGGCGGCGAAGCAGTGGCGGACCGGCGACGATGTCGATATCGAGGGTGGTGAAGAGCACTGATGAGAGCTGGCCGACGGCATCGGATGCGCGACGAGGGAGGCCGTTGACTCGGACGCGTTTGCCGGCGCGGTGCTGCGGGTCAGTGGTGCGGCCAACGACGGCGACTTCGAGATGAAGGTTGCCGGCTGACCGTTCGACCTGGCACTCGAGGCGCGCGATGGGGAATTCTGATTCGAGGATGTCGCGACGGACGAGGTCGGCGTCGGTGCTGGCGCGGCTCGATCGGAGCGTGGAGAGCAGGTAGATGGCCTCGAGGAGGTTGCTCTTTCCCTGGGCGTTGTCGCCCACAAAGAGGCTCAGGCCTCGATCCAGGGAGACTGTCGTTTGGGCGTAGTTCCGGTAGTTGGAGAGCCGGAGTTCGAAGATATGCACCGTAAACGATGATTATACGTCAAGTGGGGGCGGATTTCCGATGCTTTTGTTAATTAGAGGCGAATCAGGTGGGCTGCAATTGTTTAGCTGCGTACGCAATCAAGTTGTCCCGCGCGGGTGCGGTTCCTTATAATCGGACGATTGGCGTAGGCGGGTGATCATCGATGAAAGTCCAGGTACTACAAGAGAATCTTCAGCGCGGATTGAGCATCGTCGGGAGGGCGGTGGCGACACGTTCGACGCTACCGATCACGGCCAACGTGCTTGTGCTGACGGATAACGGACGTCTAAAGCTGGCGGCGACCGACCTGGACATCGCGATCAGCGCGTGGGTTGGAGCGAAGATCGATGAGCCCGGCGCGACGACGGTGCCTTCGCGACTGATCGCGGATTTCGTGGCTTCGCTGCCCGCGGCCACCGTGAACCTGGAGATCCCCGAGCGGGGACGGCAGGTGAAGCTGGAGTGCGCCCGAAACGAATCGACAATCAACGCAATGGACGCGGAGGATTTCCCGAAGATCGCGACGCTCGCAGGCGGCAACGCAATCGAGATTGACCCCAAAGCACTGCGGCGAGCTATCGAACGGGTCGAGTTTGCGGCGGCGAGTGATGATTCGCGGCCGGTGCTGACGGGCGTCCATGTTCGGAGCGAGGGCACGCGACTGACGTTCGCGTCGGCCGACGGTTTCCGATTGGCGGTGGCCGATATCGAGCTTGCGCAAGCGCCGGAAGAGCCGATCGAGGTTGTAGTGCCGGCGCGGGCGCTGCGCGAGGTGAGCCGGCTGTTGGGCGACGCATCGGACACCGTTGAAATGCGCTTGAACACGCAAAAGACCCAGGTGCAGTTCACGCTGACGGATGTGGAGTTGGTGGCTCAACTTATCCAGGGGACGTTCCCGAATTACAGCCAGCTCATCCCGAGTGAGTACACGACGCGCGTACGCGTGAGCCTTGAGGAGTTTCGAAGGGAAGCGCGCATCGCGGCGATCTTCGCACGGGATGGCAGTGGGATTATCCGGCTGGAGATCTTCCCGGGCGACGGGATGCCCGGCCGACTGAAGGTAAGCGCGCGGGCCGACGAAATCGGCAACAACGACGGCGAAATCGACGCGAATGTCGAGGGGGAAGCCTCCAAGATCGCGTTCAACAGCCGCTACTTGCAGGACGTGCTGGGCGCACTGACGGGCGACGAAATCGCTCTTGAGATGACGAGCCCATCAAGCCAGGGCGTGTTTCGGCCGGTGGCGGATGACGATGGGTACGTGCATGTGGTGATGCCGATGTTTGTTCAATGGTGATAAATCGGAGCCGGCTCCGCACCTGATGACTTCGCCCAACGGCAGCGTTGACTCTGGCGGCGCGCCATGACCGCTCGCGATGAGGCGCCTAAGACTGTAACGCCACCGCACCGCCCCCACCTTTGAACGAGCGGTTGGGGGTATAGTTCGTAATGCCTCATGGACGACACCCGCTCGCTCACGTACGTCGATCTCTTTGCGGGGTGCGGCGGACTCTCGCTCGGCCTCGAACGAGCGGGTTTCGAACTTGTTCTCGCCGTCGAAAAGTCCGTTATGGCCGCCCAGACTTTCTATCACAACTTCGTCAGACGACTGCCGGCGCAGGCCGAGGTCGACCGCGAGTGGGCTGAGTTTTGCTCGCTGCCTCCGTCGGAACAAGCGAATCACCGCCTCGTCGTCGGCGAGGTTGGAAGGGTTCTGTCAGAAGGTGCTTTGCTCGAGAAGTTTCGCGAGCACGAGATCGACCTCGTGGCTGGCGGCCCGCCCTGCCAGGGATTCTCGATGGCCGGCCGCCGCGACCCGTCCGACGCGAGAAACAGCCTCCCGTGGGCGTTCTTGGAGTTCGTCGATCTGCTTCACCCGAAGGCCGTGATAATCGAGAACGTCGTCGGCATCGGTCAGGATTTCGTGAAGCACGGGGCGGAGGCACCGTTTGCTCAATTGCGGTTGGCACTTGAGGACACCGGGCCGGGATACGTGGTTCAACCGATGCGCGTGAACGCGATGCACTTCGGAGTTCCCCAGCAACGTCCACGGATGCTGCTCGTCGGACTGCGCTCAGATCTCGCGAGTTCATGGCGGCTTCGACGAGGGCTTCCGTTCTGGCGCTCGGAGCACTTGGGAACACCTCTCCTCGCTCCCATGCGTCATCCGGGCACACCAAGGACGGTCGACGATGCGCTTTGGGACATTACGGATTCTGGCTACATTCACGGATGCTCAGAAGGCAGGTACAAAGACAAGGCGGGCCAGTACGCTGCCATGATGCGGTGCGACCGGTCGTGGATTCCGTCGCTACCGGAGTCCCTTCCTGCGCCCGAGCCTTCTAATCATGTGCTCAGGAAGCACGGCTCGGGAATCCGACTGCGGTTTCAGATTTACCAATACCTGCAGATGGCGGGCATAAAGTCCAAAATCATGAATATCCCGAGGGAGACTCGCCTCCCGCTGGAAGAGCGACGAGCGCGCGTGAGCGCTGCGCTGGTCGGCGCGCCATTGCCGGCGATTGTGCCGACAGGCCGTCTCGCCGACACGCTCGAAGAGCTCACATCGCTGATAATGTCAAACGGTACTCGGAAGCATTCGCAGCGCGCACTACGAGCCAAACACCCCGCACCCACCATGATGAGCCTTCCGGATGATTTCGTTCACCACCTTTCACCGCGAACCCTCACCGTGCGCGAAATGGCCCGACTCCAATCATTCCCCGACGCATTCGAGTTCAGATCCAAGGAGACGACTGGCAGCGATCGCCGACGATTCGAAGTGCCCCAGTACACCCAAGTGGGAAACGCTGTCCCGCCACTCCTGGCGGAGGCAGTAGGGTCGGCCGTCGCGAATGCCATCAAGTTCCACGCCGACTGCGATAGCAGCGCGTCGATTCTCCACGGGTCTTGAGCCTCTTCTTATGCGAAGACATCCTCGATATCACGGCACCTACGGCAACCGGTGTCTGGGGTTGCCCCGATCTGACGGACATCCAGAATCCGGCAAAAGGCAGACGCCATCCCCCGGGCACCGGACACCTCGGATGGCGCCTTCAACAAGGGCTGGGCCGGGAGCAGCGGGTCCCCGATGATCAGCAAACTCGAGGCAGATGGTAAGGCCCCCCGCGAGAGCCGGAAGGGCCGGTCTGTTGCGCGGTCCAATCGGCCCATAGCGACGGTATCGGAACTGGAGCTCGCACCAACACTCGGCCGACTGGTCGAAGAGTGGTTCACTCTGCACGGACGCCGCTTGCCCTGGCGCCAGTGGGACGACGTGTATCGGGTGACGATCGTTGAATTGCTGCTTCAACGAACACGGGCGACAACAGTCGCTAGATTCGTTGAGCGGTTCTTCGCGCAGTATCCGAGTTGGTCCCACTTGCGGCGGGGGAACACCGAAGAACTCGAACACATCCTCGCCCCGATCGGGCTACAATCACGGCGCGCTCTCACGATGCAAGCCCTCGCCCAGTCATTTGACCACCCTGGAGCGGTCCCCTGCGAGACGTCACCCGGGGTTGGCCAGTACGTTGGACGGGCCCTGAGGGTCATAATTGATCGCCAACCCGAGGCTATGGTGGACAGCAACTGGGTACGCGTCCTCAACCGAGTCTTTGAGGGGCCCTGGATGGCCGACTATCGATACGATCCTCGGCTTCAGGACATCGCCAGAGCAGTGGTGAAAGGAGCGGCCGATCCGCGCCGCGTGAACTGGGGCGTGCTCGATCTCGGCAGCGAGGTGTGTCGGCCCCGCAATCCCCGTTGTCATGATTGCCCTCTGAGCGACCGGTGCTGGACTGCGATGCGGGAAACGCGTACCGGTCTGAGTTGGAAGGACCCGGCACCAAAACGCCAGCTGCCACCGCTCAAATCGAATGGGGCCGGCTGAGGCATTTCCCGGTGAGAGAATCGCCGAGTCAGCGGCGTTCGGCTGCTGAATGGCGATCGGTTGCGTCCGCGCTAATCTCGGAGATCGATGCGTTCGAAGTGGTCAAAGAGCCTGAATAACGCTCCTTCACGAGCCCGGAACAGGTAACCGTGATCACGGACACCGCCCGGCGTTCTGACCATCGCAAGATCGACTTGAGCGTCCCCGCCCCGAAGGAGCGAAACGAACCTTTCAAGGGATGGAGCACGCGCGTAGGAGGCGGTCGTGTAGTGAAAGAACTCAGGTGGGCCTTCCACCACATCTGCTTCGACAAAGAACGTCTCACGATGCTTGTCTCGAAGGCGTGCAGAAACGAGCGCCCCGGGCCAGCACGCTGGAGTGCGGATTCCACGCCTGCGTAAGTGTAGGTGGCTGGCAGCCTCGTCCCATTCGAGCTGCCAGCCCGAAGAGTTCGCGCGGGAGAGGTACACGGTCGTATGCAGGCCCCACCGTCCACGGCCATCCCGATATCCGTGCTCATCGAGAAAATCCGCTGCCTCGCCGTGTTCCCAACGTGGCGCTAGTGAGAACAGGGAACGCCTTCTCCCACTACGAGACCGCCCTGCACGCGCCGCATTGATCTCGACTCCGTGAGGCCGATTGTCCCTGCTTCCCGAGATGGGCAGCCCAAGCAAGGACTGCAATGTGAGTCCGACCGCTCCAGAGGCTCCCGCGTACCTCGATTGGACGAATCCCATGCCGCAAATCCGGCGCAGTTCGGCCAGGAGGATCTCGAATCCGCCTGAATGGAGGGCGTGGCCAGCATCTTCCACCACCAACCGAAATCGGTTCGATTCCCAAACGCCACCGACCGATGAAGGACCAGCCGGCCCGAGCCAGAGCGATGCGAGCTTGAAGTCTGAGGAGTCCGGGAGTAGCGACCTGATGACCACTTCGCCGTCCTGATCCGCAAGGAGAACGATAGCGCCGGTTCGATGGGCATCGGCAATTGCCACCTCGGCGCTCTCCCGGGAGTTTGGGAACCTGATCAGGAACTCGGCCAATGGCGGCGAACCAATGAGTTCAACCCACGCAACCCCCGGAGCGACTAGCGCTACTTCGGTCGCCCCCAATTGCCTCAGAAGCCCACCCTGTTGGTTCATCTGCGTCACCCATTCCGTTCGGACGGACCCATCCTCAGGTATCGGTGGCGCGGCCCTTAACCGTCCTACCGTCGAATACCAGAAGACTTAATCAAGCCAGTCACGTAGCTTACGGCTTCGGCTGGGATGCCGGAGCTTGCGGAGCGCCTTCGCCTCGATCTGCCGGATGCGTTCCCGGGTAACCCCGAATTCGCGCCCAACTTCTTCCAGCGTGCGGCTTCGGCCGTCTTCAAGACCAAACCGAAGCTGCAAAACGCGGCGTTCCCTGCTCGTCAGGCTAGCAAGGACGTCCTCGACCTGCTCCCGAAGGATCGGTCGCGAAGCTCGCGCTTCTACGTCCTCGTCTGGGTCAGCCAACTCGAGATCCTGGTAGGACGAGAGCAGCACGGGTCGCATCGCCATCTTCTTCACGTCCAGCGGGGCCCAATCACCGATGGCATTGCCCTGGCTGTTCATGTCGTCGGAGGCATCGGCGAGCTTGCCCACCAGTTCGTAGAAGTGGACCGGTAGTCGAATCATTCGGCTCTCATTCGCAACCGAGCGAGCGACGGCCTGACGAGTCCAGTGCGAGGCGTAGGTTGCGAACGTCAGACCCCGGAACGGGTCGAATCGAGTTATCGCAGTGACAAGCCCACCGAGAGCGTCTTGGAGCCGGTCAATTAACGGCGACCCGGATCCCACTCCGATTCTTCGAGCAGCGACGAGCGCGAGTCCAAGGTTCCGCTCAGCCAACTCTGACTCGACAGCGTCGAACTCGCGCCAAACGGCCTCCGGGACACCCTCCGGATCTCGGTAAAGAGCACTCAGTGCCACCATCTGTAGCACGCGTTGAACCTCCGTTGTGCCGTCAACCGTCTTCAGCGCTTCCACAAGCGAAGAGGGCATCTTGATCGCTGGACTCCGCTTTGCTTCGATTAAGAGGTAGATATCGATTGCTGCTCCCTCGACTGCACTCAACACCTCTGTCAGGGACAGCCCGTCATCGAGACACCACTGAACAGCCCCTTCTGCCGCCTCTTCTATTTCATCTGGGGCCCAGCCGGCCGACTGCAGATCCCACAACGCCGCTAGACCCCGATAGCGCACGAAGCGCCGGCGAAGCCCACTCGCCGAAAGCCGACTTAGCCGCTGGCCAGTCTCGAAATACGCTCGGCCCATTTGGAAGCCAGCTAAGCGCGGCCCAATTGGATCACTCGGAGGCGAAGTCAACCGGATTTCCGGCAGAGCGTTCCGGTTGACTGTCCACGTTCCGTTGGTGTTCTTCTGGAATGCCGGCTGGGAGGACATCGCGGTCACGGCCGTCGATGGTCGAATACTGACCCCATGTTGAACCTCAACGCGAGAGAGGAGCGATTCTAGCGATAGCGAAACGATGGCCGACCTCAGGACGTCGAGCGCCCCGCGAAGGAACGGCTCACGTTCTAGCTTGTCGGAAACGATCTTGGCATTCTGGGCGAATAAGAGACCTGCAGCGAAGTGTGCAGCCGTTTCGTCCCAGCCCCCCTCGCAACCCTCACGGGTCGAATAACCGCACCGTCTGCAATCGAACGCGAAAGGTTCCTCCGTGCAAGGCGTTGGCTTACCCAGTGGAATCGGGCTCACATGAGCCGGCCTGTTCCTCCACCCCGCGTCAAGCCTCCGAGTCACTATCCGTGCCTTGCGGGTGCGCCAGACCGAACCCTAGCATCACCAGTGCTCAAAGCCGCCGCCTGGAAACTGGACGACCGCATCATCGTCTTTGTCTTGTAGGTGTCCGATGTCCGCAAGGTATTGTTCGAAGAACGTCGCGCGAGAATCGCCCTCGAAATTGACGACGCGGGACAGGGGCAGGACGAGGGGCTCATGGCCTCCTTCGACTCTTGCGGCGGCTTCGCTGTTGAGGTCAATTGCGGCCGCGATTCTGCGAATATCAGCAACGAAATCAAGCACAATCACTGACTCTTTGCCTGGGGCGAGCCGCAGACCCCGACCGAGCTGCTGGATAAAGATCCGCCGCGAGTGGGTGACTCGGAGAAACACGATCATGTTCGCGTCTGGGAGATCGATTCCCTCGTTCAACATGTCTACGGTCACTAACGCGGCCCGCTCCAACACGGAGAACCGATGAAGCGACGCGGCGATTTCGACGCGTCCCTTGCGTGAGTGGATGCAGGCGGCATCGACGCCGAGGGACCGCAACGAACCCGCAATCATTTCCGCGTGCACGATCGACCGGGTGAACACCAAAACCTTGGGACGCGCAAGCCGATTCATGTGCTCGACAATCTTTTCGAGGACCGACTCGTCTCTCTCTGGCACGAAGAGGCGTTTGTTCAGGTCCCGCACGGTCATCTTCTCACGCGTCATCGCCGGCACAGCCTGCCAATCGATGTCATCCATGAGCATCCTGTAGTCAATCTCAGCCAAGAACCCACGTTGCATCCCTTCAACAATCCCCATGGTGAACACAGGATCTCCGAATATCTCCGCGAGTTGCCTTTGGTCACCCCGCCATGGCGTCGCAGTGAGGCCGAGAAGGAACCGCGGAGCCAGCACCTGGATAACCGATGCGTAGCCATCGGCGGGCGCATGATGAGCCTCGTCCACAACCACGAGTCCATAGCGACCTTCGTGGATGGCGGCGATGTCAGATGCTTGAACACTTTGCTGCGTAGCGACGGTGACACCGCCGGCGTACACAGGCTTTTCGCTGCCGTGCAGCTGGTGCGTGTGCACATCCCTCTCGAGATACCGCCAAAGCGCTCTTTCCAATTGGGCAACTAGATCGACCGTGTGGGCCAATACAAGCACTTCGTCACCTGGGGACGAATCCAGCCATCGATGTATGATCTCCGCTGCAACGCGGGTCTTTCCGAGCCCCGTCGCCAGAAGTGCGAGTGCGCTTCCGCTTCCCCGCAGGTTGGCGGACCAGATCGCATCGACCGCCTCGACCTGGTAGTCACGAAGCGGCGGTCGGCCAATCGGCGACGCGGGCAAGCTCCGGCCGATGTTTATCAGATCATCGGCGTCCCATATTCGGATATCGATCCCGAGATTTCGCCTAGCTCGTTCCGCGGTCTCCTGGGCCGCCGAGTTATAGCGGCCATTCACGGCGACAATGGCCACCTCTGCGTTGTAAAGCGTGTGCGCCAGCAGGACTTCCTCCACCGGCCCGGACCCAAATACGCCCTGATTAGTTCGAAACTTGCACTGGACAATCCAAGACTTTCCTTGCGCGTCAGCGATCAGGTCCGCCCCACCGTCCCCAGGCCCATCGACCAGCCTCACGTTCTCCCATCCGCCATGCACAAGCATGCGCTCCAGCGCCCGATCAAAAGCGCGCCAGGGTCCCAGCGATACCCGCTCGATGCCAAGGAACGGTCCACTCACACCGACCGCCACTCTTCCAGAAGTTCCAGCGAGTAGGCCGTTCGTAGCAGCCGGTTACGGTACTCGTTCGCGCTCAGGCCGGTGGACGTGTCGTCAGAGACAATCCACACGGCGTCAACGAGCGCGCCGCGTACGTCATCTATCCAGCGCCGACGACCTTCTTCGTCCGCGTTTTCGTGAGGAAACACGAAGAACCTGCCATCAGCGAATGCCCACGGAAAACGCTCGAGCAGATTCGGCATCATTGTCCGGGGAAGGTACTTTGGAAAGTCCCCACTCTGTATTACCGCCGTCACTGTAGCCGGATCCTGCCGGATGCGTTGGAGGTGTGCCCGGAGTTCGTGCTTTTCGTCGTCCGTAACTAGCTCGACCGACACTGGCTGGCGCTCAGCCAACTCCCGCGCCAGTGCCACGGCCAGCTTGTCCAGCAGTTCTTTCGCCGCCTGCTCCAACCGCGAAACGTCGAGCAAGGTTTCGGGAAAATACTTCTGCCGGATGGCGTCGGCAAGCATGGACAGAGGTGCTTCCGCCACGGCCACTTTGGCACGCTCTCGCATTTGGTATGCCACTTCCACCAGGAGATCAGATAGAGGGTCTGCTCGCCCTTCTCGGTAGTCACGGTGGTCCGGCAAGAACTTGAAGCGCATCTTGTTCGCCAGCACAGACACCCCAAACCGAGATGCCTTCAGATCTCCGCTGACCAGAGCCTGCACGCTCTCGACCTGTATCTCCGGCGACAGCCTGCCAACCTGAAGCGAGAACGGACCTGACAGGGTTGGGTCAGCGACCTCGGTGGGCTGAGCCTCCACCGTCGCGATGGAGGTCCGTCCATCTTCGGCCGCTCCGGATTGCGAAGCGGGCCCAGGTTGTCCTTGTTGATCGTCGATGAGGAAGGGGAGGGTCCCGACACTGGTTGATCCCCCGCCCTCAGCGCCTGCATCGCTAGTCCTTGCGCTTTTCTTGTTGGCCTCTTCCGCAAGCAACACCGCGGCGTACCACTTCGAATCATCCTGATAGGCGGGGTCGCCCTGGTGAAACGCCGCAGCCCAGTCTTGGGCCTCCTTGTTTAGGACTTTCCCACTTGCATCCCCGGGAATGAGGTTGCGAAGGCCCGCCGGATGTGTCCGGCGATACGCCCCGTGAAGCCGACGGAGTGGAGTCTTTTCGTCTGAATAACCCATCGTCTTGGCCAGGTCGGGGAGAATTGGCCCCCTCCCGTGGAGGTACTCGAAGATGAGCTTGAACTCGGACGAATCCCACTCAAAGGCATCCTTCTGGTACGTGACGGGCACAAAGTCCATCTGGATTTCGCCAACGATGCGGCCGCCAAGCGCTCCATCGATCGGGTACTCCTTTAGAGTCGTGCCATCCGTGGGATTGCGCCATTCGAAGAACTGGCTCTTGGCGCCGATAACAATGGCTCTTCCGTTTCGAATAAGATCGATCCCATAGTCGTCAGAATCGAAATAGCGTTGGATCCCGACCCATCCTTTGAGCGTTCGGTCACGCTCTTGAAGATTGGTCCCTGAACCGCACGAAGGGCACAGCGTCTCATTGGTATCAAGCCATACCCAACATGTGGTGCAATACGAGCGTGGACCAAAATTATGATCCACGGGAATGACGGCAGGAACATCGCCGAGTTCTTGATGCTGTACGCTTCGCGACTGGTCCCAGGTGCAAAAACGCCTTGCTGTAATCTCTACTCCGTCGATAGTGAGACGGAGCCCGAGTCGTTGGATTACATGGCTGTACGTCCGGCTGAGACGATCCCGAATAACGCGTCGGCCCGCGACCTTAAGGGCTTCCTCGACTTTGCCCTTGTCGAGCTTGCTTATCTCGATCCGCGTCCCGTGGAAATTCGCTTCGGCGACGGTCTTTGGCTTGGTGAGCCGTGGCGCGTGGAAGCTCTGTCTCGTAATCAGGTCATCAAAGTCGATCGCCACACCCGTCCAGAGATCGTCATCTTGCTGCGTCGTCCATACTTCCGTGCGTCGCCCGAGCCGCGCCGTGGCGATGTTGAACCCCATTCCGAAGAGACCTAACTTGCTAATCGGGTCGTTACCCGAGTACCCCGCCTTAACCGCCCGTTCAAGGTCCTCGGAGGTCATACCGGGACCGTTGTCCGTCACGGCAATCGCGGCGTCGGGATTCGCGAGACTCGCGCGACTCGGAAACGAGACGGCGACCTCAGGGGAACTGAACCCCATCTGGTTCGCGTATGCAGATACGAAAGCATCCACTGAGTTGTCGATGAGCTCCGCCAGACATTGCCAAGGTGCGTACTCGATGTTGCCGAGAAGTTTCAGGACCTTTGGCGACGGCGTAATATCGAATGTTGGCTGTGGCATTGTTCTCCGCTCACCCCATCCAATTCTGCCGCGATGGTAACCACCAGGCTCCGCCATATCAATCGACAAGCGGACCGCGAAGGTCCAGCGCCCCGCGGATGACAAGGCACAACAGCTCCGCCCTGCCCGGCAGCACGGAGCCTCCGAACGAGAGTACGCAAGTCTCCTGCTAGCGTGGGAAGACCGGCGGCTCTTCCCACTCCCAGAGACCGGAACTCCAGGTCGTGTGAGCGTTGCCCCCTTGGTACAGGGTTACGTCCACCACTGAGACGCTGACGCCGACAGTTGGCAAGGCATCCGCCCGTAGCCCGAGAACTGCAACTGGCTCGTACGACCGGGGGCGCACCGGCTCGATGTGGAGGTAGCCCTCGCCGGCGGTTGCCCCGGGGCCCATGGCCCGGGCGACGCCGACAACGCTGAGCACCCCCGGTGTCCACGACGGCTCATACGCTTCGAAATACGGGCGACATCCGGCGCGATACGGGCAGAACCTACAGGCGCCAGGATCAGGACTCGCGTATGACTCCACCGGCTGCCCGCTCATCGAGACCTCGTTGAACGAGCGGAGCGCTTCCTTCGCAGTCTCCGCGAGCGACTGTGCTTCTTGCGCGTCAACCTCGATCATCGTTTCCAGACCATTCACGTATCGAATAGCGGCCGTCTTGGGCCATGTTCCTTCACTCTCCCGCCAGAGATACGCATAGAGGAGGAGTTGACGACGATAGGCCGACGGCAGTGCATCCTCGGCCGCTGCCGCTGGATCCGAGGACTTGAGGTCGATTAGACAGACGCCCTCTGGCCGAACCTCGGCCCGGTCGCAACGACCGACCAGGGTCCCATCCTTGCTCCGCATCCAACGCTCGACGGCCGCCCCCTGCCCAGCAGCCGGTCCCTTGGTACCATCGTGCCCTCGCCACTTGGGGTCCTCGGCCACCATGCGAAATACACGAGCCCGCGTTAGCTGGTACTTCGGCCAGCGCTCCGGGCCGGGGACCTTGCCGTGGGTCGCTTCCGAGGACATACGGCGGTATGCCTCCGAAATATGGGCGTCCCAGGATGCGGCTATCGCCGCCCGTAATTCCTCGTCGGCGAGACCAGCGAACTGGCCGTGCTCGGCATCCTCGACGAGGCCATGGCAGGCCGTTCCCAGGGCTGCCGCTGGGTGAAGACGCCGCATCGGGCGATACCGTTCATCGCGCTCGAACACCATGCGAAGTCGGCACCCGCTGAGCACTTCGAACGCGCTAGGAGAAAGCGAATCGATGGGCCTCGCCACGGGCCGGGGCGGAAGCTTCATCCGCCGCTGCCACCCGACAGCCATGCCCGAACAAGCGCGGGCCGACGGGCCAGCGTGGTCACGTCGAACGACCGCACCTCTGCAGCTTCGCGGGACGCTGCCCCGTGCGCTTCCGCTTGCTCACTGGTGAAGAACGCCTCATCCGCGCGCCAGAGCGGGTGGCCAATGATCGCCGCCCTCCCCGTCTCGCCGTCGGTTACTGCGGGTAGACTCGCAGCTTCGAACAGGTCGAGGCCGAACGCCTCAGCAAACACTGCCAGGTGGGTTCGTGCCATCGACTCCCACCGGCGCCAATCGAGGCGCCTCCCGTGGACAAGGTCGGTCATGTCCAGCGCCAACCTCCAATCCAGGACGGGGTGCAACCTCCGATTGTCGTAGCTGCGAAGACAGTCCGGACAGGACAGATCGCAGTTGTCCTGGTGGGCCGCCGATTCCCACCTGCCAGCGAGGTCGTGCCGAATCCTGTCCAGCACCCCGCGAAACACGCTGGGATCGCCCAGGTGGGCAGCGAAGCCGGCACCGTTCTCAAGGAAATCCGCGACAAAGATTCGTTCCGCCCGCACACCATCGACGACGGTGGGCTGGAGACCCACCTGTAGCTCCTGAGGATTGACGTCCAATTCGTACGCCGCGGCTATTCGCAGGGCCTCGGCAAACGACCAGTAGGCAGCTCGACCCGCAGGGCAAGCGAACTTCTCGATTGCAACAACGCCGGCTGGACCGGGAACGTCGAGCTCCCGCAGCTGGGCGGTCAAGACATCCGTGGTCTTGATGGCCCCGATCGCAATCCCCGGGAGATCAGGCGAGCGGTCCAGCCGCGGGAGCCGGGGTGCTTCGCTATACAGCCGTGGGTCGGCGACCACCATCGTGGAGTCCAGGCGATGAAGATCGAAGAACTCCCCGTTGTTGTCATTGATAGTGAATACCCTAGCTTGGCGTAGCCGGGTCAACTCCACGTGCTCGACAAGCCCAGGAGCTTCGGAAGGTGGCGACCACGCAAGCATCGGGACGCCGATCCCAGGTCCGCGCTCGGTCTCGTCGTCGAAATCACTCGGGTCATAGTCCGTTCGAAACCCACGCGGTTCGTACATATCGAACAGCGCGGTGGTCGCCCCGCAAACAGGACACGGGCCGGCCCCCTCGGCTGCGACCGCCACCGAACCGCACTCCGGGCACCTGCTTACAGCCGTGGCTGGGCCGAGAGGTTCCGCTGGGACGACGGCCCCACCTCGAACCGTCCACTCCGCAAACCCCACGCAGATGTGAACCTGCTTGTCCCGCGTGACCTCCGCGCCGGGCGAGAAGTAGCCGACCGCGAGGTCAATCTGGCGGTCGCCAACGCTCACCCTGTCCAACTGCCCCGGCGTACTCGGCTTCCCGCTGTATAGCGTCCGCACCCTCGTCGGGAAGCCAAACATCGGGAGCAACCCGGCGTTCGCCAGGCGCTCACTCAATTCCGCCTGTGTGAAGGCGCCATCGTCGCAAGTCGCCTGGATGCTCGTGGCGAGCTCATGCTGAACCCAGTCCACGAACGGCTTCGAAGAAGGAAAGGCCGTGTAAGCCAGGAGACCATCGACGACTCTTTCAATGTCGCGGGTACGAGCGAGCCAGGATTCGACACCCGGGCGGTTTCGCTGCCATTCGTCGACCTTGCCGAACGCCCCGTGGGTGCTGTCCCCGGTCTGGGCCGGCGGGTTATCAAGGGAAGCAAAGGCCAGCCGCAGGCATTCCGCGGCAATGACACGCCGGATGATTGCTTCGTTGTCGACGTCGAGGTACGGCTCGGGGGGATCGTCACCGGTGATCCGATCCGTGTGGTTGAAGTAGTAGTCATCGTGTGTGTTATCTCGGCAAAGGGTGAGCGCGTACGAGAAGCGCTGCCTCGCTCGGCCGGCCCGGCCCACGCGTTGCTGGTAGTTGAACCGCTGGGGCGGCATATTGGCCATCACGACCGAGGAGAGCGAACCAATATCGACGCCAACTTCCATTGTCGTTGTCACGCTCAGGACGTCGATCCCATGGGTCAACGCCTGTTCGCTCGGTGCCTCCATGAAGGCTCCCTTGAAGAGGCGCTGCCTGCGTCTCTGCTCCGACAACGGCTTGGTGGCGCCGGTCAGCTCTTCGACCCGGAGCCGCCGCGGCTGTTCCTCTGCCAACCACCTGTAGTAGTTCGGACGCTCCGATTGCCCACCCTCCGAGAGCAGCTCGTTGCAATTGTTTGCAGTACAGATCCCTCCAGAGCGATGAAGGTGGCGGCGCCCGCACTTCGAGCATATCCAAGAAGGGCCGCTCAGGGAGCCAGGTGGCACAACCCGCAGCTTATCCAGGTTCAGGATCCATCCACCGTCGACCAGGTTGAGCTGCCTGAGCAGGTCCCCGAGCTCCGGCGCGATCCCCGGTCCCACCTTGCGGCAGTATCTGGAGAGGGATGCTGGCATCGTTGTCGAGGCAGCAACGCCAAAGGGTGCACCGGGGTATCTCCGGCTCAACCCGAGTATCCGAACGGCTGAGCGAACGATATTTCGCGTTTCCTCGAGCGAGAGGCCGGGCAGGGAACGCGAGAGACCCTGCTCCGGTTCCACGTAGCCAGCCCCGAGCGACTCCAAGTCGCGGCCGGTGCCATCGAATACCGCTCCCGCGAGATGAGCCGAGAGGAGTTCCCGCCGCGCGTCAATGTGTGGCGCCCGCATCGCTGCGGGAGCCGTCTGCCACTTGATCTCTCCAGGGGGCGAGTAGAGCTCCCACCAAGGGTAGTCACGTTGGAAATGCTGGAGGCTCGCCCCGGGGCCGGCTGGGTTGGTCCCGAGGTGGACCAGGTGCCGCTCCACCCCGGCCACCAAGCCTGGCCAATCAATGCCGAGTCGACCGTGAGCCTCGGTGAACGCTCTCGCCTTGTCGACCTCCTCAGGGATCCCTGCGGCCGCCATCTTGAACGCTGCCCATGCGTCCGGGTACTCCTTCTTGTATGCCTCGAGTAGTTCCGTGGCGGCGGCATCCATGGGTCGCCCGGCTGCAGCATCGGCAAACAGTGCTGCCGGGGAAACCTCCGATTGGACCTGGTCATACAGCAACTGCCGGATGGTTTCCCGGAAGCCATTCAGTTCTAGGCCAGCCCCGGTGCGAGCTGCATCATCCCTGCTGTCCGTGAAGACGATCGTCTTGCCGGAGCCGGGAGTCGTCCCGGTCGCCCGGAGCAGACTGCTGACCGCCACCTGGCCGATCCGGGCGAAGCCGGTCCGGTGACCCCGGATAGGACTCGAGACCACGCCCCGGAAGAAGGCGTTCAAGCGGTGATTATTGTGTTTCCCGAGCTCGCAGTGCGGGCACCGTTCGGGAAGTGCCGGCACAGCAGCGGGTTCTGGAGGAGCATTCGTCACGCGAAGCATGATGCAGTTCGCTGGGCCTCCGGGAGCCGGCTGAAGAACACCAAGGCTGTGATCGAAGTCGCCCCGGGCGAACCGAAAGACGGTGGTGCCAGCCGGGCCCTTGTGCGTCCATGCGCCGTCTGCGTTGTCCGGCGGCGGATCGGTGAGACCCGGTGCAAACCACATGTAGCTACCGTAGCGACGGTGATTTACGAGGGGCGACGAACTGCCCGGGAGCTCGGCCTCCCCCGCGCCGAGATACCAGCAATCGTCGGCCGATGCATCGACGACGTACCCTCCGAGCGAAATTTCACCGCACTGGTCGCAGTACAACAGTTCCAGCACGCGTCCACCGCAAGAGCACGTGTTCGCCGGGTTAAGGAACAGGCGGCCGATAGCTCTGCCGGGGGACCTCCACTCGGCCGGTACCCGATCGCAACCGGGGTTTGCACACGCCCACATTCCGCGAACGTTCCGAGCGAAGAGGTGAGCCCGGAGCGGGATCACCTCCTCGGACGCCTCCGCACCAGCCAGCGCCTGGAGAACCGCATCCATGGCGCTGTCGCCCTCGATGGGCGGGCAGCCGAATGCGCGCTCGGAAACGACAGAAAGACGCGTGGCGCGTGTAGCGCCGTCGCTCATGCAGGCCGAGGCGATATTGATAGCTAGGTCGTCCTCCCGCCGGGCTTCGCGTAAGGCTGCATCGCGCTCCTGGTCAGGCGGGAGGGCTGCAAGAGCTTGGTACTTGGCCCGGGAAAGGACTTTTGACGCCACCACCCGCCGAGGAGCACCAGGGATGATGGCGAAGTTAGCCCGGTCCACACCAAAGAAACCCTCGAGGTACTCGAGACTGCCGGCTGCACCGGGCGTGAGCGACGCGCTCGTCCCAACGCACCGGAGCTGAGGCGAACCTGGCTCCAAGCCGAGCCGCCGCAGGAGGTTGCGGACGACCAGTGCTACCTCGGTTCCCTCGGTTCCACGGTAGGTGTGCAGCTCGTCGACTACCAGGGTGAAGACGTGGGACGGGTCCGACCGGAGCCACTGGGCGGTGGCCTCGAACATGGGCTGCTCACGCCCACGGAGGAGGATGACGTTCAGCATCGAGTAATTGGTGACCATGATGTCAGGCGGCGCCTTGATCATGTCCCAGCGCGTGAACATCTCGCCCTCTCTCGGGTCTGGGAACTGGGCTCGCAAGTCGAGGTCGCCGGGCGGCAAGCCATCCATGTCTCGCTCGGCCGACAGGAGTTCCGCTGCCACCTCTCGGACTGCGGCCCCCTTTGTCGGTAAGTGACCTACACCGAGCGTCTGGCCTGTGTAGCGCCCAAAATAGAGCCGCGGCCCCCCGGACACCTTGCAGTTTCGAATCGCGCGGCGAAGGCGGGTTACCTGGTCTTCCACGAGCGCATTCGTCGGATACAGGATCATCGCCCGGATCGCGGGAGCACGGTCTGTACCAGCGCGCATTGGCTGCCAGGGACGGCCTTCGTTGGCCGGGTCCCACCACCGATACACGGGGGCGGCGGACGGCCAGCTCCGGGACTCCCTGAGGAGCCGTGCGAACAATGGCAAAAGGAAGCTCTCGGTTTTCCCCGACCCAGTCCCCGCAGTAACGATGGTGTTCCAAGGGGGCGTCTCGGCGAGAGCGGCCTCAAACGCCTTGGCCTGGTGCTGGTAGACGCGGAAGCTCCCGTCCGACTGTGGAGCTCCAGGGCCCGCCGGGAAAAGCATCTGCGCCAGCAGGTCCGCCTCGTGACGCGTCAGTCCATTGCGGGATGCGAGCTCCCACAGCTCGTCGCCGGGTTCATAGGGAAGCACGGGCTCAAGCAGCGGCTCCGCGAAGATCGCGCCGGGAGCTTCAAGCAGCGCCCGGCGCTCGGCCATGATGCCGGGGTCCTTGAGACCGAACGCAGTGTCATAGTAGCGAAGGTAGGATTCACGGATGGTCTGGTAGACCGTCCCTGGATGCGGTGTCATCGGCGAGACCCCCGTGATTTCACGTTGTCAGCTCCTGGTAGATCAACGACGCCACGAGCTCGGGGACGTCGTTGTAGCAGATAGTCCCGTCCGTAAGTTTCTGGGGCGGGTAGCCTGAACAGAGCACAGCCGCACGCTCGTAGAGGCCGGGTAAACGTGCTCCGAGCGGCACGTAAAGGTGACCGTGGCGGTACGCAACAAGGCTCTGTCGCTCGGAGGCCGCCGCCAGGTATTTCACGAGACCGGAGTCCCCGCGACGCCAGCGCTCACCATCAAAGAAGGCCGTGGTGGTAGGACCGAATGTCGGTCTGAACCGGTACGCGCCGGGCGCACGGGTGTCCGTGGCGGCCTCCCATCTCGCTCCCGGCACGTCGAAACGCTCAGCCCGTCCCCCGGCCGGCCTGGGGAACGCAGGAAGACTGCCGGTCAATTCCGACAGACAAGGGAGGGCTGATGCCAAGGCTAGGGCTGCAGCCGGCTCGAATCCGACCATGATGTGCAGACGGTCGCCCAGGGCCCGGGCAACCTGGCCTAAGTGCGCAGGCGTCAGCCCTCCAACAGAATACGTGGCAGGCGCGTCGTTCCATTCTTGGATTTCGCGCTCGGCGCCAAGAGATGCGACAGCCTCCTTGAAGGCCTCCACCAGCGCATTCGAACGAAATCCCGCGAGAAAGGCATAGCTGCCATCGGCACTTAGGACCAAGGCCGCCGGTGCCACCGCCCAGCTTCTCGGCGATAGCGTTCCAGGGTCGAGTTCTACGTCAAGATGTCCAAGCGACGAAATCGTCCGCCATGTTTCGCTCGCGAACCACGGCGCGTCATCGGCAGCGTCAGAGAGCCGGTTGAACGCCGGCCACGTGTCGCGGCGGGCGAAGCAACACGCGTCCAAGAGCATGTCCACGGGGAAGAAGGCGGGAGGCTTGACAGCGGAGATCGACGGGCGTTTCTGCGGCGTGGGATGCGGTCCAGGATGGGCGCCGCCCGGTCGGGCCGGGAATGTATCCCTGAGTCCGCACCCACGGCACCGGCCCTTGTGCGGGCGGTAGTAACCTGAGAACGTCGCGACCGGGTCGATAATCCAGTGGTGAGCGCCGTCAAGACAACCCCGCGAGGCGGACGGCGCAGTCGTGGTCGGGGTCGGCGTCGCCGGGGGCTCGTAAAGCTCGTCGGCGTCGTTCTCCCCACTCCTGGGTTCCGATGGAATCCCCGTCACAGCCACGGGTTCGGCGTCGGCACCGACCACCAATGCACCCTGGACCCCGCATCCCGGCGGTGACGGGGTCGACACGGCGCTGAGCGCCGCGAAACCTTTGGTAGGTCCCTCCAGTGAATGGCCGAACCAGCCCATCGAATCCGAGGGGAGTTCCCTCGGGCTGTCAGCCGACCTCAGTCGGAAGGCCCCAGAAGCCAAGACCCTGTCGCCGCTTGGCTTGGAACCGGGGACGACGACTGCCGCGAGGTAGTCGCCATCGATAGCGGTGTCAGCACCTGGCGTCATCACTGCGGCCTCGATGAATGGGAGTCTTGCCCCGTAACTACCGTCGTCACGCTCGACGCGAAGCTCGGCCGAGGTCCCCTCGACCAGCGTCGCGCGCACCTCCGGGGGGGCGCTGCTATGCCACGTATTGCGACCTGGGAGCTTGAATCCCCCGTCAAAGTCGAGTCGACTCCAGGTGACCGGCACGAGGGACGCGAGGTCGTATTCCTTGTCCACCAGTGCGGGCAACCGCACGACCTGCACGCCACGAAAGACCGCCCATCCCCTCGGCACGCCAGGCAGCCGGCCACTCTCGACCATGGTGAACCCCGGGCGAGCGGCTGCCTGCAGCACCTCTGCAACCCGGGGCGCCAACCGCTCTCGTACGAGTACCACTGAGTCCGTGGTCAACTCGGCGTGCTCGTTCTCGACAAACAGTCCAAGGTCTGGATCTTTCGCCAACACGACAACGGCCCGGGGCGAACGATAAAGGCACGCCGTACCGGGAACAGTTTCCGTCGGGAGCACTTCGATCTTCCCCTCGAGGCATGCCCCGAAGTCGATCGACTCCTGCTCCACGCTCGATAACCACCCGCTCACCTCGGACGGCCGGAGTTCGAGCTCGCCGCCCGTCGCGGCGAAAGTCTCCCGGCCCCGGCCATCCGTCGAGCCGCCCACGTGATACCGGCCCTCCGAGACCGACGGCGACGCAACGGCGACGAGTGAGAACAGTGCCACTGGGCGTGGATGAGACCTGGTTGCCAGCGCCATTCTCAGCCGCGTGCGGCGCGTCGTCGGCCCATCCTCTTCTTCGGTTTGGCTGGACCCATCCCACGCTTCGAGCTCAAGGCAGGCAAGTCCCGCGAGGCGGTCCTTCATCTCCGACCCGGCGCTCCAAAGCCGGTCAAACTGGCCCGTTAGACCTCCTCTACCGATTGCCGATTCGAGCACGCGCTTCATGTCCGCCGACGTCAACGTCTGCCGGGGCCTGAAGTCGAGCTCTGCGAAGAGGTCGTGAAGCCGTAGCCGCTCATGCTCTCGGATGAGGACCTGCGACATCGGCAGTCCGATGTAGCGACGATGGTCGAAAGCCTTGGCCGTCGGCAGCCCCAGGCGACCCTCCTGGTCGTGGAGCCAAAGCTCAAGAGCATCCCAGAACATCGGCGTGTCTTTGCGGAACTGGCTCCCAGCACGGTTCCGTGAGGCGGTCTTGATGCCCGCCAATTGGCAAAAGCGACCATAGTAGTTGGTCGGCGCCAGGCTCCCGCTCGCCTGCATCTCCTCGGCAACAACGCAAAGGAACGCCAGCAGCGCGAGAAAGGGTGGCGTCCCCGCCCGGCCTCGCATCCGCCAGCGGATCAGTCGCCCGTAGTGGTCGTCGAACAGCCCCTGTCCCCGGGTAAGATCGCCGAGGGTTGGGCGCACGGCCCTCGCTAGCGCCTCTGAAGCCTTCTCCCCGGCGCGGATTGAAATCGCTGCGTCCGCAGCTGCAGCTGCGAGCTCGGCATCGTCCACGTCGAGGTAGACGGGCCGATTCGAGAACCGGCCACCGAAGTAGTGCCGTCCGATAGCGGAATTCCACTGCTCGTACGGCGACTGTCCATGGTTGACAGGTGTCGACTCAGTCATGGCAGCCGCTCCCGGCGAAGCTCCGTCCCGCGCTGAGAGTGGGACCGAGCTTCGTGGCGTGGATTCTAGACGCACAAGGAGCCTGCGTGTGCAACTCGACAACTAGTGTCGCGATGGTCAGAAGAATGGTGGAGCCGATGCTCGGCGGGGAGCAGCCGCAAAGCGCGGCGCGAGCTGATCCCTTGTGATTGATTCCAAGGCGCGGCCAGGAGCCGCCGACACCCAAGGGGTCGACATCGACCGGCCGTTGGATTGGCCCCTCTTGCTAGGCTTGGTTCCGGGCAAACCTCGTCAGGGCATCCAGCACGCCTCGCGCCAGTTGCGCTGGGTTGTCCTCGTCGCTGGCCACATCGGTCCAGAGACCGGAGGGGTCACCCTCGACTTCCGCTGCCCAGGTGTCACCGGCAGCCCCGAACCAGAATTTCGGCTCATCGAGGTCACCGTCAGCTTCGGCTACCACGAGGCAGTTGGCGTCCCCGCCCGTTTGCTGCCAGCCGGCATTGACGCCGCATGCCCGCAAGATCCTGACCGCCGAATCGAGCAACCGTTCCTGTTCTTCCATGGTCACCATCATCTCATGTGCCTGGTCCAGATGGTCGTGTTGACCTCGTGACTGGATGCATGGTCATGATGGGCCTCTTGGTTATGTTAAGAATGTTGGCTAACCGAAGAGGCGTGAAAAGAGGAGAGAGAGAGCAGAACCTTAACAATTCGTGAAAGAAGGAATCCCTCTTTCTCCTTCAAGCTCTTCTTCTTCCCTCACGTTCTCTCCATCAAGGTGGTCAAGGGGACCATCCGTACCATCAGGTTCAACGGGGCTCGCAGGAGCGAGAAGAAGCTCAACACATGGCCAAGAAGACCATCCGGTTCATCGTGCCTGCCAGGAGCATGAAGAAGCTCAAGGTGATCAAGGACGCAGCTGTCCCTTCGACGCGGAGGCTGCGGCCCAACTCCCGCGTCAATCGAATCACTAGAGTGACGAACCGCTACGTCGATGTCGCGGTCTTCCCGGACCTCCATCGACTCTCGGTCACATCCATATTCCGGCGGTGGTCGAAGGCGGCATCGACGGGGAGTTCCGCACGCTCGCCGACCTCGAGGCTCGCGATATACGCGGCGCCCCGAAGATAGCGACCGCTCCCCCCGGGCATTGGTAGCAAACGCTTGGCGTCCCGCCCGCGCAGCGACCGCCTCTACCGCCGACTCGTGGGCCAAGGTCCCGGCGCGTGCGAGAAAGAGCTGCCCGGAGCCGAAGGGCCTGCGAACAAGAGTTGCTCCTGGCGCTGGAAGAGCTGCAACCAGCAGCATTCGTTGACGCCGCCTCCTGCTGGCCTCGACCGAAAGGACCGGGTGAACGCGCAAAGCGGTTCGCCGGCGATGAGAGTTGCCTCCTCGATCCGTCGTTCTTCGGTGTTGAGGGCTCGCGGTGGGCGGCGGGCATGGCGTCAGGTCGTAGCCAACACCACCGCTATGCGCTGATTCGGACCCGGTTCGGCGGCGCCGAAGAGAATACGACCCGGAGCGGGAGATGCGCCCGTGCCCGTTGGCGCATCCCATCGAGCTCGACGAGGCCATCGTCGCCGCGGACCTCCGGCTTCGTGCTGGCCCCGTAGTGCTGTGCTTCGCACCCATACCAGTGGGGTGTAGGCCCTGTCGCCACGTCGTCGATTCGTGACCACGCCTATACGCGGCACTAGTGCCAGTACAGACGCGATGTTTACATTCTTCCAGTGCATGTTATTACTTCAAGACCTGTTACGCTTCCCGATCACGACTTGCAGTTGCATCGCGAATCGTGGCCGTGCGATGATGCAATGGTGACGAATAAAACCAGTCCAAACTTCACCGACCTTGGCGTCAATTTAACGCGCGACAGGAGGACACGAACGTGGGACGCGCTGTGGATGAAACTATTGGCGGAATACGTCAACACTAGAACTGATAACAATCAATAGTTCAACAAATCAGAAAGGTGCAATTTTATGTTTAATAAGATCAATATCAATACGAAGTACGAAACGGTTTGCCAGCGACAAAAACGCATCACGAAGCTGGTCGATCGGATCGCGCAGAAACACACCGCCCTTCACCGCGTTTGCGAAGTCATCACGGCTGACCCAGGCCAGCCCATCTTCCTCACGGGGAGCGAGGTCATGGCCGACCTGATCTCAGCCCGCGGATTCCTTGCAACCGCGTCAGGCGGCTTCGAATCCTTGGCGATGGTCGTAAGTACAAGCGTGTTCAGTGACCGGTTCGTCGTGCTGGTGCCCGACTGGAACGTGGATGAGCCGGAATGGGTGCTCGCCTATGCAATGAGCCTTCTTCTCGACGGCGCGCGGGTGGGCTTCGCCGTTCAATTCCGGGAAGACCTTTGCGAGTTCCTCTGGGAAGGGGGCGACCCGCAGGAGATCATTGACGCCGCCGCGGTTTGGCAGATCGCTCGCGACCCGTTCTGCGAAGGTGAGGCTGGCGAATGAACGATCGCGATGCAACAAACGGGGCCGACGCGAATGAGCCGGTCCTGGATGACGCTGCCGCCAGCTTCGCGGGCCTTTCCGCGGAGTTGGCGTGCGGGACCGCCGGCTGCCAGTGCGCAGCCCTACTGAAACGAGGCAAGGGATCAACCCATTGCCCCACCCATGACGACAAGAACCCGAGCCTCTCCGTGACCCTGGAGGGGCCGCGGATCCTGGTGCGCTGCCACGCAGGCTGCGACCAGGCCGCGGTCATCGACGAACTGAAGCGCCTGGGACTCTGGCCGCGCAAGCAGGCCTGGCCCGCGCGGATCAAAGGCGTGCCGGTCGAATCCCGGTACATCTATACGGACGCGGAGGGCTGCGAGGCCTTCGCCGTGCTCCGCCTGCCCGAGAAGGGTTTCCGCGCCTGCCGCTGGGTCGGCTCGAAACTGGAGTGGAGCCGGCCGCCAGTGCCGTTACCTCTCTACCGGCTCCCGGAGATCCTCGCTGCCGGCCCTGGCGAGCTGATCTGGGTGGTCGAGGGCGAAAAGGACGCCGACAGGCTCAACGCGGAGGGGCGCGTCGCAACGACGAACCCGTTCGGGGCAGGCAAGTGGAACATGGTCGACCAGGAACCGCTCCGAGGACGCGACGTCGTGATCGTCGCAGACAACGACGGGCCTGGCCGGGAGCATGCAGCCGGGGTGGCGGCGGCGCTCGCCACAGTGGCCAGGTCGGTGCGGGTGGTGACGGCCATCCCAGGCGCAGCGGAACACGGGGACGTGAGCGACTACCTTGACGCGGGGGGGTCGCTCGACGACCTCCTGGCTGCCGCGGAGGCAGTGGCCCCCGGCGCTCCGGGGACGGCACCCGTGCCGCGCCGCGCCGAGGCCGGCCTGGACCTGGTCAGCCTCGACCAGGTCGTGCCCGAGGTGGTCGAGTGGCTCTGGCGTCCGTATGTACCGCGGGGGAAGCTGACGCTCCTCGTCGGGGACCCGGAGACCGGGAAGACCTGGACAGCGCTCTTCCTGGCAGCCGCAGTCACCGCGGGAGAACTCTTCGACGACGAGTTCGAGCCCCGCGACGTCCTGGTCGCAACGTCCGAGGACGGCCTCGCCGACACGATCAGGCAGCGGCTCGATACGCTGGGGGCTGACCTCTCCAGGGTCCACGCGATCACGGGGTTCACCGGGCCTGACGGGAGTCAGAAGCCGTTCTCGCTTGCCGAGCACGTCACGTACCTTGAGCGGGCGATCGACGAGCACGACATCGGCCTCCTGGTCATCGACCCGCTGTCGAGTTTCATGGGTCCCGGGACGGACTCGAACAAGGACGCCCAGGTCAGGCAGGTGCTCGAGGCCCTCGTCGCGGTCGCCGGGCGCCATGGCACCGCCGTCCTCGGCGTCGTCCACCTCACGAAGGACACGAACCGGAGCCGCCTCATGCGGACGCAGGGAAGTGTCGCCTTCGTCGCCCTGGCCCGGTCGGTGCTCGGGACGAGCCAGTCCAAGCAGGAGGCTGCCGAGTTCGTCCTCACGCAGATCAAGTCGAACCTCGGCTCCAAGGGACCGTCACTGCGGTTCCGCCCGGGCAGCAAAGGTGTCGAATGGCTCGGCGAGGCGAGCAATCCCCAGGGTGAAGAAGCCGTCTCAAGCAAGAGGCTCGCCGAGGCTCGCGACTTCCTGGCCAGCGAGCTCGCAGACGGACCGCGCCTCGTAGACGCACTTCACCAGGGGGCGAAGGATCTGGGCATCAGCTCCTCGACCCTGAAACGCGCGAAACGTGAACTCGGGGTGGAAAGCCACAAGCGGAAGAACCACTGGGAATGGGAACTCCCCGCTCCGGCAGGGAGCCTCCCGGTGGCACCCACGGGCGAGGACAGTCCGCCCGACGACGACGACGACGACGACGGGCGAACGGAACAGGAGCAATGAAGCCTCCATTACCCGTGGCGGGGTCTACTCTCGTGGCCCCGCCGGGTACCTTGGCCGCCGCGCCGGGATCCTTCCCGGCCGGCACCGGGGACATGCAACGCGCCGTCATCTACACCCGCGTCTCGACCGACCACCAGGAGGAGGACGGGACTTCTCTCGACACCCAGCGGGAACGCTGCTTCGCGCACGCCGCAGCCCGGGGCTTCCTCGTGGTCGATGCCCGCTCCGACACGGCCAGCGGCTACTCCCTCGACCGCCCCGGCCTGAACGCCGCGCGGCAGCTGGTCCGCGCCGGCGCCGTGGACGTGCTCCTCGCCTTCGCCGTCGACCGCCTCTCCCGCAACCAGGCCCAGGTCGGCGTCCTCCTCGACGAGGTAGACCAGCACGGCGCACGCCTCGAGTTCGTCAGCGAAGACTTCGAAGACTCCGCCGTCGGCCGTCTCATCCTCAACGTCCGCGCGTTCGCCGGGGAGATGGAACGCGAGAAGATCGCGGAACGCACGATGCGCGGCAAGCGCGAACGGGCAAGGGCCGGGCGCATCCCCCAGGGCACCGGCAAGGGCATCTTCGGCTACCACTACCTCCCTGCCGAGAAGCGCCGAGAGGTCAACCCCGCGCAGGCCGCCGTCGTCCGCCGCATCTTCGACCGCTACCTCGAGACGCGCAGCTTCTCGACGGTCTCGCACGAGCTCAACGCCGATGCGATCCCCGCCCACCAGGGCGGCGACTGGTACCCGCTGACCATCCGGAGGGTCCTCACCAACGAGGCCTACCTCGGCCGCACCGTGTACGGCCGCACCCGCCAGGAGCGCGTCCGCGGGCCCGACGGCAAGGTGCGGAAACGGGCAGTAGAACGGCCGCCGGCCGACTGGCTGTTGATCGAGGGGGCGACGCCGCGCCTCGTCGATGATGCGACGTGGGAACGCGTCCAGTCGGTGATCGCGGACCCGGCCCGGGTCGCCAGCGGCCGCTCAAAGCGCGAGTACCTGCTCAGCGGGCGCATCCGTTGCCTCCGTTGCGGCTCCGCGGCGGTCCCGCAGACGCTCAAGGGCCGTTACTTCTACTACCGCTGCCGCCACGCCTACGACCGCAACTCCGGCCGCCAGTGCGACGCCCGCTACGTGAACGGCCACGACCTCGACGCGAAGACGTGGGCAGAAGTGGTCCGCCTGCTGACCGACCCGGCGACGGTCCTCGAAGAACTCCGGCAGGCGCGCGAGCGCAACCCGGGGGACTGCGATGAACTCGGGCGGGCGAACAGGGCGCTGGACGCGGTCACCGCGCGCCAGTCGCGCCTTGTCGCTCTCCTCGGGGACGGGCTCGCACCGGAAGACGAGGTCCGCCGGCAGCTGAACGCGGCAGCAGCGGAACGGGCTACGCTGGAAGCGGAGGTTGCCCAGCTCGAAGCAAGGCAGCGTCGCTACGTGTTCGACGCCAGCCGGCTGGAGGAAATCCGCTCCTTCCTCGGCGGTCATCTCGACGCGATGGACATGGCCGGCAGAAAGCTGGCACTGGAAGCGCTGGCGGTCGTCGTCCACGCGGACCAGGACGGCTGGCGCATGCAGTGCAGCCTCCCGTTCCTCCCCGGCGACACGCCCCTTGAGCTGGCGGGCGGGGGCTGGGCGGCCTAGCCCCCGTTCTTCCGTTTCTGCCACTGGCAGAGTGCGTCCTCGACGGCCTGGAGCTCGACCCCGAGATGCGATGCCAGCCGCTTCGCCCCGGCTTCGAGCTCGGCAGGACGCAGCCCCTTCCCGAACATCCGCGCAGCGCCTGCCCTCGGCCCGCTGGCGCCGGCGAAGTAGCACGCGTCCGCCTCCAGGGGCGCGATCCCGAGCAGCCCCAGCAGCCGAAGGTAGTCGTACCGGGCCGTCCTCCCCATCCCCGCAACGCGGTCGAGTGACCGGTACAGGTCGCCGAACCCGGCAGACGCAAGGCGGGACTGGTGCTCCCGCAGCCATGGCACGAACGAGCGCACCACGGCCGGTGTCCCCGTCGGCGCGGTTGGCCGGTGAGACTGGTACTTGCGGTGGTTGCCGAACGGCGCGGCGACATGGAGCCATTCCGCGTTCGACGCCACCCATCGCGCCATCTCCTCTCCCCCGTCCCTGCTCACCTCCCGCCACGTCCACCGGGACGACTCGCCCCCGGCGCGGTACACGGCCAGGGAGGACGCGGGACGGTCCCAGCCGAGATGGGTTACGAGGAAGCCCAGCCACGCAGCCTCTGCCAGGTCGCCCCGCTGACGGTGGCTGATCGCGACCCGTAACGGGCGCGGCTCCGTCCCCGCTGGCAGCACGGCGTCAGGGACGTTCTCCCCTGACCGGAGGAGGTCGAGCAGCCGGGCAGACTCCTCGACGCAACGCGCGAACCGTTCACGGCTGGCGGCCTCCGCCATGCCCGGAAGATGCCCGAGCGCATGGAGCCTCCCTAGGAGTCCAGCCTCCCGCCGGGCCCCAGCCGTGGGTGACGGGCCGGCAGGGTCCGCACCTCTACCTCGCCCTCGGCCGAAACCGTGAGCATGTTGTTCAGCGACCCGAGCACCCTCCGCAGCAGCCCGGGGCCGCGCATCGGGTAGCCTCCTTCCAGCGGGTCGTCCCTCCCGATCATCGACACGAGCCTGTACCAATCCTCGCCTCCCTCGAAACGGCCGTCTTCCCAGACGCGGCACTCGGGCACCAGTCGCCCGTCTTTCAACCCCCGTACTTCCACGTATCGCAGTCCTTCTCTCTCCCTTCTCTCGCCCAGCGTGGTGGAATCCACCGCCCCGGCGTCTTCCTGCCGGGGAGCGGTCACTCGCGCATCTCCAGGCCGGTCTCCGTCCGCCGCCCTCAGGCGAACGCGAGGTCCTCCATCGCGTCCTCAAGGTCCTCGAACCGCTTCCGCGTGTAGACCAGCGTCGTGTTCAGGCTCGAATGGCCCAGCAGCGAGGACAGGCCGACGAGGTCGTTGCCCGACCGCTCGAGGTAGGTGTACGCGAACGCGTGCCGCAGCGCGTGCGGCGACAGGGACCGGCCGGCATAGCGGCCGAACTGGCGCACGACACGGGTCACGCCCTGGCGGCCAAGCGGGCCCCGCTCACCCCGGAACAGCGCGCCCGGCGTCTTCCCCCTGCGTTCGAGGTAGGCCGCCAGCGCAAGCCGAGCCTCCCGTGGGACCGGCACGGACCGCTCCCTCCCGCCCTTGGCGGCGGCGCTCCGCACGTGCAGCGTCCCCTTGCGCTCGCCCAGCTGTACGTCGCCGAGGTCGAGGCCGCAGAGCTCGCCGAGGCGGATGCCGGTATAGAGAAGGAGGTAGACGACGGCCCGGTCTCTCGGGCTGGCGCGCACGTCCACTTCCTTCAAGAACCGCCGTACCTCCCGCCGGTCCATCCCGCCCGGGGCGAGCGGCTGCTGCGGGACGGCGGGCACCTTCTTCGCCTCCGCGGCGACGCGCGCCGGCAGCCCCTCGTGCTCGGCGGCCCACGCGGTGTACTGCCAGGCGAAGGCGAGCGCCCGGTTCACGGTCGCCGGCGCCGCCCGCTTCGCCACCATGGCGTTGCGGAACTCCGCCAGCTCACGCGCGACTAGCCGCGTCACGTCGAAGGGGTCGCCGTTGACCCGCTGGCTCCACGCGGCGAACTTCTGCCAGTCGGCGCGGTAGGCCGCCCCCGTGGCAGGGCGCCGGCCCCGCGCGGCAAGGTGCCCGAGGAAGCGCTCGAAACGCTCCGCTTCCGCCGGGCTGACGGGGGCTGGTCGAGTTATGGATCCAGTTCCTGGCACGTTATCACCGCCTCGTTGAACGTAGGGACCGGGCGCCATGGCAGGAAACTGGGCGCATAAGGGTAGTTATGAGTTCGCCGGGGAAATCCCTGGACGTGTCTCTTCTGACACTTTCTTATTATAGATTAGCGAGTGACCCCTGTACCTAGGTACTCCCGAGTCGCTCTTCGAGAGCCAGCAAACCGAGCCTGCTCCTGTCGGGGGCCACCCACTTAGATCGTTATGCGGTCGGCGAGCAGCGGCTCGCCATCGCCACAGGCTGACGCGCCACCAACGAAGGGCGAGCGTGCTCTGCGTGATAGCCGACGCTGACTGATCAACCGGTGTAGGATCCGGTGGTTCGCGGGAGGCGAAGGTTGGCTAGCCCTAAGCACCCGTCACTGCTCGTGTACGGCGATACGGAGAAGCTCTCCTTCCCGCTGATGCTCATCCTTGGGCGCGAGTTCAACGGTGTCGGAGACGTTGTAAGACGGGTGGGCCAATACAATTGGAGCGAAAGCCCGCGCAGCCTGTTCTGGAACACCACCTATAGGCTCATCGCGCAGGTCGCAGGGTTCTCCGAAGGCATGGCACTGAAGGACTTCTGTTCAACCCGCCGATCGTCGCCCATCGCGCTTTCGAACGCGCTCCCCGCCGCTATACCCGACGGCGCGACTGCTTCCCAGAAGTCGCGGTTGCGAAAGGCGATCCCGGAGTCTCTAATTCACGAACACGCATCGTTCGTCCTTGCAGGCGCTCTCGGCACCAGGGTGAAGCTCGTCTTGCTCTCCGGCGCTGACGGTCCTGACTTCGGCGCGGCCTCGGCCGTCTTCGAGGAAGAGTGCACGCGCAGAGGTCTCCCGCTCGCTACGATTCCGTACCTTGCCAGCCGGCAGCCGTTCGCCACCTATCGTGGCGCGCTGGGAGAATCGGATGCGATCCTGGTCCGGGACATCGTTCGGGCCTTCCGCGACTCCACTTAGGATCGGCGTCTGCGTTCTGCGAACTGGATGCGACCGCGGGCGCCCGCCGGTACAGTCGGCTCGCGGAGGGGCGGACACATGGTACGAATGGTGATGGTGAGACTGCTGGGCGACGCGACGGAGCTGCTCTCGGAGATCGAGACGCAGGAGAAGCCGCTCCAGTTGCTGGTTCGCGACCACCCTGACCTCCTGCCCATCGATGAGTTCGGGATGCAAGGCCCTTTGCTGGTCGTCGGGCGGGAGATTTCGCTCGCGTCCGGGTCGGTGGACCTCGTGGCCGTCGCCCGTTCCGGGGAGCTCCTGGTCGTCGAGTTCAAGACGGGGCCGCAGAACCCCGACTTCCGGGCCGTCCTCGCACAGCTCATGGACTACGGCTCCGACCTCTGGGAGATGACTCTCGCGGCATTCGAGCAGGCCGTAGCGGTGCGCTTTTTCAACTCCGCCAGTCGTGCTCACGGCGGACGCCAACGGGTGGATCTGGCACCGGCTGGTGGAGCATCCCCAGATGGGCCTCACGTTTCTGGGGGAGGCGAAGTAATGGCTGTTGACATCGAGCTGCTGAAGCGCATCGGCGTTGCTAAGCGGATGCTCGACGCGTTGGGCGACCTCGCCTCGGCGGGCGTCGCCTGCGACGCGGAGGTGCGCGACCTCTGCCGCTACCTGCGGAAGGGCGAGAGCGCGGCCCGGCTCGAAGCCATCGCCACGCTGGAGCAGTCCACTAAGCGAGCCCGGGCATGGGCCAGTCGGGGGGACAGGAATGATGAATAAGGTCATCTACATCTACGTTGCGGTGCTGTTTCTGACAGTGGGAACGCTCGCCTTCATTGGCTTCATTCCCACGCCACTGATGCTGCTGGTGCTTCCGCTCGTCATCGCGGCAGGCATCTACTTCGAGAGATGGAAGAAGCGAGCCAATGTATGGGGGCGGTCGCGCCCGGTCGCGCGGAAGCGAACGGATTCCGTTCCGGTCGCGCGGAAGCGACGACGGAGGGTGCATCGTGGCTGAGCCCACCGCCCGGGAGACCACCCTGCTGGACGCGCTCTGGAGCTCAAAGTCTTCACGTTCCCTCCCGGGTGCTCGTGGAGCACCACGACCAGATCGTGAACGCGTGGGGTGAACTGGTGACAGCGGCATCGGGCGGGAGCACGTAGCCAGGGCTCGGCCGCTCCTCACGGGCGCGGTCCGGCGACCAACCTCTCCACCAGGAACGTCTTGATCAGTTCCACGTCGCCGTCGGTCTGGATGCGGCACCAAAAACCATGCGGACGTTCACTGATCTTGTCGGGCTCGCTGAGTTCGGCTTTGGCTCGGGCGCACTCATCCGCGGTGGCGTTGTTCAGCCAGAGCCAGATCCATCGCGTCCGGTATTCGAAGTAGATCAACTCATCACCGCGGAACCGGACCCTGCGCGCCCAGCCTGGCTTCTCAACCGTGAGGCCGGGCTCCTCCAGGGAGGCTGCCCAGCGGTCGAACACACCCACGGCGGCGCGCATGAAGTCGGTCTTCACGTGCTGGTCCCGGATCGAATCGTCGTCCGGGCTCATCGGCTCGGGCGACTTCGCCGATTGCAGCGGCTCTCGTCCGACGACCGTTGTGGTCTCCAGTATGGTCTCGCCGCCGGCCCGGTGGACGTTGAATTGGACCGCCGTGATGTCGACCCCGAGCCGGGACCGGAAATAGCGCGCGGTCTGCTCGCCCTCGGACGTGAAGCTCTCCGCCACGACGACGATGCGCTGCCGCGTGTTGAAACTCACGACCGACGCATCGCCCTCCGCGTCGCTGTCCTCGGCCACGTCGAACGTCCGGGCGTACATCTCTTTCAAGCCGAGATCACCCACTCCGCGGATCGAGGCGTATCCGCGGGCGATGGCGTCGAGCTGTTCGAAGGAGAGCGAGTCCACCCACGCTGCGTACTCCAGCGCCTGGGCGAGGACCTCTCGCGGTGCCTCACCTCGCTTTAACTCGATGATCACGGTGTCGCCCCGGCGGTCGAAGGCGAGCAGGTCGAGGAACTTGCCGTGGACGTTCCGCGGCTGCCTTGCGATCACGGCGAGAGGCTGCCCGTCGAAGAGGATCGACGGATTCGCCTCGATCCAGTCCTCGAGCTTCTTCTCCAGCTCTCCGAAGGCGGTCTGCTCCAGTATCTGGAACCGGCCGCCTGGCTCTTCCTTGAATAAGGCCATCTCGGTCTCCCCGTGTTTGCTGCTGCCTTCAGCCCGCGGATCACATCGACCGGACGGGCACGAGGTCACAACGCATTTGACCGGCGTCAGAACCCGTGGCCCACGCAGGTGGCCCCGGGGTTCGCATCTGAGACGGTTCCATCGGGACACGCGGTGTTGGACCAAGTCGCGCCCGTCACGTCTGCCCCCGTCGTAGTAGCGTGCCAGAACTGGACGTTCACGATGATCGCGCCCGTGAGGTCAGCCCCGGTGAGGTCCGCGAGACTGAGGTCCACGCTGTGCAGGTCCGTTCCCGAGAGATCAGCGTCTGAAAGGTCGGCAAGGATCAGGTTCGCGCCGGTGAAGTCGACGCCGCTCAGGGCTGCACCACTGAGGTCGGCGCCGACGAAATACCCGCCGACTATGGACTCTCCCGCGCGGTCTATCCCAGCAAGGTTGCATCCTGGGCAGACGTTCGGATGAAGCGGCCCAGTCTCGCCTTTTTCGCCTCGTTCGCCTTGTTCGCCCTTCTCCCCACGCTCGCCGGGCTGCCCCGCGATCCCTGGCGCCCCGGCAGGACCGGCGGCGCTCCACTGCAACGGCGTCTCCCATGAGCGGCAGTCACCGGGGGCTCGCACGATTCTCGGGAGCCCGGTGCCCGAGCGGCTCATGACACATGCGTAAACTGCGTCGGCTTCGCCATCGGCGAATACCGAGCGGATGCTTGGCAGCGCGATAGCCGTGACGGCAACCGCGATGGCGGCAATCAAGAAATGGCTACGACCCAGTCTTCCGGTGTGCATTGGGTAGACTCCGCTCCGTGAGTTGATGCGCCGGATTCTACCAGTGAGACTCGACATCTCTGGTCGCACCGCACGTCGGGCGCAAGACCCGTCACGGGCCACCTCGAAGGGGCAACGCTACTTCCCTCGGGAGAGAGCCAAAGCTAGTTATCGACCACGGTTCCGGACGCCCGAGCTCAAGGTCCCGGGCGAAGAGGGGGTCACGATGGCAAGCCGATTCCCACGCGGCACGGACTTCCCGGGCGAATTCTTCGTGCAGGAGTCGCTCAGGAAGTGGTTCGAGCAGCATGGCTTCGAAGTCACAACTGGCCAGTCGAATCCGGACCTGCTTGCACGTTCGCCCAAGGGAGCCTCGTGGCACGTCGAAGCCAAGGGCCAAACGAGCCAGGTCGGTCTCGACTTCCGAACCGGGCTCGGCCAGCTGCTACAGGGCATGAGCGAGCCTGTGACGGTCTACGCGATGGGCATCCCCAACACGCCTCAGTTCCACGCGCAGTGCCAACGGGTGTCAGATTGGGTTCGATCCCGCCTGTCTGTCTGGTGGCTGTTCGTTCACGAGGACGGCTCGGTAGCCGCCGTCGCACCGCCAGGAAGTAATGTGGAGGCTCCGGGATAGCGACACCGAACGTAAGTCTCCGCGAACATTCATGCCGATGTTCGTACAGTGGTGAGTACTAACCGGGGCATTCCCTTCACCGTCAGATTCAAAATCCCGCCTGCGCCGCGACGCCGCGGGTAGCTGCGGGCAGCCAGGGCCGGCCATCAAGCCGAGTGATAAAAGAGTCCGAGCTACCCTGCTTTGGACTGCTCGGGAGAACAGTCCAAAACGACCACTACGACCCCGCCATCAGGTGGTCGTCGATGAATTGCGCCAGCCAGGACTCGTAAGCGGATGGTGACCACCCGCGCTCGCGCACCAGTGCCCTGTACACATCAGTGCCGGCGACTGCATACAGGATGTCCGCCGCTTCCTCCGCGGCCAGCCCGAAACGCAGCTGCCCGCCGTAGGCTACGGCGGCCACGCCCCGCCTGACCGCGTCGATGTGACGGCGCTGCCAATCCTCTTTGAGGAGCTGCAGCTCGGGATCCGCGCCGGAGTGCATGCGGAGAATCTCTGCCACGACCCACGAGCGCTCGTTCAATCGACGGAGGATCGATACCCCTCGGCGGAGCTGCTCCCGAACCGAGGCTTCTCCTTCAACGTGCTCGACACTCAGGCTTGGATCGTCGGTTATCGCACGTGCCAGTGCCTGGACTATCGAACCTTTCCTCGCGAAGTGCAGGTATACCGTTGCGGGGGCGACGCCGGCCGCGTGCGCGATGTCTTTCATCGTCACCGACGCGTATCCGTCGCTCGCGAAGAGTCGCTCCGCCGCGCGCAGGATCTCCCGCCCGGTGGCCTGCGCCCGGTCGACTCGCTCAGGCGAGTTGTACCGCCGGGTCTTGTGCTCGCCTTCTATTTCGCTATACTCCGTCTCCATCGAACTGGAGCTCGACTCCAGTCAATTGTCCCAGCCGTGCGGGCCCACGCAAGAGCTGCCAGTAGGGAGGACAGGATGCAATCGACACTCGTTCACGACCGGCGCGCTGCGCTCCGCGCTGAGATAGAGGCCACAGCGGATTCGTTCCGGCGGCTCGTCTCGACTCTTCCTGACGACGCCTGGAATTGCCGGGCACCCGGAAGCAGCTGGACCGGGAAGCAACTGCTTCACCATGTCGCCTGGGCACTGGAACAACTGCCCAAGGAGGTGGAGAGCGCGAAGCGCGGAAAGGGGATGTTCAACTATCCGAAGTTGGTGGCCGACAGCGGCAGTTACTGGCTGGTGAAGTGGGAAGCACGCGCCGCGACACGGGCGTCGCTCGGTGCCCGGTACGACTCCGCGACCGAACGGGTCCTCCAAGCTTTGCACCGGACCGAGGACACCGATTGGACCAAGAGCGCCCGCTTCTACGGCGAAGGCGTCTACTCCGTGGCCGATCTGTTCGGAACGCCAGCGAGCCACTTCCAGGAACACGCGTCAGTGTTCGCGCGGTCCTAGCGCAGTGATGAACGATTCGAAGTGGGAACGTTCTGGCGCGTTCGGTGGCGTGGCCTTCGTGGTCCTGCTCGGCATAGCCGGTGTCCTTGGAGGGGAACCTCCAGCCGCAACAGCCTCCGAGAGCGAGATCAGCGACTATCTCGCGGACCATCAGGCTGCACTCAAGGCAGGAGTGTGGCTGCTCGGCCTCGCCTCGATGGCACTCATCTGGTGGTTCGGTTCCCTGTGGCGACGAATGGTGCGGGCCGAGGGAGGCACTTCCCGACTTGCCGTCGTTTCCTTGATTGGACTCGCCGTCGCGGGGCCGCTCGCCCTAATGTCTGCAGTGGTGTTGGCCGCCACCGCCCTGCACATCGACGAGGTGGGAGAAAGTGCGCCGCTGTTGTACCGGATAGGGGGGATGTTGATGGGGGTGGAGGGATTTGGGCTCGCTACGCATCTGCTTGCTGCCAACATGCTCGGAGCCCGCACTCGCACCTTGCCGCTTTGGCTCGTCGGTCTCGGCCTGGTCTCAGCCCTCTTCTTCTTGCTCTCTGCAGTGCCCAGCGCTTCCAGCGTGGACGTGAACAGCTCGCTGGGCCTGCTCGCTTTCGTGATTTGGTGCGTGTGGGTAGTCTCCGTTAGCTACTTCATTTGGAGCGACACGAGCGTCTCCCCGCTGGCGGAGGCGTCGAAATGAACGGCTCCTCAGGTGATCCTTGCGGCCATACGGGCTCGCTCCGTGCTTCGTCCTTGCGTCCGAGACCCCCCGCCGCCCGGCTGATCGGCGTCGCTGCGAACGGCGCGACCAGAGGCCGTGGGTCTTCGCGAACCTGTCCGCAGCAACCGGGCCTCACGTGCGCACGCGCCGGGCGACGACCATCGCTTCGATTTCGTCGAGTTCAAGCGGGCGTCTTCCCCAGCGGCCCGCGGTTCCACCCCAAGTGTGTTCGACCCTGAACCCGTGGTCGCCGAGGAAGGTGACGAGCTCGGGCAGGATGTAGAGCCGCTCTTTGTACGACACTGTTCCCTCGACGCCGCCGATCGGGAACTGGCTGTCGGTTTCCCAGACCATCGTCGCCGTGTCGAATGTCCCGGACGCGACTTGTTCGGGCGTGACTTCGCGGATCCGCCGGTAGCCGTTGGGGGTGGTGAGGACGAGCTGGCCATCCGGCTTCAGCGAGGCGGCGATGTTATCGAGGATTGCACCGTCGTGTCTGCCCGGGTCGACCTCGCGGGAGGGCATTGCGAAAGCAGAGCCGCAGAGGCAGAGGACGGCGTCGACAGGTTCGCGGGCGACGTACGCCGTGGCGTCGGCGTGGACCCATTCGACCGTGGCCCCGGCGGCACGGGCCTTCTCCACGCCCTGGAGCAGCATCCCGGCGGACAGGTCGACGCCCGTCACCCGGAAGCCGCGTTGCGCGAGCGCAATGGCGTGACGTCCGGTACCGCAACCGACGTCGAGCAAATGCGCTCCGGCGGGAAGGTCGAGCACGCTAAGCAGGAATTCGACCTCGGCTTCTGTGTGGTGGGTGAAGGCGCCGCGGTCGTAGTACGGCGCGTGCCGATCGTAGAAGTCCTGCCACTGGTTCGAGGTGGTCATTGCAGAGATACGATACGGACTGCGCAGGTTCTGCCGCGAACGACGAAGCCGCAGCCGTAGTAACCCTTCGCGCGGGCTGCTATTCTCGCTCTAACTGAAAGGGAGGGCTCTTGTGGCGCTTCGGAGGCGAATTGCACGGCCGTCCGGCGGTGAGTCCGACGAGGCTTCGGCCCGGAAGAAGGACACGCAAGCTCCCGTCCCCCAGGTCTCGGCGGATGCAGTGCAGCGCGCACTTTCCGGCGCGCACCAGACGGGCTCTTCCCGTTCGTCTGATGTGATCAGCCTCCAGCGAGTCATCGGCAACCGGGCGGTCTCGGAACTGATCCGGAAGGACCAGCAGCAGCGGGAGCGGTCGCGAGCGGTGCAGCCGTTGACGGTTCGAAGGTCACGGCGGGCGGCCCATCCCCAGATGCGGGCGACTTCCATGGGCGCTGCCACAAACAGCACGCAGACGGGCCAGACCGAAGGGGCGTCGGCACGATCGCCATTGCTCCAGCGATACAAGACCAGCGCAGGATTCGCGATCCTCGGCACCAAAGTCAACTTTGAATCGACGGCGCTGGCGGCAACCCTCGCCGGCGGGCTCCAGTTCACAAAGACTGCCTCTGACCTCGACGTTTCGAGCAAGGATTACCGGGCGAACGGGACGGTGAAGGCTTCGGGGCCGAAGGAGCGGGTGAAGGAGTTCGACCTCGGATTCTTGCAGACAGTGTACCGGTCAGACCGGACGTTCTACTACGAGCCGGAAGCGTACGACCCCGGGCTGGGCGAACAGATCGGGACGGCGGTGGCGCCGGCGTTGTTTAGCAACCGCTTCAAGATCACCGACACACTCGAATCCCTCCCGGTGCGCGACGGAGACACCGGCGTCGTGCCCTGGTACGAAGTCGGGGACATCAGCGCGTTCGACGAGGCGGATGAGAGCACAAAGAGCACGAATATCTACGACCGCCCGTCGACCCAATTCCCGTGGACGCAAACGAAAGAAGGCACCGAGCAGCACCTCGTGAAAACAGGCGGCAAGGACGTCTTCCGCACATGGCTCTCGGCGCAGGAGCGCGGGACGACCGGCTTCATGGGTATGCACCGCCTCGGATACGTCGACTGGGAGGTCGACTACGGTGCGTCTGTGACGTTCAACAAGGCGAACCCGGCATCCAGTGGCGTCGCGGAAACGACTGGCGGCGGACAGATCCTCGGGATCGAGGAGGGACCGGGCGTGAAGATCCCGCTGATGGGAGACCCGGTGGCCAACGACACGACGAAGGAAGTCGAGGGCTGGTGGTGAGCCAAGCTCCAAGCCGCTTCGCTGTCAGCACGATGGCCCAGAATCGCGGCGCGGTTTCACCATGAGGGGCGGGCGGAAGACGGCGCCGCCGCGAACGTGGCCCTCGTTGGTTGCGGCGGCCCGCGCGGCGTTTGTGGGCGAAGCTCGTGTGGTGGAGGACGTGCCTGCAGGTCGTGAAGAGACGTCGTTCCGCGGGGCGGGCCACCGTATTACCGCCGTGATCCAACCGTCAGAGGCGATTTTCGGCGGACTTCCCGGCGAACCCGTCGAAGCCACGGGGGACACCACTCGCGCTCCGGACTCGAGGCTGTCGTTCGACCAGCCAAGGTTCCCGCCCGACGACCTGCGTGCACTGCCATTCTGGGACTACGCTCGGCGCGAAGGAACAAGCCCGGTCGTGGTTCTCGCCGGCAACGATGGTCCGGTGGTCCGGCCGCTTCACGCCGACGACGACCTCCCCGAGGCGGTTGGCACGATACATCGATGGCTCGGCCTTCCGCCGGCGAAGCGAGAGGAAGTAATCCCGGGTGAACTCCGAAAAGGGGCTTCCGGGAGCGTCGCGTGGGTCGCGGGCTTCCAGATTCTTGCCGACGACGGGGGGGATCTGCCTGCCCTCATCGCCGACTTGCTCGGGTCCCCGGGCATCCCGGCGGCGGCGGCCGCCGGCATTGTCGACGACTTGAGTGGGCGGACGCTCGGGCTTGCCAACGTTGAGCGGGCTGCAGTGGCGTCCGCCTTGTGGGAGCAGGCGAACGAGACGCCTGACGGCCAGGCGATGGGCGCGATCCTGCGATGGTTCGATGCCAACTGGCGAAATGTGCCCGCGTCGAATCGGCCGTCGGCGCATGCCGTCCTGGAGCAATGCGAACGGGCGAAGTCGCTCGCGCCCTCGGGTCCTGCAGGCGACGCACTGCGCGAACAGCTGAGATCGGACGCGGCCGCCCTCGAGGCTACGGCTCTCCTTGGGCAGTCGACCAGCGACTGATTCCTCCCTCTTGGCGCATGGGAGGGTTTCGCCGCGTCAAGGGGAGTGGCGCGAGCCAGCCGATCTACTGGATAACCTGTTCGAGCAACTTTGTGCCGAGGATTGATTCGGCGTACTTCGCGAGGATGTCGCGTACCGCCTTCCAGGCATCCTTGATGGCGTTTGGCATATCGGCATCGCCAACGATTGCGCCGATGTGCGCCAGCCAGGCGTCTTGATCGCGGGCGACGTGCATGAATGTCTCGGCGCAGAACTCGTTGAAGTTGGCGGCTTGGTACTCCCTCCGGTCCTGTTCCCCACGTTCTCCAATCCGGACGGCGAACAGGCTCGTGGCACCAGCCGCTTTCAGCGCGCGCCACGCGTCGTAGAGCTTCTTCCCATCGTCGTTGAGCGGCTTGGTGCGCTGTTCCAGCACCTTGTCCACACTCTGAAGTGCTTCCTCCGGACCGGCAGGAGTGTCTTTCGCGGCGGCCTCCCCGAGGGCGGCCGAAGGATCTTCGAGCAGCATCTTCTGGAAGGTCGCGTGGCCGAGTTCGTGGAGGAGCAGCTTCATGAACGCTTCCGGATCGTCCTGCGGCTCGATATGCACCGTGTTGTCCCTGGTGAACAGTCCCCCAAGGTTCTTCACCTCGAAGGCTTCGGAGCCGAACTTGAACTTCACTCCTTTGAGCTGGTTCTTGAAATCTGGGTGCATGTTCAGGAAACCAGCCAGCGCGGCGGACTGGGACTCGGGCAGGGACTGCTGAACCTTAAAGTGGGCATTGCCACGGCCGGGGAGCGTCAACTGGCCGCCGACGATACCCTCGTTCACGCGCTTGACGAGCCGGCCAGCGCTCCCTGGAGTGACGCCGGAGGGGGCGCCAGCCCAGACGTTCTGAAGGCCCCGGTATACATCCTTCACGACGACAACGAGTTCGCCGGCGCTGAGGTTATGTCCGAAGCCCGGGTCGATGACGGCTTCATGGACGATCGTTTTGCAAATTTCCGGTGGCACGCCTGAGGCGGCGAGTGCCGTCTCTACGTCAGCGGGGAGGCTGTCTGCGGCTGCGACGGCCTGACCGTCTATGGCGAGTGACCGCTGGATTGCGGCGCCGCGAGGGACGGACCCGGCAGCAGCGGCCTGACGGTCCAGTTCCCTGACGACCGCCCTATTGCCCAGCGTCCGTTGGAGTTCCAGCATGCGCTGCGCAACGGGAGAAGCAGGCGGAGCCGGCACTGGTCGCGCGGCTGGAGCCCTCACGATGGCCGGACCGCCTGCGATCCGGACGGGCCGGCGCCCACGGAGTCGAACGCGGTGTCTCATCGGTATCCCATTGTGTGCCGGCTACTCTCCCGCTCCGCCAACCGCACACGCCCTGGTATCGAGATCGACGTACACAGTCACCTCGCCGCCCGCTCCGGCCCGGGGCTGCTCGGCCGTGGGGATGAGCCGTGTGCGCTTAAAAGTCAGCTTCCAGGTCCGAAGCCCAGGAAAGGCTCCGGTGCCTCCGAGCAGCCATTCGGCAGCAACGAGGGAGTATGGGTCGGCGGAACCGGCCTTTTCGATTGTCCTGCAGCCGAGGGAGATGGCTACCTGTGCATCTTCAACGTTCGATTCCGTCTGCGTACCTCCGTACTGCTCCTGTGCAACGGTCGTGGCGGGCACATCTCAGTCCCAGAAGCTGCCGACGAATCCGCCGAGAGCGGAACCAACGATGGCGCCGGTCGGGCCTGCAACTGCGGTCCCAATGCCGGCGCCGACTGTGGCGCCGGTGGCGGCGGCCGTCCAGTTCTTGCTGTTGGCGTAGGCCCTGACGGCATTTATGTGAGTATCGAGCACGGCCATGCCGGCCGCGTAACCGCGCCCGCCCTTGCCCGGCTTGTCCTTGACGCTGATGAGCGGATTCCACTTCTGCGTGACGGCACGGACGAACGTGTTGAATCGGCCAGTCACCTGCGGCTCCAGGGCACTGCGGGCCGCTGTCGCGTCGGCGTTCGCCGCCTTCGGTACGGTGAGGGCGTCGACGTCGGTATTCGTCTGAGCCCAATTGCCAGCGACGATCGCATCGGCCAGATAGTCCTGGTTCCAGTGGGCCCATTCATGGGCCGTCGAAGCGGCGGTGCTATGCCAGTTAGCGCCGGCGCCGCCAGTGGTCGTGCTGTCGTAGTCGGCGATGTCGGCGATCACGGCCGACCAGTGGTTTGGCGACCCGGGCGTGTTGTTGATATTGCCCCCGTCCACCGGGTTCGGCGTGTTGGGGACGGTCATGGCCGTGGGACTGTTCGGCCAATCGGTGATGTGCATGTCGCCCGAGAGGTTTAGCGCGACGACGTTGGCCCGCCAGTTGGCGCCGTCATCGCGGACATTCCAGTCCAAGACTTCGAGCCCGGGCGTGCAGTCGTTGCCGCCGCCGCTGTGAACCGTCGGGCTGCCGGAAGGCGCCACGGCCTGTTCGCCGAGGATGGCGCCGGGCTTCGGGGTGTACGGTCCGGTCCGCACGGTGGGAGTGGTGGAACCGCCGGGGATCGTGGCGGTAACCTGGATGGCCCTCGTCCGGCCCGGCTCATCCTCGGGACGAGTCTGCTCTGTTTCGCCCTGACCAACGATCGCCTCGCGAGCCAAGCGCTGGTTCACAGCCTTGTTCCCGACGATTCTCTGGAGCGCAAGGATCCGAGCCGCCTCTGAGGCAGGAGACAGCGCAGGCGAGACGATAGCCCTTGTCGCGCCGAGACTGAGCCGCGGCACGCGGTTGGGCTCTCCGTGACGCACTTTCGCGGTCCGGCTCGTCACTTCGCGCCTGGCAGCCACAGCGGCCATCCTACGCCTCCGGCCTGAAACCGATTCCCGCTCTCGTTGCAGCCTACCGGATGGGGTCCTCGAGCGTAAGATCAGGACGCCACGTCGACGGACCACCGGACCGGCCGAATCCCACCTTTCCGCAGCCGACCGGCTCGACTGGCGATTGCGTATCCTGAGCGTTCCGGCACGCACGGCAGGCGGTGCGTCCCGAGTTGCTGAGCGCACCGGCGAGGACGTGGAGTTGACGGGAAAGAGATTGCTGTCGGCCCTGGGAGCGCTCGTCATGGTTGGGGCTGCGGTCATTGCGTGTTCCGGCAGCGATGGGGGCACGGATCCGGCGGGCAGGCTCGCAGCGCAGGGCCGCAGCGCCGCCACCGTGGCCACTCCGCTCGCAACAGCGACGGCGGGCGTCACGGCACGAACGGGCGTGGGCATCGAGTCCTTCGACCAGCTGGACGCGAACCTCGGCGAGCACGTAGCGGCACTCGGTGGGGACTTCGGTTTCGCCGTCTACCTGCCCGCGGAGCAGCAGTTGTATGCCGCGAACGGTTCGCAGCCTTTTGTCATGGCGAGTGTTGCCAAGCTCATCCTCATGCTCGCGCTCTTACAGCAGACAACGGAGTCGGGCCGGGCGCTCCCGACCGCCGACTTCGGGCTTCTCGAGCGAATGATCGTGCATAGCGACAATGATGCTGCCGACGCCGTGTGGAACCGGGTAGGCGGCGAAGAGCGGCTGGCGGAGTTCCTCGAAGCAGCGGGGACGAGCGGGATCAGGTTTGAGCCCGGCAGCCGGGCGTGGGGCGACGGGACGGCAACGCCGATCGCGATGGCAGTGCTCGCAGGGTCGCTGTACGACGAACAGCTCCTCGGTCCAGGGGAACGGAGCATTGCCTTTGCGCTGCTCGCCCAGGTGTCCGCCGACCAGGCCTGGGGAGCCTCTGCAGCGTACCCGGGTGGTGGAGAATCCCGGGGATACGGCGTCAAGAACGGCTGGCTCCCCACGGAGTCTGGCTGGCAGATCGCGAGTGTTGCTGTCGCCATCGGCACTGGCACAGAGCCGGCTGTCGTGGTCGCGTTCGCAACCGGCCAGCCGGCCATGGACGAGGCGGTCGAAACGATCGAATCAGTGGCGGCGGAGATTGGGGCGGCGTTGGCCCAGCGTGCAGCGAGGGTGTCCGCAGGCGACGGCCTTACCGTCACGGCAAGTGGAATGTTTACGCCGACGCCGCTTGGGCTGCCAGTTATCGAAGGCTCCTGCGAGATGTCTGCGACGCTCGTGGGCCGTCCGGGCGCTTATCGATGCGAGGCCGGTGGCGACATCTTCGACCCCTGTTTCGCGCCACCTCCGGGCGCGGCGGACCTTGTCGTGTGCAACACGTGGCCGAACAACCGGGACGTAGCTGTCGCCATCGGCGTGGCCGGGATCGTCCATGCGAACGCAACAGTGCCGCCGGGCGCCATACCCTGGTTCATAGAGCTGTACGACGGGAGAGTCTGCGAGCGCGCAGGCGGGGCGCTCGTGCCCGCGGCCGATGTGTCTTTTGACTGTGGTGATGCAGAGGCCGTGCTGTCCGCTGGGGACACGGGACCTGCGACGACGGTACTTCTTACGGACCAGCGCTCGGGGACGCGGTTGAAAGTTCCAGTCTTGACGCTCTGGTACTAGTACACTTGGGCTCAGATTAGACTTAGCCCGGCTGTACTGCTGAAAGAGCCGACATCCGCGGGCAGGGTGGGGAGTTGCATGGAGATTCGGCTCACGGTCACCGTGCCCGGACAACAACCGTTTCATCATCTGCTTGTGGACGGGACGACCTATACGGTTGGAAGAAGCGCAGACTGCGACATCGCGATCGCAAGCACCTACGTCTCCCGGACACCCATGCGGATCGAGTGGACCGGGCTCGGGTTCGATATTGTGGATACGGCCCACCGCAACCCGGTAGTGATCAACGGGTACCCGTTGGCGGGCCGGGCCCAGTTGCGTGGTGGTGATTCAATCACCATCGGAGACGTGAGCATCTCGGTGGAGGCGGTAGGCACAGAACCAGCCGACCCAGAGGCGACGATGGTGCCGACAGCGGCGCAGCGGAGGCCCGTGGCCGCCGCCCCTTCGACGCCGCCGCCACCGGGCGGGCCTACACCCCCGCCTCCACCTGGGGGACGGAGAACCGTCAACGCCGGCGTGCTCCGGATCCGGGACAGGGATGGGCACATCACCGAGTATCCCATCGACGCTATGAGCATCGTCGTCGGGCGGGGGAACGACGTTGAGATCCAGACTGCGCCGGACGATGTCTCGGTCGATCGCCGGCATTTCCGGATCCGCGCGGACGCCAAGGGAGTGTTCATTGAGGACACCTCGGCAGGCGGAACGTTCATAGATGGGCGGCGACTCCCGGCCAACCGGGCAACGGAGCTACGTGAACAACAGGTCATCCGCTTCGGGAACTACGAAGCCGAGCTCCTCCCGAACCAGACCGAGACTCCGGGGGGCGCCACGCCCGGCACGCCACCGGAACGGCAGGCGCCGATTTCGGTATCGATGGCGCCGCCCACACAACCCATAGCTGCCGGGGGCGTAGGGACCGCCATGGTGACGGTCGCGAATCGCGGACGCACCGTGGACCAGATCTCACTCCGCGTCGTCGATGTCGATCCGACGTGGATTGAGATCCGACGACCGACGGTGCCGCTGGTGCCGGGGGCAAGCGACGAAATTGCTGTCGTGATCAAGCCTCCGAAGACGCCGAAGGCGCTGGCCGGGGAACACTCGTTCGCGGTCGTCGCGACCTCGGCCCAGGCAGGAGCAGAAGTTCGAGCGCTGAGCCGTTTCACGATCCTCCCGTTCGAGGCGTTCGACTTTGCGTGCCGCCCGAGGGGCAACAAGGGCCGATTCCGCCTGACGGCCCGGAACAACGGATCGGTTACATCGACGCATGCGCTTTCGGCAACGAACGATGACGAGGCGCTCAAGTTCGTGTTTGAGGCCGAGCAGATCGAGTTGGAGCCGGGCTCGGAACGCGAACTCGAGCTCCGCGTGCGGCCAAGGCGACGGAACCCGTTCGGTCAGGTGAAGAGTTACCGGCTCCAGGTCGAAGCTCGACCGGAGGGAAAAACGACAACACGCGGGGCGGCAACGGCCTCTTACTCGTACAGGCCACCGCTCCGCCGGTGGCGAGCGATGCTCATGCCGTTCCTGGTCGCGTTTGGTCTCGGGGGAGCGTTGCTCATCTCGCGAGGCAACCTAACGAGGCTGCCGGGGATCATCGACGGCTGGTTTGGCGGCGGCAAAGACGACACGCCAGCGGCGACGGCGACGGCAAGACCAGCCACGACGGCGTCACCGGCGGCCACGACGGCGGGCGCGGTGACAACTCCGGCAACCTCAGCGGCGTGCGCGACTCTGGCGCCTGGCTGTAATGCGGTCGTCGTGAACTCTCCGCAAAACGGAACCGGTTTGCGTATGCGGAGCGGGGCCGGCGTCGAGTTCCCTGACGTCAAGACCACCGCCGGCGATACGCGGCTTTTCAACGGGACGCAGCTCAAGTTGATCTCCGGCCCGACGACGAACGGCAGCTATGTCTGGTGGGAGGTGCAGCTCGCTGACGGCCAACGAGTGTTCGTTGCTGAGGGCGAGGTGAACCAGCGGGCCAACCCGGAGAGTCAGGGGCCATGGATCCAGGTGGTCCCGTAATCCGCCGAACTAGGGTCGAATGATCTCCACGGTCGCCCCTGTCCCCGCCGGGGTACAAATCTGGACCAAGCGCCGGATGGCGTCGTCACTCATCGGCTCGCCCGTCTGGAGCGGAATCCGGACTGTAAACCGCCATGCGAACCGGTCCGGATCCTGTGTCACCTCTGCCAGGGTTGGTTCCAGGATCTCCGGTTCGACGCCGAGCGTGGTCTTCAAGAGATGGGCGAGTCCACGCCGGGTACCCCGCCACGCGAAGAACTCGTGGGCCGACTCGACAAGAGCGCGGCGGCGTTCGTCGCCAAGCGATTCATCCAGGAAGAGATTCCACCAGCTCGCCAGCCAGTCCAGGACTTCTCGCGGAGAGGTGGCGGGGTCGAAGTAGTGGTGCAGGTCTGCGACCTGTCGATCGATTGGGTCAAGAATCGACTCAAAGATCATCAGGAACCGAGAGAGGAACTCGTTGCTCCAGAAGACGCCCGGCAGGTATTGCATATAGCTGCTGCTGAAAAGTCCTTCGATAGGCACCGGCTGCCGCGGGAGACGCGCGCGTGACGGCATCGAAGGGGTGCCTCGCTGACGGCGTGCGAGTGCGGCAGCGGGGCTTGCGAATACCGGCCCGCCGGGCGGAATCGCCGCCTGGGACACAGTATCGAAGGCGAGTTCGCTTCGCGAGGTCATGGGCCGGCGCGCCGGCGGGCCGAGGCAACGGTGTGGTTCACACTGAGCGGAAGCACGTCGTCACCGAGCGTGATGGTCTGTCCCGCAGCACGGGCCTGCCCGCTCTGGAGGTCCACCTGAAACAGAGTCAGGTCCTGGCAGTATTCAACGCCGGCGACGGTCTGGATGGCCGCGTGCAACTCGGACAGGTAAACGGCGCGACCGAATGGCCAGCCGTGGCCGTCCGCCCCGCCGACAAGCGGATCGAGATACTGAATGAGACGCGCCTGCACAGCGGCCTCGACGGCCTGGTTCTCGGCGTTGCGGCTGACGACGATGGTCACCTCTGTGGAGATGCCGACAAACGACGGCCCATCGACCACGAGATGGGTGCCGAGGAGCCGCCTGGCGTCGAGGTATTCGCGGACCACGTCGAGGAGGTCGGCGGAGGGCCGGAGCGCATCGACCGTACGGTCTTCGTTGGCGCTCAGAGCGGGCAGGATCAGGAGCTCGACTGTGCCGAGAGGGCTGGCGGCTGAGGCACCGGCATCTCCCCTGATGGGGAGTGCGCGGGCGCGGCCCACGCGCGTGGACGATTCGAGGGCGATGAATTCGTAGTCCTCCGCGGTGACCGCCCGGTTTCGTGCCTGCAGGATGCGCGGAGCACGCTCCTTCGCCGATTCGATTGACTCGGCATCCATCCCGCCGGTCGCGGGCCGCGAGTTCGTCACCTCTGCGACGAAGGGGACTGACGAGCGGAGGACGGTGAGGCTGCCCTGTCCGATGTTGCCGACGATACCGCCTCCGGTCCTGTATTCGGTCATCCTGATCGCCGAACCGCGCGGGGGTACGGCGCCGTAGGCGCGTTCGGAACCATCGGAGGAGCGTATCCTCGGGCCAAACACCACCTCGCCCGAGATCGAATCGATGGTGTAATGAAGGTCGTCGGGCTGGGAGTCGTGGAACGAGGCGACCTCAACCCACTGACTCCAGTTTCCGTCTGGCTCTTCGAGCTCAAGGTGCTCGTAGTCGCGGCGGGGCAGGACAGGTGCATTCTGAAGGAAGAACCTCTCGCCCGGGGTACCGGTCACCCGGCCAATGATCTCGCTCCGGATCAACCGGGAGTGGGTAGCCTCCACCGCGCCCCCGACGGACCGGACGACGATCCGCGCGATGCGGGGGCTGGCGGAGTACATCGGCTGACGCTGACGTGGCTGGATAACGCGGAGGCGCAGCCATGTGCCCACCTTCCCGGCAATGGTGCGTTCCCGCAGGCCCCCGGGCATCACGAAGAGCACCTCGCCAGAGACGTTCAGACCGCCGGTGCCGTCGGAGAGGATTTCAACGGGCGCCCAGCCCCTGGTGTCGCCGGCCCAGGCGTCCCACATGAGAGGGGGATCGTGTGGGTCAACGCCGACGCCTTCGACGGCGCAATCGAGAGTGAGCGAGAGGGAATACCCGCTCACGTTCCCCTGGAAGGCGAAGTAGAGGGCATTCCCGGGGATGGGCGGTTCCTGGAAGGCTTCGATGAACTCACCGTTCTGGAGAAGCCCGGGGGAGTAATCGACGAAGGTGGTCTCTTCGGCCGAGAAGAGGCAGGAGTTCAGCACAGTGGGCGCGATGACGAGTTCTTCATCAGTGGAAAAGACGATGGACTCGGTGTCGCCGGTGCGTGGAGTCGCGACTTCTGTCCCGCGGGCGATCTTGATCGGACCGGCGGGCGGAGCGCTGAGCCGGAAGCGGACCGAGGTGCGGGCCGGGACGGGATCCTTCAGCGTGACGCCGAGGAGGTTCATGAACCTCAGGTAGTTCTTTTCGGGGACTCGGTTGAGCCGGTAGAGGATGAGATCCGTCATCCAGGCGAACATCTCAATGAGCATGACGCCGGGGTCGGAGACGTTGTGGTCAGTCCACTCGGGCGTGTAGCTCGGAATGAGGGCCTTGGCTTCGTTGACGATGTCCTGGAACTGCCTGTCATCGAGTTGCGGATCAGGTAGCGGCATCGTTCCAGCCTTTCGAATGGCAAACCGTCTGGCACTGCACTCAGTTTTCGTCCCGGATGAGATAGAAGGGATACACGAGGGAGCGTTCGTCGTGTGTGTCGCGGATCGTGTACCGGATTGCAACAACGAGTAAGCCCGCCTGCGGGTCGCTGGACTCGGGGACGACGGCGACCTCGGTCACGTCGATGCGAGGCTCCCACCAGCCGAGCGCCTCTTCGATGAAGTACTGGGCGAGGCCGACGGTTGCTTCGTTGAGGGGAGCGAAGGCCAGTTCGTGAACGCGGCAGCCGAAGTCGGGCCGCATGACGCGCTCGCCGGGTGAGGTCTCGAGGATGATGGCAATAGACTCGTCAATCTCGGCATGGCCGGACGAGAGTGCGATGCCGCCGCCGCCCGACACGCCGACCGGAAACCTCCAACCTTTGCCGACCAGGTCTGTCGCGGCCATGTTGCCCCCAATGGTCGCCGTAGCTTACACGACGGTCCCCGCCAACCGAAGAACGGTTGCAACGGGCGGTCAGTTGATGTTGACGATGGCTCCCTTGATGTTCACCGGCCCCGAACCGCTGACATCGACGGTGCCTGAAGACTCGACTTTGACGGAACCCTGGGCTTTGACGTTCACCTGGGTCGCACCCTCGAGCGTCATAGACTTGGCGGCGCCATCGAGCGTCACCTTCATCCCTCCGGGCTCGGTGAGTTCAACCTGCTTTTTAGACTTGTCGAGGCGGAGGCTGAAGCCGTCGGATGTTGTGAGAAGGATGACTTCGTTGCCCGAAGAGTCATCGATAAGGAACTTGGAACCCTTGAGCGTGAGGAGTTCATGGACATCGTGGGCATTCTGTGCGTTGGTTCCGTCGGACGGCGGTGCATCCTTGCCGTTCCAAAGAGAGCCAATGACGTACGGCCGGTTGAATTCGCCCTGCTCGAAAGCGACCAAGACCTCGTCGTCCACGTTCGGGATCAGCCAGAAGCCCATCTGTTTTCCGGAACGCGGTACAGCGACGGGCACCCAGCCACTCTCTTGCTCGTCGCTCACGCTGGGATACTTGACTTTGACCCGGCCCAACTTCTCAGGGTCCCCGTTGTTGGTGACGACTGCGGGGAGGACACCGTACGAGCGGTGCGCCCTTTCCGACGGGGCACCCGACCCTGACCCGATCAGGTCCGCGAGCGAGTCGCCGCGGAGACCGGCGAGAGAGATGTCTGTTTCATAACCTCTGCGATTAAGCCGATGCGCAGCACGAGTGACGAAGTACTTCCCGTTGAACTTGGTGCCCAGGCCATCAAGTGTTAGGGAGTGACCAGCCCGAATCCGGGGATCGCCGTCACAGGTGCCTTCTCCCTGAAGGTACAGCGATTCCCGGTTGTCGAGCATGGAGGCAGCAATCTTTTCGGCTTCTCCCTGCGTGTCCACCGGAACGTTGTAGAAGTGCAACGACTCTCCACCGAAGTGTGCGCGTACTGCAGTGGCTCCGCCGGTCGCAGATTCACCGGCTCGGAAGTTGAAGGCTGGGGAAGATGCCACACCGACAATCGCCTGTTTCGCTTTTCGATCCCAACCGCGAACCGAAACCTCTTTTGCCTGGCCCGACGTTGAAAGACGGGGGCTAAAGAAGTGGAGAGCATCCCCATACCTCAGACTGGGTCCGTCGCCACCGACCCCGGACGCCGGCCCGAAGTACAGCTTTGAATCGACGAACGCACAGATAAAGCCGACGCGCAACGCGCGCTCGCGGATAAAGTCGAAATCAGTCTGATTGAATTGGTAAACAGCGTCGTGGACGATGTTCGTGCTCGTAATCCGTGGACTCAAACCATTATCCGACGCAATCTGCCTGACAATATCCGAATCAGACGCATTAACGAAGGTGCGTACCTTTTGTTGACGGTGCAGGCGATGGGAGTCGTCATACCCTCGAACGCGCCAACGTGTCGCATCTTGGACATCAAATACAGGCTCGAGCGCAGTGATCGACCCTTTTATAAGCTGCCCCGATGAATTCGCACTTTCACCGACGCGATCAGTCTCCAAAGACACCACAACTGTCTTTCCTACCTGCAGCGTCGTGCCGTCAAACAAGCTCATGGACGGATCGAAAAAATCCAGGACAAACATGCCGGGTAAGTTAATACTCAGATCCACCTCGACAAGCATGAGGTTCGTCCGGAGCTCGTCCGCCAATGCCTGTCCGTCGACTTTGACGACGACATTGCTCAGAGAAAAGTTGGCCACGGGCTATGCCTTCGGGAGCCGCGGCAGGAGCAGCTTCGTACCAGGTGGGATGAGCCTTGGGTCATCCACGTTGTTGAGGATGGCTATATCGCGCCAATGCTTGGTGTTCCCATACTCGGTTGCGACAATCTTGTCGATCGTGTCGCCGCGCCGGACGACATGCGTGCGATATCCCTCGTAGCCTCCCGAGGTTGGGTTCTGGAACGGATAGATTTTGTCGTCCTTCTGCTGCTTCAGCGAGATATCAACAACCGCGCGGACGGGGACGCCAGACGGCAAGAACAATTTGACCTGTTCACTGATGCTAGTGACATAGACGTCGATCGACTTCTTGCTCCCCCAGTGGAAACGACAGCGCGGAGGAGGGGATTTCTTGCTGGGATCCGTCACCATGGTGAGAGACCAGAGCTTAGACGTATACTTCTTCTGCACGTCGTCGCCCGTAAACGAGGTGTCGAAAAATAGCTTCATCGAGAGTTCAATCGGGTTTCCACCGTTGAACTCGATTTCGCCAGTGTTCGCGTTGTTATTTTTTTTTGCGACAAAGTTGTTGGTCTTCTTCATCGTATATTCGGTCGGGTTAAACTGGAGGTCGATCCGTTCACCGGAATCGATGTTGTAGAACCATGCCTTCTCAGTAGCTCCGTCTTTCATCTCGAGGTCCCTCCTTCAATCCAGGCGATGCAGCATGGCGGCTTCATATCCATCCCGTTGCTCGCTCTCTCTCAACGCGGAGGCGCATGCGGAGCCGCGCCATCAGCCGCTCTTCCAGCGCGTCGAGGTCAGGTGGGAGCTTTGGTCCCGCTGCCTCGCTGGCTGCGTCACTGTCTTCCGGGGCGGGCGCGGCAGGTTGGGGGTCGTCCGCGCGATCAAGAGTCCATTCGCGGGAGACGACTGCCTGATCTGGCCCCCGCTGGGAATAGGCGACGGGGATCGGAGCGAGTGGAAGCGGTTGGGCCCGGGAGACGATTGGAGCGAGCGTCGGGCCGCCGATCCTCGTTGGCGGCGTCTGCGTGCCACCGCCGGCTGCGGAGCCGAATGCACTCGTGTTCGCATGTGCTGTGGCCCGCGAAAGGATTCCCTCGCCCTGGACGAGAGCCGCACGCGGGAGCGGACCGGCGGGTGACCTGGATGGGGTCGTGCTGCTGGATGGTACCCAGGGAGCGCGGTCGATGGCTGCGAATTCAGGCTGAGCCGCATAGTCCGGAGCGCCTTGACGCATCGGTCGCGGAGTCCCGGCCGATGCGTCGCGGCCGGGGACGAGCACCGGCGATGCCACGCCCTCGCCCGAGAAGACTCGCTGGAGGGACGCGGGAATCCGGGACCGCACCGCGGACACCCGGCTGATCGACGACGCGGGTACGGGGCGATCCGCGTGTGCGGCCACGATGGGGACGGCGGCCTCCGCTGCAGTGCGAACGGTCGCGGCGGGCCCTGGCGGCGACGAGTCGATACGCGCGACGACTCCGGGAGCCGGCATGGCGTCCGGAGAACGTGAAAGCGAAGCAGCGCTCCCGCCGATAGCTTGCTGCGATTGGGACTCTGCCGGACCGGGCGCGGGGGTTGCGGCGAATCGGGCAACGGAGCGGCGAGCGGCAGGCGAGGTTTCCGAGTGGGAATTCGCCGGCGATGCGACCCGTGGCGAACGCGCTGCATCGACTTCACGAGCCAGGAGCGGGGCCGGGTTCCCGGTGGTGAGCCGAGCGGGCAGGCTCTCGGCAGTGATGGAGCCGCTGAAGACCGGGCCGTCGCCCGCCGGCACCGCGGGTGGCGCGGCATCAACGTCACGAACATGGGGCGGGCTGACTGCTGACGAAGCCGTCCCTTCGGCCGGGCGCCCGGCGCCCGCAAAGCTGCCGGGACCCGGGGCCGATGTCGCCGAATCCCCGGGGAGACGTGCGCCATCAGCCTGACGCGCCAGTGGCGGGAAGCCCGCGGGGGCGGAACTTGGGACCCCAATCCGGGAGATGGACCCCGCCGATCCCGGGGAGGACGGCGATGCCACCGGCAGCCCGGCCGCTGCGTGCTGCAGCGCCTGTGCCGGAATCGTTTCAGTGGAGGTCGGCTTGGTAGCGGCAGTCGGCGCGGCCGGATCGCCCGTTGGGGCAGGAGCGTCTGGCGGCCCTTGTGGGACCATCCCGGGCAGCGACGGAAGATCCACGGGTCCGCCGGGCCTGCTCTCATCACTGAAAACCGTGTCTACCCGCGCTGTCGCAGCGGCATCGCTGGCAGTTGCGGTTGACACTCCGGGAGAGACCGGCCGCGCATCGACGGCGGGGGCGATCGAGGCCGCCATCCGGCGCAAACTCGCACGCGCGACCATAGGCTGGTCCAGACCGGGCAGCGTCAGGGCCGGGCTCGCCGCGAGCGGCAGAGCGTGAGAGAAGGGTGTTGCCGTGAGTTCGACGGTGCGGCGAACCGCAGGTCGCCAGGTTGCCGAAGCCACCGTGGGGTTCGTCACGGAGGTCGCAGTGCGCGGCACAGCCGCCCTGGCAGCAGCTACGGGCGGGGCAGCGGCGCGCGTCGAACGATCCAGAGCGGAGGGACCGGACACGGATCGGGCGACCGGGTGCGTCGCAGTCGAAGTTGGTGATTGAAGCGACTCTGAAGCGCCGGCAAGCGGCGAGGCCGAGGAAGGACGGGCTTCTGGACCGCTCGAAAGGCCAGCTGGGGACGTCACGGGCCGGTCGTCGACTGCATCGGAACTGGACGCCGATTCTGTTGGTTCGGAACGGCTACGCGCTGAATCAGGATACGGTCCGGGGACGTGGGACGACCCCGGAAGGGTCAGCGACCGCGCCGGCGCCTCCGAACCCAAAGGTGCTGTCACGTCGCTGTCGCGATGGATTGGACCGAGTGGTGCCGCTTGAGCGACGCCAGACCGCGGGTCGGTTCCTGCTCCTTTGGGCACTCCAAGAGGCGGAACAACGCGTGGCGATGGCGCGCTGTGGTCCGGCAGGCGCGACACCGGCGGCTCGGCCTGCGGCGGGTCGGGGGTCGTGGCCGCGTGGAAGGCTCTGCGAAGGGCCTGCGGTGCGTCGCCCTCCGTACCAGATTCGGGCGCCGAGGGCGTTGGGGCCTGGCCGGGAACAGATCGTCCCGACGTGACGCCGGGAGGCCGGGGGTCCGAGGCGAGTGGCTCGGGTTGGGACGGACGCGGGCCGTCGACAGAGCGCTGTACGGGGGAACCTTCCTGCGTGACGCCGGGAGGTTGGAAAACTGGTGCGGGCGGCGCCGATGGGACCGGATCGGGGCCTTCGACGGGGCGCTCCGCGGCGGAGCGCTCTGCGCCTGCTCGTGGCGTCGAAGGTGAGTTGGCCGTTGGCGCGGGAGATTGTCCGGGCGGTTGTGTTCGAGTGTTACTACCCAACGCCGTGTGACGTTGCTGAGGGAGCTCGGAAACGAGCCGCTGGACGGCCCTGGCAGCTTCGCTGCTGGAGTCACCCGCATGAACGTCCGGGTCGTGCGGCGGGTCGACACGGGCGGTTTCGGGGAGGACTGCCGGCACCTCCCTGGAGATCCCGGCTTCTGATCCGGCAGCCGAATCGACTGCGCCCTGGATCGAAGCCTCGGAAACTGACGGCGGGATCGGAATCGCAGACCCGGTTCCCGACGCAGACCCTCCGGCCGGACTGGTCGTGGGACTCGTCGTGGGCTGCAGCCCGGAGCGAGATGCCTCGACGGCCTGGCTTTGGGGCACCGGCCGTGCAGATGATCGCGCGACGCCGAACCTGGTCGACGGTGGATCCTGCGCTGTCGGCCCCGGAGAGCCCGGCGGCTCAATCCCGACGCCGGGCGGCGGAAGGGGCTGGCCGGAGCGCGCTTCCTGGACGACGGCACGACGCAGAACGGGCTGGGAGCGCGGGACTTCGAAAGCAGCGGGGCGGCCAGGGCTACGCCCGGGACGCAGGGGTGGCTCCGGCCGCGGTTCGCGCGGCTCCGTGGTGCCTTCATCTGTGTTGCCTTCAGCGGCGACGGCGGCGTCGCGAGCCTGGTGCATCGCCATGATCCGGCGCAGGCGGTCGAACACTGGATCGGCCGGTTCGGGTTCAAACGTGCGCTGCGCCGAGGCGTCCGGCGCGGGCGGTTCGGAGGATCGTTCTGCCGACTGAGGCGCTCCCGAGTAGCTTGCGAAGCTATCGAGATCGCCGGCGAAGGCCCGATGTGAGACTGAACGGTCGACCATCCAACGCTGGGCGGAGGAGGGAAGGCCGACCTGACCTCTCGTAACACCGCGACCAAACCGCTCTGCATCGCGGAGGAAGACGGCCGTCCGCGCGAGCCCGGCCTTCGGGCCAAGGATCGTCGGGTTCGAACGGCGGACGGGCACCGGTGCGGGAAGCGAAGGTGGTTGAGGCCCGGCCACACCGGGAACCACGGCAGAGCTTTCCGGCGCCGGTGGCGGCGGTTCCTGCTTCCTCCCGAAGGGCCACCAACGAGCCACCTGTTATCCCTTCCTCCGACATGAGGTCTCGACTGTCACGACTTGACGAAGACGAGGTCCTCAAATGCCAACTCTATCGATTCGACGGGGATCTGTGTGTTTGCGGAGTTGAACGCAGGGCCGGACCACTTCACTGGAAATGCCCGCTCGAGGGTCCAACGGCGCTTCTCCACGTGGGATGCGTCGAACTGGATGATGTCGACGCTCCTCCGTTCCTTCCTTTCGCTCTTTACGAACGTTTCGTACCAATCCCAAAGGGCCGACGAGTATTGCGTGCCCCATTTGAGGGTCACATTGGTGAAGGAGACACGGCCGGGAAACTTCCAGGTGAAGCCGTTGAGACCACCCTCTTTATATTCTTCGACTTCCATCTTCGCTTCGAGCCCGGAGACCTCGCTGAACACCGCGTGGACGAGATGATCGATCTCCACCCCAAATGCATAGGCGAGGAATACCGTGTCTTTGGTGCCCTGCCGCGGCAATCGTGCATTTGTCATGGCGCTTTAATTCTCAGTTTCGGCGGCCGATGCGAACCGCAAATTGATCTGGGAGACTTCAGCGACCCAGCGGAGCCGGTCCGCGTGCTCCATCGAAAGGACCGTGTCGGGGGGCCAGCCCATGTGGTACCCGATGTAGGCTACCTCCTCGAAGATGCGATCGAGGGGGTAGCCTATGATCCCCCCAGTTCGGCGAGGTCGACCTCCATCTCTTCGGAACAGGACGGACACGTCACCTGGATGCGCGACGTGCCGGATTCGTTGACCTGCCGGTAGAAGCGTTGCAAGAACGCCAGGTCGCCGGTGTAAAGGCCTTCGATAATCGCCGGACTAATGGCGGGGAGGGTGCCAAGACTGGTGATCACGCGGGCGAGCAGGATAATCACCAGATAGGCTTCGTTTTGCTGAACGCGCGGATCGCGCAGAGGCGCGATCTCGTCGGCTGCGGTGGCAAGCCGCATGACACCGTTCCGGTGAACCGTGCCGGCCGCGTCGACGTAGCCGAGCGGCAGCACGAATTCAAATTCGGTCCGAAGGCCCTCGATCAAAATGCCGCCTCCTGGACTCAGGAGATTCGGACGATGTACTCGTGAGCGAGTGTGAGTTCCTCGACCCCGATCTCATTTCCATCGGACTTGAGCGACGGGCCTGTAACTTTCACCGGCCATGCTCGTTCGAAGCTCCACTCGGCGACTGGGTTGAGCATCTGGTCAAACATGTAGATCGAGCCGTTGGCGCGCGCCGCCTCGACGTTTCCATCTTCCACTTCCTTACGCCAGGTCCATATGTCCATGCTGCTCGTGATGCCGCGCTTGAGGACAATATTTTCCCACTTCAGGCGGCCGGGAATCTTCATGACGACCTCACGCCCTTCGGTGACGACCTTGTGCTCGGTAACCTCGGTCTCGCTTCCGAGGCCGCTCACCTCTGTGAAGAAGCCGTCCACTTTGCCCGAGACTTCGAGCTTGAAGTGAAAACTTACCAGGGGGTCTTCGTGGCCGGTGTCTGCAGTGCTTGCCATGGTTGAAACTCCTTAGGTTTGTTGGGACGGTGACGGGGCCGCGACGTCAGGCGCCGGGAGTGAACTGACCGATACGGAAGATCACGAATTCGGCCGGTTTCACAGGAGCGATGCCAATATCGATCCACAGTTGTCCGACGTCCCGCGTCGCAGCGGGGTTATTCTCCTCATCGCATTTCACGAAGAACGCCTCTTCCGGCGTCCGTCCGAAAAGCGCGCCCTGGCGCCAGACGGTGGTGAGGAAGCTGGAGATATCCCGCTTGACGCGGCTCCAGAGGAAGAAGTCGTTGGGTTCGAACACGACCCATTGTGTACCGTTCTCGATCGACTTTTCGACGTAGTTGAACAGGCGGCGGACGTTAAGGTAGCGCCACTCCGGATCGCTTGAGAGCGTGCGAGCCCCCCAAACGCGGATGCCCCGGTTCGGGAACGAGCGGATGCAGTTGATACCGACGGGGTTCAACAGGCCTTGTTCGGCGCTTGTGACGTTGACCTCGATATCAAGTACACCACGAAGCACCTCGTTGGCAGGCGCCTTGTGGACGCCACGTTCGCTATCGCTGCGGGCCCAGAGGCCGGCGAGGTGTGCGGAAGGCGGCATCCACATGGTGGTGCTATCGGCGCCGGGTGTTGGGTCCGCAACCTTCACCCACGGGTAATAGAGCGCAGCGTACTTGGAATCGTATCCAGCGACACCGGAGCGCCACTCCAGGATCTCCTGAGCCTTGAGGTTCGGCGGGCAGTCGATGATGGCGACGCGGCCCATGCGCTCGCAGTGGGCGATCATGGCGAGTTGGACGGCTTTGACGCCATCCATATCGAGGGCGCCCAGCTTGTAGGCTGCCATGATGTCCGGCGCCGCAACCATGGTGATCTGGTCGATCGCTTCGAGGCCGCCAAGGCCGGTGCGGTCGGCCGTATTGCCCTCGTAGATCTCGGGACTCGCGGCCTCGGCGGTAGCGAGGGCGGCCACCTGCGGCAGGGCGAGCGGATAGGTCCCGGGAGCTGGGGCACGCTCTGCGATGGATGCGCCGGCAACGCGAACCTCTTCGATGGTGGCGAGCTTGGAACCCTTTGTGGCCTCGACGACATTCTTGGGGCCCCGGCCGAAGGTCAAACCTTCGTACTTCTCTTCTTCGGTGCCGGCCTTAATGGTGAGGTTGAAGCTGTCATCCGGTCCTTCCGACACTTCGACGGTGACGGGAGCGCCAGACGGCGCCTTGGCGATCGCGCGGAGTGTGGTAGCGCCACCGGCCTTGTTGGCGATGGCGCTCTCTGGGAGGGCGGGTGCGGCTGGGGCGACGGCTTCTTCCTTGCCGATGCGAACGACGAAACAAACGCTACCGCCGTTATTGAAGTACGCATATACGGCGTGCGCGAGATACGCGTTGGGGACAAACTCACCGAAAGTGTCGGTGAACTGCGTCCAGTTGGTGACGAGGGTTGCTTTTCCGATCGGCCCCTTCTCTGCAACGCCCAAGAATGCGGCTACTGCGGTGCCGACGCCTTCGATGGGCTTCGGCCCGGATGAAACTTCCTCTACGTAGACTCCAGGAGTCAAATAAGCCGTTGCCAAGTGCGCGCCCCTCCGGATCGTGTTTTTCGCGAGCGCAGTCTAGCAGAAGGAAATCATGTTGGGTGAGAAAAACATTGCGATTGCGTGGAGTACCGCACAGATCCGCGCGTGAGCCTGATTATTCCAAGGTAATGTCGTAGGAATCCGAAGGAATCGTAACTTCCCGGCGGCGTTCGGCTCCTTCGGGCGGGATGATCCGCCAAAGGCGAGTGCCTTGTGGAGCCCCGCGAAAGACGAACCTTCCGTCATCCGCGGTGGTCTCCCGGAACGTCGTCCCATCGATCGCAATCTGTACGCCGCTGACGCCGGCGGTGCGATCTCCACCGCGGTAGACGACGCCGCCGATGTGGGCCACTTCCTCCCACCAATTCGCCTCTCTCTCACGGAATCTGAGGTCGGCGGTGCGAACGAGGGGACCGTCAATCGGCGCGAAGGCATCAAGGGGTGCCGTCGCCACCCAGGTGAGGTTCGGTCGCATCTCGTTGTCCATCACGCCCCAGAAGTCGGCCGGCTTCACGAGGAAGTCAGGTGGCGCTATGCGAAGGAGGAGTGGCTCCACAGCTTCGACCAATTGTCCATGGAGGTGTTCGGCGGCCACGCGATACTGCCGGAACATGCTCGCGAGGACGCGTGAGAGGATGCGGTGCTCGTCTTCGGGTTCGCGTGCCCAGGCCGTGATCAGGTAGGTCATATCGACGCGGCGGTTCGGGCGAGACTTGCGGACGCGCCCATCGGACGTGCGCTCAATGTGCTCGACTTCGTTCCTGAACTGCATGAGTTCGCGTACATCGAGCAGAAAAAGGTTGAGTGTCGGCCTGGAGAGCCGGCTGGACCATTCTCGCGTTGGGCGATCGAACGAGATGTCGACTTCATTGCGCTCGACGGGCACGTCGGCGACAAGGACCTTCCGTATCGTCTCATCGACATCGTTAAACATTGCGCGACATTGCGTCCCCGGCCTGAGGATGGCCTAGTCTGTTTCGGTCTCAGGATCCGGCGAGCGGAGGGCTGCGGCCGCGAAGTCGTCCGCTTCGCGCTCGTGCGGACTATCGGCAGGACCGACTGACATGCCGCCAGACGCGCTGCTTTGCAGAGACTGCTGTTGAGCGACGTGGGCCACTTCATGGGCCATGGTGTGGTGGTCGCCGGATGTCACGTCGCTACGCAGGAAGATGTCACTTCCCGTGGTAAAGGCTCGGGCGCTAATTGCGCGATTCAGCGCATCAGGCTCAGAGCCGGAGTGGACTCTCACAGAATCAAGGGACAGCCCGAGATTTGACTCCATCCTGGAGCGAAATCCGGAATCGAGCGGCGAACCGCCACCGCGCGCGGATTCGATGCGCCCTGCAATGTCTCCGCCGACAGCCCCACCTTCGAGACCAACCTGCGGGGCCACGCTATCGGCAGACATCATCAGCTCGTCTTCCTCACCCGCTCGCATGAGGGGGTCGTGCTTGGCGCCGATCTCCTCTTCGTCAGGTTGCGCCTCCCGCAACAGTGGATCGTGCTTCGCACTGATCTCTTCTTCCTCCGGGGCAGCCTCGCGCTGGGCGACCATCCGGTTGACCTGGGCGTTGCCGAGGGTGCGTTGAAGCTGGAGGAGCGGGTGATGGGCTGCAAGGACCCGAGCGTCGCCCGTGATGGGTGCCGGGCGGCGAGCGGTCTCGCGAGCCGGGAGATGAGCGGGGCCCTGGATCGTCATGGCGAACCCTCCAGCGCCATCATAGCGCCAGGAGGTAGGCACTGCCACGTGCAGCACATCAAATGTCCACGTCGCGGAGCACGCTGATGTGCTCGCCAAAGTCTGCGGCAGTGACCATTCTCCCGAGCTTCTGGTACTCGCGGCGCGTGGCACGGATGAAGTGTTCCATACGAACATCCGAGCCTTCGCCCGCGGCAAGGAAGGCGGCTGCAAGCACGATGTTCCGGATGTTACCGCCGGCGAGTCGAAACCGGCTCGCGAGGAAATCGGTATCCACGTCTGCCGCGAGCGGCAATTCCGGCGGGATCGTGGAACGCCAGATCCGGATCCTCTCCTCTTCCTCTGGCATCGGGAAATCGACGACGAAGGACAGGCGCCGCAAGAACGCCTCATCGAGGTTCATCTTGAGGTTCGTCGCGAGGATGACGATGCCTTCGTACTCTTCCATTTTCTGGAGGAGATATGCCGTCTCGATATTGGCGTAGCGGTCGTGCGCGTCCTTGACTTCTGAGCGCTTCCCGAAGAGTGCGTCGGCTTCATCGAAAAACAGAATGGCGTTGGAGCTCTCTGCCTCGCGGAAGATGCCCGAGAGGTTCTTCTCCGTCTCACCGATGTACTTACTGACCAGACCGGAAAGGTCGATTTTGTAGAGGTCGAGGCCCAGTTCTCCGGACATGACACCCGCTGCCATCGTCTTCCCGGTGCCAGAGTTACCGGCAAAGAGGACTGTGAGGCCACGACCAAGGGCCAGCCGGCGAGCCAGGCCCCACTCGTCGAGGACGGTGGCGCGATGCTCCATGTGCGCGCAAATCTCGCGGAGCTGCTCCTTCACTTCACGGGTGACAATCAAGTCGTCCCAGCTGTGGTGCGGGGGCACCTTGCGGGCCATGTCGCTGAGGATGGGCGTCGACTGGGCACGGGCTGCTGCGTAGATGTCATCGGAGGTGACGGCCGGGGCGGTTGGGTCGCGCCGGAAGGCCATCGCCCGCGCACCCTCGGCCGCGTCGACGATCTGTGTCTGGCTGAGCCGGAACTTGCCGGCCAGAACCCTGAGGGCGGCATGGTCGAAGACGCCGGCCGGGAGGTAGCGGTCCCAGTGCTCGACGAGTCCGTCGAATGGGGCGCGGGGGATCTCCAGGGAAACGATGGGCCAGTTCAGCGGCGCCGTCGTGCTGAGGATCACAAGCGGCGCAAGGCGCTCGAGGCGGACTCGCCTGCGGATCTCGGAGCGCCGCTGCGCGTCGGTTGCGTCCAGGCCGTCGAGAACGACGGCGCTCCTGCTGAGGGCGCCCTCCCGGAGCGCGACGGTGAGGGCAATGTCGGGGCCGAGTTCTCCTGCGAGGCGGTCGAAGCGCACGGCGATGCACCCGAGGCCGCTCCCCCTTGCGATTCTCCTGGCGACGTGCAGCCGGGATGTTTCGTCGGCGCCCGAGAGGCCCAGGACTGGGACCGGCAGCGAGACTGCCGGAAAGGCTGCGATCGTCGCAACCGTGGCGGTAAACTCGGAGCCCAGTCCGAGGGTTTCCGTGTCGGATTCTGCCGCGAATTCGATTGTGCTCGAGAGCAGGCGTTCATCGGGTGAATCGCCGCCCGCAAGGAACGCCCAGATGCGGTGGTCGAGCGCGATCTGTTGGGCGATGAGCGGCGTCTCACTCTGGCCTGCGTCGCTGAAGAGCCGTATGAGCTGAAGGCGGCGGAGGGTCCCAGCCGGGTCAAACATCGCGACCGAGGCGGCGGGAACCGCGGTGCCGCCGAAAAGCCGGACAGCGAGGTCCACCCTTGGTCTCTTCTTGGTGACATCGTCCTGAACGAAGGAGATCACCCGTTCCAGCTCAGGGTCGCACTCGGAGGCAAAGGCGAGGACGATCACCCCGGCCTCGCCGGGGGACAGGCCGGCGGCGTCGATCAGGCGCCGCAACCTGCTCCCGTCGCAGTGCGAGATGCGGTCGATGGCCTGAAGCGCTGGTGAATCCGGGGGGAAGAATCTCGCATCGTCAGGCCGGGCAAGTATTCGTCCAGCTTCGGCCGGGGAGACGTACAGGCCTCGGTACTCATCGACGCCAACCGGGACGCCGGCGTCTTTCATCCGCGCTACTTCGATGTGGAGCAGCTCTCGAATGAACGAACAGGCGGCAACCGGGAGTTCGGCCGTCGCCGCACCCGCCCGGGGGTCACCTTCCGATGGAGCGTCAGGCACGACGGTTACTTCTGCTGGCCGGGACTGGGACGGACGTGTTTGCGGAACGACGCCAGCGGCCAGGAACCTCGCCTCCGGGCGACGAGCGCGAAGCGCGTGCCCGAAACGAACGCAAATGCAGCCAAACCGAAAACGGCGATCGGATTGAGGCTGGCGGTGCCGCCGGATGACTGCGACGCAGCGGTTGCGTCGAAATACCCCGTCGAACACAGCGGGATCGTTGTCGCGGACGAGGAGGGGAGCCAGTGGTCGGTCCCCAGGAAGCTCGCTCCGACCTGAACCATTCCGTCGAGAGAGTCATAGAGGTCGAGATTCGTGAACCAGCCATCGATTGGGGACGGCCCATCCTCGCCGCCATCATAAACATAGATCGTTTCGAGCTCGATGTTGAGTGAAGGGCTTACGATTCCATTGTTCGCGGAAAAGTTGAACAGGCCGTCATCGAGTTCGCCGAAGATGAAGCCGGGTGCATCTTCGCGGGCAGCCTGGGGATAGACACCGACGATGTACGAGCCATAGGGGTCAAGGCAGGACACGGTGTCCCAGTAGTCGCCCTCGCTCCGGACGATGATGTCCCAGCCGCCTTCGGCAGGAGCGGGGCTGAAGAAATGGACACGACTGGGTGCGTGCAGCTCCGGCGTCAGGTTCAGGTCAACGGTCTTCGAATCGCAGGCGCCGTAATTGCAGACGGTGACCGCCACGGAAGCTGCCACCTGCGGGGCGGCCATGAGGGCGAAACTCCTGGCGGAAGGCACACTGGCCGACGCCGCGAGTGCGGCGGCCGGAAACGGAACGGACGTGAAATACGACTTCAGAGCGGACGACTGGTTCGGATTCGACGTCCCTGGCGCCGCCCATGTAACAACAGTGAATGGCCCGGTGAACTCAGCCGTACAGACCAGATCGGTGTTGCCGTTCGCGGCGACATAGTTGATCGCACAGCCAAGGTTCAAGCCATCGACGGCCTGGGCATCGGCACCACCCCCGGACCCGCCAGAAGCCGGTGGGGCGGGGGTGACGGGATTGGGGGAAGCGGTCGGGGGATCCGGGAACTTGACCACAACCGATGCGGCAGCCTCATTGCAGCTACCCTGGTTGCAGACCTTCAGCTGGACGGTTAGGGCCGTATCAGACGTGAAGCTCGACGTGAAGACAAGCCCGGAAGCCGGTGTCGCAACACCGTTTACGGACCACGCCAGACTGGTGAACGCGCCACTTACTTCGCCTGTACAGGTAACGTCGGCGACCTTCGGACTCGTCTTGTACACGGTCCCACACGTCACTTTCACAGCTGTGGGAGCAGGGAGCGTGGGTGTCGCGGTGGCCGTTGCGGACGCGGTCGGGGTCGTCCCGCCGCCCCCTGGAGTCGGGCTGCCGCCACCTGCCGGTGGCGTGGGGCTGCCTCCGCCGGCGGGCGTTGTCGCGGACGCTGTACTAGTCGGGCTGCCGGAACCGCCTGGTTTGGGCGTGGGCGTACCGACGCCGGGTGGTGGCGTGACGCTGGTTGCTGTCGGTGTCGCCGTTGGCGGCGGCGCGACCGCATCGAAAGACTCGATGATGTTGGTCGGAGGCGACTCCAGGGTGAGCATGCGGACCTTGCCGCTCTTGTCATAGGAGTGGACCGCGACAATCGAAGCCTCGGACGTCGTGTTCAGATACTCGACGATGTAGTCGTCGATTGATCCGGGGAGCCACATCTGGTTCACACCGACGCCCGGATCGGGGGCGCGCTCGGTGCAGGTTGGGTCTCGCCAGGCGGGCGTGAACGCGTACGAAGCGCCATCCACCTCCACCCTGGCGTTGCCTGCGGCTTCTTCAGGGCTGTCTTTGCTGAGGATGCCGACGATCTGTCCCGTGTTCTTATTCGTGACCTTGATCCGGACATCGTGTGGTGCGGTGAGCATGACGCCCGACAGATCGCTGCTGGGCTCGAACTTTCTGCTGCCGAGCACCTTGACGCCGCGGGAGGTGTACCAATCCAGCGTGGTCCGCTCGGGAAAGAACGGGTCGAGGATCTGGATGGTCTCGCCGTCGAGGCCCGTCGCTGCGATGAAGTGGCCCGGGACGGCGAGGATGACCGGACGCCCGTTTCGAAGCTCGTTCTTGATTTCCTCGTCGGTGCCGGTACCGAACCCGACATACCTGATTGTTTGAACGGCCGGGTTCGCGGCATGCATTTCGCCCGAGAGCTGGTTGGCCCCCGACCAAACTACGTCGCCGAGCGAGTACCCGCGGCTCACCCAGCCGCGGCTCGTTCGCTGAGCATCGAGGTTCAACCAATCGTTGAGCGTCTGGGGAGTCAGCGTCTGGCCGGCCGGCATCGTGATCATGCCGAGCAGGGTCATTATGTTCGCCACTGAAGTCATTGCACAGCCGCAGTCGCTAATCGTGTCGCCGCACCAGTCGGGCCCAAAATCGGGGTCCTGCGCCCGGGCGTACCCGTACTCTGCCCAGCGAGGATCGTTCTGGAAGTAGAGGCCTGTGGGCTCATCGGCGGGCCGCTCGACGACAGTCTCGTCCTCCTTGGCGTCGGGCTCGCACATTGGGAAGACCTTGGCGAGTTGGTCATCGGCCGCCGAGACTGTGCCGTCATTATCGTTGAACGGCCACACTGGCCAGAAGTAGTAGGCCAGCGCAGCGAGAATGCCGGCAGCGAGCGCGAGCAGGACGAACGTGGGCAGTAGCATTCGCTGGAGCGGCGGCCTGATGAGCAGCTGTCCTGACGACTGTGCGGAGACGGACGGGTCCTGGGCGCTTTGCCCGATGATCGCAAACGGGACGGTTTCCGGCCGGCCAAACAGGCGCCGGGGGCCTCTTACGCGGACGCGGACGCGCTCCGACTGACCGGGATCGAGACTGAGGACTGGCGGTTGAAAGCTGTAGTCCAGTGCCTCTTCGTCGTCGTTGCCGCGAAGATCGAGGACGAGGAAGTCATTCCCCCTGTTTTCAGTCGCGAGCGTGAAGTTCTTCTTGCTGCGCTTCGGTCGAAGCTCGAAGAGCGTGTCCTGGAACGCGGGGACGACGACGGACGCCGAACTGAAGACTTCGCGCTGGGTCTCGATCGAGGTGACGACGACGTTGAACTCGTAGGTTCCCGCCGCGGCATCCGGCCGCTTGGGAACTGAGATCGCGATGGGCACCTCGCTCGACTCACCGGGTACGAGTACGAGCTGAGGCGTGGCGATGCGCACCCATTCCGCGGGCAGATCGAGCACCGCCACCGACAACTGGTCCACCACCCGGCCCGAGTTGTGGACCAAGAGCCTGGCGACGACCGCAGGCCCGCCGGGTACGGCTGGGGTAGCGGGCGCGATGAGTGTGACACGCGCAGTCGCGGCGACGGCAACAGGGACAGGGTTGCTTCTTTCGTCGATTGCGTCAGACGGCGTATCGCTCGCTTCAATCGGCGGAGGCTCCGAGAACCGGGCGAGGACCGACCCGAAGCGCAGCTCCTGGCCGGGGTCGACCAGGCTGGGCGTCCTTGGCGGAATGGGATGGCCGTCGATGAAGGTTCCGGCGGAAGACCCCAGGTCTTCGACGAGCAGGCGGCCGTTTTCGATCGTGAGGCGCGCGTGGCGCCGCGATACCGAGAGATCGTCGAGCAGCAGGTCACTCGTGTCAGCACGCCCGACCATGAGCGACGCATTCTCAATCGGCCACATTCGTTCCGTGCCGTCCGGCGTGTACCAGGTCAGAGTCCCAAAACGGCCGCTGAAGTCAGGCGTGGTCACCATCGTGCGAGTCCCTTGTACACACCTCTCCGCACGGACGAGCAAGCCGACAGAGTCGCCCGGAGTGCGACGGTGGTCGTCATTGATCCACCACAACGAGCTGCGCGGCGGCGGTGCCGCGAACGTGGAACCAGTAGAGGCGGCCCCTGAGAAGCGACGACAGGGCCGGATCGAGCTTCACCACGGTGCCATCGGCTTGCAGGAGAAAGACAGCGTCTACGACGTCGACGAGGCTCGTCCCACCCGTGTTGAGAAGGACTGCCGAAAGCGGCGCAGACTCGGGCCCACTCCAGACGATGACCGTCCAACCCGGGGGAAGCGCATAGGTGATGGTGCTGCCGGTGGGTGGGATGGCCATGCCGCCGCTGCCACCACCGCCTGTGCCCCCGCCGCTCCCACCGCCTCCTCCTCCCGAACCACCGCCGGGGGAAACGAATTCGAAGTTCTCGACGATCGCGCTCTCGCCACCGGGCGTGCGGACGACCACGTACGTCGGACCCGTGGGATGAACCGGGGTCACGGCCTCGATTTTGGTGTCATCAATGACCGTGCAGGAGGGTGCGGGAACGGTCCCGAAGATCACCGCACCGGGGCAAGCGGCACTCAGGAAGCCCTTGCCCATGATGGTGATTTTCTCGCCCCCACCGCTGACGCCCGTGGCGGGAGCCACGGAGACGACCTCGGGAAGCACGAGGCGGTAGTCGAAGCGGGCGAAGTCATTGGGTGGGCTGGTTGCCGCCGCGGACTCCACTTTGATGGGTGTCAGGCCAGCCGACCCGTTAGCGGGCGAGAGGGCGGTGATCTGGGTTTCGCTGTCGATGTTGGCCGCCGGCGCGAGCACATCACCGAAGTAGACCTTCACGGGTGCGATGAACTTCGAGCCTGTGATCACGACCACCGTGCCACCAGTGATCGGCCCGAAATTGGGGTTTAAGCCGCTGATGACTGGCCCATCGGTGTAGGTGAACACCGCCTTGGGATGTTTCAGGCTCTCGCCCCCGGGACTGAGGACGACGACGTCGACAGTCAGCGGGATGCCCAGGTTCGGGGATGTGGCGCGGATCTGCTCCGTGGAAACGAAGATGGACGCCACTGTGATGGTCCCGAAGCGGACGAGGACGCCTTCCGTGAAGTTCTTCCCATCGATTACGACCGGCGTGCCTCCGGCCGTTGGTCCGGCGTTGGGCGTGATCGACGTGATCTCCGGCAACGCGTATTGGAATTGGGATTCGGGTGTGGCGGCGCTCTGGCGTCCGTTGACGGAAACGAGCACCGGAACAGTCCCGCTGCCCGGCGGAGAAACAACACGGAGCCTGGTCGAGCTTTCAAACGTCACGAATGACGAGGGAGTGCTCCCGAAGGAGACGGTCGCGCCGAGGGCGAAGCCAGTGCCGGTAATGATGACCGTTGTCCCGCCCTGTGGGGGCCCGGATTTGGGATCCAGGGAAAGGACGACCGGGCCCGTCGTGTAGGTGAACGTGGCGGCCGAGGTATTCGGCGAGGCGCCGGTCAACGGGTGGATGACCTGGATCTGGACGGCCGTGTCGACGGTCACGTTGAGGGGCGGCGAGACCGCGACGATCCTGGTGTCGCTCAGCACCTGGAAGGACAGCGCGTCGGTGCCGCCGAAACGGACGGTGTCGACTTGTGACAGCGGGCTGAGGAAGCCGGTGCCCAAGATCGTGACGCTCGTTCCGCCGGAGGCCGTGCCGAAGGACGGAGAGATCGAAGTGATCTTCGGTGCGCCTGCGTAGATGAACTCATTGTCGACCGTCGGGGGGCTGGAACCGCCACCGTTGGTGACGATCACGTTCGTGACGCCGGTAAACGGCGCGGGCGCCGGAGGCGTCGTGATCGTGAGGCGCGTATTGCTGTTGTGGATGCAGGCGGAAACAGGGACGCCGGCAACGGTGACGCCGATCCCCGCGGCAGAGCAGGGCGGGTTGATGCCTCCGGGGACGCCGAAGTTGGTGCCCGTGATGTAGAACTGCGTCCCGCCCGTTGTTGGGCCGGACCGCTGGTCGAGATACGTGACCGTCGGCCGACCAGGAGCGGTGTAGGTGAAGCGGCCGAGGGGGACGATGACGCTGCGCCCGACGGCAGCGAGATGGGTCGCGACGACGACCACGTTGTATTCCGTGCCGTTGGTCAGGGTGGCAGGCGGATTCACGTCGAGATGGGTCGCGTCGATGATCGCGAGGGTGGCCACCTCTGAGATCGTGGGGCCGACGTCCGGATTGAATTCGACGGCCGCGATCAGCACTTCGGACCCGTTGAAGACGACACCCTGGAAGTTCTTGCCGGTGATCCGGATGGTCTGCGTACTGGTGCCGCTGTGCGGGAAGATGTTTTCGACGATCGGGGCTCCGCGCCCGCGGATGTTGATGGGCGCAAGGTCGTGTGTGCCGATCGTGCCGTATGCGACGCTCTTGATCACGACGTTGGTGGTGTTGAGGCAGTCGTCAACGAGATTCGGCACGCCCTCGGCTTCGTCGTCGCCGCAGAAGGTGTTGTAGATCCTGGACCGGTTAAAGGTAGTGAAGCGGGCGACCATGCTCGATGTGTTGGTGCCGGCCGGGAAGATGATCTGCTGGGTAACGGTAGTCGCGGGATAATCGACATCGACGACGCCGCCCTGGAGTTCGAGGGTAACGGCGACATCCTGTTGCAGCGTCGATCCGCCTTCACGAAGCACGGTTACTTCGAGCGTTTCGCCTTCGAAGACGAAATACTCGTCGCCGTCAAGGTTAAAGACGCCTGTGCCGTCACCCGGAGCAGCGAGTACTCTCGAAGAGCCAGCCGAGGGGGCCAGGAGAACCATGAGCACCACGGCGCAGGCCCCGAGGAGTCGCACCGAGACCCGGTCGACTTTCGCGTTTCGTGAAGGTCGCACTAGAACAGAGCGGGAATGTGCGCCGGGGCGTTCCGTCATGTAGATTTTTCCCTTGGCAACCCGAACGACGGGCACCGAAGGGTACAAGAGACGGATCTCCAGTGACAAGGAGATTTAACCCTCGATAAGGCTCTTGCGGAACCGCAAACGGCCTATCTCGCGCACAGTCGACACTGATTATGCAATGGACCCGCATTCGCATCAGGCGCTTGCATTTGCCTCGCCCGCACCAGACGTTCAGAATCGAAATGGATGAAGGAGTGTGCGTTCTGCGGCACGCCGGCTGAGTCGCAAGACGCATCAACGTGCGCTGTTTGCAGCTCTCCGTTTCCCGACCCGGCAGCAGCATCGACCGCCTCAGTAGTGGAGCCGCTCGCGGGCACCTCAGAAGTCTTAGCACCTCCCCCTGGGTCGCCTCCCGCCACGAAATCGGAGCCCGCGGTTGACGTGTTGGGCCGTGTGGCGTGCCGGCGGTGCGGCCAACGCAATGCACTTTCGCGCGTCGAATGCGGCAACTGTGGGGCGTTGTTGGCCGAGCCCGCGCCGGTTCCGGAAGAATCCCCCGATCCCCAACCGACGGCACCGCGGGATCATGCTGCTGGCGCGGGCGAACTCGGGCCGACGCCCGAGACCGGCGCGGCTCGGAGACATAGCGCGGCTGAGCCTCGTTCCGATCCGCCTCGGCGGGATCAGTCCCTGCCGGCCGCGGCGCCTCCCGCCACCGTTCAGAACGACACGCCTTGCATGACGTGCGGCGCAAGTCGCCCTGCGGGCAATGACCCCTGCCCATCATGCGGTGCCACTGGCGCGGACGTCCCAGGTGGGCCGGAAGAATCAACGCAGCGGTTCATGGCGCCTAGCAGCGCTCCTTCCCTTGCAGCTATCTCAGACGCACCGACGGTTGTACCGGGCATGGGGGGCGGGCCATGGGCCTCTGGAGCGGAGGTTAGCGGACGCGCTGCGGACGCGCCGCCGATTCGCTGTAGCACCTGCGGAGCCATTAACCACGCTTCCAGCCAGACGTGCCGGCGTTGCAGCGCACGGCTCGGAGGGGCCGAACCTGATCCGTCGGCGGATGTCTTCGGTTCGGCCACGGTGTTGCCGGGCAGATCCCCCGATCCCAACGTGTTTGGGGCGGCGACGATGCTCCCAGGGCTGTCCGGCTCGGAACAGCCGCCTGATCGCGGGTCCAGATGCCCAGCATGCGGCGTCGTGACCGTGGCCCGGGCCGCCCACTGCCACGTGTGCGGGCGTTCGCTGACAGCGAACGCAACACCCGACCTTGGGCTACCGCGGAGCACAGCCCGGCCCGAGCAAGCCCCCCCGCCGAGGACACCGGCCCCTAACCGTGATCCGTTTGCCATTACGTCGTCTCGACCGCAAGGAGCGCCCGTCACGAGCGCCACGGCCCGTGATCTATCGGCCGCCGCGCCCTCAAGCAACAGGGGACTGCTGGTGGGTGTGGGAATCGGAGCTGCATTGGCACTTGCGATTTCCGCGGCGGCGATGGTGGCTCTGGGCATTGGGCCGTTCTAGCTGCTGCCAAGACCGGGATGTACACGGATGTTGTCGAGGCGATAACGGGACAGGTATAGTGGCGCGACGCGGAGTCGGTAACCCACCATGAAGCGGCCTGCTGCTTGTCCCATTGGTTGGTGGTCAGAGAGACCTGAACCCGGCGCTCAGTCATGTCCCGAATGAACACACGGGTGGCGAGCGGGCGACGGACTGAGAGCACGGGGGCTCCTGCATCCCGGGAGAGCCGAAACGGCCGGGTCGCGGCCGTCAAACCCGAGGTCCCTGTGCTCGCCGACCCGGCCGCTGCGTACGGGCAGGCGCTGACGGCAGAAGCGTTTCTCTCGCTCCAACGGGTCCATGGCAACCGGCACGTGAACCGGCTGGTGACGGAGCGGCAAAGAGGCCCGGCTAACGCGCCCCGGGACGAGGCGCGTCGACTGCGTGACTTCGACGACAATGATTGGCTGCCGGGCGACGCTACTGCAGCGGGAGAACAAGGGCCCCTGACGCTCATGGGCCTGGCCCGACTCGCAGAAGAGCCTGCCGGGGCGGCACCCGGAAGCGGACCGACTGAGGAAGAGAAGGCGGCGGCCAAGGCCAAAGCCGCGGCGGCGAACGCGGCGGCAAGCGCCGCGCTGGCTGCCGGACAGGCAAGCGCCGCGAACGCGGAATCTGCCGGCTCCGAGGAGAAGACGGCAACGAAGTCGGCGGCGGCGACAGCGGCGGAAGCCAAGAGCGCCAGCCCGAAACCGGCGAGCAAACGCCCGGGGAAGCCTGCCGCGGCGGCGAAGTTGCCGATGCCAGAGGAGGGTGAACCGGGCGACCTGGCCGTCGCCGAAGCCGGGACGCGAAGCCCGAAGGGCCCGGCCGAGGACTCTGCATTCAAGGCCACGGCGGCGAAGCTCAAAGGCGCTGCGGCCAAGGAAACCGAACACCCGCCAGCGGAGTCGGTTGCGGCCGCCGCGCAGGCAGCGGCTGAGATGCCTCCGGAAGAGCGCGCAGGGCGGGCTGGCGCAACGAAGGCGACGGAGATCGAGGCGGCGGAGACACCACCGTTCGACGCCGCCGGGTTCAAGGCCCAGCTGGTGACGAAGATCGAGTCGCTGGCGCCGAAGACCGCCGCGGAAGCCGACGAGTTCAAGGACAGCAACAAGGCGGGCGCAATCAAGTCCGAAGTCCAGGGGCTGGTGAAGAGCGGGAAAGAGGAGACGGCCGGACCAACGGCCGAGACAGCGGCCGCACCGCCGGACCCGGCAACGGTTGAAGAAAAGAAAGCCGATCCACTGGTCCCGGCGGAGCCGGGCACGGCCCCTGTGGTGGCGGAAACGGCCGGCGCGGCGCCGAAGCCGCAGTCTCCCGCGAATGTTGAAGCGCCCTTGAAGGCCGAGAGCAAGAAGCTCGACGACCAGATGTCCGGTTCGGGGATTACGGAGGAACAGCTTCGCAACTCGAATGAGCCGGAGTTCCAAGCGGCAGTGGAGGCGAAGCAATCGGCGCAGGCAAACGCGACGTCCGGGCCTGAGCAGTTCCGGCAAGCGGAACAGGGTCAGCTCGTGAAGGCCAGGGGTGACGCCGCGACCACCACCGGGACCGGCCTGCAGGGCATGCACGAGGCGAAGGCCCAGGCCCTGACGAAAGTGAACGCTGGCCAGCAGTCCACCAAGACCGCCGACGAACAGAAGCGGACGGAAATCGGCGCGGAAGTCCAGAAGATGTTCAACGGCACCAAGACGCGGGTGGAGTCGATCCTCGGCGGCCTCGATGCAAAGGTCACGACGGCATTTGATGCGGGCGCCGACGCGGCCAAGCGGTCGTTCGAGAACTACGTCTCGGCAAAGGTCGACGCATGGAAGGAAGCGCGGTACGGGGGCTGGCTGGGCTGGGCGCAGTGGATCGAAGACAAGGTGGCGGGGATGCCACCGGAGGTGAACTCGTTCTTCGAACAGGGCCGCGCGCTCTACCTGAAGCAGATGGACGCGGTGATCGACAACGTGGTCGCGATAGTGGGGCGGGCGGTGACGGAGGCGAAGGCCGAGATCAGCAAGGGTAAGCAACAGATCAAGGATTACCTCGCGACGTTGCCCGCGGAACTGCAAGAGATCGGGAACGAAGCAGCGCAGGGCGTCCAGGAGCAGTTCAGCCAGCTGGCGGGGACGATCGACGAGAAGCTCGCCCAGGTGACGAACCAGCTCGCGCAGAAGTACCAGGAGAATCTCCAGGCTATCGACGCCCGCATCGACGAGATGAAAGAGGCGAACAAGGGGCTTGTCGACAAGGCGGTGGATGCGGTCAAGGGCGTGATCGACACGGTCATGAACCTGAAGAACATGCTGCTCAACGTGCTGGCCGAGGCGTCCGATGCGATCGACACGATCATCCTCGACCCGATCAAGTTCCTAGGGAACCTGTTGAGCGGCGTGAAGCAGGGCTTCATGCAGTTCGTTGGGAACATCGGCGCGCACCTGAAGAAGGGGCTGACGAGCTGGCTGTTCGGCGCGGTAGCGGAGGCGGGAATCACGTTGCCGGAGACGTTCGACATCAAGGGCATCTTCTCGCTGGTGATGCAGGTGCTGGGGATGACCTGGGAAAACCTGCGCCGGCGGGCAGCCTCGATGTTCGGGGAGCCGGTGGTGGCCGGCCTCGAGAAGGTGTTCGACATCTTCGTGAAGGTGAAGGACGAGGGGATCGGCGCGATCTGGGACTTCATCGCCGACAAGCTCGGCGACCTGAAAGACATGGTCTTCGGCGCGATCGAAGACATGGTCGTCACGCAGGTGATCAAGGCCGGCGTGCAGTGGTTGATCGGGCTGCTCGGCGGACCGGCTGGCGCGTTCGTGAAGGCGGCGAAGGCGATCTACGACGTCGTGATGTGGTTCGTAAACAACGGCGCGCGAGTGATGTCGTTGGTGCAGTCAGTGATCAAGTCGGTCTCGGCGATTGCCGCGGGGAACCTGAGCGCGGCGGCGAACTTCATCGAGTCGTCGCTGGCGTCGGCGATCCCGACGGTGATCAGCTTCCTGGCGAGCCTGTTGGGACTCGGGGACATCGGCGCCAAGGTCAAGGGAGTGATCGAGAAGGTCCAGGAGCCGGTGAACAAAGGGATCGACTGGGTGCTGGGCAAAGCGCGGGGGCTGGTGTCGGCGCTGGGCAAGAGCGGTCTCGGCAAGGCGGTGTCGAAGGGCGTGGATTGGACGAAGAAGAAGGCGAAGCAAGCGAAGGACTTCGCGGTGGGGAAGGCGAAGCAGGGCGCGTCGTGGGTGAAGGGAAAGCTGGGGCGCGGAGACAGCCCGGAAGAACAGGAGCAGCGACTGGCTCAGGGCGTGGACGCCGGGAAGCGCGCAGTCGAGAAATACGGCGGGCGACCCGTAGCAGGGTCGGTCCTGCGGCCCTTGCTCGCAGCGATCCGGCTCCGATACGGGCTCGAGACGCTCACTCCGGTCGAGCAGGGTCCGGTCTGGGCGGTCGAAGGAACCCTCTCCCGGCTGACAGTGACGACGTCGGCGCAGACCGGCGGCGCGGACGCCGACAGCGATGGGGTGACACGAGACGAAATCGAACGGCGCTTCCGGCACCGGCTGGACTCCACGTACGTGTTCTGGCTGAACTCGAGCTCAGGGAATTCTGTATGGGCGGTCAGACGGGGGTCCGGTCAAGCCACCACGAAGGCTGAGATGAGTCTCATCGCGAAAGGCGGGGGCAGCTACAGTCTCGAAGGCACCGCCCAACACGCGTCGAACTATGTCATGGTCGATAGTAGCGGATATGTCCTCAAGCCAGAATGGCGTGGCAAGATTCGCTATGAGTTCTACAAGCAGAATTTTCGTTCATGGACTGACGTGACGGATCGCGCCAAAACCGGCAACGGGCGTTTTTATTGCGAGAATAAAGGTCCGGTTATCGGCCCAAATCACAAAAATACGATCACCGCTAATGAAGTCACCCTGGAGCATGTATATAATGTTGCCGATCATTGGAATAACGAGGGTAACGACATGATTCAATCCGAGAGATATTCATGGTATGATGATGAGAATAACTTGAAAGTCTATTGTAAGTCATGCAACTCGGCGCAGCCGAAGATCTCGTACCGACCGAACGTCGGTCCGAAGTTCCGTGGATACGGTGAGTAGCGGTAAGAATCGTGCGGGCAGAGGGTGAGCCGTGGACAACTTTCTACTGTGGAGACCGTCGTACAGGGAGCGGGCGAACGAATTGTCTTTCTTCGCCAGCAGAGTCCAGGTCCAAAAGATCCAGAAAGGCACTGAGGACTTCATCCGAGGTGCGTTGGATGACCTCGGAATCGAAGATGTACGCGTCAAGTCCTGGCGGCTGGAACACTTCCTCACCGACTATCGAAGTGAAGAGCCCGACAGCGACGACTGGCGGGCCGTTTGGCTGGACACGTGGGAAATAGCCGTGGAGATGACGGGGAAGCCGGCCGCGGTGCACCCCGAAGCCGTGGTAGGGACACGGAGCTACGACGACTCCTGGAGCGGCGACTTTGACACCGAGCTTCCCGCGACACTCGTCGTGTTCCTGGACTTTCCCAGGCCTGATGCAGCAACGAACTGCGAGCGACTAGTCTCGGACTTCAGCACAAACCGCTGGGAAGACGATGCGGGCAACGTGAAAGCTGGCGTGAGGAAGATGGTCCAGGATGCGTTCGTACCGAAAGGTACGACACCGGCTGCGACGATCCGGCCTGGACAGACCTGCCAGCTCGTCGTGGACTGCGGGAAACACTCAGCCAAGGAGATCGAAGCGCGACCACCCCGTCCGACAGCGATACGTGAGTTGGGGCTGAGCTTCGGGGCGACGTCCAACTGGCGGGGGCGGCCTCGCTGATCGCGTGTCCCGGCGTGCGGTTAGCCACACGGCGCGACTTCTGCGGCTAGACTGAAGGCATGCCCGAACCGCAGCCGGGGCTCTCGTACGAGGATTACCTCCGGGCGGTGGACCGCGTGGAGGAATTGCGCCAGGCGTGGCTGCGCCGCGAACCCGGCGCTCGCCCTCCCGCTCCGCTGGGGCATCCGCGCGCTGGAGCGCTGCCGGAAACGGGCAACGCCGAGTACGACCAGACCCGCCCGTATCAACAGGTACATTCACGGGCGGCGATGGACGTCGCCGGGTTCGACCCCCGCGAACTGGAGCGATACCGGAGGACGCTTGAAGCCGATCCATACGGCCCGGCGCTGCATGTCGTCGAGGCGGACGGCACAATCAGGCCCGCACGCGAAGCCGAGCGGCAAGGTTCAGATGGCGAAGACCCCGACGCGCGAGACTAGCAGCGAGGCTGGCGGCTCGATACACTCCTGACGTTCCGGAGGGTCCAGCGATGGCGCAACTAGTCGTAAACGGCGCGATGCTCGCCTGCACTCCGTGGGGTGCCGCCCCATCGTCCATGGTCGTGCTGCCCAAGAATCGCGTGAACGCGGGCGGGCAGCCAGCCGCGAACATCATGGATAACATTCCTATGACGAATATCATGCCGTTCGGGGTCTGCACGAGCCTCGCGAATCCCCAGGTTGCAGCGGCAACCTCGGCGGCGCTCGGGGTGCTGACGCCTCAGCCCTGCATCCCGGTGACGCCGGCGCCGTGGGCTCCGGGGTCGCCGACGGTGATGCTTGGCGGGGCGCCGGCCCTGAATTCGACATCCAAGCTCACGTGCACCTGGGGCGGCGTGATCGGGGTGAACGTGCCCGGGCAGTTCACCGTCAACGTGCCATAGGTCCGGCTGAATGCAGGCATTCCTGGTACTGTTTTCTGCTCTTGGCGCCTTCGGGATCAGCATTGGGGTCCTCACCGCATTCGATGAGCCGGGGCCGAGCCAGTCAGAGCAACCGGTGTCGCAGTGGGAAGATGTGCGATCGGAGATGGCGGTGCTCCAACGGATCGCCTCGCAGTCGTGCAGCTTCATCGACTCGACCGATCAGTCCGCGGTGTTCGGGAGCCGGTACAAGGAGGCCGTTACCGCGTACCAACGGACATACGACGCGGCACGCCATAACGGCGCGACCCGTCCTCCGGACATTCCGTCGACGGCACCCGGACTGGCGAGCCTGCAAGGGCGCTTCTGCCCCGATGCGGTCGCTTCGGCCGCTGCGCCTGCAGCTAGCGTGGAAGCACAGGAGACGCCGGCCGGCATGGATTTCGAGGGCCTCGCGGCGGGAGCGCAGTTCCTGACGCTGGAGCAGCTCGATGCCGCGGCTTTCCTCGCCGGGTGGCCGATGACGGAGGGGTGGTGGCCTGAGATGCGCCAGATCGTCCAATGCGAGAGCGGCCGGAACATCTTCGCGTACAACGGCAGCGACCCAAATGGCGGCAGCTACGGGCTCGCCCAGCTGAACGGGACGCAGCATTTCGACCGTGCAGGCGAGAACTTCGAACACCGGTTCGACCCGGTTGTGAACCTGCGGACGGCGCTCTGGCTGCGCACCGCCCGTGGTCATTTCGGCGGAGCAGGCGGCTGGATGATCTGCTCAGAGCTCTACGGCATCCCCTGAACTGCGTTGGCGGTCAGCGTGCCACCGGCAGCGGCAGTCGCTCAGCGATCACTTCAAAGGTCATCCCTGTGAGTTCGCCCCGCTTGCCGACGTGGAACGTGTTTCGCTGGAGGCGCTGATCGACGACGAGGGTGAGTTCGACGTGAAAGCCGCTCCCACGGCGTTCGGCTCGCGAACGGATGCCGGGATTCTCGCGCAGCAGGTCCGATTTGGCTGCTTCTTCGGCATCGGAGCCGGGCCGCCAGCGGATGTCGTCGAGCGAGGCGATCGAACGCACGATGACCATCGCCGCGCGCGTAACCTCAAGGAAGGTCTCCGTGTAGGACTTTGCCGTAGCGGCGTCGGTTATCGACGCTCCGCACTTCGCGACGAGGTCGGACCACGCATCCTGGTTTGCTGAGAGCACGCGTGCCAACCCGTCGGGCCAGACCCCGACGTAGGACTGCCACGGGTGAGGCCCCTCGTTGTCAATCACCCGCCAGACGACGGTGCCGTCGATGCCCGGGACTGTGACGGCACTGATCTCGGCCTCGCCATCGAGGATCCGATCGTCAAACGGGGGGCCAACGGCTATGGCGATCGCCTGGCGGCCTGCCTCCGGCGTCGTCATTTCGCGGGAGGCTTGTTTACGGCATCCCACTGGAGGCCGTAGAACACGGCATAGCTGTTGAGGTCAGTGGAAGTCACGAATGTGCCGTCGTGGAACCAGTTGGTGACCTCGGTGTCGCGCGTGTGAGTGCGACAGCGGTCGTTGATGTCGGCGGTGGTCATGTCCGGGTTTGCCGCCTTCAACTCGTCGCGCTTCGCGTAGAAGGCTTTCAGATAGCGCTGCTTCAGAGCGTCATCGACGCCGGCGCCGGCCATATCGACACCGAGTCCGACGGTGATGGCCATGCCTTCGATCTGGCGGACAACCGCCTCGGCTTCGTCCGCGATCATCAGCTTGATGAATTCTTCGCGGCCAAGCTTGGTACGGTCGGCCTGCTTGCCGGACTTGAAGGTGTTGGCGTGCTGGGCCTCGTGCATCATCACGAGAGCCGCGCCACCGATCCCGAGCGTCTTGTTCAGGAAGATCTTGCCGCCCTGGTGGAACGAACCCTGGCCCCCGTATTCGTAATCCACAGGGACCTTCCATTTATCGATGATGCCGAGCGCCCACATGCCACTGGCGCTGGCGCGCAGCGCATCGCCAATGGCCTTGATGCGGGCTTCGCCCGTTGGTGCGCTGCTGGTCGAGCCCGTGGTGCCTGTGCCCTTGGTCGGGTCGGGCTGGGCAGTCTCCTCCTGGGGAGACAGCTCAGGCTCGCCGACCTCCGTATTGGTCGTGACCGCCTCGTGCCGCTGGGCGAGGCGACTGCTAAGCATCTGGGTGACGGCGCGGTTCCCGAAGGTTCGTTGCAAGGAAAGAGCGTTATGCGCGACGTTGAACTCTGTGTCGGTTGACTCGCGCGATGGCGCGGTCCGCCGCGCGGCAGTCTGCAACCTCGATCCACCAGTGGGTGCCGGAGGCCGCTGCCGAGGAGCTGAATTGTTCACGACAGCGCAAGTATGTGCTTGCCGTGGGCCCGCAACAAGCAGGCGTTCTTCTTGCGATCACGTGAGTGGGCCTATCGCAGGGTCTACGCCTCAGAAGCAGAACGTCTCGCCGCACTCCCTCTCTTCCTCGATGGCTACAGTTTCGGCCGCCCGCACACTGCCATCGGCAACCTTTGTGCGGCGGTGATAAACCGAACGGGGTTCGAGGTCCCGTTTAGGGTCGAGGTGGTCTTCGCCTGAACGGCGGCGACGCAAGTCGGCCTGACGGAGAGGCGGGACGAATCCTGACCACGGCGACGCCTGCGTGCAGCTGGGCTAACCACCACATGGGCGTCGAAGAACCATCGATGCGTTCGCCGTGCTGATGCTGGCGTTCGGGTCGTCCGTTAACGACGCCAGTTGTCGCCCTGATGTGAGACGAAAGGCCGGCGGTGCCGCACCGACCTTTACCGACCTAAGTCGGGGCATCAACGCCACGGATCTCCGGGCGCCCTGACGTAGTACTTCCAGACGTAATCCCACGGGGTGACCGCAAGGATGACGACGACCAACAGGACGTTGAACAGGACGCCACGCATTTCGTCACTCAAGTCGCCCGCGATGAGGTTAGGGATCGCGACGGCGGTAAGCCAGACCAGCTTCCAGACCGACTCGAAGACCAGGAGCGGCAGCAGCTGACGCGGGTACCGCAGCGCGAGAAATGCAAACAGCGACATGCTCGCGAGCAGGGCGGCAACAACGCCTTCGAAGACCGGCAGCGATGCCGCATCTCCCCCGAGGAATATCGGCCACTTAACGGCTGCGAGCCCCACTGCCATCAGCAAGTAGCCGGCCCTCATGATGTTCAACCGGTACGTGGGCAGCGAACCGCCAGCGGCGAACCGAGGCTGGATGGAGGCTGCGCCCTTTGCGTTGGATACGATTTCGGCGGTTGGGACGGTCATGTTGAGCTTCCCCTGTTCTGTTTGGTGAGTGGGTAACGAGAGCAGCCCAGAGCTGCCTAGATGAGCGAGATGGCCAGCGCCGAGAGATAGAGCCCCACGCCGTACACGGTGTGGGTGCCCAGGTTTCGAAGCCGGCCGGCCAGCGGGTTGGCGGTCTTCGCGCCTGCGATTCCGGCACCGAAGGCAGGTTGCATGATGAACCAGGGGGCCACGACGGAACCGATACCGACTAGCAGCGGCGGCAAGATGGTCGGCGACTTCGCCCACTGCTGCCCCCAAACCGCGAGCAGTACCAGCGCGAAGGCGATGCCAATCGCGTAGTGCGCCACCCACCCGAGAGGGCGCTCGCCGCGGACGGCTGGTGCGGCCGAGATGCGTTCGTGGAAAAAGCGGCCTTGTCGGAAGTGCCCGATCCAGCGGCCCAGCATCGCGTAGTCCAGCGTGGCGACGTGGAACCGGTGCCGCAACATGAGGCTCCACGCATCGATGAACGCAGAGCCTGCAATGCCGACGAGTGCGGCCGTGCCGAGTAGTGCGATGAGGTCCTTCACTTGGAGACTCCTTTAGATATCTGCGTAGCGCGGGGCCGAGGCGAAGGGGAGCCCTGGTAGACTCTCCCTCGCCCGGGAATCGGCAGCTCGCCGCGCAGGACTACGCATCCCGCCGCATGAAGGCGACGTAGGCGGCGCCGATGACTACGACGAACCAGCTCGCAGCGACGACCGCACCGACCATGGGGTCGGGGAACGCGGGAGAGTGCTGGATGTGGCCGGCGGTGAGCGTGTCGACGCCATTGCTGGGGAGGAAGCTGAGGACGTTCTCCTGGAAGCCATCGGACACGAGCTGGCCGAAGATCTGCGGGAGCCAGAGGAGGCCGAGTGCGGTAGTGATGCCGCCAGCCGTGCTGCGAAGCAGGATGCCGAACGCGAAGCCGAGGACCGGGAAGAATGGCATCGCGACACCGAGGCCGAGGACCATCCGCGCTGCATCGGGGTCAGTCAGGCTCGCAGTCGGCATCCCGTAGGCGCCCAGCAGCGCCTGGCCCAGGAAAAACATGCTGAGTGTCGTCGCGAGCCCCAGCACGAGGAGCGTCGCACCGGCGATGGTGAGCTTGGCAAAGAAGACACGGCTACGGCGCGGGGTCGCGGTCAGTGTGAGCCGGATGGTGCCGCTCGCGTACTCGCGGCTCACGGTCATCACGCCGAACACGGTGTACACGATGAGCCCGAAGGCCACGCCAATCATCGATGTCGTGACCGGGCTGAAATCCGGCGACCAGTCGTCCTGCGTCATCCCGAGGGCGATGCATCCGATGGCAGTGGTCGCGACCGAAAGAAGGTACCCGAGCGCGAGGGTGAGGTGGGTGGCACGGAGCGTCGCGAGCTTGGACCACTCCGAGGCGAGGGTGTCGATAAAGCCGGCGCGCCGCGAGAGTGCGGCCGCTGCGATGGTTGGGTTCGAGGAAAGTACTGCCGTTGTCATGTCCGTTCTCCTTTAGGTTCCGTGGGGTGTCAGGCGGCCGAGCTGCTGAGTGCGCCCTGGTACTGCTGGCTGCCGTGGGTCAGCTCCATGAACGCCGCTTCCAGGCTGGCGCGGCGAGGCGAAAGTTCGTGCAGTTCGAGGCCGTGGACCGCAGCGACGTTACCGATGGCCGGCGCTTCGATGCCGGTGACGATGAGGGCGCCGTCCTCCGCGTTCACGGTGGCGCCCGCGCGCTGCAGCAGGGGAACGAGGTCGCCGGACTGCGGCGACACCACCCGGACGTGGCTGCTCGCGCTGCGCTGCGTGAACGCGGCGATGCTCGTGTCGGCGATGAGCTGGCCACGGCCGATGACGATGACGTGGTCGGCGGTCGCTTCCATCTCGCTCATGAGGTGGCTCGAGAGAAGGATCGTGCGGCCTTCGGACGCGAGGCCTTGAAGGAGGCTTCGAATCCAGCGGATGCCCTCGGGGTCCAGGCCGTTCACCGGCTCGTCGAAGATGAGGGTCTGCGGGTCCCCGAGCAGGGCAGCGGCGATGCCCAGCCGCTGATACATTCCGAGCGAGAAGCCGCCGACCCGCCGCTCGGCGACCTCGGCCAAGCCGACGATCTCCAGCACTTCAGCGACGCGCCGGCTGGGGATACCGCCGGCCCGGGCGATCCAGCCGAGGTGCTGGCGGGCCGTATGGCCGCCGTTCGCCGCCTTCGCATCCAGCAGCGCGCCGATCTGGTGCATCGGTGCGGCGATATCCCGGTAGGCACGGCCGTTGACCGTGACCGTGCCGCTGCTCGGGCTGTCGAGCCCGAGGATCATGCGCATCGTCGTGGTCTTCCCAGCCCCGTTCGGCCCCAGGAAGCCGGTGACGATGCCGGGCTTCACGGTGAACGAGAGATGGTCGACGGCGAGCGTGTCGCCGTAGCGCTTGGTGACGTCTTTGACTTCGATCATGAGTTTCCTACCTCTTCCTCGGGAGAAAGCCGTTGAATGGAGACGATCGGCACGCCGAGGTCGCGGATGCGGGCCAGCAGTCCATGCAGGGCCGCCTGGTCAGGGAGCGAGCCGGTGAGTGTCGTCGTGCCGTCGCGTTCGAGCGCGAAGGCCATGCCGTCCATGCGGTGGGTCCAGCGCAAATCGAGGTGTCCCTGCAGGCGGATCTCGTACCGCTGCGAATCGCTGCAGCCTCGATCCTGGCCGGCAGAAGTGGTCATGTGGCGCCTCCTTCGGTTCGTCCGCTACTCTCGCTGCGGCAGGACCAACAATGCCCAGTCCGGGCCGAGGCGCCTTCAACCGAAAGGTGCAATCTGAGGGTGTAAATGCAGGGTGTAGTTGGGGCGAAGTCCCAGTGCCGCGCTAGCTAGAGGATCTTGAGTTCCGTTGCCCGCGCGACGGCGGCGGTGCGATTGCCGACGTCCAGCTTCCCGTAGGCGTTGGCGATGTGGCGCTTCACAGTGGCGACGCTCAAGACCAGGTGGTCTGCTATCTCCTGGTTCTGCATGCCGGCGGCCACCAGCCTGAGTATCTCGATTTCGCGCGCCGTGAGCGGTTCGGCGAGCACACCCACGCCTGGCCTTGCCCGCGGCACCGCGGTAGATGGCGATTCAAACGCCGCCAGCAGCTGCCTCGCGTAGGCCCCGCCGACCCCCGCAGCGGCGGCGTGGCGAAGCAGGTCACGCAGCGGTGGGCCTTCGTCGACAAAGGTGCGGACGTACCCTTCGGGTTCGGCAATCGCCAGGGCGCGTCCGAGATGAGCGAGGGCGCGGGGCACATCGTCGACCGTAGCGGCGAGGTGTGCCCGGAGCATGTAGACATCGATCAGCGCCCCGACCCGCCCGTTCGGCTCGGCCGCAGCGCAGAGGCGCTCGAGCAGGCCGTCCACCTCGTCCGCTGAGGTGCCGACGCCCCCATCGCGAAGCTGCGCGATGAGCACGCGCGCCAGCGTGAGGTGCCCGTATTCGCGGGCATAGGCCGGCTCGTCGGCGGCGGAGAGTCCCTGCGCGCGCGCCCAGTCGAGCGCGTCGGCGACCCGGCCTTGCATGAGGCGGACGCGCGCTTTCCAGGCGGACGCGGGGCGGGTGTTGGGCACCGCGCCGCGGAGGAACCGCCGCTCGGCTTCGTCGAGCGCGTCGCAAGCTGCATCGAAGTCGCCTTCGCCCTGGCGGAGCCGGGCCTGGGCGAGGCAGTGCCGGTAGGGAATCGACGTGGGCACGGGCGAGTCCAGGAACTCTTCGCCCGCCAACAAATGGCGGCGAGCGCCGTCGAGGTCGTTGTACTCGTAGTCGAGCTCGCTCAGCGCGAAGTGCAGGTTGGCGGCGCCCGGGCTGGTGGGCAGTCCATGGCGGGCCGGAAATTGCAGCGCCTGTTCCAGAGTCTCGCGGGCTGCTCCAAGGCGGCCGCGCGCCTTCTGCAGCTCCGCATCGTTGGAGGCGGAGATCATCGCGAGAAGCGTGTCACCAGCGCGTTCGAGGCTGGCCACCGCCTCGGTGTGGAACGGCTGCGCGGTGTCCAGTTCACCACGCACCCAGTGCGACAGTCCGCGGAGGGCGAACGCTGTGCCCCGCCAGTGGTGTTCATCCAGCGGCAGTAACTTCAGCGCCCGGGCGGCCAGCTCGCCAGTGGCTTCGGCGTCGCCCGCCGCAATCGTAAGGTACCCGCGCGCGCATGGGATTCGTGAGGCCAGCACTTCGAAGCCGGCGTGATCGACGACCACCATGCCTGGCTGACCTGGCGCGGCCAACCACCGCTCAGCGTCGTCGAGAAACGAGGCAGCACGCTCGAGCTCGCCCATGCCCTGGATCGCCATCGCGTAGTAGGTGCTGAGCACGGGCATGGAACGCACGAGCCCTTCCGGCAGTTCGTTGACCCATTCGATGAGGCGGTGGGGCTGGTGGCGCCGCATGGCCTCCTCGGATTCGAGCTCGACGAGCCCGGCCGCACGCGGCATGTCGTTTGCGGCGAGCGCGTGCCGGATGGCGCGGTCGGATTGGCCCTCCTGCGCGTACCACTCGCTGGCGCGGACGTGGAGTCCAGGAACCAGGCCGGGCTCGCGATCTGCGAGATGCGTGCGCAGGACGTCGGCAAAGAGGTGGTGGTAGCGGTACCACTGGCGCTTGTCGTCGAGCGGCACGACGAACAGGTTCCCGCGCTCCAGCGACTCCAGAATGGCCCTGGCGCCCTGCTCCCCCGTGACGGCCTCGCAGAGTGGCGCGCTCAGCCGGTCGAGGATTGACGTCTCCAGCAAGAATCTACGGACACCCTCGGGTTGTCGCTGGAGCACCTCGTCAACGAGGTAGTCCACGATGTACCGGTCGTCACCCTTGAACGCCCCGATAAACCCGGCGACGTCGTCCCGGCCCTGCATCGAAAGCGCCGCGAGCTGGAGCGCAGCAATCCAGCCTTCAGTGCGCGCCTCCAGTGCCGCGATCTGCTGCGGCGAGAGGTCGAGGCCCATCGCGCCGTTGAGAAACGCCGCGGCCTCCTCAGCCGTGAAGCGCAGGTCGGCGGCGCGAATCTCGCTAAGCTCTCCGCGGACACGCAGCCGCGAAAGCGACAGCATCGGGTCGGCTCTGCTAGCGATGACCATGTGCATGTTCGGCGGCGTGTGGTCGAGCAGGAACGCGACGCCGTCGTGAACCTCGCCGGTTTCGATGACCTGGTAGTCATCGAGCACGAGCATGAGATCGCGCGGCAGACCGGCAATCTCGTTCAGAATCGGCCTGAGCACGCCTTCGATCGGCGGCAGCGGCGGCGACTGAAGCATCGCCAGCGCGTCCTTGCCCACCTCCGGCTGCACCGTCTGCAAAGCTGTGATCACGTACGTCCAGAAGCCGGCAGGCTGGTCGTCGCCGGCGTCGAGCGAAAGCCAGGCCACCGACCGTTCGGGGCCGTTGAGCGAAGCCAGCCATTCGGCGAGCAGGGTGGTCTTCCCGAAGCCTGGCGGAGCGGAGATGAGGGTCAGCTTTGCCTGCAGACCGCGGTCCAGCCGTTCGAGCAGCCGCTGCCGCGGAATGATTCCGGGACGCCGCCTGGGCCGGAAGAACTTGGTGGCGAGTACCGGACTCGCGCCGGCCGGCTCCTGTGGCATGACCATTCAACGTAGTGTAGGCGCTCGCCGTTTCCGGAACGGTGGGGGCCAAGGTCCCGTCCTGGCTCACTAACCTCAGGCAATTGCGCAAAACGGCCGCCCGAAATTCGGGCGGCCGTTCGTCGAGAGCCATGTGCGTTGACTCAAGCGGCGAGTGCCACCTCCTCTGCGTCCCCAAGCGCGTCCGCCAGCTCGGCAGGGCTAGCCGCGACGGGAATGCGATCGCGGCCGGGGAGGAACAGAGCGGCGATGGCGATCGGCGCTACCATCACCGCCGCGCTGAGCAAGAAGCCGATGCCGATGGCGTCGACGAAGCCGGCGTTCGCCACCTGGAGCAGGTGGCTCGCCATGTCCCCCGGAAGCGAGCCGGCGAGGGTGGCGGCGACGCCGAGTCCTTCGCCCGCCCCGTGAACGACCTCCCCAGGCACGCTGCCGCCGAGACCCTGCTCGATGTTCGAGCGGTAGGCGCCGCTAACGACGCTGCCGATGACGGCGATGCCGAGGGCGGCACCGAGTTCGCGACTCACGTCGTTGACCGCCGAAGCAACGCCGGCCTCATCGGCCGGGACCGAAGCCATCACGATATCGGTGAGCGGGACAAGCCCGAGGCCGCCGGCCAGCCCGAAGAAGCACATGATGGAGACGATTTGGAGGGTACCGGTGTTGGCATCGACCACGGACAGCATGGCCAGGCCGATGGCGCAGGAGGTCATCGCCGTCACCACCAGTGCCTTCGCGCCGATGCGCTTCACGAAGATGCCCGAGAGTGGTGCTCCAACGCCCATCGCGATGGCCACGGGGATGCCGAGGGCGCCGGCTTCGAACGCCGTCCGGCCCTGAACGAACTGATAGAACTGGGTGAGGAAGAAGAACGTGACCGCCACGCTGAAGAAGACGAGGCCGATGATGACAACGGCGGCGGTGAACTGGCGCTGCTTGAAAAAGTGCAGCGGGAGCATCGGGTTCGGTGTCCGCGTCTCGACGAGGACGAAAGCGGTGCCGGCGAGAGCGAATGCAAGGAAGGAACATGCGACGATCGAGGAGGTCCAGCCGGCTTCGCCGCCCTCGATGATGCCGAACACGAGCGAGGTGAGAGCAACCGTGCCAAAGATGGCGCCGGGGATATCGAGGCTGCGAGTCCGAGCATCGCGTGACTCGGGAATGATCACCAGCCCGGCGAGCGTCAGCGCGACAGCCGGGATGTGGAGCCAGAACACTGTCTGCCAATCGCTACCATCGACAATGTAGCCGCCGAGGGCAGGACCGAAGCCCATGGCCAGTCCCGTGACGCCGGTCCAGATTCCGATGGCCTTGGCGCGCTCGTTCGCCGGGAAAACGTTGGAGATGATGGAAAGGGTGGCAGGCATGATGAGCGCGCCGCCCATCCCCTGAAGTGCGCGGCCAAGGATGAGTTGCTCGGTACTCGACGAGAGCGCGGCGACCGTGGCGCCGAGTCCGAAGATGCCCAGTCCGATGCCGAACCAGCGGCGGCGGCCGAAGAGGTCGCCGATGGCGCCCCCAACCAGGAGCAGGCCGGCGAGCATGAGGACGTAGCTATCGACGATCCACTGGAGCTGCGACGTGGATGCATCGAGGTCACGAGAGATGGACGGGAGTGCGGTGTTGACGATGGTGTTGTCGGCGAAGAGGGTGAATGCGGCGAAAGAGACGACGCCGAGGATCCACCAGCGGCGGGGATGTCCTTCGTTCTCCTGTGTTCCTGCGAGGGTTGGGTTTAGTGCTGCTGTTGCCATTGTGGCGCCTCCGATTGGGATGACCTGATAGTCGGCGGGGCCGACCGGCGCCGGATCGCCCGCAGGGGTGAACCCGCGGGTGATCCGTGCTTGCCTCGAAGGGTGACCGCGGGGTTAGATGGGCTGGGAGTTGCCCGGGCAAGCGAGGCTGAAGTGCATGTGCCCGAACGACCCGAGCTCCCGACTTCGGCTGGACGCGCACAACGACAGAGCGTCCGCATTTCTGAGGACGCTCTGGAGGTCGGGGCAGTGGCGTGTGTTTGCGGCCCGGGTGTCGCGCTTCTTGAGCGCCACGTAGGCGCCGGCGAGCCGCCGCCAGCAGAATCAAACACGGTCGCTAGTTCGTCAGAGGCGATTCGGGACCTCGACACACAAGGAAGGGCACCGCCGATCCCTATGTGTCATGGTCGTCCCGCTCAGCGCCTTCGGTCGTCTCTCAGCGGTTCTGTGCCGCTTCCAGCATCCGCACAGCTTCGACTACGTCGCGGATTGCCTGGCTGGATTCAGCCGCCGCACCCTGATCCTCCGTCAGGGACGCATGTTCGGCGTCCGGCAATTGGCGGTGAATACTGTTCGAGGACAGGCGTGCCAGCTCTTCCTGCAGGGGCTGCCAACCCGCCTTTGCGCCTCGGTCCGCCGTCAGGACCACCAGCGGCTTATCTCCCAGGCTTCGGAGTTCGCCCGCCTGCCTCAGAGCCGTACGCAGTTGGGCGAACTCATCGCGCACGCTTCTGTTGTGGGCAGGCGTGGCCACGAACGCCCGCTCTTCACTCCGCGCCTGCGGGGGTAGGCCGCTGGCAGCCGTTCGAAAGATGACGCGTCCGGCTCCGATGCGCGACAGCGAAGGCATCAGGGCGGACGCGCGCCGAAAGAGTGCATGGAACAGTGGCCAGCCTGGAAGCCGGGCGTACTGGTCGGGGTGCATGGAGTCGAGGAGCACGACGCCAGCGACGTCGTCCGGGTACAGATGGGCGAAGTTGAGGACGTAAATGCCACCCGCGGAGTGGCCCGCCAGGACATATGGTCCCTGCTCACCCGCCCGTTCCAGAAGGGCGTGCAGGCTCGTCGCCACGGCAACGCCGTCTTCGGGACTGGCGGCCGGCTCGCTCCAGCCACGACCGGCCCGGTCGTAGACGCAGACCCTCGTTCGAGTCGCGACTGCCGGTGCGATCCATCCGGCCATCATCGAGGAGGGCTCCCCCAGGCCGGGTTCGAGAACGACGGTTGGGCTACCGGCGCCTGTGCAATGGATGTGCAGCCGATGGTCTCCGACACTGACGAGCTGTCCTGGCATGGCGTTCGATCGCTCGTCCAGAGTCTCCCGTAACGTCTCGTACGCAGCTCCAAGGGCCGACACAAGCAGGACCCCAAAGACCGGGTAGAGGAGCGCGAAGCTCGCACGGCTCCGCAGGCTTCGGCGGCTCTCGACGACCATCCATGCGACCAGCGCGGCCACGACCGGGGGCCAAAGCCAGTTGAAGGTGTCATGGAGGACAGCTCCGGGCCAGGTCAGCAGCATGCTGCCGGCGCTGGCCATGAGGATTGCCGGCGCCGCTGTCCAACGCTGCGGTTGGTCAGTGAGTCGAGACGAGAGGATTCCGAGAATCGCCCATCCAAACGCGAAGCACAGGAGGACGACGCCGCTGATCACGTTTTCAGGTGTGCCGGCGAAGGGAACCAGCACGAGCATCACGGCCAGGATGAAACCAACGAGCAACGACCCGAACACGATAAGGCCGATGCCAGGCTTGAAGGAGAGGCGGCTGAGGATGGGGCTCACAGCGCGCCCCCACGCCCGTCTGCTGCCAGAGGCAAAATAGATGATGTGGGTTTGTTGATTGCCAGCGGTTCCATGCGGCACCTCCGATTGAGCTGCCAGCAGTGTTGATTCGCTCCAACCGCGCCCGAATCGCCTGGAGGGGTGAACCGATCGGGTGATCAACGAGAGGTGAGAGACAGGCGCTACACCAGCCCGCGTGCCCGGGCGGCGGCGATGGCCTGGGTCCGGCTGTGGACGCCAAGCTTTCCGTAGACATTCCGCAGGTGCGTCTTCACTGTATCGAGCGAAACGACAAGTTCGTCCGCTATCTCGCGATTCGAGGAGCCCAGCACCAGGAGCCGGAGCACGTCTTGTTCGCGCTCGCTGAGGTCATCCGGCGCGGTGGCACGCGGCCGCGGCGCGGCGGCACCGCTCTCGCCGGCCAGCAGCAAGAGCCGCGTCACATACGAACCGTGTGGACCCGTCGCGGCCCGCCGGAGCATGCCCAGCACGGGCTCGCCTTCGTCGAGCAGCGTGCGGACGTAACCCTCGCGCTCGGCGAGTGACAGGATCGCGGTGAATGCCGCTGTGGCCGCCCGTTCGTCGCCGCTGCGCCAGAGCGCGCAGGACTCAAGCAGTTTCGCCTCGAGCCACCGCCCACTGCGGCCGGCCGCTTTGGCGACATGCGCCATGTCCCTCAGCAGCGGAAGGACGTCGTTTGCCCGGCCGTCGGCAATAAGGACGCGCGCGTACACCAAGCGTACGTGCTCCCAGTCGAAGTCGCGCTCACCGCCTGGCGGGAGCGTCACCGATTCGGACCATCGCCTCGCCGCTGGCAGGTCCCCGAGCAAGAGGTGCAGATGCGCCGCGAGGGCCGGGAAGAATCGTTTGCCCTGCACCGTCTCCACTCGCTGGGCGCGCTCTTCGAGAATCCGGATTGACGCACGCGTTTCCTCTACTCGTCCATCTGCGATCTGCGCCCGGGCCAGCGTCGCTTCGGGTGGTGTGAAGAGCCCCGGAGCCGCTCCAGGCGCTCCAAGGGCGAAACAGCGCCGTGCTTCATCTTCCGCTTCGTCGAGGTCACCCCGCTCGTAGTGCATCTCTGCGAGCGTGCCGTGCAGCATCCCGAGCGCTGGCAACGCGCTTCGTTCGTACGCCTCAGTGAGTGCGGCCCGGACCTGCCGCTCGGCGTCATTCAATCGACCGGCGAGGACCAACCGGTAGTACTCCACCACCTTCATGGCCGTCGCGCCGCTGAGATGGCCCGCCGCGTAGCAGGTCCGCGCGGCGACCTCCATTGCGTCACGGGAAGGCTCCTTGCCCGGACCCCACTCCTCGAACAGGACGAGCTGTCGCTTCATCCCCAGCCACGCTCGGATCAGTGCATCGGTCGCAAGTTTCTCTGCCCCGTCAACGATTTGGAGCGCCCGCTCCGGTTCGCCGCGGTAGCGCGCGATGTAGGCGCGGGCGAGGCTGGCGGCGCCGCGGAGGTACTCGCGCTCGCTTTCGGGCAACTCATAAGGGCCGGGGCGCCGTCCTTCGAGGACCTCCTCAGCCTGCTCCACCAGTTCGAGCGTTCCAGTGAGCCTGCCGCCCAATGCCTGGAAGAGCACGATCGGGATCGCCAGCCGGGGACGGTGCTCGAGTTCGTCCGGGGGGATGGCACGGAGCCACGTCTCGAATCGCGACGTCAGGATCTCGCCGCGAAGCGTAGCGGCTGGCATCCCTCGTTCGATGAGTTCCAGCGCCCATGCCTCATCACCGGAAAGGAGCGCGTGCGGCACCGCCTCTTCGACCAGGTCCTCAGCAGCGAACCACTCCGACGCCCTTCGGTGCAGCGTCTGCACCATGGACGGAAGGCGCTCTTCGAGCAGCCGCCGCAGGAAGTCGCGGAAGAGGTGATGGTAGCGAAACCAGCGTCCGTCCTCGTCGAGGGCGATGGTGAAAAGGTTTGCGCGGTTGAGGGCGCCCAGCCGCGCGGCACTTCCGTGAAGCCCTGTCACGGCATCGCAGAGTGGCCCGGACATACGTTCGAGGGCGGCGGTACGCAAGAGGAACGCCTGCGTGTCATCGTCCTGCGCGCCGAGGACCTCCTCGGCCAGGTAATCGAACACGAAACGGTGGGACCCGCCGAAGTTATTGACGAACCGGCCCCGCTCTGAGGCGCCACGGGCAGCCAGAGCCGCGAGCTGCAAGGCGGCGGCCCACCCTTCGGTTCGGGCTTCGAGGATTTCCACCTGGCCCGCGGCGAGGCCAAGCCCTTCCATCCCGTTCAGCAGCTCGCTCGCCTCCTCGGATGTGAACCTGAGGTCGTCCGCCCGGACCTCAAGCAGGCGGCCACGCGAGCGGAGACGCGCGAATGGCAACGGCGGATCCCTCCGGGCTCCGACAACCAGGTGCATGTTGGCGGGCAGGTGTTCGAGAAGGAACCCGAGGGCCGCATGGTTCCTCGGGGACTCGACGAGGTGGTAGTCGTCCAACATCAGGACTGCCGGGCGATGGATCGCGGACACGTGGTTCACGAGTTCGATCACGAGGGCTTCCAACGCGAGCTCTGAAGTGACGGTTGTGTCCCAGGCCCTGTGCGCCGCTTCCGCGAGATACCGCGTGAAGTGGTCGGGCTCGCTGTCGGCCTCGTCCAGGGCGATCCAGGCCACCGCTGCGCTGACGCTGAGCCGTTCGTGCCAGGCGAGCATGAGGGTCGACTTGCCGAAGCCGGCCGGCGCAGACACGAGCGCGAGGGGCACATCCAACACGCGATCCGCCAGGTCAACGAGGCGCGGCCGCACGAGACTCTCGCGCGCTCTAGGCGGCTGGAGCTTCGTTTCGAGCAGGCGGGCTGGTGGATCCGGCAATGACTTCGTCCCTTCGTCTGTCGCTCTCGCGCCCTAATCGTATGGCCGCCCCGGCGGAAGCGCCTTTCCACATTCACCCTCCACGCTCACCCCTCGGGGTGATCCGGTCGCCACAGCGCGGAGGCACCCTGAGACCACCAAACAGCAAGGAGAACTGCAATGGCACTCGCAACATGGTGGTACGAAGATGGTCAGCCCGAGATGGACCTCCCGGCCGGAATGGCGGTGGATTCGCCGGATGGGGACTGCGTCATCGCTGCGCTGGCGGGGCTACCGCACGAAGAGGTCGCGCGTCGCTGCGCAGAAGGTCACCGCCCCTACATCATCAGGGTCGATGGTGAGCCTGCGGGCTACGGCTGGGTTGCGGCGAGCACGTGCGAGATCGGTGAGCTCGGACTCTGCTTCTATCTGCCCGCCGGGAACCGCTATCTCTGGGATTTCGCGACGCTGCCGGCGTTCAGGGGTCGAGGGATCTATCCTGCACTGCTCTCGGAGATCGTCCGTCGCGAGTGCCCACCGGCGACCCGGCTCTGGATCATCCACGCCCCTGAGAACCTCCCCTCGGGCGTGGGTATCAACCGTGCCGGGTTCCAGCCCGTTGCGGAGCTGTCGTTCGATACAGCCGGCGGCCCCGCACTCGCGCCCGCAAGTGATACAGGCCGCGCGTCGGCCGCCGCGGAGCTCCTTGGGCTGCCTCTCGTCCAGGACGAGCTGGATCCCTGTTGGGCGTGCGGGGGATGCTCCTGCGATCACGCTCCCGGCACCGCCGGCAGCTGCGCGTGTGCGACGGTCCCGGGCCGCTGACAATTCCAGCCGACCGCAAGGTGGCGGCGAACGCCAGCAACAACGCCTGTAACCAGGCCATGCCCAGGCATAATCTCAGGGGGGAGCCGCGGGAGTGTTGCGGTCTGCCGCGTCCCGAGAGGCCAACGCCACGGTGGCTTGGCCCAAGGGCGCCGTGGACATGTATACCCGCCCGCGCGCCGCCAAGTTGGAGCGCTATGCCCGCGTTCTTATGCGGTGCTGTGTCGGCACCTCGACTCACGAGCCAGCCGTGCTCCGATTCGCAGGCCGCTGGTTGGCGCGATGGGCGATAGTTCGGCAGTGAGCTACCCGGTCCTGGGGTTCGACAGGGGCCTATGACTTCGATGGATTAGGGGCCGGGCTCGGTCGACTAACGCATGGCGTCGATTGCAGCTGATCACCCTCACTGGTCGCCCCTCTCGAGGAGCGAGGGCATTCGGTCGTGCCAGGGGAGGGGCCTTCAAGGGGGCTGGGAATCTCGAACGCGCGCAACCCACCAGAAAGTGACGTCTCTGCTCCTGGGACCGTCCCAAACGTCCCAATCGCCCCACCCGAGTCGAGGTAAACCCACTCGTCGCCGATCTTCCGCCAACCGGTGTGCGTGTAGACGCTCCGCTTGGCAACGTCGGTCGTCGAAAGGAACTGGATTGCCGCGCGCGTCCGGTCCTTGATGGCAACGCCCGGCAAGACGATCGCCTCCGGCTCCGATATGTTCGATGACCCAGTGCTCGGCGCGCTCGATGTCACCGAAGAGCAGGAGGCCAGCGTCTTAGCGGCTCTTGAAGTTGCCGGGACGGCGTTCGGAATAGGCCTTCACGCCTTCGCGGTAATCGTCCGTCTGTCGGAGGCGGGCCTGTTCGTCGTTCTCGTGGTCGGTTGCGGCGCGATAGCGTTCCGCGATGTCGCCGCGCATGGTGGCCCGGATGCTGGCGACGGCGAGCGGAGCGGATGAGGCGATTTCGCGGGCAAAGGCGATCGCCTCGTTGCGGACGTTTTCGAGGGCGACGAAGCGGTCGAGCAGACCAAGACGGTGCGCTTCTTCGCCGTCGATGCGCTTCCCAGTCAACAAGAGCTCCAAGGCCCGCTGCTGGCCGACGAGCGGGGGCAGAAGGACGGTCAGGCCGAAGCCATGATGGAAGCCGAGCTGGGCGAAGTTCGCGGTCATCCGGGTTTCGCTGCAGCCGACGCGGAAGTCGGCCGAACAGGCCAGGCCGAGGCCTCCGCCGACAGCGGCGCCCTGGATTGCTGCGATGACGGGGGTATTCGCCGCGATCATGCGCGTGGCCCGCGTGTAAAGGGGGCTGCGTCCGTCGGACGACTCATCGTTGCCGCCGGAGTCACGAGCGGTGAGGTTGGCGCCGGCGCAAAAGTGGCGTCCCTCGGAGCAGAGAACAATCGCGCGGACGCCCGGGTCAGCATCCGCCGCCTCGTAGACCTGGGACAGGCTATCGATGAGATCAACGTCGAAGAAGTTATTCGGAGCACGCTGTATCTCAGCAAGAATGACGTGACCTTCGACTTTGGAAACTGCTACATCGCCGTACCGTTCATTCACCGCGGTTGCCTCCTCTGCCGCGCGCCGCGGGGAAGCGGCACGGCGCGTACGGATGCAACGATACGCGACTTTGGCGACCTGGGTTCGCGAGCCGCGAGGCAATAGCAGGCCAGCCGCGGGGTTGCCCGGCGGCACCCGGCAAGGCAAGGTGACTAGACCGATGGGCGAGCATATTCGCGAGACACCGGTGGCGACGTACCGCCTGCAGCTTCACAGAAAGTTCGATTTTGCGGACGCGGCGCGCATTCTCCCGTATCTGCAGGAGCTTGGTATTTCGCACGTGTACCTCTCCCCGGTGTGGGCAGCGGCGTCCGGGAGCGGGCACGGTTACGACGTGATCGACCACTCGAGGGTGAACCCGGAACTCGGCGGGATGGCGGGGCTGTACGATTTCGCACAGATCGCGAAGCAGCTTGGGATGGGTTTGATCTTCGACATCGTCCCCAACCACGTTGGGATCTCGAACCATCCGTGGTGGCGCGACGTGCTACGCCATGGCCCCCAGTCGCCCTTCGCCGCGTACTTTGATATCGCGTGGAGCGGCCAGCTGCAGCAGGTAGAGCCGGAGCTGGTCTACCCGGTGCTCGGGCAGCCGTTTGGGCTCGCGCTTGAAGCCGGTGATCTGACGGTGGAGTACGACGGTACCGAGATTGTCGTGCGGTACTACGACCGGACGTTCCCCGTGGCGCCTTCCGGGTACCGGGAGATCCTGGGGCTGCCGCCGTCCGGGAGTGGCGGCGGACGCGAACGCGACCTCGTGGAGATACTGGACCACCTCTCTGATGCCGATCCCGCCGCGGCGACGGTGCTGACGGGCCAGCTCGCTGAGTTGCTCCTCGAAACACCGCGCCTACGAGCCTGGGTGGACGAGCAGCTCGCGGGTCTCCGCGGCGAGCCTGGACGGCCGGACACGTTCGATGCATTGGAGCGGGTCCTGCGCCGGCAGCACTATCGTTTGGCGTACTGGCGGGTCTCGACGGAGGAGATCAACTACCGGCGGTTCTTCGATATCAACGACCTGGCGGCGATCCGCGTTGAACACGAGCCCGTCTTCGCGGCAACGCATTCGCTGGTCCGGGAGCTCGTATCTGCCGGGATAGCGGATGGATTGCGGATTGACCACGTGGATGGCCTGTACGACCCCGGTGGGTACCTGCGCCAGCTACGCAACCTGGCGACGACCGGAACAGAGAGCGCGGGCATCTGGGTTGAAAAGATCCTTGCGCGAAACGAAGACATCCCGGCTGACTGGCCGGTTGAGGGCACGACGGGCTACGACTTCCTGGCTATTGCGGGAGGACTGTTTGTTGACCAGTCAGCGCACCAGGCGTTCACAGCGATCTACGAGGACATCGCGGGCAGCACGCTGCGGTTCGAGGATATTGCCTTCGCTGCGAAGCGCAGGATCGCGGGCCGATCGTTCGCCGGAGAAGTGAACGTCCTGGCGCTAGAGTTCTACCGCGAAGCGCAGCGAGATCGGCTAGCACGGGACAACACACTTGGTGCGTTCCGGGACGCGGTAGCGTCTCTCCTCGCGGTCCTACCTATCTATCGCACCTATCTGGAGCACGACCGGCCGATGGAGGGCGATTCGGCTGTCATCGAGCCTGCGGCGGCGGAGGCGATGCGGCGCGACCCGAACGTAACGCCAGAAGCCATGGCGTTCGTGGTGAAGGTGCTGCTCGTGGAGACATCGGACGAGTCCGATGCGGCCTCGCGGTGGGTGCACCGGCGCCGGCGCTTCCAGCAGCTCTCCGGTCCTGTGATGGCCAAGGGAGTGGAAGACACGGCGTTCTACCGGTACCACCGTCTGATCTGTTGCAACGAGGTCGGCGACGATCCGGGGCACTTCGGGATCTCCGTGGATGAGGCGCACTCGTGGTTCGGGGAGCGGGCGACGAGATGGCCGCTAGCAATGTCGGCGACAACGACCCACGACACGAAGCGGAGCGAAGACGCGCGGATGCGACTTGCGGCGCTCACCGCGATGCCGCGGGAGTGGCACGCGGCGGTGCGCGCGTGGCGCCGGACGAACCAGCGGCACATCGCGACGGCGCACGGCACGCCTGCTCCTGACGCAAACGTCGAGTATTACCTGTACCAGTCGCTCGTCGCCTCGTGGGAAGGGATGCCGGGCCGAGATTATGTGGAACGAATTGTCACCCATATGCGGAAGGCGGCACGAGAAGGCAAGCTGCGGACGAGCTGGACGGCCGTAGATATTGAGTACGAGGCAGCGCTCGAAGCATCGATCCGGACAATCCTCGACCGGCGAACGTCGGCGGCGTTTTTGCGGCGGCTCGATGACTTCGTGCGCCGGCTAGAGCCGGTTGCGCGACTGCATTCGCTGGCATTGGTCGCGCTGAAGACGACCGCACCCGGGGTGCCAGACTTCTACCAGGGGAGCGAGCTGGCTCTCCACACGCTGACGGACCCTGATAACCGAGGGCCCGTCAACTACGGAGTGTGCCAGGAGACGCTGCGCAGTATCCAGGCAGAACGCCCCGGCCCGGTCGAGGTACAGGCGAAGACGTGGATGACCTGGCGGCTCCTGGAGCTGCGCCATCGTTGGCCGGCGCTCTTTGCCGGGGGGTCGTACAAGGCGGTGGAAATCGATGGCGAGGGAGCGACAAGCCTCTTTGCATACGAACGGAGCGCCGACGGGGCGAAGTGCATCACGGTGGTCGTGTTGCGGCCTGCGACAGTGACTGGCAGCGACGGGAGCATCCTACCGGGGGTGCTTGAGGAAACGTGGATCGACCTCGGCGATGGTCTCTGGGCCGACTGGCTCGGTGGCGCCGAGATCCACACAGGGCGGGTCCGTGCGGTCGACCTGCTAACTAACTTCCCGGCGGCGGTGCTGATTAGCGAGCGGGCAGAAGAAATGTGATGCACGCGAGTTGGAAGCCTTCGCTCGGAGCCATCGCCGGCGCTGACGGGACACAGTTTCGTGTGTGGGCACCGAAGCCCCGGACGGTCGAGCTGGTCATCGAACGAGCTGGAGGACAGATCCGGCTGCCGCTCAGCGCGACGGGGGACGGGTACTACGAGACGACGGTCACGAACGCCGGCGACGGGGGCCATTACGGCTATCTGCTGGACGGCGAGGGACCGTTTCCGGACCCGTGTTCGCGGAGTCAGCCCGACGGCGTCCACGGGCTGAGCGAGGTGGCCGGCGGCGGGGCTTTCGGCTGGACAGACGCTGGCTGGGTTCGCCCGCCGTTTCGCGACCTGGTGATCTACGAATGCCACATAGGAACGCTGACGGACGACGGGACGTTCGACTCCGCGGTCGCCGTGTTGCCCTCGCTGAAGGAAATGGGCGTTACCGCGGTGGAGGTCATGCCGGTCGCGGCCTTCCCCGGACGGTGGGGGTGGGGATACGACGGCGTCGCGATGTTCGCGCCGATGGCGGCATACGGTGGGCCGGAGGGCATGAGGCGTTTCGTGGACGCCGCCCACGGGGCCGGCCTGGCCGTGATCCTGGATGTCGTCTACAACCATTTCGGTCCGGATGGGAACTACACAGGACTCTATTCAGACGGCTATGTGACGGACGGCTACGAGACTCCCTGGGGCAAGGCAATCAACTTTGACGGGGTTGGGTCTGAGGGATGCCGGACGTTCTTCCGCGAGAACTTGTTGCACTGGCTGCACGAATACCATATCGACGGGTTCCGCTTCGACGCGACGCATGCGATCTTCGACCGTTCGGCGGTCCATATCCTGGCTGAACTGGCGACTGCCGCGGCGGGCACCGCCACATCCGGCCAACGGCCGTACCTGATCGCGGAGAGCCACGAGAACGATGCGCGCTACATGACGCCAGTCGGCCGCGGGGGGTTCGGGTTCGATGCGGTCTGGACAGACGACTTCCATCACAGCATCCGGACGGCATTGCTGGGCGAGAACGAGGGCTACTTCCGCGGATTCACGGGGACGGCGACCGAGTTGGGACGAGTGATCCGACAGGGGTTCCTGTACGAGGGCCAGTTCGACGAGGGGTTCGGCGACAAGCGGGGCACCCGTGCCCGGTCGGCGCCGTGGCCCTCGTTTGTGTACTGCATCCAGAACCACGACCAGGTCGGGAACCGGCCGTTCGGGGACCGGCTCAACACGACGGCGGCGCACGGCGACTACCTTTCGGTGTCGCTGTTGCTGCTGCTCCTGCCCCAGACACCGATGCTTTTCCAGGGGCAGGAGTTCCTATCGACCAAGCCGTTCCTCTACTTTTCCGACCACTCCCCGCAGCTTGGGAAACTCGTGACGGAGGGACGGCGAAGGGAGTTTGCGGGATTCAGCGCCTTCAACGACCCGGCGATCCGGGAGGCGATCCCGGACCCACAGGCTGCCAGCACGTTCCATCGATCGGTGCTGGACGCCGACGAAGCCGAGGTGGCACCGGGATTGCTGGCGCGTTCGCTCTACCGTGCTGCGTTACAGCTTCGCCGCGACGACCCAACGCTGCGGGCGTACCGCGAGCGACGGCTGCCGATCCGGACGCGAACCCGCGGGCGATGCCTGGAGCTCATCTTCGAAAGCGCCAGGCGACGACTTCGGATCATCGTGAACGCTGGCGACCGGGCTTCGTTGGACGGCATGCCGGAAACGGCGACCGTGGTCCTGGCGAGCAATGAGGGACGGTTCGGCGGAAACGGGCAGGCGCCCGTGTTTGAGGCGGGCCGTATCGCTGTTCCAGGGCACACGACGATCGTTCTGCGCGACTACTAAGGCGGCGCGGAGGGAGCGCGGAAGGCCACGACGGCCCGGCCCTCGACCTTGTAATGCTGGCCGGAACGCAGGGCCCGGCGGCCATCCGGCTCGTCCGGGAAGGCGGAATCGAACGCTCGCAGCCAGCGCCAAGGGCGCGTGAGCCGGGGGAGCCGGAACTGCACGGATTCGGGCGATGCGTTGAATACGGCGACGATGGACTCGCTCTGAACGGGGCGGCCCCTGGCGTCCGTGAGCCCCGAACCATTCCCGGGGAGGTACATCGCGATCGCCCGCCGTTCGGGGTCGTGCCAATCGTCTTCGTGCATCGGAACGCCTTCGCCGGTTAGCCATATGAGATCAGGGCTGCCGGCATCGCGGATGGCACGGCCCTGGAAGAAGTCACGGCGCGTGAGGACCGCGTGGGCCTTGCGGAAAGCGATCATGCGACGGGTCCAATCGAGCAGGTCGTGCTCGGCGTTGGTGATATCCCAGTGGACCCAGGAGATTTCGTTGTCCTGGCAGTAGGCGTTGTTGTTGCCGCGCTGCGTGCGGGCGATTTCATCACCATGGAGGAGCATGGGGACGCCCTGCGAAAGGAAGAGCGTGGCGATGAAATTACGCATCTGCCGCTGGCGGAGGTCGAGGACTTCCGGATCTTGGGTTTCGCCTTCGGCGCCAGAGTTCCAGCTGATGTTGTCGTTGTGGCCGTCGTTGTTGCCTTCGAGGTTTTCCTCGTTGTGCTTGCCGTTGTAGCTGACGAGGTCGTGGAGGGTGAACCCGTCGTGGGCGGTTACGAGGTTGATGCTGGCCGAGGGGCGGCGGCCGTTATGGGCATAGAGGTCGCTGCTGCCCGTGAGGCGGTAGCCGAGCTCGCCGATGTGGCCGAGGTCGCCCTTCCAGAAGTGGCGGATGTTGTCGCGGTACTTTCCGTTCCACTCAGTCCAGAGCACGGGGAAGTTTCCGACCTGATAGCCACCTTCGCCAACGTCCCAGGGTTCGGCGATGAGCTTGACCTGAGAGAGGATGGGGTCCTGGTGGATGATGTCGAAGAAGGCGCTGAGGCGATCGACGGCATGGAGTTCGCGGGCGAGCGCGGCGGCGAGGTCGAAGCGGAAGCCATCGACATGCATTTCGAGGACCCAATAGCGGAGGCTGTCCATGATCAGCTGGACGGTGCGCGGGTGGCGCATGTTCATGGTGTTGCCGGTCCCGGTGTAGTCCATGTAGTAGCGGGGGTTATCGGCGACGAGGCGGTAGTAGGCCGCGTTGTCGATGCCACGGAACGAGAGCGTGGGGCCGAGGTGATTGCCCTCGCCGGTGTGGTTGTAAACGACGTCGAGGATGACTTCGATACCGGCGGCGTGGAGGGTGCGCACCATCGTCTTGAACTCGTTGACGGCCTGGCCCGCGCGTGAAGCCGCGGCGTAGCGGCTATCGGGGGCAAAGAAGCCGATGGAGTTATAGCCCCAATAGTTCGAGAGGCCGCGCTCCCGGAGGTGGCGGTCGTGGAGGAAGTGATGGACGGGCATCAGTTCGATGGCGGTGACGCCGAGGGACTGGAGATGGTCAATGACGGATTCGTGGCCGAGGCCTGCGTATGTCCCCCGAAGCTCTGGCGGGACGTCGGGGTGCAGCGCGGTGAGCCCTTTGACGTGGGCCTCGTAGATCACGGTCTCGTTCCAGGGCCGGCGGAGGAGGCGGTCATCGCCCCACGTAAATGCGGGCTCGATGACCACGGCCTTTGGCGTACCGAGGCTGCTGTCACCGTTGCTGAAGCCGAGGTCAGCGTCGGAGCCAGGCCCGGGCGGGTACGCGAACATGGCGTCTGACCAATCGACCGAGCCGGTGATGGCCTTGGCGTAGGGGTCGATGAGGAGCTTGTGGGGGTTGAAGCGCTCGCCGGCGGCGGGGTTGTAGGGACCGTAGACACGGTAGCCGTACATCAGTCCGGGCCGGGCGTCGGGCAGACGGCCGTGCCAAACGTTGTCCGTGTGTTCGCGGAGGCGGATACGGGCGACTTCGGTGGCGCCGAAGGCCTCATCGAAGAGGCAGAGGTCGACCGCTTCGGCGTTTTCGCTAAAGAGGGCGAAATTGACGCCATAGCCGTCCCATGTCGCGCCCAGGGGGTAAGGAGCGCCGGGGAGCAGGTTCGGGGGTGTGTCTCCAAGAAGGCCCAAGAGGCCCATTTTACTTGATACGGAGCCAACGGGGCTGGCCATCGCGGAGAGCGATACCTCCGATTGACAGACGAGTTGGCGTTCGTATCATGCCGCCTGTTCGACGAAGAGCACTGAACCCGGAGGGATACCGTGAAATTCGGATGGTTCCACCTGATGCCGTATCGAGAGCTGCCGCAGGACTTTGCGGAGAAGCACCACAGCGTTTGGGTCGATGTGCCGAGTTCCTTGTTCGATCCTGAACGCGCGCACGAGATGTACCACGACTACCTGGATGAGCTGGAATTTGCGGCGAGCGTTGGATTCGATGGGATTTGCGTCAATGAGCATCACCAGAATGCCTACGGCCTGATGCCTTCGCCGAACATCATGGCGGCGGCGCTTTCGCGGCGGACGAAGGACGCGGCGATCATCGTGCTGGGCAATTCGGTGGCGCTGTACGACCCGCCGATCCGCGTGGCAGAGGAATTCGCAATGCTGGACTGCCTGACCGGCGGGCGGCTGGTGGCTGGATTCCCGGTGGGAACCGCGATGGACGACGCGTTTGCGTACGGGTCCAACCCGGCGCTGTTGCGACGGAAATACTACGAGGCGGCAGGTCTTATCACGAAGGCGTGGACGGAGCCCGAGGTGTTCTCGTTCAACGGCGAGTTTTCTCAGCTGCGTTATGTGAATACGTGGCCGAAGCCGGTACAGAAGCCACACCCGCCGATCTGGATTCCGGGTGGCGGCTCTGTGGAGACGTGGGACTGGTGCGCGGACAACGACTATGTGTACGCGGCGCTTTCCTACGGCGGGTACAAGGCTGGCCAGAAGTCGCTGGACGGGTTCTGGCGGACGATGCAGGCGAAGGAGAAGCCGCTGAATCCTTACCAGGCGGCGTTCCTGCAACTCGTGTGCTGTGCGGATTCTGCGAGTGAGGTGGAAGACAAGTACGGCGAGGCGGCGGAGTACTTTTACAACAAGATGCTGCACATCTGGCCGGGGTTCGCGGACCCGCCAGGATACCGGACGGTGAAATCGATCGAGGCTGGCTTCAACCGGAGCGAGGGGCTGAAGCCGATCTTCGGCACATCCGAGAAGTTCCAGGAGAACGAAGCGGCGACGACGGTGGTGCGAGGAAACCAGCAGGTGACCTGGAAGGACCTCCTACAGGCAGGGAACATCATCGCCGGGACGCCGGACGAGGTGACCGAACAGCTAGAGGACGCGACGCGCACGCTGCACGTGGGCCACATGCTGCTACTCCTGCAATTCGGGAGCATCCCGCATAACCTGGCCCTGGAAAACACGAAGATCGTGGCGGAGAAGGTGATGCCCAACCTGCGGCACATCTGGGACGACGAGGGCTGGGAAGACAAGTGGTGGCCGAAGCCGATGGCGGAGCGAAAGACGCCAGCGCCGATCCTGTAACCACCAAGGGAGTTCGATTCGGCTGGCCGGCCGCGGATCCTTCGCGGCTGGCCCGGCAATGAGTGAAGGACATTCGAGAGGCGACCAGATGCAGGAACGACTTGTACGCATTCGGAATGGGAAAGAGTCGGTGGAAATCCTCGAAGCCGGTAGCGGCACTGACCTGCTCTACTTTCCCGGAGCGGGCGGGCTGAACTGGGACCCGTTCCTTGAAGCGCTGTCGGCCAACCACCATGTGGTTGCTGTGCGGCTACCGGGCACCGGGAAATCCACAGGCGACGATGACATCTTCAACATCCACGACCTGATGTACTACCTGCTGGACTTCATCGACGAGATGGGCATCGACGGCGCGGTCGTGATGGGCCATTCGCTCGGGGGCATGGTGGCCGCGGAGCTTGCGGCGGTTCAGCCGCAGCGGTTCAAGAAGGTGGTGCTGATCGCGCCGACGGGACTGTGGAACGAGAAGCACCCGAACGAGGACTTCTTCACGGTGCGTTCGATGCCGCAGGAGATGGCCGCGCGGGCTTTTCACGACGCCAGCAAACTGCCGCCGCCTCCACCGCCGCCCACGGACCCGGACCTGATCATGGCAGCCCAGGTGAACCAGGCGCGGAACATGACGGTAGCGGCGAAGTACATGTGGCCAATCCCAGACAAAGGCCTAAAGAAGCGCGCGCATCGGATCGCGGCGCCGACGCTGATCCTGTGGGGCACATCCGACCGGATCACACCGCACCAGTACGCGGAGGACTTCAAAGCGCTGTTGCCGAACCCGACGATCAAGCTGTTCAAGCAGTCCGGGCACATGCCGCAGATCGAAGAGCGGGACGAAGTGATCACGGTCGTGAGCGCGTTCCTGGAGGGGTGAGCCAGGGGCCTGGACCTGAAGCGGTGGCGTTCTGTGGCGGGCACGACATCGTGATGCAACGTGTGCGCGGGACTATTGCAGGAACCAAATAGGAGGTGTTCCTGTGCGACTGCATCCGCCGGTTTCCACTGACGAAGCGTATTCCTGGCTCAAGGGCCAGGCGACATCGACGTGGGGCGAAGAGCGCGTCGGCGACCTTGAAGAGAACCTGAAGACGATGGCTGAAGCGATGGCGCTGATCAGCGCAGTCGAGCTTCCGGACGACCTGGAGCCCTTATTCCCTTAGGCCAACTGGCTTCCTGGCAACCAAAGAGAAGCGCCACGACATGGTCGAGGCGCTTCTTCGTGAGGGGAATCGAGCCGGCTATCAGGTAATGTCCGGGACCGGCAACCGTCCGAGGACGTCTTCGCACCACGCGCCGACGGCAAGGAGGTGTTCGTCGGCCATGTTTGGGGCAACGAGCTGAAGGCCCAGCGGACGACCGTCGGACGAGAGGCCCCCGGGGATGCTGATTGCGGGGTTCCCGAGTGCGCTCCAGGGCATAAGCAGGGATGGGTCGCCGGAGGTCGACGGGTCTCGCGGGGCGGGCCCGGGAGCAGTGGCCATGAGGATCGCGTCGAACGGCGCCATCGCTGCATCAGTCTCATCCCGAAGTGCGCGACGCAGCCGCTGTCCCTGCAGGTAGTAGGTCGCGGGGAGCAGGCCAGCGATGGTGGCCGGGACCATGCCGAAGCGGGTGTTCATCGTCGTGACGCCGTTGGCGCGAGGAGGAAGACCCTTCGCGGCTCGCTCCGATTCCTGCCGGGCGTTGATGACGCCACCTTCGCCGGCGCTGAGGAACATGTTGACGGGCCAGATGAGCCCAAAGGATTGAGGAAGGGCGAATTCGACCACGTCGGCGCCTGATGCGGAAAGGCGCTGCGCGGCAGCGAGAATGGCCGCCTGCATTTCGGGCTCCGTCATGTCTGGGAAGAAGTTCGTCACGACGCCGATCCTCGGCGGCCGAGAGAGCGGGGGCTCGAGACTCGGTTCGGCGCCTACGACTGACGTTGGGTCCCGGGGGTCGAACCCGGCGGTCACGGAGAAGACCTTGGCGACGTCTCGAATGGTGGTGGCGATGATGCAGGCATGGTCTGTCGACCAGACCATCGGGAACATGCCGTAGCGGCTGTTGCGACCGTAGGTGGGTTTGATACCGCTCACACCGCAATAGGCCGCGGGCCGAATGCCAGAGCCGCCGGTTTGCTCGCTGAGAGCGAAGGGGACGAAGCGTGCACCGACGGCGGCGCCGGAACCGGAGCTGGAGCCGCCAGGCGTACAGTCGAGCGCCCACGGATTCCGCGTCGGAGGGGTTCCGGAGGGGCCGACCATGTAGAGCTTCCCGAAGAGGAGCGCCCCGGCAGCCTTGAGGCGGGCGACAACGGCAGCGTCGGCGGCGGCCAGCGGGGGATTCGGGTCGGCCCAGTCGCCGAGCGTAGGGGCGCCGCCCAGCGCGAACTGCTCTTTGATCCCGAAGGGGACGCCGTGGAGCGGCCCGCGGAAGTCACCGGACTTCGCCTCGTCTGTGAGGGCCTGTGCCTCAATGAGGATCGATTCACGCTCCATGAACGAAAAGGACTTGATGCGGTCGTCGTACTGGTCGATGCGGGCAAGCAGGGCTTCGGCAAGCTCAATGGGAGTGACGGCGCCGTCCCGAACGGTGTCTGCGATTTCAGTGGCTCCGAGTTCGTGCAGCGCGGCGGTTTGCGTGGTGGATGTCAAGTTGGACCTTCTTTCTCCGGATGACGCCCGGCGGGTGGTCAGGCGATGGTTGGGGCGGGGAGCAGGCCGAGCACTTCCTCGCACCAGACGCCGACGGCAAGCAGGTGCTCGTCCGTCATGGATGGGCTGGCGAGCTGGAGGCCGAGGGGCAGGCCATCGGGCGAGAGGCCGCCGGGAATGCTGATCGTGGGCAGGCCGACGTGACTCCACGGGACGAGAAGGGACCAGTCTCCGGAGCCTGTCAGGTCGCGCGGCGCCGGCCCGGGGGCAGTTGCCATGAGGACGGCATCGAACGGTGCGATGCTCTGGTTGATGATGTCGCGAAGCCAGCGGCGGACTCGCTGGGCCTGCAGGTAGTAGGTCGCGGGAAGAAGGGGCGCTGCGCCTTTGACGGCCCGTCCCCATTTCGACTTTGAGGGCGTGGCGCCGAAAGGCATGGGGCCGGGCTTGACGCCCAGCGACTCGCGCAATGCGTCTGCTTTCATATTAATGACGGTGCTTTCAGCGCCGTTGACGACCGCCCAGTTCGGCCAGGCGAGCCCGAACTCCTCAGGGAGCATGAGGTCGATGACATCCGCGCCAGCGGCTGCGAGCTTCGCGGCGGCTGCTTCGACGGCTTGCTGCATGACCGGTTCGGTGAGCGATGGAAAGTGATTTCGTACGAGGCCGACGCGAGGCGGGCGGCTCAGAGATCCGATCGGAGCAGCTCCGCCGGGGACGGTGGTTGGGTCCTTCGGGTCCGAGCCGCAGGTGACTGCGAAGACCTTCGCAACATCAGCGGTGGACGTTGCGATGATACAGGCGTGGTCATGCGACCATGCCATTTGAAACATGCCGTAGCGGCTGTTGCGCCCATAGGTGGGCTTTAACGCGCTCACTCCACAGTAGGCGGCAGGACGGATGCCAGAACCAGCAGTCTGTTCGCTGAGGGCGAAGGGAACGAACCGGGCGCCAACGGCGGCGCCGGAACCGGAACTGGAGCCGCCGGGTGTGTGCTCGAGATTCCAGGGATTGCGGGTGGGAGGAACGCCTGACAGACCCACCATATAGAGCTTGCCCATGAGGAGTGCGCCAGCGGCTTTCAGCTTCGCGACGACGGTCGCGTCTTCGAGGGCGATGGGCGGCGATGGGTCCTTCCAGTCACCGAGTGTTGCCAGACCGCCAACGGCGAACTGTTCTTTGACCGCGAACGGCACGCCGTGAAGCGGCCCACGAAGCCTACCGGCCTGAGCCTCGGCAGTGAGCTTCGCGGCCTCTAAACGGATGGCATCGACATCGAGATTGCTGAATGAGTTCACCTTGCCGTCGTACTCCGCGATGCGGTCGATGAGCGCTTCAGCGAGTTCGGTGGCGGTGACGTCGCCGGTGGCGATGGCAGAGGCCATTGCCCCGACGCCCATGGTGGCGATGCCTGGACGAACGACTTCTGTGGTCACGATGAACTCTCCAGTGCAGCGTTGGGAATGGATAGGCGACCGATTACGTTTTCGCACCAGGCCCCGGCCCGAAGGAGCGGTTCCTCCGCGAGGTGCGGGGCGGTGAGCTGCGCTCCGAGTGGCAGGCCGCCTGGTGCGAGACCGATGTTGAACGTCAGCGTGGGCATGCCAACCGTGGCCCAGGGGCTATTCATCGAGTTATCGCCACCCCCGTGACCGAGCGGCGCGGGGCCGAGGGCAGCGGGCGTGTAGAGAAAGTCGACATCGTTGAAGAGGGTGAGGGCCGATTCGAGCAGCCATCGGCGAACTCGCTGTGCCTGCAGGTAGTAGGTGGCGGGGACGAAGATGTCGATATCAGGTTTGACGTCGACGCCGGCAGCTTCGAGAGCGGCTGTGTGTTTCGCGTGAAAGGTGGTGCGTTCGCTGGCGCAGACAACCTTCCAAGCTGGCCACACGAGGCCCCATCCATCCGGCAGGACTACATCGACCACTTCGGCACCGGCGGCCCGGAGCGTGGCGGCAGCGGACTCCATGGCGGCGACCATTGAGTCGTCGCACCTTTCCAGGAAAAAGTTTCGTACGAAGCCGATGCGGGGCGGCCTGAGTTCGGCACCCGAAAGAGAGACCGCCGTGACCGGATCCGGCAGGCTCGTCGGGTCGAGCGGATCGGGGCCGGCGATGACGTTGTAGACGAGGGCGATGTCTTCGAACGACCGACCGATGATCGTGGGGTGGTCGAGCGACCAGCTGATGACGTAGAGGCCGCTGCCGCTGACGCGGCCGTAGGTTGGTTTCAGGGCTTCGACGCCGCAGAAGGCAGGCGGGCGGATGCCGGAGCCACCGGTGGACTCGCCCAGGGCGATGGGGATCATGCCGCCGCCGACCGCCGCCGAGGAGCCGGAGCTGGAGCCGCCGGGCGTGTGCTCGAGGTTCCAGAGGTTGGAACTGGGCGCATCTCCGAAGCGGTCGGGCATGTAGGTGGTGCCGGTGATGATGGCGCCCGCCTGGCGCAACCGCGCGACCGGCGTAGCGTCATCTGCCGGGATGGCAGTGTCACCCCACGTCCCGGCGATCTTGCAGGGCAAGCCGCCGACAAGGAACTGGTCCTTGATCGCGATGGGAATACCGTGGAGAGGGCCGCGGAAACGGCCGGCCTTCGCTTCGTCGTCGAGCTGGCGGGCTGAAGCTCGCCAAGCGTCGAGATCGAGGAACGCGTAGGCGTTGACGCGGGGCTCGAGGGCTCCGGTCCGAGCGATGAACGCTTCGTTGAGTTCGAGGACGCTGAGATGTCCCCCGGCGATGAGGGCGGCCGCCTCGGCTCCCCCCAGTTCGTAGAGCGCTTTTGAAGCTGCCAGTGCGGTCACAATGCCTCCTTCGGCTGGTCGCCGCGTCTCCTGAGCCGGCGCCCCCAGAGGGAGGGGGCCGGAGTGAAGGGTGTTGACCCCGGCAACGTAGCGAGGCGGCATTTCGCGCACGTATCAAATCCGCAACTCATACGGGGGTGGCCGATCGCGAACTGTCTGACCTCGGCCCCTTTGCTTTCAATGACGCGCTAGAATCCGCGCGAGATGGTGAGCGAGCGTATCCAGCGGCGCATCGACGCCCTGCTCGACGAGGCCGATAGCGCGTTCGCGGCGCGCGAATGGGCCCGCTTGCGGGAGCTCTGTGACGGCGTGCTCCGGCTGGAGCCGGACAACGAAGACGCCATGCATTTCATCGCCGCGGCGGACCGCGATACGGGGTTCGCCAGCCAGGCAGCGGGTGAAACCGCACCTACCGCGTCCGCTACGGGCCTCGCACAGCCCGCGCTCCCAACCTCTTTCGCCTCGGGCCGCTACCGGGTGTTGCGGCTGCTCGGCGAGGGGGCGCGGAAACGGGTGTACCTCGCGCACGATGAGCGGTTGGACCGGGACGTGGCCTTCGCCGTCATCCGCACCGAGGGTCTCGACGCGATGGGACGCGAACGGGTGCAGCGCGAGGCTCGCGCGATGGCCCGGATCGGCGCCCACCCCAACCTGGTCGCCATCCACGACATCGGCGAGGAGGGCAGCGATGCCTACTTCGTCCAAGAGTTCATGGATGGCGGGGACCTGGCTGTTGGCCCTGAGCCACTCGCGGTTGCCAGGGTGCTCGAGGTGGCGAAGGACATCACCTCGGCCCTGGCCTTCATCCACCGGGCGGGAATCGTGCACCGGGATTTGAAGCCTGCGAACGTGTTCCTTGCAAAAGATGGCACGGCGAAGGTCGGCGACTTCGGTCTTGCGATGGCGGCTGACCTGTCGCGCATCACACAGCACGGGACGTTCGTGGGGACGGTAGCTTACATGCCGCCAGAACAAGCCGTCGGTGGCGAGGTTACGGCGAAGAGCGACCTCTACTCCTTTGGCGCGTTGCTCTATGAAGTGCTCACCGGTAGACCGCCGTTTGTTGGCGACGACCCCACGGCAATCATCTCCCAGCACCTGAACACGCCACCCGTTGCGCCAAGCTGGCATCGCGAGGACTGCCCTCCCGGTCTTGAACGGGTAATCCTGCGCCTGCTGGAGAAGGACCCCGCGAAGCGGCCTGCCGATGCGAATGAAGTGCTTGCCTTGCTGGAGAAGGTGGACCCGGAGGAGCGTCCTGCTCCCCGCAGCGAGGGACACGTCCTCGAACGCCTTGCCCGCGGCGTCTTCGTCGGACGCGAGAAGGAGCTGGAACGGCTGCGCAAGGGCTTCGACGAGGCGCTCTCGGGACGTGGCGGGCTGGTGATGCTGGTGGGTGAACCGGGCATCGGCAAGACGCGCACAGCGCAGGAGCTGGAGACGTATGCGCGCATGCGTGGCGCACAGGTGCTCTGGGGTAGGAGCCATGAAAACTCTGGAGCGCCTGCCTTCTGGCCATGGGTGCAGGTGGGCCGCCACTGGGGAAGCACGAACGATGTCTCGTCGCTGTCGTCGTTCCTTGCTGCGGGCGGTGGTGATTTAGCGCGGTTGTTCCCGGAGCTGCGAGGCGTGGCGGGCTTTGTCGAGCCGCCGGTGATGCAGGACGGGGCTGCTGCCCAGTTCCGGCTGTTCGACGCCTTCGCCAGCTTCGAGCGGACGATCAGCGAGACCAAGCCGACGGTGATCACGCTCGATGACCTCCACTGGGCCGACAAGCCGACGCTGCAGCTGTTGCAGCACCTTGCGCGAGAGCTTTCGCGTATGCGCGTCCTCGTTGTCTGCACCTACCGCGACACGGACCTGGTGCGGACGCATCCCCTGAGCGAAGCGCTGGCGAACCTCAACCGCGACCCGGGCTTCGAACGGGTGGTCCTGCGCGGTCTCTCGAAGGACGAGACGCGTGCCTACATCGCCAGTGCCGCCAGCCTGCAGCCCTCTTCCGCGCTCGTTGAGCGCGTCTACGAGGAGACGGAGGGGAATCCGTTCTTCCTCTCTGAAGTTGTGAACCTGCTGACGCAGGAGGGAACGCTGGCGAGCGAGTCGGTCTCGGACATCCACATCCCCGACGGGGTCAGAGAAGCGCTGGGGCGGAGGCTGGACCGCATCTCGGAGGAGGCGACGTCGCTGCTCCAGGTGGCGGCTGTGGTGGGGCGGGAGTTCACCTACGACACGCTGCAGCTCCTGCACTCTGGTGACGACGACGCGCTGTTGAAGCTGATCGAGGAGGGGCTGGAGGCACGGGTCATCGAGGAGATGGAGCAGCCGGGCCGTTATCGGTTCACGCACGCGCTGATGCAGGAGACGTTGCTGGGAGAGCTCTCGACGACGCGGCGGGTACGCCTCCACGGGCAGGTAGGGGAGGCGCTGGAGCGCCGCTGGGGAGACAGGGCGGAGGAGTACGCGAGTCGATTGGCCAACCATTTCCTCGAGAGTTCCAGCCTGACGTCAGCGCACGCCCACAAAGCTGGCGGCTATCTACGGCTTGCCGCCCAGCAGGCCGAATCACGGTTTGCATGGATCGCAGCAGCAACGCAGTACGACCGCGTAGTTGAACTCGCGCGGGAGTCCGGCAGCCCGCTTGAGCCTGTCGACGAAGCGGATCTCTTGGTATCGATGGCCCGCTGTTATTCGGGCAGTTTGGAACCTCGGAGCGCGTGGCGTTCGATTCGCCGCGCATTAGCGCTGTATGAGGAGTGCCAGGAGAGCGCCCGGTACGCCCGTACCGTCGCGGTGGCGATGACCTTCCCAAGCGCTATGCTTCCGCCAGCCGAGCGGCGTGTGCCAATGCTCGACTTAGCCATTCAACAGGCCGACAGCGACGATGAACGGACGCTTGCAGCGCTTTACCTCGCTCGCGCCGAGACCGCGTTCTATCTCGGCGAATACGACCAGGCGGACAGGTTCCTGTCTCAGCCGGAACGGGCCGCTCCACGATTAGAGTCCACCTTTCTGCGGGCCGAGGCGCTCCGCATCCGGGCACTCCTGGCCGTAGTGGCCGGAGACGTTGAATCCTCGCTCGACCTCTACGAGGGCGCCGTGGCGGCCCACGCAGCGGGGGGTAACCCGGCACGCGCGGCCGAGACGCTGTACTTGCTCGCTCAAAATTTCCAAGGCGAGGGGCAGCTGGAGCAATGGCGCCGGACTCTTCTGCGCCAGGACGAGGCCGGGGCGACTGCTGGCCTCACGTTCTTCCAGGAGGACGCTCGGAGCAAGCTCTTCGGGTGCGCCGTCCTGCGCGGAGACCACGCTGAGGCGGACCGCTATCTCGCGCTACCGTGGGAACCGTCGGTGTGGACCTGGGGCATCTTCGCGGCATATCGGGCGGTTCTCATCGGAGACCTCCAGGCGATGGAACGCCACCTTCCCGATCCTGCCGTGGCGGGCGGAATCCCGTGGCAACAGTGCCACATCTTGTATGCGCGCGCTGACGTCCTGGCTCTTGCGAAGCGGCGCGACGGTGCGACAGCCGAACTCGTCAACATGAAACGGCTTCTGCCCTCCGTGGAGGGTTTCACGCGACCGCCGATGTCATTTGGCCACTCGTACCTCGAGATGATCATCACTGGCTCGCCGCCGTCGGCAGAAACGGTCGCGGCCGCGGTGGCGCCCAAGAATTGGATCGTCACTGTCCTCATGTGGGCCTCGCACCTGACCCGAATGAGAGCCGAGGTGCTCATGGCAGCGGGAGAGCTCCGTCTGGCCCGTGCCCTCCTCGAAGAAGCTCTCGGCTGGTGCGCGCGCGAAAGGTGCAAGGCCGAGGCCGGCAGATGCCATCTCGCGTTCGCCGATCTGGAGGCGCGAGAGGGAAACGCTCCCGCCACACTGACACATCTCGACATGGCGGCCGGGTTCTTCCGTGACTACGGTGCTGCGTTCCTTGTTGAGAAAGCGATCGCCCGCAAAGTTGAGATCCAGGGGCTATCCGGCTCCGACCCATTCACTTCCATCGTCGCGGTCTCGACGGCAGTGGGGCGCGAGCGGCCCGACGTGTCGTTGCACGCCGCCACTGACGGGACGGTGACGTTGATGTTCAGCGACATCGAGGGATCGACCGCGCTGAACGAACGGCTGGGCGATGGCCGCTGGATGGAGGTCCTTCGGGCCCACAACGACCTGGTCGACCGCGAGGTGGCGGCCCACGGCGGCCGGACCGTGAAGACGATCGGTGACGGCTACATGGTCGCGTTTCCGTCGCCGGAGGCGGGGGTGCGCTGTGCGCTGGCGATCCAGGCGGCCCTCACCCCCGACCCCTCTCCTAGGGGAGAGGGGAGACCAAGCCTTTCGCTGCTGGATGGGATCCGGGTGCGGATCGGGCTGCATACGGGGTCGGTGGTGCGGCAGGGAGATGACTTCTTCGGGCGCGAGGTGAACTACGCGGCGCGGGTGGCGTCGGCGGCGCTGGGTGGCGAGGTGCTGGTGTCGGCGGTGGTGAAGGAGCGACTGGGCGAAGCGTTTACGTTCGACGCGGGACGGGCTGCGACGTTGAAGGGGTTTGAGGGCGAGCATCGCGTCTTCGCGGTAGGGCGAGGCTAGCCGTTCGGCGATGCAACCGAGATGAGAAAGGGCGAGACCGTTGCCGGTCCCGCCCCCGTGGCGTCTATGACCGAAGCCCGGGGCTACGAGTAGATGAACTCGGGGCCGTCGAGGTCGATGGCCGGGATCTCGTCCTTTTCGCGCCAGTAATCCTGGGTGTGTAGGTCGAACTGGCCCCGGTACTGGAGCCCGCGCCTGCACGGTCGGCGCGGGCCCGTTGATTTTCAGGCTGCGCCAGCCACGCCAGCGATGAACGTGAGGACAATGTAGGCGGCGACGATGGCGCCAATCAGCATGGCAACGAATGCCGGCCGCCCCGCGCCGGACGCGCGGGCACGACGACCGCACACGAACGCAGCGAGCGCCGGGGCGATCATCAGGAGCGTGAAGGGGCCGCCGACCACGAGCTTCGCCCAAAGCGGGGGATCCTTGTCTCCCCCGCTCGGATAGCCCAGTGCATCGATGAGACCTTCGCCGGCAACCATGGCAACCACAAAGGCGACAGGAATCAGCGCGACCGCGATCCACGCACAACGAACCTGACGGCGTCCGGCATCCGGCTCACGGACGGCTCGCTCTGAACCTGGCACGTTCTGCGCCTCCTGCTCCCCAACCTTGGCGAGCCAAAACGCGAGACGCGCTCCACCGATTGAGCAAGGGAGCACGTTTCTGGGGGTTCGGAAGCTAGGAATAGATGAACTCGGGGCCGTCGAGGTCGATGGCCGGGATCTCGTCCTTTTCGCGCCAGTAATCCTGGGTGTGCTGCCACTCCGGCTTGTCGCCGCGCTTTGGGAGGAGGTGCATGGAGCGCATGAGGTAGCCGGGATTGAAGTTGTTGGAATCCATCCAGGGAAGGAGCTCCATGTCCTTGTCCTCCGCGCGGAGGGCGACATCGACGCGCTTCGCGCCCTTTTCGTCCATGTGGTTGAGGAGGCGGCAGACGAAGTCGGCGAGGAGGTCGGCGCGGAGGGTCCAACTCGCGCGGAAGTAGCCAAAGACCCAGAGCATGTTGGGGACACCGGTGAACATCATGCCGCGATAGGTGACGGTATCGGCGAAGTCCAGGGGCTTGCCGTCGATTTGGAACTGGATGTCGCCCATGACGCTGAGGTTGAAGCCGGTGGCTGTGACGATGATGTCAGCCTGGAGTTCTTCGCCCGACTTGAGGAGGATGCCGCGGGGGGTAAAGCGGTCGATCTCATCGGTGACCATGGAGGCCTTGCCGGCGGCGATGCCTTTGAAGATGTCTCCGTCGGGGACGAAGGCGACGCGCTGCTGCCAGGGGCGGTACTTCGGAGTGAAGTGGGTCTCGATGTCGTAGTCCGGGCCAAGGAACTGGCGGACACCGGCGATGAGCTCGCGGCGCACGACTTCAGGCTCTTCGAATGTGCGCCTGGTGAAGACCGCCTGGTCGTGGAGGATCTTGCGGCGGACGATCTCGTGGATCCAGGTTTCGTCGATGTCGAGTTCGCGGAGAGTCTCGGCGAGGTCGTTGCGATTGCGGCCAGGAATGAAATAGGTGGGCGAGCGCTGGAGGACGGTGACGTGCGCGCAGTCGCCGGCGATTGCAGGGACGACGGTCGCGGTAGTGGCGCCGGAACCGATGACGAGAACGTTCTTGCCCTTGTAGTCGAGGTCTTCGGGCCAGGTCTGCGGGTGGACAATCTGGCCTTCGAACTTGTCCATGTCCGGCCATTCGGGGGTGTAGCCCTCGGAATGGCGGTAATAGCCCTGGCACATCCAGAGGAAGTTGGCTGTGAAGCGCTGCGCTTCGCCTGTAGCCGTGTTGGTGGCGTCGATGGTCCACTGGTTGTCCTGGCTGGACCAGCGGGCCGAGGCGATGCGGTGGTTGTAGCGGATGTGCCGGGCGAGGTCGTTCTCTTCGATAACGTCGCCCATGTATGCGAGGATCTCTTCAGCTGTGGCGATAGGTGCGCCAACCCAGGGCTTGAAGCGGTAGCCAAAGGTGTGGAGGTCGCTATCGGAGCGGATGCCGGGATAGCGATGCATCCACCAGGTACCGCCGAAGCTATCGAGGCCTTCGAGGACGACGAAGGTCGTGCCAGGCCGCTGCGTGGAGAGGTGGTAGGCGCCGCCGACGCCAGAGATACCGGCTCCGACGATCAGGACGTCGAAGTGTTCGGTTACTGCCGGCTCGGGCCGGGCAAGTGTATCGGTTGCAGTCATTGAACGTACCCATCCTCTTCACGTGTTCGCGAGGTCGTGCACCCGTGGCGACCTTGCCATCCTGGCCGCCAACGAGGGAGGGCCGGATGCCCTCCCGTGACAGTCCGAACGGCCATGAGCGCTGAGCGCGATAGGTGGCCATTTTAGCGCACAGGCGCCATGAGGCGTTGGTGGGGACGTTCAGCCTGGCGTCCTCAGACGGGCGCACCGGCGATGCGTTCCATTTGGTCCTGGGCTTCTTCCGCCATCGAGTAGACGACCTCGGCGGCGGGCCTGAGGCCGCGAATGCCAACGACGCTCTGGCCCGCGGGAGTCCACATCCAGTCTTCCATGTGGGCTTCGCGGATGCCCGTCTCGATGTCTGAGACAAGCATGTTCTGAAGCGGCATGGGCAGCGGGGCAGGCGCGCCGGCCTGGTCCCAGGCATCGCTCCATTTAGAGCGGAGCTGCCGCATGGGCTTTCCGGAGGTGGCGCGCGTTTGCACCGCATCCTCGGCTCCGGCGTCGATCAGCCGCTGTTTCATGAACATTTCGGTGGAGGATTCGTTGGTGGCCAACCAGATAGTGCCGGTCCAGACGCCGTCGGCACCCATCGCCAGGGCACCGGCGAGATGGCGTCCGTTCGAGACGCCACCTGCACAGAGGACGAGGGTGTCTGTGCCCTCGGCCATCCGCACGACTTCAGGGACGAGCGTGAACGTGCCGACGGTGCTGGAATGGCCGCCAGCGTCGTAGCCCTGGGCGATGACGACATCGACGCCGGCTTCGATCTGGCGGCGCGCCTGACGAGGCAGTCCGACAAGGCCCCAGACGCGGGTGCCGTGAGCGTGGGCTTCTTCGAGTATGAACGCGGGGCTACCGAGGGCAGAGGCGAGGATGGGCACACGGTGTTCGAAGACCGTCGCCAGTTGGGCTCGAGAATTGCGGAGCAACTCCGGACCGAGGGGCTGGCGGCGTTCGGCTTCGCGGGGCCGGGGGATGCTGTTTTCGGTCATCATCCTGTCGACGAATTCGCGATGGGCCTGGGGAATCATGGCTTCGAGGTCTTCGCGGTTGCCTTCGACGAACGACGCAGGGAGGACGAGGTCGACGCCGTAGGGGCGGGAGCCGACGCGTTCCTTGATCCAGCGGATATCCGAATCGAGTTCATCGGGCGTCCGGGCAAGGGCGCCGAAGACACCGATGCCGCCGGCATTCGTCACGGCGACGACCACATCCTTCGTATGGGAGAAGGCGACAATCGGAATCTCGCAGCCGTAGTCTGCGCACAGCCGGGTGTTCAGGGGATCGTGGGTCATGGCGGCAATGTACTCGCGGAGCTGTGATGCCGGAAGGCGATCTCAGGAGCGACGGGCGATCACGGCTTGCTTGACCGACTGCAAGGCGCTGAGGGGCGACCGGGCGATCTCGTTTGCAACAGCGAGCGCGGTGGGGAGCAGCTCTTCCGGCGGGACCACGCGTGTGAGCAGCCCGATGCGGAGGGCCTCTTGAGCGTCGATCGGTTCGCCACGGAAGACGATCTCGCTAGCGCGCGCAGCACCGATGAGGTCCGCAAGCGGGCCGTACATGACACCAGAGCCGAAACGAATCTCGGGGTGGCCGAAGGCTGCGGCTGTGCTGGCGACGCGAAGATCACAGAAGGCCACGATATCAAAGCCACCCGCCATAGCGGAGCCGTTGACGGCGGCGACGAGGGGCTTCGGAAACGTGCGCAGCGCCTCGTGATACCGGCGGGAGGATTCGCCGGCGAAGACCTCCTGCATGGGCGTCTTGTCGAATTCCTTGAGGTCGAAGCCCGCGCAGAAGACCGGGCCGTTGCCAGTGACCACGGCGACAGAGACGGAGCCGTCGGATGCGAGGGAGTCAAAGGCAGCAGAGATCGCGTCGCGCAATTCGGTGTTGAGCGCGTTCCGCTGCTGGGGCCGGTTGAGCGTGAGGACGGCGACACTGCCGTGCCGTTCAAGGAGAAGGGTTTCCGACATCGACGAAGACTCCTTCGACCGCGACTGTTGGGCGACGGCCGCCGGGCGAAGGTGTACACCGGCAAGGATGGCCGGGCAACCCGTAGGCGCGGTCAGGTGAGGGCTGGGCCATCAAGCAGCGGGGCGATCGCGGCATCGTCGAGACCCAGCCACTCCTGGAGGACGGCGGCTGTGTGCTGGCCAAGCATTGGAGCGTGGACTGGCGGAGCGTGCCGCAGGTTCTGCGCGCGAAAAGGCACGCCTTCCATGCGGAGCGTGCCCATGACGGGGTGGGTGACCGTGTCGAAATAGCCGCGGGCGTTGAGGTGGACGTCTGCCTGGACCTGGACTGCGGAGTAGGCGACGCCCGCTGGGACGCCCGCGCGTTGGAGGTTCCGCATGAGCTGCACGGCGGGGAACTGGGATGTCCAGGCGGCGAGCTGCGCTTCGATGACGTCGCGGGCACTCATGCGGGCGTCCGCGGACGCGAGCGCCGGATCGGCCCAGGAGAGTTCGCCCACGGCGGCGACGAGACTCGACCAGTGATCCGCGGTCTCAACGGTGATCGCGATCCACTGGTCGTCGCCGAGGCAGGGGAAGACACCGTGGGGGGCAGCAAAGGGGGATTCGTTCCCGCGAGGCGGTGCTGGTTGTTCGAGCGCGCTTGATTCGATGAACGCTTCGCCGATGCAGGCCATGGCGAACTCGGCCTGGCCGAGATCAATGTGCTGGCCGAGCCCGCTGCGGCGGCGTTCGTCGAGCGCCGCGATGACCGCCAGTGCCCCCATGCGTCCGAGGATGTGGTCCGGATGAATGGCGGAGACGCCCTCGGGCTTGTCGAGGCCCGGGTGGTTCCAGAGGAAGGTAGTGCCGGAGACCGCCTGGTTGGTCGGCCCGAAGCCTCCGTAGGAGGCGTTGGGACCGGAGGCGCCAAACGCCTGGCTGCTGAGGTAGACGATCGTGGGGTTGTCGCGGGCAACATCGTCATAGCCGAGTCCGAGGCGATCCATGACGCCGGCGGTGTTGTTTTCGACGATGACATCAGTAACGCGTGCGAGCTGTCGCCCGAGGACTCGACCGACGGGGTCCTTGAGGTTGATGCGGATACTGCGTTTGTTGCGGTTTGAAGAGGCCCAACCGGGACTCGATTCGACATTTGGACCCTGGAGGCGCATGAAGTCGACCTGGGCTGACGATTCCAGCTTGATGACATCGGCGCCGAGGGTGCCCAGGAGGCGAGCGATCTCGGGAGCGACGGCGCCGGTGCCGACTTCGATCACCCGGATTCCGCTGAGCGGCAGACCCTCCACGGCGACTGGATGTGCCTGGACAGGCGGTGCAGCCAGCACATCGAGAGCGTCGAGCTGGACCGGGGCGGGCCCGGGTGGTCCAGGGCGTGCGCCAGCCATGCGGACGAAGGCGCCTGGCGCCAGGGATGGAGATGGTCCGGGCGTGGGAATCGAAACGAATGTGCCGCGGTCACGAAAGTGCGGGTCGGCCATCGCTTCCGAAGGATCGTAGACGGGGACGATGCCGACACCGTGGGCCTGGCCATCCTCGAAGAGCTCGCGCTTGGTCCGGCCTTCGAAGGCCCTGTTGAAGGCGATGTCCTGCGGGCCAATGTTGGCGGCGCGAAAGAGGGGATTGTTCCACTCCGGCCCCGCCAATTCCGGCGGATTGCCGAGCCAGGCCCTGGTCGCCTCCCATTGCTTGATCGAGAGACTGATAACCCGAACCCAGCCGTCGACGGCTGGGAAGAGGCGAAAGAGCGGCCCGGCGCCGGCCCTCCGGGCCATCGTGCCGGTGGCGGAGCAGGTGACGGTCGACCAATCCGCCTGGGCCTGGATCGCTTCAGTGACGCTGCAATCGAGCCAGTCTCCCTGGCCAGAGCGGCCGCGCTCCCAGAGGGCGGCGACGGTGGCCGCTGCAGCGCTGATGCCCCCAAGTGCCAGCGGGAGCCGATAGGGCGGAGCGGTCGGCGCACGATCCGGGAGACCAGCACGCAGGAGGGCGCCAGCGAGCGCGAAATCGACGAGCCCCGATCCCTGCCAGTCACGGTAGGGGCCCTGTTGGCCGAAATGGCTGACGGAAGTGATGACGATGTGCGGGAATTCGGCCCGGAGTTCGTCCGGATCGAGCCCATTCCTTGCAAGCCAGCCGGGTTGATTGCCGTCTATGAGAACATCGAAAGATGCGAGCGAGGCGCGAACCCGTTGCGATTGGCCGGGATCCGACATGTCGGCCATGACTCCGCGCTTGCCCGAGTTGAACCAGAGGTATGAGATGCCGATGCCGCCGTCGAGCGGGGCGTGCGCGCGCATCGGATCGCCCTCCGGCGATTCGAGTTTGAAGACGGAGGCACCGACGGCGGAGAGGACGCGGCCACAGAAGGCAGCTGCGCCGCTACCGATTTCGAGGACGCGATAGGGGGCAAGCGGCATTTCGACGGACACTTCGGGACTCCGAGCGCAGCGGGCAATCGACGGCCCTGTGGAGTTCCACGGGGAAGCAGTGGCCACGCTGGCGGGCGGATTCTAGCAACCGTGGTCGAGCGTTCCGAGGGCGAAGTCACCACTGCGCGGCTTCGGCGAAGAGTTCGAGGATGACTTCCGTGACCGCGGGATGGGTGCCGACGGCCTTCGCGAACCGGAGCGAGCGGCCCTCACGCACCGTGGCCGCACCGTCGAGACGGAGGTCGTCCGGGATTGTCTCGCCGACGTGCCAGCCATCAGCGATGAAGAGGGGCACCATGAAGATGTCCTTCGCCTTCACCAGCGTGAAGATGTCGCGCATGTTCGGATCCTGGTCGATGAAGGCAGCGGTGACTTCAGGGAACGCACCGAGATGGCGCACGTGTTCCGCCTGGAGACGCGTGTGGGCGGAGGAGTTGGGGTCTCGCGGCGTGCCATGGCCAAGAACGACGAGCGCTTCATTGCCGGTAGCGCCGGCCTCCATGGCGCGCTGAACGATTGCCCGGGCGAGGGAAGGATGGCCGCCGATTGGCTGCACGTAGCGAATGAGCCGGCCATCGAAGTTCGTGAGGCGACCGGACAGCCGCATCTCGCGCGGGATGACGTGTCGGGTGAAATAGCCTCCGGCGATGAACAGGGGCACGACGGTCACGTCAGTGACTGCGGGCGAGAACGATTCAAGAGCGCGGCTGAGCGCGGGTTCTTCCTTCCAGAATGCGGTACGGACCTCAATATCGGACGGCAGCTGCTGACGAAGCCGGCGGGCGTGTGCATGGGCCGGCGCGCTCGAGCCTGCGTGAAGGTGCGACCCGTGTGCGACGAGAAGCACACCTGCGGTCACGGCCTTTCGCCTCTGCCGAGCGTCTGCTGGCGGGCCTGGCGGGATTCCTCCACGCGCAGGGCCCAGCCATCTCCGAGGCAGGCGGCCAGGCGGTCGCGGACTTCGGCGGCGAGGAGGGGAGAGGCTCCGCCAGTACCGACGCCGACGACGAGCGATCCGTCACGATGCATCGCCGGCATGAAGAAGGTGCTTTCCTCGTGGCGGTCGGCGACGACGGCCGGGATGCCGAGTTGTCTCGCGAGCTCGCCCACACGGGCATTCACTTCCCGGACATCGGTGCAGGCACAGACGACGGCACGGCCGGGAATGTCCTGATCCTGGAACTCGCGCTGTGTGACGACGGCGGCAGGCAGGTTGGCGAAGCCGGGATCCAGGGTGGGAGCGACCACCTCCACCGCGAAACCGGCGGCCACGAACTGCGTGGCCCTCCGGAGGGCGACACGTCCGGCGCCGACGATGAGGACCGGGCCGGCGGACGGGAGGAGTTCGATGAGGATGGTCACCGGACCACCTCCAGGACGGCTTCGACGAGTGCCTCGATAGCTGGGGTGCGAGCTTCGCGATCAACGCGGCCAAAGGCCCGTTGGACGGATTCTGACGTGCGGGGACCGATACTGACGAGCTTCACGCCGGGGTCGAGGTCGAGGTCGCCAAGCGCCGCGCGGAGGTTCACGGCGGTGGAGGCACTGGTGAACGTGACCACGCTCGATTCGAGGACATCGCGGAGTTGCTGACCGGTAAGTGGTTCGGGGACGTTTTGATAGGCCGTGACGCGGCGCGTGATAGCGCCACGGGCGGTGAGCGCGAGCTCAAGATCTCTGGACGCGAGTGACGAGAGTGGAAGCGTGACGGACTCGCCATGACTGATGGGGAGCTCACTGGCGAGCGACTCTGCCGTGGCAGTCGAGGGGGTGAAATCCGGCCTGAGCCCCATGGCACTCAACGCAGCGGCCGTTGCCGAGCCGATCGCGGCCAGCTTCGTACCGGCAAGTGCTCGAACGTCGCTGCCGTGGTCCCGGAGGCAATCAATGACCGCGTGGACGGCGTTGTGGCTGGTGAAGATAGTCCAATCGGAGCCGGCGAGAAGCGCGGCGACCATTTCATCGGTCTTTGCGGGCGGCCGAATGCTGATGACCGGCGCCTCGATGACAAGTGCGCCGTGCTCTTCGAGCTTGCGCGCCAGTTCGCTGGGGGCGGAACGGGCGCGCGTGACGGCGACCCGGTGGCCGGCCAGGGGGCCGGCTTCGAACCAGGCGAGCTTGTCTGCCAGTGCTGCGACTGGCCCGACGACGACAGCCACTGGGGCTCCCAGTCCGGTCCGCGAGACGGCGGCGGCGATTGTCTCAATTGAGCCGGTGACGACCTGCTGGTCGGCGCGGGTACCCCAGCGGACGCACGCGACGGGCGTATCGAGCGGCTTTCCGGCAGCGGCGAGGCTCGCCATGTTCCCGGCCAACGAAGAGGCTCCCATGAGGATAACCAGTGTGTCTGCCTGGGCAGCGAAGGCCCAGTTAGTGGAGGCCGATTCGTCCGCTTCATGGCCCGCCAGCACGAGAAAATTTCCCGCGAGGTTGCGATGGGTGATTGGTATTCCTGCGTAGGCAGGGGCGGCAAGCGCCGACGAGACGCCGGGAACCACGGAGAACGGAATGCCGGCAGCGCGGCAGGCAAGCGCCTCTTCTGAGCCACGCCCGAAGACGAACGGATCGCCGCCTTTGAGGCGAACGACGCGCTTGCCGTCGGTGGCGAGCGCAACGATGAGCGCGTTGATCTCGTCCTGCTTAAGCGTGTGGGAACCGGACCGCTTGCCGGCGTAGTGAAGTTCGACGCCGGGACGGGAGTGGCGCAACGTGGCCGCGGGCGCCAGCGCGTCGTACACGATGGCGTCTGCCTCGGCGATGGCGCGGGCGCCGGAGAGCGTGAGGAGGCCGGGGTCACCGGGGCCGGCGCCGACAAGAACGACGCAGCCAGGGTTCTGACTCATGTGTTGGTCCACGGCGTCACTTTCCAAGATCCTGACCGTGATACGGCGGCGTACAACTGTCTGTCTACCGTACAGGGTTCCGGGATGTGTACGCCCGAACGGGGCCGGAGGCCGGCGATGCGGCCAGAGATATCAGGAGAGGGCCTGACGGAGGGCGAGCAGCGCGCGGGCCTGCCGGCCTTTCACGGCGTCGATGGTACTTCCGAGGGCATCCGCGGCCTCCTGCAAGGAGAGACCCTGGACGAAACGGAGGTTGATAACCTCGGCCTGGCCGGCGGGCAGCCTCGATATGGCGTCGGCGAGGACGTGGTCGTCGCCGCCAGGTGCGGCCGCCCCAGGAATGTTATCGGTAAGGGCGAATGCAGGCGGGCGGCGGAACCAACGGCGGCGGTGGTCATTGACGACGTTCCTGGCTATCCCGAACAGCCACGCGCGCGGAGGCGCACCATGGTCGCGAAGGCGACCGGCATTCGCCCAGGCAGCCTCGAAGACCTCGCTGGTGAGGTCTTCGGCCTCTGGTCCGGCAGGGACGCGGCTGGCGACGTACCGGTAGATAGCCGGCATTTCCGAGAGGAAGAGCTCTTTCCACGCCCAGGGGTCGCGCTTCTGGAGGCTTTCGATGCGGGAGCCGCGGCCCGGGCCGGACCCGAGGTCCGGGGGCCCGTAGCTCGACTCCATTGCCGCAAGGAACATGCCGAAGCGCAGGGGCACAGCCGGCAGAGGAGCCAACTCCCGGCTGGCGGTACTCAACTGCGGTCCTCGGTCCCGGGCGTTTCGGGTGGCTCCGGCGTCTCAGGCGGCTCCGGTGTCTCCGTTGGTTCGGGCGTCTCATCAGGCTCCGAGTCGCCGTCATCGTCTCCGCGCGGCGTTGCCGTGGACGACGGCGAGGGCGTCGACGAAGGTGACGGGCCGACGGTGGGCGAGGGTGATGGCTGGACGGGCGTTGGAGTAGCTGCCACGGGGGGCGGCGCGACCGAGGAGGGCGTGGGACTGGGCGTGGTGACCGGGGTCAAACCTGGCGGCGAGGAGGGCTGGGAGCCCACCGGGGCGGCCGTTGCCGGAGTGGGAGAACCCGGCGTCGCCGCCGGCGTTCCCGCGGGGGTGACGGCAGTACCTGGACTCGCAGGGGAAGCAGTAGCCGTCCCGGTGGCGGAAGCGCCAGGAACGGGAGTCTGCGAGGGGATTGGTTGCGTGATGCCCAAACCCTGGGATGGCGAGGGCGACGGCCCAGCCGCGCCCGGGCTCGAACCGGCGGGAGGGCTGCCGGACGGCCCCTGGCTCCCGGATCCCGCGTCCCCGGACGACGGGTTGAGGTTGGCAACGATGCTGCGAGCGAGCATGACCGCCTCGGAAGCAACGGCGGCCGGAGAAGAGCCGGCCGCATAGGAAGCTCCGCTACCGGCGAGACTGATGATGGCAACGCCGGCGGCGATCCGCTCCCAGAGTGGGCGAGGAACCGGACCCGAACCGTTCCAGCCAGCAAGCCAGGCAAACGTCCCGGCGTGACGGGCGTCGCGATCCTCGAAGCGAGCGAGCATGCGGCCGGTGGCGGCCGCATCAGGTGGGGCAGGGCGGAGCGCTGCACACCGCCGGGCGAGCCGGGCAAGGTCGGCCACGTCGTCTCGATGGGGGCCTGGATCCAGGCGGCCCTCAAGAACTTCTGCCAACACGTTCGCCAGGCTCGCCGCGTCGCTCACGGCTGGCGAACCCCCGCTCGCCCGGCGGCGAGTGGATCAGCCGGCATGGGACGTTGTCCTGCTGGACTGGCCCGGCGTGTTGCCTGCCGAACAAAGGTGATCCTGACGGTCAGCGCGACCATGACGAAGGCGCTGGTGAGGAAATAGACAGAGAGCAGCCAAACACTCGAGGAATCGGTGCCCATTTGAAGGCCGTGCCACAGAGCACCACCGTACACGACGAACGACGTGTAATGGATGAGCCTCCAAGCCCTGGTTCCGATGGCCGACCGGACCCAAAACGAGGCAGAAACGAGCACCCCGAGGTAGAGGGCGAGCTGTCCGATGGCCGTGACGCTGCGGTCGTAATAGGAGCCGAACGGCACAAGGACATCGAAGAGCCCGAACTGAGTCCAGCCATCGGGAATGAGCACGAGTCCGTGGGCGGAGCCGAGCGCGATGCCGGTCATCGAAGCGACCTGGTGGATGGCGAGTAGGCGAGCGCGACCGACGAAGCCATCGAACCACGCGGAGGACATGAGGAGCCCGCCTACCAGCCCAAGCCAAATGAACAGGTAGCTGGCGACGCCAGCGGCACGTGAGGCGTACCAGGCGCCGTGACCGCCGTCGGCCGGGAGCAGGCGCGACATGGCGCCTGCTCCGTAAAGGGCTCCGCCGGTCAATCCGACGAGGGTCGTGGCCCCGAATAGCAGGAACCAGGCGCTGCGGCTCACGAACCCTTCCCTTGCTTCGCCGGGGCTGGCGGAGGAGGTGGAGGAGGTGGAGGAGGTGGTGGTGGCGGCGGCGGGGCTGGTGCCGGGGCAGGGGGCGGAAGGGCCGGTGCTGGTGCTGGGGCCGGGGCTGGGGCTGGGGCCGGTGCTGGGGCTGGTGCTGGGGCTGGTGCTGGGGCTGGGGCCGGCGCGACGGGCGCAGGAGCCACCGCAGGGACGGGGACCGGAGCATCGCCTGCCGGTGGCGCCTGTGCTGGAGAGGAATCGCCGGAGGGCGAGTCTGGCGAGGGGGCAGGCGGGGCGGCGGTTGGAGGCGCCTTGCCGGACGGCGACGCCGAGGGCGTCGATGGCTGCGACGGGTTGGCGGGTGCCGCGGCCGGAACCTCTCGGATCGTCTCCACGTAGTAATAGACCGGTTGCCGTTCGACTACGACCACCTGGGGTTGCGCTGCGGGCAGCGCAGGATCGACGGCCGCCTCATCAGCGATCAGGACCCATTGACCAGCGGCTGCATCCCAGCGATACCCATCCTGCTCGAGGACCGCTGGTTCTTCGTTCGCGTCGTCGGCAGGGGTCCATTCTTCGCCGGACGGGGTGACCTGGCCCGCCGAGGCCACGATGACGCCCCAAACGAGGACGAAACTCATGACTCCGGCGGAGACGGTGACCACTTTGGTCATGAAAAACCTGGGACCGTTGTTGCTTTTCTTTGGCGCCATCTGGTTCAGCCTCCCCGGCTAGTCGTCGTCATCGCCGTGATCATCGTGGGGCTCGGGCGTTTCGGGCGGTTCGGGGGTCTCGTATTCATGCTCGTCGTCGTGAGAGCCGTGGTCGTCGCCATCGTCATCACCATGAGAAACAGTGGGCTGGGCTGGCACAGCTGGCGGCGGGGCAGCAGGAGGCTGCGGCGTTGACACGGCCGGCTGCGCTGAGATGGGGGGTGAATCGAAGGACTGCGGCGGCGGCGACACGGCGGGAGCGGGCGACGACGTGGATGTTGACGCCGACGCCGGCGTTGGCGTTGCGGTGGTCGACGCGCTCGATGTCGGGGAGGGCTCGGTCGTTACCGCCTGGACGGCCGGAACCTGCGTGACCGGCGCCGCTGCCGCCGGGACCACGACCTGCTGGCGGATGATCGTGGCAGGACGATCGACATAGACGACCTGCTGTGTCGCGGTCGCTTCAGGGGCTGTTGTGGCGGCCGCGGCCCATGTGGCGGCTTCCGTGGGCTGAGCGGCGGCCGTCGCCTCCGCCTCTGTGGCGGCGGAACTGTCGCTGCCGGGGAAGACACCCTGTGCTGCGGCAGCGGCGCCAACGATGCCGGCGCAGATGCCGGCGGTGAGGAGGCCTGTGGCCATCGATGCAATGCGGTTCAACTGCATCCTCCATGTGGATTCAGCAGGCACATCGCTCTACGGGGGCCGGAAGAGTCGCCGAAGGTCGTAAGAACAGCGAATCTTTACCTGAGAGTCCGCGATTCAACCAGGCCGAGGCGCTAATCAGGCGCCTGGGCAAGCTTGGCGAGGATTGCCGCGGCGCCGGAGCGGACACCGGGCGCGAGGGTCACCATGTGAACATCGACGCCGAGGGCAGCCTGTGCTGCGAGGTGGGCACGGCATGAATCTAGCGCGCCGGCAAATCCGAAGTTGGATTCGAGGCCGGGGGGCATGGCGGAGACGGCTTCGTCCCGACCGCCGCGGGACCAGGCATCGCGAATCAGGGCCGCTTCAGCGGCGAGGCCCTGTCGAAGGAACTGGCGGTAGTAGAAGTCGCCGTTGCGGGCGATGAAGAAGGCAAGGGCTTCACGCTGCGACCGGCGGACTGTGACTGCCTCGGCGGGGCTCGAGACGACGGTGGTCGTGCCGGGTGAACGGACCGACACAGCAGACGGTCCACGCCCGGCTTCGGCCGCCCAACCTCGGAGTTGATGGATGTTGTCGCCGATGCGAGACATGGGAATCCACGCGGGGAGCCAGCCGTCAGCGATGCTGCCCGTGAGGCGAACGCTGGCAGGGGCCATCGTCGCGAGCCAGATCGGAGGGGAGGGCTGGACGGGCCGGGCACCCACTGGGAGGGCACGGTCGACCTGGAACAGCTCGCCGTCGTGGCTGAACGGTTCCCGCTTCCAGTAGGAGCGCATGAGGGCGACGGTTTCGTCGAGGCGGGCGAGCGGGGCGGCGAAGGGCAGGCCGTGGAAACGCTCCACGACCCCGCGGGCGCTGGCGCCGAGGCCGATGATGACGCGGCCGCCGCTGAGTTCGTCGATCGTGGCGAAGTGCTGGGCAAGAGCACCGGGAGTGCGCGAATAGATGTTCACGATCGAAGTGCCGAGCCTGACGCGCTGCGTTTCCCGCGCAAGCAGGGCGAGCCCAGAAAAGGCGTCGTGGCCGAAGCCTTCGTTTACCCAGAGGGAATGGACTCCTGCTTCGTCGGCGGCGCGCGCCGTCGCAAGGAACGTGTCGAGATGGGCCGGGTCCCAGGCGAGTTGCAGGGCGATGTTCATGAGGCGCGTGTGCCCAGCTAGAAGCCGAGGCCGGATTTGCCCTGGAGGGTGCGGGAGAGGTTGATCTGGCCGAGGTGGTTGTTGCCGTGAATGACGACGACCTGGGCGATGATGTCGAGACGGGCCATTTCGCCTTGCGGACGAATGGTGGTGAGCGCGGCGAGGTATTCGTCGGCCATGGCCTCGATCCGCGGGACGATGGCGGTGGCGACGTCGCGAGCGTACTGGGCGAGGAGCGTGGCTTCGGGGAAGCGGAGCTCGTGAGCGGTTGCGCCCTCCATGCCGGTGCCCTGGTCGGCCTTGGGCAGGTTCCAGGCTTTATCAAGGCCCTGTTGAAGCCAGACGGGCTGCTGCCGTTCGAAGGCAAAGTGGACGAGGTTGTCGGCCGTCCGAGCGATGTGCCATGCCTCGAAGCCGATCGAATTCATTTCGGCGTGGGCACGGAAATGAATTTCTTCGAGGCTGAGATCCTCGATCGCGCGGGCCGTGGTCTTGAGGAGGCGATCCGTGTATTTCGCAAGGAAGGCGGCCATCGCTGAGGGTGCGGTCATTTGAAGCTCCGTTGTGTTTGTGGGGTCATCGTACGGTGCCGCGCGGACCGGCGGGTGTTAACTGGTCATGCCCTGGAGGCCGACGAGGGCGCGGCCGTGCTCGATTTCACCCATATGGCGGAGGCCATGCTGGTAGATGAAACACTCGAGGACTTCGAGTTTTCGGAGGGGGGCGTCGAGGCCGATGACGATGCCGCAAAAGATGTTCTGCATGTTGGGCGGGAGCTTTGGCATGAGGACTTCGCCGAGGACACCGGCGTCGACGGTTGCAAGCACGGCAGCGGTACGGCTGATGACGGCAGACTGGTACTCCTTCCAGGCATCAAGGTTGGCGACGGTGAGGTGCTCCATCTCTTCGACAGTCTCTTCGCGGCCGAAGGAATCGACGGAGACGCCAACCTTCGCAGCCCAGCCACCACTGACCCAGAGCGGCGTCTCGCGGAGGAATGGCCCGCTGATCGACTGGTCCTGGGCACGGATGTAATGCAGGAAGCTGAAGGCCATCGGGAGGACACCGGCGCGCTCGTGGTGGTTCATCTGATCGAGGGTGAGGTCACTGACCGCTCGATCCCAGAGGGTATTCATGGCGCGGATGCGGTTGCGAAGGGAATCGACGAAGTCCTGAAGTTCCATGGCGTATCTCCCGGCTCGTGGCCGTCTTGTCTTCTGTGCTGGCGGATGGCGGATGGAGGGCTACTCTTCTCCGATTCGCTGGAGGAGCAGCGTGGCGATCTCGTCGCCGTGCGTTTCCTGGAGGAAATGGCCTGCGTTTAGCGGGTCAAATGTGGAGCCGGGGACGAGAGATCCCCATTCGCGTCCCCAGGCTTCGGTGAAGACGAGGTCAGCAGTGCCCCAGATGAAGTGCACCGGCTTCGACCAGGAACGAAGGGCATCCCAGTCACGCTGGCCCTGGGCGGCGACTTCCGGGTTCTGGCCGTCGATGGGGATGGAGAGCGGGAAGCGGCGGGGGCCGGCCTTGGCCTTCGCCTCGGGGAACGGTGCTTCATAGGCGGCGAACGCTTCTTCCGGGGATAGCTGCTTCGCGAGGCCGTGAGGAAACCTGGAGACGAAGTTCTGCATGACGAGGCCGCAGCCATTGAGCTCGGCCATGGCGCCACCCGGCTGCCAGAGCGACTGCCACCGGCGGATGGCGGGCGAGTATTCATAACCGTCGTGGTGCAGCCAGGTGTTCATGATCGTGAGCCGATCGAAGCGTTCGGGCATCTCAGCCGCCTGGTGAAGGCCAATTGGGCCGCCCCAATCCTGGCACACGAGGGTGAGCCGGGTGAGGTCCAGTTCGCGGATGAAGTCGCCGACGATCTGTGAGTGACGGCCGATGGTGTACCAGTCATCAGCCGTGACCTTGTCGCTTTTGCCGAAGCCGATGAAGTCGGGGGCGACGCAACGGAAGCCGGCGGCGACGAGCGGCGGGATCATGCGTCGATAGAGGAACGACGAGGTCGGCATGCCGTGGGCCATGAGGACGGTTCCGGGCGTACCCTGCCCCTCATCCACGTAGTGCAATCGCAACGTGGCGCCGTCGGCGGGCACGTCGAGGTAGTGGGGCCGAAACGGGAAGTCCGGAAGCGCGCTGAAGCACTCGTCGGGTGTGCGAAAGATGTCCACGATGCCTCCACGTACGGCGCTTGCGGATGCCGCGCGGCGATTAGGCTAGAGGCAGGGGGTGACGGGCTCAACCGTTCGCGAGCGTGGTGGACGGCGGCAATTGTGACTTGACGCGCCACGAGAATCCCGTATTCTCGATTGGTGACCTGCACAGTTTTCTCCGGCATTCTGCTTCTTACCTGAGCGCGAGCCTGCTATGCGCTCGCGCTGAAACCTCCTGGAACAAGACCGCCAGGGGGTTTTTTGTTGGTCCGAAGGAATGTGGCCGAAGAGGAACCACAGGAACGAAAGGAACCGCGCAATGCCACCAGCACCCGTCCAGCCGCAGAGGATGCCGTTTCACAAGTACGTGCCGTTCAGGCCGCTTCCGCTCCGGCTGCCGGTGCGGGAATGGCCGAACCGGCAGATCGAGAAGGCACCGCTGTGGTGTTCCGTCGACCTGCGGGACGGTAACCAGGCGCTGATCGACCCGATGGACCCCGTTCGCAAGCTGCGAATGTTCGAAGCGCTGGTGTTGATGGGCTTCAAAGAGATCGAGGTTGGATTCCCATCGGCGTCACAGCCGGACTTCGACTTTGTGCGGCAGCTGATCGAGGGCGACCTGATCCCGGAGGACGTGACGATCCAGGTGCTGACGCAGTGCCGGCCAGAGCTAATCGAGCGGACGTATGAGTCGCTGATGGGCGCGAAGCAGGCGATCGTCCATTTCTACAACTCGACGTCGGTCCTGCAACGGCGGGTGGTGTTCGGGCTGGAGAAGGACGGGATCATGAAGATCGCGACCGACGCAGCGACGCTCTGCAAGCGGTTGGAACGAGAGATGCTGCAGGGGACGGACGTCCGGTACGAATACTCGCCCGAGAGCTACACAGGCACCGAGGTGGAGTACGCGCTAGAAGTGTGCGACGCGGTGTCGAAGATCATCGAACCGACGCCAGAGAAGCCACTGATCATGAACCTCCCGGCAACAGTGGAGATGTACACGCCGAACATCTACGCGGACACGATCGAGTGGTTCTTGCACCACCTGCCGAACCGGGATTCGGTGCTGCTTTCGCTGCATCCGCACAACGACCGGGGGACTGGCGTGGCGGCGGCGGAACTTGGCGTCATGGCCGGGGCTGACCGCGTAGAAGGCACGCTATTCGGGAACGGCGAACGAACCGGGAACGTGGATTTGATCACACTGGCGCTGAACCTATTCAGCCAGGGTGTGGACCCTGAACTGGACATCAGCGACATCGACGGGCTGCGGCGGATTGCGGAGTACTGCAACCGGCTACCGGTGCATCCGCGGCACCCGTATGCCGGGGACCTCGTATACACAGCGTTTTCTGGCTCGCACCAGGACGCCATCAAGAAGGGATTCGCGGCACTGGGGGAGGAGTACCAGGTGTGGGAGGTGCCCTATCTGCCGATCGACCCGAAGCACGTGGGCCGGAGCTACGAAGCGGTGATCCGGGTCAACAGCCAGTCGGGGAAAGGCGGTGTGGCTTACATCCTCCAGGCTGAACACGGCCTCGACCTTCCGAGGCGGCTGCAGATCGAGTTTTCGAAGACGATCCAGGGACTAAGCGAGGTTTCCGGCACGGAAGTCACTCCAGCAGCGATCTGGGGTGCGTTCCAAGAGGCGTACTTGCCGGAGGACGCCCGCTATCAGCTTGTGTCCCATGAGATGACGACGTCCCGGCGGGTAACGAAGATCGAGGCAACGCTGCGCGTTGACGGGGTTGAGAGGAAGGTGTCGGGCGAAGGCAATGGCCCGATTGCGGCGTTTGTGCACGCGCTGAAGTCAGATCTCGGGCTGCTCATCGAGGTGCTGGATTACTCCGAGCATTCGGTGAGCGCGGGCGCGGACGCCCAGGCGGTCGCGTATGTCGAAGCGCGCGGCCCGGATGGGATCCGCTGGGGCGTGGGCATCGACGAGAGCATCGTGGCCGCATCGCTAAAGTCGCTGCTAAGCGCTGCGAACCGGCTGGAGAACGTCAGCCCGGACTAGCGGCGGTCATCGTCTGGAAGGACGGCGGCTGTAGCATGGTTAGACATGCGCGAGAAGCTCATCCTGGTGCTGGCTGTAGCGGTAGGTATCGGGGTCGCTGCGGCGGTGGCGATGTTCGCGCATTCCAAGGCCGTGGCGGGGGGACTCGGGGTCATCTCGGCGTACTTCGTGTGGGGCGAGCTTGGGGACCTGTTGCGGCCCACGCCTGCAGCGGCGCCCCAGTCCAGGGACGGGCGGCCCACACCGTTGCTGGCGAACCCGCGCATTCGGCGCCGTGCGATCAGCGCATTGGCGCTGCTGGGCGCGACCGTGCTCATCCTTATCGAGTTCCTGACTGGCGACCTGGATGTGGCGGACATCCGGGAATGGATTCGCGACCTCGGATTCTGGGGACCGATCCTGCTGATCACAATCCTGGCGGTCGCGATGGTGATCGCGCCGATCCCGAATCCGCCGTTCATGATCGCTGCCGGGATCGCGTGGGGGACTTTCCTGGGCGTGGTCTACGCCGTCATCGGGCAGCTGATCGGCTCGATCATTATCTTCTGGCTGTCGCGGAAGTTTGGGCGGCGGCTCATCCCGAGGCTCATCGGCGAGGAGGGTGCGGCGCACGTGGACCGGCTGGCAGCGCGGATGGGGCCGCAGCTCGTGTTCTGGTGGCGCATCATGCCGGTTTCGTTCGACTTTGCAGCGTATGCGGCAGGGCTGACGAGCATGTCGTTCCGCCTCTTCGTGACCCTCGTGTTTGTCGGGTCGATCATCCCGACGACCGTCGTGGTCGGCTTCGGGGACTCGTTTGGGAAGAGCTGGGAGGCGGTGGCGGTGACGGGGGGCCTCGTGCTGCTTTCGGTTGGCGTGCTGGCGGTTCTGTTCTACCGAAACTTCAGGGATGAGTTCGGGCCGCCGGGCGAGGCGCTGCGAAAGCTCATCGGCGACCAGCAGTAGGCAGTCGGTTGGAGCAGGGTGTCGGCCAGCGTTGATGCCATAGTTGTGGGGTCGGGGCCGAACGGGCTCTCAGCCGCGATCCAGATAGCGCGGGCAGGGTTCTCAGTGCTTGTGTTGGAGGCGAAGGCGACCGCGGGAGGGGGCTGCCGATCGGCGGCGCTGACGCTGCCACGCTTCGTTCATGACGTGTGCGCGACTGCCATGCCGCTTGCGATTGCAGGCGCAGCGTTCCGGGACCTTCCGCTGCATGACTATGGGGTGGAGTTCGTGCAGCCGGAATTCGCTGTGGCCCATCCGTTCGATGATGGCGAGGCCGTGGCACTGTCCCGGTCTGCCAGTCGGACGGCGCTGGGACTGGGGAGCGATACAGGCATGTGGCGGACGCTCTACGGCCCGCTCGGCCGATCCTTCGAGCAGCTGATCGACGGGGCGTTGGGGCCGCTGCGGATTCCGCGGCATCCGTTGGCGATGGGGCGCTTCGGACTGGGAGCGGTCCGGTCGGCTGAAGGACTTGCGAAGGCGCGGTTTGCTACCGAGCGGGGAAGAGCGGCGTTTGCGGGGCTGGCGGCGCATTCGATGTTGCCACTCGAGACGAAGGGATCAGCGGCGGCCGGGCTCGTCCTCGGGATGACGGCGCAGCGAGTGGGTTGGCCGTTCGTGCGGGGCGGGAGCCAAAAGCTCGTGGGCGGGCTGGTGGCCCACCTCGAGGCGCTGGGAGGGAGCGTCGAGACGAATCGGGAAGTGCGGAGCATGGCCGACATTCCGCCAGCGCGGGTGGTGCTGTTCGACCTGACGCCACGCCAGGTGGCGGAGATAGCAGGGGCGGCGCTGCCAGCGAAATATCGTGCCGCGCTCGGCCGGTACCGGTACGGGATGGGCGTGTTCAAGGTGGACTTCGCACTGAGGGAAGCGATCCCGTGGACGGCCGAGGCCTGCAGAGCGGCAGGCACCGTGCACGTGGGCGGGACGCTCGGGGAGATCTCGTTTTCCGAGCGGGAGGCGGCGGCGGGACGGATAACGGAGCGGCCGTTTGTCCTGGTGGCGCAGCCCAGCCTCTTCGACGATTCGCGGGCGCCGGCGGGGAAGCACACGGCGTGGGCATATTGCCATGTACCGCATGGATCAACGGAGGACATGTCAGAACCGATCACGGCGCAGATCGAGCGGTTTGCGCCGGGGTTCCGGGACATTGTGCTGGCGACGGCGACACGGAATGCGACGGAGATGGAGCAGTACAACGCGAACTACGTGGGCGGCGATATCAACGGGGGAATCCAGGACTTGAGACAGTTGATTGCACGACCCATGGCGCGCCGCGACCCATACTCGACGCCGAATCCGCGGCTCTTCATGTGTTCGTCGTCAACGCCACCGGGCGGTGGGGTGCATGGGTTATGCGGGTTCTACGCGGCGCGACCGGCCATGCGACGGTTGAGGGGCGCCCAGCACTAGACGCGAAATCGCCCGCTGTCTCGCCGGGCGAATCCGGGTTGAACAGCGGGCGATCAGTGTTTCGGAGAAGCCGAAGGTCAGGCTTTCTTGGGGGCGTAGTGCTCGTCGCGGGTTTCGCGGAACGACCACGGGGCCTTGGCGTTCGTGATATCGGTGATCTTCGACCAGTTGGCCTCGAACCAATCCGCATCCTTGAAGCCGTGGGGGTCGTAGCTCACGCCATCGTTGCGGACGAAGGCGATGCGGCCATAGCGACCACCGCTGGCTTCGATCGCGACGCCGGATTCCTGGCACTGCGGGGAGCACATGTAGGTCACCGCCGGGGCAACGTGATCTGGGGCCATGACAACATCGCGCTCAGCCTGGTCGGTGTTCGTCTGACCGGGGAGGTTGTTGGTCATGCGGGTGGCCGCGCCGGGCGAGATGAGGTTGACCATGACGTTGTACTTTTCGCCTTCGAGCTTGGCGACGTTCATAAGGCCATACATGGCGGACTTGGCAGCGCCATAGTTTGCCTGGCCGAAGTTGCCAATGAGGCCAGAGGTGGAGGTTGCCATGACAACGCGACCGTAGGCCTGCTGGCGGAATACGGGCCAGGCGTGGCGAAGCAGGTTGTAGCACTGCTTGAGGTGGACACGGACAACGAGATCCCAGTCCTGCTCGGACATGTTGTGGATGGTGACGTCGCGAAGGATGCCGGCGTTGGCGACGATGGCGTCGAGGCGGCCGTAGGTATCGATCGCCTGCTTGACCATGTTGAAGCAGTCTTCGTAGCTGCCGACGTCGCCGGCGTTGGCGACCGCGTCGCCGCCTGCGGCTTTGATTTCGTTGACGACCTGCTGGGCCGGGGTGTCATCGCTGCCTTCGCCGGAAACGCTGCCGCCGAAGTCGTTGACGATGACCTTCGCGCCATGCTTTGCAAGGTCGAGGGCGTAGGCGCGGCCAAGACCGCGGCCAGCGCCAGTGACGAGGGCTACCTGCCCATCAAGACGAACTGCCATTGGATACCACCATTCCTCTTAAGAGTGCGCGTTGCATCCTACCCGTTTCTCTGCGGAAGGGCGCGGGGGTGAGGAGCGAGGATCCCAGCGGCGCGGCTGCTGGTACGATGGCGACAGTCCAGGCTGGAGATGGTGGATGCGACAGAGACCTGTAGCGTGGCGAGGGCAGGCAGTGGCCGGCGCGGTAGCCGTTGTTTTGTTCGCCTGCGTTGCGGTCGCGCTGAAGGCGCCAACCGGGGCGGAGGGAGTGGGGCCGTTCGTGGTCTCGCTTCCGTTCCTGGCAGCGGACTCGGCCACCACCAGCACCCCGAGCGGTCTGATTGAGACACGAAACGTCACCAGCTACACCGACGCTACCAACCCAAATGCGCCCGTCTTCTTCGTGGTCGGCGAACTCGCAAACGGCCGCTCGAACGCCGTCGAACGCGTTGAGCTAACCGCGAAGTTCTTCAACGCGCAGGGCCAGGCCCTGGCCGTGGACGGCGACATCACCTACGCCGACCTCGAAGTGATCCCCGCGGGCGGCGACTCGCCGTTCAGTTTCGCGATCGTTTCCCCGCCCGCGCCAATTGCCAGTTTCACGATCACGGTCAGCGGCGTCACTGACCCCGCAATTCTCCCGGCGGTAGAGGGCATCACCACGTCCGTCGATGACACGCGGACCGAGGGCGCGTTCCGGTTCGTCACAGGAATTGTGCGAAACGATTCGTCGTTCACATGGTCGAACGTCACCGTCCTGGTCGCCTACTACGACGCAGCGGGGCGAGTGGTCCGGACGGATCTCACGTTCCCCATGGACGAGGTACTCGCGCCCGGCGAGGAGGCCGAGTTCGAGTCATTCGTGAATGCGGAGGGAACGACCATCGCCACGCAGCGAATCTGGGTTCGGGCCAGCCGTTAGGGTTCGAGGCGAGACGGTGCGGCGAATTCCGAAGCCGTCTTGACTTGTGTAACGGGAACGCAGCACACAGCCAGAGCTGCAGCGCCCCTGATGACGGGAGCCGGAACCCGCAGCACGCCGAGATTTCGCATTGACGGCCTCCGTCAATGCCGTCAGGATTCCTGCTGATCCCTCGATCGGTTTCGCGTTCGCGGCCTTTGGCTCAGCACTCCGCGCAGGGAACTACCACCAAGGACCAGCGATGAAGAGCAACGCGATTCGATCCCAGAGACGAGGCGGGCGAACCCCTGGCATGACCGGTGGCCGGAGGACTTTGGCGTTCCTCCTGATCCTCGGGATCATGGGATTGCTCAGCATCAGTAGCGCAAACTTCGGACGAAGCGCGTTCGCTGCCGGCGCGGTCGACCTACGGATCACGAAGTACGCCAACGTCGACGAGGTCGTCGCCGGCGAAACCGTGCTCTATACCGTCTCTATCTACAACGCGTCCAACGGCACCAACGATGACGCGACCGGTGTGGTCGTCACGGACCTGATGCCCGTTGGTGTGACGTACCTGGGGGATACCAACCCTGGCGGGAGTTGCTCCGCGCCCCTCGATGGCAGCGCCGACATTCCTGTCACAACGACCGCCACGACGCTCAGCGACACACGCCTCGCCATGACGGTCAACGCGCACGTCGGCAAGACGATTGCCGCCGGGGGTAAGACGCTCGTCGTGACCTCGAACACCGCCACGACGTTTACCGGCGCGAGCTGGTCGGGCGGCGGTACCCCCGGAGACGGGATCGCCTGGAGGATGCTGGACGTGCCCTGCGCGGTCGGGACCATCCCGGCGTTTCAATCGGTCTCGTTCAACATCAAAGTCAGGGTCGACCCTGACTTCGTTGCGAAGACGACGACCGGGACCGCAACGCTCGTGAACACCGTCTCGGTAACGTCGGACGCGGGGGACTCGAATAGCGCCGACAACACCGCCACGTCGCGCATCCTCGTTGGCGAACGCGCGGATCTGCGCATCACGAAGTTCATCCAGCCGGTGGACGAGACGAACAGCGGCGGAGACGGCGAAGGCGGTGGCGCGATCGGCGGGGCGACGGTCGTCTATACGATCTACGTCGACAACTACGGTCCGAGCGCCGCGCGCAACGTGGCCATCTTCGACACGCTCCTGAGCAGCGACGACGTTCAGATCCAGAGTTGCGCGTTCTCGGTTAGCCAGGGCGGAGGCTCAATCACCCAGTTCACCTGCACGACAGGCTCCCTGGTGACAACGCAGTTCGGCAGTGACATCGGGACCTTCCGGACAAGTTACCTCATGCCACTCAGCGCAGACTCCGCCTCGAACGGGCGGCTGCGGGCCTCCTTCCGGATGGTGATGAATGACTCCGGGACGATTACCAACAGCACCCGGGTGGCATCCGATACCTACGACCCGAACACGGCCGACAACTTCTCGAGCATCGACCTCACGGTGAACCCGGTCATCGACCTGCAGGCGTTCTCTGTGTTCGGCGCCGAGGTGCAGACAAACGGGCTTCCGGGTACGTCGCTGAATACGAACGTCGTGACGGCGATGCCCGATCCGGCGTGCTGCAACTTCGGCGGCACGACGGTCACGGCCGGCAGGCGGCTCCAGTTCGACACCAGTGTGACCAACGCGGGCCCGGCGAACGCGCACAATGTGGCGATTGAAGTGTCGCTGCCGTTTGGCGCCTCCCTCATTGAGAACACGCTGACGGGCATTCCCACCCCGGGCCTGGCGACCGGACGCTGCATCACTGAATCAGCCGGGCAGCTCCGGACCAAGGTTATTTGCCGCTACGGCACGCTGTACTCGCCGGCTGAGATAACGCTCAACAGCCTCCCTGCCGGATCGGGCGCGGCATCGCTGCGCTTCCTCGTACTCGTCGACCCATCGTTGCCGCCTGGGACACAGCTCTCGTTCGACACTGACTCGTATGCGGACGAGCCGGAGCTCAACACGTCGAACAACATCACGGGCATCCAGTTCGACACGAATGCATGGGCAGACCTCAGCATCGTGAAGAACCCGTTGGGCCCGGATCCATGGCTCGCGGGCGGCACGCGCACGATCCGGTACGACGTCGCCAGCAAAGGTCCTTCGCTCGCAAGCGACGTGGTGATCAGCGATCCGCTTCCCGCCGGACTTTCGTTCGTCGGCGCCTACCTGGGTGCCGATGCCGGCGATGGCGGCGTTCCGTTCCCGTGTGTCGTCGACAGCACGAACCACATGGAGTGCAAGCTCGGCGACATCGCCCCTTCCGACGGCACGAAGAAGGTGTTCGTCCAGGTGAAGGTGGGGCCGGAGGTGCCTGACGGCACGATCCTTTCCAGCACATCAACGGTGGGCGCGGACACGCCCGACCCGTTCGCCTCGGACAACAGCTCCGCCGGGGCCGGCAAGACGGTGAGCGCGAGCGCGGACCTCAAGGTCGAAGTGAAGGCAACCGTCCTCGAGGGAGGCATCCTCGGCTTCTTCGCCTTTGCGAAGCGGACGGTGAACCACGAGATCACCGTCACGAACCTCGGCTCATCTGAGGCGCAGGACGTGGAACTGGTGATCAACCTGCCGGTTTCTCCTTACGGGAAATACGCGGTTGCAGTCATAGGCGGGTGCACGCAGGTGGACCTGGTGCTGACGTGCGACCTCGGGGCGATGGCTGCCGGTTCCAGCAAGACATTCGTTGTGCAGTTCCAGATGGGGGCGCTCAAAGGCACTGTGTCGCTCTCCGCGGAAGTGAGTGCATCGACGCCTGATCCGGTGCTCGACAACAACGAGTTCGAGTCGATGGTCATCTTTGGCAGCTCCGGCTGGTCCTACCACTATTGAGCTGACGGATCACCCGTACGCTCCCACGAGATGGGGCCGGCAGACGATGTCTGCCGGCCCCATCCGCATCTGGCGGCGGTGCCGGATGCGGGAGGTGTGCGTAGAATCGGCGCCACGGAGGTGGGTCCATGAAGTTCCACTGGTTCGCAGAAGTGACGTATCCGCACCTGCCCGCGGATTTCCCGCAGAAGCACAAGAGCGCGTGGGTGGACCCGCCGGTGAGCCTGATGGACCCGACAAAGGTTGGGGAGATGTACCGGATGTTCCTGCGACTGATGGAGCAGGCAGACCGGGAGGGATTTGATGGGCTGGCGGTGAACGAGCATCACCAAACGGCGTTCGCGATGAGCCCATCGCCAAACCTGCTGGCGGCGAGCCTGGCGGGAACGACACAGAACGCAGCGATCCTGGTCATCGGCGATAGCATCGCGCTGTACAACCCGCCGACGCGCGTGGCGGAAGAGATGGCCTACCTCGACTGCCTTTCGGGGGGACGATTGATCGCAGGGTTCGTGTTCGGGACGCCGATGGATTCGGTGTTCTCGTATGGGACGCCACCGGTGGAGCTACGTGAGCGCTTCCATGAGGCGCGCAACCTGATCCTGCGATCATGGCAGGAGCCGGAGCCGTTCGCCTTCAACGGGAAGTACACCAAGCTTCGTTACGTGAACGTTTGGCCGCGTCCTATCCAGCAGCCGCGGCCGCCGGTGTGGGTGCCGGGAAGCGGGAGTATCGAGACGTGGGACCTGGTGATCGACGAGAACTATTGCTACGGGCACCTTTCGTTTTCGGGGCTAGGGTCGGCGAAGCCGCTGGTGGATGGGTTCTGGGAGTACGTGGACAAGCGCGGCGGGGATACGAACCCGAACCGCATGGCGTTCACGCAGATCTGCTGCGTGGCGGAGACGGAAGAGCAGGCGGAGAAGGATTACGCCGAGGCGGTGCGGTACTTCTACACGCATAACCCGACGTCTCCCGCTTATGTGCAGCCGCCGGGGTACCACACACAGGCGACGTTGCAGGCGCAGATGGCTCGCGGCGGGGGAAGACTGACGAACGAGGACCGGATGAAGGCCGCGCGGGGAGAGCTGAGCTTCTGGGAATACGATGAGAAGGGATTCATCATCGCCGGGACTCCGAAGCGGGTGCGCGAGCGGATCCGTGAGCTGGCGACATCGCTGCGAGTGGGGCAGCTGATCCCGACGTTGCACATGGGCAATCTGCCGGAGGAGACGGCGGCGAAGAACACGGAGCTCTTCGGCCGGGAGGTGATCCCGTACCTGCGGGACCTGTGGGCCGACCAACCGGACCACTGGACGCCACAGGTGAGCCAGCAGCGCGTTGCCGCGAACGCCCCCGCGCCAGCCGGCGTGGGCCGATAGGAAGGGTGGCGGACGTGACGTTGCGGACAGACGTGAGCGGTGGTTTTTCGGTACGGGTTTGGACCGCGGGAGGCGGGAGCCCGGTGCTGTACTTGCACGGGCTGGAAGGGCATCCGGGTGACGCCCCGTTCCTGAGGCGCTTGGCGGAGCGGCACCAGTTATTCGCGCCAGAGCTACCGGGATATGGGGAGTCGAGCGGCTTCGAGCTGATCGACGGGATCCTGGGGATGGCGCTGCACCACCGGCGGCTGGTTCAATCGTGGGGCGTGGGCCCGGTGGACGTGATCGGGCACAGCCTGGGCGGGATGCTGGCGGCTGAATTCGCTGCGATCTGCCCCCAGCTAACGAGGCGGCTGGTGCTGGTGGACGCGTATGGCCTCTGGATGGACGACATCCAGGTCCTGGACCCGTTCGTGCTGAACGAAGCGGAGCTAAAGGCGAAGAAGTGGGCGAACCCGGAGGCGGGACTGGTCGAGCCGTCGATCTTCGTGGCTGACCCGGCGAATCCAGGCGCTGCACCGCTTCAGAGGTCGAAGAACCTGTCAGTGGCGACGAAGTTCATGTGGCCCATCCCGGACCGCGGGCTGCGGGGCCGACTGGGCTACGTCGAGGCGCCGACGCTGGTCGTCCACGGGGAACAGGACGGGCTCGTACCGGTTGCCTACGCAGACGAGTTCGCGCGGCTTATCCCCGGCGCGAAGGTGGCACGGATCGCGGGCGCGGGGCATCTGCCGATGGTCGAGTGCGAGGACGCGTTCGTGGAGGCGGTTGAAGGGTTCCTGGCGGGGTAGGTTCTAGCGCAGGCTCCTGGAGGCCAACGCAACTTCACTGATGGCAGCCGCAAGGTCATCCACGCTTCGGTCGACGCGGGGCTGGACGAAGACGAAGGTGCAGGCGGCGACGGGACGTGGCTGCGACGCGGTGAGCGCGAGGGCGTATGCGGCGCCCTGAAGGCGGTGACGTTCCATCGCGGCATCGACTTCGTCCGGCGTGTCTACGGTGTCGGTCTTGTAGTCCACGATCACGAGTCCCTCAGGCGTTTCGTAGAGGAGGTCGATGAAGCCTTCGACGAGGACGCCTTCGACGGTGGCGGCGACGTAAACCTCGCGGAAGTAACGGCCGGAGGCGACGGCGGCACGGACGGCGGGTGATTCGAGCGCAGCACGGGCGAAGCGGACCACGTCCGGGAGGCGATCTTCGATCCCTTCGGCGAGCGACTGGGCAGCGGCGACTGCTTCGAGTCCCTCGCCGGTTTCGAGGTCGATGCTCTGCAGAGTGGCGTGGACAGCACGGCCGACGGACGTGCCTGCCCGGCCCTTCTTCCAGGGCGCAGCGTCGTCGACCGGCTCATCGGTGGATTCCGGCGGTTGAGCGGCGTGGGCAATGGCAGTGGCGGCGAGTGCAGGCTGGCGGGACATCGTGCGAAGCAGTACTTCCCGGCTGACGAGGAAGGCTTCACGGTCAGCGATCCCGTGCTGGCTTAGCTGCGGCTGCTCGGTGGAGGGTCGCTCCTCGGCGGCGGCAGGTTCCAGCGGGATCCAGAGGTCCGGGTAGCGGGCGGCGATATTGACCAAACACTCGGCAGGAGAGCAGCGACCACGCGCATGGAGATCGGCATGGTCCGCGTCTTTCGAGGTTGGCTTGTGGTGCACGCTGACGAGCAGGTGATCGCGGGCGCGGGTGGCAGCGACGTAGAGCCGCCTGTCGCGTTCAAGGCGTTCCAGCGCTTTGTCGCGTTCGAGGGCGGCGTCGTAGCCCGCCGTCTGGAAAACGCCGCGATCCTCCGAACCCAGGTGGACTTCGGGACTACCGTCGAGACTCCAGACCAGTGCGGGGGGATCCTTGCGTGCGGCCGCGCCGAGGCCGGCGAGGAACACGATCGGGAACTCGAGGCCTTTTGACGCGTGGATGGTGAGGATGCGCACGGCGTCGTCGTCTTCTTCGTCCACGAGTGTGCTGTCCATGCGAGCGTCTTCATCCGCCTGCTGCGCGGCGTAGCGGAGGAATTGCCGTAAGGAACGTTCGCCGGTGGCGGAGAAGGCGCGGGCCTGTTCCTGGATGAAGCGGATGCGGCGCCAGGTTTCGCGGGGACGGCGGCGAGCGAAGGCCATGTGGAGGAGCCGGCGCTCGCGGACGATGGTGTCGATCAGCGTTGGCGGATCGAGCCACCAACGGCGTTCGTGGAGCACCTTGAGGGCGGAGAACGCCTGGGCCACGGGGTGCGCCGCTTCGACTTCATCCGGCAGCGGACGGCGGTAGTCCCAGCGGCCATGGGCAGAGGCGAATCGCGCGAGGTCGGCGTCTGTGCAGCCGAAGGCGGGCGAGCGGAGCGCGGCAATGAGGGCCACTTCGTCGGTCGGATCATCAATCGCGCCGAGAATGGCGAAAAGATCGCGGGCTTCCTGTGTATCGAAGAGGAGGGACTGACTTTCGACGCGAGCGGGGATGCGGGCGGCGGCGAGGGCCTGTTCGAGCGCCGGGACGACGGTGCGGGCGGGGACGAGGATGGCGATGTCCGAGAGTTTGGGTGAGCGGCCTGGGCCTTCCTTTGTGCCAACATCCCACGCGCCGGAAAGGGACTCGGCTTCGATCTGGAGGATCGCGGCGGCTATATCTGATGACTCGCTGGCGTGAATCGCACCAGCGCTGCTCTCCGAGTGCGGGCCACCGAACAGGCGGACAGCGACCGGGGATGCTGGATTTTCACGCCGATCCGCCACGAGGCCGGCAAAGGGAACCTGGACGACCGGGGCGCCTTCAGGAGGAGAAGGGGGTTCATTCAGGAGATCGGCAAAGACGGCATTCACCCATGCGATCACGGAGGGGACCGAGCGGAAGTTCTGCGTGAGATTCAGCGCCCGGCCGACTGACGGCTCACCGAATCGCGCGCGGGCCTGTTCATAGACTTCGATGTCGGCACGGCGGAATCGATAGATCGACTGTTTTGGGTCGCCGACGAAAAAGAGGCGGCCAGGAGGGATGGGGAGGCCGTGCCATGGGCCTGGGGGAGTGGGGGCGGAGGACCCGGCAGCGACGAGGGCGGCGATTTCTACCTGGATTGGGTCTGTGTCCTGGAACTCGTCGATGAGGAGACAGTGGTAACGCTGGGCGAGGCGAGATCGGACGGACGCATCCATCGCGAGGAGGTCGCGGGAGAGCAAGAGGAGGTCATCGAACTCAAGAGCGCCCTGGGCGATGCGGTCATCGCGATACTCGCGGACGAATTGCTGGAGAGTCGTAAGGAGGAGCGGAAGGCAGCTGGACCGGAGATCAGAAAGTATTTCGCGGGCGGTGTCTGTGACAGCGAGCATCGACGATCGAAGTGCTGCAAGTTCGTCTGCGGACCGCCAGTTCTTTTGGCTGCCAAGTCCACCAATCTTTGGGAGTGAGATGGTGCTGAGTACGCGGATGGCTTCTTCGTCGGCGAAGAGCCGGTCTTCGCGACTGGAGGCAGAGAGTTGCAGCTGACGAACGGCCTGGACTGCGGCGGCAACGGGCTCGATTGCGGCGGACGCCATATGGGCCCTGTCGTCCTCGCAGCCGGGCCGCACCTGCGAACGGAGCTGGCGGACGTCTTCGATCGACTGGATAAGTCCTGTGATGTCGACCTCCGGCGCACTTTGCGAGGGGAAACTGGCGGCACGGGCGCGATCCCAGTCACGTTGGAACGCCCGGGCGACGCTTCGGAGATCGGAAGGTGTGAGGCCAAGCGTGGTGCCGACGACGAGGGCGCGCTCGACGGACGGGTCCCCGCAGCCATCGTGGAGAAGTTGTTCGAGGAAGGAACGCCAGCGTTCTTCGAAGGCGACGGAAGCGGAAATCTCATCGCGCAGCGTGATCTCCGGCGGAAGGCCCGCGGCAATTGGGTGAAGCGCGAGGATGGACCGGGCGAAGCCGTGGATGGTGTGGATGGGGGCGGTATCGATGTCGTGTAGCGCCTGACGAGCGAGCGCGACCGCGGCGTCCGGCCCGTCCCCCCGCGTCCCCTCTTCCAACTTCTCGCGGACGCGCTCGCGCAGCTGGGCTGCGGCATCGTTGGTGAAGGTGATTGCGACGATGCGGGTGAGCGGGACGCCAGAACTCACGAGGGCGAGGATGCGTTCCACCATCTCGCGCGTTTTGCCGCTGCCGGCGCCAGCTTCCACGAAGATAGTCTCATTGAGTGCGGTGCGGATCCGTTCGCGGGAATCCTGATCGGGTAGTGAGGTGCCTGTCATCCGTCTGCCTCGGGGCCTTGTGCGTCCGCCGGTGTCACATCGGCGAGCGCGAGGTAGTCTTCGAGCCCGGGCGTGCGCTTTCGCGTCTCCCAGAGTTCTAACCTGGATGTGGATGGGCAGACGCGGTCATAGGGGCAGTACCGGCAGTTTTCGTTGGAGCCGAGGGTCTGTTTCCCGGGGACCTGCGGGAAGTTGCCATGGCGAACGAGACCGACAAGGACTGAGAGGACATCGCCAAGGCGAGCGAAGGTCGGTTCGTCCATCGAATAGCCGAATATCCCGTAGCCACCGCTTTCGCTAACAGCCCAGTAGTGGGCGGATACCGGGGCATCGCCGAAAGCCGCACATGCGGCCAGGGCGTAAATCGGGAGCTGCAGCTGGCGGCCGGCGTCAAGGCGGTCGTCTCTCGATGCCAGCTTCTTGTACTGGTCTATGCTCCCGGTCTTGTAGTCGTAGACGATGAGCTGGCCATCGCTCGCGCGATCGACGCGATCAATTTGGCCTCTGAAAAGGACCTGTTCGCCATCGGCGAGTGCCACCGCGACAGGTGGCAGGCCAGGGCCGGAGGCACCCTCCGGCGCCGTGCGGCCGAATCTCAGCTCGGCGTGCAGGAACTCTGCGTTGGTTTCAGCCCGGCGGTGATTGTCGGCGGTGAGAAAGCCGGCGAGATCGCGGAGGATTCGGGCGCGGTCCACATGCCAGAGGGCAGCGCCGCCCGTTTTGCCCGCAGCATCGAAGGTGCCGGCGATCTCGCCAGCAATCTGGAGGAGGCGGTTGCGATCTGCCTCTGGCCAGGGTTCCGACGGGCCCGGCAAGCTGCCACGTTGCCCGGCATCGACGAAGAATCGTTCGAGGGTGTCGTGGACGATCGTCCCCCTGTCGACGGCTTCGATTCGGTAGGTGTCCTCCGGGGAGGCCGTCTCCTTGATGCGCAGGACGTTGCCCAGGAAGTAGCGGAATGGGCAGCGCGCGAGGGTTTCGAACGAGGTTGGGGAGTAGATGACCGAGGCGGCGGCGTTCGACCCGGTAGCACCACCGGCCCAGGGAGAGAGGGAGTCGGGGAGTTCAGGAGTTCGCCGGGCCCAGGCGGGCAGCGTCGACGTGGCAGCGCCGAGCCCCTGTCCCAGAGCGGACTCTTCGAGCAGGAACTGGGGCACCGCGCCGCCGCCAGCGGCGATCGCGCGGAGCTCCCATTCCTGGAGCGAGAGCGGCTCGGACTCGGGGGTGCGAAGCGACTGTTCGAACGACGTCGCGACGGTTAGCCACGGAGCTGGCCGCAGCACACCGATGTTGTCAGCTTTCACGGGGGCACCAGCCAGCAGCGCGACCGATTCCATGAGCCACCGGGACGGCCGCTGGGTGGATTGCTGACCGATATCCGACCTCGCATACGAGAGCGTGCGGACGGGCGCGGTGGCGAGGGCGCACAGGTAATCGAAGCGGGCATCGATTGATCGAGAGCCTCGGGTTGGTAAGGCCGCTTCCTCGCGAACTGCATCGGGAAGCAGTGGGTCTTCAGAGGATGGGGCGGGAAGCACGCCTTCGACCATGCCGGAAACGAAGACGTGATCGAAGTCCATTCCTCGCGCAGAGCTCATAGGGCCGAGGTAGACACCGGCGCCGAACGGCCCGAGGCGTCCGTCGGCGGAAGCGAGGGCTTGTTCGAGCAGGCCGGCGAGTCGCCGGCGGCGATCCGCTGCGGTCCCCGACCCCGTCGTTGCCGGTGATACCTGGTCTTCGCGGGAGGCGGAATCCAGAACGGAGAGAAGGTTGGCGTAGGATTGGGCGGCGCCTTCATTGTCCCAGTGACGAGCCTGTGCGCCGGACCCGAGGTACTTCAGGAGCAGTTTTCGCGCCCAACCGGCGAGGGCCGCCGGGGACGAACCCGCCGGCGGATCGAGGTCCGCCACAAGCGCCTGGATGAATGCCGCGAGCGATTGCACGCGTGTGACACGCTCTTCGCTGCGTTGCTGGCGGGCGTACGCATCGAGACGCCGCTGCCAGTGGGAACGGGGCCCGGGGCGAGGAGACTCGACGACAACGCCGGCATCACGTGACATCTCGTCCCACGATGCGGATGGGGTCAGCATCGACGGGTTGGCAGGGTCTTGAGCGAGGATCGGCCCAGACGTAAGCCAGTCCATCACGGCCGTGCGCCGGAAGCGGGTCTCAGGAAGTGCGAGCATGCCGAGCAGGACACGGGCGGGCATGGAAGCGGCAAGTGGCCGGGGGTTACGGCCGTGGAAGGGAATGCCCGCCGCGGCAAGGTGTGCGGCCAGTGCTCCGGGGAATCTGGAGGACTGCGGGTAGAGGATGGCAATTCGATGAAATGGGGTGCCGGATTCCGCCGCGTGAAGGACAGAGTGAACGATGGTGCGGGCTTCTTCGACGGTGTCGGCGGCATCGATGATGTGGTGGGCGGCGGGCTTCGCGGCAGGAGGCGGAGCGTCCACGGCGCCAAGCCGGGTCGCGAGCGCCATCGTGGCGTCGTCCGCCTCCGCATCGCCGGTGAGTCCGAGGACGACATCGAGACTGCCCTGCCTACGGAGGGCGGAGAAGAGACGGAGTTCGGCCGGCGTGACGTCGCGAGGCAGATAGACGACCACGCGGCCAAGGTCTCGCAATGCCGGAGACCGCTGTTCGATGGCGTGGGCGGCCGCATCGAGCAGGTCGTCGCTGTCGAAGTAGCCGGCGGTCAGTTGGCGGAAGCGGTCGTACAGGCCGGCGACTTCGCGCGACTGGTTAGAGGTGGAGGCGAGGTGCTCGAGAGTGCCGGGCGGCGAGTGGCGAAGTTCGCGGAAGGTGGCGTCGAGCGCTCGCGCGGTTCCGGTATGAGCGCGGACGGGCGCGAGGATTTCAGCGTCGGTTTCAAGAGCATGGCGGACGGCGGAGGCGCGAACCCATGGCGTCAGCGGACGGCGATCCGGTACGAAGCGCGCGGCGGCGAGGAGTTCGGCGACGCGTGATGCCACGAGGAAGCGGACGTTGACGACGCCGTCCTGCGTGCCAAGAAGACGGCGGAGGGAGAGGCCGCTGTAGTTTGAGGGGACGATGACCGTGACCGGGGCGAGGGGGTCGTCGGCGCGGGCGGCCGTGATAAATGCGCGGAGATAGGCGAGGGCGTGAGGGCCGACCGGGGCTGCTGCGACGAAGGACGTAGGAGGGGCCACGGCGGGTAGGATACGGGGCGGCCGCGACATGGGTTGACGCGTGGGGTGGGGTAGAGTTGGGGAGACGCCGGGAAAGGGGAGCGGACCACATGTCAACGATACGGTTCATCCACGCCGCAGATCTCCACCTCGACAGCCCGTTTCGGGGCATCCACAACGAAGCCCCTGAGAACGTGGCGAAGTGCCTCGTGGAGGCCACGTTCGGAGCCTATGAGCGCATCATCGACTTGTGCCTGGAACGCGAGGTTGAGGCTCTCCTGGTGGCGGGCGACATCTACGACGGGGCGGACCGAAGCCTCCGGGCGCAGATCCGGTTCGCGAATGGGCTGCGCCGGTTGGACGCGGCGGGGATCCGGTCGTTCGTCTGCCATGGGAACCACGACCCCTTAGATGGCTGGCAAGCACGGCTGGCCTTTCCGGCGAGCTGTTTCCAGTTTCCGGGCAAGGTGACGGCCGTCCCATTCGATCCGACGAAGCCGGAGCGGGCGACCGTCGTGGGGATCAGCTATCCGACCCAAAAGGTCTTACGGAACCTGGTGCCTGAGTTTGGCCCGACTCAGAAACGAGGATTCTCAATCGGTCTGTTGCACTGCAACGTGGGCGGCAACACGGACCACGACGCTTACGCGCCCTGTACGCTCGATGACCTGAGAGCGGTGGGCCTGGACTACTGGGCGCTGGGCCATGTTCACACGCGGCAGGTCCTTTCGGCGCACTCACCGACTGTCGTCTACCCCGGCAACAGCCAGGGGAGGAATCCCCGGGAAACGGGATCCCGGGGGGTCTACGTCGTTGAGGCAGACGAGCTGGGGCAAGCGTCACTTGAATTTGTGGAAACTGCGATGGTGCGGTGGGAATCCGCCCAGATCGATATCCAGGCTATCGAGACCGAACAGGACTTGCTCGACGCAGCGCTGGGACTGGCCGGAGAGTTGCTGGAGCAGGCAGGGCGCGACGTGGTCTACCGGCTGGCGTTGGTGGGACGGGGTGATCTGAACGATGCGGTGCGGAGGTACGCGTTTTCAGCGGATCTGCGAGATCAGCTCAACATTGAGTGGTCGGGAGGAACACCATTCGCGTGGTGCGAACAAGTAGATGTGAGGACTTCTCCGGCGCTCGACCGGGAAAGGCTGCGAGCGGGAGCAGACTTCGTTGCTGACCTGTTGCGGCTCTTCGACGAGGTGAAAGATGACGCCGGACTGCTTGGACGGATCACGACGGACGTTGATCAGCTCTACAACCATGCGCGGATAAGGCGAGCCCTGGGCGGCACGGGCGCCGCACGACCGGATGTAGCGGACCTGCTCGCGCCGGCGGAAGCCGTATCGCTGGAGCATCTGCAATGAGAATCCAGCGGCTTCACATCGACGGGTTTGGCCGGTTTTCAGACACCGGATTTGGCCCTTTGGAAAACCCCGTGACCATATTCTATGGCCCGAATGAGGCCGGCAAGACAACGTTGCTGGCGTTCTTGCGAACAATGTTGTTCGGATTTCCAAGTCGCAAGAGGGACGAGCACTATCCAGCACCGGGGAGCAGCTCACATGGGGGGCGCATCTGGTTGCGTGACGACTATGGGCTGGAATTTGAAGTGTTGCGGAGCGAGTCGAAGCGAGGAATGACCTTGTCGGTGGTGACCGGCGACGGGCGAATGAGCGCGGATGATGGGCTGCTGTCGGCTGCGCTTGGACAGGCCTCGAGAGAAACATTCGAGTCGGTCTTCGCCTTCAGCCTGGCGGAGTTGCAGCAATTCTCGACGCTAACCGAAGGTGACGCGGCGGCGAGGATCTATGCCGCCGGGCTAGGAGCCGTGAGGCTGCCTGAAGCGCAACGAGAGATCGAGAAACGCCGAGAGGAGATCTTCAAGCCGCGCGGAAGCAACCAGGTGGTGGCCGAGACGCTCGCACGATTCGACCATGTGGAGCGGCAACTGGGCGAAACCGCCCGGGATGCCGAGCGGTACGCGACCCTGACAGAGCGCCAGTCGGAGATCCAGCGCGAGATCGAAGACATCACGAACCGCAGCAACGCGCTGAAGCGGGAACATCTCCGGGCCCAGTCGCTGCTGGGGGCATGGGACGACTGGATCGAGCTGACTGAAGCCCGGGAGGACCTGAAGGCGCTGCCGGCTATCGACGGATTCCCTGTTGACGGCAAGAGCCAGTTGGACGGCCTCGTGGCGCGCCGCGCGGAAGCGATTGACGCACTGGATGAGGCCCGGGGCCAACTGGCCACGACGCTCAGGGATGCGCCAGACGCGGCTGGGGAATTGACCGTCCTTGAGCACGAGAGTGCGATCAAGGAACTCCAACAGGACCAGGGAGCATTCAAAGCCTCAGTGGCCGATGAGCCCAAACGGCACGCAGAACTCAGACAAGAGACTGAATCTCTTGACAGCGCACTGCGACAGATCGGCCCCAATTGGGACGCTACGCGTTTGGATGAGTTCGACACTTCGGTCGAGGTCCGAGCGGCAGTCGACGATTGGCGCGAGCGCCTGGGACAACTGGCGGACGCAAGACGCGCGGCCCAGGAACGAGCCCAAGGCGCCGCGGAAGCACATGAGCAGGCCAAGGTTCGGCTGAGCGGTGTGCAGGAGGAGCTGAAGGCGCTCCCAGTACCGGCACACGCGCCAGAACAATTGGCTCACCGTAGGGCGCTGGCTGTGCGCGGCAGGACTGCGCTCGGTGTGCGGCGGCAAGCGGAGGCCGAGGTGAACGCTCTCCGCCGCGAAGCGGATCCCCAACAACAGGTCCAGCAAGCAATTGCCGTGAGCAATCGCTTCTACCCGTTTGCCGGCCTGCTGGCGGTCATTGCCGCGTTGGCCTTCGCCGCCGCCTTCGCCGAAGGCGGAGGGCAGGCATTTCTCTGGGCAGGTGCAGGCGCCTCGCTTGTCCTGATTGCTGGTGCGGGTATCTATGCCTTCCGGCCCAAGGGCGCCGTCCGGACGATGGCGAGTGACAGTCGGCTTCAGACATCAGAGCAACGGCTGAGGGATGCGCTGTTGGCACTCGGCCAAGCGGCTGACGGCCTCGGGATCACCAATCCTGACGAGGATACGTTCGACCGCTCAGAGATAGCCATCCAGATGGCGGAAGCTGCCAATCAGTCATACGGTCTGAAGCTCGACCGGTTACGGGAGGCAGCCGACGAGGAACGACGACTCGCGTCGGCCGCCAAGGACACCCAAGGCAAGGCGGAGGCATGGACGTCCCGCGAGGAAAAGGCGCTGGAGGAATGGCGAGCATGGCTGCGTGAGCGCGGACTTCCTGCCGGGCTGGCACCGCAAACGCTTGACGCTGTGTTTGCGCGGATCGATGGAGCGCGGGCGCAGTTGCGTGCCGTCGCGACCGCACGCCAGCGGATCGATGGGATTCGACGCGACATCGAGCGGTATCGCTCGAATGTCCAGGCAGTGGCGACTCAGTGTGGACTACCCCTGACATCGGACAGCCCGGAAGCCGTGGGGCGCTCGGCGGACGCCTTGATCAGTGCGCTGATGCAGGCTCGCGACGTGCGGGCGGCACTCCAGGCCAGCGAGAAGGAGGCCAAGCGCCGGGCTGAGACGGTAAGCAGAAACGAAGAGAGGCTACAGCGCATCGAAGAGGCGGTGGCGAAGCTCCTAGAGGCGGGAGGCGCCAGCAATGAAGATGAGTTCCGGAAACGGGATGACGAACAGATGCGCCGTCAACAAGCCCTCGAACGGGCCCGGAGCGCAGAAGCCCGGCTCCAGAGGCTCGGTGGGTTGGGCGCCGAACCTGGCGAACTGGAAGCAATGTTTCGTTCGACGGACATCATAGCCGTCGAGGCGCGGGTCGATGCACTCGATGGCGAGCTCCAGAGCCGGGCGGACCGGAAGGACGGACTCACGCGCGAAGCGGGCGAGATCGCTCACGAGCTGAGACGGCTCACCAGCGATGAGCAAACGTCCCTGCTTCGAACCGAACGCGAGATCCTCAGGGAGAAGCTGGGGGCCGCGGCGCGCGAGTGGGCAACACTGACGGTGGCGCAGTCGATGCTGAGGGAGGCACAGGACCGCTACCAACGAGAGCGACAGCCCGGCGTGATCAAGAGCGCGGACACGGTCTTCGGGATGATCACGGATGGGCGCTACTCGAACCTGATGTCTCCGCTCGGCGACGACAAAACCCGCAGGCTGACGGTCACCGACCGGGACGGCTCGCTCAAGACGGTCGAACAGCTCTCCAGGGGGACACAGGAAGCGCTCTATCTCGCGTTGCGGTTTGGGCTGATCCGGCAGTTCGGCGAGCAGGCATGCAACCTCCCGGTGATCGTTGACGAGGTGCTGGTGAATCTCGACCCGGAGCGACAGGCAAGGACGGCCCGGCAGTTTGCGGAGCTGGCGCAGACCAACCAGGTGCTCGTCTTCACGTGCCACCCGGCGATGGTGGATCTCTTCCGGACTGTGGATCCGAACGCGCAGGTAATTGAAATCGGAACCTGAGCCGCCGCCGTGCGACGAGCGTGATTAGCGGGCCGTGTAGCCGCCGTCGACGGGGAGGGTGACGCCTGTGATGAAGGATGCTTCGTCGCTGGCGAGGAAGGCGGCGGCGTTGGCGATTTCTTCGGGCTGGCCAAGGCGGCCCATGGGATGGAGGTTGGCGAGGAACTGCTCGGCGCCCTCGACGTCGCGCATGGGCTGGGTCATCGGCGTGTAGATGTAGCCGGGAGCGACGGCGTTGACGCGGACGTTGTGTTTCGCGAACGAGACGGCGAACTGGCGGGTGAGTTGGACGACGGCGCCCTTGGAGGCCTGGTAGGCGCCATTGCCGTATTCCATGTTCAGTGGGTCCGTGGTGACGCCGATGAGGGCCACGAGGCCGGCGATGGAGGCGGTGCTGACGATCGCGCCGCCGCCGGATTCGGCGAGCATGCGGCAGCCGTGATACAGGCCGTTGTAGACGCCGGTCTGGTTGATGGCGATGACTTTGTCCCAGCCGAGACCGCCGCCGCCGACGCCGGCATTGTTAAAGACGATGTGGAGACCGCCCAGTTCGGAGCGAGTCTGGCGAAGGGCGGCCTCGACGGCGGCGGAATCGATGACGTCGAGTTCGAGGGCAGCGGCTGAGCCGCCGCGTTCTGCGACGAGGGCGGCGGTGTGCTGGGCACCGGCGAGGTCACGGTCTGCGCACATGACGGCGGCGCCGTCTTCGGCGAAACGGAGGGCACTGGCCCGGCCGATGCCTGACGCTGCGCCGGTGACCATTGCGACTTTGCCTTCGAGCCTGGGCATTTGTGCCTCCGATAGGGACGGATTTTGAGTGTGGACGATACGCGGGGACGGCGGGCTGCGCTACGCGGTGAATGGCGAGGTGCCTGGCGTGCCAGTGATCCGGGCGGCAACGAGCCGGGCGACTTCGGCGGGTGCAAGTCCGAATTCCGCAAGAAGATCATCGGTGTGCTCGCCGTACGCGGGGCTGTTGTCCGCGGGCTTGAACTGGAGACTTGAGAACGACAGGGGCGCACCGGGCATCACCATAGGGCCGACCGCGGGGTGATCGAATTCGTGCAGGAATCCATTGCTGCGGACGCCCTCGTCAACGAGTGTCTCTTCGAGGAAGCGCATGCGTGAGCAGGGGATGCCGCGTTCTGCGCAGGCAGCTTCGAAGGTGGTGGTGTCAAACCGGAGTACGGCGGCGCGGGCTGCCGCGAGGATTGACGCGAGGTAGTCGCGTGGATCGTCGGGCATGACCCAGCCGGGTTGGGTGAGCTGGGGATCGTCGATCTCCAGGAGGTCCATCAATTTGCGGCGGTTCGGGCCGGGAGCGGCAACAGCGACGAAGCCGTCGGCGGTGGCGTAGTTGTTGTAAAACCAGCGGTTCCCGGCGAGTTCGTTCCGGCGGACCTGGAAGGATTCGAGACTTGCGCCCGTCGACCTGACGGAATCGAGGAATGTGCGCTTCCAGCCGTCGACGGCTTCGACGATGCTGGCGGTGCCGTGCTGGAGGGTGAGCGATGCTTGCAGAAGCGATGTGCGCACGACCTGGCCGCGGCCGGTTCGGTCCCTCTCACGGAGGGCGGTAACGAGCCCGAAGGCGAGGGTCATCCCGGCCATGTAATCAGCGAGGAAGGCTTCGCTGGTGACGGGCACACCGTCGTCCCATGCCCGACCGGAAAAGGTAAGACCGCTGTAGGCCTGGGCGATGGCGTCGAGGCCGGGCCGGATGGCGTCCGGACCCTGGCGGCCGAAGGCACTGATTTCGCCGACGATCAGGCTGGGATTTTCGGCGGACAGCGATTCGAAATCGAGGCCGAGCGACTCGAGGGCGCCGGGGCGCATGTTGGAGACAAGGATATCGCTGCGAAGTGCGAGGCGGCGGGCAAGGTTGTTGCCCTCGGGCGTCGAGATGTCGAGGGGAAGTCCGCGTTTGCCACGAGCCTTGATGATGTACTGGCGGCCTTCGCCCGGGAGAATCTCGCTGTTCTTGCGGGTCTCATCGCCGGTGACGGGCTCAACTTTGGTCACATCGGCGCCGCCGTGAGCGAAAAGCTCGGCGCAGTAGGGGACGGAAACGTATTGGCCGAATTCAAGGACGCGCAGTCCCTGGAAAGGCGCGGGCTCACTCATCGGAGGAAGCCTGAGACGGGACGACTGAATCGGGTCTCCAGGTCGGAGAGGACACGGAGGAGCTCTCGATCTTCCTGCAGGGGTTCGAGCGGGGCCGGGACGTGCGTCCCGCCGAAGGCAGCCACGATATCTTCATCATCATCGACGACGTGGTGAGGAGTGAAGGGGACGCCGAGACCGGCGAGCCGTTCGTGGTAGCGGGAGAGGGGCTTGTGGAAGCAATCGCGGACGAAGGGACGAAGGCTGTATGCGTCGGCGACCTCCCAGCGGAGACCGGCGCCGCTCCAGAGGAAGATGGCGAAGCCAGCGTGGTGGGCAGCTTCGATCACAGGACGGGCGAAGGGGCGGAGGCGATGGTCCCATGTGAGGAGGGTGTCATCGACGTCGAAGAAAACGGTCAACTGGTCAGCGGAAAGCAACGGTCAGCTCCCAATGCGAGAGAGAGTCGCCTCTGCTTCTTCGACCAGCAGACGCATGACCTCGGCGGTGGTCGTTTCCTCGGAGTAGTAGGCGATGCCCTGGCCGGCGGGTGAATGCATCAGTGCCTCGACTCTGCCCTGATCGATAGCGCCGAGAATGTCGCCGACGAGGATGTCCTGGAAGGGCATCTTGAGTGGGACGGGAGCTTCGGGGTTCGCCCATTCCTCGCTCCACGCGGTGCGAACCTGGCGAAGGGTCTTCCCGCTATCGGCCCGGGAGATGACGGTGTCGTCGGAGCGGGCGGAGAGCAGCTTCTTGAGGACAACGGGGTCGGTGTGATTTTCGCGCGTGATGAGCCAGGGCGTGCCGATCCAGACGCCCTCTGCGCCGAGGGCGTAGGCGGCGGCGATGTGGCGCCCGGTTGCGACACCGCCCGCGGCGAGGACAGGGCGGCCACCGGCAACATCGACGATCTGGGGGACGAGGCTGAAGGTGCCGATTTGTCCGGTGTGGGCTCCCGCATCGTAGCCCTGGGCGACGATGATGTCGGCGCCACCATCGATGGCGTGAACGGCGTGTCGCGGTGAACCGACCAGCGAGATAACGGTCTTACCATCGGCCTTCGCGGCTTCGACCGCGGCAACGGGAGTACCGATTCCGAGCGCGAGGATGTTGGCGTCGGATTCCAGCACAGCTTCCAGCTGGGCGGCCGCGGTCTCCTCGGAACGAACGAACCGCGAGCGCATCCCGGGGCCGGTACCGGTGGGGACGTTGTATTTCTTCTGAAGATGCTCGACGAAGGCACGGTGCTCAACCGGGAGCTGGGCTTCGATTTCTTCGCGATTATTCGTCGCCGGCATGCCCTTGGGGATAACAAGGTCGATGCCGAAGGGGAGGTCGCCAACGCGGTCGCGGATGTCCCGAAGGACGGCGCGGATCTCGTCGGGCGTCTTCCGAGTGCCGCCATAAATGCCAATGCCGCCGGCTTTGCAGACCTCCACGACCACATCTTCGTGGTGGGCGAAGGCGAAGATCGGATAGGGGACGCCGAACATATCGCTGACGCGGGAGTTGAGGGCGTTCATGCGAGCCTCCGGGATCCCGCGCGAACGGGCGCGGGCAGCAGCAACTGTAGGGGGAGGTGGAGCGGCGGGCCAGACCGCCTCCATCCTTCTAGTGGCGGCGTTAATGCTCACTGATCGCGTCGCCTATGCGGGTTCTATAATCACGAGAGATCGGAGGAAGTCAGATGGCACTCGGTGGATATGCAGGAAGAGTCGGACACGTAGACCTGACCAAGGGAGCGGTGAGTTACGCACCGATCCCGGAAGACTGGGCTCGCAAGTTCATTGGCGCTCGCGGGCTGGGTGTACGTTATGTGCTGGAGCAGGGGGCGACGATCGATGCGCTGAGCGCGGCGAACGCCCTTTGCTTCATGAACGGCCCGCTGACGGGCACGGAAGCCAGCATGAGCGGCCGCCTGGCGCTGGTGACGAAAAGCCCGCTGACGGGCACGGTAACGGACAGCCACATGGGCGGCTGGAGCGCGGCACGCCTGCGTTGGGCCGGGTTTGATGGACTGGTGTTCACGGGCGCTGCTACGAAGCCGGTCTACGCGTACGTCACGAACAACACGGTAGAGCTGCGTGATGCGGCGGACCTGTGGGGCAAGGGCGTACACGAGACCATCGCGATGCTGAAGGAACGCCACGGCGAGGCGGACCTGAGCGTGATGGCGATCGGTCCGGCCGGCGAAAACAAGGTGCGCTTCGGTGCCTGGCTGAACGAGAACGACCGGGCATCGGGGCGTGGCGGCACCGGCGCGGTTGGCGGATCGAAGATGCTGAAGGCAGTCGTCGTAAAGGCTGAGAGGGCGATGCCACGGGCGGCGGACCGCGACGCGTGGCGGGAGGCGCACCGGATCGCTCTCAGCAAGATTATGGACGAGGCGAACGTCACGTCCCCGAAGAAGGGCGGGCTGAGCGTCTACGGCACGAATGTCCTGATGAACGTGACGAACACGATCGGGGCGCTGGGAGCGCGCAACAGCCAGGAAACGCACTACGACAACGCGGAACTGCTGGCCGGCGAGTACGTGAACGAGCACTACCTGATCGACGACCCGACCTGCCATGCGTGTCCAGTGGCGTGCAAGAAAGAGGTCGAGGTCAAAGAAGGGCCCTACAAGGTCAAGATGGAGTCGGTCGAGTACGAACCGGCGTGGTCGCTCGGGGCGAACTGCGGAAACGATGACATCGCCTCGGTGGCGTTCATGATCGACCGGGCGAACGACTGGGGTTACGACGCGATCGAGATCGGCCAGGTGCTCTCGATGATGATGGAGGCCACGCAACGCGAGTACGTCCCTGCGGGCGAGGGCATCACCTGGGGAGATCGCGACCGGATGATCGAGGTTTCACGGATGATCACGTTCCGCGAAGGGCTGGGCGACCGGCTGGCGGAAGGGATTGATTCGTTTGCAAAGGGGATCGGACATCCGGAGTTGGCGATGACCGTGAAGGGCCAGGCAACGCCGGCCTACGACCCACGCGGCCTCAAGGGCATGGGGCTCGGGTACGCGACATCGAACCGCGGCGCGTGCCACCTTCGGGGCTACAGCCCAGCGAGCGAACTTGGGCTCATTGGGCTGAAGACGGACCCGCTGGCGTGGGAGGGGAAGGGCGAACTGTTGAAGATCCTGCAGGACCTGCATGCTTTCAGCGACAGCCTGGACCTTTGCAAGTTCAGCGCGTTCGCGGAAGGGGCCGAGGAGTATGCGGAGCAGTACCGCGTGATGACGGGGCTCGATTCGTTCACCGCCAACGATGTGCTGCTGGCGGGAGAACGGATCTACAACCTGGAGCGGTACTACAACAACCTTGCCGGGTTCCGGGAGGGTTCAGACACGCTGCCGCAGCGGTTCCTGGATGAGCCATCGAATTCCAAGGGATCTGAGGGCCAGGTGTGCGAGCTGGACCAGATGCTGGAGGAGTACTACCGGGTCCGCGGCTGGGAGAACGGCGTGGTGCCGGAGGCAAAGCTGAAGGAACTGCAGATCGTGTAGCCGAGGCGTGATGGGTAGGGGCATTGCGGTTCGCTTGACGAGCCGTGGCGCCCTCACCCCCTACCCTCTCTCCCGCTGTCGCGGGCGAGGGGATTTGGGACGACGCCTGTCTTGTGCCGGCCTGGTTCAGAGTCCCGCGGCCAAGGGCGGCCGGACGACGGGGTTGGGATGTTCGGCCGAACGGCTTCCGAGGGGCAGCGGTGGAGAGGTTAGCCTCCGCCGCGCATCGTCTTGCGGCGGAGGAAGGCTGCGACCTCCGGCTGGCGCCGGCCGGTTATGTCGAGATAGAGGACCGGGACGCGGAACTTACCGACGCCAGCGGCCTGTCCGCGGATCATGTGAACCGACCAGCCAAGCCCGTCGACTACCTGGCCTGATTGGCGGCCTTCGAGTTCGTCGACGAGGTAGGAGGCGATGAGTCCGGGGTCGAGGTTCCGGACTTCGATACGGGTAAGCATCAGCCGCCGGCAACGGGCGGGAAGATGTCGATAGAAGCGGTGGGCGGGACCGGCGTGTCAAGCATCTGCAAGTGGCGGATCTCGCGGCCGTCGACGAAGACCTTTATGTAGTCTCCGAGAGAGCCGTCGGGCTGCCAGATGAGGGTGCCGAGCGGCGGGAAGCGCAGGGTGACCTCATCAAGCAGCGACCTGACGGTAGCACCGGTCGAGAGGTCGACGGTAATCGTCTTTTGTCCGACGACCTGGCGGAGGGTGGCGTAGAAGGCGACGTCCATGCGAGACGATCGTAGCACCCGGGCGGCCGAGGCGGTCGCCCCGTAAGGGGGTTGCCCGTACGATCTTGCGACCGCGAGACATGAACGGGGTTGCCTGTGATCACCATCAAGCACGTGGACCACATCTCGATGGCCCATCCGGACTGGAAGGGCCAATCGCAGTGGCTGGAGCGGGTGCTGGGTTTCAAGTTCCTGCACTACTTCCCGGCCGGGCCGGGAGAGGATTTCGATGGGTGCGTGAGCCAGGTACGGGGCACGGACATTGAGTTCGAGGTGATATCGCCTGCGACGGAAGGGAGCTTCGTGGCGAAGTTCCTGCAGGAGCAAGGGCCGGGGCTGCACCACATCACGCTTGAAGTACCGGACATTCGGGAAGCGGCGGCGGAACTGCAGCGACTGGGCATCGAGCCGTTCGGGGGTGTGAGCGACGAGGGCAACTGGCACGTAACGTACATCCACCCGCGAGACTCCGGCGGAATCCTCTACCAGCTGTTCGTTCCGCAGGGTGGGCCCGGAGACGAAGACCGGAATGCCGGCGGGGGTGCGGTCGACCTTGTGCGAGTAGATCATGTCTCGATGGCGGTTGCGGACCGGGAGCGCCAGATCGAGTTCCAGGAACGCGTGCTGGGGATGACGCTGCTGAGCCGGTGGACCGACGAGCATTCGGGCTACGACGGTGCGCTCATGACTATCCCGAACAGCCGCCTCCAGTTCGAGATCATCGCGCCGACCCGGCCGGACAGCTTCGTACAGCAGTTCCTCAACCGGCGGCGCGCAGGGATGCACCACATCTGCTGCGAGGTCGCGTCAGTCGAGCGGACGTCAGAGGCGCTGCGGCGGGAAGGGATCGAGCCGTTCGGCGGGCTCATCGAGAGCACATGGAAGCGGCACACGTTCATCCATCCAAGAGACAGTGGCGGGGTGTTGTTCCAGCTGTTCGAGGAGGCCCGGTAGGCGGCCAATCGACGGCGGCTATACTTGGCGCATGACCGCCGAAATCGACCATGGCACCGATGCGTTCGTCACGCTGCACGGCCTGCAGCACCACTACCTGCGCTGGGGCGACCCCGAGGGCGATGCGGTTCTGCTTCTGCACGGCCTGATGAACAACGCGCGGTACTGGGAGCACGTGGCGGGCATGTTGCGGCCGGAGTACACCGTCTACGCGCCCGACCTGCGGGGCCACGGGGAGAGCGAGCACGCGCCGGGCGGCTACCTGGTGTGGGCGTTCATGATGGACCTGGCGGCGCTCGTTCGGGAACTGGACCTGGAAGCGTTTGACCTCGTGGCGCATAGCATCGGGAGTCGCATTGCGATGGCCTATGCCCGGGACCACAGCCACCGGCTGAAGCACCTGGTGCTGGCGGACATGGGGCCAGAGATGGCCGAACAAGGCGCTCGGGGCATCCGACGTAGCACGGGCGAGGCGCGTTCGACGCCGGGATTCCCGACCGAGGACGAGGCACTGACCCACTTTGCGCAGCAGTATCCCGGCCAGAGCCGGGAGTTCCTGGAGCGGCAGCTGGCTTCATCGCTGATGCTGGACGATGCGAGCGGCAACCTCGTGTTCCGCTTCGATCCGAGGATCAATGACGCGACGGGCCGGGCTGCGCTGGTGGAGATCCCGTTCCTCTGGGAGAGCCTGGAGCACATCAAGTGCCCGGTGCTGGTAGTCCGGGGGGCGAAGAGCAAGGTGCTTTCGAAAGAGATCGCCGAGGAGATGGTGCGAAGGCTACCGGACGGACGTGCGGTTGAGATCCCCGACGCGGGCCACCAGATCCCGCTGCATCAGCCGGAGGCGTTCACGGCGGTGGTAAGGGACTTCCTCGGCAACTAGCTTGCTGCCACGGGCCGTGGCACTCCCCTGATCATTCGAGAACAATGGGCCATCCGGGATGTTGCCGGGGAGGTGGCCGCTTGTCTCTCGCATGGATTCTTGGGCTTTCGATCGGGGGCGGCTTCGTCGTGCTCCTTGGGCTGGTAGCGCTGTACGACCTGTTCCAGAAGCAGCACGCGATCCTGCGGAACTTCCCGATCGTCGGGCACTTCCGCTACTGGCTGGAGGCGATCGGGCCGGAGTTGCGCCAGTACATCGTGACCAGCAACACGGAGGAACGGCCCTTCAATCGCGACCAGCGACGCTGGATCTACTCGTCAGCAAAGGAGGAGAACAGCTACTTCGGGTTCGGGACTTCGGAGGACCTGGAACTGGCTCCGAACTACATCATCGTGAAGCATTCAAGCTTCCCTGTCTCGGCGCCGGAGAAGGGCCAGCCGGGGTTTGACGCGGAGTATTCACTGCCGTGCGCGAAGGTAGTCGGGGGCTTCCGAGGGCGGAAGAAGGCATTCCGGCCGAACTCAGTCGTGAACATTTCCGGGATGAGCTTCGGATCCTTGAGCGGCAACGCGGTGATGGCGCTGAACCAGGGAGCGAAGCTCGCCGGATGCCTGCAATCGACGGGCGAGGGCGGTCTTTCCCCCTATCACAAGCAAGGCGGCGATATCGTCTGGCAGCTGGGGACGGGCTATTTCGGCGCGCGGGGTCCGGACGGCCAATTCAACATGGAAGTCGTGAAGGAGGTCTGCGCGGAGAACCCGGTGCGGGCCATCGAGGTGAAGCTGAGCCAGGGAGCGAAACCCGGGCACGGGGGCCTGTTACCGGCAGCGAAGGTCACACCGGAGATCGCCGCCATTCGACGCATCCCGGTTGGCGTGGACTGCCATAGTCCGGCGGGCCATTCCGCATTCCACGATGTCGACGGATTGCTGGACTTCGTAGAACGGCTGGCCGATGAGACGGGGTTGCCGGTCGGAATCAAGTCGGCAGTGGGACAGATGGACTTCTGGGACCAGTTGGCGCAACGAAGCGTCGATACGGGCCGATGCGTTGATTTCGTGACGATCGATGGGGGCGAAGGTGGAACGGGGGCGGGGCCACTCGTGTTCACGGACCATGTTGCGCAGCCATTTAAGGTGGGGTTCGCACAGGTCTATTCGACGTTTGCCAGGCATGGGATACACGAGAACGTGACGTTCATCGGATCCGGGAAGCTGGGCTTTCCGGAGAGCGCGGCGCTGGCATTTGGGCTCGGCTGCGACATGGTCAACGTGGCGCGGGAAGCGATGATGGCGATTGGATGCATACAGGCGCAGCGCTGCCACACCGGGCACTGTCCAACGGGTGTGGCGACCCAGAGCCAGTGGCTCCAGCGCGGCCTGGCGCCGGACGTAAAGGCGCCGCGCATGGCGAATTATGTGCGGGCTTTACGGAAGGATTTGCTGGCGTTGAGCAATGCATGTGGTGTGGAGCATCCGGCGCTGCTGACGCCCGGGCACATCGACATCATCGACGACCGGTTCGGGTCACGGCCGCTGGCCGAGGTGTTTGGGTACGACCCGGGATGGGGGTTGCCGCGCGTTGAGGAGCGCGACGAAATCCGGCGGATCATGACCGACCGCTACCGCATCTGAGGAGAGTTGCGCAGCGGGCGGGGTGGTGGTTCGCTGAGTGGAGATGCCAGAAGTACGTGAGTCCGTTGGTGGGTCTGTGGGCGAGCCGGATGGCGTGGCGGGGTATGTCTCGCCATACCCGTACCTCGATCGGCTGCAGGAGAAGATGGAGGAGCGGCTGGCGCGGAAGGTGCCGGTCGCCGGGCGATTCTGCGGGTTCTGCTACGGGCGGCTGCGGGCAGCGGACGAAGTCTGCGCATTCTGCGGCAGGCGGGTGGCCGAGTCGGGGACGGTGGATGAGATACCGCAGGATGCGCTGAAGGCATTCCATGCGCGCGCGAAGACGGAAGCAACCTGGGTCCACAGCGGGGCATTTTTCGGGCTGATCGTGGCGGCGGCTCTGTTCTTGTGGCTGGTTATCTGGGCTCCGGGACCCCTGGGCCACCCTGCGCTGGCGTTCATCGTGCTGATCCTCGGGGGCTATGTGCTCGCGCAGGTGTTTGGACCGATCCTCGGAGGGCAGATCGGGTACCGGAAGGGGAGCCGGAAGCGGGACACGTTGTGGGCGGAGCACGTGGCGAAGCGAGGTTAGGTTCTTCCGCCGGAAGGCACGGGGGAGTCCGAACTGGCATACACCTGCACGTTGCGCGGCGCAGCATAGAGCCACCGGCCTGGTTCGATTTCGAGTTGGTGCCGGAGCGCGGTGTCGACATCCGCCACGAATTGAAGTCCGTTTTCGGTCTCCAAAGACACTTTTGCGCTCACGCCCGTGGAAAGCACCCGCTCAACACGGACACGAAGGGCAGCGGGAATCGGTTGCACGCTGAGGTCGACCTGCCGGGGCCTGAAGTAGCCGACCACGGGCACGGCTGTGCCGTTGGCGGCCGCATAGGGCAGCTGCAGCCCCTCGATATAGGCCATCCCGTGCAGCGCGTGACCAGGCAGCGCGTTGGCGCGACCGAGGAAGTTCATCACAAATGAGCTATTGGGTTCATTGAGGATTTCTTCGGGGGCACCAGCCTGGACGATCCGGCCTTCGCGCATAATGACCACCCGATCGGCAAGTTCCATGGCCTCTGTCTGGTCGTGTGTGACGAAGACACTGGTGACATGAAGTTGCTCGTGGAGCGACCGGAGCCACTCCCTCAGTTCATCGCGGACACGTGCATCGAGTGCGCTGAACGGCTCGTCGAGCAGCAGGACTGATGGATGGGCGGCGAGCGCACGGGCAAGCGCAACGCGCTGACGCTGGCCGCCTGAGATCTGGTCAGGGTAGCGCTTTTCGAGGCCGTCGATGCGGAGGAGTGCGAGGAGTTCGGCGACGCGATCGCGGATCGCGTCTTTCTTCCACTTCCTCACCTTGAGGGGGAAGGCGATATTGTCGGCCACCTTCATATGCTTGAAGAGAGCGTACTGCTGGAAGACGAATCCCACGTTCCTCCTCTGGGGGACGACGTTCGAGACATCGGCACCATTGATCTCGATACTTCCCGAATTAGGGATCTCGAGGCCGGCGATCATGCGCAGGACGGTGGTCTTTCCGGAGCCGGAGGGACCGAGCAGGGCGGTGAGCGACCCTTCCTCGACCCGCAACGACACGTTGTCGACGGCGACGAAGGATCCGAAGCGCTTGTTGAGGTTCTTGACGTCAATGGACATGGCCGATTCTTCCTTGTGTTCGGAGTATCAGATCGTCTTGCGGCCGGTCCGCCATTCCACCAGAGCCTTCAAGACGAGGGTGATAAGGGCGAGGGCGACAAGGAAGGTGGCGACGCCGAAGGCTTCCGTCGTGGCGTAGCCCTTGTCGAGCTTCTCGATTCGGAGGGGAAGGGTGTCGGTCTTGCCAGTGATCTTCCCGGAAACGACGGCGACGGCACCGAATTCGCCCATGGCCCGGGCGTTACAAAGGATGAGACCGTTCAGGAGCCCCCACTTCACATTGGGGAGGGTGACGTGCCAGAAGGTCTGGATGCCGGAAGCACCGAGGGTGATGGCCGCTTCCTCGCTCCCACGACCGGCTTCCTGCATGACGGGGATGAGAGCCCGTGCGACGAGCGGAAACGTGACGAATGCGGTGGCGAGCGCGATCCCAGGGGTGGCGAAGACAATCTCAATCCCGTGATCCCGAAGCCACGGCCCCCAGTAGCCGCTCTGGCCGAAAATGATGATGAAGATGAGGCCAGCGACCACGGGAGAAACAGCGAGCGGCAGGTCGATGAGCGTGAGTAGCACGGGCTTCCCACGGAAGTCGAACTTGGTGATGGCCCAGGCGGCGGAAATCCCGAATACGGCGTTCATAGGCACAACAATTGCGGCAACCTTGAGCGTGAGCTTGAGGGCGCTCTGGGTGTCGGGATCGGCTACGGCGCCGACGTAGCTCGACCAGCCCTTGCTGGTCGCTTCAAAGATGATGTTGGCCACCGGCAGGAGGATCATGAGTCCGACGAAGGCGATCGCGAGCGTCATCAGGATGGCCTTCGCCCAGCGGGGCTCGGTGAATATGCCGGCGGCCGAGCCAGGTGCATTTGCCGGACCAACAGCGTTCACGGGCACTTGCTCGGCGCTCATCGGGAGCCCTGATCTGTTGAGCGGCTATACATGGCGGACCTTCCTGCTCAGGAGGTTGATCATCCCGATCGTGATGAACGAGCCAATGAGGAGAACAACCGCTATCGCGGATGCCCCGGCGTAGTTGAACTCCTCAAGTTGGATGAAGACGAGGAGGGGCGCGATCTCGGTCTTCCTGGGAAGATTGCCGGCGATGAAGATGACGGAGCCGTACTCGCCGACGCAGCGGGCAAAGGCCAAGGCGATACCGGTGAGCATGGCTGGGAGGATGGTCGGCATGACCACGCGCCGAAGGGTGAGCCCGCGCCCGGCGCCAAGGATGGCGGCTGCTTCTTCTACATCGCGCTCGATCGCCTGTATAACCGGCTGGACCGTCCTGACGACGAACGGCAGCCCAATGAAGGTCAGCACGGTGATGATGCCGAGCTGCGTATAGGCGACCTTGAGGCCGAGAAGATCGGCATACTGGCCAACCCAGCCATTCGGCACATAGAGGCTGGTGTAGGTCAGCCCGGCGACTGCGGTGGGAAGGGCGAGCGGAAAGTCGACGACCGGGGAACTCATAGCGAGTTAGCACCCAAGCGAGAATGGTCCCGAAGACACCGTTGATGATGGCCGCCGCCAGGGATGCAACGACGGTGAGCCGGTAGGCCGCGAGGGCCCGGTCGCTGGTCGTGATACGCACAAAATCGTCCCAGCCCTGGCCGGACGCTTTGTAGAAGAGTCCGGCGAGGGGGATGAGGACGAGCAGGCTCAGGTAGGCAGTGGCGAAGCCGAGGCTCAGCCCGAAGCCGGGGAGTACCCGCCGGCGACGGACTGAACTCGGCCGGAGGCCGCTACGGCTTGTAGATCTGATCAAAGATGGCACCCTCGGCGAAGAATTTCGTCGCCACCGCGGACCACCCGCCGAAGTCGCGGATGGTGAACTGCTTTTCGAACGACGGGAACTGCGTCCTGTACTTCGCAAGGACCGTCGCGTTGCTGGGGCGGTAGAAGTTCCTGGCGATCAGGTCCTGCGCTTCGTCGCTGTAGAGATACTCGATGAACGCCTTCGCAACTTCGCGCGTCTTCTTGCGGTCGACGTTCTTGTCGACGACGGCAACGGAGGGTTCGGCGAGGATGCTCTGCTTCGGGTAGACAATCTCGAAGTTGTCGCTGTCTTTGGTTACGAGCAGGGCTTCGTTTTCCCAAGCGATGAGGACGTCTCCGATGCCGCGGTCCACAAACGTCTGTGTGGATCCGCGTGCGCCCGAATCGAGCACTTTCACGTTCTTATAGATCCGGGCGAGGAGGTCCTTCGCCTGGTCTTCAGAGCCGCCATTGAGGGTGACGCTGCCCCATGCCGCGAGGAAATTCCAGCGGGCGCCGCCCGACGTCTTTGGGTTGGGCGTAATTACGCCGATGCCGTCCTTTCCAAGGTCGGTCCAGTCCTTAATGGCCTTGGGATTCCCCTTGCGTACGAGCAGAACGATGGTCGAGACGTAGGGGTTGGAGTTGTTGGGGAACTCGGCTTCCCAGCCGGGCTCGATGAGTCCGGCCTTCTCAACGACGGCGGTGTCGCCCGCAAGCGCAATGGTAAGCACATCGGCCTGGAGGCCGTCCACCACCGATCGGGCCTGTGAACCGGAGCCGCCATGGGAGTTCTGGACGGTAACGTCGACGTTCGCGACCTCTTTGTAATGCTTGGCGAACAACTCGGCGTACTGGGCGTAGAGCTCGCGGGTTGGGTCGTATGAGACATTGATCAATTCGACCCTTGCGCCGGGTGAAGGGGACGGTGCGGGATTCGTGGACGCGACCGTCGCGCTCCCGGCGGCGGCGGCGACCGTCGTGGCGCTGGAAGCGGCGGCCGGCGACGCATCCACGGTGTCATCGTCGTCATCCCCGCAGGCGACGGCGAGAAAGGCGGCGAGCGAAGCGACAATCAAGAGCAGGAGCGGGAACCGAATGCGCAGGTGTTTCAAAGGTGGCCCTCCTGTGGGTTGTGAAAAGAAAAGAGGCCTCCCCCGGCATCGGGGGAGGCCTCCAGGTGACTGGTCAGCCTTGTTGGTGCGATCAGTGGCGGGAACAGTTCGTACAGGCCATCACAGCCTCCGCTTCTCGGTGGTATTGATCTGGACGACGCGCCCGTCCTGAACGCTCATCTCAACGGAGCCGTGGCGGACGCGGCGAAGGGCGACAAGCACTTCGGACAGCACGGCCCACTCGGTTTGGTTCGGCGGGGTGGTGCTGTCGGGGAGCATGTCTCTCACCCAACGGGACCGCGTCGGCTCTGGTTGATTCATGACTTCGTCGCTAGACAATATCAAGAACATGCCAAGAGTCAACAGGCCCCAACAAGAAGGGGGACCCGCATGACACGGGTCCCCCTTTCGTTCAGGCGAGCAGGACGGGCCGGAACTATTCGTCCTGGTAGTACTCCATTCCGAGGTGGGTGATCTGCTCTTCGCCCATCATCCAGCGGAGCGTGTTCTTGAACTTAGTCTGCTGGATGAAGAGATCGTGTTCCGGGTAGAGGTTGGGGGCGTGCTGGGGGCTCTTGAAGTAGAAGCTGAGCCACTCCTGGATGCCCTTCATGCCGGCGCGCCTGGCGAGATCCATGAAGATGGCGAGGTCGAGGACGATGGGGGCGGCGAGGATGGAGTCGCGGCAGAGGAAATCGACCTTGATCTGCATGGGGTAGCCCATCCAGCCAAAGATATCGATGTTGTCCCAGCCCTCTTTGTTGTCGCCGCGGGGCGGGTAGTAGTTGATTCGGACCTTGTGGTAGATGTCGCCGTACAGCTCGGGATAGAGGTCTGGCTGGAGGACGTGCTCAAGGACGCCGAGCTTGGACTCCTCCTTGGTCTTGAATGACTCCGGGTCGTCGAGGACTTCGCCGTCGCGATTGCCGAGGATGTTGGTGGAATACCAACCGTTGATGCCGAGCATGCGGGCTTTGAACATCGGCGCGAGGACGGTCTTGAGAAGCGTTTGACCAGTCTTGAAGTCCTTACCACAGACGGGGAGACCGCGGTCGGTGGCGAGCTTGACGAGGGCGGGAATGTCGACCGTGAGGTTCGGGGCGCCGTTCGCGAAGGGGACGTCTTCCATGAGCGCCGCGTAGGCGTAGAGCATGGAAGGGGCGATCGTCTGGTCGCCGGCTTCGAGCGCTGCCTCGAAGTTCTCGAGGTTCTGATGAGCGGGGCTCTCTTCCATGAAGATCTCGGTGGAGGCGGCCCAGACCATGACGAGGCGATCGCAGCCATTTGCGGCCTTGAAGTTGCGGATGTCGGCGCGGATCTGATCGACGAGATCGGCCTTGGTGCCGCGCTTGACGTTCGTGCCCTCGAGACGCTTCACGTAGAACTGGTCGAAGGCGGCGGGCATGGGCTTGATGGTCTTGAGGAAGTCGGCGATTGGTTCGACGTGCTCGTGTTTGTCGAGGACACCGCACTTGAGAGCTGCTTCGTAGGCGTCGTCGGGAATCGGGTCCCATGCGCCGAAGACGAGGTCGTCCAGGCCGGCGAGGGGCACGAAGTCCTTGATCAGCGGCGAGCGGTTTTCGGTGCGCTTGCCGAGGCGGATGGTGCCCATCTGGGTGAGGGAACCGACGGGGCGGCCGGTGCCGCGGCGGGCGTGTTCGACGCCGGCGATGACTGTTGATGCGACGGCGCCAAGGCCGACGAGCAGGACGCCCAGCTTGCCGCTGGCGGGGGCGATGGAATTGGATTGAGCAGTCACGAAGTCTTTTGCCTCCAGGATGATTCCGCGGCCGCGGGCGAGGGACATGAGCGGCCGGTGCCACTGGGCGGGGATGCGTCCCGTGTTGGCCCAGTGTTGGATGGTGCTCTGGCGCCGGCCGAGGAGGGCGGCGAGTGCGCTCTGGCCGCCGAAGCGGCGGATTACGAGCTCGGCCGGGTTGCCGGAGGGAGCCATCTGCAGGCGATACTAACGAAAATTTCGTTAACAGGGAGGACAGCGATTGAAATCTTTACGGTTGAGGTGAGGAACGATGGGGCGAGAACTTCTCAGCTGGAGGATTCGATGACGAGCAGGAGGTCGTCTTCGGCGACGACGGCACCTTCGGCCACCGCGAGTTCGGCGATGCGTCCGGCGGACGGGCTTTCGACGGGCACTTCCATCTTCATGGACTCGAGGATGATGAGTTCCTGGCCCGTTGAAACATCGTCGCCAACCGCGACCAGCAATTCGGCGATGGTGCCGGCCATTTCGGACTTGAGTTCGATGCGAGCCATGTGCCCTTGCCCCCAAATGTGGTGCGTCCGAGCCAGTTGTACAGGAGGAGACGGGGAGGGGCCATGGCGGAGACAGGCCGGAGGCGGCAAGCTACGGCGATGACAGAACAGCGCATGTACGGCCTCTGGCCGAGCCCTATCGGACCACAAGACATCGCAGCGGGGATACGGCTCGGGGAGCCGTGCTGGGAGACGGACGGGGAACGGCTCGCGTGGATGGAGGGGCGGTCCGACCGCGGCGTACTGGTGTTACGGGAGGCGGATGGATCGATCCGCGACCTGACGCCGGGCGAGATGTCGGTGCGGGCGTTCGTCGGCTACGGAGGCGGCGACTTCACGCTGTCGCACGGTGCGGCGTACTTCGTTGGCCAGGCGGATCAACGCATCTACCGGCAAGAGCTCGACGGAGGGAAGCCGCGGCCAATCACGCCGGGCTTCGGGGCAGCGTCAACGCCGCGGGTTTCGCCGGACGGGCGATGGCTGGCATACGTCCACACGTACGAAGACGTAGATGCCATCGCGATCGTGGACACGGAAGGGAAGTATTGGCCGGCGCGGATCGGCGAGGGCAGGGACTTCTACATGCAGCCAGCCTGGAGCCCTGATGGGGAACGGCTGGCATGGGTGGAGTGGGACCACCCGAACATGCCGTGGGATGGGACCGAACTGCGCGTGGCGCGGGTCGCCGTGGCTGGCGGACTTCCCACATGCGTGGAGTCGATGGTGGTGGCCGGCGGTACGGAAATCGCGATCTTCCAGCCGGAGTTCACGCCCGAGGGCGACTCGGTCGTATTCGTTTCGGACGAGGGCGGCTGGGGGCAGCTACGCCGGTTGAACACGGCGACGGGCGAGACGGCCACTATCCCGCTGGAAGGTGAAGCGGGAACACCGGCATGGGGCCAGGGGATGCGCCGGTTTAGCCCGCTTGGCGGCGGACGGCAGGCTGCTGTGATGAGCAGTGGGGGCTTCGACCGGCTCGTGAGCGTGGACCCGGAGGGCGGCGAACGGCGAATGGCAGGGAGCGAGGCGTACACGTCAATCGCGCATCCGGCCGCAACGGCAGACGGGCGGCGGGTAGCGGCGGTGGTCTCGGCCGGCGGCCAGCCACCACGCATCGTTGTTTTCGATGCGCCGGGACAGCAGGCGCCAGCGATCGTGCGGCGATCGGCTGCGGAACTGACTCGCCCAGGGGCGCTTTCGGCGCCGGAAGCAGTGAGCTGGCGGTCGTTCGACGGCGAGATGGCACACGGGATGTATTACCCGCCGGCCAGCGAGCGTTTCGTAGGAAGCGGAGCGCCACCGCTGATCGTGTCTATCCATGGCGGACCGACAAGCCAGGTCACGGCGACGTGGAACGCGACGGCGCAGTTCTTCGCGACGCGCGGCTACGCAGTGCTTTTGCCGAACTACCGGGGAAGCACCGGGTATGGGCGCGACTACATGCTGAAGCTGCGAGAGAGCTGGGGCATCTACGACGTACAAGACGCGCGCTGGGGAGCGGAGGCGCTGGCACGGGAGGGGAAGGCGGACGGCGACAAGCTGGTGATCATGGGCGGCAGCGCGGGAGGGTACACCGTGCTGCAGTCGTTCGTGGACTACCAGGGGTTCTACAAAGCCGGGATCTGCATGTTCGGCGTGTCGAATATGTTCACGCTCGCAAGCGACACGCATAAGTTCGAGGCGCGGTACCTGGACTCGATGCTTGGGCCGCTGCCGGAAGCAGCCGCCGTGTACCGGGAACGGTCGCCCATCTTCCACGCCGACAAGATCGTGGACCCGCTCGCCGTGTTCCAGGGGGACATCGACCGCGTGGTGCCGAGGGAACAAAGCGATTCGATCGTGGCGTCGCTGAAAGCGCGGGGTGTGGCGCACGAATATCATGTGTATGAGGGCGAAGGTCACGGCTGGCGGAAGGCGGAGACGATCGACCACTTCTGGAAGACCGTGGACCGCTTTCTGCGGGAACACGTGCTGTTCGCCTGAGGAGGAGGAGAGCGTGGCCAATGAGAACTGCCTGTTCTGCCGGATGGCGAAGGGCGAGATCCAGGCGGAAACGGTCGCGGAGAACCAGCAGGCCTTCGCGATCCGCGACATCAACCCGCGAGCGCCAGTGCACGTCCTCATCATCCCAAAGCGGCACGTGGACGACGCCCGATTGCTGGAGTGGGGAGACAAAGACCTTCTGGCCGGGTTATTCGAGCTTGCGACCGACGTGGCCGTCGCAGAAGGGTTGAAGGAGCAGGGCTACCGCCTGGCTTTCAACGTAGGAGAGGCTGCGGGAATGACGATCAGTCACCTGCATCTGCACCTGGTGGGTGGGCGAAAGCTGGGCCCCGAAGGCTGATGCCAAAGACTCTGAGCAAACAGATCGCGGCGGTCCGCGAAGAGATGAGCAGCCGGCCAGCCGGGCTGCAGGCCCATGTCGAACGTGTGCTGGTGGAAGCCCTCGACCTTGCGGGCATCTATGACGCGGATGTGGAGCGGGTGGAGTTGGCGACGGTGGGGCATGACCTGTTCCGGGCGCATGCGCCGTCGAAGCAGTTGAAGCTAGCGAGGACGGCCGGGATCGCGATCAGCGAGTGGGACGAACGCGCTCCGGTAATGCTCCACGGGCCGCTGGCAGCGGTGGTCCTGCGGGAACGTTTCGGCGTGAGTGATGACGAGGTGCTTGCCGCGGTAAGGGACCACACCACCGGTAGCCCGGAAATGCCGCTGATCGCCAAGATCATCCTCATCGCGGACAAGATCGAGAAGCGGAAGCGGAAACGGGCGGAGCAGCTACCGGATATCCGGCGACTGGCGCGGCGCGACCTGGACGCTGCACTGCTCTGCTGGGCGGACTACAAGTGGGTAGAGGAGCGTGAGCGCGGATGGGAGAGCTACCCGGCCCACTGGGAGGCACGGATCCGCTGGGTGGCGGAGCACCACGCGGAGATAGGGCTGCCGGGGCGCACGGATGAAGCCGGATGGAACGCCGAACCCTAGGGTACCTTGATCTCCTGGCCCAGCTGGAGGTTCGTGCAGTCGGCGTCGATCTCAGGGTTCAGCTGACGCAACTGTTCGAAGGTGATGTTGAACTGCGACGCGATCGCTCCACAGGTATCGCCTGACTGGACGACGTAGGTGCCGCCAGCTGAGGGCGTGCCCGTGCCAGGAGTACCCGTGCGAGTCGCGGTGCCATTCGGGGTTTGCGCAGCGCCGGGCGACTGGGTCCCCGTGGGAGCGGGAGTGGTGTTCCCCTGTGCCGTACTTGTCTGCGTGACGCCAGGGCCGGCGGGGGTGCCGTCGTCGTCGCCGCCAACGACACGCTGGATGAGGAAGGCGAGGCCGATGATGACGGCCGCACCGACAAAAAGTGCGATGGTGAGCGCAGGTAGCGGAAGGCCGCCGGGGCGGGGCCGGGGGGTAGAGGAGAGCGAGCCCGTGGCGCGTTCTGTCGAAGGACTGCGCCCGGGGCGATCGAGCCGGGGGCCGGAGGACGGGCGTTCGAGTGAGGGCCCGGAGGAAACCGGGGGCGGCGGGGCCGCAGCAGTGGCGGCGGAAGCCGCAAGCGTGGCGCCGATGCCTTCTCCCTGGAAGATGGGGCAGGTGTTGTACTGGCTGCCGAGGCAGTAACGCTCCTGGTGGTTGGGGGCGATGCGAGTCGGCCGATCGAGCCGGTAGCAGCGGTGCTCGTCCGTCGCATAGGTCGCGTGCGAGTCGGCATCATCAAGGAGGCCGATATGCGGACAGACGGCGTCATTCACGTCGGAATCAGCGGTTGAGCTCATGCGCGCTCCCGGGCGGGGGGCCACCCTCGCGCGTATGGTGGCATGTTGGGAGACGACAGGGAAGCGTCACGTGTACGAGTCTTCATGCGTCCGGCCCGGACGGCGCCGAGCCGATTCAGCATCCGGGCTCGCCGCCGTTGCCGCAGCAGTTGGAGCGGCGACGGAACTTCCGGAAGTTATTGGCGACGAACATTCGCGACTTCGCGGTGAACGAGGCGTCGTGGTCGCGGAAGTTACGCCAGACTTCGCGCAACGCCGGGCGGCCGGGATCCGAAGTCACGCGAGCGCCGCGACGGGGGAGGCGACTTCGATCGCTAGCCGGACGGTAATGGCGGAGTTGACGGAATTGCACATGGGGCAGCCGCAGGTGGCAGCCTCTAATTCGGCGTGGTGGGCGAGGATCGAGCTATCCGTAACGACAAGCTTTACATCAACGTCGACGGTGGCAACGCGGGGCGGATCGGGCGCCATTCCTGCTTCGAGCGCGGCCGTGGCTGAGACCACGTTGGCGTCTTTCAGGAGTTCGTGGCCGAGCAGCGTGCCGAGCTGGCAGTTGGCGAGGGCGATGAGGAGGAGTTCGGTGGAGCTATAGCCGATGGGGCCATCTTCGAGGCTTTCGCGGACGTTGACGGATGAACGTCCGCGGGCAGAGAAGACGATGCGCTTGCGATCCTGGAAATCAGCTTCGACGCGCGGCATGGCTACCCGGCCGCGCTGAGGGCCGGGTAGAGATCGCCGCGCCCGGATTCGAAAGCCGTGATATCGGGTTCGTTCTGGAGCGTGAGCCCGATGTCGTCGAGGCCATTGAGGAGGCAATCCCGCACAAAACTGTTGATTTCGAATTTTCGGACGAAGGAACCGTCCGCGGTCGCCACGGTCTGGGTTTCGAGATCCACGACCAGCTCGGACGACGGGGACTCTTCGGCGCGGGCCATGAGGTGATTGATGTCGTCCTGCGGGAGGACGACCGTGAGGAGGCCAATCTTGGCGCAGTTGTTGCGGAAGATATCGGCGAAGGACGGGGCGATGAGGGCCTTGAGTCCCATGTCCTGGAGGGCCCAGGGGGCGTGCTCGCGAGAGGATCCGCAGCCGAAGTTCGGACCGGCGAGGAGCACTGACGCACCCTGGTAGGCGGGATTGTTGACGACGAAGTCGGGGTCGCGGCGCCAGGTTTCGAACGCGAACTCGCCGAAGCCAGTGCGCTCAATGCGCTTGAGGTACTTCGCGGGAATGATCTGATCGGTATCGACATCGGCGCGGTTGAGCGGGATGGCGTTGCCTTTGACGGTGGTGAACTTGTCCATGAGAAACCCCTGCGTGGGCGTGTCCTGACATTATGGCCGAGTTAGCGGTCAAGCGGCAGCACCCGATCGGGGCTGACCGGCGTCGTGAAGCTCAGGGGTGCCAGGGCGGCTAAATGAGGTCTTTGGTGGTGAGGTGCTCCTTCAGAGCATCGAGCGAGGGGACCGGGCGCGAGGGGAGCGAGTCGAGCGCATCGACCATGTCGTCGGAGGCATCGGCGGCGAAGGCGATATCAACGAGATCCTGGCGCTCAGGCATGGCGCCACCTTCGAACGCATGAGAGACGAGCGCCTCAATGGCGCTCCATTCAACCTTGGACACGTGGGACTCCTATTGCCGCGGGCTAACGGGCGAAGGCGCCGCCGGCAGGCGGCGCGTCGTAATCGATGTATGGGGGCCAGAGCGATTCAAGCTCTTTGCGGATCGGGTCGCCGTCGGGCAGATAGCGATGGAACTGCGGTTCGACATCCTTGCGCTGCCACTTGTTGGCGATCGTGTCCTGCTTGATCTTGTCCTGGAGCATCATAAGGCCGGTGAGCAGCGACTCCGGGCGCGGGGGGCAGCCGGGGACGTAGACATCGACCGGTACGAGCGTGTTAACGCCAGGTGTGACGCTGTACGCGTAGGCGAACGGGCCACCCATGATCGCGCAGCCACCCATGGCGATTGCCCACTTTGGCTCGGGCATCTGGAGCCAGACGCGGCGGACGGCGGGGGCCATCTTCCAGGTGACGGTGCCGGGAACGATGAGGAGGTCGGCCTGCCGTGGGGATGCACGGAAGATCTCGGCGCCGAAGCGTGCGAGGTCATAGCGGGGCATGGCCGCCGCGATCATTTCCATCGCGCAGCAGGCGAGGCCAAACATGGCCGGCCAGAGGGACGAGCGCCGGGCCCAGTTGAGGACCTGATCGACACTGGTGATGAGCACGTTCTGCTCGAGTTCGCGTTCGATGCCGGTTTCGATCATCGGCACGGGGAGTGGCTGGTAGACCTTGTTCGCCTGTGACATGGCAGCAACGAGCCTAGCACACGGGAGGGCATCGCTCGACGGCGGAGCGATGCGGCGTGTTAGCGGCGGCCTCCTCGGTCGGAGTAGCCACGGTCGCGGTCCTGATAGTGGCCGGAGCCATCGTTAATCGGTTCGTCGATATAGACGTCGCCGTTGCGAATTTTGATGTTGTAGCCGCAGTCGGGATTGGTGCAGACCCAGGCTTTGAACTGGATGGGCGCGCCCTGGCTCCCGAAGTCTGAGAACGGCACGAGGTCGCCGTCGTCGCACTTGCGGCACCTAGGAAATTGAAACATCCGCCGCCTCCACTCCCGCAGTAGGGCGAATGGTACAGGGGGCCGAACGGGGCAGCAATCGGAGGCCAAATGGCCGTTAGCGAGCGGCGCGAGCCTTCCGGGCTGCTGCTTTCTTCATGTCGGCGAGCAGGAGTTCGAAGTCTTCGGCAGGGACCTGGCGGAGGTTGCCCTGGTAGGCGAGGGCCCAGCTGGTTCGGGGCCACTTCTGCGTCCAGGTAAAGCGATCGTGGTAGGGCTCAGCGTCGAGCCAATCGGCGTCGTCAAGCGCGACGATGGGCTTGATCGTGGCGCGATATGGGTAGAGCTCCGTAGGCTTCTTCTCGTTGGACCAGATGCGTTCCTGGGACTCGGTGACGCTGCTGGTGACCTCTACGATTGCGGCGAACTGCTTGCGGCCGGTGACGTAGAAGGCGAGGCGATCGCCGGGCTTGATGGAGTTGGCCATGATGCGGCGTGTGGACTTGAAGCCGTGTTTCGTGAAGCCGAGCTCGCGGGTTTTCGCGAAGATCTCAGGCCCTCCGGTGACCATCCAGTCTGCCATGGCGTGCCTCCTGCGGGTGGGCGGTACGGCCAGTATAGGGTTAGGAACGGCAGTGAAGGGCTGGCTACGATGGTTGACACCGCCCGACTCGTTCATATGGATCCCAGCATACGACGCAACAGAATCAAGGAGGTGCAGCATGCGTCTGCTCAACAACAGGGCGAGGCGGATTGCTGCTAGCGGGGTCGTCGTGGCCGTATTCGTCGCAGTCCTGGCCGCCGCCGTATGGCCCCGCGCCGACGGGGCGCAGTCAGCGTCGGCGGAGGCAGTCTACCTGTCGTCTGACCCTCGAACTGACCTCGCCGCTTTCGGAGTGCTGGAACCAAAGACCGTCGCCACGTTCGAAAATGCCAGAGCCCACGTGGAGCGGGGGGCGTGGGGTGTAGTCGTGGACTCCACGTCGTTCGCGCTCCTGCCAGATGGGACGCTGCAGTCCTGGTTCGAACAGGGCATCGCCATCTTTGGTGTAGGCGCCTCGCCCCGCGACCTGAGGGAAGCGATCGGAGCCTTCGCGGACCGGGGGTTCGCGGACATCGCCGCTGATCGCCCGGAGGGCGCGCCGGAGTTGGGGGTGGAAATGGAGCAGGGTCTCACGTCTCCTGAGTCGGTCACCTACGTGGCAAGAACCGCAAGCGGCGTTTACGCAGAGCGGCACTGCTACCTGTTCGGCGGCGGCTCGGCTGACCCAACGGCCCCATTAAGCGCACGCACGCTTGACACGCTGAGACTCAAAAAAGACGCGATGGTGCGCGAGCGCGACGGCTCCGTCCGCGCGGCATGCGGCAAGGGCACACTGACGGACGCCTCGTAGGCGGCCGTTCACCAATCCAGGCGAACCGGAGGACACTCGCCGCCACCATTTATATAAGAACAAGAGAGGGCACGTATCTCGACACGGCGACGAGCACGATGTTGGGGTGCGAGTTCGCCCTGTTATGTGTACATGAACGGTTTCTGAGGCGGGCATCGGGACGCCGCGTTTGGCGCCGGTCGCGCGTACAATCGCGCGCATGCCAAAACGACCCCTGACGAGTATTGCAAGCCGGACGAGCGTGTTCGGCGAATCGGTAATCCGCGAGATGACGCGGCTGGCGGGGGTCCACGGGGCAATGAACCTGGCGCAAGGGTACCCGGACTTCCCGGCGCCGGACTTCATCAAGCAGGCGGCGATCAACGCCATCCGGGCGGACATCAACCAGTACGCGATCACGTGGGGCTCGTACCGGCTGCGGAAGGCGGTCGCGGACAAGATGGAACGCGTGTACGGGATGCAGCTCGACCCGGACCGTGAGGTGACGGTCACGTGCGGGGCGACCGAAGCGATGATGGCGACGATGCTGGCGGTGGTTGAGCCCGAAGACGAAGTCATCGTGTTCGAGCCGTTTTACGAGAACTATGTGCCGGATGCGGCGATGAGCGGCGCGAAGCTGGTGTTCGTGACGCTCGAACCGCCCGAATTCGCGATCGACGTGGAGACACTGCGGAAGGCGTTCAACGAGCGGACGCGGGCCATCATTGTGAACACGCCGAACAACCCGAGTGGGCGGGTGCTGAACCGGAGGGAGATGGAGTCGATCGCGGCGCTCTGCCGCGAGTTCGATGTCCTGTGCATCACCGACGAGATCTACGAGCACATCCTGTACGACGACCACGAACACATCCCGATGGCGACGTTGCCGGGGATGTACGAGCGGACCGTAACGATCTCGGGGCTTTCGAAGACATTCAGCGTCACCGGGTGGAGGCTTGGCACGATCGTTGCGCCGCCGGCGCTGACGAACGGCGTGCGGAAGGTGCACGACTTCCTGACCGTGGGCGCTCCGGCGCCGCTGCAGGAGGCTGCGGCCGTGGCGATCGAACAGAGCGATAGCTACTACCCGGAGTTGCGAGGGATGTACGACGCCAAGCGGCGGCTGCTGGTCTCGGCGCTGCGGGAAGCGGGATTCCGCTGCCACCAGCCTGAGGGGGCGTACTACGTGATGGCCGACTTTCGCGACCTTGGATTCAAGGGAGACGACACGGCGTTCGCGCAATGGCTGACGGAGAAGGTGGGGGTCGCGCCCGTACCGGGTTCGAGCTTCTACCAGCCGGGGAGCGCAGCGGGGAAGACCATCGTGCGGTTCACGTTTTCGAAGAGCGAGGAGACGTTGCTGGAGGCCGGGCGGCGGCTCGCGGCGATGTAGCAGCGGCAGGCTCCAACGTTTCGTCGATGCCGTCGCGAAGGAAGTGGCCAGTGGCGGCGATGAGGGCAGTGAGGTCGCTGGCGACGCGGGACGCGAGGGCGGCGGTGAGCGTCTCTGCCGGGTAGACGCGATGAAGACGGCGCCATGACGGAGTCCAGACTTCGAGCTCCCAGTCGTCGCCCATGCACGAGCGAAGGGCATGGGCGTGGTGCGCGATGACCGCCGCCCATGCGTCATTTTGTTCAACCGTCGCTTCGAAGTGAAGCCCAAGTTCTACCTGACCGCGGGACGGCATGGGCTGCAGCTCGTAGTGAATCTTTGGGTCGCCGTAGTGGAGCTGAAGGATCGTCCACATGACAGTCCGGCCCGTAGGCTGCAGGGTAGCCGGGACTTTCGCGAGCGCCTGGTCCTCGCAGAGGAAGAGGAATTCGCGGGCCTTAAGCGCACCGTTACGAGGTGGCATTACCAAAGTCTATTCGTTGAAACGTTCCGTACACACGGACGGCTACACTGGATTGATGCGAATTGGATTGATCTCTGACACGGACGGCCACCTGGGCCGTGATGCGGTCGCGGCGCTGGCGGGGTGTGACCAGGTGGTGCATGCCGGGGACGTGGGACCGGGAGTGCTGGAAGCGCTTTCGCGACTGGCGCCGGTGGTGGCGGTGCGCGGAAATAACGACAACGCGGGGCCGGAATCGGCACTGCCGGCGAGCGTTTCGATCGAGCTTGGGGGGCGCAAGTTCCTGGTGGTGCATCGACTAATGGACGCACCGCCCGGAGAGTGGGACGTGGTGGTCTTTGGACATTCCCACCGGCGGCAGGTGGACGAATCCGGGCTCCAGATACGGATCAATCCAGGCGCCGCCGGGGTGCGAGGATTCCATGACCGGCGGTCGGTCGCGGTACTGGATATCGGCGAACGGGTGGAGTACGAATTCATCGACCTAGGGCCGCGGTCGGGGCGATGACCCGGAGCCGCCGGACGAAGATCGTCTGCACCCTGGGTCCGGCGTCCCGGGAAGCGGAGACGATCGCGGCGATGATAGATGCGGGCATGGACGTGGCACGGCTAAACACGAGCCACGGGACGCCGGAGGATCACCTGGCGATGGCTTCGCTGGTGCGCACAGTGGCGCGCGAACGCCGGAGGCACGTGGGTGTCCTGATGGACCTCGGCGGGCCCAAGCTTCGCACGGGGCCGGTTGCGGACGATTCCGGCCAGATAGCGCTGATTGGCGGCCAGCGCCTCGCGCTGGAACCGGAGCGTGTGGAATCGACAGCCGGCAGGATTGGGGTGGACTACCCGCGGTTGTGCACGGACATCGGAGTTGGCGAGCGCGTGCTTGTCGACGATGGAGCGATCGCGCTAGTGGTGGAAGAAGTGGAAGCCGACGCGCTGATATGCAGGGTGACGCACGGCGGCACACTGACCGGGAACCGGGGAGTGAGCCTGCCAGACTCCTCGCTTTCGCTGCCCGCGCTGACGGACCGCGACCGGCAGTATGTGGCGTTGGGCGTGGAATCGGGCGTGGACTTTTTCGCGCTGAGCTTCGTGGGTAGTGCCGCCGATGTGAGCGAAGCGAAGTCAATCATCGGGTTCCTGGGTGCTGAAACGCCGGTGATTGCGAAGATTGAGCGCAGACAAGCGGTGGAGCATCTGGAGGAGATCGCCAGGGCAGCGGACGGGCTGATGGTGGCGCGTGGCGACCTCGGCGTAGAGCTGCCGCCGGAGGCGGTACCCGTGCAGCAGCGCCGGATTATCGCGGCGGCGGCGGAGCGGCTGATCCCGGTGATCACAGCGACGCAGATGCTGGAGTCAATGACGAATTCGCCCCGGCCGACTCGAGCTGAGAGCAGCGACGTGGCACACGCCGTTTGGGACCTTTCCGATGCTGTGATGCTGAGTGGCGAGACGGCGGCGGGGCGCTATCCGGTGGAAGCGGTGGCGATGATGGACCGCATCGTCCGGGCGGCGGAGGCGGCGGAACCTATAGTCGAGCCGGCGAGACTGCGGCCCGCGACCGACAACCACGCGTACGTGGTGGCGCTGGCGGCGCGACAGATCGTGGAATCGGACCCGAACATGCGTGGGGTGGTTTGCTTTACGCGGAGCGGGTATACAGCGCTATTACTGAGCAAGGTGCACCCGGACGCCGAGATCTTCGGGCTCTCACCCACAGAGGGCGTGTGCCGGCAGCTGGCGCTGGCGCGAGGTGTGACGCCGCTGCTGGTGCCGTTTGTCGAACATTCGGAGGAGATGCTGCAGATCGTGGATTCGACCCTGGTGGCGGATGGGATGTTTGAAGAAGGCGATGAGGCGGTGGTGGTGGCGAGCCTGCCTGTGCGCGCGGCCGGGCGAACGAACTTCCTGAAGCTGCACCGGGTTGGCGAGGCGATGGGCCATCCATGAGCCGGGCACTGGTGGCCGTGGGCCGGAACGCTGTCGAGGCGTCGATCTGGGTGGACGCTCTGCGGGCAGCGGGCATTGACGCGCGAAGCTTTGAACAGAGCACGGGCGCGGCGCTGGGAGCGGCGGATGTCTTTGCGGCGCGGTTCCCCATCTTCGTGCCGGCAGCGGACCTTGGCAGTGCGCGGAGTGTGATCGCTGAACTGGCGGGCGGGCGCGTACTGGCGCCGTTGGCCGGAGACCTGTCCCCGATACCCTGGCGGCTGGTGCTCGGGATGGTAGCGACGGCGATGGGCGCGATTGCGTTCGTGACGTTGGCGAAGGTGTTGGGGAGCTAGGCTGCTTCAGACCCGTGGTGCTGGACTTCCTTGCGGCGCAATGGCCGCGATTCCTCGGCATCGCGGAGCACGTCCGTGGCGTAGAGGCTCTGCATGTCGTACTGCTGGACGCGAGCGGAGATAGGCACTTCGAGCATGCGATGGCCGTCGCTGACGGCGATGGAGCCGGGTACTCGCTGCAGATAGATGAACGAGTCGTCGTATTTGCATTCGTTGAGCAGGACTGCGAAATCGGCGCCACCCAGGTGTGCGATGAAGTCGGACGTGCGCGTGAAGCGGCGAAGGACCTGGGCCATGCCTTTGAGGGCGCGGTCGCCGAAGTCAGCTCCCCTCCGGCGGGCGACCTCATCGAACTGTTCAAGCGAGAGGACGATGAGGACGAATGGCGCGTCGTGGGCACGGGCACGTGGCATTTCGCGACGGAGCTCGGAGAGGAGGTAGTTCCGGTTCGGGAGGTTGTCGAGTTCGCTGAGGTACGCGGAGCCGTGGAGGCGTGCCATGAGGCGGCGGGTGCGCTTTTCGCCGAGCCAGCGGACCAGGAAGATCTGGGCATTGACGGCCAGGAAGAGGATGACGAACCCGGTGATCGAGACCAGGTTAAGCGTCGAGGGCTCGGCCAGCGCCCTGGCGGCCTGGACGATGATGGCCATGCACCAGAGGACAAGGCTAACCACCCGCACAATACGCTTACGTCGTGCGTTCGGAACCTCATCCTGAGCGAGATCGACCGGCATAGGGCGCCCCAATGGGTGAACGTGGTTACTAGTTCGACACCACATGGAGCCAGCAAAAGGGTCAGGGGGAGGTTTCGGGACGCGCGGATCGGCGGGCGGGACGAACGGGAGCTGCAGCACGGGATGGTGGGAGTGCTGCAAGGAGTTCAGCGACCGTGCGAGCCACGTGGTCGACGGCCGCGTCGAACGGCGAGGCTGTGGCCGGTGACGGGCGCCGAATGCCGCTGATTTTCCGTATGAACTGGAGCGCGGCCTCCTGGATCTCGCCCTCCGTGGCGAGACCTTCCACGGAACGGAGGGGCTTAATGCTTCGGCACATGGCGGGATTATAGCGGCGGCGGGGCCGGGGAGATGGCGTGCTAGACTCGGACACCGACTCTTAGGCTGGAGACCTGCGATGGACCTTGCGAGCGTAGACCACATCCTGAAGACCACCCGGAGCGTGCGAAAGCGGCTCGACTTCAGCCGCCCGGTGGAGCGAGCGGTGATCGAGGAGTGCCTTGAGATCGCACTGCAGGCGCCGTCGGGATCCAACCGGCAGGGCTGGCACTTCATGGTGATCCGGGACGCGGCGAAGCGGAAGGCGATCGCGGATATCTACCGGGATCTGTTCATGGCGTACGCGAACTCGCCGCAGCCGGAGTATGGAGAAGATGACCCACGGAACCCGCAACAGGGCAAGGTCCGCGACTCAGCGATGTACCTGGCGGAACACATGGGGGAGTGCCCCATGTTCATCGTCCCGTGCATCGAAGGACGGCCGCAGGGCGAGGGTTCGCAGGCGGGTTTCTGGGGTTCGGTGCTGCCGGCAGCGTGGTCGCTGATGCTGGCGCTGCGGTCGCGCGGCCTTGGAACGGCGTGGACTACGATTCACCTGGCGAAGGAGCAAGAGGTCTCGAAGCTCCTGGGGATACCGGAGAACGTTTCGCAGGCAGTGCTGCTGCCGGTGGCGTATTTCAAGGGTGACGACTTCAAGGTGGCGAAGCGGCTGCCCCTGGAGCAGGTTACGCACTGGGATAGCTGGTAGAGCACCGGGAACACTGAAATGCGCTCACGGGCAACGGCGAGCGGGACCTTCTAAGTACGGCCCCTGATACTCTCGCGGCACACATTTTCGTGCGCCGGAGCCCCACCGTGAGCGATATATCGCCTGTGCCTGCCCTTGACTACGTCTTCCACCCGCGGTCGATCGCAATTGCGGGCGTCAGCACCCGCGAGGTCAGCACGGGGATGGGCGGCAGCGCTTTTGTGCAGTCGCTGATGGACATCGGGTTTCCCGGTCCTATCTATCTCATCCACCCAACGGCGCACGCTATCCGCGGCTTGAAGTGCTATGCGCGCGTGACGGACATTGCGGATGACGTGGACTACGTGATCTCTTCGGTGCCGGCCCGGCATGTGCCCGGGTTGCTGGAGGACTGCATCACCAAGGGCGTGCGGGTGCTGCATCTGTTCACGGCCGGGTTCACGGAGACGGGCGACGCCGAGAAAGCAAAGATGGAACAGGCCGTGGTGGCGAGGGCGCGCGAGGCGGGCATCCGGATCATCGGGCCGAACTGCATGGGGCTCTACGTGCCGGCGTCGCGGCTGGCGATGATGGGAGGACAAATCCCGGACGCCGGGCACGTCGGCATGGTGTCGCAGTCGGGGGCGAACGCGGGCGAATTCGTACGCTACGCGACTGCGCGAGGGGTGCGGTGTTCGAAGGTGATCTCATTCGGCAACGGATCTGACCTGCGGGCGGCGGACTTCTTCGACTACCTGGCGGATGACGCGGATACAGAGACGATCGTTGCTTACCTGGAAGGCATCCAGGACGGGCCACGGCTGGCGCAGGCTATTCGCAAGGCTGGGGCTGCGAAGCCCGTGGCGATCCTGAAGTCCGGGCGGACCGAGGCAGGAGGTAGGGCGGCGAGTTCACACACCGCTTCGCTGGCGGGCTCGCTGCAGATCTTCGACGCGCTCTGCAAGCAGGCGGGCGTCCTGCGGGTGGAGAGCATGGAGGAACTCGTGGACGCCGGCGTGACGTTCCAATTCGTGAAGAAATTGGCGGGACCGAACATCGCGGTGGTCGGCGGAGGTGGAGGGACGAGCGTACTGGCGGCGGACGACCTCGATTCGGTGGGCTTGAAGGTGCCGCCGCTCCTGCCCGAGACGCAGGAGGCGCTGGCGAAGGTCACAAACGATGCCGGGACGAGCATCCGGAACCCGGTCGACACGATGTCGATGTGGGAAGAGAAAGGGTTCGACGCAACGATGCGGCCGCTGGCGGAGGCGCCGAATATCGACGCGATCCTTTACCACACGAGCTTTGGGATGGGGCCTTCGGCGCGAGCATTTGGTCAGCGGCAACGATCGCAGATGCAGGCGGCCTCGCTGGCGCGGCTCCAGGAACAGGCCGGGAAGCCGGTGGTCGTGGCGATCCGGACACCGACGGAGCCGGGTGCGTTCGAGCTAAGCGTGGAGTTCCAGGAGTCGTGCTGGAGGGCAGGCATCGCGACGTACCCGAGCATTGCGCGAGCCGGGTGGTCGCTGGCGGCGTTGCTGCGCTGGCAGGCGATGCGGCCGGCGTAGGGGCCGCTAGCTATAGCGGTTGGCGACCCGCGAACCCGGATTCGAGGGTGTGCCAGTGGGCGATGGACGGTTCGCCGAGGCGGTAGCAGAGATAGACAACGCGTCCATCCCGGCGCGCGCGGAAGTCGATGAGGCCCGTAGCCGGGTCCTTGACTTCGATCCCCCAGGCATCGAGCCGCGATGCTTCGGCTCGCACGCGTGCGTTGAGCTGTTCCATACGGTTTTCGCCCGCAGGTGACCAGGGGTCAGCTGTCAGGGCGCCATCGGCGGCGGACCCGCGGCGAGATGCTTCGACGGCCGCCTGGAGCGTCCGGAGCTCGGTGAACGCATTGCGCAGCCGTTCGAGGACGGGGACCACCACGGGCAGCAGCGCCTGGGCTTCTTCGAGGGTAAAGAGCCGCACGGGCGGAACCATACGCGATCCGAGGGCGAACCGGTGAGGCTCTGCCGGGATCGCCTTTCCTTCCCCGTTCCGGCCCCCACGTCCACCATTGCGCCATGGGCTGGGTTCTTCTTTCCCGAATTGCAGCGGGCGCATTCGTCGTCGCGTTGCCGGTATTTCTCGTCACGACGAACGTCCGGTACCTGGCAGGCGAGCAGCGGCTGTATGAGCGCGGATTCCGGGTCCACGACGCGGATGTGGCGACCGGGTTGCCGCTCTCAGAACTCGACCGGGCGGCGGCCGAAATCATCGACTACTTTGAGAACGACGCACAAACGTTGCGGATCGTCGTGGAGGAAGATGGCGAGGAGACGGCGCTGTTCGACGCGCGCGAGACGACCCACATGGAAGATGTGAAGGATCTGATGCGCGTGGTGTTCCGGGCGAACGAGGTCTCACTGGCGTTTGTGCTGGCGTACGTCGGCGGCGTATTCATCTGGGCAGGGCAGGCTTCGGCCCGGCGGCTGGCGACACTCGCGTTGGCGGGCGTGGGCCTTGGGTTTGCGGTGGTGGGGATCGTGGGGGGATTCGCGCTCGTGGGTGGATTCGAATCGACGTGGGACCGGTTCCACGAGATCGCGTTCCGGAACGATTTCTGGCAGCTGGACCCGGATACGGACCGGTTGATCCAGATGTTCCCAGAGCCATTCTGGGCGGAGATGACGCTGCTCGTGGGGGTGCTCACGGTGGCAGAGGCACTCGTGATTGTGATCGCGTCGGTGGCGGCGTTTGTGTTCACTCGCGGGTCGAACGACGACGAGGCGCCACGGCCGTCGGCGCCGGACCAAGTAGAAGCAATTCGCGTCCGGTCGCGACGGGTTCGCGAAGCGCGGAGCGCGACACACAGGTCTTGATGCCGGGCTGATACCCGCTTCCGTACACTGAGCCGGTGGCAGCGCCAAGGGATGACTTCGCGACGATTCACGGGCACCGGCTGCGGTTCCGGGTGCGCGGAGAGGGGCCGCTGGCAGTCTTCGGGCATGGTCTGCTCGGGTCTATCGAGCAGGTCGAGCAGCACCTCCCCGACCTCGACGCATTGAACAGCATGGTGCGACTGGCCGTGTACGACGCCCGGGGCCACGGGCACTCCGACGGGCCAGACGATGCCGAAGGCTACACGTGGGAATCGCTGGGGCGAGACATGGTGGCGATGGCGGAGCACCTTGGGGAGCCCGCCGCCGTGCTTGGGGGCGCTTCTATGGGAGCCGCCTCGGCGCTATGGGCGGCGGTGGAACGGCCGGAATGCGTGAGGGCGCTGGTGCTGGTAATGCCTCCGCCGCTTGGGCCGCTGGAAATCCGCGGCGAAGACGAGCAGGCGGCGTTGCGAGCGCTGGACTTCATCTCGGCGGCAGTGAGCAGCTTCGGGCTGGAGAAGGCGGCCGAGTTGGCGGCTGCGATGCCTTCGGGTCCGGGAACGAGCGAGGAACGAGCTGGGTGGATCCGGTCACAGAGCCCGCGGGCGCTGGCGTTCGCGATTCGGGGTCTGCTGCAATCGCCATTCCACGAGCCGGAGGCGTACCGGCGGATCACGGCGCCGACACTGGTGATCGCACATGAAAACGATGGGCTGCACCCGATACGAGCAGCGCGCCTGCTGAAGGGACAGATCCGGGATTGCCGACTCGTCGTGGCACCTTCGCGAGAGTACTGGCGCGAGCACCCGGAGGACTTTATCGGTGCGATACGCGCATTCCACGACGAGGTGCTGAGTTGACGTGGGACGACGTGCTCGCGCTGGGGTTGAAACTCCCGGAAGCGGAGGCAGGGAGTTCATACAACCGGCCGGCGTTGAAGGTCCGCGGGAAGCTGTTCTCGCGGTACCTGGAAGACGGGGAGCAGATCACGCTGCGGGCGACATTCGACGAGCGAGACGCCCTGGTTGCGGCGGACCCGGACTCGTTCGTGATCACTGAGCACCACCGCGCGTACGAATGGGTGGTGGTGCGGCTGGATGCAGTGCCGGGGCCGGTGCTGGAGGAACTCCTGATCGAGTCGTGGCGGCGGGCAGCTCCGGCGAAGCTGCGAAGGCAGTGGGACGGTGAGCACGGGCGTGGCCACGACCGTGGCGATGATCGGTCTTTTGCCTCTCGTTAACCATCTCCGCTATCCTCGCGGCGTGAAGATCCTCGACGGCATCTACCAGCTCCTGACGCCCTTTCCCCAGTTCACGTTTGACGAAGCAAAGAAGCTTCGCGTGGAGCTGGAAGCCAAGCCCCGCGTGACGAAAGGCCTCCCGTACGTCCTCCCCTACATGGTGAAGGACGGCGGCGACACGCTGCTCATCGACTGCGGCTGGAATACGGACGACGCTTATGCGGCGCTCGAGACCGGGATGAAAGAGCACGATTCACACCCATCAGAAGTAGACCGGCTGTTCATCACGCACGTGCACCCGGACCACTTCGGGATGGCGGGCCGCCTGAAGCGGCTGGCGGATTGCGATGTGATCATCCATGAGAAGGATGCGGAGGTGGTGAACGCTCGTTATTTCGCACCGAAGGGGCTGATGGAGGACATGGGCCGGTTCATGCAGATGAACGGCGTCCCGCCGGTGGACAGCCCGACGATGGCACAGGGCTCGATGGGGATGATCGACAAGGTTTCGCCTGTGCCCCCAGACACGGAAGTCAAAGGCGGCGAGACGATCCGCATCGGCCAGTTCCACTTTGAGATCATCTGGACGCCGGGGCATTCGCCGGGACATATCTGCCTTTACGAGCCGAACCACAAGATCCTGTTCACCGGCGACCACATCCTGCCGACGATCACACCGAACGTGTCGATCAATTCGCAGACGCACGGGAGCCCGCTGGGCGACTACATGCGGTCGCTTTCGAAGCTTGAGAAGCTGGATGTGAAGTATGTGCTTCCGGCGCACGAGTTCGACACGAAGGACCTGCAGAAGCGGATCAGCGAGATTCACCTCCACCACGAGGAGCGGCTGGCGGAGATGTTGCACTGCGCGGACAGCGGCGGGTCCACAGCATGGGACGTCGCCGGGCGGGTGAAGTGGGCCACCGGGATGCTGACGGAATTCGAGCCGCACATGCAGCGGGCCGCGGTTGGCGAGACGATCGCGCACCTCGAATACCTGTATGAGCGTGGCCAGCTGGCGAAGGTGTTCCGCGGCGACCACCTGCACTGGCTGCCCGTGTAGACACGCGGCCTGTGGCGACACACCCGACCGCGACAGGCCGGGTGTGTCATGGCGCGTTGCCGGGAGCGCGTGGGTTCGTCAGGCTACAGGACATGCAAGGCGTGCTCCCGATCCCGGCGGTGATCGAGTATCTGCAACAATTGCTGGGCGCGGACGAACTGCTCTCGGACCTGTGGGTCGTGGGCGAGGTCTCGGGGTATTCGCGATCTCAGGTAGGCCACCGGTATTTCAACCTGCGGGACGGGGACGCGTCGCTGCGCTCGGTGCTCTTCCGGTACAGCGTGCCAGAGTTGGAATTGAAGAACGGCGAGCGGGTGATCGCGCACGGGCGTGTCGGGATCTACCGGGAACGGGGAGAGTTGCAGTTTGTCTGCAGCTTTGCGCGGCCCGAGGGGGTTGGAATCCTCGCTGCCCGGTTCGAGGAGCTGAAACTGCGGCTGGAGACTGAAGGCCTCTTTGCAACGGAGCGGAAGAGGCCCTTGCCTGCGTTCCCGATGCGAATCGGTCTTGTGACCTCGACGGCAGCGGCCGCTTTGCAGGACATTAGGACGGTCCTGGAGCGGCGCTGGCCGGTGGCGGAGGTTGTGCTGGCTCCGGCATTAGTCCAGGGCGCCGAGGCGCCGGCGGAGATTGCGGAGGCGTTGGCAGCGCTCGCGGCGGAACCGGGGCTGGACCTTGTGATCGTGGCGCGCGGAGGCGGGAGTCCGGAGGACCTGGCGGCGTTCAACAGCGAGGTGGTGGCACGGGCGATTTACGGGATGCCGTTCCCGGTGGTGACGGGCATCGGACATGAGACAGACACAACAATCGCGGACCTCGTGGCGGACCTGCGGGCTCCAACACCGAGCGGTGCAGCGGAGCGAGCCACACCGGACATACGGGATATGTCGTTGCGGATACGCGCGCTGGACCGGGCGATGGCGACGATCGTTGGCCACGCCGTGGCGACGGCGGCCGAACGTGTGACCGCCGAGACACGAATCCTGGGCAGGGCCGCGCCACAGCCGGAGGTGTTGCGGGCGGAGGTGGCGGCGGTGGTCGCAAGATTGGGCTCGGTGCTTGTGAGCACGGTGGAGCGCGGCCGGCAGCGCACGGATGCAGCGGCGATGCACCTTGGCGCTCTCAACCCCCATGCGACACTGATGCGAGGGTTCGCGATTGTGCAGGCTGCGGACAGCGGGAAGATTGTGAACAGTGTGAAGCGAGTAAAATCAGGAGCGCGGCTATCGGTTTCGGTGACGGATGGTGCGTTTTGGACGGAGGTTTCCTGATGGCGGCAAAGAAAGATGAGAGCCGATCGTTCGAGGCGCTGTACCAGCAGCTGGAAGAAAAGGCGCGGCAGCTTGAGGCTGGGAATGTGCCGCTCGAGGCTTCTCTGAAGCTGTACGAGGATGGCGCGGCGCTGGTCGACCAGTTGCGCGAGGTGCTGGACGCGGCCGAGCTGCGGATCCGGACGGTGCAGGGGAGGACAGAGCCGGTGGTGTCCGCGTTCCGGGAGACAGGCGAGCCGTTCGGCGAGGACGACCGTGATTGGGAAGACGAGAGCTAGCGACCTACGCGTTCGCTAGAGGAAGGGCACGCCCGAATCCAGCCCCAGCCGGATGCGGCTGTAGGCGGTGATGAAACGGTCGCCCAGCATTCCATGTGCGGTGGCGGTGTGGATATCGCGGAAACACCGCTGCAAGACGCTCGACTCGAAGACGGATGTGCCGCCGCCGGTGCTGTAGGCGAGGTCGGTCGCGGCCGCTGCTTCGCGCGCAGCATGAGCGGCGGCAAGGCGAAGACGGGCGCGTGATTCGGTAGAGAGCCGAGCGCCCCTGGCGACGGCCTCCCAGGCGCGTTCGGTTTCATCGAGCATGTAGGCGCGGGCGGATGCAAGACGAGCCTCGGCTGTGCCGATGTTGAGCTGGGCGGGCACCTGTTCGGCGAGCGTGCGCGTCGACCCACCCGGCTTCTTGGTGGTGGCGAGACTCTCGATCTCGTCAATGGCGCGGCGGCCGATGCCCAGGCACACGGCGGCGACCCCAAGCGCCAGGAGCGTGAAGTTCGGGAACGCCCCCAGTGGGCCTTCGATCTGCGGGCCGACGCGCCCAACAGCGACTTCGCGGCCCTCTGGAACGAATGCATTGGTAACTTCGAAGTCGTTGGAGCCGGTGGCACGAAGGCCGGAGGCATGCCAGGTATCGATGAACCTGACGTCGGCCACGGGGAAGAAAGCGAGATGGAGCCCGTCATCGCAGATGGTCCCGCCCGTTAGCCAGGAAGCGTGCTGGCTTCCTGAGCCCCACTGCCAACGTCCGGTCACCTGCCATCCGCCATCGACCTTCGTCCCCTTCCCTGCCGGGGCGAATGCTCCGGCATAGGCAGCCAGCGGGTCGCGGAAGATGGGTTCCGCCCAATCGGGCGAAAGGAACCAGGCCATCGAGCCGGTGGTGCTCCAGATGTTGGCGACCCACCCGGTGGCGCCATCGGCGATGGAGAGAGCTTCAACGGCGCGGAGGAACTCGGGGGCGGGGATCTCGAGGCCCCCGTAGGCAGCGGGCACGAGCATGCGCTGGAAGCCCGCTTGTTTGAGGGCGGCGACGACTTCAGGAGTGAGGGAACGGTCGCGCTCAGCCGTGGCGGCGTGCTCGCGGATGAGCGGGGCAAGGGCGTGGACGGACTCGCCCAACGATTGCATGTGGCGACCTCCCGGGAGTCGCGCGCAGCGTATCACCGGGCGGACCGGCGGAGGCGGAGCAGGCCGGGGATGGACGATGGTGAGCGTTGGTTCTGGTAGGCTCGAAGGGTGACTGAAAGAGTAACGCGGCCGCCATGGCTGAAGGTCCGCTACCAGCCGAGCCCTGAGCTGGAAGGGCTGCGGGCGCTGATGCGTCAGTCGGATTTGCACACGGTGTGCGAGGAGGCGCGCTGTCCGAACCTCGGCGAGTGCTGGGGGCGCGGGACGGCGACGTTCATGATCCTTGGGGACACGTGCACACGGTCGTGCGGGTTTTGCGCCGTGAAGACGGGGCGGCCGGGAACCCTGGATACGGACGAGCCGCGACGAGTGGCGCTCGCCATTCAGAAGATGGGGTTACGGCACGCCGTGATCACGAGCGTAAACCGCGACGAACTCCGAGACGGTGGCGCCGGGATCTTCGCAGACACCATCCGGTGGACGCGGCGCCTGAGCCCGGAGACGACGATTGAGGTGCTTATCCCGGACTTCAGGGGCGACTGGGACGCGCTTGGGACGGTATTGGGAGCAGGCCCGGAAATCCTGAACCACAACCTGGAAACGGTGGAACGGCTCTCGCGCACCGTGCGGCCGCAGGCGGTCTACGAGCGTTCGCTCGAGCTGCTGAAGCGAGCGAAAGCGCATGGCGGAAGAACTAGGACGAAGAGCGGTGTGATGGTTGGACTGGGAGAGACGTTCAGCGAGCTGGTCAAAGTGTTCGAGGATCTGCGGCGGAGCAAGGTAGACATCCTGACGGTGGGGCAGTACCTGCAGCCGACGGCAGCGCACCTCCCGATCGTCCGGTACTGGCACCCGGATGAGTTTGGGGAACTCAGGAAGGCAGCGCTGGCGATGGGCTTTGGCCACGTGGAAGCAGGCCCGCTGGTGCGTTCGAGCTACCACGCGGAGGAGCAGGCCGGCTGGGAGCGGGCGGCGGAGACGGTCGAACTACTGCCCCTGGTGTAGCCCCGTGGGCGCTATTCGGGCAGAGCCACATGCTGGCTCTGCCACAGGTGGAGGCAGGCAACGCTGGCCCAGGGCCGCCAGGGCTCGCCGATGCGACGCACTTCGGCCGGTTTCGACGGCGCGTCGAGCCCGTAGTGCTGCATGATTGCGCGATTGATCGCGAGGTCGTTCACGGGGAGGACGTCGGGCCGCTGTAGCTGAAACATGAGGAACATCTCGGCTGACCAGCGTCCGATACCTCGAACCTGCAGAAGTCGTTCGATCACGGATTCGTCGTCCATCTCTTCGAAGACGTGCGCGCCGAGGTCGCCGTTGGTGAAATGCGCGGCGAGGCTGCGGAGCGCGGCGACCTTCTGACGCGATTGGCCCACGGCGCGGAGTTGCTCATCCGTGAAGCCGAGCACTTGGGCGGGCGTGGGGAACGTGCCGGGGGCAGCAAGCGCGGCGAGACGGCCGAAGATCGCGCCGGCGGCCTTGCCGCTGAGCTGCTGGTAGGTGATGGAACGGCAGAGCGCCATGAACGGGTTATCGACGGCGGGCCTGGGTTCGACCGGGCCGTGATGTGCAATGAGGCTGGCCATGATGGGGTCGGCCGCGCTGAGGTGGGACTCGGCCGAGGCAATGTCGATGGATCGAAGCACAGGGGCATGATGCCGCTCCGGCCGAGCGATGTCGCGCTTGCGCGGGGGTGCTGGATCGTGCCTACTTCGGCGCATGGAAGACCAGTTCTCCCTCGAAGGTAAGACGGCAATCGTCACCGGCGGGTCGCGCGGCATCGGGTATGCGATCGCTGCGGCGTTCATCCAGCGAGGCGCACGGGTGGTGATCTCGGCGCGCGGAGAAGCGGCGCTGATGGAGGCGGCGAGCAGCCTCGGGGGGGCGTGCATCGGCAAACGTTGTGACAACGCCGACCCCGGAGACATCGCGCGATTTGTAGAAGAGACGTGGCGGCTGTCGCCGGTGGACATCCTGGTGAACAACGCGGGCATCAGCCCGTTCTACAAGCGGGCGGAGCAGGTGACACCGGAGGAGTTCGACCAGGTAGTCGGGGTGAACCTGCGCGGAACGTACTTCTGTTCCGTGGAAGTGGCGAAGCGTGCGTTTGAAGCGCAGAGGCCACTCTCGATCGTGAACGTGAGTTCTGTTGGCGGCACGACGCCACTCGAACGGCTCGGGGCATACGGCGCGACCAAGGCAGGCATCAATCTGCTGACGAAGTCGATGGCGCTGGAGTGGGCGGACCGGGACGTACGGGTGAATTGCATCGCGCCGGGTTGGACGGAAACGGAATTCACGGATGACCTGTTCGCGAGCCGGTGGGGCGACAAGCTGCGGGGAGACATCCCGATGGGACGGTTTGCCTCAGGCGAGGACATTAGCGGGGCGGCGGTGTTCCTTGCGAGCGACGCGGCGAGGTACGTGACCGGGACGATCATGCCCGTCGATGGCGGACGGTTGCTGCGCTAGGGGGCCGGAACAGGTGGTGGATCCGACGGGGCAGGCGGCCTGGGCTGGATGTCGTAGCAGACGGGGCAGAGGCCGACGAACTTGGTGCCGCACCGGGGACAGGTCTTCACGCGGATTCCTCCGTGGTCCGGCTACTGGAACCGGCGCTTTTCGCCGGGCGCCAGTTCGACTTCGACGACCTGACCGCGAACCTCGACCGCGATGCGACGAGATCGTTCGAGCATATTGACGAGTTCGAGCTGGCCGCTGACCTGGCGCACGGCCAGGCCACGGGCCGTGAGGCTCGCGGAATCGCCGACGAGGCGGGGTCCGCGGCCGGGGCCTGTAACCTGCCAGAGGAGGCCTTCGTGGGGACGGAGGAGGACATCGCCCATGCCGGGGACGCGGGCGTTCCAAACGTCGTAAGCGGATTCGCCGGCGGCGAGTACCTCGTCACGGACCATCCAGGTGGCCGTGTCCCCCCAATTGAGTACACCGAGGAGTGCCCTGCCGTCGCCGAGGTCCACGCGCCAGGCGGAGGGGACAGGGCCGTCGCCGGGATGGACTGCGCGTGCTGCCTGTCCCGTGGGAGGCAACAGCACGGTCGCGAGGTCCCGGCGTGAATCCGGCAGCGCGGGGATGTCATCGCTGAGGGACACGATGCCACCGCCGAGTGCGACAGCGGTGGCGAGGAAGCGGACCTCGGGTTCTTCGAGGGATGTGTTGGCGTCGCGAACAAGGAGGCAATCGGGATCGTTTGCCCACCAGCGGCCGTGCATCCAGCCGCGCTGGAGCGTCATCCGCATGGCGTGGCGCACGGAGGGATTGGCGCCGTCTGCCCAAATGGGCTTCACATCAGGCCCTACTCGCATCGCATCGACGAGGCCAACTGCGGGGCCGAAAGGGCACGTGCAGCCGAGGAGGAACACGGACTCGCCGGCTGCTTCGCGAATGATCTCGAGGCCGCGACGAAGGTTGGCGGAGGCGGTTGTGCCAGGGCCGTGATAGCGCACGGCGGAGGCCGGCTGGGCGGCGTAGCTGAGCGCATCAAGCTTGAGGAACGAATAGCCCCATGTTGCGGTGACGGTGCTGATGACGTGCCTCAGCCATGCCTCAGCAGCGGGGTTGGTGCAGTCGAGGACGGCACAGCGCCCGAGCCACGTTTCCACGAAGAGGGTCTCGCCGGCCGATGTCTTCAGCACGACGCCAGAGTTTTCGCGGAGCGCGGCGGAGTCCTGGTGGAGGAGGAAAGGGGCGAGCCAGAGCCCAGGTCGATAGCCAGCTTCGCTGATACGTGCAGCGAGACGGTCCATGCCCGAGGGGAAGCGTTCGTTCGGCGTGAGCCAGTCGCCGGTGCAGGATTGAAAGCCGTCATCTACCTGGATGTAGTCGACGGGGAGGCGAGCGTTCCCGAGGGCCTCGACGTTGGCGAGGATGTTGGTCTCGTTGACCTTGTCGCCATAGATGTACCAGCTGCACCAGCCAGTGGGCGGCTTCTCCGGGACTCGCGCGCCCGCGACGGCAGCGACCCGTTCGGCGTAGTCCTCGATCATCGACTGGGCGTCGCGGCCTTCGGCCAGGAGTACGGGCTGCAGGAAGAGCGATTCACCTGGCGGGATTTCGACGCCATCGATATCGAAAGAGAGGCTTACTTCTTCGACCGCAATTGCTTCCTCGTCGAGTTGGATCTCGATGTCGAGCTGGAAACGGTCCATGGCGAGCGAGCCGATGAATAGCACCGGCGTGGCCTTCACGGGGAGGGTGATCGCGAGCTGTTCGTGGCTGCGATAGGAGACGGTTTCGGCCGTGCGGGTGATGCCGGCCGCCTCGTAACCTTCCGGGAAGGGGCGGTCGAATGGGTGGACAAAGGCATCGCGCTGCATAAGGCGGCCGTGGACCCATGCCCAGCCGCTGGCAGCAGGAGCATCAAGCGCTGACGTAAGCGTGACCAGGCGTGGCCTGGCTGGCGAGTCGCCACGGTTGCGGAGAATGACCTGGAGGATGGAGTCGAGCGGGTCAAACGCGACGTCGATATGCAGGGGCACGTCGCTTGCTGTTTCGAAGTCGAGGCCCCAGGGGTGAGTGAAGATCGCCATTTAGTGCGCTCCGAATGCCTGCCGAGCGGCCTGGAGGCTCTCGGGTGTGCCGATATCAAACCACGGACCGTCGATGGGCACAGCCCTGAGGCGGCGGCCGGCGGCGACGAGCGATTGGATCGCGATCGGGAGTTCGAGCTCACCGCGTGGCGAGGGCGTGAGCGCATCGACGGCAGCCCATATCGCCGGCGGTAGAACGCCGATGCCGCTGTTGTTCCAGCGAGTGGCCGAGGAGCCAGGAGCGGGTTTTTCGACGAGACGCGAGACGAAGCCGTCGGGGTCGAGATAGACAGCGCCGCCAAAAGCCGGGTCTTCGACTTCGTTGACGGCGAGCGCGCCGTCGGCGCCGTTGGAGCCTTCGACAACGCGCGCATAGTTATGGGGCTCAACGACGATGTCACCCCAGCCGAAAAGGAACGAACCGCCGGCAACGGAATCGCGTGCGAGATTGAGGGCAGCGGCGGTACCGCCAAAGCCCTGCTGGCGGAACCAGCGAACCCGGGCGCTGCCGAGGTTCGACGAGCCGATGTAGGTCTCCAGCTGCTCGCCGAGGTAACCAGTGACGATCGCGATGTCCCGGATGCCGGCGGTGACGAGGCCGCGGATGATACGGCTAATAATTGGCTCTCCGCCGACCAGCAGCAGCGGCTTGGGGGTGGAGGCAGTGAGGGAACCAAGGCGAGTCCCACGGCCGGCGGCGAGGAGGATAGCGTTCACAGGCGTTCGACTGAGAGGCCGCCGGAGGCCGTGACCTCGAACGCCGGGCCACCCGTGAGTGCGGTCGCTGCTTCGATGACTTCGGCGACACGCCCGGGCTCTACGGCGGCGAGGGCGAAGCCCCCAAAGCCAGCGCCCGTGAGGCGTGCACCGAGGGCGCCGGCCTCCCGCATCGCGGTGCAGAGCGCGTCGAGAGCAGGCGTGCTGCAGCCATAGTCGTCCCGGAGGCTCTTATGGCTGGCATTGAGGATGCCTCCAAGCTCCGGGAGATCGCCGGCAGTGAGGGCGGCTTCGGCCTGGTCGACGCGGGCTGCTTCGTTGAAGACGTGACGGGCGTAGGGGCGGACGGTGTAGAGGGCACGGTCGTCCATGCTGCCGGAGGCGATGCCGGAAAGCGCAGCGAGGGGGATTCCGGTGCTCCGGGAGACACTGCTTGGCGCCATGCGGATAGGAAGCTCTTCGACCAGCAGCTCTGCCTCGGGGAAGCCGATGACGTCCGCCAACCGGGGCGGCTTGCCGAACTCGGCGCCAATCGTGTCGCAGAGCATGGCTGCGGCGAGGCGAGTCCCAATGACGCGCTCGTTGTAGGCATCGCGGGCGGCGCCGCCCTTGGGCGCCTCCTCGCCGGAACTCGCGACGACGAACCTCAGGCCGGCCGGAAGCGGGACGAAGCGGCGTCCTTTGGGCTCGAAGTCGATCCGGAGGGCGCAGCCAGGTTCGGCAAAAACGATGGCTTCCTGGTCCATGCCACCGGTTTCGACGCCGACATGGCGCTCGGCGCGGATTGCGCGTGCAACAAGTTCCTCTCGATCGATGGGCAGGTCCCAGGCGGTGAGCAGCGCGGCGATGACCCCGGTTGTGAGCGCCGACGAGGAGGAAAGGCCGCCCTCGGCGGGCAGGTCGCCGCTTATGTGGATGCGCGCACCAAGGTCTGGCGCGAGATCCTCGAGTTCGGCGAGCGCTCCCGCCAGATAGCGGCCCCACGTCTCACCCTGGTACGGCGCTCCGCGGGTAACCGCGATGGGGCCAGGGAACCGGTCCGAACCTGCCTCGACGACCGGCCGGTCGAGCGGCAGCGCGTGGATGAGCAACCCGCGGTCGATGGCGATCGGGAGGACGGGAAGGAACGAGTAGTCGGTGTGTTCGCCGATGAGGTTGACGCGCCCGGGGGCGCGGACCGCGACGGTGGGCACGAAGCCATGAGGGAGCCCTGCAGGTTGAACCATTGAGATGAGCATAGGGCCTGCCGATGCTTGCGTCGGCGGGGAGTAGAATCGCCGGATGGAAGAATGGTCGAACGCTTTGCTGCCAGGCAGACCGGAAGTCGCGGCGGCAAACTTCGCGTGACCATCCGCGCGGTGCTCTTTGACGTCGGGGGCCCGCTCGACACGGAGGAAGTTTCGGAACGGCTGATCGACCGGGACATCGCCGAGGCGCTCGCGAGTGCGAGCCTAGTTCACACCGCTGCGGACCTTCGGCGTGCCTCGGACGCAGCAGTGGCGAGCTTCGCGCCGGATGCTTACCGGGCAATGATATGGATGCTTTCGGGGAGAGACAGGTCCGTTGCCTTTGCGGCGTACGGGCAATTTGCGAGCAACGAGTGGCGACAACGACGGATGGAAGAGCGCGGTGGGATCGAATGGCGGGCGGGGATCATGGACGTCTTGAGAGCGCTTCGCAGAGACGGTCTGTTGCTGGGACTGGCGGCGAATCAGCCGGCGACGATCTTGCAGGAGATAGAGCGGGCAGGCCTGGCGGGATTATTCGGCCACCGGGAGGTGAGCGGGCATCACGGACACCGGAAGCCTGATGTGCGCTTGTTCCTCCGGGCATGCGAAGAGCTCGGCGTTGGGCCGGCCGAATGCGTGATGGTTGGCGACCGGATCGATAACGACATTGCGCCGGCACGGAGCCTTGGGATGAAGACGGTCCTGTTGCGGAGTGGGCGGCACCGGGCGCAGCAGCCAAGGTCGTGGGACGAAGAGCCCGACGTGACCGTGTTCGATAGCCAGGGGATAGCGGACGGCATAGAGCAGCTGAGACAGCGATAGGGCGGTTGCTTCACCCTTTGGAGGAACATGGCCACACTGGCAGAGTGTTGCGGATCGCCTGGCTGACCACGGGACGCGGCCCCGGATCGTACGGGGCGCTTGAGCATGCTTTCCGGGCGATCGATGGCGGGCTGCGGGTTTCGATCGAAGTGGTGTTCTTGAATCGCGAGCGCGGTGAATCTGCGGCGACTGACCGGCTCCTGGACATGGTGGAGACGCGCGGCGTGCCCGTGGCGACGCTCTCGTCGGTGCGCTTCAGAAAGGAGCGCGGGGGTAAGCTCTCGAAGCCGGGGGAGCCGCTGGCGGCGTGGCGGCGGGAGTTCGACGTGGCCGTGGCGGAGCGGCTCGGACGCCATTCCTTCGACCTGGCCGTCATGTTTGGCTACATGCTGATCGCGACCGATGCATTGCACGACCGCTTCACGATCTTAAACGACCATCCGGCGTTGCCCGACGGTCCAGTGGGCACCTGGCAGCAGGTTATTCACCAGCTCATAGCGAGCGAGGCTACAGAGTCCGGGTGCATGTGGAACGTCGTGACGGGCGACCTTGATCGCGGGCCTGTGCTCACGTTTGCGCGCTTCCCAATTGCGGGGCCGGATATGGCAGACCTCTGGGCCGAGTACCGGGCGATAAGCGAGGAGCCGGGCAAAGATGCCGTGGAGGCCACACGCTTGTTCGCGGAGATCCGCAGGCGCGGTGTGCTGGCTGAACGGCCGCTGATGGTGGAAACGCTGCGGGCGCTGGCGGAAGGGCGGATTTCAGCGCCACCGGAGGGGGCGCCGGCAGACCTAACGCTGGATGTAAATCGCGCACTCTCCGAACCGGTGTAGCGGGTGCGGTGGCGAGAGCGGCCGCTATACTGGCCACCAATGCCTGACGAGTTTCTGACCTGCCCGGATTGTGCCCAACCGTACGAAACCGAGGACAACTATTGCCGCCGCTGCGGGATGTATGTGGCGGCCGTGCGAGAGCAGACGGCGCTCGCTGCGCGTCCGGTCCAGCCGCTGGAACGGTATCAGCGGGAGCGGGCTCCGCTGCCAGCGCCCGTGAAAAAGGCGGCCACGGCGGTCGCGGTCGGTGCTGCTATGCAGGTGGGGCTGAGCCTCGCCTCACGGTACCTTGCGGGCCAAGCGGCGCAGAAGGCAGCGCGGGCAGCAGTGAGCGGCCCGACCGGGCGGCGGGGACGGGCCCTGTCGAGTCCATCGCATTCAGGACTTCCGGACGATATCGCCGCTGTGAGTGAAACGGTGATCGTCCGCCGGATGTGGATACGCCGCCCGTAGCGCAGTAGCCGTTTCCGATGAGAGGACCGCCATTCGGCGGCAGTTGTGGCCGCCCGCTACTTGCCTTTTCCGCGGAGGCGAGGATCGAGTACGTCACGAAGCCCATCGCCAAAGAGGTTGATGGAAAAGACCGTGACGAGGATGGCGGCACCGGGCGCGACGGCCATCCAGGGCGCCTGTTCCATGTACTGCTGCGCGCCTGCATTGAGCATCGTGCCCCACGTGGCCTGCGGAAGGCGCACGCTAAGGCCGAGGAAGCCGAGGGCGGCCTCGATGATGATTACTGAGCCGACGGTAATCGAGGCAAGAATGATCACCGGAGCGAAGGTGTTCGGCATGATGTGGCGAAAGACGATACGTGCCGGGGTGGCGCCAAGGCTGCGAGCCGCTTCGACATATGGCATCTCTTTGATACTCAGGACCGCGCCTCTGACGACTCTCGCTGCTCCTGGCGCGACGAAGATCGAAATTGCAATGACGACGTTGCGGAAGCTCGGGGATAGCTGCGTTGAGATGACCATGAGAAATATGAGCGGCGGAAGCGCCATGATCGCGTCCATGATCCGCTGGAGGGTCATGTCCACCCAGCCGCCGGCGTAGCCGCTTACGAGGCCAAAGAGCACACCGAGGCCGACGCCGATTGCGGTCGCGCCAAGTCCGGCGCCAAGGGAGACCCTCCCGCCGTAGAGGAGCCGAGTGAAGACATCGCGGCCGAGTTCATCGCCTCCGAGGTAGTGTTCGGTGCTGGGCCCGGCGAGCCGATCGCCGAGGCTGGGACGATTGGGCTCGTGGGTCGCGATAACCGGAGCGAGCAGCACCATGACGCTGATGATGAGAAGGACGAATGCCGAGGCAGCGGCCACGGGCTTTCGGCGCGTGAACGACCAGATGATACGGATGGCGCGCGGCGTGCGGGTGCCGGGCGGGCGGAGGACGACGGTTTCTTCGCTGGCGACTGCCATAAGGGTTGCCTCTCCTCAGCCTCAGCTGTAGCGGACGCGTGGGTCGATCCAGCCGTAGGAGAGATCGACGAGCAGGTTTGTCCCGATGACGACGGCGGCGGCGACGATGGCACAGCCCTGTACCTGGGTGTAGTCGCGCTGGGTAATGGCCTCGAGAGTGAGACGGCCCATGCCTGGCAACCCGAAAAGGATCTCGAGGATGAGGGCACCGCTGAACACGAACGCAGCCTGGTTGCCGACCAGCGTAATAACCGGAATAAGTGCGTTTCGGACCACGTGCCGGACGACAACCACGCGCTCGGTGAGTCCTTTGGCGCGCGCAGTCCTGGCGTAGTCCTCGTGCATCGCTTCCAGGACCGTGGACCGTGTCATCCGCATGATGCTGGCGGAAAGCCCGAATCCGAGGATAAGAGAGGGGATCCACATCATCTTAACGTTCCCGACGGGGTCTTCGGTGAGGGAGATGAACTCACGCGGCGGCTTATAGCCGAGGTAGAGCGTCCCGTAGATGATGACGATGAGCCCGAGCCAGAACTGGGGAATGGACAGCCCGAGGAGGGAAACGCTGCGGATGAGATAGTCGAGCGGCGAATCCTGGGAGACGGCGGAAAGGGTGCCGAGTGGGATGCCAATGAGCAGCGCGGAGACCATCCCGAGAACGCCCAGCTCGACGGTGACGGGCAGTGAATCGACGATGCGCGAGCGGACGGTGCGACCTTCGTAGATAAGCGAGTCGCCCATGGTGCCGCTGAAGATGTCGCGGACCCACTTCAGATACTGAACGGGGAGCGGGTCGTTCAGCCCGATTTCGTCGCGGAGCTGTTCCATGCGGTCCGGCGCGATGCGCCCGGTCTCACCGAGCTTGGTGACGAGTGCGTCGCCGGGAAGCATCCGCATCATGGAGAAGACGAGGAGCGATACGAGGAACAGGACGACGCCAGCTGCGAGGAGGCGGCGAAGGGCATAGGTGCGCATGAAGGCGGTTACCCCGTCGAGATGCCGGCTGAGGCATTGGTAGGGTGGGTGTGGCGGGGGCGCACTGGCACGCGCCCCCGCCACATTGGAGGGGGGACGGCTGAGCTGCTAGCCCTTCTTCCACGCGGTGTCGAGGCCGACGGAGCCCCAGCCGACGGGGTTCCATGCGGCTTCGGTATCGACGAGGGAGAACGTGTTGGGCTTGCGCAAGTTGATCTTGTAGGGCGTGACCGTCCAGAGCCGGGTGACCTGGTCCAGGTCGTAGGCCATGAGTTCCTTCAGCGTCGCCGTGCGCTCCTTCTTATCGAGCTGGCGGCGCTGCTTGAGCGTCAGCTCGTCGACCTTCGGGTCGTTGACCTTGTAGTAGTTCTTCGGCGACTTGGAGTTCATGGCGTGATACGCGAACGTATCGGGGTCCATGCCGGGCCCTAGAAGGCCGGTGCCGGCGAGGGCCTTGTACGTGCCGCCATAGAACTGGCTCTGCCACTTGGCGGAGTCCTGAGGTGCATCGATGACCGTCTTGATGCCTTCCGCTTCCCAGCCGCCGGCGATGGCCGACCAGACTTCGAAGTTGAAGCCCGCGAACTGGGTGAAGAGGAAGTCGATGGTCGGGTTCTTGACGCCAGCGGCGTCGAGGAGCTTCTTGGCCTCGCCGACGTCGTACTTGTTGTAGTTGCCGAGTTCCTTGGATTCCCAGGGCCATTCGTTGCCGAAGTAGGTCCAGTCCTGGCCGTAGCCGTAGCCGGCCATTCCCTGTGCGAGGCTCTTGATGATCGCGTCGCGGTCGATCATGAGCGAAAGCGCACGGCGGACGCGGGGATCGTTGAAGGGGGCCGTATCGAGCCGCATCGCGATGTAGGGCTGGAAGCTCGGCGGCGGCGTGGTTATCTGCGTGACGGAGTCGGGATTCGACTCCATTACCTGCAGCCAGGTATCGAAGTTCTGGGGCCAGACATGGTCGAACTCACCGGCGCGGAAGGCCGCGATCGACTGGGCAGGGTTCGGGTAGTAGGTGGTCTCAAGACGGTCGAGGAACGGCAGCTGCGCGCCGGTCTTCGGGTCCTTGCGGAAGTAGTCGGGGTTCCTCGCAAACTTGTAGCCAGCGAGGTCTTCGGCGGATTCGAAGAGGAAGCCACCGGTGCCGATAGGCTTCTTGGCAAGGCCGTCGGCGCTGGTGTGCTGCTCGCGGGCGAAGATCCAGTTGAAGGGGATAGCGAGGTTCGAAATGAACCAGGCGGACGGCTCTTTCAGCGTGTACTTGACGGTGTAGTTATCGACCTTCTCGACTTTGTCGATCGCTTCGAACGTCGGGGACTGGGCGGGCGCCTTCTTGTAGGCCTCCGTGCAGTAGACGACGTCATCGGCGGTGAACTCGCGGCCATTCACCGGGGCGACGTTCTGGAACTTGATGCCCTTCGGTAGCTTGAAGATGTAGGTGCGATCGTCCGGCTGCTCGGGCATGGACTCGGCAAGGACGGACTCGAACTCCATGAAGTTGGGGTTCTTGACCCAGTCGCTGACTTTAATCTGGATGAGCTGGTTGTTGGCCCACATGTAGGAGGCCATGAGGCCGCCGGCCGGTGACGTCGGATCCCATGTGACAGGGGCCCGGCTGCCAAAGCGGAGTGTGCCGCCCTTCACGGGGGTCTCTTTGTTACCGGGGAGGTCCTTGAGCCGCTCACCGGAAAAGAGCGACCGCATCTGTTCGAGCGTGAGGTTCTTGAGGTCCTTGGGGTCAGTCGGGACGGTGCCAGTTGCGCCGCCGCTTGAGGTTGAGGTCGCGGTACCGTCCGACGACCCACCGTCGTCCTTGTCATCGTCATCGCCGCAGCCGACGAGGCCGAGGGCCGCGATGCCAGCGCCGCCAGCCCCAGCCGATGCGATGAATCCGCGCCGGCTGAGCCGGCTTCGATTCCAACGAGACCAGTATTCAGACATGATTTCCTCCCTCGCTGACCAGAGGCCGTTTACCGATCGATAAGACGGTGTCGATAGCTACGACATGCCAAATCGATAAGTGGCACCCGAATCAATGAGGCGGGAGTATAGGTATCATACGAGGGGGCCGCAAGGTATTTTGTTGGATGTTAAGGGACTGCGGGCGAGCGTCTCGGCTGCAAGGTCTGACGGTGCCAGGTTAGTGAACGAGGAGGATGAACTATGACTGACCATGACTTCGAGACGGTGCTGTACCGGGAGATCACCCCGGAAATCGTGCGCGTGATTATGAACCGGCCGGAGGCGCGCAACGCCCAGGACCTACAGCTAACCTATGACCTGAATGACGCGTTCGACCGGGGCGCACAGGACCCGAAGGTCAAAGTGATGATCCTCTCGGGGGCCGGCCCGCACTTTTCGTCTGGCCACGACATGCGCGGCGGGAACGGCAAGGCGATGTCGGACTTCGAGACGGTGGGTACATGGGGAAGCTTTGACGCACCCGGGGCCGAAGGTGCGATGGCCCGCGAGGAAGAGATTTACCTCGGGATGTGCCGCCGCTGGCGGAATCTGCCGAAGCCAATCATCGCTGAGGTGCAGGGGAAGACGATCGCTGGGGGGCTGATGTTGGCCTGGATCTGCGACATCATCGTGTGTTCAGAGGACGCGGAGTTCCGCGACCTGGTGGTGGGCTGGGGGATCCCGGGGGTCGAGTACTTCGCGCACCCATGGGAGCTTGGGCACCGGAAGGCGCGGGAGATGTTGTTCACGAGCGATTGGGTGAGCGCGCAGGATGCACACCGGCTCGGGATGGTGAACCAGGTGGTGCCGAGGGACGAACTGAGCGCGTACACGGAAGCAATGGCGCGAAAGATCGCCGAGAAGCCGAGCTTCGGGCTGAAGATGACGAAGGAAGCGATCAATCAATCGCAGGACGCGCAGGGCCAGTGGAATGCGATGCAATCGGTGTTCATGATGCACACGCTGGCGCACACGCACTGGCGCGAGCTGACCGGACGGGGGCTCTACACGGGCGAAGAAGGGCCGAAAGTGCCTGGCTCCTACAAACCGTAGGGGTCCGGCCGGCGGCTAGGACGGATCGAGACCCGCGGCGATGAGGGCTTCTGCAAGGCCGGCGTAGCCGAGGAACTGGTGGGCCTGCATGCCGGTAGACCGCGCGGCTTCGACGTTGTGGGCGAGGTCGTCCGTGAAGAAGCAAGCGGAGGGCTGAAGGCCAAGGCGCCCGGCTGCGAGGCCGAAGATGCGGACATCCGGTTTGGCGAGGCGGACGGTCGCGGAATTAATGACGTCGTCGAAGAGGTCGTAAATGCGATAGTGCTCGCGCAGTTCGCGCTCGAGACCGGGGGCGGCGTTGGAGAGGATGCTGACTTTGACGCGACCTCTCAGGCGCTGCACAAGTTCGACCATGCCGTCGTTGAATAGGGCCTCGCCGCGGAGCGTGTCGCCCTGGGGCCTGGCGGCCCAGACGGCGGTAACGACGGCGTCGGCGACCTGCGAGTCAGCGAGTGCGGCGACCTGTGCGTGTGACTCGGCTCGCCACTGGTCATCGGAGCTTCCACCGACTCGCAGCTGGAGCCAGGCGGGGTTTTTGAGGTAGAAGGCATCGAAGAGGGAGCCAGACGGGAGACCGTGCTGGCGTTCGAGCATTGCCCAGCGGGAGTTCGGATCGTCGCCGGAAGGGCTACCGGGGACAATGACGCCGCCGAAATCGAAGATGACTGCTCCAATGGTCATGCTGAACGGGCCTTTTCGAGTTCGCGGCGGGCGTGGGCTGTGCCGGTCCGCCACCCAGCGAGTACCGAGCCGAGCGTGACAGCGCACGAACCGAGGACAACCACGATTGCAACGGACGTAGAGACCTTCCCGGCGAAGGCGAACGGGACGAAGGCGGAGCTGGCGGCAAAGACGAGCACGCCCCCGAAGATCATTGCCGGGGCAGCAGCCCTGTGGGTGGCGTACCAGGCTTCGGGGCTGCGGCGGGTGAAGGAGGTGCGGATGCCAGCCCAGGGATTCGGTGGAAGCTTGCCGACGAGTCCGAGGTAGCCGACGAACGTAAGGGCGAATCCGCCGAGCGCGACGAGGAGCAGTGCGACACCCATGCTGCTTAGCCTGCTCCGCCGACCACGGCCTTGATGGCGTCTTCGATGATGTCGCAGGCGCGGTCAATCTCATCGTCCGTGACCGTGAGGGGCGGCATCAATCGAATCGCATTGGGGCGGACGTTGTTGACGAGGAGGCCACGTTCGCGTGCGGCAGCAACGACATCCGCCGAGATGTCCCGGGTGAAGCCGAGGGCGAGCAGCAGGCCACGGCCACGGACGTTGTTCACTTCCGGAAGACGATCTTCGAGCGAGCGGAGGCGGGACACGAGGCGTTCGGATGCCCGTTGGGCCTGCGCGGGGAGGTCGTTGTCGAGGATGTAGCGATAGGTGGCAACGCCAGCGGCCGTCGCGAGGGGATTGGCGCCGAAGGTGGTGCCGTGATCGCCGGGGACGAGATGGGAGGCGATGTCTTCGCGGGCAAGGACGGCGCCGATCGGGACGCCGCCGGCCATACCCTTGGCGAGGGCCATGATGTCGGGGACAACGCCTTCGGTTTCGTATGCGAATAGCTTGCCGGTACGGCCGTTCCCGGTCTGAATCTCATCGAAGATAAGCAGGACATTGTTCGCGGTGCACCAGTCGCGGACGCCCTGGAGGTACCCGGGGCCGGGCATGTTGACGCCACCTTCGCCCTGAATTGGCTCGAGGAGGACGGCGGCCGTCTTTCCGTTGGTCGCAGCCTTGATGGCGTCGAGGTCGTTCCAGGGGACGTGGTGAAAACCGGGGACCATCGGTTCGAAGGGCTCGCGATAGCGTGCAGTGCCGGTGGCTGCGAGGCTGCCCATGGTGCGGCCGTGGAATCCGTCCTGGGCACTGATCACCTCGAAGGCTCCGTCCTTGGTGTCTTTGCCCCAGCGGCGCGCGAGCTTGATCGCGGCCTCGATGGCCTCGGCGCCGGAGTTGAGGAAGATGCAGCGGTCGGCGAAGGAGTTCTCCACGAGGATCTTCGCGAGTTCGATCATGGGCTTGGTGTAATAGAGGTTCGAGGTGTGAATCAGGGTCGCGGCCTGCTCGGCGACTGCTTTGGCGACGACGGGGTGGGCGTGGCCGAGGACGTTGACGGCGAGGCCGCCGACGAAGTCGAGGTATTCACGGCCCTCGGTGTCCCAGCAACGGGTGCCTTCGCCCTTTTCAAGGACGATGGGCTGCCGCCCGTAGTTCTGAAACAGGTACTTCTTGTCTTCGGCGATCCAGTCGGTCATGGGAGCAATAGTGCGGATCTGGCGTGGAAAGGGAAAGCGGCGGGGCGTGGCTGGCGGAAACCAGTGTCACAGGCGCCGGTGCAGCGCTCGTGGTCAGGTCGCCAGATCGAGACCCGAGAGGAAGTCGAGCATGAGCGCATTGACCTCGTCAGGGCGTTCCTGCTGAGTCCAGTGGGAGCAGTTGCGAACGAGTTCGATACGAAGGTTTGGGATCCATTGGCGCATGGGTTCCGCCTGGGCGGGGCGAAGGATGAGATCGTTCTCAGCCGTGATCATCAGCGTGGGCACGTTGATCTCGTAGTTGCCGATCGCCTTGAGGTCTGCCCAGTTGCGGTCCATGGCGCGGTAGTAGTTGAGACCGCCCGTGAAGCCTGAGTTCGTGAATGCGGCGGTGTAGTAGTCGAGCTCGTCGGGCGTGAGGAAGGTCTCCGGTTCAGCGATGCGGGTGAAGACACCCGAGCCATCACCGCCGACGGTGGCGAACGTCCAGAGGTCCTGGGCGCGCGTGTAGGGATGGAAGACCTTCGCGAGATTCGTCCGGATATCCGAGCCAAGCTCGGCCTCCGCCTGGCCGGGTTTCTGGAAGTAGAGCATGTAGTAGCCGCGGTCGCCCTCGCCGAAGGCCGTGTGAAGCAGCTGAGTGGATGGGAGGGGCGAGGGAGGGCCGCTGTAAGGCGTATTGAGGCCGATGAGGGCGGCGGTACGCTCGGGGTAGCGGAGTGCGAACTGCCAGATGTGGTAGCCGCCCCAATCGTGGCCGACGATCACGGCCTTCTCGATTTCGAGGGCGTCGAGCATGCCTGCGATGTCGGCGCAGATGCTGGCAGAGCGGTAGCCCTCGGAATCTGCGGGCGCATCGGTTTCACCATAGCCGCGCATGTCCGGAGCGATCGCGCGGAACCCGTTTGCCGCGAGGAAGGGTATCTGGTGGCGCCACGAGTACCAGAGTTCGGGCCAGCCGTGGCACATGACGACGGGGAAGCCTTCGCCTGCTTCGGCGACGTGCATCCGGATGCCGTTCGTGTCTACAAACTCGTGACGGATTTCTGCCATAGGGCGATAGTACGCACTGGCGAGGGCTTTCGCGATGATGCGTGCCGCGAAGGCGTAGCCGCCGTACGCTCGTTCTATGGCATACGAACCGAGAGACTTGGATCCGGTGGAGATCGCCCTGCTGGGCGTGCTGTGCTGCGGGCTTCCGCCATCACGGGCGGCCGGTTCGGACACGTTCAGGGTCGACCATGTGACAGCGGTGGTAACGGGGCTGTACGAGGCTGGGGCGGGGACGCACCACCTGGAGGGTTCCGGCCCCGCGATCACTGGCGGCTTTCGGCAGCGGTTGCAAGCGGCAGTCGTCTCGCTGACAGAGAAGGAGATCCTGGAGGAGCAGCCAGGAGATATGCCGGCCGCGCCGGGCGGATTCGAAGCCGGGCTGGCGATCGACATGGTGAACCCGGACGTGCACCCGGCTGTGATGGACCGGTACCTGGCACAACAGTGCATGGAAGTCTTGTTTAACGTGCCGGCGGTGTACCCGTACCTGATGGAGCGCTACGCGGCCGCGGGAGGGGTGTGGCGAAACCTGCGGGCAGGGGGCTACGCGGCGGACTGAGGGGCAGGTTGCCGCTCGGATGCGAGCCAGGCGATACCCGTAGGTGTGACGACCACTGAGGGCTCACCGGGATCCGCGGCGACCCGCGAGACGAAACCGAGGTCGACGGCGTCCTCCCAGACAGGGAGGCGGGGACAGCTGGTGCGCCAGGCGTCCATAACCTCGGCGTAAGCCCGGGGGCGGGCGTCCACCCATTCCAGGAAATCGGCGAGCAGGCTGGCTGGTGCTTCCATGACGCCAGTGTACGCCGATGCGGCAGAGGCACACCGAGGAGATTCGATGGCGCTCTGGTAGTCTCGACGCGTGGGATTGCCGAAACGGATCGAGATTGTGCCGCCGAGGGGGCCGGTGCGGGCGACGGTGACAGTGCCAGGTTCGAAGAGCATTACGAACCGGGCACTGGTGCTAGGCGCTCTTGGGACAGGAACGACGACCCTGCGCGGAGCGTTATGGAGCGAGGACACGGAGGCGATGGTCGCGTGTCTGCGGGCGCTGGGGTTCGAACTCGAGGTAGCGTCGGAGGCGGACGAGCCGGCGAACCGGACGATCTCAGTCGAAGGCCTCGGAGGGGTTGTGCCGCCGGGCGGGACCGACGGCGAGCCGATGCGGCTGTTCGTCGGGAATGCGGGCACGGCTGCCCGGTTTCTGATGGCGTTGCTGTGTCTCGGGGACGGAGTGTACGAGCTCTCGGGGGTGCCGCGGATGCATCAACGTCCGCAGGCGGAACTGGTGGAGGCGTTGCGGTCGCTTGGGTACCGCATCGAGACCGGGAACGGGCGCCTTCCGGCGCGAATCTACGGCGCGGGGCGGCGGCCGGGCCGATGCAGGGTGGGGTTGGACGACAGCTCGCAGTTCGCGTCGGCGTTGTTGCTAAGCGCGGCGGTAGGGGGCTGGGAGGTGGAGGTGTTGGGACACGATGCGGAGGAAGCTCCGTACGTGGAGATGACGCGACAGATGGTGGCGGCGTTTCCAACGAGCGGTGGTGAGGTGATCGTGGAGCCGGATGCCTCGTCCGGAAGCTACCTTTGGGCGGCAGGGCATCTCCTGGGCGGCGAACAGGGGATCTCGGTGGCGCGATGGCCCTCGTCCAGATGGCAGATCGATGAGGACTTCCCGCGGTATCTGCCGCTGCCGGACCTGCTTAGCAGGCAGTCGCACCTTGGCGACAGCATCATGACGGCAATCGTGATGGCGCCATTCGCAGACCATGCGGTGCGATTCACGGACCTCGGGCGGCTCAGGTTGCAGGAGTGCGAGCGGGTGGAGGCGTTGCGGACGGAGCTTACGCGGTGCGGGGCGAGGGTAGTTGAAGAAGGGGACACGCTGATCGTGGAGCCCTCCGATCTGCACGGTGCGGAGATCGAGACGTATGGCGATCACCGGATGGCGATGTGTTTCGCCTTAGTGGGCTTGCGGGTGCCGGGGATTGTGATTCGAGACCCTGCGTGCGTGGCAAAGACGTTCCCGAACTTCTTTCAGAAGCTGGCGGGGCATGGTCCGGGGGGGCTCGGTGTGGAAATCCGGGACGCAGAGACGGGGAAAGCGCTCGCGTTTGGGGACTTGCTGCCGGGCTAAGCGGGGCCGGGAGTCGTCGTTCGGATGACGCTGCGTTGGCGAACTTTGGCGCACCATCCCCGGCCCCTCTCCCCGCTGGCGCGGGCAAGGGAGGATACGTTTTGGGGCGGCGGCAGCCCGGACGACGGAGGTTGGGAGATGTCTGGGGTCGCCAGATCGCCCATCGACGGCTGGTTTCGCCATCGTGTCGCGTTTCCTTGTGACGAGATCGGGGCGCCGGTAGCAGCGCGTGAGCGCTGGAGGTGCACGCATGTCTGAGAACGCGATCCTGACCGACGTACGCGAGGGCGTGCTGCTGGCGACGTTCAACCGTCCAGAGCGAATGAACACACTGTCGGCAGCGTTGACCGACGGGCTGATCCAGATGCTGGACTTCGCATCGAAATCCGACGATGTGCGGGTCGTGGTGCTAACGGGCGCAGGGCGGGCCTGGTGTGCGGGCGCAGAGATCGGCGGCGCGGGAAGCGACAGCGAACGGTCACGCTTCGAACGAATGGGCCCCAGTGGTTCGGTGGCAGCACAGCAGGCGTTCGCGGCATGTGACGTGCCGGTGGTGGCAGCGATCAATGGACCCGCGGTGGGCGGCGGGTTTGGGCTGGCGATGTGTTGCGACGTGCGGATCGCGGCAGAGTCGGCGCGGATTGGTTCGATCTTTATTCGCCGCGGCCTGGCGACGGACTATGGCGCGGGTTTCTGGTTGCCGCGGATCGTGGGTGTGGCGAAAGCCTACGAGATTTTGTACAGCGGGCAGCCATTCCCGGCCAAGGAGGCGTTGGCGCTCGGCATTGTGAACCGCGTCGTACCGGACGCGGATCTGATGAACGAGGCGATGGCATACGCGGCGACGATCGCGAAGGGGCCTCCGCTGGCGTACACGGCGACGCGGAGGATTGTGCAGCGGTCCCTGGAAGCGACGATTCGCGACTTCCCGGACTACGAATGGGGCCTGCAATCGGCGATGCTCCGGACGGAGGACGGGCGAGAGGGGTTCAAGGCATTCCTGGAAAAGCGGGAGCCTGAATTCAAGGGGCGTTAAGCCGAAGCCTGGACTCGCGCTTCGGGATGCTAGGATCTTGTGGACGCACGTGCGGGCGCGGGCCCGCCAGCAAACCGGAGGACGCATTGTTTCAAACAATTGGACGGACGTGGAATCTCGCGAAGCTGAGCTGGCGCGTCTTGTTGAAGGACAAGGAGCTCGTCTTCTTCCCGATCATGTCGTTTGTGTCGATCGCAATCATCGTGGGCATTTTCGCGGCGATTGCATACTCGACGGGGTCGTTCGACCGGCTGGAGGCGATGACGGCCTCGGAGACTCCAGCAGCGAACGAGACGCAAATCACGATCGGTGATGTGACGCTGTACGTACTGGGATTCGTCGCGGTCACTTATGCGGTGATCTTCTTCAACGCGGCGCTGGTGGCGGCGGCGATTGAGCGTCTGCGGGGGGGCGATCCGAACGTGGCGAGCGGGCTGCGAGCGGTGGTGCCGCACATGCACAGCATCCTCGGCTGGGCGATTATATCGGCGAGCGTGGGACTGATTCTTCAGGCGCTGCGGAGCCGGACGGACAACTTCCTGGGACGGCTGGCTTTGTCGTTCGCGGGCGGCATCTGGGCCTATGTGACGTTCTTTGTGGTGCCAGTGCTGGTGGTACGGGGCGTGGGGCCAATCGAGGCGATCAAGCAGTCGTCATCGCTGTTCAAGCGGACCTGGGGTGAGCAGGTGACGGCGAACTTCGGATTCGGGATCTTCTACGTTGCGGTCGGCCTGGTGGCCGTTTTGCCGGCGGCGGCGCTGTTCGCGATCAACCCAATCGCGGGTCTGCTCGTGGGGATCCCACTGCTGGCGCTTGCAATCGGTGCGGTGCAGGCGACCGAGGGGATCTTCAAGGCAGCGTTGTACGAGTACGCGGCTGAGGGCGTGGTGCCGCAGGGGTTTGAAGGCGCGGAACTCGGGTCGAGCTACGGGCGAAGCTAGCGGGTCGGAAGCTTAGAAGTCGGCCCTTGGAGTGCCGCCCGCGGGCGCCTGTTCCTGCGAGTCCGACTTGCCAGCGCCAGTGTCCGGGTTCTTCTTTTCGTTGTTGCAGGCGAGGCCGGTAGCGAACACGAGGGTCGCTGCCAGTGCCCAGCCGAGGGCGTTCTTGCGTCGCATGGGGCCACCTCCCGGGGGTGCAGGGTTCCGATTGGAAATTCGGCAGGATCTGGGCAGAGGGACAGGTGCGGGGGATGGAACCCGGAGCTTTTCGCGGGCCTTGGAGCCCTCACCCCTGGCCCCCTTCCCGCTAACGCGGGCGAGGGGGATGCGCTGTGTGGTGACGCCCTGGAGTTAGCTGAGAGGCCCGCGGCCAGGGCGGCCGCGACTACGAGCTGCAACGCGGACGCGGGATGCGGGCTGACGGGTTGTGACTGTTCACGGTATTCTGCGATTTATGACAGCTCCAGCGGACCACAAGACGGCGCGGGCGTACCTGGACGCGTATCTGCGGGAGCTGGTCGCGGTTGGGAACCGCTCGGCGTACACGATACGGAATTACCGGACCGATATCGGCGATTTCTTGCGGTGGCTGGAGGAGCGAGAGCGGGAGCCGCTGGAGACAAGCCGCCAGGAGTTCCGTGCGTACCTTGGCGAGCTCAGGGCACGGGGGATGGCGGCCGCTTCCATGACGCGGCGAACGAGCACGGTCCACGGGTTCTACAAGTACCTGCTGCGGGAAGGGGCAACGAGCCGCGACCTGCTGTACGGGACCGCGTTGCCGAAGCGTCCGAAGCGGCTGCCGAAGGTGCTGGACTTGCCCACGATCATGGAGATGCTGGCGGCGCCGGACACGACGACGCCGGCAGGGCGGCGCGACCGGGCAATCCTCGAACTGCTGTACGGGGGTGGACTGCGGATTTCGGAACTCGTGGCACTGGACATCGGAAGTATCGACCTGGACGACGGCCGAGCGATCATCCGGGGGAAAGGTGCGAAGGAACGAGTGGCGCTGTTCGGGACACCGGCGTTGTACGCGCTGGAGCAGTACCTGGCGGAGGGCCGAATGGAGTTTGTCTCGGGCCCGCAGCTGGCATTGTTCTTGAACCAGCGCGGCGGTCGGCTCACGGCGCGGGCGGTGCAGGCCATGATTAAGCGACACGCGCTGGCAGCAGGGATCTCGCAGGACGTTTGGCCGCACCTGCTACGCCACTCCTTCGCGACGCATCTGCTGGATGGGGGGGCGGACCTGCGGATCGTGCAGGACCTGCTGGGGCACTCGTCGGCGAACACGACGCAGATCTACACGCACGTGAGCCGCGCCAAGCAGGCGGAGATGAGCGACCGGGCGTGGGAAGCGGTGGCCGAACGAGCGCTGGAGAAGCCGCGCCGAAGGGCGTGGCCACGGCTGGAGCAACTGAGGGCGGCGAACGTCGACCGGGGCGAAGAAGATGCACCGAAGCGGAGGCGCGCCTAGCGAGATTGGCGGGGGTCGAAAGCTCGGCTATCGTCTGGGGCTGTGGCACACACGATCCTCCTGGTCCACGGGCCGAACTTGAACCTGCTGGGCGAGCGAAACCCCGCAGTGTACGGACGGACGACGCTGCTCGACATCGAGAACGACGTTGCGGGTGTGTGCGGGTCGCGGAATGCGGTGCTCCTTTCCTACCAGAGCAACCACGAGGGTGCGCTTATCGACTTCCTGCACGAGCAGCGGAAGTTCGCGGACGGCGTCGTGCTGAACGCAGGGGCGTATACGCACACCTCCGTAGCGCTGCGGGACGCGATCGAGGGGGTGCAGTTGCCCGTGGTGGAAGTGCACATTTCGAACACGCACGCGCGGGATACGTTCCGACAGCGGTCGTTGATCGCGTCCGTGTGCATCGGACAGGTCACGGGGCTCGGACGGGCTGGGTACACAGCGGCGGCGAACCTGTTGCTCGACCACCTCGGCGCACCTCCTGCGATGGAGCCGGGCACATGACGAAGGAACGGATCGAGCGGCTGCGGGCGGCCATGGATGAAGAGCGGCTGGATGCGCTGTGGGTGTCCGGGCCTGTTGACGACGTCTACGGACGGCATTCGCAGAACCGGTTCTACGTGTCGGGGTTTACGGGATCAGCGGGCGCGGCCGTGGTGACGAAGACGCGGGCGATCATGGTGGTGGATTCGCGGTACACGGAGCAGGCGATGCGGGAGTGCGGGGAGTTCGAGGTCTACGAGTACCGGGGGCGGACGGAAGAGTGGCTGCCGAAGCTGATCCGGCACGCGGAACTGGCGGGTGCGCGCATCGGGGTATCGGCGGCCGACATGACGGCAGGAGCGTACGAGCGGTTCCGGCGAGCACTCGGCGAAGTGACGTGGGGGATTCGGCCATCGGCGGGTCTCGCTTCGCCGATCGTGGAGAAGCTTCGTGCAAAGAAGGACGCCGCGGACGTAGCAGCACTGCAGCGGGCAATCGACATCGGCGACCAGGCGTTCGAAAGGGTCGAGGCGCAGCTGACCCCTGGGATGACGGAGATGGCGATTGCGAAGGCGATTGAGGAAGCGATCCGCGAACTGGGAGGGCAAGGAGTCTCGTTCGACACGATCGTCGCCGGAGGAGCGTGGGGCGCGCAGCCACACGCGAGTCCGCGGGAAGAGCCGGTCCACGAGGATGAGCCGATCGTAATCGACATGGGCGCGCTGGCGGGCGGGTACTGCAGCGACCTGACGCGGACAACGCGGGTTGGACGGCTTTCAGACGAGATGCGGGCGATCTACGAGGTCGTGTTCGCGGCGCAACAGGCTGCGATCGAGGGCGTCGAAGCGGGGATGGCGGGGAGCACAGCGCACAAGCTGGCAGAGGATGTGATTGTTCGCGCGGGGCACGGGGACCACTTCGGGCATGGTCTCGGACACGGGGTCGGGCTGGAGGTACACGAGCGCCCGTACCTCGGCGGCGGTTCGGAAGATACCCTCGAAGAGGGAATGGTGTTTACCATTGAGCCAGGCATCTATGTGCCGGGCCTCGGAGGCGTCCGCATCGAGGACGTCGTCGTGCTGGAGAACGGGAAGGCCCGCCTGCTCAGCCACGCCCACAAATTGTCTCCCACAGGAGTGTGAATTCACATGATTTCGACTGGTGACCTGCGCAAGGGCGCGACGATTGAGCTGGATGGGAAGCTGATGACCATCCTCGAATACAACCACATCAAGATGGGGCGGGGTTCGGCCCAGGTACGGATCAAGTTCCGGGACGCGCGTTCGGGATCGATCACTGAGCAGTCCTTCCAGGCCGGGACGAAGTGGCCCCGGGCACAGGTAGAACGCCGCGACATGCAGTACCTGTACAGCGACGAGCAGTTCTATTACTTCATGAACACGGAAACGTACGAGCAGATCCCGGTGACGATTGACAAGGTCGGGGATGCGAACAAGTACTTGAAGGAAACCGATGTCTGCCAGCTGGTGCTGTACGGGGACGAGGTCATCGGCGTCGAACTGCCGCTGACGGTTGTGCTGACGGTGGTGCAGACGGACCCGGGCTTCAAGGGCGACACGGCGACGGGCGGGAACAAGCCAGCAACGACGGACACGGGGCTGGTAGTGGCGGTGCCGCTGTTCGTGACCGAAGGCGAGAAGATCAAGGTGAACACGGACTCTGGTTCGTATATCGAGCGCGTGACGGAGTAGCGGTCGAGGCACCGTTGAACGCGCGTTAGCGCCCTCACATGGCCCTTTCCTGGTGTCGCGGGAGAGGGCTTTGCGGCGCGTAGCGTTGCCACTGGTTAGTTCGGCGTCCCCGCGGCGAGGGTGCGACGGGCGACCGCGGCCAGGGTGTTGCGAGGGGTTAGCTGTTGAGGGCTGCCTGGAGGTACTCCTTCAGTCCGCGGCGGGCTCGGGCGGCCAGCCGGGACTTGCCGCCGAGGCGTGGGACGTCGAAGCCGTGGGGAGCGCCGGGGTAGACGTGGAGTTCCACGGGGACGCGCGAGTGGATGAGGCGCTGGGTGTATTCGAGATCCTCGTCGAGGAAGAGGTCGAGGGTACCGACCATCATGAAGGTGGCCGGGAGATTCGAGAGGTCGGCGGCGCGGGAGGGGGCTGCGTAGGCGGGGACATCGTCTTTTCCGAAGAGGGGACCGAGATAGGCCCGCCAGCCAATCTCGTTGCTGTTCTTCGTCCAGCCCCACGTGTCCCACTGGCTGGAGGCGGTGGTGCGACGGTCGTCAATCATCGGGTAGATGAGGATCTGATGAGTGATAGCGATCTCGGCCCGGTCGCGGACGAGGAGGGCGAGCGCGGCGGCGAGTCCGCCGCCAGCGCTTCCGCCAGCGATGAGGACGTGCCCGGGGTCGACTTGCAGCGTCGCGGCGTTCTGCGTGAGCCAGGCTAGGCCGGCGTAGCAGTCGTCGAGCGGCCCCGGGTACGGGCATTCAGGGGCAAGGCGGTATTCGACCGAGGCGACGACACAGTTAAGGTCGCGGACCCAGGCACTGGCGAGGTCGTTGTTGCCGTCGTAGCTGCCGCCCATATAGCCGCCGCCGTGGATCCAGTAGATGCACGGGAGCGGGCCTGACTGACTGGCGGGGCGATAGACGCGAACGGTGACGTCCGGCGCGCCGCTGGCGGCGGGGGCGGCGTGGTCCTGGTGGGCTACGCCTTCAGGGATGGGGGCCGGGGGAAAGGCGGCGCGGTTTCGTTCACGGACGGCGGCCGGGTTGCTCCAGTCGGCGGGAGCGGCAGCCAAGGCTGTAAGCAGTTCTTTGTATTCGGGATCGACGAGGTCACGAACGTCCATGGGCGGGACTCTACTGGATTTGCTTGCGTGTTGGTCATTTACGCCTTTAGCGGGCTGGGACGCCCTCACCCTCCATCCCTCTCCCGCTGGCGCGGGCGAGGGATGGAGGATCGTGGCTGCACATGATTCACGGGGCCGAGCCAGGCGCAGGCGCGATGACCGGGGGCTCTGTGTGTGTGGCCGGATTAGCCCCCTCGCACTCCGGCGGTGACGACGACGCCGCTGGATTCCAGCGACAGAAGCTGGTCTTCGAGACCGAGCGTTGCGAGGACGCTTTGGGCGTCGGCGCCGGGCCGGGAGGCGGGGGAGCCGGGCTGGGGTGGGGTTTCGGAGAGGCGGGCTGAGGTGCCGTTGGTGGTGACGAGGCCGAGGCCGTCGTGCTCACGGGTGAGAAGGAGTCCGTGCGCTCTGACCCAAGGGTCGGCCTGGAGGTCGGGGACGGAGACGGCGGCGTGTGCGCCAATGCCGGCGGCCTGGAGGCGAGCTACCCATGATTCGACGGTCGCGCCCTTGAATGCGGTTTCGAGGGCGGCTTCGCGGGTTGCGGGGGCGAGGGACGCAGCAGAGGGCATACCGTCGACCGTGGCCAGGGCGCCGAGTTGGGATTCGGGAAGCGCGAGGAAGAGCCATCCGTCTGACGCTTCATAGAGGCGGTGGAGCGGGCCAGAGCCAAGGGAATCCTGGCCGCGGGGTTCGTCCCACGTCTTGCCTTCGTAATCGGCGAAGAAAGGAGACTGGAGCATGCCCGCCGTGTAGGCGAGGGCGGAACGAACCTGCTGGCCGTGGCCGGTGTGGGCCTTGTGGAGGAGAGCGAGGAGGACGCCAAAGGAGCCGAGTATTCCGGTCCCGTAGTCGTTCACGGGGAATGGGGCGAGAACGGGCTGTTCGCCACCGTAGCGCATCTGCATGCCGGACGCCGCCTGCGCGAGCTGTTCCCAACCGGGGCGATGCTCCCAGGGGCCGCCGTGGCCGTAGGCGTTGAGAGATGCGTAGATGATGCCGGGCTTGCGCTTGCGGACTTCTTCGAAGCCGAGGCCGATGCGTTCGAGGGCGCCGGCGCGGTAGTTCTGGACGACGACATCGGCCCAATCGACGAGCTTCCAGAAGACCTCGCGGCCTTCATCGGACTTGAGGTCAAGGAGGATGCTGCGCTTGCCGCGATTGACGTCGGAGTGGAAAGCGATGCCGCCTTCGCGCTGGGGGGCGTCGACCTTGATGACGTCGGCGCCGAACTCGGCAAGGGTGCGGCCGCACGTGGGGCCGGCGAGGATGATGCAGAGGTCGAGGACCTTGAGGCCGTCGAGGGCGGAGCTCATAGGCGGGGCCGACTGCGTCGATGCGACAGCTGGTGCCCACGAGGGAATGGCAGAGTCCGTGCCGGGGATGGGGGCCGGGCCGGAGATTGCGCCGGGGGTGTCGTCGAGGCGGGGGGTGACACCCGGCTGGAGCATGGCGCCGAGCACGGGGTCTTCGATCTGGGTGACCATGCGCGTGGCGACGGCGTGGGGATGCTGCAGCCATTCGTGCGTCTCGCGACAGATGGCTGTGGGTGTGCCGGCCGCATTGACGAGGTCTTCCCACTCCAGGGCAGTGCGCGTGAGGAAGAGCGCGGTCATGCGCTCGATGAGGAGCTTTTCGAGGTCCGGATTGTCGGGGTAGTTGGCGCGGTCCATCAGTCCATCGGCGCGCCAGTGTTCGATGCCAGCGGCGCGGACGAACTGTTCGATAAAGCGGCTGTTGGCGGCGTGGAACATGACCCAGCGGCCGTCTTTGCAGCGGTACTGGCGTACCCAGCCGAGCCCGCCGCGGCGTTGGACGGCGGCTGGATCGTGGACTTTGTGGCCGACAGAGCCCATCGCCGTGAATGTGGCATCGAACAGGGGGACGGAGACGCGCTGCCCGCGACCGGTAGTTTCGCGAGCATTGAGTGCCGCAGCGATGGCGACGGCGCCGACGAAGGCGCCGTACACCGAGGAGATCGGTATCGCGGTGTAGACGGGGCGGGAGCTGTCGCCCCCAGCGAGGCGGGCGCGATACGTTGCCGTGGCAGCTCCGAGGACGCCCTCCCAGGCCGCAACCGTGGCGCGCGGATCGTCCTCGGCGAATCCGGGGAGGGAGCAGTAGACGAGCCCGGGGTTCGCCGCGCGTGAGGATTCGGCGCCGAGGCCGAGGCGATCCATGACGCCGGGGCGAAAGTTCTCGATGACGACGTCGGCGGCAGCGATGAGACGGCGAGCTTCTACCGTACCCGCAGGCGACTTGAGGTCGAGAGTGACCGAGTGCTTGCCGCGGTTCCATGTGCGATTGCCGGGCGAATCGTACCGGGGGCCGCCGGGCGGTTCGACGCGGACGACATCAGCGCCCTGGTCGGCCAATAGCATGGCGCACATCGGCCCGGCGATGTACTGGCCGAAATCGACGACTCTCAGACCATCAAGCGCTCCCATTGCCTATTGGATCGCGGACTTGGGTGTGGGGAAGATGCGGGTCACTTCAATGGCCTCGCGGTCGATCATCGCGGGAACCTTTGGGCCGATGTCGTTGGTCCAGGTTTCGCTCTGGTAGACGGCGGCGTAGAGCGCCTTGCGGTCGTCCTCGTTTTCGAAGCGCCGCATCCAGTAGTAGGCGTTGGGGTCTTCGTCGCCGACGAAGCTACCGAGGATGACCATGCCCTTCGAGACCTGGAAGGGGATGACCACCTCCTCCATGTACTTGACCCAGGCGTCGCGCTGGCCGGGCTTGCAGGTGTAGTGACGAAATTCGAACAGCAAAATGGAACCTCGCGATGTGGTGTGGGTGGAGGTGTACGCGATGGATGCCCGCGCGGCAAGGCGGGCGCGCTACTCCTGCGGCGGCTTGAAGAGGACGGAGTCGCCGGTGCGAACCGTTCCTGGTTGGATGACGCGGGCGTAGACGCGGCTCCAGCCGGGGTGAAGGGCCTGATGCATGCGGTTGAAATCGCCGCCGGTGAACCAGCGGGCGTTGGTGCGGCAGGGCGTTGTGTAGCGGGTGACCATGCAGACGACCGTATCGCCAAGCTTCAGGAATGCGCCGGGGACGATGGTGTCCCAGTCGAGCCCGCGGATGGTGATGTTTTCTCCGGCGGCGCCGGGGAAGATGGGATGGCCCGCGGCGGCGAGGGCCTCGATGCGCTCAGCGGACCAGAGGCAGAGGGCGCGTTCGACGCCGCCGTGAATCCACGGTGGCTCGTCATGTCCGTCGCCGGCGAGGCCCATTGCAGTGACCTCCGCCTCGGGGACGGGAAGTTTTGGGACGCCTCCGGGGGAGATGCTGAGCTGGACGATGTGGGCGGTGGGGTCCACGGTGGCTCCTTTTTCAGGCGAGGTGGCAGGGGTTCCGGGCTGTGGCGCCCTCTCCCATTGTCGCTGGCAGGGGGCTTTTCGTGTTGCCGGGTGATGCACTGGCGCTGGCCCAGCGGCCAGGGGCGGCGGCGACTACGGCGTGTGCGAACGGTTTGGCCGTCGTGCTTCAGGAGTCGAGGCGATCGCGGACGGTGGCGCGGGCTTCGAGGAGCGGTTGTGAGCCGCGGGCGTTGGCGAGGGCTTCGGCGGCGACCGTGAGGCGATCGCGGCGAAACTCTTCGCCGACGAGGTTGGCGGCCACGGCGTGGAGGTCGGGGCGACGGCTGGCGACGAGCGAGGCGATCGCGAACTGGTAGACATCCAGCGAAACGGTGCGGAGCCAATGGACAATGTCTGCCTCGGCATCCTGACCGCGCTCTTCGCCGGCAACGAGAAGGTCGACGAGGGCGGCGTTGATGGCATCGTCGGTGCACGCGGCGAAGCGCTGGACGAGCGAGGGGAAGACAAGTTGGGGAGCCGCCGCGAGCTGGCGGATACACTCGGCGATTACTTCAGAAGGGGCGTTCCAGTCGAGGGTGGCGGCCATATAGAGGGCTTCGTACCGGCCGATCGCACCGAGAACGCGAGCGGCGGTGACGGCTGGCTCGCCGGTTTGACGCGCGGTTACAGCGGGGTCAGGCGCCTCGGCAAGGAGGCGAGCCGCAACGAGGGCTGCAGTGTCAGGGCGGAGATCGACGAGCGTGATGGCCGCTTCCGCGCGAAGTTCGAGCGCGGCAGGCCCGTTCGGCGTCACCTCGTACGTCGCGGCTGCACGCAGAACAAGGGGCAGATCGACGGGGCCGGCGACACGGCGGAGCGCTTTGAGGATCGCAGCACGTAACGCGCCGCCACTGTCGAGCTTCTTGCGATCGGCTTCGACTGCGATGTATGCGGCGACGAGGGGGTCGTGCGCCTCGACGAGCGGATGCTTTTCCAGGACGGAGGCGACAGAGAAGAGGATCCCCGGACTCGGCGGGAGGCTGAGCGCTGCGAGAGCGGCGCGGGCCTGAGCCGGGGGATCGGCTTGGAGGACGGTCAGGCGGTCAACCGTCCGGCGCACCTGGGCTTCGGAGATACGGGCCGCCACTGGCTCCTCCTGCTCCGGCCGTAACGGAATGCAGTGATGCTAACCGCCGCGCAGAAAGACCTGGAACTCCTCATAGGCGCGCCACATTTCCCGGTCTTCGACGAACGGCTTTCCGGCGGGGAAGACGAGAGTGCCACGAAAGGCATTAGTTATGTCTTCGTGATCGTCCACGACGTAGTCGGGCACGTGCGGGACGCCGAGTTCGGTGAGGCGTTCGTGGTGGTCATGGAGCGGCTTCCAGTGGCAGTCCTTGATGTGGTCGTGCAACTCGAAGCGGCGGACGACTTCCCAGCGGGGACCGTAGCCACTCCAGAGATAAACCGTGTGGCCGTCACGGTTCAGCTGTTCGAAGACATCGTGGACGTGGGGTCGCAGTTTGACGTCCCATGTGATGAGCGTGTCGTCGACGTCGAAGAAGATGTTCACGGGCGCACTTTGGCGGTGATGCGCGGCCCATGCAAGGGGCTGGTCAGCCGTGGGCCGGGTAGCAGAACGCCGGCGACTGCCGGTACGCCGCGAAGGATGGAGCTACAGCATCGCGGCCCGAAAGTATGGGTGACGCGATCGGCCAGTTTATGGCGATGCCGGGATCATCCCAGCGGATGGAGCCCTCCGTTTCCGGCGCGTAGAAGGATGAGCAGCGGTACTGAACCTCGCTGCCTTCTGCGAGCGCAAGAAACGCATGCCCGAAGCCAACGGGCACGTAAAGCTGGCACTTGTTGGCCGGGTCAAGTTCGACGGCGACCCAGCGGCCGAAGCGCGGCGATCCTTCGCGAAGGTCCACGGCGACGTCAAGGATTGCGCCCGCCGTGCAGCGCACGAGCTTGGCCTGGGGCTGCCGCAGATCCTGGAAGTGGATACCGCGAAGTACACCGCGGGCCGAACGGGAGTGGTTGTCCTGGACGAATTCGTCTGTGATGCCGTGGGCACGGTACTGGTCGCGGTGGTAGGTCTCGATGAAGAAGCCGCGTTCGTCTGCGACGAAGTCTGTCTCGACGAGGAGGACCTCCGGGAGTTCCGTTGGGTTGACGCGGATGTCCATCAGGAAGGCGCCCCGGCTGCCTGGCGGCGAGCGTGGAAGTAGTGCTCGAGGCCGTCATGCCAGTGGGGCAGGGCGGTGACACGCTCAGAAGCGAGGGCACTGAAGGCGGGGCGGCGGACAGGACCGCCGTATCCGGCGGCGCTGGTTGGCTCGGGCCGCGACTTTGCCCCGGCGAGATCGAAGATGGCCGTTGCGAAGTCGTACCAGCTGCAGCTGCCGGCCGGGGCCAGATGCACAACACCCTCCATGTCCGATTGGATCAGGTCAAGGAGAGCGGACGCGACCTCGGCGGTGTTCGTGGGTGACGTTACCTGGTCTGCGACGACACGGACCGGACCCGGGCCGGCGGCGAGGCGAAGCATAGTCTCGACGAAGTTGCCGCCTTTGCCGGAGGCGCCAGCCACGCCATAGAGGGCTGCGAGGCGCACGACGGTCACGCGGCTGGCACCCTGGAAGGCGAGGTCTTCGCCCGCCAGTTTCGAGGCGCCGTAGACATTGAGCGCGTTGCGAGCGTCGGTCTCGATGTAGGGCGACCCCTTGGTACCATCGAACACGTAGTCGGTGCTGATGTGGACGAGTCGGGCGCCAACTGCCTCTGCTGCGCGGGAAGCATGCAGGGCGCCGAGCGCATTCACTGCCAACGCCTTCGCCGGGTCCTCTTCGCAGCCGGGGAGGTTCGTCCAGGCGGTGGTGTTTACGACGACGGCGGGGCGGACTCGGGCGACCAGATCGCAGAGGGCGCCCTGGTCTTCGACCAGGGCATCCTGGCGGGTGGCGGGAACGACATCCTTACGATGATCGAGCCAGCGGCGCACAAGATCAGACCCGAGCTGTCCGTTGGCGCCGAGGACGAGGATTCGCACGAGCTTCGGGCGCTGCTAGGTGCTGGCCGGCGTGGTGTTCTCTTCGGTTTCAGCGGCTTCGGCGGGAGCCTCGGCCTCTTCATCATCGTCGCCGCGCTTGAGGAAACCCTTCAGGCGTCCAGCGACTTTGCCGCCAACTTCGCCGATCTTCTCGCCAGCCTGGGCGGCTACGGGCGCAAGGCGCTCCCTGGCTTCCCCGAGAGCTTCCTTGCCTTTTTCGGCGACCGGCGCAATCTTCTCGCGGGCATCGCCGATCCGCTCCCGGATGTCGGGAGATGCCGCATCGTCGCTGAGCAAGCCTTTTACGTCCGCAGGGTTTTCCTTCATGAATCCGAGTACCGCATCGACCGCAGCCTCTGCCTGGCCGACGTCAATACCGGCCTTTTCCGTAACGAGCTCAATCAGTTTCTCTTTCATCGTTTCCATCCTCTCCGCTTCGATCCTCTCCGTACAGTCAACGTCAGTATACCCAGACAACATCGTATCGGATGAGCGAAACATCGGTCTTTGAAGGTTTGATTACGCGCAGTTCGAAGCGGGCCGGGTCGATAGCGCCAAGGGCGGCGACCTGTCCTTCGAGCTCGGCGATTTCGAGTTCGAGCTTCTCTTTGCGCTGGGAGGCGGTGCCTTCCATGCGGTTCTTGGTGAGAACGCTATTGAGGCCGCCGGTGCGGACCGTCTTCGTCTTCTTGGTGAAGAGGCCGATATTGCTTAGGATCGCGCTGCCGACGCTGGCCCACTTTTCGAGGCGGCGGCCACTCAGCTCCTGTTGCTTTATGCCGAGGTCGGCCCGCTTCTTAGCCAGGCGCTCTTCGAAGGTTCGGCGCCTGGCGTCGACCTTTTCGGTTGTGGAGAGGCGCCGAGCAAAGGTCGACTCATCTTCGTCGAGAGCCGCCCACTGGCGAGTAGACGGGTCGTAGAGGAACGTGGCGGCGAGGCGGTCGTCGAGGCGGTCGGCAAGGACGCGCTCGAGTCCACGGGCGCCGCCCGACTGGACGAACGAGGGCAGCTCCGCGAAACGTAGGCCGGTTGGTACTTCTGAAGCCAGCGCAGACTCGTCCATGTCGGCCGCTTCCTGCTCAAGCAGCTGACCGGCGGGGACCGAGGGGTCAAGCCGGAAGGCCATCTCCCGCACTTCCTCGGGCGTCGCGATGGTGCCGGTGCGGTAGCGGACGCTCGCTTTGACGAAAAGGTAGGGCTGAGCAACGTCGCCACCGTAACGGCGCACGAAGCGGTGGGAGAGCGGCGCCGGGAGGGGAGGCGCGACGGTGACGGGCGCCGGGGCCGCGGCTGGGAGCGGCGCAGCGGACTGGACCTGGGTCGCGGCTGCTGATGCGGCCGGCACGGCGACCGACGCCGAGGAGGTGATCGCGAGGGGGCCGAGCTGGCGGATCTCGTCCCGCGTGATAGGGCCTCTCAGGTAGGACATGGCCCAGCGCGAGTGGACGAGTGCGGGGGCCTTGCGGTGAATGTCGTGGACGAGGAAGACGCGTTTCTGAACACCACCGATGAGCTCTTTGAAATCGAACTGACTGGAGGCATCGGCAAGGGCGGATTCGATACCCTGGCGGACGCGCTCCTGATCCTGCGTAGTCTGCAGCCGGCCGATCGCCCAGAAGCCCATGTTGGAGAGACCCTTGTAGTCGAGGTCTACGGGGTTCTGGGTGGAGAGGAGGACGCCAACGCCGTAGGCGCGCGCCTGTTTGAGGAGGGTGAGCAGCGGCTTCTTGGTCGGGGGATTCGCAGTCGGCGGGAAGTAACCAAAGATCTCGTCCATGTAGAAGAGGCAGCGAAGCTCACCGGTGCCGGGCTGTTTCCGCATCCATGTCTTGAGTTTGTTGAGGATGAGCGCGGTGACGAAGATGCGTTCTTCATCGTCGAGGTGGGCCGTATAGACGACGGAGAGTTGCGGAACGCCGTCCGGCGAGCGGACCCAGCTCTCGATGTCGATTGGCTCGCCTTCGCGCCAGGGCTCGAAGCGGGGGGACGCAACGAGGTTGTTGAGCGCGAACATGAGCGCGTTGCGGTCCTTCTGGGGGAAGAACGCATCAACCGGGAGTGCTCCGATCTTTTCGAGCGGGGGGTTGGCGACTTGGCCGATGAGGCTTTCGAGCGTGAGGCTCTGGTCTTTCCGCCAGGCTGCTTCGACCAGGTTGAACAGGAGGATGTATTCGCGGCTGGCAATCGGGTCGGCGTCAACCTGGATAAAGCCGAGGATGCCGGTAATGATCGCATCGATTTCGTCGCGGAGCTCTTCTTCGTTGGCCTCGAAATCGATGCCAGGCCAATCGAGCGAGTCGATGAGGTTGAGCCCGATACCAGCGGATGTGCCAGGGGTGAAAATCTTCATCCGGCGGCCGGAAGCGTACGAGGCCACGTCAGAGGGCGAGATGTTCCAGTCAGCAAGGCCCTTCTGCCAGAGGGCGGCCGTAGACGAGGCGATATCGGCCAGCGCCTTGCCTTCGCGGACTGCATCGTCGCGGTCGATCCATGGCTCGAATTGCGATGGTTGGAGGCGGTCGAAGGCGAGGGCGAGGTTCGCCATGTCGCCCTTCGGATCGATGACGATGACGGGGACGTTAGCCTTGAGCAGTTCTTCGATGATGCAGACGGAGAGGCCTGTCTTACCGGAGCCTGTCATGCCGATGACGATGCCGTGTGTCGTGAAATCGGACGGGTCCACGAGGAACGGATCGCCGAGAGCCTTCGAGCCTTGGTCGAAGGACTTGCCGATATATAGGTCAGTCACAGACTACTCCCGGGCAGAACTGCCCGGCCGGTCCGTGCACGGCGCGCGCTCTGCCGGGCCCGGGAACGCGCTGGCAAGAGAAAGGGACCTCGGGGAGGCCCTAGTGGGTGACGCCCGGAGGAAGGGACTTCGCACCGGCAACCCAGGATTCAACGGCACTGAGGCTCGGGGGGCGACGCACGAGCTTCTTGGCCGCATTCACTTCAAGCATCTTCGCGTGGAGGTTGTCCGCACGGCGGCCGGCGAGTTCCTTCACGGTATCGACGCCCGCGCTTTCGAGCAGGTCCGAGTATTCGGAACCGACGCCACGGATGCGCATGAGGTCGGCGCGATTGACCCATTCGAGGATCTTCGTCGCGTCGATGCCGGACCTGGTGGCGATGTCTTTTCGTCCTGCGGGCGAAGCGCCAGCCTTGAGGAGGGCTTCGGTGGTCTTGATTCCGGCCGCGACGAGCTTTTCGGCGAAGACTGGACCAATGCCTTCGATATCGATGATCTTTGCCATCGAACACCCCTTTCGGGTGAAGCTGATAGACGCGCTACCGCTGGCGGAGATGGTACACCCGGACGGGCATTCGGCAATGCAGCACGAGCCTGCGCGTCCCGTGTGCGGCAAACGCCTATGTGAGGCACCGGCGAGATTCAGGCAGGGCGGGCGGCCGCATCGATGAGGCCACTAACGGCGGCGAGCTGAGCGTCGGTGTCGAATTCAGGGTCGAGCATGCGGACGATCCGGGCGCCCAGCCAGAAGGCGTAGAGCGCCTCACCGAGATGGTTGGTGTCGATGCCCGCGGGAAGCTGGCCGCTGGCCTGCACTGCCATGAGCATGGCGGAGAGCCCGCGAATGATGTGCCGATGTTCGCTGTTGGCGGCGTCGCGCAGCGGCTGGTCGCCGGAGCGGGTTACCTCGAGGAAGTTCTCGAGCATGATCCGCGTGTGGGCAGCGGCTTCGGGCGTACGCAGCTCTTCGAAGCTCTGCGCGGCCACGGAATAAAATGCGGCCATGGGGTCGGGGGACTCGGCGGCACGCTGGCCCCAGAGGTCGGCGATTTGAGCGGCGCCTTCTTTGAAGCAGGCGTGTGCGAGGTCCTGCTTGCTGGGAAAGTAGCGATAGATGGCGCCAGCCGAGATTCCGGCGGCCCCGGCGATATCGGCCATGGTGGCGGAAGCGATGCCGCATTCGCCGAAGACGCGTGCGGCTGCTTCCAGGATGCTGCGCCGGCGCGCTTCGATGTGCTCTTCGGTCACTCTCGCCACGTGATCCCCCTCATTCCACTACTTCCCCGTGGGACGTATCAGTGAACGGCCATTCACTGATAACTCTATTCCACCGTGCCAGGCCCAGCGCCGTCAAGTGAGACCTCCGTCACAGAGATGTAACGGTCTCCGCCCTTCGGCGGACTTGCATCGTTGCCCGGGCGTGCTACTGTGAATGAGCATTCAGTCAGATGAACGTACGTTCATCCAAAGGGGACAGCCATGTATTCACCGACGACCTTTCACCTGCTTGCCGAGGATTTCCGCCGCGAACGGATGGAGTCCCGCCGGGCATTTGGGAGTCGCCCGTCGCGACTCGGGGCGCTCATCGACCGGATCGGGTCCCGCCGGGCCGAACAGGCGTACAAAGCGGCCCAGGCCCCGATCCAGCCCGTATGGCGGACGTCTGCGCGGGACTGACGGCCCCCGGCGGCTCGGCCAACAGGCGGACGAGCGTTTCAACTCGTATCGCTACTCTGCACATGCACCACGCTGACAGGAGCACACGCCGATGAACACCATCCCTTCACCTGAGCGCCTTGCCCGGTTCAGCGTCCGCCATCCGTGGGCGGTCGTAGGAACGTGGGCGATCGTCCTTGTGCTGGCGCTGTATTCGGCATCGACGATTGGCGAAGTGCTTTCAACGGGGGCCCAGAACTTCGTCGAGACCGACTCCAGCCAGGCCAACGACCTTCTAGAGGAACGACTCCTCGGAGTGATCCCTGGCCGGGAGACGATCGTCGTCCAATCGGCAAACCGGACAGTAGACGACCCGGAGTACCGGGCGTACATCGCGTCGCTGACGGATGAGGTTCGCAGCCTGACGGATGATGTTGCCTCGGCCGTGAGCGTGCTCGATTCGGAATCGATCCCGGTCTCCGCCGACGGGAAGACGACGCTCATTGCCGTCACGCTGACTGATGAGATTCTGAAGGCAGACCAGCACATCGAGCCGTTGCTGGATCTGTTGGCAGAGCGTGACGGTACGGACGGATACACGGTGACGACGGTGGGCGACGGAAGCGTCGCGGTCGCATTCACCCACCAGTCCGAGAAGGACCTGCAGACGGCGGAGATCTACGGAATTCCGGTGGCGATCGTGATCCTGGTTGCCGTCTTCGGCGCGCTGGTGGCGGCGGGACTGCCACTGCTGCTTGGGCTGTTCTCGATCGTGGTGGCCATTGGCCTGGCGGCGGTCGTCGGGCGAGCGTTCGACCTCTCGATCTTCATGGTGAACTTCGTAACGACGATGGGGCTGGCGGTCGGGATCGACTACGCGCTGATCATCGTGAAGCGGTTCCGCGAGGAGCGTGAAGGCGGGCTGCCGGTCGACGACGCGATCATCCGTGCGGGCGGCACCGCGAGCCGTGCGGTGCTGTTCTCGGGCATGGCTGTCATCGTGGCGCTGTTCGGGATGGTGATCGTGCCGAATAGCATCTTCCGGAGCCTCGGGTTCGGGGCGATCCTCGTGGTAGCGGCGGCAGTTGTCGCCGCGCTGACGCTGCTGCCCGCGGTTCTGCGGCTGCTGGGTGATCGCGTAAACGCAATTCGCATCCGCATCCCCGGACGCCGGTCAAGGGCCACCTCACCAACGGGTGGCTTCTGGGACCGGACCGTTCGCGGGGTGATGGCTCGCCCGTGGGTAAGCGTGATCGCGACGGTTGGACTCCTGGTGACCGCGGCCCTGCCGTACGCAACGATTCAGCTTGGCTGGTCGGGCGTCAGCACACTGCCGGCGGACACGGAAGCGCATCGCGCGTTCGAAATCCTCGATCGGGAGTTTTCGGCAGGGCTCGCATCGCCGGCTCGGATCGTCATCGACGCGCCGGATGTGGCCGTTGAGCGGGTGAGCGGAGCGATGGACTCGTTCATTGGCCGATTAGCTTCGGACGAGCGGTTTGGCGAGCCCCAGGTGGAGCGCAATGAGGCCGGCGACCTGGCCGTCATCACCGTACCGCTGCGGGGCGACCCGCAATCCGACGAGGCGCGGGACGCGGTGAACGACCTGCGCGACCGGTTCATCCCGGCGGCGTTCTCAGGCTCTGGCGCGAACGTGCTGGTGACCGGCGCGACGGCCGAGGGCATGGACAACACGCAAATCATCTCGGACTACACGATCCCGGTCTTCGCGTTCGTACTGGGGTTGAGCTTCCTCATCCTCCTGGTGGTCTTCCGGAGCATCGTGGTCCCGATCAAAGCGCTGGTGATGAACCTGCTTTCGGTTGGGGCGGCCTACGGCCTGATGGTGCTGGTCTTCCAGCATGGAGTGGGCAACGAACTGCTCGGATTTCAGCGGGTGGAAGTGATTGAGTCGTGGGTGCCGCTGTTCATGTTCGCGGTGTTGTTCGGCCTGAGCATGGACTACCACGTGTTCTTGCTGACGCGAATCCGCGAGCATTTCGACCACACAGGCGACAACACGGAGTCGGTCGCGCACGGTGTGCGTGCGACGGCGGGAATGATCACGGGGGCAGCGGCGATCATGATCGCCGTGTTCTCCGGGTTCGCCGCCGGCGAGATGGTGATGTTCCAGCAGATGGGCTTCGGCCTGGCTGTTGCCGTGCTGTTGGACGCGACGATTGTGCGCGTGGTGCTGGTCCCGGCGAGCATGCAGCTGTTGGGGGCACGCAACTGGTACCTTCCATCGTGGCTGCGCTGGCTGCCAAAGGTAGATGTAGAGGGGAGCGGCGTGCCTTCGGCGGGGCCGGCAGCGATGCCAGTTGGCGCGGCCGGGGCTGAGTAGTCCGACCCGCTCCGAAGCAAGCAACCCCAAAGAAGCGGCCCGCGCAAAACGCGGGCCGCGTCTTTGATCGCCAGCACTGCGATCGACGGTCCTCCCCGCTGGATACACTGGCCTCGTGGAGACCAAGGATGCGCACCGGGAGCGATTGCGCCAAACCTTCAACGAGGCCGCGAGACTCTATCATCGAGCCCGGCCGGAGTACCCGGAGGCGCTGTTTGACCGGCTGGTTGAAGTCACGGGGCTCCCGGCCGGAGCGCGACTGCTGGAAGTGGGGTGTGCAACCGGGAAAGCGACGCTGCCGCTGGCACGGCGCGGGTACCGGATCACGTGCGTGGAGTTGGGAGCAGAGTTGGCGGAGGCGGCACGCGCCAACCTCGCGCCATTCGCGGATGTCGAGGTGCAAACGGGCGCATTTGAAATGTGGGAGGCGGACAGGGAACGGTATGACCTCGTCTACGCGGCCACGGCCTGGCATTGGACTGACCCGGCGGTGCGATACGAACGAGCAGCGGCGGCCCTCAAACCGGGCGGCTGTCTCGCGTTCTGGGAGGCGGGGCACGTCTTCCCGCGCGGAGGGGACCCGTTCTTCGAGGAACTGCAGGAGATCTACGACGAAATCGGCGAAGCGCTGGCCCCGGACGCTGTGTTGCCACGGCCCGGTGAATTACCGGACCAACGCGATGAGATCGAAGCCAGCGGGCTCTTCGAAGTGGTCGACATCACGCAGTTCGGTTGGGTAATTGAGTACGACGCCGATCGTTACATCGACCTGCTCAACACGTTCTCAGGGCACATTGCGATGCAGCCGTGGCAGCGAGAGCGTCTGTACGGCGAGACCCGGCGAAGGCTGGGGTTGCGCCCGGACGGCCTGCTGCATCGCGGTTGGGGCGGGGTGCTGCACGTGGCGAGGGTGAAGGCCTCGTAGCCTCGGGCAGCCGCGTCAGGCGAAGAGGGGCTTGAGCGATTCCACGAAATCGGGGGCGCCAGCCAGGGTCGCACGCGAGAGGAAGATGATGGACTCCGGGCGATGACCGGCGTCGAGCAGACGGCGCACCCAGGCGCCGCCAGCGATGCGGGCGGCCTCTTCGCGGAACGCGGTGGTGTTTTCACGGCCGAGAGCCTCGGCGAGGTACGCGGCGGCGGGGTTGTTGAGGAGGACCGAGAGCTCCTTGGCGTGGATGCCGGGGCGGTCGACAGAGAAATTGGCCTGGGTGGCGCCAAGCACGTCGGCGCCGGGCGTGAAGCCTTCGAAATCAATCGTGAGATCCGTATCCACCGTCATCACTCTTCCTCCCGGGGCATTGCGATCTTGAGGGATTCGCGAAGGCCTGGCAGCACCTGCTGGCGGGCCTGGACGCGCGATTGAAGGCCCCAGATCGTGATAAAGCCGACCGCCGCGTTTTGGTCATAGGTATCGCCGCGATCATAGGTAGCGAGGCCACGGTCGTATAGCGAGGTATCGGCGCGGCGGCCGACCACGGTCGCGCTGCCGCGATGCAGCTTGACGCGGATGGTGCCGCTGACAAAGCGCTGGGTGCTCGCCATGTAGGCGACGATGTCCTGGTGATGGGCACTGAACCAGAGGCCGTTGTAGATGAGCTCGGCGTATTCGCGCGAGATGTCGCGCTTGAGACGCAGCTGCTGCTTCGTGAGCGTCATCGCTTCCAGCGCCTTATGCGCAGCGAGCAGCGTGACGGCGGCAGGAGATTCGTAGATCTCACGGCTCTTAATGCCGACGAGGCGATCCTCGATATGGTCGATGCGGCCGACGCCGTGGAGACCAGCGAGCTCGTTGAGGCGTTCAGTCATCGCGAGCGGCGAGAGTTCTTCGCCATCGAGGGCGACGGGCATGCCCTGTTCGAAGCGGACCGCGATGTAAGCGGGCGTAGATGGGGCATCCTCGGCGGACCGAGTCCACTCGTAGGCGTCGGGGGGCGGCTCCTGCCAGGGGTCTTCGAGGACGCCGGCTTCGCAGCTGCGTCCCCAGAGGTTTTCGTCAATGGAGTAAGGGCCCTTGGCTGCCCAGGGAATGTCGACACCGTGCTGGCGGAGGTACTCGATCTGGAAGTCGCGGGCCATGGCGTATTCACGCGTTGGCGCCACGATCTCGAGATCTGGGTCGAGCGTCTTGATACCGACATCGAAGCGGACCTGGTCGTTGCCCTTGCCGGTGCAGCCATGTGCGACCGCGGTCGCGCCTTCTTCGTGGGCGACATCGACGAGAAGCTTGGCCATGAGCGGGCGAGCGAGCGCGGTCGCGAGCGGGTAAGCGTCCTGGTAGACGGCTCCGGCGGCGAGGGCAGGGAATGCGAAGTAGCGGATGAAATCTTCGCGCGCGTCGATGACGCGGACTTTGAGGGCGCCGGCGGCCACGCCGCGGGATTCGACGACAGGCTGCTCGCGGCTCATGCCAACATCGATATTGAGCGCGATGACTTCGTAGCCCCGTTCAACGGAGAGCCATTTGATGGCGGTCGTGGTATCCAGCCCGCCGGAGTAGGCGAGCACAAGCTTGGGCATGAGCGGTTTCCGGGTTCGTATTTGCAGCGAGTATCGCCCCCCGGGCGCGAACGGGGAAAGCGCTAACGCGGCAGGCAGCGGGAAGTGACAAGCAGGTGTTCGCCGCGTGGCGAGTTGATGTACGCGCCCGCGTGCGCGGGGTGCAGCGGCCCACGGGTGACGTGGATTAGTGCAGAGGGGAAGGATGGAAATGGAAGGGCCGGGGCCAAACCGGGAGGAGCCGGGCAAGCGAGAGCCTGTCCCGTGGGCCGAGCCTACGCTGGGGGAGGAGCCGGACGCTGAGGCGTACCGCCGGCGTTACCTTGAGCTGTTCAACGGCGCCAACGACATCATCTATACGCACGACCTGAACGGACTGTTCACCTCCGTGAACGCGGCGGGGCTGCTGGCAACGGGCTACACGGCAGACGAGGTCATCGGGCAGCCGTACGCGACGGTCGTGGCGGAAGATCACCTGGACTTTGTCCGGGATATCACGCTGCGGAAGCTGCGCGGGGAAGAAGCGGAAACGCGCTACGAGATCGACATCCGGTCGAAGTCGGGCGAGCGGATGCGCGTGGAGATCAGCAGTAAGGTGCTGGAGCGGGACGGGCGGCCGTTCGAGGTGCTGGGCATCGCCCGGGACATCCGCGAGCGGCAAGAACACGAGCGGCACCTGCGCTTCCTCGCGACGCATGACCCGCTGACCAACCTTCCAAACCGTCGAACGCTGGAGACAGCAGTGGAGTGGAGCGCACAGTGCGGGACAGGCGGCGTGCTGGCGTTCATCGACCTGGACAACTTCAAGGTAGTAAACGACACCCTGGGCCACGCGGCCGGCGACCAGATCTTGATCGCCGTAACGAAGGTGCTGGCGTCTGCGTTGGAGCCGGGCGACCTGTTGGTGCGGCTGGGAGGAGACGAATTCGCGGTACTGTTCGCCTCGACAGACAGGGAGCATGTCTCTCGCAGCGCGGAAGCAGTGCGCCGGACGATCGAGCTGCACACGTTCCGCATAGGGGACCAGGGGTTCTGGCTAGGCGCGAGCATCGGGCTGTCACGGGTGGAGCCACAGGGCGAACCGGGCAGTGCGCTGGCGGCCGCGGACGCTGCTATGTACGCGGCGAAGTCCCAGGGCCGAAACCGGGTTGTCTGGGGGGATGCTTCGGGAGAGACGACGGGCAAGCTGAAGGAAGAGAGTGTCTGGGCGTTCCGCATCCGGTCTGCGCTGGACCAGGGGAAATTCGTTGTCCACTACCAGCCAGCCATCGACTTGCACACGGGACTAACGGTGCAGCACGAAGCCCTTGTGCGTATGCGCTCGGAGCGGGGTTTGATAAGCCCAGCAGAGTTCCTCGGGGCTGCAGAAAGCAGCGGGCTCATCGCGAGTATCGACCGGGTGGTGTTCCACGCGGTGGTGCGGCAGCTTTCCCGCACGCGCGGCCAGCGCGTATTCATGAACATCTCGGGCCGAAGCCTGACGGACCCGGAATTCCATTCGTTGGTGGAGCGGACGCTGAAGACGCAGCCTGACCTCGGGCCCTGCCTCGGCTTCGAGATTACCGAGACTTTGCTGCTGCAGCGAAACGAACGGGCACACGACTGGATGCGAAACGCGGCACAGGCCGGATGCACCTTCGCGCTGGATGACTTTGGGACGAGCTTCAGTTCGTTGACGCACGTGAGCGAGCTGCCTGTCCACCAGATCAAGCTCGATGGGACGTTCACGCGAGAGATGCACACATCCGCGGCAAGGCGGGCCGTGGTCACGGCGATCCGGGCGCTGGCGGACGGACTGGGTATGACGACGGTGGCGGAATCCATCGACACGCCGGAGGTGCTGGACGCGGCGCGGCAACACGGGATCCAGCTGGGCCAGGGCTACCTGCTCGGGGCGCCGGGGCCGTTCCTCGCCGACAACTTGATGGTGGCGTAGGTGGCCGCCGCGCCGGTCAGGAACCTTTGCGGGCGACCCAGATCTCTTCGCTGGGCCAGCGCCGTGACCATCCAGATGTGACGTATTGGTGGCGTGACGTGGCGCCTTCCGGGGCCTGCAGTTCGAGCAATCGCTGGACCCGCAGCCCGTTGGCATGGAGCAGGTCGATCATTTTGCCGTGCGGCAGGTGGAACTCGACTGACTCATCTTCGGGCCATTCGAAGCGGTGCATCCCGAACTGTTCGCGGAGGAGCGCGCGGCCGGCAGGTTCGTCTTCGTCTTCCGGCATGCAGAGCATGGAGATGACGCTATTGGTCAGGAAGACGAGCCAGCCCCCGGGTCGCAGGAGACGAGCCGCCTCCGGAATCCAGCGATAGGGGTCGCACCAGATGCTGGCGCCGTACTCGGAGATGGCGAGATCGAAACTCGCGTCCGGAAGGGGGACGGTCTCGGCGTTGCCGTGGATGAGCGGAAAACGGACGCCAAACGATTCCTGCAATCGGCGCGCCGATTCGAGTTGCTTCCGGGAGTTGTCGATAGCGACAGGGCGTGCGCCGTCCCGAGCAAGCCAGGAACTGATGTAAGCAGTGCCACAGCCAAGCTCGATCGTGTCCAGCCCCGCGACTGGCGGGATGGCCTGCAGTTGAGACTCAGGGATCTCCCAGATGCCCCAGGTTGGTGTGCCAGCCCAGGCGCGGCGGCCGGGCTCGACCCATTGGTCAGCCGTGCGATCCCAGTACTGCCGGTTGCGGATGACGTAGCCAGGGAGTTCAGACATCGGTCGCAGCTATCCGCGCCAACGGGAGGCGAGCGGAAATCGGCGGTCGCGGCCAAAGGCCCGGGATGTGATCTTCACGCCGGGAGCGGCCTGGCGCCGCTTGTATTCGTTGCGGTCGACCATGCCGGCGACGCGGCGGACGACCGCTTCGTCGAATCCCATGGCGACGATCTCTTCGATGGTGCGGTCGTCTTCGACGTAGGCTTCGAGGATGGGATCGAGGATCTCGTACGGCGGAAGGCTGTCCTGGTCGACCTGGCCGGGTTTGAGCTCTGCGCTCGGCGGCTTGGTGATGATGTTTTTGGGAATAACGGCCGAGCCGGCGTTGCGGTTGAACCAGCGACAAAGATCGTAGACGAGCGTCTTGGGGACGTCCTTGATGACCGCGTAGCCGCCCGCCATGTCGCCATAGAGCGTGGCGTATCCGGTCGCCATCTCGCTCTTGTTGCCCGTGGTGAGGGCGATCCAGCCGAACTTGTTGGAGAGCGTCATGAGGACATTTCCGCGCTGGCGGGACTGGAGGTTCTCCTCGGCAGTGCCCTCCTCAGTGCCTTCGAAGGCGTCTGCGAGCATGGAGAGCATGGCAGCGTGGGCCGGTTCGATGGGGACGGTGAGGTAGCGAATCCCGAGATTCGAGGCGAGCGTTCTGGCATCGTCCTGCGAATGGTCGCTGGAATAGCGGCTGGGCATCGAGACGCAGATCACGTTCTCTGCGCCGATCGCTTCGACGGCGACGGCCGCGACGATCGCGGAATCGATGCCGCCGGAGAGGGCGACCACGGCCTCCTTGAAACCGGTCTTGCCGAGATAGTCGCGGGTTGCGAGGACGAGGGCACGCCAAACCTCTTCCTCCGGGTCGAGCGTGGGGACGAGGGCGGGGCGGGCGTCGCCGGAGGCCAGGGGGAGCTCGAAGCCCGTATCGAGGCGGTCGACCGTGTCCGGGAGGTCAATATCACGAAGTTCGACGCGACGGCGGGGGTCGTGCAGGCGGCGCTGGGAAACGGCGTGGACGTCGATATCGACGACGACGAGGGATTCTTCGAACTGCGGGCCGTTGGCGAGAAGCCGTCCCTCGGCGTCAAAGACCATGGTGCCACCGTCGAAAACCAGCTCGTCCTGACCGCCGACGGCGTTTACATAGGCGACGGCGATGAGGTTGTCGGTGGCGCGCGTCGCGATCATGCGGGCACGGTCGCCATGCTTGCCACGCTGGTAGGGGCTGGCGTTGATGTTGATGCAGATCTCGGCGCCAGCGAGGGCCATGGTGCTGAGGGGAGCGCCGGGGTACCAGATGTCTTCGCAGATGCTGACGCCGAAGAGGACGTCTCCCGCCCGGTAGACAGGCACCCGGCGGCCAGCGGCGAAGTAGCGCTCCTCATCGAAGACGCCGTAGTTGGGGAGGCGCTGCTTGTGATAGGTATCGACCCAGCGGCCATCGCAAAGAACCGCGGCGGCGTTGAAGGCACTGCCCTCGATCCAGTCGACGAAGCCGACGACTGCGACGAGCCCGCGCGTGTGCTCCGCGAGCGTGGCGGTGATCTCCCGGGAACGGTCACAGAAGGCGCGCCGCAGGACGAGATCTTCCGGCGGATAGCCGGTGACGGCGAGCTCAGGGAAGGCGACGATGGCGCAGCCAGCATCCTGGGCGGCAGCAATCTGCTCCACGATCCTGGCAACGTTGCCGTTGAGGTCCCCGACAGTTGGATTGAGCTGGGCGAGCCCGACCCGGACGTTGCGCATGCCGATGCCTCCGAGAGGTGAGTATAGCCGGGAGCGGCTTCGCGGCTGGCGAACGACGGGCGACAATGTGCGTGACCGGGCCGGGCGTCAGTGGCCCGTCGAATTTCCGGAGCCGGAGGGTGGCATGAACGAACTGGAAGAGGGCACGCGGCTGCAACTGGACTTCAACAAGCTGGCGAAGGTTGCAACGGCCTGTCCGGACGTGCTGCCCGTCGCCGTGCAGCACGCGGACACGGGCGAAGTCATCCTCGTGGCGTATGCAAATGAGCAGGCGTTGAAGCATTCGCTTGCATCGGGGAATGCGACCTTCTGGAGCACGTCGCGGAACGAATTGTGGGAGAAGGGAGCGACTTCCGGCGAGACGTTCGCGCTGGTGGAGGTGCGCGTGAACTGCGAGCAGAACTCGCTGCTGTACGTGGTTCGTCCGCGGCGAGGGGACATCTGCCACACGAAGAACGCGGCCGGCGAACCGCGGAATTGCTATTACCGGAGACTCGATCCGGTGACGGGGACCCTGACAAACCTGGACCCGTGACTCGCGTTGGTAACAGGCGGCACTCATTGGCCTGTGTAGAATGACGCACAAGCGGGAGGCGGCAGATGCAGGATGTACTGGCAATGGTGCTGGCGGGCGGCCAGGGAGACCGGCTTTCAATCCTCTCGGAGCAGCGAGCCAAACCGGCGGTGGTGTTCGGGGGCCAGTACCGGATCATCGACTTCGTCCTGAGCAACTGTGGGACCAGCGGCATTTCGAATGTCTCGGTCCTGACGCAGTACCGGCCGCGTTCGCTGGTGAACCACATCGCCGCGGGGCGCGACTGGGGTTATGACTCGCTGCGCAACCATCTGCAGATCCTGCAGCCGTACCTGGGTCGCGCCGATATGGACTGGTACCAGGGCACGGCGGATGCCGTCTACCAGAACCTTTATGTAATCGAAGAGGCCCAGGCGAGCGAAGTGCTGGTACTGGCCGGGGACCACATCTACCTGACGAACTATCGCAACATGATCGCCTATCACCGGGCGAAGGGAGCGGACGTGACAGTGGGGGTGTACGACGTACCCGTGGAAGACGCGCACCGCTACGGCGTGCTGGACCTCGACAACGACGGCCGCATCGTGAACTGGGAAGAGAAGCCGGCGCACCCGAAGTGGACGTGGGTAAGCATGGGTATCTACTGCTTCAACCGGGATGTGATGGTGGAGCAGCTCCAGGCTGATGCTGACGACCCGGATAGCAGCCACGACTTTGGGCGCAACATCATCCCGAAGATGTTCCGCGACGCGAAGGTGTTCGGGTATCCATATAACGGCTACTGGCGCGACGTTGGCACGGTGGCCTCGTACTGGGAATCGAATATGGAGCTGGCGCTGCCGAATCCGCCCCTGCGGTTCGATGACGGTGTGGCGCCCCTCTGGACATCCGGGCCGAAGCAGCCAGCGGCACGGTTTGGGTCGCGGGCGATCGTGCATGATTCGGTGGTCTCACCGGGGTGCCAGGTCGATGGCAACGTGATCCGGTCGATCCTTTCGCCGGGAGTTGTCGTAGAGGCCGGCGCCGAGGTTCGCGACAGCATCGTCCATCACGGCTGTGTGATCCGGGCCGGGGCTGTCGTCGACCGATCGATCCTCGACAAAGAGGTGGTGGTCGGGCGGAACGCGGTCGTGGGTGAGGGGGACCAGGGCGTCGCCAACTTTGAGCGGCCGGACATCGTGAACTCTGGGATCTCGATCGTTGGGAAGCGTGTGGTCGTGCCGTCGGGACTGCATGTGGGCCGCAACGTCGTCATCGGGCCGGGCGTAAGCGAGGAGCTGAGCGAGGTGGCGCGCCTGGAGAGCGGGTCCTCGGTGCACCCGCGGGTGATGCCACTCCACCTGTTCGTCTAGGGTCGGACCCTGTGGTCTAGGTGCGTTGGCGAATCGCGTAGAGGGTGCGGCCCTTTGCGCAGAGCCGGTCCTGCTCGTCCCGGATCTCGATCTCTACGACGGCAAGCTGGCGGCCCTTCTTGATGACGCGGGCATCAGCGACGATCTGGGTGCCCAGCGCGGGACGCATGTAGGTGATGTTCAGGTCGGCGGTACCAGCCGCCTGGTCGGTCGCGGGATCGAGCGTGGGGATGATGGCTTCGAGCATGGCGATGTCGACGAGGCAGGCGAGCAGGCCGCCGTGCACGCTACCGCCGACGCCGCCCATCGTCGTGGCCGAGGCTGCGATGGCAACGCGAGAGAATCCGGGGCCTGAGTCGAGGAGGCTGATGCCGAGGGCGCGGTGGAGCGGGTGCGAGGAAAAAGCTGCCCGACGCGCTTCGAAGACGGACACGGCGGCGTCTACCATCGGGCGCACCAGGTGCGGTGGTCTCGGCGTGTGGCGGGGTTTCGAGTCATGGTGCGGCGTAATTCTACGCGGGGGGCGGAGAGGGGCGAGCCAGTGTTGGCGCGGGCCTCGCCGGGCCGCGGTGGGCGGAAGAGAATGGGCATGTGAGCTGTCTGCATGACGCGATCTATGTGGGAACCTACACCTCCCGGGAGAGTGCCGGGATCTACCGCCTGACGTTCGATGGCGAGCGCGGGGGTCTGGGGGCCCCGGAATTAGTCGCGCGGGCGCCGAACCCATCGTTCGTGCTCCCGAAGCCCGGTGGAAAACTCCTGTACGCCGTAAACGAACTGTGGGAGTTCGAGGGGCGGCCGGGGGGCGGGGTAACTGCGTTCCTGATCCGGGATGACGGGTCGCTTGAGGAGATTGGTTCGGAATGCACCCACGGCGGCGATCCGTGCCACATCGCTTTCGACGCGACGGGGCGATTCCTGCTGGTCTCGAACTTCACGGGCGGGAGCCTGTGCGTGCTGCCGCTGCGGGATGACGGGAGCGTGGAGCAGGCCAGCGACGTCATAGAGCACCGGGGGCAGGGCCACCACCCGCGAAGGCAGTCGGAGCCGCATTTGCACTCGGTTGCGGTGAGTCCCGGCGGGCTGGTGATCGTCGCCGACCTGGGCACTGACCGGCTCGTGGTGTACCGGCTGGACACGGTGCGAGGTGCGCTGGAACGGGTGAACGAGTGCGCGACGGCGCCCGGTGCAGGACCGCGCCACATGGCATTCAGCGGGGATGGGCACCTGCTTTTCGTTTCCAACGAGCTGGATTCGACGATCGCCAGCTACAGGTGGGACGAAGCAACCGGGGGACTTACGCCCCACTCGGCCGTGGCGGCGGCGCCCGGGAGGGCGGAGGAGAACTCGCCGGCGCACGTCGTGGCGCAGCCCGGAGGGCGCTGGCTGTTCGCTTCGAACCGCGGGCACGACAGCATCGCCACGTTCGCGTCCGATGCCGCTGGGGCGTTGGAGCGCGTGGCGACGGCGCCGAGCGGCGGCAAGAAGCCTCGGGGATTCTCCATCGACGGGAGTGGGCGCTGGCTCGTGGCGGCGAACCAGGACACGGACTCGCTCGTTTCCTTCGCGATCGACGAGGGGACGGGGGCACTCTCGCAGCAGGGGGCGGGGGTGCGGGCGCCGTCGCCGGTGTGGGTGGCATTCAGCGCATGAGTGGGGTCAGTAGGGCTGGTTCATCTCGAAGATGTGGCGCGGGTTGCCGACGGTCATCTGCTGGATTGCTTCGTCGCTGACGCCGCGTTCGCGGAGCATAGGTACAACCACGTTCGAGATGTGTTTGAAGTTCCAGGTGGGCCGCATGCGTTCGACGACTTCGGCCGGCATAAAGTCGATATGGCAGGAGGCATCGTGGCTCAGCGTGATCCGGTTCGCATAGCCGCGTGCAACGAGGGCTGCCACCATGTCTGCGCGCTGGGCATCGTCGCGGGGCCGTTGGAGGCCGATACGATCCATGCCGCAGTAGCTGCCGTTCTGGATAATCTGGTCCAGGTAATCGATGTCGTCCGAGTCATCGCTGTGGCCGATGACGATTCGAGAGAGGTCAACGCCTTCTTCGCCAAAGACGCGCTGCTGGTCGAGACCGGTGCGGTTGCCCGCGTGGGTGTGGGTGCAGATCGGCGCGCCGGTCTGGCGGTGGGCGCGGGCTGAGGCGCGGAGGATGCGTTCGTTGGTGGCGTCGAGGGCGGGTTCTGTGGCGCACTTGATGACGTTGGCGCGGACGCCGGTGGTGCTGATGCCTTCGGTGATGTCGCGGACCATGAGGGCGGTCATGTCCGCCTCAGGGCGGCCGACGAAATAAAACGGACGCTGATAGTAGAAGCCGGTGGGAACGATGATCTGCATGCCGGACTTCTCAGCGGCCTCGCGGATGAAGGCGGGGTTGCGGCCGAGGTCGATCGGGGTGAGGTCGACCATGGTGCGGACGCCCGCGTCACGGGCGGCCTTGAGGCGCGCAACCGCGTCGGCCATCAGGGCTTCGCGATCAAAGAGCTCGGGGTATTGCTGGTACATAGGCGGCCACATGACGAGCACGTGTTCGTGCATGAGGGTGAAGCCCATGTCAGCGGTATCGAGGGGGCCGGTTGCACTCTGGATGGTGGCCACGGGCAGGCTCCGGGCAGTTGGCTCGGGAGCGGTGGAGGCTGCCCGGCCGGCGCGACGATACGCGCCGCCAACTGAGATCGCGAGCCGGGGGCGTTACTTTCCGACGGCCGGGACGCCGACGACTTCGATCTCCTCGGCTCTCACAGACTCTCGCGTCCCCTTTTCGGCGACGCGATAGACGAGGCCCTTTCCGCTGGCGAGCTTCACCTGCGCGTGGAGCGCCGGAAGGCTGGCGAGGAAGAATGTGATGACACCCATCAGCGGCCAAACGGCGAATCCGGCGAGCGCGAGCTTGCGGGAGACGTGGGCCGGCCGGGGCCCGCGGGACCGGTATTCGATGGTGATGAGCGCGAGCAGCGGGAAGAAGCAGAGGTAGATGCAGAGGCTGGTGAGGCTGAGCCAGAGCCAGGGGCTCACCGCGCTGCCGAAGTCACCGGCGAGGATGTTGCCCAGACGCCATGTGGGCCCGGGGAGCTGAAACGGCCGGGCCATCCACCAGCCGGGCATCTCGGCGCCGAAGTGGTCGTTGAGGAAAATGGGCAGGTGGGCGCCCATTGTGACGATGTACCACTGGGCCATCCAGAACGAATGAACCTTGGTGACGGCGCCGGCGAGCACCAGTTTGCGGCGAAGGCCGAGGGGCGACTGGCGGTTGAGTGTCGCCATCCAAGCGTAGGGGACGTCGCTGGCGCCCCAGGCATGGCGAACGCTCTGGGCGTAGTGGGCGCGAAGGGTCTTGAACCAACCGTCGGTGAGGACGCAGTCGTTGCCGAGGGGGAGGTAGATGGCTTCGCAGCGGACTTCGTTGCCAAGCGAATACGAGGACTTGAGGTAGAGATGCCAGTCTTCGGGGATGACCTCTTCGTCCCAGTAATCGACCTCGTGGAGCATCTGCCAGCTGAGCGAGTAGCAGGACGTGGGGAAGCGAACGCTGCCGGGGAGGCAAAGGTTGGAGAGCCGGTTAATGCCGGAGAGGCCATCGGGGATGCGGAGGGGGGCAGGGATGTCCCAGATGTTGTTGGAGTTGAAGATCGTTGGCTGCCAGAACGTGCGGTAGCGCCGCGGTTCCGTGAGGAAAAGGTAGTTCAGCGCGTGGAAATGGCGGGGGTGGAAGACCGCGTCGGCATCGCAACTCGTGACCGTATAGCGGCCGATATCGTCGCCGCCCTGGGCGATAAGCCTGGCATGGGCATCACGAACCGCCCAGGCTTCGTTGGAGCCTTTTCCAGCAGTTTCTCCTTCGATCCCGAAGGGATGGAACGTGGCGAACATTTCGGCGAACTCGGAGCGGAAGCGGAGGATCAGTTCGGCGGCCTTGGCGTGGGCGCCGGATTCACGTTCTTCCATAGCCATGACGACGACGAGCTGGCCGGCATTCCCCTGCGCGGCGAGCGAAGAGATCGTGCGCGCGAGGCCCTCGACGCTCTCTTTGTAGTTCGGGATGACGACGAGGTGGCGTGGCCATTCCCACTGGGCGGCGGCGGGCCGGGAGTGTTTCCAGTCGGAATAGTGCTGCGGCCAATTGATCTTTTCCCAGCGCCTGATGCGCCGGAGGCCGACTACGCAGGCCACGACGATCGAGTAGCTACGGATGACCCAGTAGACAAAGAAGACGACGAGGCCCAGGGCCAGGACGAGCGGGGCGCTGAACGGCGCCCAGACGATGGAGGAAGCGAGGAACAGCGAGACGGCGAGGGGCAGCGAATCCCAGAGCCTGGCGCGAAACCGGCTGTGTGACTGGAGGGCAAGCTCCGGTGGCCGGCGAAGGATCACCGGTGACGGATCGGGTGCAGGTTCGAGGGCGCGCAGCGCCATAGAGAAGGCTCGTCTCTCGAAGAGTCTTCCCACGCCGACGGGGTTAGCTGACGGACTACGGCCGGAGATAGCCGCTCTGCTCGCCGCGTCGCCTGGGGGCCGACGGCCAGCAGATTCGCCCCTGGATTGGTTCCCCCGTTCCGGTACGCCCGGACTAGGCGTGCGATTTCTCGCAGGCAACAGCGTGGGGTTGATGTCGAAATCCGTCAAGAACGGATTTCTCACGAGTTGCTGCGGTACCGGCGCAACGCCGCGTACCATCCGTTCTATGAGCAGCTTCACACGCCTGACCGACGATGAGATTGGGGACATCCGCGAGGTGCGGTTCGCAGTGGAGACCGCAGGCCAAGAGGCGCCGGGGGTCTTGTTCTACGCGGACGGCGAAGAGGGGATGCCCCTGGTGGTGATCCAGCATCCGGCGACGAGTTCGAAAGACGACTATTTCGTGCGCGACGTGGGGATGATGTGGGCCCGGCGGGGATGGGCCTGTGTGGGGCTCGATGCTCCGTTCCACGGTGAGCGGGCCGGCGCTGACCCTATGAAGCTTCTCCGGGAACGGGAACACTTCCCAGCGGCCAGCGCACAGTTTGCGGCGGAGTTGACGGCGGCGGTTGATGCGATCGCGGAGAAGTACCCCGTGGACACGGGCCGCATGGGCTACGTCGGGTACTCGATGGGGAGCATGCTCGGCATCCCGGCAGTCGCGGCGGACGGACGCTACAAGGCGGCGGCGTTTTGCCTGGTGGGCGAGGGGGGACTGCTGGGTTCTGCGACGGCTGAAGGGTCTCCCGTTGGACAGCTTGGGGGCGTGGCCGTGCGCATCGTCGGAAAACTGAGCGACGAGTTCTTTTCGCGCGAATCGACAGAGGCGCTGTATGCGGCGCTCCCGGGGGAGAAGGACCTCGCCTGGCTGCCGGGCGGCCACTTCGAGATCGGCCCGGACGTGATCAAGTCAGCCGAGCAGTGGCTGAAGCGAACGCTCTAGGCGAGTTCCCGGCCGGTCACATATCCCGCCATGCGCTCGATTTCCGACTGCTGGTTGAGCATTGCCCAGCGCATGAGGTCTCCGATCGAGATCATGCCTGCGAGCTCCCCACTATCCGCCAACACCGGCAGGTGACGGACACGGCGATCCGTGACCGTCGCCATGGCCTCGGAAATGGGAGTGCCGAGGCTGACGGTGATGACGTCGCGAGTCATGACATCGCGGACGCGGGTATGGTCGGGCTCGCAGCGGGCCCCGATGACGCGGCGCAGGATGTCCCGTTCCGAGAGGATGCCAACCATGCGGGCATGGTCAGCGACGACGAGGGCGCCGACGCCATGGCTGTTCATGAGGTGGACGGCATCGTGGACGGAGGCGGTAGGCCCGATGAGGAAGACACCGTTGCCCTTCTCGGCGATCACATCGCGAACGAATCCGTGCATTTGTCATTCCTCCATCTAAGATAGAGTATGACTATAGCATCTCTTTCCCTGTCCTATATCACGGAATGCCAGGATCTTCACGCAGAAGTGTCGCGGCGACGGTTGACCGCCTCACGCAGGCCGGTGGCTCCTGCGATTTTGAAGTTGTCCCAGGTGACGGTGCGGGAAGGGGTGAAGACGACCCAGCGCCAGTGGCGGCCGCGGGCGGTGGAATCGTTGCGCTTTGGCTCGGCAGATTCGCCGTGGCCTCCCGCGTACTTCGTGCCCATCTGCCAGCGGACGGCTTCAAAGTCCGGTTCGGCAGCCTCGTCTTCGGGGGTTTCGAGGACACGGGCAGTGCCCTGGAACATCGCGCCTTGCAGTTCGGGGAAGCGTTCGTTCCGGTCCACAAGGATGGTCGTGATGGGATTGCGGCGGAGGTTCACTACCTTCTGGCCGCGGCAGTAGAAGTAGATCTTGCCGCCACCCCAGCCAAACCAGAGGGGCGTGAGGTTGATACGGTCGGCGGGGCCGATGGTCGCAACGCGCATGTTCCAGCTGGAGAGCATCATCTCGTCCAGTTGCTCGGGAGTGAGTGAGAGTTCCTTCGGAATGGGCATGTTCTACCTCGTCGTCAGCGTAGCGAGATGATACCCTCCGCGGAGCCGTTGAGCGGGTGTGGTTCAATGGCAGAACGCGACCTTCCCAAGGTTGAGACGAGGGTTCGATTCCCTTCGCCCGCTCCAGAACTAGACAGCCAAGAAAAAGGCGCCCCGTGGGGCGCCTTTCGCATGTGTTCGCCGAAGCGGCGTCAGGCCGCTGAGAACTCGCGGCTGCTGGATGGGGCATGGCCGGCGCGGGCGTTTCGTTCGCGAGCTGCAGCGAGGTCGCGCTGAGCCCTACGGAGGAAGTCCCGGACCTCGAGCTCACCCTGGTAGCTGGTGAGGGAGGCGACGGGCTGGACCTGCGTGCGGCGGCCCTCAGGAATGACGGATTCGAGGAGCCTGACAGTGGCCGCGGTGCGGTCGGCCATTGCTTCGCCCGTGTCTTCGACCACGAGCGTGGCGAAGACAGGCCCTTCGAGGTGAGCGACGAAATCGCCTTCGCCAGCGGCGCGTCGAAGCGCCTTGCCGACCGCGGGGAGAGCCTTCGCCATGTCTCTCTGGTCGATGCCCTGGAGGTCCGTGAGGACGAGGGAGAAGCCGCGGCCGTTGCGGACCGAGCGCATCATCTGGCGGCGGAGTTCGAAGACGAAGTGGCGGGAATTGGGAAGTCCGGTGAGGTCATCTTCGTAGATCGAACCTCGCATCTTGTCGAGTGATCGCTTGAGGCGGGCGCCCTGGTCGGATTCTTCGTACCAGAACTGGACATGGACACCAACGAACAAGGCGGTGGTGAGGAAGAGCGTGACGAGGATGTCCTTCTGACCGCCAGAGAAGATGGCGACAGCCTGGACAAGCGTCAGGACGAACCAGAGCGCGAATGTTGCGGGTCTCATCACCTTCAGAATGGGCGAACCGGTGACCGAACCGAGCCGCGACGGATCGCTTGAGACAACTATGCCGTCTGCGGGGGCAGGCCTGTTCACCACATGTCCTCCTCCGGGTTTCGTCTTAAGAATCGAACCCCGGGGTGACCGCCAACAGGCACCGGATGTAAATCGCGTGTAATCCGCGTGCGAAATTCTTCAGCGGCGGGCCGGGAGGGAGTCGATGTATTCGCAGATGGCTTCTGCCGCCCGCCGGCCGTCAGCCAGCGCGGTGACGACAAGGTCAGCGCCGTTGACGTTGTCGCCGCCGGCAAAGACGCCGGGCCGGGAGGTCCGGCCCGTCTGACGATCGACCTGGACGAGAGACTTACGGTCGGCGGCGAGGCCGCTCGTGGTCTTCGGGACGATCGGGTCGGCGCCGTAGCCGATGGCAATGGCAACCTGGTCAGCGGGGACGATGTACTCGCTGCCGGCAACGGGCTCGGGGCGACGGCGGCCGGACTCGTCGGGTTCGCCGAGTTCCATTTTCTGCAGTTCGATGGCAGTAACGCGGCCGTTTTCGCCGATGATCCGCGTGGGCAGGGTGAGCATGGCGAAGTTGACGCCCTCTTCGCGGGCGTTCTTGCGCTCTTCGCCACGGCCAAGCATCTCCGCTTCGGTCCGGCGATACACGAGGGTTACGTTTTCGGCGCCGAGGCGGATCGCGGTGCGGACGCAGTCCATGGACGTGTCGCCGCCGCCGATGACGACAACATTCTTGGGATCTGGAAGCGGGTCTTTCAGGTGTTTTGGAAGCTGCTCTGAAGTGAGGTTGCCGCGAACCAGGTAGTCCGTGGCCGCGTACACGCCCTGGAGATCTTCGCCTTCGATGCCCATCTTGTTTCCGACGCCAGCGCCGGTGCCGACGAAGACCGCATCGAATTCGCCGGCGAGCATGTCGTCGATGGTGATGTCGCGGCCGACATAGGTGTTGCAGACAAACTTCACGCCCAGTTGTTCAAGGTGGGCGAGGTATTCGTCGACGATCGACTTTCGCATCTTGAAGTTCGGGATGCCGTAGACGAGGACGCCGCCGGGCTCGGGCCAGAATTCAAAGACGGTGCAGCCGTGGCCCTGGAGCGTGACCATTTCGGCCACAGCGAGGCCAGCGGGACCAGCGCCGACGACAGCAACACTCCGGCCTGTGGGCTCGGGCATGTACCGGGGCTTGGGATATCCACCCAGCTCCTTGCGCTGGTAATCATTGACGAACGCTTCGAGCTTGCCGATCGTGACCGGAGGCTCGGTGGACTTGTCGGGTCGGATGGCGAAGCCGACAACGCAGGCGCCTTCGCAGAGGCTTTCCTGGGGGCAGAGGCGGCCGCACATCTCCGGGAGATTGCTGGTTTCGCGGAACTTGTCGGCAGCGCCAAGAATGTCGCCTACTTCGAGGAGAGCGAAGGCCCCGGGGATGTCGTTGCTTACTGGACAGGCTTCCTGGCAGGGCGCGGAAGGGCACTGGATGCAGCGGGAGGCTTCGATCATCGCGGCGTTCAGGTCGAATCCGAGGTAGGTTTCGTCGAAGTTCTTGATGCGCTCGGCCGCGTCCTGCTTGGGTACGGGCTGCACGCCGATAGACAGACGGCGATGGACGATATGTGTCATGGGAGCTCTCCAGGGGAAGCGAAACGCGGTCCGGACTACCGACAGCGCCCCGAACCGCGCATGTGATCGTAGCCGAGCACGGTGAACTGGTTCAACGCTCGCGCTGGGAGGATGTCGAGGGGGGAGAAGCGGTCGAAATTAGGTGAAGGGTTGCTGCTCGCTGCCCGAAGCTGGGGGTCGAACATGGATTCGCCGGAGACCCGGGAAGAAACGCCGGTTACCGCCGAGGAGACGACAACGCCTCCGGACACACTCCTTGCCGCGCGCCTGGCGCGGATGCGCACGGAGGTGCGGAGCAGCGCCTATCAATCGTTTGATTTCGATGAGCTCGCACCCAAGTCCGACCACAAGCGCTTCCCTCTGATGTGGAAGGTGGTCGCTGGCGGCATTGCGGGCGTGGGGATAGCGGGCATCGTGCTGGCAGCGGTCGCGGCGCGGGGCGGCGGTGGGACGACTGCCGCTGAACCTGCTGCCACAGCGACGGCAACGGAGGCACCCCGGGGAGCGGCATTGCTCGGCGAGCCGACGCCCACCGCCGGCGTCGTCAGCCCCAGCGCGAGTGCACCGGCCGCGAGCCCGACAACGACGACAACCCCACCAGAGGGCGCGATCAGCCAGAGGAACATCGCGGGTGTCGAGGCGCCAGACTCCAAGGAGTTCCGCCTGTCGACCCCGCTTCGCGGCGGTTCAATTGTAAAAGAAGCCTTTGGGACACCTCGCGGTGACGGGCTCATCCACGCGGGCATCGACCTGGTGGCAAAAGATGGCGGGTCGCTCGACGTGATCGCTGCCTGCAGCGGTGTCGTCGTCGGAGCAGACCGGCTCAACGGCTACGGCGACTTCGTGGTCGTGGACTGCGGAGGCGTGCGCGTCGTGTATGCACAGATGGAGCGAATCGACGTGAAGGCGGGCGATTCCGTGGACGCTGCGAAGACGAAGATCGGCGTGGCGAAGGGCCAGCTGCACTTCGAACTCCGCGTAAACGGCGTGCCGATCGACCCGTTGCCCTACTTCGACCCTTCGGCGCCGCCGGGAACCCCGACGCCGACTCCAACGCCCACGCCTGACCCAACCGAGACGCCGACCCCGGGATCGACAAAGACACCCGGCGGAACGACACCTGGCGGCGGCAGCGACCCTGGCGGTGAAGAAACGCCGGAGCCCACGGCGACCGCTACGCCGACTGCGACGCCCACGGCAACCGCAACACCAACCATCACGCCGACACCGACGCCGACGGCGACTCCTTCGCCGCGGCCGCCGGCACCGACACCGACGCCACGGCCGGTGCTTCGCTAGGCATCGCCGCCGGCGGCGAGGCGCTCCTGGTGCTCACGATCGGCGCGTTTGCCCCGGTAGACTCGCATGTCGATGGCTCGGACCGTCTTCGGGGTCATGCGGAAGAGGAGCCTCGGCTCGGTCTGCATGTTGGCGAAGAACTTGTCGACGGCGTCAGCGTTCGCAGGATCGCCGCGGCCGACGTACTTCTCGGCCAGCTTGCGGGCCATGGGCCAGATATCGAATGCCGGGCGTTCGAACGGGACGCATTCGCCGTCGAACTCCACGTGCGCGGTCATTGGGGCGCCGGTTTCGATACAGAGGGAAGCACGCGGGTCTCTGAATAGCTGCTTGCACCAGACGCGCGGGTAGGTGCCGACGAGCCAGATATGGCCGCCTGGATAGCGGACCTGGCCGAACTCCATATCTGGCAGAGAGGCGTCCGGTTCCCAGAGGAACCAGATGGGCACGGTATAGGGCGCGCCGTCTGAGCGGAGGGTCGCGACGACGGCTACGATTGGCTGCTCGAGGTAGGGCGCGAGATCTTCGGGCTTCATGCGGGGCATTGGGGGCTCCTTGGCGGGGCGAGATTCGGAGGCTGGATTATGCCAGTCGCTACCGCTTGGGCATCGTTCGAGAGGAACGGGCCGACCCCACCGGAACAGGGCCACGAGCCTGTCCGGTCCTCAGCGAGAACGCTGTCAGGCGCGGAACCGTCAGTTTGCCTCGTAGCGCGGAGCTCGATCCATTCGGCGGTGGCGGGGGGCAGTGTGCCTCTCCACGCCTTTCGGCGAGCGCCAACGAAGGCGATCTCTTGCGCCTCTGAAGCGCTTCCGGGGCGGGTTTCAGTCCTCTTGGGTGGTTTCCAGTATCCAAGGCTTGAACTGGAACACATCTACTTCCGCTTCGTAGAAGTTCGCCCTGCGCGGTCCGCAAGTGGCAGTCAGGCTGATGACACCGACTAGCTCTTCGACTCCGGCCAGCTGGTTACCTCCGGGAATCCGGCGCACGAGGGGGCCCCCACTGTCACCCGGGCAGACCGATCCGACATTCGAGCTCCCGGCACGGCGGGCGATAAGCCACCAGGACGTCAACCGCGCACCAATTCCGTCCGGACCGGTGCAAACGAGGTTCTCCGTCGGACGAAACAGCGACGGCGAGAACGCGTTCTTACCAGACCGGAGCCAAAGACCACATACTGAATCGAGATAGACGCTGACGGTCTTCTGCTTGAGCACAGCGGACCCTGTTTCCGGATCCGCGTTGGACGTCCCCCACCCCAGCACGATCAGCGATTCCCCAACCCGCGCAGCCGAGCCGGGGAGAGCCAGCGGCTCCCTCGTTGAGGGTTCGCTCAGTTTCAGCAACGCGATGTCCGCTATACATGGTATCGTCGCTGACTGGCCCTCTGGCGGAATACAGTCATGATCGAAATCGGGGTGGACGACCACCTCCACAACGTAATGCTCCTCCCCGCCTGACGAGTTGAATGGATTCTCATTCCCCAAGGTTACCGTCTGATAGGTGCCATTGACGCAATGTGCGGCAGTTAGGACCCATTGAGGGTCGATAAGCGTTCCGCCGCAATGACTGATCGGTTCGTAGCTTGAGATGTTCACCTCAACCCATGAGGTTACTGCCGCCATCCACTCATTGTTGGCCGTGGTCGTCTCTGTGCCACCGTTGATGCCTTTCGCCGTGCTTCCCGGCAGCAGTGCAACGAGAACGGTTCCCACCGCTACTAACAGCGCGGCGAGGCGACCCGAACGGAGCGAACGCAGCTGTGACTGGAACATTGGCCACCCTTCAACGCAACGGATCCAAAAAACCAAACCCACGGAAAGGTACCCCCCCCCATCTTGATTGGTCAACCGATAGATTCGAGCATCGTTGGTGTCTCTGCCAGCCCGTGCCCTGGCTTTCACGCCCTCAATTCGCCTCGTAGCGCGGGGGTTCGATCCACTCGGCGCTGGAGGGATTTTCCTGGGCCCGGATCTCGGCTCGGCGCTGCTCGGTTTCGTACTTCTTCGCGAGCTTGATGACCTTCTGGCGTTCGCGGGCGTGCTCTTCCTGGCGCTGCTGCTTCACGGCGCTGGGCCTGCGGGGTTTGCCGGCGTAGACCTTGAGGCGGCCTTCGTCTTCGAGCTGGGTGAGGTGTGCGCGGACGTTGTTTTCGGCAGCGCGGCGAAGGCGCTTATCAAGTTCGGGGTACATCTGGAGCATGATGTCCCAGCTGGACCAGGCGCCACCTTTGTCGAGGATGTCCGTGATCTGCTTCTCCCGCATGTTGCGGTGGTTGCTGTACATCTGGATGCGTTCGCGCGGGTCCCAGATGAGCTTGCCGTGGCCGGGGCAGATGACCTTGAGATTGGGGAGGTCGGCGAGCATCTGGAGCGAACGGCGGTAGTCGCCAAGGTCGTGGACGGTGGTGGTGCTGCTGCCGAGGAGGGTGTCGCCGGAGAAGAGTACGCCTTCGTCTTCGAGGTAGTAGACGACCGAGTCGGTGCTGTGGCCGGGCGTGAAGATGACGCGGACGTTGACGCCGCCGTCGAGCTCGATGACTTCGCCGTCGGCGAAGGTGCGGACGCCGCTGCGGGGGAGGCGGCCCTTGAGGAGGGGGAGGCCGTGCTTCGGGGCGATGATGTCGGCCTTGAGCTCGGACTGCATCCACTTGAGGTTGCCGCTGTGGTCGGAGTGGTGGTGAGTGATGCCGGCGAGGGCGATCTCGGCCTTTTCGGTGGCGGCGAGGTAGCCCTTGATGAACCAGTGGTAGCGGTCGATGGCCTCGCCGGAATCGATGGTGAGGACCTGGCCATTGCCGACGGTGTAGATGCACGTGAAGTCGGGGTGCATGGGGTTGTCGTCGGGGACCATGACGGCGCGGACGGAGGGAGAAACCTGCATGGGCGGGATTGTACGCGGGCGGGGCGAGGCGTGGGGAACGAGGCGAGGAGCGGTTGTACACTCGGTTGCGTGCCCCCGTAGCTCAGGGGATAGAGCAGGCGCCTTCTAAGCGTCTGGCCGCAAGTTCGAATCTTGCCGGGGGTACCACCAAATCGGGGTGCCCTTGCACTAGAATCCGACCGTGCCAGGACAATTCGGACGGTACGAGGTTCGGGGAGAGCTTGGCCGGGGCGGCATGGCGACCGTGTACCGCGCGTGGGACCCGCGGTTCGACCGCGAAGTCGCGGTCAAGGTGTTGTCGCACCGGCTGACGGATGAGCCATCGTTCCGGACGCGCTTCGAGCGGGAGGCGCGGGCAATCGCGGCGCTCGAACACCACGCGATCGTCCCGGTGTACGACTACGGAGAAGACGGCGAGAACCTCTACCTGGTGATGCGGTTGCTGAGCGGCGGCAGCCTGGCCGATCGCCTTGAGCGGGGACCGATGTGGCTGGAAGCCGTGGCGCCGGTTGTCGAGCGAGTGGCCGATGCCCTGGACTATGCGCATGGACGCGGCGTGGTCCATCGCGACGTGAAGCCGGCGAACATCATGTTCGACGCGAGCGGGAATGCGTTCCTGGCAGATTTCGGGATCGCCCGGTTGGCCGAGCAGACATCGACGCTGACAGGGCTGGGCGTGGTGGGGTCGCCGACGTACATGTCGCCGGAACAGGCTGAGGGCAAGCCGATCACAGGGGCGTCGGACATCTACAGTCTCGGGGCGACCGTGTACGAAGCGTTGGCCGGGCTGCCGCCGTTTTCGGCGGAGAACCCGCTTGCAGTGCTGATGCAGCATATCCGCGAGGAGCCACCGTCGCTGACGGCCCTACGCCCGGACCTGCCGGAGTACGCGATCGAGGGCGTGCGGCGGGCAATGGCGAAGGATCCGGTTTCAAGGCCAGAGACGGCAGCGGCGTTCGCGGCGGCGCTGCGAGCTCGACCGACACCACGAGAGCCAACCGGCGAGACGACGTTTGTGGAGGGGAGCAGAGCCGCCCAGCCCACGCCTGCTTCTGTCGCGCCGATAGTTGCGGCGGCAGCACTCGTACCGCCACCACCGGTGGCGGACCGGATGCCTCCGCCGCCGGTACTCCGTGCGTCGGACGCCGGGCTGATCCCGGAGACGGTCGCCGGGACGGCATTGGAACGGCCCGAAGCGACACGGGTCGCAGGTGCTCGCATTGCCATGCCCGGGAGCGTTTCGGTTGGCGACCGCGGAGCAACTGACTGGCGATTCGTTGGGGTCGTGGCGGCAGGGGCACTCACGGTGATTGTCGGTTTCTTTGCGGTGCCGGCGTGGGGAGCGACTGTGCCTGTATGGCCGAGCAGGGATTACGACTTGACGAAGGAACTTGGGATGCGTCCGGCGTTCGCCCTGCTGGAGTACATTTGGTTCCTGGCGCCGGCGTTGGCCGGCGGCGCGGTAGCCGTCTCCTTCCTGGGCGGACGCAGGCTGACGCAACTCCCGCACGGCCGGGAAGTCCTGATTGTGCGGTGGAGTGCCGTCGCGGTTCTCGGTGCGAACATTTTGGGCCTGACGGCCGGACTGGTCGCATTCAGCCAGTGGCAAACCGAAGTGTTCTTCGCGCCGATCGTGGGACTCTGGAACGAAGCGCCTGCATTTCCGGTGATGACGATTGGAGCGGCGGTGATGTTCGCGGCGTCCTTCCTGCCCGAGCAGAGCCGGGGCGCGTGAGCAACCCCTACTGCTGCACCAGCGTGATGCGGTTGCCTTCGAGGTCGGTGATGGCTGCGATGGTGGGGCCCTGGGGGAGGTCGCGGGGTTCGGCGGTGATGGCGCCGCCGAGGGCGACGGCCTTGTCGAGGGTGGCGCGCAGGTTCAGCACCTGGATGTTGAGGACGACGCCGGGGGTGCCGGAACGGGCGATGTGGCCGGTGATCGGTTCGGGCGCGCCGAGGCCGGGCTTGATGTTCATCACGGGGCCTTCGCTGATGTCCCAGTTGAAGAGCGCGGCGTAGAACGCGCGCTGGGCCTCGGGGTCGCGGGCGCGGATCTCCCAGTGGACGACGGGACGGGCCCAGTCTTCGGGCATGGCGTTGGCTCCTGTGGCAGGGGTTGGAGCCAGAGCCTACACGGTCGGAGGCGAGACCGGCGAAAGGGCATAGCAACCGCTGCTACACTGCGCCGGTGACCCCGGACGAAGACCCGCTCGCGCTGCTTGCTGCCATCGGGGCGGAGCGGGAACGGCTGCGGGCGATGCTCGCCGGGCGGGACGAACCGTTACTGGCGGAGCGGCCGCCGAGCGGGAAGTGGTCGGTGCTGGAGAATGTGCGCCACCTGCTGTTCGCGGAGCAGTCGCATCTCGGACGCTTCCAACCGGGCGGGCGGACCTGGAGTCCGTTGGGGTTGCCACCAACCGGGATGCAGGGCAATCGGCGGTTGCGGGGCGTCGGCGAGGCCGTCCCGGAATCTGTCACGGAAGTACTGGACGCCTGGGCCGCAGCGCATGCGGCGATCCGGCCGGGAATCGAACAGGACACAACGAGCGCGGCCAGGGCCATGCAAGGCAACCTCCGCCACCTGCGGGCGCACATCAAGGTGATCGAACGGCTGCTACGGGCGCAAGCCTGAAGCGACCCTTGGCGCGACGCGCGGTAGGATCGTGCGATGCAGGACGTACTGGCACGGGCCAACGGTTTGATCGAGCGGATTTCGGACACGCTGGTGCGCCTTTGACCTGCCCCAAGAAGAAGCTCTCCTGGCACAACTCGACGCCGAGGCCCTGAAACCGGGGTTTTGGGACGACGGGGAGAACGCCCGCGATGTGATGCAGCGGACGGCGGCGTTGCGCGCGCACGTGCAGCAGTGGCGGGCGCTGGAGCACCGCGTGGCCGACACCGCGGAGCTGGTCGAGATGGCGATGGCGGAAGGTGACGAGTCGATCGAGGCGGGCGCCACGAAGGAGTTGGACGCTGTCGAGAAGGACCTGGAAGGGCTGGAGTTCCAGCTACAGCTTTCGGGCGAGTACGACAACCGCACGGCGATCCTTGCCATCCACGCGGGGGCGGGCGGCACTGACGCGCAGGACTTCGCCGAGATGTTGATGCGGATGTACCTGCGATATGCGGAGAAAAAGGGCTTCGCGGCCGACATCCTGGATGTGACCGAGGGCGAGGAGGCGGGGATCAAAAGCACGACGATCGAGTTCGCGGGACCGTACGCGTTTGGCTACCTGAAGAGCGAACGGGGTGTCCACCGGCTCGTGCGGCAGTCGCCGTTCAACGCGGGAGCGGCGCGGCAGACGAGCTTCGCGAAGGTGGAAGTGATCCCGGAAGTGGACGACATGGCGGAGATCGAGATCAAGGACGACGACATCCGGGTTGACGTGTTCCGTTCGAGCGGGGCGGGCGGCCAGAACGTACAGAAGAACTCAACGGCGATCCGGATCACGCACCTGCCAACGGGGCTGGTGGTGACATGCCAGAACGAACGGTCGCAGGGACGGAACAAGGAGAGCGCGCTCAAGGTGTTGCAGTCGCGGTTGTTGGAGATTGAGCTTCGCAAGCAGGAGGAAGAAAAGGCGCGGTTAAAGGGTGAGCACGTCGACATGTCGTTCGGTTCACAAATCCGAAACTACGTGTTGCACCCGTATAAGCTTGTGAAAGACCTGCGCACGAACTACGAAACGAGCGACCCGACGGCCGTGCTCGACGGGGAACTCGACCCATTCGTCGAGGCCTATCTGCGGGCACAGGTCGGTGAGGGTACATGACGCGACTGCTCCTCGTTTTCGCAGCGATGCTACCGGTAGCGCTGATGCTGTTCGCGGTGCCCGCGACTTCTGCACGCGCGGACGCCACGATCGAAACGGCCGCGGTCGAGAACGGCTATCCGAAGGACCTGACGTTCACGTTGAAGGCGAGCGCGCCGGTCGCGATCACGGATGTGACGCTGCGCTTCACGATCCTTGGGACCGGCGTTGGCGCGCTGGGAAAGCCGGAACCGGGCGCGTTCACAGCGGGGACGTCGATCGAGACGAACGTGAAGGTGGACACGAACCCGAACACGAACTGGATCCCGGCGGGCAGCGAGTTCGAATGGAACTGGGAGCTGACGCTGGCCGATGGCACGGTGACGAAGGGTCCGTCGAGCCGGTTCCTGTACCTGCCACCGAGGAAAGATTGGAAGACGGCTGAGAACGATTTCGCGATCGTGTACTACACGGGGCCACGCGACAGCCTGGCGCAAGAGATGCTGCAGGCATTCGAGGAAGTGGCGGAGAAGCACGGGCGTGAGCTTCTGAAGACCGAGATCACGCAGAAGCCGGTGCGGTTCCTGCTGATGGCGAGCAACGCGGAGATCCAGGAGGCGCAGCCGAGTAAGGGCACGACGCTGGACAACTCCGACAGCGTGGTGACTTGCGGGTTCCGTCCCGGGAATTCGAAGCAGCTGATCTTCGGCACCGTGTCCTGTGGGGGCTCCGACCCGGTGGACACGCTGCGGCATGAGTTCGCGCACGTGCTGAACGCTGCCGCAGGCGAGGGGACGCTCGTGAAGCTGCCGACGTGGCTGGAAGAAGGGCTGGCCGTGTACGCGCAGGAGAATCCGGGCGAGTACTCGGCGGTGTTCCAATCAGCGCTGCGCCGCAACCGGACGATCCCGTTCCGGGAGATGAGCCTGCCGGTGGCGGAGGAGGAACGGATCATCCTCCAGTACGGCCAGGCGTACACGATGACGAAGTACCTGATCGACACGTATGGGGTGCCGAAGCTGAACCAGTTGCTGGACTCAACGAAGAAGAACACGCGGTTCGATGTCGCGCTGGAGCAGACGTACGGATTCGACCTCGATGGGTTTGAGGAAGAGTTCCTGGCGGCGGTTGGTGGCGGGGCGGCTCCGACGGCAGCGCCAACGACGAATCAGCAGCCGAGCCAGCCGACGGCCGTGCCGACCGCGCGCGGGCAGGACCAGCCGCAGCCAACTTCGGCGCCGACGCGTACGAGCGGCGTAACGAGTTCGGACGGCAGTGACAACGGGCTCAGCACGACGACGGTGCTTCTCGCCGGGGGAGCCGTGGTCTTCCTGCTGCTCGGGGTGATGTCGTTCCTGCTGATGCAGATCTTGCAGAACCAGCGGGGCGGGCGGGCGTAGGGGAACTTTCGCGCACAACCCCGAGCCGTCCGCAGGTGGGAAAGCGAGAGGCCCGGCTGGGATCCAGCCGGGCCTCGTTGCCTACCAGGACCGGAAAGCCTAGCCGCGCGGGAGGCCGAGGCCGCGGGTGGCGATGATGTTGCGGTTGATTTCGCTGGTGCCGCCGGCGATGGTGCTGGAGACGCTGGAGGTGTAGGCAGTCGCGGCGTCGACCACCTGGTGCTTCGAGCCCTCGCGCAGCTGGCCGAGCATCCCGAGGAGATGCATGCGGGTCTGGCTGATGCGCTGGCCCATCTCCATGCCGAAGTTCTTGGAGACGCTGGCCTCTTTGTTAGGGACCTGGCCCTTGGCCTGCATTCCAGCGATCTGGTAGGCCATGAAGGTGGCGACGTTCAGTTCGATCTGACGATCGACGATCTCTGCGCGGATGCCGGGGCGGGTTTTCACGAGATCACGATTGGCGTTCGCGAGTTCGACGATCTCTTCGAGGTCACGGCGGCCGCTGCCAGAAAGCTGGATGCTGGAGCGCTCGAAGTCGAGGGCGACGGCCATGTGGTACCAGCCGCGGTTGAGTTCGCCGACGATGTTCTTGGCGGGGACGCGCACGTCTTCAAAGAAGATCTCGTTGAAATCGTGGCGGTTGGACATGTTGACGAGCGGGCTGACGGAGACGCCGGGGCTCTTCATGTCGACAAGGAACATGGTGATGCCCTTGTGCTTGGGCGCCTCCGGGTCGGTACGAGCCGCGAGCCAGCCCCAATCGGCGTTGTGACCGCCGGTGGTCCAGATTTTCTGGCCGTTAATGATGTAGTCGTCGCCGTCGCGGAGGGCGCGCGTCTGGAGCGAAGCGAGGTCCGAACCGGAGCCGGGCTCGGAATAGAGCGTGCACCACCAGTCGTCGACGCCGGTGATGCGGGGGATGTAGTGGCTTTTCTGCTCGTCGGTGCCATAGAGCATGAGTGAAGGACCGACCCAGGCGATGCCCATGTTGCCTGCGGGGGCTCCGGCGTAGGACATCTCTTCGTTGTAGACGAGCTGGTGCATATGGCTGGCGCCACCGCCGCCGTACTCCTTGGGCCAGGCCATGGCAAGCCATTTCTTCTCCGCGAGCCGTCGCTGGAAGCCCTGGACGTAGTCCTTGTATGCAGCGCCCTCGCCGGGGACGCCACCGTCGGGCCGGTCGGCCTTGGGCGGGAGCTCGCGGGCAAGGAATTCACGGACTTCCTGACGGAAGCCCTCTACTTCTGATTCAAACTTAAAGCGCATTCGGACGGACTCCGGTGTTCTGGGTGTGAGGACTGTATCGCGGGCGATTTGGGCCTGCAACCCGCGGTCGCATTTCCGAAACCCGGGGGCTCAGGGCCGTTCCGGGACGCTCAGTGGCGTTGCGAGGTCTTCGACGGTGGCGCTGATACCGAGTGCGCCAAGCGCGACGACGACGCCGATGTCGATGACTTCACGCTTGCTGAGGCGGCCGGGCCGGTACCAGGCGTGGGCGAGGTTGATCATGCCGGTCAGGTAGCGCGTCATCACAGAGATGTCTGTATCCGAGCGGGCGAAGCCGGACTCGACGGCGTCCTGGACGATGCGGCGGAAGAGGTGTGCGTACTGGTCTTCAAGGGCGCGGAGCGCGGACGCATCCTCCGGACGCAGCGCGGGACGCGCAGTCTGTACCAACTCGCGGAGCGGAAGGTCGCCGAGGTCGTACTCGAGGTGTGTGCGGATGGCTGCTTCGAGGCGAAAGCGGGCGCTGCCGGGGTCAGCGAGGATGGCCACGAGGCGCATGACGCGGCGGGCGACGTCGCGACGGAGCACGAGGAATAGCAGTTCCGCCTTGGAATCCATGTGCCGATAGAGGCTCGTTTTTTGGAGCCCGACTTCGGCGGCGATGTCCTCGATGCGGGCCTGGGGGAACCCGCGCTCCTTGAAGACGCGCTCGGCAGCATCAATCAGGCGATCGCTATCGCGGAGATGTGCCATTGCGTGCGGCTCCCGGTCACGCGCGGTGACGGCGAGAACCGTACCAGAGGGCGATGGAAGACGGCAGGCAGGGGTGGCCGGTCCGGCGACCCGCAAGGCCCGGCTACTCCTCGGCAGGGCGGTTGCGGGCGAGCATGGCGAAGCGCTGGAGCGCGGTCAGGTGGGAGAGTACGGCGAGCGGCCAGATCGCGAGGGTGAGGGCATTCAAGAGGAGGCCCAGCGCGATGAGGGCGACACGTTCCTGGCGGCGGAAGATGCCCTCGCGCATGGCCATGCCGGCGACCTCGGCGCGCGCACGAATGTAGCTGACCGAGATGCTGCCGAGGATGGCGGCGAAGGTGACGGCGACCTGCACCTGCTCGCCACGTTCGGCGAAGTACCAGGCACAGCCGGCGAGGATGACGGCTTCGCCGAGGCGGTCGAGGACGGCATCGAGGACGGCACCGTAGGGAGTGGCCTGTCCTGTCGCGCGGGCGACAGCGCCATCGACGAGGTCCAGCAGGCTAAAGAAAAGGAAGACGATTCCCGCAACGAGGAGCTGATCGCGGATGACGAAGTAGGCGGCGAGGGCGTTCCCGGCGAGACCGAGGCAAGAGATCATATTGGGCGTAATGCCGGTGGCCGCGACGGTGCGCCCAAGGCGGTCGCTCAAACCAGGGGGCAGCCGCTGAGGAAGGAAATTGATACCCACGTCTAGTCGTTCGAAGGGGCGAGGCCGGGGAGCGCACCCTGGAGGACGGGGCGTTCGGGGATGGGGCGGCCGCGCGCTTCGAGGGCGACTTCGTAGCGGTGGAAGACGCGGTGCGCGACCGTGTCCCAGCTGAATTCGAGTGCGCGGGCGCGGGCTGCGACGCGCAGGTCACGGGCGAGAGCCGGATTCCTGAGGACACGGAGAATGGCGCGGGCGATGTCGTCGTCGTCGCGCGGCTTCACGAGCAGGCCGTCGACTCCGTCGCGAACGATCGCCGCGAAGCCAGGAATGTCGCTGGCAACGACGGGGAGCCCGGCAGCCATTGCCTCGGCGAGGACGATGCCGAAGCTTTCATTGCCGGTATTGGGGCAGCAGTAGACGTGGGCCGAATGGTGATAGCGAGGAAGCTCGGGGTAGGGGACGTTTTCACGAAAGACCACATCGGGGATGCCGGACATGATCCGCTCGTATTTTGAGAAGTCGCCGGCGCCAACGACGATCAGGCGGGTTTCGGGCTCAACCTGGCGGATCTGGAGGAACGCCTTGAGGAGGTAGGGGAGGCCCTTTCGCTTATCGGGACGGCCGACGAAAAGGATGTTCTTCTTGCCGTCCATGAACTCCGGGATGGGGTCTGCGGGACGTGCGAAGTGCTGGTATTCGATGCCGTTGGGGATGATCGTGTAGTTGCCGTGGAAGAAGCGGGAGATGTGCTGTTCGGCGGCGGGCGATACGGCGATGCGGTCGTCGAGGCGCTGGATATTGCGCTGCGCAAGGGGCCTGGTGATGCCATAGAAGTGCAGGCGGCTCTCGCTGGCGGCGTGGAAGGTGCCGACGCGGACGGCCTTCGTATAGCGAAGCATGTGGTAGGGCACGAGCGGCATGAGCGGCTCGTGGGCATGCATGACATCGAAGTCGTGTTCGGCGAGGAGCTTGCGAGCGCGGGGCGACATCCAGCTAAAGCTGACACGAGCCCGGGAGCCACCGACGGGGACCGTGACCGGCCGGCCAAACGGATAGCATTCGCCGGAGATGGCATCGGGCCATGAGGCGGGGGCGAAGATGGTCACATCGTGGCCCCAACTTCGGTAGTGGTTTGCGAGTTGTGAGACGTGGCTGTTGACGCCGCCCTTGACGCACCAGTCGTAGGGCGAAACGAGAGCAATTCGCATTCAGAACAACCTGCGGGGGTGCTGCGCGGCCCGCAGCAGTTTCCTGGGAGTTGCAGCATACCCCCAGGCCAGCCCGAGCGCAGCGCGGCCAAGGCCCACTTCGCGCAGGCCAGGGTAGCGGGACTTCCCGGGGACCGTGGCTCCGGTCTCGATGGCGTGACGGAGAGCGCCCGGCCCGGAGCCGGGAAATTCGGTCCAGCCGGTCGCCACGTGGACAAGGTGATGGGCGTCGGAGCCGCCGGTCTCGGGCAGACCCCAGGTTCGGTTCCGGATGCGGGCACGGGACGCCGTGATCTGGCCAGCCGGGCTGGGGTTGGCGATCTCGATAGCATCGAACGTGACGCCGGGTTCGGAGCGGGCGTGGAGGCGGTCGAGTGTGCGCCGGCTGACCGAACGCGTGAGCCAGCTCATCGGGTGCGGGACGACCGCGAGGCCACCGCGCCTGTGGATGTCCTCGAGTGTGCGTTCGATCGAGCGGAAGCTGCGTGGGCATTCATCGACGAAGAGGGCGAGGAGGTGGCCGTGGATGGTGGTGACCTCAGCGCCGACGACGACATCGAGCCGATAGCCGCGGCGGGCGGCGTATTCGCGGGCGCGCTGGCCTCCGGCAGCGTCTTCGTGATCCGTGACAGCGATGAGGTCCAGTTCGGTCTCGTGCTCAACGAAGTCGACCAGTGCTTCGACGGTGGGGAACCCGTCGGAGACGCGGGTATGGAGGTGAAGGTCAGCCCGGCCCACAGCGGTGTTCCCTCCAGAAGTCTTCAGGCACAGTCCACTGGCCTGGTTGGGCGCGCAGGAGTGGGCTAAGGACGGCGGCAAAGCGCTTCATTGCCGCGCAAATGGCCTCGGGAGAGTCTTCGACGCGGAAGGGTTCTTCGACTGTGACCGTGAAACGGTCATTCCAGGCGCGGGTGGCGAAGACCGGGAGGACGGTTGCCCCGGTGCGAGCGGCAAGTTCCCAGGGGCCGCGAGGAAGACGGACCGGACGGCCGGCGAGGTCGATGCAGAGACCGTTGTTCTGGATATCGCGGTCGGCCATGAGGCCAACCACATCGCCGGCTTTGAGCGCGCGGAAGGCCGCCCGGACGCCGGCGGTACCGGCGATATGGAAGCTACCACCGGCGGCTGACCGGAGGCGGTTCAATTGCAATGTCATCTCAGGAGGCTGGATCTGCTCGACGAGGGCAGTGAAGGCGCGGCCCCGGGAAGTGATGGCCTGGAGGCAGATCTCGGCGCCGCCTGTGTGGGCACTGACGATGATCACGGGAGCGTTGCCCTCAAGCGCTGCGAGCCGTTCCGCGTGAACGAGACGGATGTGCCGCGCTTCGAAGCGGGACATGTCGCGATACGGGATGGTGGCGATGTCGACCCAATAGCGGGAGATATTGCGGAGGGCGAGCCGGGCCTCGCTGGCGGCGCGATCGCGGTCGCCGTCGACCAACGGGAGCATGTTGCGGATGAGCGTGCGACGGAATCCGGGCCGAAACTGCCAGGTCGCCCAGCCAACAGCGGCGGCAACAGGATAGGAGACCGCAGGAATGCGGCCGATGAGAGGAGCACCGTAGCGGAGCACGTGATGGCGGCCGATCATCGCGGCTCCCCGGCGGGCACGCGGGGCCACATGTCGCGGAACATGTACCACTGTTCCGGGTGACGGCGGATGAACTGTTCGTGCGCAGCCATGATGCCGGCCGTGATGCGGCGGATGTCCGCTTCCTCGTCGTCGGTGGCGGTTGCGTCGATCGAGAAATCGGCATGGACGTCGATGTCGGCGTGCCAGGGGTCGCGGCGCGGGAACGCACAGGGCAAGACGACGGCGCCTGTGCGCCGGGCGATGCGGGCAGGGCCGGCGGGCACCTCGACGTCTCGCCCGAAGAAGGGGACCACAACCCCATCTCCGGGGCCAGGGCGATCGATGAGGAGGGCGAGGAGGCCGCCGCGACGCAGGGACTTGAGGAGGGACGGTCCGAGGGATTCCAACGGGAGCACCTTCATGCCGAGGCGCTCCCGGGCGCTGAACACTGCATCGGTCAGGCGAGCATCGGGAAACGATTCGCCGACGACTGCAACCGGGTGGCCACGGGCGGCGGTCGCGGCGGCGCCGAGATCCCAATTTCCGAAGTGGACGGCGACGATGATGACGCCGCGGCCGGTCGTCGTTATGCCGGCGAGGCGATCAAAGCAGCCATCGGCCTCGTGGGCGGCCACGAGGAAATTGGCCGGCTGGAGCGAAGGCATCCGCGCGAAGTCGACCAGGTAGCGGCAGTAGTTCGAGAGTGAGCGGCGGGCGAGCAGCGGTGCGTCTGCGTCAGGGAGGATGTGGCGGAAGTTCCGCGTGGTAGCGCGGCGTCCCCGGGGCCACCATGCGTAGGCGAACCAGCCGCACGCTTCCGCAACGGCGTAGGAGACCCGGAGGGGTAGCCTCGCAAGGAGGGCGGTTACGAGACGCCATGTGTAGTACTGCATAAACGATGCGGCCCCTGTCGCGACACGAGGATCGTAACAGGGGCCGATGAACCGGTCGGTGCGTCGCAGTGGCGGGGTTACCTGCGGGCTAGAGGACGCACCGCGCCGCCAGGGTGCTGAGGTCGCGGGTACGGTCCCTCATCTCAATCTCGCCAGCGAAGCCGTTGGTTGTGAAGCCAAGCGAAATTCCCGATTCAGGGTCGCCCCAGGCGAGCTGGCCGCCGGCGCCAGCGTGGCCGAAGGCTCGTTCCGAGCAGGCAGTGCCGAAACCGCGATACACCATGTTCTCCCGAGCGCCTGCGACCATCATGCCGAGGGCACGGTTGATCGGTTTGCCCCAGACCATGTCGACGTGCCGGTCGTCCGTGCGGGGAATGATCGCCATGTCGATGGTCTCAGGCTTGAGGATGCGGTTTCCATCGTGGGTGGCGCCGCCGTTGACGAGCGCCTGGTAGAAAAGGGCGAGGGCGCCGGCCGTACCGATGCCGCCGCCGCCGGGAATGCCGACCTCGCGCTGGTCCGGGTTGTTGAACCGCAAGATCGTGAACGGATTGGCCTCACCCCAGCCGCCGGGCGGGGGCGTGGGCTCGGTGACGTAGTAGACGTCGGCTACGCGATCGTTGAGTTCGCGTGGGAGGCCGATGTAGAGGTGGTCCTGCAGGCCGAGGGGCTCCGTGAGGCGTTCCCGGAGGTACTGGTGCCATTCGATACCCGTGTGGCGCTCGACGAGGTCGACCACCACCCAGTGCAGCGAACTGGCGTGATATTCGAACTTCGTGCCGGGTTCGTAGGTGAGACGCCAGCGCGCAAACGCTTCGCGGCGTCCTTCGCGGGTGGACCACTTGGGCGGGCCGAGCGGCGCCTGGGGAAAGCCGCCGATGTGGAGCAACGCCTGTTCAATGGTGACGGCGTCTTTGCCGTTGGTGCCGAACTCGGGGATGTGGTCGGCGACCTTGTCTTCGAGGCGGATCTTGCCTTGTTCGAGCAACTGCCATGCGGCGACTGAGACGATGCCCTTGGTGCTGGAAAAGATGGTGTAAAGCGTGTCATCGGTGACGGGCCGATCAGCCTCCGCGTGGCGGGAGACGCCGTAGGTGGCCATGCCGGCGATGACGCCATTGCGGCCGACGGCAACCTGGCAGCCGGGGATGTTCCCGACATCGACTTCCTGTTTGGCGCGGGCAAAGAGTTCCGCAAGCCGGTTGGAATCGACGCCTGCAGCTTCCGGCGTCGCAGCGACTGGCAATATGGGCATAGGGCACCTCCATGGTTAGAGCGGACCATACCGGGAGGGGCCGATGGCGCAATTTTGCGCGCAGGACGAGGAAAGATAGAGGGTTGCCCGCGCGAGGCGTAGTTTCAATACTGAACTAACAGGTTCAGTATTGAGGGAAGGCCGAAGCTGATGCCTCGAACAGTCGAGTTGGAACAGCGGCTTGATCAGTCCTTCTCGGCACTGTCCGACGGGACCCGGCGGGGCGTGCTCAGGCGGCTGGGGCGGGGGGATGCCACGATTAGCGACCTCGCATCGATGTTCGATATGACGCTCACGGGCATGAAGAAGCACGTGACCACGCTGGAGGCATCCGGGCTGGTGAAGACGCGCAAGGAAGGACGGGTGCGGGTGTGCAGCCTCGGATCGCAGAAGCTCGACGCGGAGACCGCCTGGATTGCTGCCTACCGCGAGGTGCTTGTGGCGCGGCTCGACCGGTTGGAGTCGTTCCTGGACGCGATGAGCGAGGAGGTCGAATGAAGGAGGTTGCAGCACCGAGCCGTACCAAGAGCCACGACATCCGCCCTGCAGTAGCAGGACGAGTACAAATCCCTGGAGGAACACGATGGTGACGCCAAGTCAGCAGAACAAAGCCGTAGTGACGAGAGTCGGGGACCGAGGGATGCACACGGAACGCGTGTTTAACGCGCCGCGGGCGCGGGTGTGGCGGGCCTACAGCGAACCGGAGTTGGTGGCGCAGTGGTGGGGCCGGGGCAACAAGCTGGTGGTGGAAACGTTCGAATTCTGGAAAGGCGGGCACTGGCGATTTGTCGAGCACGCCGACGGGGAAGAGGCGGGGTTCGAGGGCCGATTCCGGGAGATCGAACCGTTGGACCTGATCGAGCAGACGTTCGAGTGGGACGGCATGCCGGGGCACGTTTCCGTGGACAGCGCGCGGTTCAGCGACACTTCCGACGGCAAGACGCTTATGGTCATCGACTCGCTGTTCATGACGGCGGAGGACTGCGCCGGGATGTTCGAGGCCGGGATGGAGGGCGGCATGAACGAGAGCTACGCGGCGCTCGACCGGCTGTTGGAAACGCTCTGACGATCGGCGTATGGGTGCCAGGTGGCCGCCGTCCCGGTCTGCTGCGGCCTACTGCTTCGGCTGGCCGGGGAGCCGGGGTTCTACCGTGACGACGGGCGCGCCGGACTTCTTCCAGGCCGTAAATCCGCCCGCGATGTGGCAGACGGGCGTGAGGCCCATGTCCTGGGCTGTCTTGGCGGCGAGGGCAGAGCGGACACCACCGGCGCAGAAGAAGACGAACTTATTTCCAGACGCGAAGAACTCCTTGTGATAGGGGCTCGCGGGATCGATCCAGAATTCGAGCATGCCGCGGGTGACGTTGATGGCGTCCGGGATGCCGCCGTCACGCCAGATCTCGCGGGGGTCGCGCAGGTCGATGATGGTGATGCCTTCCTGGCCAAGGAGGGGACGTGCCTGTTCGACGGTCAGCGTCTCGATCTCCCTCTCGGCTTCCTCGGCCATGTCTTTCACGCTTTTCTTGATTTGCAGCGGCATGTCGGAACCCCTCGCCGGAAATGGAAACTGGGTCACATTTTGTGACAGAAGGGACTGTATCGGATCCGGGCTGGGAGCGGGAGTTGGTTCTTCGTTAGACCGGGAGGAGGCCGCGCTGGACGGCGCGCATGACGGCATCGGCTCGGCTCTGGGCGGAAAGCTTGGCGAGGATGGAGGCAACGTGGAACTTGACGGTGTTTTCGCTGATGCCGAGGCGGAGGGCGATGGCGCGGTTGGCGTCGCCGTCGGCGAGGCAGCGGAGGACATCGAGTTCACGCGGGGTGAGCGGTTCGTCGGATGGCTCGTGGGCCCGGTGGAGCGGGTCGTGGACGACGAGGCCGGCGGCGACGGCCTGCACCGCGGCGAGGAGCTGACGGGGCGGGGGATCGGCGGAGAGCCATGCGCCGGGGTTGGCCACTGAAGCTGAGGCGGGGCGGGAATCGGCGCCGAGGACAACCGCAGGACCTTCAGCAGGCTCCGGGGGTTCGCCGTCAAAGATGGTGACGATGGCGCCGGATTCGGCCGGGGCAAACGGCAGCACGGCGACGATGTCGAGGCCGGCATCGCGGGCGAGCCGGGCGATGGCCTGCCTTCGGCCCGGCAGCCTCGCAACGATGGCAACCCGGAGGGCGTCCAGGGCCGGCAGATCGGAAGGGGTCACCTTCCGATCGTGCGGCCTCGGAGCAGCCGGGGGAAACGCCGCGAGACGGGCGGGCACGCTAGGCGCGCTCACCGACCACCGCTGCGATGTCGTGGAGGATGCCGCCGCGGACGACTTTCAGCGTGCGCGACTGGCCGACGGAATCGGGGCCGAGGGCGCCCTGGAGCGCTTCGGAACCGTCGATCACGTCGGAATCGATACGGACGAGGATGTCGCCGACAAGGACGCCGGCGTTGGCGGCGGGGGTGCCGCCATCGACGCTGACGACGAGGAGGCCCGTCTCCTGGGCCGGCTCAAGGCTGACGGAGGCCGGAAGCTGAACGGGCTGGCTACTGATGCCGAGGTAGCCCCGCTTCAGGCGGCCGCCGGCAAGCAATGCGGAGACGATGGGCTCAAGGGCGGAGACGGGAAGCGTGATACCGCCCTGGCCAAGGTGAGACGTATTCATGCCGGCGATGAGCCCAGCGCTGTTGACGAGGGCGCCCCCGGAGAAGCCGGGGAAGAAGGTCGTGTCGGTGCGGACGAAGCCGCTGACGCGGACGCCTCCACGTGAGCGCCAGGGGCCGCCAACAGCAGAGACGGCGCCGAGGGAGGCTTCGATACCCCCAGCGCCAGGGCGGCCGACGGCGAGGACGAGTTCGCCAACACGAAGGGCGCCGCCGAGGGCGCCAGGGGCAGTGACGCCGGGGGCACGGAGGACGGCGATGTCGGTGCCGGGATCGCGGCCGGCCAGGGTTGCGGCGACGGTCTCGCCGCCGGGAAGACCGACCATGATGCGGTCATCGCGTTCGATGGCGTGATTGGCAGTGACGACGACGCCTTCGCTCCAGGCGATTCCGGAAGCTGGGAGGCGGCGGCGGGCATCGACGGTGACGATGCGGGAGCCGGCGGACTCAGCAGCGTCGGCGAGCTGGCTTGAGAAAGCGGTGAGGGTGGTTGGTTCGGGCACGGGGTGCACCTCGTTGGTGGGCTGCATCCAGCGTGCCGCGCGGGGAGGAGGGGCGGATCACCCGTATGGGTGGGGCTCTTACATGCCGCGTTCGGCGGCGGCGACCGTGTTTACGAGGAGCATGGCGATGGTCATGGGGCCGACGCCGCCGGGGACGGGGGTGATCCAGGAGGCGACTTCACGTGCTTCGGAGTAGACGACGTCGCCGACGAGCCGCCAGCCGCGCTTGCGGGAGGGGTCGTCGATGCGGTTGGTGCCAACGTCGATGACCACGGCGCCGGGCTTCACCATGTCGCCGGTGACCGTGCCGGGGCACCCGGCGGCGACGACGAGGATGTCGGCCTGGCGCGTGTGATAGGCAAGATCCTTCGTGCCGGTGTGGCAGAGGGTGACGGTTGCGTTCGCGGCTGGGCCTTTGTTGCTCAGGAGGACGGAGAGCGGGCGGCCAACCAGCATCGAACGTCCAATGACGACGACGTGTTTGCCCGCGGGGTCGTTGCCGGTGCGCATGAGTAGTTGCTGGACGCCGTGGGGCGTGCAGGGGAGAGCGCCATCGGTCTCGCCGCGAAGGAGCCGGCCGAGGTTGAACGGATGGAGGCCGTCGGCGTCTTTCGCGGGAAGGATGGCATCGACGATCGCCTGTTCGTTGACCTGGGGAGGCATGGGGATCTGGGGGAGGATGGCGTGGAAGCGCTCGTCGGCGTTCAGGCCAGCGACGAGGCGGAGGACGTCATCGTGGTCCGTGTCTGCGGGGAGGTGGAAGGTCTCGCTGAAGATGCCGGCCTCTTCGCAGGCTTTCGCCTTGGAGGAGACGTAGGAGATGGAGGCGGGGTCGTCGCCGACGAGGATGGCGGCGAGGCCGGGGATGCGGCCCCGTTCACGGAGTGCGGCGGCACGAGCGGCAACCTCGGCCCGGATGCTGGCGGCGATAGCGGTCCCATCGATGATTTGTGCGGTCACGGAGCCAATGTAGCGGGAGCGGGCCTTTGGGGCTGGGGAGGGGGCTGTTGGCGGCATTCGGTTGGAGGTGGTTGGGATGGCCGGGCGTGCCACGGGCTGAAGCGCCCCTCACTCTCGGTCCCTCTCCCCCTGGCGGGGGGCGAGGGATAACGGTGCGACGCGGCGTTGGGTGTGTTGTGCCCTGGGGTTGGTTCAGAGGCCCGCGGCCAGGGGCGGCCGCGACTACGGCGATGGTTTGGCGTGTGCAGCTTGCCGACAGCCAGTGGCCAACAGCCGGGAGCTGGGGGGTTAGGTGCGGGCATCTGGCTGGATGCTCGGCTACGATGGCGGGCCATGGCGAGGAAGTTTGCCCACGGCATCGACATCATCGAAATCGACCGGGTTGCCGACGTGATTGCGCGTCACGGCGACCGGTTCCTGAACCGCGTGTACACGCCGGACGAGATCGCGCACTGCCGGGGGCGGATTTCGGAACTGGCAGCGCGCTTCGCCGCGAAAGAAGCGGTGATGAAGGCGCTCGGCACCGGCGTACGAGGCGTGAGCTGGAAGGACATTGAGGTGCTACCGAACCGCAGGGGGAAGCCGCTGGTGTTTCTCTACGGGCGGGGAGCAGCGAGGGCCGAACAGATTGAACTGCGCGGGCTGGAGATCAGCCTGACGCACGACCGGGGGCTGGCGATGGCCTCAGTGGTGGGCGAACGGGCGATGACGGAACTCGAAGACACTCCGCGGCGGGGCGAAAGCGCCCTGCGGCTGATCAGGGAAAAGGGGCTGCGATGAAGCTGGTAACGACGGCAGAGATGCGGGAACTGGAGGCGGCCGCGGTCGCGGCGGGAATCCCGGAACGGCAGCTGATGGAAGAAGCCGGGTTGGCTGTGGCACAGGAAGCGTGGATGATGCTCGGCACGCTCGAAGGTCGGCGGATCCTCGTGCTGGTGGGGCCGGGCAACAACGGGGGCGATGGCATCGTGGCGGCGCGGCACCTGCTGGACTGGGGCGCGGACGTGATGCTGTACCTGCCGCGCGAACGGCGCGATATGTCGCTGATCGAGGACCTGGCGCCGCGCGAGTTCGTGCTGGTGACGCCGGACCTCGATCCGGAGATGGAGCGGCTCACTTCGGCGGCGGACACGGCCGACCTGGTCATCGACGCGCTGCTGGGCATCGGCCAGAAGCGGCCGCTGGAGCCGGACGAGGCGATCACGAAGGTGCTCAGCCGTCTGAAGCAGGCGCGGGCGGGGTATACGCCGCCAAAGCTGATCGCGGTCGATGTGCCGACGGGGGTGAGCGCCGATTCGGGCGAGGTGGACCCGGCATCGGTGGAGCCGGACATGACGGTCACGTTCGGGTTGCCGAAGGTCGGCATGTACCAGGCCCCGGCGAGCGGGTTCGTGGGGCGCGTGCAGGTGATCGATATCGGCATCCCGAAAGAGGCGCAGGACGCGGTGAAGCTGGAGTTGCTGACTTCGCGGCAGGCGCGCGGATGGCTGCCAGTGCGGCCGGAAGACGGGAACAAGGGAACCTTCGGCAAGGTGCTCGTTGTTGGCGGGTCGGTCCGTTACGTTGGGGCACCGAGGCTGGCGGCGGAAGCGGCCTACCGCGCGGGCGCCGGGCTCGTGACGATTGCATGCCCGGCTGCGCTTGTGAGTTCGCTGGCGCCAGGACTGGCGGAGGCAACGTGGCTGCCGCAAGAGGCGAGCGCGACGGGCGGAATCGCAGGCGCGGCAGCAATAGCTCTGCGGAGCGAGTGGGCAGCGTACGAAGCGGCCGTGATGGGGCCCGGGATGGGAAACGACGACGAGACGCGGGCGTTCATGTGGGCGGTGCTGCCGGACCTGGGGAGCCAGCTGCCGCGCGGCTGCGTGATCGACGCGGACGCGCTGAACGCGCTCGCGGCGATGAGTGACATCGCTGAGCGAGTGCCATCGCATGCGGTGCTGACGCCGCATCCCGGCGAACTGGCGCGGCTGATGGGCACCACCGTGGCCGATGTGCAGACGCGGCGGATGGAGATAGCGCTGGAAGCAGCGGTGAAGTTCGGCTGCACGGTGGTGCTGAAGGGGGCGCATAGCGTCATCGCCCAGGCAGACGGACGGCGAGCACTAAGCCCGTTCGCGAACCCGCTCCTGGCGACGGCCGGGAGTGGCGACGTGCTGGCCGGGATGATCGCGGGGTACCTGGCGCAGGGGTTGGATGCCTACGAAGCGGCGTGCCTCGCCGTGTACTTGCATGGCGCAGCAGGCGAATCGCTGCGGGAAGAGATGGGCGAAGCGGGTCTGCTGGCGGGCGAGCTATCGACGCGGCTGCCACGAGTGGTGCGGGAGATGCGGGCGCCGTAGGAGGCGATGATTACGCAACGAACGGCTCAATCGCTTCGCGTTCAGAGCTGAAGGGGTCGGGTGTGATGGCGGAGCGGCGCGTGTCGAAGACCATGGTTGGGCGAGTGTCAGCGTCATAGGCAGGCCACGGGCCGATGCCTTCGTGCGCGGGAGAGCCAGTGCGGGCGAAGGAGATCCACGCGTCCATCATCTCGTGAGAGAGCCGTTCTACGGCCGGGCCGGTGCCAGCAAAGCGGTCCTGCGTGGGCGCGGAAAGGGTGCCGAAGACGAACGGCATCTCGAGTGCGTGGCAGGACCCGAGGGCGCCGCGACGAGCGGGTGATTCGTGGGTGAAGAGGTAGACGAAGGTCATTGGCTGCTGCGCGGCCTGCGCCAGGGCCATGCGTAGCGCGCCGACGCGGAAGCGAGCGTCCGACTGGACGGCGTCGAGGATGTCGAGATTGGTGTGCAGGAGCCCGCGAGCGGTGCGCGATTGGCGGTAGTGCCCGGCGAGTTCGCGAGCGGCGGCAGGCGTGCAGTGGCGGAGCGATGCGGCGACGGACGTTTCGAGCGTGGTGTCGTCGATTTCGTCGCGGCGGATGGAGGCGTTGAAGAGCTTCACCTCGTCGCGATTGGTGCCGATGAGGACGGGGATGTCCGCGGCTACGCCGGCAGCGATGGCGTCGAAGGGGAGCCGGGGAAGCGTTTGGGGGTCGAGCACGGGCCCGAAGGCCAACCCGAGTTCGCGCTGAGCCTTACCGGCGGTGGCAGCCTGGGCGGCCAGGATTTCCTGGACCGGCCGGGTGAGGATGCCCGCGGGTTCCTGCCCGAGCCCGAGTTCGTCGAGGAGCATGCCGGTGACGCGAGCGGCACGTTCGGGGTCGATAGCGCGGCCGGTGCCGCTCTGGAGAATCGCCTTGTGGAAAAGGCCTTTCGCTGCGGGCATAGCGAGGAGCGTGCCGACGGCCGCGGCGCCGGCTGATTCGCCGAAGATGGTGACGTTGGCGGGGTCGCCGCCGAACGCGGCGATGTTGTCGCGGACCCAGTGGAGCGCGGCGATCATGTCGAGCTGACCGGCATTCACGGCCAGAGCTTCGGCCGGGAGATGCGCGCGGAGGTAGAGGTAGCCGAGCGCGCCGAGGCGGTAGTTGATGGTGACGACGACGACGTCGCCACGGACGGCGAGCGGGCCGCCGTCGTAAAGGAGGTCGGAGCCGGCGCCGTGCGTGAAGCCGCCCCCGTGGATCCAGAAGAGGACCGGCCGGGCCGCGCCATCTGCGGCGGGAGTGAAGGCGTTGAGCGAGAGGCAATCCTCTCCCTGGGGGCCACTGGCAGCGAAGCCGGGGATGGCGTGGGACGTCTGGGGCGACGCGAGGCCGGGCGTAAACGTCTCGCGGACGCCGTCCCATGCTGGTGGCGGTGCGGGAGCACGGAAACGATCCTTTTCTGCGGCCGATGCGGCGAAGGGTATCCCGTAGTAGGCAGCGTGGGATTCGCGGGAGATACCTTCGACGAGACCGCATGTGGTTTGGACGGGGGTCATGGGGCCGGACCTCGGGGAATTGGTGAGGGCCATTGTAGGGAGTGACGGGGCGTGGGGCGGCTCAAGTGGACGCTATCGGTCGAACTTCGCGACCACGGGCCCCGGCTGTCGCGCGAACTGGAAATCCAGGACACAGCCGGGCCAATGCAGGGAGTGGTTTGGGCGACGCGGCGGGATGCGGCCGACTTTGGCGGCGCAGATCTTGACCAAGGGAAAGGCGGGAGCACTGTGCGCTTCCCGCTGACGGCCGAAAGAAATAGCGTGTGCATTGATGAAGTGGTTGGGAGGCTGGCCGGGGTGATTGTCGCACAAAGGGTCCGCACACTCTGAGCGCCATCGCGGGGGGAACCCCGGTACCGCGACCGGCAGCGTTCGCGTTCTACAGTTCGCGGCTGCTGAGCCAGGCGGCGCAGGGTATCTTCCTCGGGGCTATCTTTTGGGCAGCCGGGTCCGGCGGTTCCGCGGTGGGCGGCGCGAGCGCCGTGTTCGTGGCGATGATGGCCGGGGCGCTCCTCTTTGCGGTCCCTGCAGGCATTGGGATCGACCGTGCGGGCGCCGGCGTTGGGCTGGCAGCGGGCGCGTGGTTGCGCGTGCTGGTAGCGGGCGTGGCGCTTGCGTTCGCGGATTCGGCCGCGGGAATGTTCTTCGTCGCGTTCGCCTATTCTGGCGTCTCCCAGGTGTTCAGCAACTCCGAGATGGCAATGGTGCATGCGTTGCAGGGAGAACGTCCCGCGCGCGGGCATGCAGCCCTGCTGGTGCTCCAATATGCCGGGCAGGGGGCGGGCCTGCTGGTCTTCGCACCCGCGCTCTACTACGTCGGCGGACAGGTGGCGATGGTTGGCGGCGCGGCTGTGGTCTTCGCAGGGGTCGGGCTCCTCGCTTCCTTCGTTGGGAAGCGCGCCCGTTTGGAGCGAAGCGCGCGAGCCGGGATGTCGCTGATGCCAGCGCTGCGGCTGTTGCGAGACGACCACTCGGTCGCATACGCCAGCGGCCTGCTGATCTACTTCGAGTTGAGCCTAAAGGCGATGATCGTGGCGATCCCCATCCTCGCGTTCCAGGAACTGGACCTCGGCGTCACGGCGGTCACCGGGCTACTGTTGGCCGGGGGCACCGGAGCGGTGGCCGGGATTTGGCTGGTGACGACGCAACTCGGGCCGGAGGGCGCTGGACGGCTGGCACGGCCGGTGTTCGCAAGCATCGTGGGACTCACGTTCATGCTGACGATTTTCGCGAATGGGGTGCCGCTGGTTCCGGGCGCCGGGATCGACGTGGCGGGACTGGTGCCCGTCGCGGCAGGTCTGGGGCTCTGCGCGGCGCTGGCGCCAGTGTGCGGGCGGGCCGTGCTTTCGGGTCATGCGCCGGGGACGCACCAGGCTCGGGTATTCGCGACACAGGGTCTGTTGAGCGACCTGGTGGTGGTGCTGCCGCTGGCGATCGCCGGGATCGGTACCTCCGTGGCAGGGGCGGGGACGACGTTCCTGTTCCTAGCGGTCGTGGGCGTCGCGAGCCTGCTCTGCCTGGAGTACGGACTGCCGCGGTTCCGGCGCGAAGAGCTGGCACTGGCCATGCAACCCATCGACGAGTAGGGCGAGGCGCTCAGACGATAGGCCGTTGTGCGCGGCCGCCTGATGCCCGTACGTTCCCGGTATGGACTTCCACTATCGCTTCTCGCGCGGGGCGCTGCTGCGCGAAGCGATCACGACGGTCACGGCGGTATTGGCCTACTTCCTGGTGCGCGGCCTGACGGAGGGAAGCACTGGCCTTGCCGTGGAGAACGCGATGCGTGTGGCGGACCTCCAGGATGCACTCGGGCTGGCGTGGGAGGGGAGCGTCCAGGAAACGGTACTGGGCCACGACTGGCTGGTGACGCTGGCGAACTGGGTCTACATCTTCGGGCATTGGCCTGTCATCGTTTGCGGCGGACTGTGGTTAGCCCTGCGCCATCCGCGGACGTACTTCCTGACGCGGAACGCGTTCCTGATCTCCGGGCTCATTGGACTCGTCGTTTTCGTCGCTTTCCCCACAGCGCCGCCACGCCTGGCGAACCTGGAATTGATCGACACCGTGACGCAGCGGTCGAGCGCCTACCGTTTGCTACAGCCGCCCGCGCTGGTGAACCAGTACGCGGCGATGCCGAGCCTGCATTTCGGATGGGACCTCCTGCTGGGGATCGGGCTGGCACGGGAGCTCCGGCGGCCCGTGTTGCGCGGGATGGCGCTGACGCTGCCGGCCGTGATGGCGGTGGCGGTAGTAGCAACGGCGAACCACTTTGTGCTGGATGTCTTTGCGGGCGGGATCGTGGCGATGGCCGGGCTGTGGCTGGCGCTAAGGATCCGGCCACGGAGCCCGGACTGGCTGTGGGGAGGGGCGCCACGCCATGCCCGGTGATGCGCCGTTCCTGGCAATCGCGCACCGGTTCGGCAACGGGCTGACACGGTTAAGACGAGCCGAGGCGGCGGGCGCGGACCTCGTGGAGGCGGATGTCTGGCTGTACCGGGGGAGATTGGAGGTTCGGCACAGCAAGACAATGGGCCCGATCCCGTTGCTCTGGGACCGGTGGAGCCTGGAGCCAGCTTCCCGGCCCCAGCTGAGCCTCGAGGCGCTGGCCACTGCGGCTGCGCCCGGGACGGAGTTGATGCTCGACCTGAAGGGGAGCGCCGCCGGGCTGTCACAGGCGGTGATCGAAGAGATGGAGCGTGTCGTGCCGGGCCATGCCTACGCGGTCTGTTCCCAGAGATGGGGCATGCTGGCGCCCTTCGGGCCGCTGCCGCACGTGCGCGTTGTCCACTCGGTGGGGAACCGGAGAGCGCTGGGCGAGGTGCTCAAGCGGCTTTCCGGAGAAGCGCACCACGCGATTTCGATCAACCAGAAGTTCCTCAACGCAGCGGTGGTGCGCGACCTGAGAGCGGCCGCACCGACCGTGATGACGTGGCCGATCAACTCGCTACAGCTGTTGAGGCGTGTGCAGGAGTGGGGCGTCACAGGCGCCACGACGGATCGGCTCGAAGTGGTGCGGGCTATCGTGGCCGGGCGCGAAGGGGCAGGCGGAGCGCCGTAAGCGTTCGGGATGCGCCGTTTGGGCCGGACTTCACGGGAGTGGGGCTGCGCCATAGCGTGGAAGGCCGTGCAGCACGACTGGTACGAGGATTCAGCGACGACCGGCGGGCATGGTGGACGAGCCGCGTGGGCGTTCGCCGTGCTGGGAGCATGGGCGCTCATCATGCTCTTTGTGGTCACGGCGTCTGCCACGCGGGCGATGCCTGCGGTCCTGCCGGGGTGGGACGTTTCCGTGCCCGGGGTTTCGCAGGCGCTGGCGGCGATGCCGGAAGGTTACCGGGTGGAGGCACCCGGGGAGAGCCACCGGTTCAACCGGCCCATCCGCATCCTTGTGCTCGGGGCAGACCGGCGGCCAGATGAATCGCCGCTGCAGGCGCGCACGGACTCGATCCTCGTGATAACGCTGGACCCGGCAACGCACCGGGGGACCGTGCTCTCAGTGCCGCGGGACCTGTGGGTGGAAATCGGGGATGGCGACTACGGACGGATCAACGCGTCGTTCCGGGCAGGCTCGGACGCAGGCGGAACGGTGGCCGCGGGTGCAGGCCAGACGGTCCGCGACCTGCGAGCGAACTTCGGGATCGAGGTGGACTACTTCGTGTGGCTGGACATCCGCGGAGCCGCACGCGTGATCGAGGCGCTGGGAGGCGTGGATGTCGACATCCCGCCGGACCTCGAAGTGCCCGAGTGGTACTACTCGGAGGACGACGAGACGAACCCGCGCAATGTCGCGTTTCCCGCGGGGAAGCACCACCTGACGGGCTACGAAGCGGTGGCGTTCTCCCGGTACCGGGAAGACAGCGACCTGTATCGCGTACAGCGTCAGCAGCTGGTCCTGCGGGCGTTGCTGGAAGATGCGTTGACGTTCCGTAGCCTGGCCAGGTCGCCAGCTGCGCTGTGGGTCGCCCGGGACGTGGTCGAGACCGATATTCCCGCGGGGCGCTTGCCGGGCATCGCACTTCTCGCGAGCCGGGTGGCAGACGCATTGGAGACGTATTCGCTTGGCGACGATGTGGACGGCACACCGACCGTCTGGCCGATTACGACGGCGGACGGAGCCTCGGTGTTGGATTGGGATCCTGCGAATGTTGCCGTGCTCGTGGCAAACGCTGCGGCGACACGCTGATCGGGAGCCTCGCGCTCGCCGCAAGCAGGTGCGAGGGGTACTCTTCGGGCCGTGAACAGACGGGTTGTTGTGACGGGAATGGGCATGATTACGCCCATCGGCCACTCGGTCGAAGCCAACTGGGATGCACTGGTGAATGGGCGGTCCGGTACCGCCCGGATCACGCGGTTCGACCCGGACGGGTACGCGGCACAGGTCGCGGGCGAAGTGAAGGATTTCGACGCGGCGGCGCACATCGACCGCAAAGAGGCGAAGCGCACCGACCGGTTCGCGCAGTTCGCGATCGTGGCGGCGCGGGAAGCGCTGACATGCGCAGGATTCGAAGTGACGCCGGAGAACGGCCACCGGGTGGCGTGCGTGATCGGCAGCGCCCATGGCGGGATCACCACGCTGCTGGAAGAGCAGGACGTGTTGCGCACGAAGGGCCCGGGACGCGTGAGCCCATTCGTGATCCCGATGACGCTGACGGACATGGCCTGCGCGAATGTGAGCATCCGATTCGGCACGCGAGCGGTGAACTACAGCCTCGTAAGCGCCTGTGCGAGTTCGGCCGACAGCATCGGCGAGGCGGCGAACATCATCCGGCGCGGTGACGCCGACGTGGCGCTTGCAGGCGGAGCCGAAGCCCCAATCACGCCTCTGACGGTAGCGGGCTACAGTGCCGCGAGGGCCCTGGGCACCAACAACGACGACCCGGGGCGGGCCTCACGGCCATTCGACGCGCGCCGGTCGGGCTTCATCATGGCGGAGGGCGCAGGCGTCCTGTTGCTTGAGTCGGAAGCGCATGCCCGCGCGCGGAACGCGACAATACTTGGCGAGTTGGCGGGCTACGGTGCGACCAGCGATGCCTTCCATATCACTCAGCCGGACGAACAGGGACGCGGCGCAATGAGAGCGATGCAGCTTGCGCTGGAGCAGGCCGGCCTGCAGCCGGACGACGTGGACTATTTGAACGCGCACGGGACGTCGACACCGATGAACGACAAGCTGGAGACGCTGGCGATTAAGCGAGCGTTTGGCGATTACGCATATAGCCTGCCGATTAGCTCCAGCAAGTCGATGACCGGGCATCTACTGGGCGCCGCCGGTGGCGTCGAGGCGATCGTGTCGGTGATGGCGATCAACAACAACATCATTCCGCCGACTGCGAATTACGATGTACCGGACCCGGACTGTGACCTCGATTATGTCCCGAACGTAGCGCGCCCGATGGCGGCGATCGACGTCGTGATGAGCAACTCTCTCGGCTTCGGCGGGCACAACGCCAGCCTTGTCTTCCGGCGGTACCGTCCGGAGGGCGAATGACGTTCGCGGCGGCGCGACCACTGACCCGCTGGAGGCTGCGCGACCCGCTCGCGAGGCAAAACGGGATCGCCCGTTTCCCGGAAGTGGTGGCGACGGTGCTCGCGGCCCGCGGGATCACGACTCGCGATGCGGCCGACCGCTTCTACAAGCCGCACCTGGACGAGGACCACGATCCACTGCTTCTGCCGGGAATGCAGGACGCCATCGAGCGGACGCGCCGGGCGATCCGGCAGGGAGAGCTGATCTGCCTGTACGGCGACTTCGATGTCGACGGCGTCACGTCGATCGCCGTGTTGACGCTTGGGCTGCGGGAGCTGGGCGCGAAGACTTTCCCCTACATCCCGGACCGCTTCACGGAAGGCTATGGACTGAACTCCGGGGCAGTGCGACGGATCCATGGCACTGGCGCTGCCCTGCTGATGACCGCCGACTGCGGGATTTCGTCGGTCGACGAAGTACGGGTGGGCAACGAGCTGGGGATGGACACGATCATCCTCGATCACCACACGGTGCCGGACGAGATGCCGGCTGCGCTGGCGGCGGTGAACCCGAAGCGTCTGGACTCGCCGTACCCGTTCACAGAACTCGCGGCGGTGGGCGTGGCCTACCGATTCCTGCAGGTGCTATACGAGGCAGAAGGGCGAACCCTGGACGACTCCGCGTTCCTGGACCTCGTCGCGCTTGGGACCGTGGTGGACGTGGCCCCGCTTGCGGACGAGAACCGGCGGATCGTGACGAGCGGGCTCAACCGGATGCAGGGAGGGTTGCGGCCGGGCCTGGAAGCGCTGGCGGCGGTCGCAGGGACCCGGGCAGAGAAGTTCAACGCGGAGACGCTCGGCTTCGCGATCGGCCCGCGGATGAACGCGGCGGGCAGGCTCAAGCACGCGAACCTGGCGCTTGAGCTGATGATGGCGGAGGACCTAGCGACGGCGCGACCGCTGGCACAGGAACTCGACTCGCTGAACCGGGAGCGACAGCAGCAGACGATCGAGGCGCTGGCTGCGGCGCAGGAGCTGTGCGACCCGCGAGACCCGCTGATCATGGTCGGGAGCGACGAGATCCACGCCGGGATCGTCGGGTTAGTGGCGGCGCGACTGGCCGACACTTGGAACCGACCGACGGTGGTGTATGAGCGCGGGGCCGAGACGAGCCGCGCAAGCTGCCGGAGCATCCCGGCGTTCGATATTGTCGGGGCGATCCGGAAAGAGAAGCACCTCCTGGAGCGGCATGGCGGGCACCGCGCCGCGGCGGGCTTCACGGTCCGCAACGAACACCTCGAAGCTCTGCGCGAGCGGCTGATTAACACGGCGGCGGAGTTGTTGGACGAAGACAGCCTTGTGCGGACCTTCACCGTCGATTGCGAGACTCCGCTTTCATCGGTGAGCGGGCTGGATGTGAAAGGCCTGATGCGGTTCGAACCGTGTGGGCAGGGGAATCCGAAGCCTGTCCTACTGAGCCGCAATGTGAAAGTGATGCGCACCAAGACAGTCGGCGCGGGCGGCGAACACCTGACGATGACGCTGAAGGACGGGCCGCTGACGTGGCCGGCGATCGCGTTCCGGCAGGGCGAGAATGACGTCGCTGGCGAGATCGATATCGTTTATTCGTTCTCGCGGGATTGGGGCGGCGATCAGCTGAAGCTGGAGGTGCATGACTTCGCGCCTTCCGGCGCGGGACGCCAGCTGGAGGACTGACATGGCGGAGATTCGCCTTGGCGACGATGGGAACCGTGCGCTTGGGGAAGCACAGAACTTCTGCCGGCGCGCGAATGTGGCGATCGTCGGGGCCGAGCACCTGCTGGCCGGGGCGCTGGTCGTTCTCTCAGAATCGGGCGCGGCCGGGATGCCGGAACGGACGGCACTGGAATCGGCGCTGATGCTGGCACAGGGAGCTGGAAGCGATGCAATCAGCGAGCAGGTGATGTTCGGTTCGTCCGCGCGGGAGGCTATCAACAGCACCGCTGGGACCGTGCGGCAGGGTGGCGGCACCATTATCGGGGCGAGGGAGCTGGCGCTCGGCACGATCGGCTCCGGCAACGTGAGCCCGATGTTCTTCGCCGCGCTCGGCGTGGACCGGGAGACGTTGCGGGCCGCCCTCTCGGCGGAAAACGAGATGCTGTAGGCTCCTCTACAAACGCGGCAGAGGGGTGACTCGTGGGCGCACTCGATGGACAGGTAGCGATCGTGACGGGCGCGAGCCGGGGGCTCGGTAAGGACATCGCCATTTCGCTGGCCAGGGCGGGCGCCATGGTCGTGGTCTCCGCGCGGACCGACGAATCGGGGCAGTCACGGATTCCCGGGTCCCTGGCAGACACGGTCGGGCAGATCGAGGACGCAGGCGGGAGAGCCCGGGCGATCCGCTGCGACGTGGCGGACGAAACTGACATCCAGAACCTGGTGAAGACGACGCTGAGCGACCACGGCCGGCTTGACGTAGTGGTGAACAACGCGGGCATCCTCGTGCCGGGGACGGTGCTGGAGATGGAGCCAAAGCACTGGCGGCTTTCGTTCAGGGTGAACGTGGACGGCCCCTTTCTAATGTGCAAAGCCGTGTTGCCGTCGATGATCGAGGCCGGAGGTGGGCACATCATCAACGTGTCGTCCCGCGGGGCGATTGGCCCTGGGGCGGGACCCTATGACGGCCCACGGCCCTCTGGCGGCGCCGCGTACGGCGCCACGAAAGCCGCGTTGGAGCGGTTTTCGCAGGGGCTCGCAGCAGAGGTCTACCAGCACAACGTCTCCGTGAACGTGCTTTCGCCGCACCTGCCGATCTGGTCGGAGGGTGGGCACTTCTTCCGCACTCGTGGCGGCGAGCCGGACTATTCGGGCTGGCGGATGAGCGGCGACATCATCGGCGACGCGGCCGTGGTGATTTGCTCGCAGGAACGCGGGCGGTACACGGGCAACATCCTCTACGACGAACTGGTGATGCTGAAGGAAGGCGGACTCAGCGCGGAGGAAGTGGCGAAGCGGTACCCGGTTGAGGGATAGGGACTCCGGGCGGTTCAGTGCGGCGAGACCAGCTCCGTGGTGGCCCATTCTTCTTCGAGCGAAAGCATCGCCATCCAGCGGTGGAGCAGCAGGCGGTTCGCGGCGTACCACTCGGTACTTTCGTGCGTCTCAAGCGTATGGGTCGCGGCGTCTTCGCTGATCCAGTGTTGCGTGGCGAGATAGGAGTTCGTGCCCTCGATGCGCTCCAGGCCCATTCCGAGGCAGCCTTCGATCTGGTGGTAAGCCGGGGCGATATCGTCGCGGACGAGAGATTCCATCTCTTCCGCCTGGGACGAATCTTCGAGATGCCAGCGTTTGTAGGTTATGTATCGAGCCATCTAATGGATCCTTTGCCTAGGCATTTAGCTGACCGGGAACCGGCAGGGCCGCAACCGCGGCGGCCTTTCAGACAATGTCCTTGAACTGCCGCGGCCTGTCGAGTGGCTGGACACCATCGAGGATCCGGCACGCACTTCGTTCCCCAGGAACAAGAGGGGCCCTGGGAGACGACCGCATTGCGTTCCGGGCAGACGAGATGGGTGGACCGGAGAGGACATGGACGGCGTCGCAGCGCGATCCAAGGCGTCGCCGAAATTGTGGATGGCCGCATACCTTGCGGTGTTGGGCAAGGTAGGCGGCCACCAGATCATGACCACCGTCGCCAGCTTCCATGCGTTTCCCGGGATGACGCGGTGCTCCGGAGCTCCTAGTGGGTGACGGCAGGCTCCATGGTTTTCGCGGCAGCGACCCAGGCTTCGACCTGTTCGGGTGACGGGGCTGTCCGCTGGCTGGCGGCGGCGGTCTCTGCCAGCTTCGTGTAGAGGTTGTCCGCGCGGCGGCCGCCAAGTTCCTTCACGGTGTCGACTCCGGCATCTTCGAGCAGGTCGGCCAGTTCGGCAGTGACGCCGGGGACTCGCATGAGGTCGGCGCGGTTGACCCACTCGAGCACGTCTGAGGTCGTTACGCCGTCGATGCGGGCAGCTATCTCCTTGCGACCATCGGGGCCGCCGCACTGTTCGAGCAGTTCCCGGAGCCAGTGGATGCCGAGCGTAGCAAGTCTCGCGGCCATGGATTCGCCCGTGACCAACGCGACATCCCCTTCGGCCTGCCCGGCCATCCGGCCGACCAGACCTTGCGTTGCCACGGCGGGCACTGCCGCTGCGGCTGGCTGCGGTAGGGGCGCCGTGCCGCTTGCCAGCATCTCGCCGGCGCGAATCGAGACGGACGGGATCGCCGCGCCCGCGAACAGGGAGGCAATCGCGCCGCTCTGGAGGAGGCTGGAGGCGAAGACGGTGCCTTCGCGGACGCGCTCTGTGACGGTGATGGGCGCGCGGACGCTGGCCGAGCCGGTGCTGATTGCGATTTCGTCGCCCGTTTGGAGACCTAGCCGCTCGGCGTCTTCCTCGCTGATCTGAAGGCGGTCGTAGCGGTGGAGCTTTTCTGCTTCGGGATGGCGGAGGGAGGCTGCGTCCGTGGCGGTGAAGAGGTCGCGGGAACTGACGACCCGGAGACCATCACCAGTTATGGCAGCAGCGGCGACGGGGACGATCGAGCCCTTGCCGGTGCCCGCCATCTCTGGCCGGGTGCCCTCGCCAATGAGGAGGTTCCAGGCCTCCAGGTAGTCAGGGTTAGCCCTGGCGATCTCTCCGAGCGCGGCATCAGGGGAGGCCGGCAGCTCAACACCGAGCGCAGCGCCGAGGGCAGCGAGCACCGAGAAGAGGTTCTGCGCCTCCCCTTCCGGGGAGACCGCAGGAGCGGTCTTCTGGATGCGGTGGTCGCCGACCGTATACGTGCCTTCAGAGGCGTAGGCGCGGCCCTCAGCGAGGACGACGGAGGCCGCGCGGGCGACCCCGCTCAGCACGTTGTCGATGGCAACGATCGTGCCGATACCGGCGAGATCGGCCGCTGCGGATGGGAGACGCATCGTCGGGTCGTCGCGGATGACGAGGAGGCCGCTGAGACCAGCGAGCGGGTTTTCAGCGCCGGCGGCAGCAACCCCCTGATCGAGGAGGCCGTGGACGTTGACTTCGGCCGGGAGGACGACCAGGTTTTCGGAGGCGTCGTTACCGAAGAGGGCGACCGCCACGTTTGCAGCGCCACCGGCCATGGCGCCGGCGGTTACCGGGCTCACCGGGTTGGGCGCGCAGAGGACAATGGACTGCTCGCGGGGCGCCTCCTTGAGGAGGGCGGCGGCGGCGGCGATATCGGCGTCATCTGAGCGCCCCGAGCTAATGGCATCGGCGAGGGCGGCGGAGAGTTGGCCCTCTTCACCACCGTTGGGGCGGAGCCAGACGGCTGCGAAGTCGACCAGTTCGCTGCGAAGCGAACCAATGACAACGAGCTTCGCTCCGTGATGGACGACCGCATCTTTGATGCGGACGGATGCGACGTTATGGCTCTCCTCGAGGTCGTCGTGGACGAGGACGATGGCGCGGGCGTCCTTGATACGGGTCATATCGGCCGCGGCTTTGCGGGAGCCAATGCGCGCTTCGAGGGCGGTGTTGACCGCGCGGGCGACCGGACCAAGGGAGCTATCTGCGCCGGTCTTAAACGCTGATGAAGCGATGCGTGCGGCAAGGAGCGCTTCTTCGTTGGTGACGGTGCCGCCAACGAGCACGCCGACCTTCCCTTTGCCGGCTGCGTCCTTGAGGGCCTTCGCCGCTTCCGCGATGGCTTCCTCAAAGGTCGAGGGCACCTGAATGGCGCCGCGGCGGATGGTGTGCTTCGAAAGGCGTTCACGCGGTTTGAGCGAGTCGTAGTGGTAGCGGCCGCGGACACAGATCTGGTCGCCGCTGACGGGGTTGCCGTCGCCGGGCCGGACAAGGACGCCGCGCCCATCGCGGGAGCCGAGCGTGATGCTGCAGCCGACGGCACAGGAATCGCAGGTGGTGGTAGTCCACGTATCTGGCTTGGAGACCCACTTGTTGGGGTGCTCCATCAGCGCGGCCGTGGGGCAGACATCGATGCAGGCGCCGGAGAAGTCGCAGTTGGAATCGTGGATGGCGCCGCCTGCGCCGAAGGCGATGCGCGTGTCCCAGCCGCGGCCGCTGAGGGTGATGGCGCTGGTGTGGCGCTTGTCTGCACAGGCGCGCTGGCAGCGAGTGCAGATGATGCACATCTGCGGATCGAACTCCATGAATGGGTTCGCACGATCGGCCGGAGGCTGGGGCGACTGGTAGAACGAGCGTTCTTCACCGACCCAGAGCTCGTATCCGGACATGCCGACGGCTTCGCAGGTGGCCTGAAGTTCGCAGCGGTAGTTCTTGGAACAGGTGAGGCAGCGGTGGGTGACGACGTCGTCGCGAAGGCAAATGTCGCCCGGATGGCAGTGTTCGCGGCGGTGGCAGGTGAGGCAGCGGTCGCTGTGGTTCGCGAGGATGAGGGCGAGGACAGCCTTGCGGGCGTCCTTCACTTCGTCGCTCTCGGTAATGACGGTCATGCCGTCCTGAACAGCACTGGTGCAGGCGAGTTGGAGGCCGGGAGGGCCCTGGATATCGACCAGACAGGTGCGGCAGCCGGCATAGGGTTTCAGGCCGTCGATGTAGCAGAGGTTGGAGGTGTAGACGCCGTTGTTCTTGAGCGCTTCAACGAGCGGGGCGCCATCGGGCGCCTGGAATGTTCTGCCATCAACGGTGATTGTTGCCATGGGTAGCCTTTAGAGACGGTGGAAGTCGGCGTTGGGGTCGGGCGCCCGCATGCCGTTCGGGTAGGTGTTCTCGTGCGAACCGAGGAACTTCGTCGCCATGCGGGTGAGGGCGTGCTTATCCCGGTACATCTCGTCGAATTCGTAGACGGCGTCGTCGAGTGGGCCGCCGGGCTGGATCGCCTCGTAGGGGCAGGCTTCCGTGCAAAGGCCGCAATACATGCAGACGCGGAAATCGATCTCGTAGCGGTCAATGTTGCGGCGGCCCTCGGCGTCCTGGCTCGTAGCGACGAGAATGCAGCCATCCGGGCAGGCCTGGGCGCAGGTTGAGCAGCCGGTGCAGCGCTCTTCGAACCAGAGGAGGTTGGTGCGCGCGTAGACGGGAACCTGGCGGACCTCTTCCGGGTATTGGATGGTCGCGACCGGTTTAAACAGGCTCCTGAGCGTAAGGCCCATGCCGCGGGCGATGCCTTTGCCGTATGCCATAGAAGCCCCCGGGAATCCGAGATACCGAACAGCCCAGCGTGCTGGGCCTCCGATCCTAATGGAGGGCGATTGTGAGGGAAAGCACGAGGGGCGCGCCAACGTTTGTGAGGGGTGGCACAATCGGTCTATCATCAAGCGCCCGAACCGGATTGCAGGAGCTGTGCCTTGCCGACCGTGAAGTATCTTCGCGACCAACGTCACGTGGGGACCGTCGAGGCGGTCGCCAAGAAGATGTACCCGTTCCCCAACGAGGAGCGGCCGGACCGCGACGTGGTGGTGAATGTGCCGGTCGCCAAGATGGCCGCCGGACAGGCCAACGGGAAGGACCTCTTCCCCGATATCGTGGTCCTGCGACGGCCGGGAGCCTGGCTTCACGAGATCGCGGTGGTGGAAATGCAGGACACGGTGAACGACGCCAGCGCGCTCGAACGCTGGAAACCGCTTTCGGCCTGCGGACCGCTGTACATTTATGTCCCGGCGGGGATGGTGAGCGACGCGAGGAAGCTGCTGAAGCGCCACAGCATCAAGATCGCGGGGATCCGCACGTGGCGGTTCCGGCCAGTGTGGGGCGTGGACGTGACAGAGGTCTCGGGATGACGGTCGAAGGGGAACCCCTGGAAATCCTGAAGATCAACATCTTTTTCGACGTGGACCACACCCTGGTGTACCCGACGCAGCATTTCAACGCGCTCCGGCCAGGGGCCCACGAAGTGATGACGCGCATCCGGGAAGCGGGGCATGGGGTCTACGTCTGGTCGGCCGGCGGCCAGGCTTACGTGGAGAAGACGGTCGAGATGCACGGCCTCGGAGAGCTCGTCGATGGCTGCTTCGACAAAGACCCGAAAGTGGACCCGCGACCGGACTTCATCATTGATGACGATTGGTACCTGGTGGAGAAATACGGCGGCCACTGTGTCAGCCAGTACAAGGAAGTGGACGACGCCGACCGGGAGCTGCATGACGTCCTGGTCCGGCTTTCGGAGCTTGGCCACCTCTAGCGGGGCGCTGGACGGGCGACGGTGACGCGCCTGCGAATCCTGTTCGTGGACCCGTTCTTTGATGGCAGCCACCGAGCGTTCGGCGAAGGGCTGGCTCAACATTCCCGGCACGAGTTCGTGTTCCTTGGGCTTCCCGGCGGCGAGTGGCGGCGTCGGATGCGGTTGGGGGCCCAGGAGCTGGCACGGGCATCGCTGCCGGTCGAAGGCGAGTTCGACGCGATCGTGGCGACGGACATGCTCGATGTGGCGGCGTTCCTGGCGCTGACACGGCCGCGGTTCGAGCGCACGCCGGCGCTGGTTTATTTCCACGAGAACCAGCTGACGTACCCGCGGATCCGCGGGACGAAGCTGAATTCGTGGTTCGGGGCGATGAACTACCTGTCGGCGCTGGCCGCTGATGGGGTGGCGTTCAATTCCGAGTTCCACCGGGATGACTTCATCGGTGCGCTGCGCACTTTGGAGCGTGAGCCGCAGAACTGGCTGGATGGCGAGGGGATCGCGGTGATCGAAGCGAAGGCCGGGGTGCTCCCTGTGGGGGTGGACCTGGAATGGGCGGCCGCGCTCCCGAGACGGCACGCCGCGCCCGGCGAACCGCCGTTGTTGCTCTGGAACCACCGATGGGAGTTCGACAAGGCGCCGGACGTGTTCGCCCGGACGCTGACCCGGCTCGCAGGACAGGGCGTCGACTTTCGCGTGGCCATCGCAGGTGACCCGGGCACGAACCCGCATCCCGCGATGGAGGAGCTACGGGATGTACTCGGGGACCGGGTGATCCACTTCGGCCTGGCGCCGAACATCGACGACTACCGCGCGCTCCTCAGGGTGGCCGACATCGCGGTGAGCACAACGCGCCATGAGTTCTTCGGGATCGGGATGGTGGAGGCGATGGCTGCGGGGTGCATCCCGATCGCGCCGGCGCGGTACAACTACCCGGCGCTGGTGCCGGAATGGCTGCACGGCGTCTGCCTCTGGACGGATGAGGAGGACTTCAGCGCGAAGCTCCGGGAGATGATCGCCGACGTTGGAGAGGGGAAGGCGGAGCACTACCGGGAGCGCCTGCACGCGGCTGCGGTGCGGTACCGGTGGCCGATGGTCGCGCCGCGGTGGGATGAAGCGCTGGGGCGGCTCGCGGCCGGCGGCTAAAGACCAGGGCGGAAGCGTGCGATGATGGGCCAATGCGACAACCGGTAGCACGACCCTTACCGGTAGTGCGGCGACTCGCCGGCCTGCGCCACGGACAGCCGATCCAGGTTGTCACGGCGGCGGCGCGGCTGGTGGCCACTGTCGCGAACCGCACGGTGCGGATGTACCTGGAGGACCACTGCGGGACGTACGCGGCGGCGATCGCGTACTACGCGATCTTTTCGCTGGTGCCGTTGAGCCTCGTGACCGTGTCGATCTTCGGCCTGTTCCTGGACGAGGCGAAGGTGACGAACTTCATCTTCGACCAGTTCCCCCTGGAAGACACCGCGCAGGTGCGCGCGAACGTGGAATCGGCGGTATCGAAGGCGAGGGACATCAGCGCGGCGGGCATCGGGATCGGCATCATTGCGCTGCTCTGGTCGTCGACGGGGATCTTTGCGGCGGTGCGCAAAGGGCTGACGCGGGCGATGGGCGGGCGGGACCCGCGGCCGTTCTGGCACGGCAAGCTGGTGGATTTCGCGCTGATCCCGGCATCGGGCCTGCTCATGTTTACGTTGCTGTTCGGGTCGTCGATGGCGCAGGTGATCGTGGAATCGCTGAGCAGGGCAGGGCCCGTGCCGGTAGACACGAACCTCGCCGTGCGCGCTGCGACAGATGGGGTGACAGCGGCCGTTTCGTTCGCCGGGCTGTTGTTGCTTTACAAGCTGGTGCCGGAGCCGCGGCCAAGCTGGCGGGTGGCGATGTGGAGCGCGGGTTTCGCGACCGTGCTGTTCAGCATCGCCCGCGTGGTCTCTGCGATCGGGTTCCAGTACACGCCGTACACGCGGGACACGGCGCTGTATGCGGGCTTCGGGTCGGTCCTGGCCTTGCTGTTATGGATGTTTATCACGGCGAGCATTGTGTTGCTCGGCGCAGAGTTCGGGCGGGCGGCGCGGTCGACGGGCGGGTCACGCGACCGTGCGACGCTGGGCTTCCTGAAGCCGTTCCGGTAGGGGCGCGGGCGGCTCGGCGATTGTTGCTAACGGCGCGGCAGCGGTACTCTTGGGGTTCGCGAGCCTCGATAGCTCAGTTGGTAGAGCGAGCGATTCGTAATCGCTAGGTCAACGGTTCAAATCCGTTTCGAGGCTCCATTGTTCCTGCCCAGGCCCCCTTCGCGGGGCCTTTTTGTTGTCCGCTGAGCACGAGGATTTCGCCCGCGCGGTATGCTGCCGGGCAGCAACAAACGGGGAGCACGCCATGCCCGGGACTGTCCTTTATGAGCGCGATGGCCACGTCGCGACGATCACCTACAACCGCCCGGAGGCGCTGAACGCAATCAACGCGGAGCTACGGGCCGACCTGAACGCGGCGTGGGTGCAGTTCCGCGACGACGAAGAGGCATGGGTGGGGATCGTGACGGGAGCGGGCCGGGCGTTTAGCGCGGGGGCGGACCTGCGCGGCGGCGGGGCTGGAGATGCGACGAACGCGACGTTCTGGGAGACGCCGGGCCTGACTTCTCTCGAAAACGGGCTTGAGATCTGGAAGCCGACGATCGCGGCGGTGAACGGCTATGCGCTTGGGTTCGCCTGCACGCTGGTCGCGGCCTGCGACTTCGTGATCGCGAGCGAGCGGGCGGAGTTTGGGTTCCCGGAGGTGCGGATCGGCGTGCCGACGATCCAGGGTTCGATCCGGATGCCAAAGAAGATCGGCTGGACGAATGCGATGGAGTTGCTGCTCATCGGCGAGCGCGTGAACGCCCAGCGGGCGAAGGAGATGGGCCTGGCGTGGAAGGTCGTGCCGCACGACGACCTGATGAAGGAAGCGCGGGCCCTGGCGGACCGGCTCTGCAAGTCTGCGCCGCTGGCTGTACGGGCGACGAAGGAAGTGGCGATGCGCGGGCAGGAGCTGCCGTTCACGCACGCGGTTCGCTTCGGTGAGACGATGCGGCGGGTGGCCGGGGCGACGGCGGATTCGAAAGAAGGCGGAGCCGCGGCACGCGAAAAACGCGATCCGACGTGGCGCGCAGAGTAGCCGGAATCGAGCCTCTCCACGGCTGGCGTGAGCGGTCGGCAGCCGCGGGGTATGATGATTGACGTGGATGGATTTGAGCTGAGCAACCTGCCGGCGTTGCGTTCGCCGGTCGTGATCCTGTCGTTCACCGGGTGGAGCGACACCGGGACAGTAACCACGGACACCGCCCAACGGCTGATAGACGCGTACGGGGGACGGCGGTTCCTGAACGTGGACCCGGAGGACTACTTCGTGTTTACGGACACGCGTCCGATGGTGAAGTTGAGTGAAAGCGGGATCCGCCAGCTGGAATGGCCGACGAACGAAGTATTCGCGGCGCACATGCCCTCGGCTGAGCATGACCTGGTGATCGTGAAGGGGACGGAGCCGAACCTGCGCTGGCGGACGTTCGCCACGAGATTGGCGGACATCCTCGCGGGGCTACGGCCTTCGCTCGTCTGCACGCTGGTCGCGCGGCCGGCGGCGACGCCGCACACGCGGCCGATCCCGGTGTCCGGTTCTTCTGCGGACCCGGACCTCGCGGCGAAGTTCAAGCTCGGGCGGTCGATGTACCAGGGCCCGACGGGCATCATCGGCGTGCTGCATGATGCGTTGCGCGAGCGCGGATCTTCGCTGGTAAGCCTTGCCGCGGCCGTGCCTCACTACCTGAACGTCGACGAGAATCCACCGGCTACGCGGGCGCTGCTCCGGGCGCTGGAGCCGATGCTGGGCTATGCGCCGCCCGAAGGCGATCTCGACTCGGAGTCGGAGCAGTTCCTTCTGCGGGTGGAGGAGGCATCGACGGGCGACGACAACATCCGTTCGTATGTACGGACGCTGGAAGAGCAGTACGGGCAGCCCGAGACAGAATCGGCGGGCGAGGCTGAAGAAGCGCGAGGCGAGCTTCCCTCGGCCGACGACATCCTGAAGGGCATCGAAGACCTGTTGCGCGAAAACCGGGATTCCTGAGCGCGGGGGGTTGTCATGGCAGTGAGTTCGGTCTTCTGGAAACTGGCATCGCCGTATGACGCGTACGTCTCTCACGTGGCGCGCCTGAACGATGCGATTGAGCGCATCCGCTACCTGAGCGGGCTGGCGCTGGGCCACGAAGCGGGGCTGATGGGTTCCGTGCGGCTGGTGCCAACGGGCAACGGCGGCGCAGAAGATCGCGCGGCGGTGTTTCGCGAACGGCTCGGCGCAGCGGCTGATGAAATGACAGACGAGCAGTTCGAGGCGTTCATTGCAATGCTCGGCAGCGGCGAAACGGCGACGGTGGAAGCGGACCGCGCCCGCGCCGTCTCACGGATGCATCACGCGACCCGTGGCCTGGAGGAGTACTTCGCAATCGCGGGGCAGGAGTTGGCGCTGCTGGAAAAACGGGGCTACAACCCCAACCGGCCGGACGTTGGCCGGCAGTTGCGGGAAAACGGACTTCCGGCCCGGACGGCCGGGGAGTACGCGCGAGAGCTGCACGAGCTGGCGGCGCGGGTGGGACGCAAGCCGTAGCCTGCCCAAGGACCATCCGGCGTCTCCCGGGCGGCCGTGTGACGGTTTCAGGAACTGGCCGACTGGGTATGCTCAGTTCGGAGGCCCGGTATGCGAATAATACGATGGTTCATGGTGGCTGGCGTGGCAGCCGTTGGGCTCGGCCTGTTTGCCGCCTGCGGCGACGACGATGATTCCGAGGCAGCGGACGACCTCAAGCTGACCGACGGTGACAACGGCAAGGCCGTCACGGTCGCAGTGCAGGGCACGCTGACGGTGGTACTCGTGAGCAACGCGACCACCGGCTATAGCTGGCGCGTCTCCGGCGACCTTCCCGGTATCCTGGAGCAACAGGGGGAGCCGGTGTACGCAACGCCTCCAGCGACGGCCAGTCCCGTTGTCGGTGCTGCGGGGACGGAAACGTTCACGTTCAGGGCAGTGCAGAAGGGCGATGGCACGCTCAAGCTGGAATACGTCCGACCCTTCGAGACGGGCGTGCCACCGGCCCAAACGTTCGAAGTCACCGTCTCGGTAGAATGACGCGGATCGGCTCCAGCGCGCTGTACGCGATCTTGCTGGTCACGCTGTTTGCCGGGCTCACCGCCTGCGGCACCGACGACGGAGGCGGTGGGAACGCGACCACAACGATCCGCCTCGCATTCCCGCGATCGACCGCGACGGACATCGCGTTCGTCGAGGTGACGCGGGAAGTGGAGGGCGAGGCCGGCGCCAAGCGCGTGCTGGACCTGCTGGTCGCCGGCCCGGCAGACGCCGAGAAGACTGAGCACGATGTGTTTAACCCGTTCCCGGTCGGAACGAGCGTGAAATCGGTGACGATCTCCGGGGGCGTAGCGACCGCAGACCTCTCTTCAGAGATCCTCGGGTTTGGGGGCGGTTCGGCGAACGTGATCGCGATCACGGGGGCTATTGAGCGGACGTTACTGGCACAGCCGGGTGTGACAAGCGTGGTCATCCTTGTCGAAGGAGAAGCGGACGCGATCCAGCCGTAGTGGCAGCGCCCCGTCAGGCGGGCAGGGCGGCCAGCCATTCGAGCAGGATGGCGTTGAACTCAGCCGGACGCTCCTGGTGGAGCCAGTGGCCAGTGCCCTCCCAACCGACTGCGCGGGACGCGGGGTGCAGGAAGCAGCCCCGTTCCCATTGGGCGACGGAGACGGGGTCCTGGCGGCCAGCACGAAAGCTGAGGGCAGGGCAGGAGGCACCGGCCAGGTAGGCTTCGCTCTGGGGCAGCAGGCTGAACTGATCAGGCACGTCGACGAGGCCCGCGATTACGCCCTGGAGCACGTGCAGCGGCATCCCCTGCATCCGGCGGCGATGCCACGCGGAGAGGTTCATCGGCGTGGCCGGGGTGTAAAAACCATCGAACATCGCGAGGGCGGCATCGTGACCGCCTGGCCCTCCGAGCGCGGGCAGCAGGGTGTCGCGGAATGGCACGATGCTGGCCGGGTCCATGCCGAAGGCTGAATCCACGGGGACGATGGCCCGAACAAGTTCGGGGTGTTCGACTGCCATCGCGACGGCGATTGCCCCACCGAGGGAGTGTCCTGCAACAACGGCCGGAGCGGCGTTTCGCTCCCGGAGAAGCCCGGCGAGGTCCGCCGCGAACCCGCGAGCCGTGTACCCGGAGGCCGGTACCGAGGAACGTCCGTGACCGCGAAGGTCCGCAGCGATCACCCGGTAACCGGCAGCGAGCAGTGCCGGCAGCTGGAACTGCCAATCGTGGGAATCGCAGGTCCAGCCGTGGACGAGAAGGACGGGCGGACCTGATCCCTCGTCGGTGTAGAAGATCGTCGCTTCGCCCTGGTCGCTGAATGGCATCGATGTGCACCCGTGGATGGGATTGCGCATCTTAGAGCGCGGCGAACGGCCGCCTCAACCGGATTCGCCCACCTGGAACCGCTGGGCGCCACGAATGGCGAAATAGATCGCCGCGCCCGCAACGAGGACCATCATCACGACGGCCGTGGCCAGCGAGACATCAGCCTCGAAGGCGGACTTTGGGACGTCGGCGATGCCCCCGGCAACACCGAGGACGTACTCGCGGACACTGAGGTTGCGGGTCCCGCGGAAAATACCTGTGACGACGCCCTCCCAGACGAACACGTAGCCGAGGCCGATGATGAAGGCGCGACCCGTGAGGATGCCGAGGCAGAGGAAGAGGGCGGTGTAGACGACGATGCCGCCTGCGATCCCGGCGACGAAGCCGGCGACGAGCGACATGCCCCCATCGGCGCCGCTGAGCGCGATGAGCGCGGAGAAGAGTGCGGCGGGAAGGACGAGGACCGCTGTGGCGAGGACGCTCGCGGCGAGCTTGGCAGTGACGATGGTCCAGCGCCGCAGGGGGCGGGCGAGGATGTAGACGATCGTGCCGTCCTCCGACTCGGCCCCGAAGGCAGCGGTGCCGAAGACGAGCGCAGAGAGCGGCAAGAGGATGGCGACGATCATGCCGCCGAGGAGCGCGTTGGCGGTCCATTCGACCGCATCGACGTCGTCGGCCGAGAGACGGAAGACGACGGCAAGGAGGACTGGCAGGCCCGCGAAGAGGAGCAGAAGCAACGTCCGGCGGCGGCCGAGCAACATCCGCAGCGTGAGCATAAAGACGTCGTGGTTCATCCGCGCACCAGGTAAGAGAAGACGCTTTCGAGCGATTCATCTGTGGGCGCCACCTCGAAGAGTGTGACGTTCGTATCGCGCGCGAGCGTAGCGACGGAGCGCGTGAAGGCCCCGTAATCGGCGGTCCGCACGAGAAGCGCGTCGTTTTCGATGTCTACGCCGAAGATGGACTCCTTGCCGAGCATGGCGGATGCGATGAGCCGGTTGTCGCTGGTGCGGAGGCGGAACGTGTGGGGGCGGTCAGTCATTAGCTGGCGAATCTGGTGGAAATCGCCGGAAGCGGCGAGGCGGCCCGCGACGACGACCAGGACCTCGTCGGCCATCCGCTCCACTTCTTCGAGGATGTGCGATGAGAAGAGGATGATCCGTCCCTGGGCCGCGAATTCCCGCAGGAGGGTCATCATCTGCAGTCGCTGGTGCGGGTCCATGCCGTTGAACGGCTCATCAAGGAGCAGGATGACGGGGTCGTGGACGATGGCGGCGGCCACTTTGATGCGCTGCTTCATGCCTTTCGAGTAACCGCCCGCGGCACGATCGGCCGCGGGCTGCATTTCGACGAGAGCGATAGCGCGGTCGGCGGCGGCCTCGGGGTCCGGAAGTTCCTGGAGGCGCGCCGCGAGGCGGACCAGTTCGCGGCCGGTCAGGAATGGGTAAACGGCTTCGCGTTCGGGGACAAGGCCAACGCGGCGATACATCTCGGGGTTCAGCCAGGCAGGATTCCCATCGATGAGGACCGCGCCGGACGAAGGGCGGAGGAAGCCGCTGAGCATGTGGAGGACGGTGGACTTGCCGGCGCCGTTGGGGCCGAGGAGCCCCGTAATCCCGGGGCCAACTTCAAACGAGATGTTGTTGACGGCGACCACGTTACCGAACCAGCGGCTGACGTCCTGGAGGGCGATTGGAGCGGGGCTCATGCGCCCACCTTCCGGTAGCGGCGAACGACGATCGCGGACGCGACGACAACCACGGCGATGAGCGCCGCGGCGCCAGCGGCGAGAGGCACGTCGTATCGACTGAGCGCTTCATCGGCGCCGGGGTCGCGGTTGAAGACAATCAGGGTGACGGCGCGGAGTTGTTCACCGGGATCGAGAAGGATCCACCAGCCGCCGGCGACCTCGGCGAGGATGTTGGCAACAGCGGTGCTCATGAAGAAGAGGGCAACGATGCCTCCCATCGCGAAGCTGCGCCGGGACGTGTACGACGAGATCGAGAGGCCGAGGGCGGCGGAATAGGAGGCCGCGACCGCGCCGCTGACGATGATTCGGGGCAGTTCGAGCCACTCTTCGCGGATGTAGTCCCATGCGCTGTTGGCCGCGAGCGCGTTGCCAATGACGAGCACCACCTGCGGGGCCAAGGTGACGGCGAGCGTAGCCGTGGCGAGGGCCGCCAGCCGGGCAATTGCGTAGTCGTCCCGGGCGATGGGACGCGTGAAGTAGAGGGAAAGCGTGCGATAGCGCAGGTCGCGGCCGACGATCTCCGGACCGACGGCCGCAACGAAGAGGATGAGGATGACGAAGATGATGCCGAGGTAGTCGTACGTGGCGATCAGTTCCAGGTCGGCGGGAGCGATCGCGGCAAGGCCGAGGTAGACCACGGCGGGAATCAAGGCGAGGGCAGCAAGGACGAAGGGAGCAACCTTCGCAGCCGGCCGGCGGCCGAGGCCAAAGGCGGAGCGCACGCCCTGGAAGTACAGCGATTCGATCGCCTGGCGGCGGCCGAGGCGCGGGCCGTCGTAGACGCGGTACCCGAGGTCGTAGATAGCTCCTGTGCGCTCAGGCGACTGCGACACGTGCGCTCCCTTCGGGCCGGAAGATGTCTTCGAGGGCCTGGCGGCTCTGTTCGAGGCGAACGAGGGGGAGCCTGAGGTCAGCGACGGCGTCACGGACGATGTCGAACGCGCGCTCATCCTGTTGCTGGACATGGACGCGGCGGCCGTCGAGCCGGGTTTCGAGGCCCGCGGCTTCGAGGGCGCCGGCAAGGCGAGCCGCTTCATCCGGCAGTTCCACCTCTACCAGGAGGATGCCGGTGCGAGCAGTGAAGGTGGAGACCGGCCCGGAGCGCACAAGCGTGCCGGCATCGATCACGACGAGGGAATCGCAGACGCGTTCGATTTCGCCGAGGAGATGAGAGGACATGAGGATCGAGATCCCGAATTCGTGCCCGATGCGGCGAATGAGGGCGAGCATGTCGTCACGCCCGGCCGGGTCGAGGCCGTTTGTTGGTTCATCGAGAAAGAGGAGGCGAGGGTCGTGGACGAGCGCCTGCGCGAGCTTCACGCGCTGCTTCATGCCAGTGGAGTAGCCACGCATTTCGCGGTAACGCTCTTCGAAGAGGCCGACATGGCGAAGGGTTTCGGCGGTGCGTTCGCGCGCCACGGACTTCGGCAGGCCGGAGACACGGCCCATGTGGGCGACGAACTCTGTCGCGTTCATGTCGAGCGGGAGGCAGTCGTGCTCGGGCATGTAGCCGACGGCTTCGCGAACCTGGAGGCCCTGGGTCGCGATGTCGAGACCGAGGACGCGGCCGCTGCCGCTGGAGGGGGCGAGGATGCCGAGGAGGATCTTGATGAGCGTGCTCTTGCCCGCGCCGTTGGCTCCGACGAGGCCGGTGACGCCGGACTCGATGTGGAGTTCCAGTGCATTGAGGGCCGTGACTGGCCCGAATTGCATGGTGAGACCGGTGGTTTCGATGATCGCCACAAGGCCATGCTACGCCGCCCGCCGGAACGGACATGTCAGGGGCGGGCGGCTTAGGATACGGCGCACATCGAATCGGAGGCCGAGGACATGAGCCTGGAAGGCAAAGTAGCGCTCGTCACCGGGGCGAGCCGGGGAATTGGCGAAGACATCGCGAAGCACCTCGCGGCTGCAGGGGCCGCCGTGGCGGTCGCGGCGCGGACTGAGGAGGTCAGCGATCCTCGCCTGCCCGGCACGATTCACACCGTGGCCGCAGCGATCCGGGATGCTGGCGGCAAGGCACTGGCGGTCCGCATGGACGTGCGCAACCCGGAGAGCATCAGCGACGGGATCGAGAAGACGGTCAGCGAACTGGGTCGGCTGGACATCATCGTGAACAACGCGGCGGTGCTTGTTCCGGGCACGATCGAGACGATCAAGGAGCGGCACATCGACCTGATCTGGGAGATCGACCTGCGCGGACCGCTGCTGGTAATCAAGCACAGCATTCCGCACATGCGGACCGCGGGCGGCGGGCACATCATCAACATCTCGTCAGTAGCGGCGGTCTTTCCGGGTCCTGGCCCTTATGACAATCCGCGCAAGGGCGGCGCCTTCTATGGGATGATCAAAGCGGGCCTGGAGCGGTACACGCAGGGCCTGGCGATGGAGTTGCAGGACGCCTCGATCGCGGTCAACGCGCTTTCGCCGGAAGGGCGGATCAAGACGCCGGGCAATCTGTTCGGGGAGAATTCGCGCGAAAATCCGAGCCTCGAATTCGAAGCCGCGGACCTGATGGGCAAAGCGGCCCGCTGGATCTGTGAGCAACCGGCGACCTACACGGGACACATCCTGTTCGACGTGGACGTCTGCCGGGACCGGGGACTGTAAGGAGCGGCGCTACTCCGGCTCCGGCTCGTCGCCGCCAAGGCGTTCGTCGAGCTCGCGGGCCGGGGAGAGGAAGGCATCGACTGCCTTTTCGAACCGGCCGGGCAGCACGGCGAGCATCCCGGGGGCAGCCTCTATCAGCGTGGTTGCGGCCGGGGAGCGGTCGATGTTGTCTTGCAGGTCCGGCTCAGGGAAGGCAACGAGTGCGATAAGCACGACCTGGACGATGATCACTGCTTTCAGGAACCCGAATGCGCCGCCCGCGATGCGGTCCAACGACCCGAGATTGAGAACGTTGACGGCGTTGCGCAGCAGGTGGGAAGCGACCACCCCGGCGAGGATCACGCCGAGCAGCAGCGCCATGAAGGAGACCAGGTTGGCGAGGGCGACGTTGTCGACGATCGGGTGCACTTTGGGGTAGAGGTCGTCGTAGAAGATGCCGGCGATGGGCACGGCGAGGATGGTCGCCGAGAGGGAGACGAGTTCGCGCACAAAGCCGTTCCTGTAGGCGCGCCAGGTAGCGAGGCCTACAAACGCGACGATAAGAATTGAAACCCAGTCCATGGCTCTCCCGTAATGCACCATCCCCCAGCGCCGGGGAAGGTTCAAGAAACCGGCCAGTGGTAGCATCGTCGCCATGGCTCCTGACCTGCTGGATATCCTTGTCTGCCCCATGTGCAAAGGCACCCTGACGCTCGAAGCGTCGGAGACACGCGACGACGGCGACGTTCTGCGCGGGAAGCTCCGTTGCGCCGAGTGTCGCGAGACCTACCCGATCGAAGACGGCATTCCGAACCTGCTGCCGCCGGACATGCGGGACGACTGATGCCCCACCACGACACAGGCGAGCACGGCAACGAAGAACCGGCAGAACGCCAGCGAATCGAGCCCCCGGCGGGGGCGATGGTGTTGCGCGGGGTGGCGATGGCCGGGGCGGCGGGGACGCTGGGGCTGGCAAGCGTGAAGCTGGCGCGGCTGGGCTCCCTGGGAGTGCTGGCTGGCACGGTGCTGGCGGTGGCGGCACTACTCATGGCGTGGGCGAGCGCCATCCACGTCACGGGCGGCGAGCGGTTCGACGACCACCCCTGGGTGTAGCCGACGTCTTAGAAGGCGAGGCGAAAGGGGGTCTCGTCGATCCCGTCGAGGCTGAGACTCGCGAGTAAGAGGGCCGGGTCGACACCGAGGACGGGGAGTGGACCATCCCAAATCCCGGCCAGCGGCACGAGGACGAATGCACGCTCGGTGATGCGCGGGTGGGGGATGACGAGGTCCGGGGTTTCGAGGGCGAGGTCCCCGTAGAAGAGAATGTCGATATCGATGATGCGCGGGCCCCAGCGGTAGGTTGCGGTGCGACCGATGCGCTCTTCGCACTGTTTCGCGACCGCGAGCAGATCGTGCGGGTCGAGTGCCGTCGTTCCGACGAGTGCGGCGTTCAGGTAGCGCGGCTGGCCCGCTGGGAACGGGGGCGTTTCCCAGACAGCCGAGACGCGGTCGATAACGACTCCGGCGTCTGCAAGGCAGCTGACGGCCGCCCGCAGGTTGGCGAACCGATCGCCCAGGTTTGAGCCGAGCGCGAGGACGACCTCAGCCACTGGCGGCTCCGGGCACTTCGAATCGCCAATTCGCTCGCACGACGGCATCCGACACCCTGAGGACGCGGCTCATGGCCGCGACATCGTGGACGCGGATGATGTCCGCGCCACCTGCGATGCCGAGCGCCGTGAGCGCGGCGGTGCCATCGAGGCGGTCTTCCACGGGCGCATCCAGGAGGTGTCCGATGGTGGACTTGCGGGATGGGCCAAGGAGCAACGGCAGGCGGAAGGGCCAGAACTCAGGCAGGCGGCGGACCATCTCCAGGTTCTGCTCCGGCGTCCAACCGAAGCCGAAGCCGGGGTCGAGGATGACCCGGGAGGGGTCGATGCCAGCACGGTCTGCCTCGGCGAGCGTGGCTGTGAAGCCTGCGGTGATGTCTCCGGCGACATCGTGGAACGGCTGGCCGCGCTGGTTGTGCATGGCGATCAGCGCGCAGCCGGTGCGGGCAACGAGGGACGCCATTGCGGCATCGCGACGGAGACCGCTGATGTCGTTTACGGCGTCGGCGCCGTGGGCGAGCGCCACTTCAGCGACAGCTGGATGGTAGGTGTCGACAGAGATTGGCAGAGCGGTTGTTGCGCGGACGGACTCCAACGCGGGCAACAGGCGGCGCAGCTCTTCGGCGGGGGAAAGTTCAGCAGCACCGGGACGGCTGGATTCAGCGCCGATGTCGAGGATGGCGGCGCCTTCGGCTTCGAAACGGGCGGCGAGGGCGGCCGCCCGGGAAGGGTTGCCCTGGATGCCATCACCGCTGAAGGAATCGGGCGTGACGTTGATGATGCCCATCAGAAATGTGCGCGAGCCCCAGTCGAAGCGGTGGCCGCGAATGGTGAGCGACGGAGCCGCGTAGTCGCGGAGGAGTGGCGCGATGGGGGGCGGGAATGTGCTCAGCCTTCGACGACCTCGTACTCGTGCTCTGTAGAGGCGCCTTCTTCGATATGGAAGACGCGGGCGTGGGGCGCATCTCGATCCGCGACACCGAGCACAAAGTGGATGTAGGGCGGCCCGAAGAACGTGCCCATCATGCGGATGTCGGTGGGGCTGGGACGGGCTTCGCTGCCCGTATGCGAATGGTAGAAACCGGCAACGGATGCGCCGGCTTCGGTGATCGCTTCTTCGAGTTTCATGTACTCGCGAGGATCGATGTTGAAGCGGTAGGGGCTGTTCTCGGTGTTTCGGGCGCGATGGACGCTGACGATGGCACCATCGACGGCCGCGAGGACGCCGCAGCATTCGATGGGCGCATCCTCCAGCGCGTGGGCGATCATCGCATCGAGGTGGGCCTGTGCCAGGCGGGCAACAACGGTCATATGTCCATTGTAAGGCCGTATTCGCTGGAAAGAGCGAAGCCCCCGCCTTGCGGCGGGGGCTTCGTACCATGTGCGGGATGCGTACGGGGCTGGCTAGCTGCAAGCCTCGTTAGGGCTGTCCTTAAGGCGGGGGCTGGTCACGGCCTGGGCCATCATCAGGACGACGCCGGAGAGGCGGGGAATAGCGCCGATACCGCCAACCGCGGTCTCGTTCACGTAGGCGGGAACGCCGCTGCCGGTATTGAAGTGGTGCTTCCAGGTCTGCGACTGCGCATCCCAGATATAGATGGCGGTCCAGGAGCTGGCGGGAAGGCAGGCGACGAACTGGGCCGGCGGCATGTCCGCCTGGAGCGGGCCGCCGACAAGGTTAAAGCCGGTGGATACGGACTGGCGGGTGCCAGCGGCGACCAGGCCGAGCGATGAACCGAGAGCGGCAACCGTGGCCAGTGAAGCCAGGATGACCGCAAGATATTTCTTCCGCATGAGCGACGTCCTCCCGGGAGGGACTCCCGTCTGCCCGAGGGTATCACTCTGTCACCGTTCCGACACTGGATCGCGGGGCTCCAGCGCGGGCTGCCGGATACGGGGGCGTAAAACCTCTGTAAAACGTGCCGGGCGGCGACGGAACTAGCGCAGGATCGGACGGGGCGTAGGTGTGGGAGTTGGGGTCGGAGGACGCGGCGTTGGCGTTGGCGTCGGCGTATTGGTCGGCGTCGGCGTGGCCGTGGGCGTCGGGGTGTTGGTCACCGTCGGCGTGGCGGTCGGCGAGGGCGGGACGGTGGGGCTGGAGTCCGGGGACAACGCAGAGGACCCTGGCTCGCCGCTGCGAGGGTTGCGCGGGAAGACGATCGGCCCATCGGAGAGCGGCGTGCCGGGGGCGATCTTGAAATCGAGATATGCCTCGGGATTCACGGGAGTGCCCTGGTAGCGCACTTCGAAGTGGAGGTGTTCACCGGTGGAATAGCCAGTGGAGCCAGAACGGCCAAGTCCGGTGTTCTTACCGACGCGGTCTCCGGCGTCCACGGTCATGGACGAGAGGTGCCCGTAGAGGGTTGACCAGCCGTCGCCACAATCGACGATGACGTGGTTGCCGTAGGTGCCTGAATAGGCAGCGGACTGTACGACACCTTCGCAGGCGGCGAGGACGGGGACGTGCCCGGCAACTGCAAGGTCGATCCCGCCATGGACGAGGCCATTGCCGCGGGGTGCGCCGTAGCGGTCTGTGACGCGAATCCAATCCACGAGCGGGAGTGAGAAGCGACCGCCGCTATCGGCTGCCTGGGCGACGACGGCGGCCGAACCGATTGGAAGGGATACCGCGCCCTCGTTCTCCCGGGTGATCGTGGGGCTTCCTGGGACGAGCGTCTGGGCCCCGGCCGAAGGGGACGGGGATGGTCCGCCGGGGCGCATGGTCCGGGAGGCGGATGTTGAGGTAGAAGAGGAGTCCTGTACGGGGGCTTCACCCCGTTCCGGCGGCGGCGCCGGGGAAGGTTCGCTGGCAGCAGCGCTAACGGCGAGGATGGCGAGCAGCGCACCTGCCAGCAACAAGGCAGCGGCAACGCGGGGAATGGTGAAGATCCGGCGCAGTTCGAGACGCATGCACTCGAAAGATCGGCAGTGCAGGCGGGGAGGCGCAGGGGCGGCCGCGGCGTTTCGGCGACGGCGGAGGCGATTGAGCGGAATATGGCCCGGTGATAGCCTCAGTGGTCACGCCGGAAAACGCCTCGCCACTTGCGGGGAATCCCAGCGCCGGCGGTGGAGAAGAATGCGCGAATATGAATTGACGGTCGTCTACAACCTGACCGTCGCAGAGGCGGGCGGCCCGGCCGCTGCCGCAGACGCAGTGACACAGCTAATCGCCGCCCGCGGGGGGAACCTGCTGAGGGTCGACCACTGGGGCCGGCGCCGGCTTGCATACCCGATCAACGGAGCGATCGACGGCGACTACGTCGTTTCCCGGGTAGAACTGGAACCGACGGCGATCACGGCGCTCGAAGGGGCGTTGCGCATCGACGAGCGCGTGTACAGGCACCTGGTGGTACGGGCGGACGAATTGCCCGCGCCGCCGCAGCCGCGCGAGCCACGCCGCCCGCGACCGGTGGAAGGCAGCGCCGAAGTAGTGGCACCAGCCGCCGTCGCGCCTGTGGCGGAAGCTCCGGCGGCCGCGCCAGAAGCGGCAGCAGCACCGGTGGCCGAGGCTCCTGCGAGTGAGCCAGCGGCCGGCGACGCGCCTGCGGCGAGCGAATAGACAAGGAGGACGGCCATGGCGAGCCTGAACAAGGTGATGCTTATCGGAAACGCTGGCCGGGACGCTGAGCTTCGCTACATGGCGAACGGCACGGCGCAGGCTTCGTTTTCATTGGCCGTGAACCGAAACCTGCGCGGCCCCGACGGCGAATGGACGCAGGAGACTGACTGGTTCAACGTCGTTGCATGGCGGGACCTTGCCGAACGCCTATCGCAGACGGTCACGAAGGGCCGTCAGCTTTACATCGAAGGCCGCTTGCAGATTCGCAGCTGGGACAATGACCAGGGCGTGAAGCAATACCGCACCGAAGTGGTTGCCAACCAGGTGCTTGCGCTCGGGCGCGGTGATGGTGGCGACGGCGGTGGAGGTGGCGGCAGCCGTGGCGGCTGGGAAGAAGGCGGCCGTCGTGGCGGCAGCCCAGCCCGGAGCAGCGGCGGCGGCGACTTCGGCGACGGCCCTATCGACCCGGACGATCTACCCTTCGAATAGCACATGCGCCCGGCGTGAGCCGGGCAGCCCGGCGCGGAGACCCCGTGCAACCCCATCGGGAAGGAAACACACACTATGGGCAGCGATTCACAATCCTCGGGAGGGCCGCGTTCAGGACCAGGCGGGCGCCCGGCTCGTCGCTTCGGCGGTGGCCGACGCAAGGTTTGCCGGTTCTGCGCAGACCACATGGACGGCCTGGACTACAAGGACCTTGGCCGGCTGCGGATGTACATCAGCGAGCGCGGAAAGATTGAGCCGCGGCGCAAGACGGGCACGTGCATGAAGCACCAGCGGCTCGTTGCGACCGCCGTGAAGCGGGCGCGTCACCTGGCGCTGCTGCCGTATACGCTCGAGCATGTCCGGCAGACGGGCATCTACCAGCTCCGCGGCTAAGGATGGCGCGGCGCGAACGGACGACGGCGATCCCGAAGCGGCGCGAACGCGCTGCTGCTGACAAGCAGTCGCGTCTCGGCTTCGACGAGAGGGCATCACGGCTGGGCCTGCTGGGCCTCGCCGTCGTGCTGCTGCTTGTGGTCGTCGGCGTGTTCGCGTACCGGGTTTATGACTCCCGGGTGGGCGTGCCCAACAAGGTCATCCTGAGGGTGGCGGACGAAGAATTCACTCTCCGTTATTACACGGACCGTCTTGGCCCTTATGTCGCCCAGAATCAAAACAGCGGCGCGTCGCTCGCTGTCCTCGAAGAGAACCTGCTGAACAACCTGGAACGCGAGGCGATCACCGTCGACCTCGCGCGGCAACAGGGCGTCGACCTGAGCGACACGGCCGTGCGCGAATTCATCGCCGGACAGCTCGGCGTCCCCGTCGGGGGCACCGGTTCTTCGTTCGATGCGCTCTACCGTGCGCAACTGCGGACGCTGGGGTTGGACGACAATGCCTACCGCCGCCTGAAGCAGGCGGAGCTGGCGGACACCAAGCTAAAGGAACAGGTGGAGACCACGCTCGGGACGAAGGGCGAGCAGTACACGGTCCGGGTCATCCTCACTTCCGGGGAAGACACGGCGAACGATCTGCTGGAGCGCATCCGAGCCGGAGAAGACATGGGAGTAATCGCCCAGGTCGAATCGCTGGACCTCGAAACGCGCCAGCAGGACGGGGTTCTGCAGCCCGAACCCGCTGAACTGTTCCCGGAAAGCGTCCGCAAGGCGATCGAAGGCAAGGGCGAGGGCGACCTTGTTGGGCCTGTACAGGTTGAAACGAACTGGTGGATATTCCGGATCGAGGAAATTGAGGAGCGGGACTACAGCCCGGCCCAGCTGACGCAGATCGCGACGGCGCGCTTCGATGCGCAGATTGACGCCCGCAAAGAAGAGCTGCGATCCCAGTCGAAGATCAAGCGAGACCTGAGCGCTTCGGACCTGAATTGGGCGATCGACCACATCGACATCCCTGCAGAGAGCCTCGGGTAGCCGGGAACATGAAACGCGAAATCGGCGTCGGCCTCATCGGACTCGGGACAGTCGGCGGCGGCGTAGCGCGTGCGCTGATGGAGCGGCGGGAGTACTTCGCACGGCAGGTCGGCGCCGAACTGGTCGTTCGCCGCGCAGCGGTACGCGACCTATCGAAACCCAGGACCGTCGGGCTGCCACCGCCGTTGCTGACGACGGACGTTGACGAAGTGATAAACGACCCGCTGGTCGACGTTGTGGTGGAGGTAGTGGGTGGTGAGGAGCCGGCCGGCACCTGGATCCGCAAGGCGATAGAGGCCGGGAAGCACGTCGTCACAGCAAACAAAGAGCTGATGGCGAAGAGCGGGCCTGAACTGCTCGAGCTGGCGCACGACCGCGGCCTCGACATCATGTTCGAGGCGAGCGTGGGAGGCGGGATCCCGCTCATCGCGCCGCTGCGGCGGGACCTGCTGGCGAACCGTATCGACTCGATCCGCGCGATCATCAACGGGACGACGAACTACATCCTGACGAGCATGGCGAGCGAAGGGACCACGTACGCAGCTGCGCTGCAGGCGGCGCAGGAACTTGGCTACGCGGAACCCGACCCGACGAACGATGTGGAAGGGTTCGACGCGGCCTACAAGCTGGCAATCATGGCGAGCCTTGGGTTCCGGACGCGGGTGCGCCCCGGGGACATCACCGTGGAGGGGATTAGCGGGCTCGATGTGGCGGACTTCCGAAACGCGGCCGAGCTCGGCTATGTGATCAAGCTGCTCGCGATTGCAGAACGTGTGCCGGGCGGGATCACGGCGCGCGTGGCCCCGGTCTACATCCCACAGGCAGAGCCAATGGCGAAGGTGGACGGCGTCTACAACGCGGTCCAGGTCGAAGGCGACCTCACCGGCACCGTGCTCTTCCAGGGGCGGGGCGCCGGGGCGGAACCAACGAGCAGCGCCGTTGTCGCAGACCTATTGGACCTGGCACATGCGATCGTGCTGGGCGCGCGGGAGCGAAAGTACTGGGGCCCGGATTCGGACGTTCCCGTGCTCGGCCCGGAGGCGTTGGAGACGCGGTACTGCGTGCGCGTGCGGGTGAGCGACCGGCCGGGCGTGCTGGCGCGGATCGCGACGGCGCTGGGCGAGCACAACGTGAGCATCGCGGCGGTGATCCAAAAAGAAGCCGACGCCGAACGTGGAACGGCCGAACTGGTGATCATGACGCACCGGGCCCGGGAGACGGAGATCAAGGCAGCGCTTGAAGAGATCAACGCCATGCCGGTGGTTTCGAATATCGGCAGCTTCCTGCGCGTGGAAGGCTGATCGTGGTGAACGACGTACGCCGCGGCATCGACGACGCGCTCGTCTGGCTCGAACAGGAAGCCCGAGCGAGCCGGGACGAGCAGACGAAGATCGTTACGCACCTGGACCAGCTCCAGCGCCACATTTACGACCTGAGCGAACAGCTTGAGCTGAACCAACGTGAACTGCGGGCGGTTGACCCGAAGTTCACGCCGTTCCGGGGACTGCCGCAACGGACGGAACAGCTCGCTGAATCGGCCGAGCACATCCGGCACCAGGTGACGACGAACAAGGCGGCAGTCGACAACGCCTTGCGGCTGCTCCAGGCAGAAGCGGTGCACGACCGCGAAGAGCGCGCAGACGCGATGCGGCGCATCGAGGCGGCAACGGCACAGCTGGGGGTGATCGCGGCCAGTGTTGCGCAGGTGCAGGCACAGATGGCGCAGGTCACCCAGGCCGCGGCGACGATCGTCGAGCGGCAACGAGAAGTGGAAGACCGCGTGGCACAGTTCGGCCTGCGGCTGGACCGCAGCATCGAAGTTCACCGGGACCTGGAAGAACGCGTGAAAACGGTCGTATTCCAGGGCCTCGAAGACCGTTTTGCGGTCGTGTTCGAACGGCTACAGGTGGTGGGTGAGATGGTGCAACGCACGGAGCGGACGGTGGCTTCGTTCGCCCAGGAGCGGTCGCTACGGCAGGAGGTGCTGGACCAGGTGGGTGCATGGCGCGACCAGCACACCCGGCTGGAATCACGTGTCGCCACGACGGAGGAGATCGCGGACCGGGTGCTCACGGAGGTGGATAAAGTCCGGGGTGAGATCACGCTCGTAGAAGGCCGCCATGCTGGCCTCGGCGAGAGGGTCGCTGGCATCCGGCGGGATATCGCCGAGGTGGTCGACCATGTGCGCGACGAGTTCGCCAGATACAACCAGATGCAGGAAAAACACCGGCGGAAGCAGATCGAAGTGATGCAGCAGGAGCTGAGAGAAACGAAGTTTCACGCCTTCCGTCCACCGGAGGAGCCATGAGCGGGCGTGGCGGCGGCGTGCTTCAGCAGTGGGGCCACGTGCTGCCTGTGACGGATGCGACGCCGCCACTGACCCTTGGCGAGGGCGATACACCGCTGGTCCGGTCGGCCGCGCTGGAAAGCCTCTGCGGGCTCGACGAGCTGTGGTTCAAGCTTGAGATGTGCAATCCCACGGGTTCGTTCAAGGACCGCGGGATGGTCGTCGCCGTCGCCAAAGCGGTGGAGGCAGGAGCGCAGGCCGTGATGTGCGCGAGCACCGGCAACACGAGCGCAAGCGCGGCGGCCTACGCCGCGCGGTGTGGCATCGAAAGTTATGTGCTGGTACCGGGCGGCAAGGTGGCGGCCGGAAAGCTGGCGCAGGCTGTCGCGTTTGGAACCAGGATCGTCGAGGTGGCCGGCAACTTTGACGAGGCGCTGGCGGCTGCCAGGGAGTTAAGCGAGGGCGGCGCTGTGGCGCTGGTGAACTCGGTGAACCCGCACCGCATCCAGGGACAGAAGACTGCTTCCTACGAAATCTGCGAGGCGCTGGGCGATGCGCCGGACATCCTGGCGATCCCCGTGGGCAACGCCGGGAACATCACGGCGTACTGGCGCGGCTTCGTGGAGTGCGCCGAGCGGGGCCTCGCAACGGTCCACCCGCGGATGTTCGGTTTCCAGGCGGCGGGAGCGGCTCCCATTGTCGCGGGCGCCCCGGTGGAGCACCCGGAAACGGTCGCTACCGCGATTCGGATCGGCAACCCGGCGAGCTGGACGGGTGCAACGTCGGCCCGCGACGAGAGCGAAGGGCTGATTGACGCGGTGACGGACGAACAGATCCTCGAAGCCTACGAGCTGTTGGCGCGAAAAGAGGGGCTCTTCGCAGAACCCGCGAGCGCGGCCGGAGTGGCGGGGCTGCTCAAGATGGCCCGCGATGGCCGGTCGCGAGGAGGCAGGGCGGTCGCGATCCTGACGGGAAACGGACTCAAGGACCCAGACACTGCGGCGGCGCGGTACCGGCCGGACGTGGTCAAAGCAGGGCCGACGGCCACTGAGATTGCGCGGGCGCTCGGCTGGTAGGGCGGGAAGCCAACCGGGCGCGCACAAACAAAAAGGGCACCCATGAGGGTGCCCTTCGTTTGCTTTTTGGGGGCGGCGGATGTGTGGAGCGGACACGACATCCAGCGCAGCCCCGCTGGATATGCTGCCAGTCCCGGGGCCCGGTTGCAAGCGAGTGAATTGTGAAGATTCGTGCGCTTGACCCGGTCAAGACCGGTCGTAGACTGGCCCGGATGAAGAGCCTTGCACTGCGGGTGCTGTTGCTGGCGGCGGTCGTGTTTCCGGTCGCCGGACCGGCGGGGACCGCGTTCGCAGCTGACGTGCTGCCGATTGCGAGCGGCGTGTCGGTGCTGCGGGAAGACGAGCCCGTGGGCGGGGCGCACGGCGGCGAGGGCAGCGGCGTCGACGTTGTGCCCGTGGCCGTCTGGACGACCGTCGGCATCGTTGCGAGCGGTCTGCTGCTCGGAGTCTTCTATCTCTTCAAGCGGCGCATCGGCGGATTCCCGGCGAACCCGGAGTGGGTCGCGCCGATCAGCATCGAGCGCAGCGAGACGTTCGCCAAGGAAGGCGATTTCGGGGATGTTGCCCCAGACGCGCATGGCGCCCACCACTAAATCAGCTGGTTAGCGCGACAGGAATTCCCGAACCGCGCGATTGAAGTCATCCGGATATTCGCCGGTGAACCCATGGCCGCCACGAGGCAGGATGCGCAGTTCTGCGCCCGGGATGAGGCGTGCGATCTCGGCGCTTTCGAACGGCGGCGTGAGGATATCTTCACCCCCGACGAGGACGAGCGTCTGCGCCGTGATCTGGTGCAACCGATCGAAGGTGTCGTGCTCCATGGTGGCGTCGAGTTGCCGGAGATAGGCGTGCTTCTGGATTGGATGCGGGTCCTTCGCTGCGAGCGCGAGACGGTCGAGCGGCTTTTGTTCATCCTGGAGGATGGCGCCGGTTGAGCCCCAGGGCTGCTGGATGGCGGTGATGGAGTCGCGCGGCACGCCGGCTTCCCAGAGAGCACGCTGCGCGACGGAGACAAGGCGGCGAAGCTCACTGGCGCGAGTCCGGGAACAGGCGATGACGAGGCGGTTGACCTTTTCCGGGAAGTTGATGGCCAGTTCTTGCGCGATCATGCCACCCATCGAGGCGCCGACAACATGGGCCCGGGCAATGCCGAGCGCGTCCAAGAGGGAAGCCGTGTCTCCCGCCATGCCGCGCATGGAGTAGGGCTCATCCGGGGCCGACGAGCGCCCGGCACCGCGGTTGTCGAAGGTAGTGACGCGGAAGTGTTTTGCCAGGGCCGGAGCGTTGAGCGCCCAGGCACCGGAGTGTGCGCCGAGGCCCATGATGAGCAGGAGGTCGGGCCCCTCGCCGCGCTGTTCGTAGTAGAGATCGATACCGTTGGCGTGGACAGTGGGCATGTGATGAATCCTCCCGGGCTGGTGGGCCGGGAGGATTGTGGCGGAAGCGCGGCCGGGACTCTAGCCCCAGCGGGGTTGTTCGCCGAGGTCGATGCCGAGAGCAATCTTGCCGACGAGCTCGTGGACAAGGAGCGAGTTCGCTGGATGGAAGCCACCGCAGCGAACGTCACGATAGAGGCGCTCAAGTTCGTTTGAGCGGAACATGCCGGCGCCGCCGGAGATGGTCATCGCTGCATCGACGACCTTCTTCGCGGCTTCAACGGCGTTGTGCTTGGCGGCGACCAGCTTGAGCGGCCAATTGCCGCCGTGGTCGACACCGTCGGACCACTCCTGGGCAACGCGCTCGACCTGGGGTTCAGCAGCTTCGAGGGCGAGGACCGCTTCTGCCACCTGGTGCTGCACTTCGGGGTGGTAGGCCATAGAGCGGGAGAGGGCCAAGGATGAGCGCTTCTTCACGCCCTCCAGCCCGAGGTCCAGCGCACGCTGGGCGAGGCCGAGGTAGATGCTGGCGAAGGTTGGCTCCGCCCAGGCGAACACACCGAGGACGAAGAGGTCCGCGGTGCCGGCGGGGAGCTTGCGAGCCACATACCGATCGGGGACGAAGGCGCCCTCGAGGATGGTGTCGTCGCTGCGGGTGGCGCGCATGCCTAGCGTGTCCCACGTGGGCTCGATGCGATAGCCCGGGGTATCGCGCGGCATGAAGACGTGGATGACCTGGGGATTCGCAGGGTCGCTGATGGAATCCATCGCGTGGATGCCGAGGCGGGTCCATACGGGGCTGAGGCTGCCGAACATCTTGTGGCCTTGGAGCTTGTAGCCGCCGTCGACGCGCTCCGCGCGGGTTGTGGAGAGAAAGAGCGGCATGTCGTTGCCCCGTTCGCCGTGGCCTGCGGCGAAGACCTCGCCCGCGGCCGCTTCCTTCAGGAGCCATTCGAGCGATGGGTCGCCCATGCGCCGCATGTCGGCGGCGACGCCGGTCCAGTAGATATGCATGTTGGTGGCAAGGGCTGTGGCTGGCGCCCGGTAGGCGAGGCGGCGTTGTTCGAGGCAGACCTCGGCAAGCGACATGCCCAGGCCGCCGAATTCCTTGGGGATCGCCATCTTCAGGTAGCCGGCGGCACGGAGCTCTTCGAAGTCTTCGGAGAAGAAGGCGTTTTCGCGATCGTACCCGCCGGCGCGGTCGCCGCAGCGGTCGATGAGATCCTGGGGGAGGACGGGGCGCTCGAGGGTTAGGGCAGTCATCGTTGTATCTCCTTAGACTACGTTGCGCGCATTTGTACGCGCGGCCTGGATCGCATGTCAAGCGTTCAGCGCAGCGCAACGTTGCGCGAGTGAGTGCGCTGTGGAAAAGTCGGCACATGGATGAGGTGCAGACGGGGATTCACGACGACATCAGCCAGGACCGCCAATTCGACCTGGCGTTCCTGGCAGATCTTCAGCGGGATCTGACCGCGCTCGGCGTCCGATATCGTTCGGACGCCACGATCGATATCGCATTCCTCGCCTACCTGCGGAGGATGGCGCGCTTCGGATACTTCTCCTACGGGCCGGTCACCATCGACGTGCGGGTCATCGAAGACATCGTCGAACGGACCACGGTCGCGAACGCCGTCCCGGGAGGAGACTTCTACCCGGTGTACGCCGAAGACTATGTGCGATTTACGCGGGTGCTGATGGACGAACTGCGCAAGAGCGGACAGCGGCGGGTGGACGAGCTCCACTTTCTCCTTGCCCTGATGCGGTGCGGTGAAGGACTCCCATCCCGTGTGTTCGGGGAACTGGGTGTGACCCCGGAGCAGGTGGAGGAGTACGCACGGGGCAGGCAGCGTGGCGAAGACAGGATGGAGAAGCTGTACTCTCCCGAAGAGGTAGCAGAATACCTCGGCGTGCATGTCCAGACCGTACGAACCTGGATACGTACTGGTAAACTGCCGGCGCGCCGGCTGGCGGGCCAACGAGCCCTGAGGGTGCGGGCATCGGACATCCAGGGAGTGCTGGAGCCGATCGAACCCGGGACTGATGGCGAGCGCCGGCCCGGCCTGGAAGGACAGTAAATGGCGCTCTACCAGGTACGCAGGAGCGTGCCGCATGCCACGCCCGAGGACATCGACGCTTCCGGGTTCCGGGCGCTGGTCTGCGCGATGGATTTCGATGGGATGCGGTGGGTAGTCTCACACTGGGACCGGGACCGCGGCGAGATCTACTGCATCTACGAAGCGGAAAGCGCCGAGCAACTGTTCGAGCACGCACGGCGTTCGAACATTCCTTGCGACGAGGTTCGAGAGGTTGTACCCGTGCGGCCGGAGGATCTCGTCAGCGGCACTGAGGGCGGCGCGATCCCCATGGCGCACCCGGCGCCCGTCGTCTAAGGCACCACCACGACCTTGCAGTCCTTCGGGTCCGCCAACGCGCTGAAGGCGGCGGGGAGTTCTTCGAGTGGAACGGTACGGGTGACGAGCGGCGTTGTATCGACGTCGCCGTCGATGAAGGCCTGGAGCGTTTCTGCGAACTCTGTGGCTGTGTAGCCGAGGACGAACTGGAGCGTGAGCTGCTTGTTGATGCCGACGAGTGGCCGGATGCGGTCTTCCTGCATACAGACGCCGACAACGACGACCCGGCCGCGGACGGTGACGAGCTGCATTGCCTGCTGGAGCGTGCCAGGGACGCCGACGCATTCGAAGACGACGGCCGGCGCCTGGCTGGTCGCCGGGGCGCCGTAGCCGAGTTCGCCGCGAGGTGTGGAATTGCGGCGGCTTGTGAGCGCCTGGTCGAGGACTTCGGCGAGGTCGACGGCGTTGGGGTCGAAGACATCGTCGGCGCCGAGGCTGGCGGCGAGGGCGCGGCGTTCGGGGGCCGGGTCGCTGACGGCGATGTAGTGGACGCCCGTCTTTTTCAGCCAGATAAGGGTCATGAGGCCGATAGGGCCGGCGCCCATCACAAGGGCACTTTCGTTAGGTTGGATGCGCGATTCGCGGACGGCGTGGAGGCCCACGGCGCAAGGTTCGGTGGTGGCGGCGACGATGTCGCTGACGTGATCGGGGACGCGGAGGAGCAGGGGAACAGAGAGGATGACCTGCTCTCCATAGGCGCCGGGGATCTCGGTGGCGTAGCCGATGCTGCGGGTCCCGGCGGGCGTACCCGGCGAAAGGAGGACGGGCATGGAGGTGACACGCGTGCCGGGTTCCCAGCCCTCGACGCCTTCGCCCGGTTCGAGGACCTCGCAGACGAACTCGTGGCCCATGACGATGCCTGCGTCGATATCGCTGCCGTACCAGTTCCGGCGGCGGGAGGTGCGGGCGGCGCTCACCATATCGTCCATGTACCGCGCCGCGTGGAGGTCGCTACCGCAGATGCCGCAGGCAAGGACGCGGGCGAGGACTTCGCCGGGGCCGGGACGAGGCGCGGGTAGTTCTTCGATGCTGAGCTGCTTGTCTTTGAGCACCATCGCGCGCATGGGCCGATCCTCCGGGTGGTTGGCGGCGAACGATACCAGCCCTTGCCGGGGGGCGTTGCGGACGGGAGACTTCGGATCGTGCGGTTACTGCTTGCGACATCGAACCCGGGGAAAGTGCGGGAGTTCCGGCGGCTGCTGGCGAAGGCACCGGTCGAGATCGTCACGCCCGCGGAGGCCGGCATCTCGCTGGACGTCGTGGAAGATGGCGAGACGTATTCGGCGAACGCGGCGAAGAAGGCGGCTGCCTACGCTCAGGCCGGGGACTGCCTGGCGCTGGCGGACGACTCGGGGATCGAGGTCGATGCGTTGGGCGGTCGCCCGGGCGTGTACTCGGCGCGGTATGGCGGCGAAGGATTGGACGACGAGGGCCGCAACGACCTGCTGCTGCGCGAACTCGAGACTGTGCCAGGCGATGCCCGGACTGCTCGCTACCAGGCGGTCGTGGCCGTGGCATGGCCCGATGGCCAGGTCGAGCTCTTCTGCGGGACGTTCGAAGGGAGCATTGGCCGCGAACGGCGAGGGGCACGGGGGTTCGGCTACGACCCTCTGTTCGTGATTGGCGATGGGCGGACGGCAGCGGAGCTAAGCGATGCGGAGAAAGACGCCATCAGCCACCGGGGCATCGCCATGCGGTCGGCGGCGGAGTACCTGCGGGGCCTGGCGTCTTGATGCGCCTGGCGGCGGCGGGCCTTGCTACCGTCGCAGTGATAGCTGGCTGCGGGGGCGGGAGCCGTCTGCCAGAGCCGCCTCCCTGTCCAATACCGGCCGCGACAGTGGCGCCGACATCGACTCGCGCGGCGACAGGACAGTACTTCCGGGGAGTAACGGCCGGGGCAGCTGAACTCGAGACCTCGCTGGCGGCGTTCCGCTTAACCTATCCGGACGGCAAGTTCTACCGTGGTGAGAACTTCAGGCCCGACTTCGTGATTTACGCCTCGAGCGCCAGTTGCCGGATCGACGAAATGCTGGACCTCTCTCCTCCTCAAGAGGCAGACGAAGGCACGAAGACGTTCGAGGCCGAGCTGGAAGCGATCCTTGGCGACTACCAGGCGCAGGTCGACCGGGGCCTGGACGCCATCCGGCAGCGAAACACATCGGATTACCGGGACTTCAACAGGAACATCGACGGTGTCGCCGGGCGGCTGCGGCTGCTGATCGACAGCCGCTAGCCTGCAGAACAGACGAGCGCCCAGACGCGATGTAAAGCAAGCAGCGGTTCCGCGGGGAACCGTTCCCGCAGCATAGCCGCGTGTTCGGCGTCGAACGCGGCGACCGCTTCGGGGCTGAGACTGGCGGAAATGCCAGCGCTCGCACGGATGCGCCCGCGCCAGGCTTCGTGGGAGTACGGGACTTCGAGGTCAAACGAGAAGGTCTCGATACCGCGAAAGCCGCCAACGGCAATGTCGCGGGCAAAGCGCGGATGGATGCCGAGGCCGCCGGCAAGCTTCCAGGCAGGGTTGTGCGCGACGATAAGGGCCTCAGATGCCTCGACGACGTTTCCGGGGAGGGGCAGCCAGTCGAAGCTGCAGATGACGAGCCGACCACCGGGGACGAGAACGCGCCGCACTTCTGCCGTTGCCCGCGCTGGGTCGAACCAGTGCCAGCACTGGCCGGCCGTGACGACGTCGAACGAGGCGGCGGGGAGGTCCGTCTCCTCGGCGGATGCGACCCGGTAGTCGACGGTGACGCCCGCTTCGGCATCGAGAAGGCGCGCCTGGTCCATCAGCGCCTCAGCGACATCGAGCGCGGTGACGGTGCAGCCTCGTTGGGCGAGCTGGCGGGCGACGGTGCCGGTGCCGGTCCCGAGGTCGAGACAGCGCTGACCGGGGAGGCCGATGCCGAAGCCGGCGACGAGGCGATCGAAGAGCTCAGGCGGGAAACCGGCGCGATGCCGGGCATAGTCGGCTGCGGTCTTGCCAAAGTCGAGACTGCCGGTGCGGACGAACGTTGAGGCTGCAGAGGAGAGGTCGAGGTCTGACATGGCCAAACTGTATACAAACCTGTGGCGTATACAATCCGACCTTAGCCGGAGCTGGGGTCCCCCGAAGCGGGCCACCAGCGGTAGCGGCGGAGGTCGCAGGTGTCGTCCGCGGCGAACTGAACGCCCTCCCGTTCGAGTAGCTTGCGCTGGAGGTCGGCCGAGGCGCCGCGGCCCTTGAGCGAGATCGCGCCGCGGGCGTTGATCACGCGCCACCAGGGAACATCGGTGTCTCCGTGGAGGGCGTTGAGCGCATAGCCGACTGCGCGGGCGGCGGCAGGGGAACCAAGCTCAAGCGCAACCTGGCCATAAGTGACCACTGAGCCACGGGGAACAGAACGCACGAACTCGTAGACGCGCTCGTAGAACGTTGGCGGCGATGTGTCCGAGGGCATCACTACCGTAGTATCGCGCGGATGGACGAGAACCTCCCTGAAGCATTGACCGGGGTCCGCGTGATCAACGCGGGCCAGATCCTCGCGGCGCCGTTCTGCTCGACGTTGCTTGGCGAATTTGGGGCAGAGGTCATCAAGGTTGAGCAGCCCGGGACCGGGGACGCCAACCGCGGAAACATCTCGTTCGCCCAGGACAACCGGGGGCAGAAATCGGTCACGATCGACCTGCACAGCAGGGAGGGCGCAGCGCTCTTCCGCAAGCTGTGCGATGTGTCGGACGTGCTGGTGGAGAACTTCCGGCCGGGCACGCTGGAGCGATTTGGGGTCGGCCCGGACGCGCTGCGAGAAACGAACCCGGGCCTCGTCTGCGTGCGGTTGAGCGGGTACGGGCAAACAGGCCCTTACCGCGACCGGGCCGGGTTCGACCGCGTGGCGCTGGGATTCGGTGGGCTCACCTACCTGACGGGGTGGCCAGACCGGCCGCCGGTGCGGCCCGGATACTTCGTCGCGGACTATGGGGCGGGCGTGTTCGCCGCGTTCGGCGCGGTCACCGCATTGCAGGCGCGGGAGCGCACGGGTAGGGGACAGGATGTCGACGTCGCGCTCTACGAAGCGGTGTGGCGAATGAGCGGCGCGCATGTGGCGGGCTACAGCCAGACCGGCAGGCAGCGGGAGCGATCGGGGAACTATTTCCCGGGCGTCGTTCCTGCCGAGCAGTTCGAGACGTCGGACGGGCATTACATCATCATCAACGCGACGACCCAGCGCGTGTTCGAGCGGTTGTGCGAGGCGATTGGCCAGCCGGAGCTGCCAAAAGACCCGCGATTCACGCCAAGGAAGACGCTGCAGGCGAACTACGCGGACATCCACGAGATCGTGGGCGAATGGGTCAGGACCGTGACGCTGGAGGAATGCCAGCGCATTTGCGACGAGTTCGGGGTGCCGGCTTCGAAGGTCTACAGCACGGAAGACATTGTGAACGATGAGCACTACGCCGCACGCGAACAGGTGATCCACGTGGGCAGCCACGACTTCGGCGACATGCTGCAGCCAGGGATTGTGCCGCGGCTAACGGGAACGCCGGGACGCGTGCGGTCGATTGCGCCGCTGCTGGGCGAGGACAACGAGGCGATCTTCGGCGGGCTGCTGGGTATCGGCACGGAGGAGCTGGCGGGATTGCGAGAACGGGGCGTGATCTAGCCTCAGGCAGTGAGCGCGTCCAGGGCTTCGAGGGCGCGAGGGATGGCGGCGAGGCCGAACCCGGCGATCACGCCTTTGCAGGTGGCGGTGAGGCGTGAGTGAGATTCGCCGTCCCAGCTGTGGGCGTTCACTTCGATGACGGTGGCGCCGGACTCGTGGATGGCAGCCGCGACGAGGAGGGCATCGTCCTCGGCAAGTCCGTCCCTGAGGAGCACGGCGGCAGGGTGGGTGTGGATGGCCCGGACCATTTCGGCCGCGTCAGCGCAGTGGACGACGGTGACGCCCGCGGGCAGCGGTGGCAGGGTGACGCCGGTGAAGACGATGACGGTGCTCACAGCCCGGGCCCCGAGGCGTAGACCGGCTCATCGGCCGTGACGCCGGATGCGTAGAGGGCGGCGATCTCCGACTCATCCAGGCCGAGGAGTTCCGAGAATACCTCGCGGTTATGTTCGGCGAACATCGGTGCCGGGCGGTGGATGCGGGCGGGGGTCTTTTCGAGGCGGTAGGGGAATCCGCAGAAGAGGTGGGTGCCCGCCTCCGGGTGCCGGATGGGGATGATGAAGCCGCGGGAGTTGAGGTGGTTGTCGGAAAGGACTTCCCAGTTCGCCATCGCCGGGGCAGCGGGGACTCCGGCTGCCTGGAGCAGCTTCGCAGCGTGGTTGTGGTCGAGGGTTTCGGACCAGGCTGTGATCGCGGCATCGATTTCATCGTGGCGCGACCGGCGGCCGAAGAGCGTGGCGAGGGAAGCATCGCTGGCGAAGTCCGGGCGGCCGATGACGTTGCAGAGCGCCGGCCACTCGCGATCGTTGCGGACGGTGAGCGCGAGCCAGCAGTCGTCCCCAGCCGACCGGTAGTAGCCCTGCGGCGCAGAGCTGAGCGAGCGGTTTCCGTGCGGCCCGGGGACAACGCCGGTAACCGTGTATTCGAGCAATGGCCCGGCGAAGAAGGGCGTGACCGCTTCGAGGAGGGCAACGTCGATCCACTGGCCCTTGCCGGAGCGGCGGCGGGCGTGAAGGGCGGCCAGTGCCGCAAGCGCCGCCTGACTGCCAGTGATGGGGTCCGCGTAGAAGCTGCCGGTACCGAAGTGTTCGCCGGGGCCGTAGCCGAGGATGCTGGCGAGGCCGGAGACCGTCTCCATCGTGCTGCCGTAGGCGGCGTAGTTACGCTCGGGACCCGTGTGGCCGTAGCCGGAGAGCGAACACATGACGATGCGAGGGTTCGCCTGGCGAAGCGTGTCGTAGGCGACGCCAAGATTGGCCATGACACGGGCAGCGTTGTTTTCGACCACAACATCCGAGGCCTCGACGAGGCGAAGGAAGAGGGCCTTGCCCTCCGGCTTCGAGAGGTCGAGGCAGATGTCGCGCTTGTTGCGGTTGAGCTTGTTGAAGTAGCCGGAGCGGTTGTAGTGCTGCGGCCAGGCGGTGTCGGCGTTGACCCAGGCGAGGGCGCGCGTAGCCGGCTTTGTGGCGAGTTCGATCTTGATCACATCGGCGCCGAGGTCGGCGAAGGGGCGGCCGGCAGCAGGGCCGGCCCAGTTCGCGGTGACTTCGATAACGCGCAATCCTGCGAGGGGGCCTGACGCAGGATCGGGCGTCGCCGCGCCGTGCGTGACCTCCGCGTTCGCCCACGCGAACGCAGGTGAGCGGACCACGTCGGTATGTTCGCCGAGGCGGGGTGCAGGGCCTGGCTGGATGAACGGGGTGCCGCTGAGCTTCCAGGGGACACCGGGCGACTGGAATTGCTCGCCACCGACGCTGACGGAGCCGAACCAGTCGCGGGCGAGGAGCTGCGGATTCGCTGCCACATCGGCCATGGTGTTGACGGGGCTGGCAGCGATGCGCAGTTCCTGGCAGGCGTGGTAGATCTCTTGCTTTGTGCGGGTCGCGGCCCATTCGGCAAAGGCCGCCATCACCTCCGGGAAGCGCGCCCACCAGTTCTGCGGGACCTGCAGGCTCTCGTCCTCCAGGAGGTCGAAGCGCTCCATGAGGATGAAGAGGTTCGGGTAGGGTGCGAGGTTGAAGAGGAACACGAAGCCATCGGCGCAGGGTACGAAGAGGCTGCCGGCGCGCTTCTGATTGATTCCCTGGTGAGTCCAGCTTGTGACGAACCAGGCGTGGTCACTGAGGACGGCCTCCTGGTGGGAGACCTCAATGCACTGGCCTTCGGCCGTGTTGCGCGCGTGCCAGAGGGCAGCGAGGGCGGCGTTGGCCGCGTGCAGACCAGCATGGAAGGCAACCTGGTGGCCGGGGAGCGTCAGCGGTTCGCGGGCCGGATCCCCGGCAATATAGCCGAATCCGCTGGTCGCGTACTCGGTGAGCTCTGATGTATGCCAGGCGGACCGTTCGCCCGTGCGGCCGTAGGGCGTGAGCGAGACGACGACGGCGTGCGCGTTCGCGGAGCGGATAGCGGCCTCGAACTGAGCCGCGAGTGGATCGTGGAAGTCGTGGAGGACGATGTCCGCGTGGGCGACCAGAAACGGAAGCGAATCGCCTACAGCGGTCGCGACGACACCAAGCTTCCCGGCGTTCAGATAGTTGAAGAAGGCGCTCTCACCCCCGTGCAGGGGCGGCTCGGCACGGAAGGGGTCGCCGTCCGGTGGCTCCACCTTGATGACCTGGGCGCCGAGATCGGCGAGGAGCCGGCCGACGAATGGGCCGGCCACGCCGCTGGCGAATTCGAGGACCACGACATCGGCGAGGGCGGACGCGGGCATGGGGGAAGCGTACGGGCGAGGGGGCGGGCGTCAAGGTGGGAGGGCACGGGCGCGGCAGCCGGGCGAGGGCTGGCTCAGGTTCAGCCGACGGCGGTTTGTGCTTCGAAAAGTTCGCTTCGGGAGGGCCCGCGTGCTAAACTGATAAGGCACTCGCGCGATTCCGATACTCCCCGGCAGGGCGCGCGAGCTGGTGAAACGCACGCATGGCAACAGCTCCAGTTTCGACTCCATCGACCTCCTACACCGCCGAGAACATCCAGGTGCTGGAAGGGCTCGAAGCAGTCCGCCGGCGCCCCGGGATGTACATCGGGACGACCGACAAGTCTGGTCTGCACCACCTGATCAAGGAACTGGTCGACAACGCAGTCGACGAAGCGATGGCGGGGTATTGCGACCGCGTCGAAGTAATCATTCACGCCAACGGCTGGTGCACGGTCACGGATAACGGCCGCGGCATCCCGGTCGACATCCAGAAGCAGACAGGCAAGACCGCGGTTGAGACCGTGATGACGGTCCTGCACGCGGGCGGCAAGTTCGGCGGCGGCGGCTACAAGGTGTCGGGCGGCCTCCACGGCGTTGGCGCGAGCGTGGTGAACGCGCTTGCTGAGCACATGTGGGTCGAGGTGGTGCCTGACCCGGAGGCGCAGGGTTCTTCCCACACCGGCAAGATTTACCGGCAGGAATACAAGAAGGGGCATCCGCAGGACGATCTGAAGCCGTTCCCGCTACCGAAGGGTCGCCAGCCCGGGACGACGGTCAGCTTCAAGCCGGACGCTTCGATCTTCGAAAGCGTGGACTTCGACTTCAAGATAGAAGTCGATCGCCTGCGGACGTACGCCTACCTGACGAAGGGCGTGTGGTTCCACCTGTTCGACGAGCGGGACGGGCGGGAAGCGAACTATTACTTCGAGGGCGGCATCAAGAGCTTTGTCCGCCACCTGAATCATGGGCGCGACGTGTTGAACGACCCGATTTACGCCGACCGCGAAGTCGATGGCAACGCGGTCGAGGTGGCGATCCAGTACAACGACAGCTACAGCGAAGCCGTGTACACGTTCGCGAACTCGATCAACACGATCGACGGCGGGAGCCACCTGACCGGATTCCGGACGGCGCTGACGAGCGTCATCAACAAGTACGCGCGCCAGATCAAGGCGCTGAAGGACAACGACCCGAACCTGAGCGGCGACGATGTGCGCGAGGGTCTCGTGGCGGTGGTCTCGGTAAAGCTGGGCGAACCGCAGTTCGAAGGCCAGACGAAGACGCGGCTCGGGAATCCTGAGGTCGCGGCGCAGGTGCAGAGCATGGTCACCGAGACCCTGACGCTGCACCTGGAAGAGAACCCGTCCGATGGCAAGCGAATCGTCGAGAAGTGCCTGACGGCTTCGCGCGCGAGGGAAGCGGCACGGAAGGCGCGCGACCTGGTCCAGCGCAAGAGCGCGCTGGAGAGCGGGTCGTTGCCGGGCAAGCTGGCGGACTGTTCGAGCCGGGACCCGGAAGAAACTGAGCTCTATATCGTCGAGGGCGACAGCGCGGGCGGTTCGGCGAAGCAGGGACGTGACCGGCGCTTCCAGGCGATCCTGCCGCTGTTCGGCAAGATCCTGAACGTGGAGAAGGCGCGGCCGGACAAGATGCTGGGCCACGAGGCGATCCGGCTGATGATCTCGGCGCTGGGCACCGGCATCCGCGAGACGTTTGACGCGAGCAAGCTGCGTTACGGAAAGGTCATCATCATGACCGACGCGGACGTGGACGGCGCCCACATCAGGACGCTGCTGCTGACGTTCTTCTTCCGCAACATGGGCGAATTGATCTCGAACGGGAACCTCTACATCGCCCAGCCGCCGCTCTACCGGGCGCAGCAGGGAAAGACGATCGAGTACCTGTGGAGCGATGCCCAGCTTGAGGACTTCCGTAAGTCGAAGAAGGGCAACGTGAACGTGCAGCGCTTCAAGGGCCTCGGCGAAATGAACGCGGAGCAGCTCTGGGAGACGACGATGAACCCGGCGTCACGCCTGCTGCTACAGGTGAACGTCGAGGACCTGGTGGCTGCCGACACGCTCTTTTACGAGCTGATGGGCGATGACGTGGCGCCGCGCCGGCGGTTCATCCAGACGAACGCGAAGCACGTGCAGAACCTGGACGTGTAGGCCGAGGTTCGCGGCAGCGATCGGTCCTACAATGCCTCGATGCCTGACTACTCCGATTCGTTTGCGTTCAACAAGGCGCAGTGGGATGAGCGCGTGCCGATCCACACGGCCAGCGAGTTCTACGACGTCCCCGGGTTCCTGAAGTCCCCTGACCGCCTGCGCCCGTTCGAGGTAGCGGAGGTGGGCGACGTGCGCGGTAAGACGCTGGCGCACCTCCAGTGCCACTTTGGCCAGGACACGCTTTCGTGGGCGACGCGCGGGGCGCGCGTCACGGGCCTCGACTTCTCCGAAGCGGCGGTCGAGGCGGCGCGAGATATTTCGACACAGCTGGGCTACGAGGCGGAGTTCGTCGCTGCGAATGTCTACGACGCGCTGGCGGCGCTCGGCGGGCGACAGTTCGATATCGTCTACACGGGCCTTGGAGCGCTGAACTGGCTGCCGGATATCGAGGGCTGGTCTAAGGTCGTGGCGGCACTCGTGAAACCCGGCGGTTTCCTGTACCTGAGCGAGTTTCACCCGATGCACCAGACGCTTGGCGACGACGACCTGACGGTGATGCACGACTATTTCCACGACGAGCCGATGGTATGGGACGAGCCGGGAACGTACGCGGAGTTGGGCGCAGCGACGAAGCACAACGTGTCGCATGAATGGACACACGGGCTCGGGGTAGTGGTCAGTAACCTGTTGGCCCAGGGGCTGCGGCTGGAGTTCCTGCATGAGTTCGACTACACGCTGTACCCGCGCTGGCCGTTCCTGGAAAAGACGCCGGAGGGGACGTACCACATGCCGGCCGGGAAGCCGCACATACCGCTCATGTACTCGCTGAAGGCGGCGAAGCCAGCGTGAGTGCGGCGCGCCGGGTGGTGATCTACGGGCCTTCCGGTTCGGGGAAGAGCACGCTCGGGAGAGAGGTCGCGGCGGCGCTTGGTGTGTCACTGATCGAGCTGGACGCGATCTTCCACTCGCGGCCGGACTGGAACGATATCCCGGTGGAGGAGTTTCGGGAGCGGCTCGGGCAGGCGCTGGACGAGGCGGCGGGCGGCTGGGTGGCAGACGGGAACTACCACTCGATGGTCGGAGACGTGCTGTTGCCGCGAGCGGAGCTGGCCGTGTGGCTGCGGTTGCCGTTTCGGGTGGTCTACCCGCGGCTGGTACGGCGGACGTTGCGGCGAATGGCAACGCGCGAGGTCCTATGGGGCGTGAACCACGAGTCGTTCCGCAAGGGCTTTCTGAGTCGCGAATCGATACTGCTGTGGGGGATCACGAACTGGCGGCAGCACCGCACGAGCACGCGGGCACAGCTTCGAGCTGCGAAGGCGGCCGGGGTGCGCGTGGTCGTGCTCAGGCAACGGGACGATGTCGAGCGGTGGCGGCACGAGATGCTGGCGACGGCGCCGGGTGCGGCCAAAGTCGAATAAACCCTGATGGTGCTGTGGCCGCGTTACCGCCGTTGGCCGGCAGGGCTCCATGAACGGCGCCACATTCCTGACAGCGTCATCGATATCGATTTGCCAAAGAGCCTGGCGGGGTAGACTGCGGCGCAGCAGGTGGGACAGGTGCCAAACGAAACAAAGGTTGCAGAAGACTACGTTGGAGCGCTGCCGCTCCTCGCACGACTACCGAAGGAAGACCGGCTAGCGCTCGCACAGCGAGCACGGTTGCGGAACTACAAATCGGGAGCAGTGATCTTCGGCCAGGGCGAGCCGGGCGACGCGCTGCATGTCGTGGTGGATGGGCGCGTCCGGATCGTGGCGGCGGGACCGAACGGTGAGGAGGCCACGGTGGCGATCGTCGGGCCCGGCGATTGCTTCGGGGAGTTCTCGCTGCTCGATGGGCTGCCACGGTCAGCCTCGGCCATCGCACCGGTAGCAACGCGCACGTTCACGGTCACGCGGGACGACTTCGTCGCGTGGGTGACGGACCGTCCGTCGGCGGCCCTTGCGATCATGGAGACGCTGAGCCTGAGGCTGCGGAAGATGGACGAGGCCCTGGTGGACCTGGTTTCGCTGGACCTGGCGCACCGGCTGGCAAAGCAGTTGCTGGCGCTGGCGACGATTCACGACCTTGAGACGGTGTTGAACAACGGGACGCTGCGACTGAGCGCGACGCAGGGCGAGCTGGCTTCGATGCTCGGCGTGAGCCGCGAGAGCGTGAACAAGACGCTCGGAGAATTCGCGCGAAACGGTATGGTCGAAACGGCCCGTGGCGCAATCACGATCACTGATATGGCGGCGATGCGTGCCTTCGACTGACATGCGCGGGCCAGCCGGAGGGAACTGATGATTTCGAAGAACGAGTTGGTCGAGGGCATTCGATTCGCCGGGGAACGGGCCGCGGCCGCTGCCCAGTACTGCAAAGACTGGGACCACCAGCTGGGCCACGACTGGACCAGCGGCGACGCGTTCCGGCACATCGCGGCGGTTGCGGGCGGGCTCGCGGGTATGTACCCGGCGCTGGATGCCGGCATCCTGTCGAACGTGCCCTCGGCGCAGATTGCCGCGAGCAACAGCAAGGCGATCTCAGGGCTCGGCGAGGCTTCCCGGGAGGACGTGGTGAGCGCCATTCGCCAGGGGCACGCCGCGTCTGCGGCGTTCGCCGCCACACTGGACGAGGGAGACCTGGCCAAGGTGGTGACACTCGGGGGCTATGAGATGCCCAAGGGCGAGATCGTCGCTCAGATCTGGATTCAGCACGCGATCGCTCATGCCTACGAAGCAAGCGCCCGGTGGCCGATCCAATAGTGGGTTCGTGCGTTTCGTAGCCCGTTATGAACAGCGGGCCCATCCTTTAGCGCGATGCTCATTGTCCAGAAGTACGGCGGTTCATCGGTCGCGACGGCGGAGCGCATCCAGCACGTCGCGCGCAGGATTGCGGCTCGCATCGAATCGGGTGACACGCTTGTGGCGGTCGTCTCGGCGATGGGCGACACGACGGACGACCTGTTGAAGCTCGCGTTTACGGTCACGGACGACCCGCACCCGCGCGAACTGGACATGCTGATTTCAACGGGTGAGCAGGTTTCGTGCGCCCTGGTGGCGATGGCCCTGCAGGCGCTCGGCTACCAGGCGATCAGCCTGACGGGCCAGCAGGCCGGGATCTATACGCGAGCGCAGCACCAGGCCGGGCGCGTCCAGTCGGTGAGGGCGGACCGCGTAAAGGCGGAGCTGGCCGCGGGGCGGGTGCCGGTGATCGCGGGCTTCCAGGGCATCACGGAAGACATGGAGATCGTGACGCTGGGGCGAGGTGCGAGCGACCTGACAGGCATCGTGCTCGCCATCGCGCTGCAGGCCGACCGGTATGAGAACTGCAAGGACGTGACCGGTGTGTTCACGGCCGACCCGCGGATCGTGCCGGAGGCACGCCAGCTCAAGGATCTGACCTACGAAGAGATGCTGGAGTTGGCGTCGCAGGGCAGCCAGGTGATGCACAACAGGGCGGTCGAGCTGGCCTCGGTCTACGATTTGCCGATCCTGGTGACATCGAGTTTTGTGGATGCGGCGGGAACGCTCATCCACGGGGAGCCGGAATTGGAAGAACGCAACAAAGTGCGGGCAATTGCACACGACCGCGACGTCGCGAAGGTCACGGTGCGGCAGGTGCCGGACCGGCCGGGCATCGCGGCGAACATCTTTGAGCCCCTGGCTGAGGCTGGCGTGAGCGTGGACACGATTGTCCAAAACGCCAGCGAAGCGGACATGACGGACATGACGTTCACCCTGGGCCGCGGTGACCTGAAGCGCGCCGAGTCGCTGATGCCGAGGATCTGCGAGGACGTGGGCGCGGCAGGGTGGTCGTCCGACGCGGGCCTGGCGAAGGTGAGCATCGTCGGCGTCGGAATCCAGACTGCACATGGCTATGCGGCACGGATGTTCCGGACGCTGTACGACGCCGGCATCAATATCGAGCTGATCACCACGAGCGAGATCCGGTTGACGTGCATTATCGACGCGGGGCGAATGGAAGACGCGATCCGGGCTCTGCACGCGGCGTTCCAGCTAGAGCAAGCTGAAGCGGGCGACTAGCGGCACTGCACTCGGCGGTTTCCATCGCAAATCTCTATACCTCCAGTGACATGAGCGTGTGTGCCGGACGCCGTGCGTTTACACGCCGGACCGAACATCGAACGCAGGGAAGGAAGTCACAGGAGGCACACCTTGCTGGAAGAACTGCTCATGGAAGCCCGTAGACGAGAATCCATCGCCGCCGAGCCCATGATGGCTCACCGCATGGAGCTGGAAGCGTTGCGGCAAGTCGATCGCCTGGAGACGCAGCTGGTGCGGGCACGGGCCCGCGCGGCGACAATCCCGGCGGCCATCAGCGCCTAGCAGAACGCTCGATCGCAGTGTCCCAGGGGAGGCCACCCGCATAACGGGTGGCCTTTTCATTAACGGTGCAAGCGGCCGCGGCGGCTCTACCCACATAAGCCGGGGCGAGAAATGAAAGTCCGTGAAGGTGCTGTTGCGCTTCACGTAACTGCGTTGCCTCGGGGCACCCGGCGGGACTACCTTAGCGACCTCGCTGCGGCCAACGAGCCGGGGACTCGGGTCCCCCGGCCACGGACCCCATCGATTTTGGAACTACAGACATACGACTATTCGCATGGAGGTCCCTGTGCCCATGCCTGGCCACGGCATGCCTGCGCCACGCGAGCTCACGCGAAACTGGGACGCCGTCCTCGGACGGCTACAGTTCATCGTGCCTGAGCGGCAGTTTCGCACGTGGCTGAAGGACACCCGGCCCCTGGGCATCTCCGGCGGCGTGCTCACGGTGGAAGTGAAGACGCAGTTCCATGCTGACTGGCTACGTGAGCAGGTGGAGGGCGAGGTCGCCGGCATGGTTGCGGAGCAGTTCGGCCAACCGCTGCGGTTGTGCTGGGCACCGCGTGCGGCCGCGGATTCGTCGCCGGCGCTTCTGCCGCCGGATGCCACCGCACCGATGGCCCGCTCCTCGATCGACGTTTTCGGGCGGATGACGCCCTCATACACGTTTGCCCGCTACCAGGTTTCCGAAGGGAACCGGGTCGCGTTCGAAGCAGCCGTGGCACTCGCCGACGGCGAGCGCTGGCGGCCGACACCGCTCGTGGTGCATGGGACGCCGGGGGTCGGGAAATCCCACCTCTTGCAGGCGGTTGCCTGGCGAGCGCGAGAGCAGAACCGCCGGGTGGTGTGTCTTTCGTGGCCGGATTTCGTGGGAGGGTTCGTCGGGAGCCTCCGCAACGGCGGCGCCGATGCGTTCAAGGAACATATACGGACGGCCGACCTGCTTGTGATTGACGACCTGCGAGACGCCAGCACGGCGCCGAAGTCCGTCGAAGAACTCTCGGCGGCGCTGGATGCGGTGCGGTCCGGGGAGGGTGCGGTGCTGGTGAGCGCCGAGCTGCCGCCGAAGGAACTCGGGCTTCCGGAACGGCTGGTCTCGCGGCTGGAAGAAGGCCTGGTGGTTGAGGTACAGACGTTCACCTCCGAAGAGCGGCGGCGGTTCTCCGAATGGAGGACGAGGGAGATGGGGACGGAGCTGCCGGAGTGGGCACTGGCGCGGCTGGCGCTCTTCCCGGCGCCGTCGGTGCGGGTGCTGGCCGGTGCGATTAACTCGGCCGTGGGGATGCAGCGAACGGGGCGTCTCGATCCGGTCAGGCTGGACGGTGCGCTGGCGCTGCTCTTCGTGGACCTGGTCGCCCCGGGCTGCAACGACGCGAGCGCGCTGCTCGAACGAGTGGCCGCCCATTTCTCGATTGGGACGAAAGACCTGGAGGGGCTATCCCGCACGGCAAACGTCCGGGACGCGCGGGCCGTGGCGGCCGCGGTGCTGCGCCGCGAGGGGCTAAGCGTGAACGAAGTTGCCAGGAGGCTGAACCGCGCGAAAGGGACTGCACCCGGAATCATCGCCCGCGGCGAAGCGATCATCGCATCGGACGCGTTGTTGCGCGGGCGGCTGACGGGTTAGGACGGACAAACAAGAAGCCGCCGCCATCCATTGGGGGAGATGGCGGCGGCAGTGGGGAGGAACCCTGCGCTGGAGAGGGGGCACAGGGCCCTGCGCGACGATCAGGCGGCCTGGCGGTGCTCTTCGTTGGTGATGAAGTCCATGTCCGAGAGCCAGTTACGGAATTGCTTTTCGGCACCGCAGAGGCGGCATGTTCCAACGCTGACGGGGCCATCGGGTTCGGCGATGCGCCAGCGGTGCTTGTGATCGAGTTCGCCCGCAACGGGCTTCTCAGAGACGTTCGTAGCCATCATGAAGCCTCCAAAGGTTGACTCCGCTGGCCGGCGGTAGATACGCTAGCCTTCGGGTTCCGTCGCTACTATTCTTTTCGTAGTTCCGGTGAGGAGAAGTGTAGAGCCCGGTACTATCCTGTCAATAGCCATGTGACTATGAATGAGTAAGAAATCGGAAACGGCCGCATCCCTGACTCAGCAGCCGGCTCCAGACGACAGCGCTCGTCGCGCCTACAACCATCCGTGCCTTATCGCGCAGACGCTCAGCATCCTCGGCGATCGCTGGACGCTGCTGATCCTCCGCGACCTGATGGCAGGACTAACCCGGTACTCGGACATCCTGCAGAGCTGCGAGGGGATGTCGCCAAACGTCCTTTCGGACCGGCTGAAGCGGCTGGAGGCGGAGGGCCTTGTCGGCCGCGAGCGTTTCAAAGGGTTGCCGCCGCGGGTGGAATACTCCCTGACGGAGAAGGGCTGGTCCGTGCGGCCGATCCTGCTCGCGCTCCTTGACTGGGGACGGCAGCAGCTTGGGCCGTTCCCGATCGAATCCGTGGGGACGGATGTGTCGACCGACTTCGCCGTCCGGGTGGTCCCGGCGTTCCTGTTCGATGCAGGCCGGGCGGAAGGCGTCCGAGCTTCGATGGTGGTGGAAATTTCCGATTGCAGCGACTGCAATACCTGGTCGTTCGCCATCCAGGACGGGCGCATCCAGCCGCGGCGCCATGCGGTGGAGCACCCGGATGTCACGCTGCGGACGACCACGCGAGGCTTCTTCGAGTTCATCGACGGCAAGGCGCCGATCGAGTCCTGCGGCGAAGTCGAGGGTTGCGTGGACACGGCGGCCGCGATCCGCGAGTGTTTTCTCGCTTCCTGAGGCAGCGGGCTCGTAGACTTCAGCGATGATCCTGTTGCTGCGCGGTGGGGATGAGCTGGCGGTGCGGCGGCGCCTCGCGGACTTGAAAGCCGAGGCCGATGGTGGGACGGGCCTGCTGACGACGAATCTGACGCAGATCGAAGGCAAGGACGCGAAGGCGGAGGAGATCATCGCGGCCGCGATGACGCCGCCGTTCCTGGCGCCCAGGCGTCTGGTGATTGTCGACCGGTTCCTGGACCGCTGGGAGTCGACACGGGCGGAACGTGAAACCGGCGACGAGCTACCTCCCGAACCGAAGACGTTCACGCAGTACGACAAGCTCTTTGCCGCGATCGAATCCGGCATCCCGCCATCGACTTCGCTTGTGATTACCGGCGGGGTAGTGGGCAGGTCAAACCCGATGGCACGGCGACTGAAGGGCATCAAGGGTGTGGCGGAGGAGGTGTACTCGGAGCCGAAGCGGCGGGACGAGATCGCGCGCTTCATCCGGGAGGAGGGCGCCGCGCGCGGCATCCGGTTCCGCAGTTCGCGCCCAACCGGAGAACACTGGGACAGCGACGAGTGGGTGGTGGGCCGGAACGCAGACCCCGTGGCGGTCCTCGGGCAGATCACGAATGGAAGCACCCTGGCAATCGCGAACGAGTTGGACAAGTTGGCTCTCTACGCCATGGGGCGCGACGTCACGGTCGACGATGTCTACGAGATCTGCTCAGGCGAGAGGGAGACAACCCAGTTCGTGCTCGTGGATGCGATGCAGGACGGAAACGTGCGGGACGCGCTGAACGCCCTGGCCACGCTGACCGCGACGGACGACGTCGGGCAGCTGCTGTTGACGCAGATGGCAACGAGGTACCGGCAGACGGCCACGGTGGCGTCGCTGATGGATGCGGGAGCAGGAGAGGCCGAGATCGGCAAGGCGCTCGGCGCGGCGGGCAACTATCCCGGGCTCCGCCAAGCGGCGATGGCAAGGGCACGGCGGATCGGTGTCGCAGGAGCAACGGCTGCGATGGAAGCCATCGTGGAGGCGGACTACCACGGCAAGAAGAACGAAATCGATTCGGACCTGGCGCTGGAGTTGCTCGTCATCCGGCTGGCGGAGATGGCGGCAGCGCGCGGCCGCTGAACCTCAGGACTGCCAGATGGGGTTGTAGCAGGCGACCGGATGGGCGGCGTGGGCGATGAGCGAAAGCGGCGGCGGCGGCTCCGCGCGGCAGACGTTCATGACCTTGGGACAGCGAGCGATAAATGGGCAATGGGCGGCGGGTTCGGACAGGTCGGGCGGAGCGCCGGAGATGGCGGACAATGAGCGGCCGGCGTTATCGAGCCGGGGGAGCGTTGCCAATAGCGCGTGGGTGTAGGGGTGTAGGGGTGTGCCCAACATCTCATCGACCGTGCCGGATTCGATGATGTGGCCGGCGTACATGACGGCGACGTTGTCGGCGACCTGTGCGACGACGCCGAAGTTGTGGGTGATGAGCAGGATGCTGGTGCCACGGTCCCGGCGAAGCTGGTCGAGCTGATGGAGGATCTGTGCCTGAACCGTGACATCGAGGGCGCTGGTCGGCTCGTCGGCGATGATGACCTCGGGGTCCAGGGCGGTGGCGATCCCGATCATGACGCGCTGGCACATGCCGCCGGAGAGCTGGAAGGGGTATGCCTTCGCCACGCGTTCGGGATCAGAGAGGCCGACTCCCCTGAGGACGTTGACCGAGCGGATGCGCGCCTCCTTCTTACTGAGCGGCAGGTGGCTCATGAGGGATTCCGCGACCTGATCACCGATTGTGATGACGGGGTTCAGACCGGCTATCGGGTCCTGGAAGATGGTGGAGATTCGCCGTCCGCGAATGGTGCGCAGCTCACGGTCTTCGAGTGCGAGGAGATCCCGGCTATCGAAAGCGACCTGGCCGGAGAGCACCTCGGCCTCCGGCGGGAGCAACCGTAAGACCGACATCGCCGCAGTCGACTTGCCGCACCCGGACTCGCCGACGAGGGCGAGCACCTCGCCCGCTTTCAGTTCGAAGGAGATGCGTTCCGTCGCATAGACCGGACCTTCGCGCGTTCGATAACGGACCGAAAGGTCACGGACGCTCAGCACCGTGTCGGACATGCGGGGAGTGTACAGGGGCGGACGGCGATCCTCAGCTTGGTCGGAAGGAAGAGATAAAGCGGCCCTGGATTTCGACGTTGCCGGGCTCGGTGTAGATGGGCTCCATGGTGCTGTTTGCAGGCTGGAGGCGGATGCGGTCGCCCTCGTGGTAGAAGCGCTTGAGCGTGACCTCGCCGCGGTCCTTGAGCCAGACGGCCACGCGATCGCCGTTGGAGGCCGAGCGGGCCGGTTCCAGAAAGACGATATCGCCGTCGTCGATCAGGTCTTCGATCATCGAAGTGCCTTTGACCCGGAGGGCGAAGACGTTCTCGCGGCCGCGAACCATGTCTTCGGTCACGGCGACCGTTTCCTCAGAATCGTTCGACCAGCGTTCGCTGGAGGGGACGGGGATGGGCTGACCGGCGGCGATGCTGCCGAGGACCGGGATCTCGAGGATGCGGGGACGCCGGCCGCGGGCGCCGAGCAGCTCTATGCCGCGGGAGATCTCGCGATCGCGCCGGATGTGGCCCTTTTCTTCGAGCTTCCGGAGGTTGTAATCGACCACGGAGGTGCTACTGATGCTGCATCCGTCCTGGATATCGCGGATGCTCGGGGGGTAATCCTTCTCCTCGAGGAATTTGCGAAGAAATTCCAGGATGTCGGCCTGTTTTCCAGAAAGCTCTTTCATAGCACCCACCGAACGGATGTTCGCACGAACTTTATCGATCGCATGTGCTTATCGTCAATCCCTGTTCCGAACACTGTGTAATGGGGATGGCCGGTCATCGTACTGACCACCGGGTTGCAGCAGAGGCGGGCGGGCAGACACGATCGCATTTGAAGCAGCGGCGGGAGGCAACGATGTCGGAACCAGATGAAGGAAAGGTAGCGCTGGCGATCGCGGCCCATCCCGACGACGCTGATTTCGGCTGCGCGGGATGGACGGCTCAGCGGGCAGCGGAGGGCTGGACCGTCTATTTCCTGGTCTGCACCAACGGGGCCAAGGGGACGGAGGACCGGACGATGTCGCGCGAGCGACTCATCACGCTGCGGCGCGAAGAGCAGCGCGAGGCCTGCCGGCGGATGGGTGCGGCCGATGTGTTCTTCCTGGACAACGAAGATGGCGAGCTCGTCTACGATCGGGGCCTTTTGGAAGCGATCGTGCGCCGGGTGCGCGTGCTGAAGCCGCACACAGTGCTAACGCATGACCCGGCCGACATCATCATCCTCGACAGCTTCATCAATCACCCGGACCACCGGGCGACCGGGACGGCCGCACTGGACGCGGTGTATCCGACGGCGCGCGACTACCTGAATTTCCCGGAGCACCTGGAGGAGGGCATCGAGCCACACAAGGTCAAAGAGGTGCTGCTCTGGACTACGAACCAGCCAAACTACGACGTTGATATCTCGGCGGAGGTGGACCAGAAGATCAACGCGCTGAGCGCTCACGTGACACAGTTCGGCGGACGGCAGGACTTCGTGGACTTCGTCCGGGAGCGGTGGAAGTCGGAAGACGGGCGCTACCTGGAACGATTCCGGCGCGTGCAATTGCAGTTCTAGCGAGGCCAACCCGAATGGAGCCGGTCGAAGTTTTGCGACGGATCGCGTTCCTGCTCGAGCGGGCGGGCGAGCCCACCTATCGAGTCCGGGCTTTCCGGAAGGCAGCTGCCAGCCTTGAAGCACTGGACGGCGGTGAGATCGCTGCGAGGGCGGCGGCGGGGACGCTCCGAGAGCTGTCGGGGGTCGGTCCGGCGATTGCAGCGGTCCTGGAGGAGGCAGTGGCCGGCGAACGCCCCGCCTACCTCCAGCGGCTGGAAGACAAGACAACAGAGGCCACCATCGAGGTACCGGATGGCGGAAGGCTGCGGTCAGCCTTGCGCGGAGATTGCCATGTTCATAGCGACTGGTCTGATGGCGGCAGCCCGATCCGGGAGATGGCAGAGGCGGCACGGGACATCGGCCACGAATACATCGTGCTGACGGACCACTCGCCGCGGCTGACGGTGGCGCACGGGCTCAGCACCGAGCGTCTTCGCATGCAGCTGCAGGAGATCGAGAAGCTGAACGAGGAGCTGGCGCCGTTCCGAATCCTGACGGGCATCGAGGTAGACATCCTCGACGACGGGGCACTGGACCAGGATGACGAAGTCCTCGCGCAGCTGGACGTGGTCGTCGGGAGCGTGCACAGCAAGCTGCGGATGCCGGCGGAGGCGATGACGGCGCGGATGCTGGCGGCCGTACGAAACCCGCACCTCGACATCCTCGGGCACTGCACGGGGCGGCTTGTTGGGCAGGGGACGCGCAACGCCGAGCGCGGAAAGGGCGATGGCCGCCCGGAGTCGGACTTCGACGCCGGGGCGGTGTTCGCGGCCTGTGTGGACCACGGCAAGGCGGTGGAGATCAACGCCCGTCCGGAGCGGCTCGACCCGCCGCGCAGGCTGCTCAAGATGGCCGTGGCAGCCGGGTGCCGGTTTGCGATAGACAGCGATGCACATGCGCCCGGCCAGCTGGCGTGGCAGCCCTTTGGCTGCGTCCGGGCCGAGGAGTGCGGCGTCGAGCCGGGGAACGTTGTGAACGCGATGCCGGTGGCCGGGCTTCTCGCCTGGGCGGCTGCCCACGGCCGCCGCGGAGCGGGCTAGAATCGAGCGATGGAGCGCGAACCATGAGTGAGTTCCCGAAGACGCCACGAAATCGCGTGAAGCGATTGCCGAAGCGCGCGGAGTACGACCGGGACGTGGTCTACGCGGTCGTCGATTCGGCGCCGATCTGCCACGTGGGATTTGTGCAGGATGGGCAGCCGTTCGTACTGCCGACTATCCACGCGCGGCTGGACGACACGCTCATTATCCACGGGTCCACGGCGAGCCGGATGATGAAGGCCCTGGGGGGCGGCTCCGAGCTCTGCGTGACGGTGACGCATCTCGATGGGCTCGTGCTCGCGCGGTCGGCCTTCCACCATTCGATGAACTACCGGTCGGCGGTGCTGTTCGGGCGGGGCGAGATCATCAAAGACCAGGCAGAGAAGCTGGCGGCACTCGAAGCCGTATCGGAACACCTTGTGCCGGGCAGGTGGGCAGAGATCCGACGGCCGACGGAGCAGGAGTTGAAGGCAACCACGGTGGTGCGGATGCTGATCGAATCAGCGTCGGTGAAATCGCGCGCGGGAGACCCGATCGACGACGAAGCCGACTATTCGCTCCCCATCTGGGCAGGCGTGCTGCCTATTTCCGCGACGCCCGGCGCATTGCGGGCCGATGCGCGGCTCGACCCCGCAGTCCCAATTCCCATGCACCTCGCCGTCTTCGAACATTGACGTTCGCGTTAACGTAGGTAGACTAGCGTGGAACTATGGACGAGAACGAACGGCCGCAGGAGCCGTACTTCCAGATTGGCGAAGCCGCTGAGCGGCTCGGGCTGACGCAGCGGACCCTCCGTTACTACGAGGAGAAGGGTCTTTTGCGCTCCCCGGAGCGTATGGACGGCGGCTTCCGGCTGTATTCGGAAGAGGACCTGGCGCGGCTCGAGCGGATCAAGGAACTGAAGGAGTTGCTGGGCTTCTCGCTCGCGGACATCAAGGACATGCTCGATGCGGACGAGATCCGGCTGCAGCTGAAGTCGGGCTGGCGCAAAGACGCCGATGTCGCGGACAAAGCGGCGAAGATCCGCGTGGCTCGGGAAGCGACGCTGACCCAACTCCGGATGCTCGATGAGAAGATGGAGAAGATGTCGTCGCTCCGCGAAGAGCTGGCGACGCGCACGGCGCGGTACGACGCGTTGCTCGTCCAGTGGTCGGCGGGAAGTGTCAGTGACGAGGCGGCGCCGGGCGCGGCCAAGCGCTAGGACCGTTGTGCTGGCGGGGGCACTGCGGTAGCCGTAGACTCAATTGGTAATGACTGTCCGCGACACCATGAATCGCCCCCTGCGAGACCTTCGGATCTCGGTCACTGATCGGTGCAACTTCCGCTGCACGTACTGTATGCCGAAGGAAGTCTTTGGGGCGGACTTCCAGTTCCTTAAGCGCGACGCGCTGCTCACGTTCGAAGAGATTGAGCGGCTGGCGCGCGTCTTCGTGGAACTCGGCGTGGAGAAGCTGCGGATCACGGGCGGGGAGCCCCTGGTGCGGCGCGATCTGCCGCTGCTCATTCAGAAGCTGGCGGCCATCCCCGGGTTACAGGACCTGACGCTGACGACCAACGGCGCGCTTCTGCGGGCGCAGGCGCGGCAGCTCAAAGACGCGGGGCTCCAGCGAATCACGGTCAGCCTCGACTCACTCGACGACGCGATCTTCCAGAAGATGAATGACGTGGGTGTGCCCGTGGCGCGCGTGCTCGATGGGATTGCAGCAGCTCGCGAAGCCGGTCTCTGGCCGATCAAGGTGAACGCAGTGGTCGAGCGGGGAGTGAACGACGCGACGATCGTAGGCCTCGCGCGCCACTTCCAGGGGACAGGGATCATCCTGCGGTTCATCGAGTTCATGGACGTTGGTAACAGCAATAGGTGGAACCTCGACCGCGTCGTGCCGTTGGGCGAAATGGTGGAGCGCATCGACGGCGAGTTGCCGATTGAGCCGGCAGAGCCGAACTATCGCGGCGAAGTGGCGAAGCGCTGGCGTTACCGGGACGGGAGCGGCGAAATCGGGTTCATCTCGTCGATCAGCCAGCCGTTCTGTGGCGATTGCACGCGTGCCCGGCTTTCGCCGGAAGGGTCCTTGTTCACGTGCCTGTTCGGGACGCGCGGGCACGACCTGCGCACGTTGCTGCGGGCGGGGGTGTCCGACGAAGCGTTGAAGGACGCGGTTTCTGCGATCTGGCGGGTGCGGGATGACCGCTACTCGGAGATCCGCACGGCAGCGACAGCGGACCTGCCGCGCGTGGAGATGTCGCACATCGGCGGCTGACGCTGGAACGTCAGGGGACGGCGCCCGAGCGGTCGGGCGGTATCGGAAAGACGACCATGATGCCGTTATGGTCACTCAGGTAGATGGCATTGCCGTTCACCGTATTTGGCACGTCTCCGAAGAGGGTCGCGGAGCCCGACTGCCAGCGGTCGTACATCAGGTAATCGGTGCGGGCCGTGAGCGGAGGTTGTTCGCTGGCGACCGCAGCACGGCAACAGGTGAACACGCCATCCTGACCGCCGAAGACATCGCGCAGGCCGATCGCCCGAAAGACCTCGTACGCCGGGGGCACTGCCGGGTCGCTCTGGCCAACCATGACGAGACTGGGGCCACGCCCTCGTGTTTCCACGACCCAGCCGGCGAAGTCAGCAGCCTGGGCCGGCACCACACGCTCACCGCCGCCCGTGAGGTGGGTGATGTAGAGGTCGATTTCGCCGAGAGACTTCGGCCCCTTGAGCACAACGTGAAGCCCGATGCGGCGCTCGCCGCTTTCGGTGGAGAGGGGCTTCAGCGCGTAGGGCTCATCCGCGCGGAGGACGGTGTAGCGCGTGCTTCGGACGAGGAAGAGTTCACCCTCTTCGAAGCCTGCCTCACGGACGAGGGCATCGCTCTGCTCGCGGGTTTGGCCTTCGAACCAGGGGTTGGCGCGGGCGTAGACCGGCTCCATCTTCAGTTCGCGGGCAAGGTATGTCGTCGCGCTCCCGTACTTCTCGGTCCATGACGCCTCATTGAAGCCGACAACATCCGGATCGAAGCTTCGGAGCTCATCGACGAGCAGCTGAAGCCGGACTTCAAAGGTTTCGCCCGCGAGCGGATTGCCAGCCTCGGCGGCGAGGGGGCTGTGCAGGTTGATGAAGGCGACACGGAACTCCGTCGGCGCAGGGGGCGACGGCGTGGCGAGGGGAGTTGGCGATTCGGGAACCGTCGTCGGCGTCTCGGGGGTCGCGTGCTGGGGCCGTGGACCCGCTTCGCCGGGGCCGCAGGAGACGGCGAGGAAGGTGAATGCGACGACGAGCAAGCCCAGCAGATTGACAGGCCAGCGGTGTGGATGTTTCATTCGAAATGAACGGCGATGACGGAGACGAGTACCGTCGGCGTGCGCCATTAGCGAGCCCCGGTTGGTGTGAGGGGGCAGGCTGCACGGACGAGAAGATCCCTCCCGAGCCTCCGGCCGAACGCGGGCGATTGGCGCTCTGCAAGTAGACCCGGACGGATGCCCACCGTTAGCAGGGGCTGGGGCGTGATTGCGTCCCACGAAGTGCCCGCCGGGAACGGTGGGAACCGGGGTGGTACCGCGGGCGCGCACGCTCGTCCCTGGATAGCCGGGGATGGGCGTTTTTTCTTGGGCGCCGGATCCGGTTCGTGCGTACATGCTCATTGTTGGATACGAAGCTGCATGGGCTGCGGTTGTCTCCCATGCCGATGCAACCATGCAACCTGGAGGCTGGCAATGTTCCGACCTGTAGACGCACGCGTGAAGTTTCCGGAATTGGAGACGCAGATCCTCGCATTCTGGAAGGATCGCGACATTTTCCGGCGCAGCGTGGACGAGCGGCCGGCGGACCGGCAGTTCACATTCTACGAAGGGCCACCAACAGCAAACGGCCGCCCGGGCATCCATCACGTGCTGTCGCGCGTCTACAAGGACCTGATTCCGCGGTACAAGACGATGCGCGGATATCGCGTGCCGAGGCGTGGCGGCTGGGACACGCACGGCCTGCCGGTAGAGTTGGAGATCGAGAAGCAGCTGGGCCTCAACAACAAACAAGAGATCGAGGCATACGGCATCGGCGCGTTTAACGCGCAGTGCAAAGAAAGCGTGACGAAGTACGTCGACGAGTGGACCCGGCTCTCGGACCGGATCGGATTCTGGGCCGACTACGAGAACCCGTACGTCACGTATTCGAACGACTACATCGAATCGTGCTGGTGGATCCTGAAGCGCCTTTGGGACGCAGGGCTGGTGTACCAGGAATACCGGAGCACGCCGCATTGCGCCCGGTGCGGCACGAGCCTCAGCGACCACGAGGTGTCGCAGGGGTACGAGGAGAACACGCCCGACCCAAGCGTGTTCGTGAAGTTCCAGGTGCTGGACGAGGCGCTGTTCGAGCGCGGTCACCCGAAGCGGATGCCGTTCAACAACAAGATGCACCTCGTGGCCTGGACGACGACGCCATGGACGCTGCCGGGCAATGTCGCGCTGGCGGTGAAGCCGGATGCGGAATACGGCATCTACGCCGTCGGCGACGACCTGCTGGTGATGGCGGCGGCGCTGGCGGACAAAGTGCTGGACGAGCCCGTGCCAGCAATCATGAAGATCCCCGCGAGCTTCCTGATCGGGCTGAAGTACGTGCCGTTGTACCGGCCCGAGGAGTTGGGCCACGAGGTCCGTTACTTCGATGATGAGGGACGGCTCCAGCGCGTGACCGACGTCGCGATGACGGAGGGGATCCGCCGGGTCATCGCCGCCGATTATGTCTCGCTAGAAGATGGCTCCGGGATCGTACACACGGCGCCGGCGTTTGGCGGTGAGGACTTCGAGGAAGGGAAGACACACGGGCTGCTGTTCACGCAGCCGATCGACCTCCGCGGGATCATGGCGGACGGGCTGCCGGGTGCCGGGAAGTTCGCGAAGAAGGCGGACGAGGACGTGATGCGCGACCTCGAAGAGCGCGGGCTGATGCTGAAACGCGGCATCATCCGGCACACGTACCCGTTCTGCTGGCGCTGCCACGACCCGCTGCTCTATTACGCCAAGCCGAGTTGGTATATCGCTACACGCCGCCAAAAGGAATCGCTGCTGGAGGGCAACCAGCGGATCAACTGGTTCCCGGACCACATCCAGAACGGGCGGTTCGGCAACTGGCTGGAGAACAACATCGACTGGGCGTTCAGCCGCGAACGCTACTGGGGCACACCGCTGCCGATCTGGAAGTGCGAGTCATGCGCCGAGGCGATGTGCGTTGGCTCGAAGGCGGAGATGGTCGAGAAGGCCATGGACCGCACGAAGGCGGAAGCGCTGGACGACTTCCACCGCCCGTACATCGACGAGATCCGCCTGCGTTGTGATTCATGCGGGGGCGAAGCAGCGCGGGTGCCGGAGGTGGCAGACGCGTGGTTCGACAGCGGGGCGATGCCCTACGCGCAGTGGCACTACCCGTTCGAGAACGATGCCGAATTCCACGCATCGTTTCCTGCGGACTTCATCTGCGAAGCGATCGACCAGACACGTGGCTGGTTCTACACGCTGCATGCAGAGGCGACGACGCTGCACGCGGCGGAAGCTGTGCCGGACAGCATCAGCTTCAAGAACGTCATCTGCCTGGGGCACATCCTGGATGAGCAGGGGCGGAAGATGTCGAAGCACGTCGGCAACGTCGTCGTGCCATGGGACGTGCTCGATCAACACGGGGCCGACGCGACGCGCTGGTACATGTACGCAGCGAGCCCGGCAGGATCGCCACGGCGGTTCAGTTCGCGGCTGGTGGAAGAAGGGTTGCGGCAGTTCCTGCTGACCCTGTGGAACACCTACTCGTTCTTCGTGAGCTACGCCAACATCGACGGCGTGGACCCGCGAAAGGCGCCCGAGGGCGCAATCCCGGAGATCGACCGGTGGCTGCTGAGCGAACTGAACGCGCTCATCCGCAAGGTGACCGACGAGCTGGATGCCTACGACCCGACGGACGCGGCGCGGGCTATCCAGGACTTCGTGGACGACGTCTCGAACTGGTACGTGCGGCGCAACCGGCGGCGGTTCTGGCGCGGCGTCTCCGAGAGCGACCAGGACAAGCAGAGCGCCTACCACACGTTGTGGACAGCACTGACCACGCTTTCGAAGCTGCTGGCACCGTTCACGCCGTTCGTGGCTGAGGAGCTGTGGCAGAACCTCGTGCGTTCGATCGACCCGGATGCGCCGGAGAGCGTCCACCTGGCCGCGTGGCCGGAGGCTGATGGATCGAAGATCGAAGCGCGCCTGAACACGGAGACGCGGCTGGTGAAGCGGGTCTGCTCAATGGGGCGGGCGGCGCGCGCCAAAGCGAAGATCAAGGTGCGGCAGCCGGTCGCCGAAGTCGTTGTGAAGCTGCGGAACCCGGCAGAAACGGCAGCGCTGGCGCGGAACGAAGCGCTGGTGCTGGAAGAACTGAACGCGAAGGCACTCCGCGTGATCGCGGACGAGACGGAAGTCGCGCACTTCGTGGTGAAGCCAAACCTGCCGGTGCTGGGGCGCAAGTACGGCGCCGGGGTCGCGGCGATCCGCCAGGGCCTTGCGGCGATGCATGCCGCCGCTGTTGCCGACCTCGTGCGAAAAGGCGAGACGGTGCCGGTCGAGGGCTTCGACCTCGAAGCTGAGGACATCCTCCTGGAGACGGTGGACCGCGACGGTTTCGCGGCGACGGTCGAAGGTGGCCATGCCGTGGCAGTGGCCACGTTGATCACGCCGGCACTGGAGGACGAGGGGCTGGCTCGCGAAATCGTGCGGCGGCTGCAAGAAATGCGGCGGGAGGCCGGCTTCGACCTGAGCGACCGGATCACCGCCTGGTACGACGGGCCTGACGAACTAGGCCGCGTGCTGAAGGTGCACGATGCGTACGTACGGGCGGAAACGCTGGCAACGGAGTTGGTCGCCGGTACCGCGCCCGCCGATGCCCACGGGGCAGAGCATGACCTGGAGGGCGTGAGGGTGACGCTGGCGGTTCGGAAGATCTGAACTGCCATATGTGGTACCATACATCATGGCCATGAAGGTGAAGACGACGATCTACCTGACCGCCGAGCTAAAGGCTGCCATCGAACGGGTGGCGAGAGAGCGCAAATGCTCGGAGGCCGAGGTGATCCGGGAGGCCGTGGCACGGGACGTGGGCGAGCGTTCGGGTGCGTCTGTGCCGCTGCCCACGTTCGGACTTTTCGAGGGCGAGCCGGACTGGTCGGAGAACGTTGACGCGCTGCTCGAGGGCTTTGGCGAGCGCTGAAGTGCTGATCGCGGATACGAGCGGGCTGCTGGCCGTTTACAACCGTGAAGATGCCCATCACGGGAGCGTGCGCGCCTTTCTCGAACGTGCGGCGGAGCGACTTGCTGTATCACCGTTCGTCGTGGGCGAGTTGGACTACCTGGTGATGGTACGGGCCGGCCCGACGGCCAGCCGCGAGGTGCTCCGCGATCTCGCCGGCAACGCGTTCGAGTTCTGCACGTTCGATGGTTCGGACCTCAGATCCGCGATCAAGGTCGTCGAACGGTACCCCGACCAGGCCATCGGGCTGACGGACGCTTCGCTTGTCGTCCTGGCCGAGCGATTTCGAACGCTGGATATCCTGACGTTGGACTACCGGCACTTCGACGTATTGAGGCCACTGCAGGGAGGGCGGTTCCGGCTGATGCCGCGGGACTGGGAGGGGGCGTGATGCCCGAGATCCACATCCGCCCTGCCGTCGAAGCAGATCTGCCGCGCATCATCGAGTTGATCTCCGGGGGGACGGCGCCGGGAGCGGTCCCGGACGAAGACCCGGGCCCGCCGTTGCCGGCGTCGTACGTGACCGCCTTTCGCGAGATCAAGGCGTCGTCCGATGGCGACGTGTTCGTCGCAGAGTTTGAGGGCGAGGTTGTTGGCTGCTTCCAGTTCTTCGCGGCGCCGCACCTGGCGAACCGGGGACGCAGGAGAGCCCAGGTGGAGTCGGTGCATGTGGCAGCAAGGATGCGGAGCAAGGGGATCGGCGAGGCGATGATGCGATTCGCGATCGAGGAGGCGAGAAGGCGCGGCTGCTTCCGATTGCAGCTCACCAGCAACAAAAGCCGCACGGATGCACACCGCTTCTACCGGCGGCTCGGCTTCGCGCAAAGCCACGAAGGGTTCAAGCTCGACCTGTAACGCTACCCAAACGCTTCACCGTCCCAGCGTTCGCAGCGGGCGAAATCGGAGACGGGCTTGCGGCGGAGCTTCGTGAGCTGTTTGACCGGCTGGCCCGCGGGGATGATGGCCGCGACGGCGACATACGGCGGCAGGCCAAGAATCTCTTGAAGCCGGGGCTCCTGCTCGATTGGCATCGTCGTGAGCGTGCCACCGAAGCCTTCGTTGCGGAGGCCGAGGAGGATGTTCCAGGTGAACGGGTAGATGGATGCGCCGCTGATGATGCCGACACGCCGCAGGTCCTGGTCGATGGAGGCGACGACGCGCAGATCGACGCAGACGACGAGCACGGCGGGGGCCCGGCGCACCGGCTCTGTGAGCCCGGCCGACGGCTCAGTGGCGGCAATCTCCTCAGCAGTGGGCCCTGGTGGGACGATGGAGTTCCACGGGTTTTCGCCGCGCTGCGCCTGCGCCGTGTAGCGCTTTGCCCCGGGGATGGCGCACTCGCCGATCGCATCTTTCGTCGCTTGATCGCGAACGACAATGACATAGTTGCCCTGGCGGTTACCGCCGCTTGGAGCGAAACGCGCATTCTCAAAGATGCGCGCGAGGACCTCGTCGGGCAGCGGTGCATCCGTGAACTGCCGGGCGGAGAAGGTCGTGCGCATGACGTCGTAGAGGTCCATGCGCGGAGCACGCCACAGCGAAAGCCGGGCGTCAAGCGGACGCAGGGGAAGCCATCGCCGCTAGCGCCCGTCCCAGCCGGGCAGCTGGCTGGCCTGTTTGAGCCAGGCCGCAAGGGGAGTCTCGTCGAGCCGATCGCCCTCATGGACGTGGAAGTAGCGCACCTTTGGGTCTTTGGACCCGACCGGCAGCGGTGGGTCCAGGGAGACGCCCTCGAAGAACGTGAGCTTGATGTACCTGGTAAAGCAGTGGTAGGAGACGAACCATCCCCCTGCTTGGGACCCGTAGAACGGGGAGTTCCAGCGGACTGCCTTGCGAACACCAGGGACGGTCCGGACGATGAGGGCATCGAGTTCCGCACCGACCGCACGCTTCCAGCCGGGCATCGCCGCGATGTAGGCCTGGACGGGGGCGTCGCCATCGCCCTTTGGGATCTGCGGGTTACCGCCCGAGAGCAGCTTCGGCGCGGCAGGAGCCTCCGAGACGTCCGTCTTCGTTTCGCTCATTGGGGTCACTCCTTCGGGGCGCAGATGCTGGTGCGCCACACGATGTACCGGGCTCGCGAGGCGGGGATGGCGACCTCCCTCGCCAGCAGGGGCTCATCGTAGCAACCCACCTTGAATCCGCCAGCCGGCGCCGGCATCCCCGGGGTAGCGGCCGTCGACCTGCCGGGGCACGCTGTTCACGTGGAACTCGAAGACCTGATCACTGCGCTGTGCAGACCCGGGGCGTTCCCCGCCGAGGAGCGGGTCGAGGAGGTGCGGCAAACGCACGCCTCGGTTGTCTTCCTTACGCGGGAGCATGCGTGGAAGCTGAAGAAGCCGGTGGACTTCGGATTCCTGGATTACTCGACGGCGCGAAAGCGGGCCCGCATGTGTGCTCGCGAGGTGGACCTGAACTGCAGGCTGGCGCCGGGGGTGTACCTGGGCGTGGCAAAGGCAAGGCAAAGGGCCGACGGATCGGTTGGCGTCGGCGGACGCGGGCCGATCGTCGATTCGCTTGTGAAGATGCGGCGGCTGGCGGACCGGGATTCGCTCGCAGAGCGGGTGGCGGATGGGCAAGCGGGGGAGGAGGAGGTACGGGCGGTAGCGAGACGGATCGCGACATTTCACCGCGACTGTCCTCTCGCGCCGCCCGGGTTCAACGCGGCGGCTGCGTTCCTCGCAAACCAGGCCGACAACCTGAATGGAATCGCGGCCGCATCCGGCCTCCTGATGGTCCCAGCGTTCATCGAGCGACTTGGCAGGTCGCTGGCCGGGCTCGAAACACGGGTCTGGGACGAATTGCAGGGTCGCCAGTCCTTGGGCTGGGTGCGGGACGGCCACGGCGACCTGCGGATGGACCATGTCTACCTCGAAGACGGCCGGACCGAGGTAATCGACTGCATCGAGTTCAACGACCAGTTCCGATACGCGGACATCGCCCTCGACGTCGCGTTTCTTGCGATGGACCTGGAGTCAAAGGGCTACCCGGACCTGGCGCGAGCGCTCTTGGAAGAGCATGGACGAGAACTCGGCGATGGACCCTCCGACAGCCTGATGGCGGCGTACCTGTGCTACCGGGCACTGGTGCGGGCGAAGGTGGCCGCGCTGGCAGCGAGCGAACAAGAACTGGGCGCCGATGGGATGGAGGTCCAGAAGCTGAAAGCGCTGCACTCGCTGCTGCACGCATGGAGATTCGCGACGGGCGAGCGGCGTCCACGGCTAACCCTGACGATGGGGCTCACGGGGACGGGCAAGAGCGCGGCGGCAGCTTTGCTGGCGGGACTGCTGGGCGCACAGGTTGTTTCTGCCGATGAGACGCGGAAGCGGCTGGCTGGCCTGGGCGAACACGAACATCCAGCCGATGGACTCGACACGGGTCTCTACTCTGACGAGATGAACCGCAGGGTCTACGCCGCGCTGCTCGCGGCCGCGAACGAGTCACTGATGCTTGGCCGCAGCGTGGTGGCGGATGCGACGTTTCAGCGGGCAGCCGACCGCACGACTGCGCGCGACCTCGCGCGGATGCACGGTGCCGTATTCAGCCAGTTCCTCTGTGAAGCGCCGGAGCCGGTCGTGAAGGAGCGGCTGCACGTACGAGCGCAGGGCGCGGGAGACCGTTGGTCGGATGCAGGATGGGACGTGTACGAGGCACAACGCGCGAGGTTCGAATGGCCCCGGGCGGAGGAAATGGCGGGTACTCAGCGGATAACTACCGATCGCTCGCGCGTGGAGATCGCGCGAGAATTAATGGACCGGCTCACGGTGGCCGAAGCCTCCTAATCGCGCTTCGACAGCTCCTCGAAGCCTTCGTCGCCCTCGGCCTCGCGCAGTTCACGTTCCCGCGCCTCTTCTTCTTCGCGCTCCTCGCGCTCGGCCGCGTTCTCGGCGATCAGACGGCCCTGGATGTCGGTTTCAATCGTTGCGACGCGCGGGTCGCCAACCACCGCGTAGTTGGCGCCGCCTATGTAGGTGAGCGGCGAATAGCGTCGCTCGTTCAGCAGCCACTGCTGCGCGTAGGCCTCTTCCAGTGCCTGGACCTTGATGACGCGGCCAACGAATAGGGTGTGGTCACCCATCGCAATGACGTCCTGGAGGCCGCATTCGATCCAGGCGAGACAACCGTCGATGAGGGGGGCATCGATCCGCTGGGCGCCGAAGGTTTCGAGGCCGGCTGCCTCCAGCTTGTTCGTGTTGACGCCTGAGAGGGTGCCGAGAAAGTGCGTCTGCTTGAGCAGGTCCGGCCCCGGGATATTGATCGCGAACTCCTGGCTGAAGCGGATCATGTCGGCGGTATGGCGGTGCGGGTGAATGGCCATGCCGATGAACGGCGGTTCCATGGAGAGCGGTGCGGTCCAGGCGACGGGAGCGGCGTTGTGCATGGCCCGCCAGGTGGTGGTGACGATGGCAACGGGGCCGGGGTTCAGAAGCCGGCGGGCATCGGTGGGGTCGCAAAGCCGTCGGGTCGGCATGTTCTGCCCTCCAGGGCGACGAGTATGAAGGCGGGGCGCGGAAACGGGCCAGAGGGAATAACCAGAGAGGCCCCGGCGTTTGGACCGGGGCCTCTCAAGCGTTCTGGGCCAGTGCGACGGATGCTAGTGGCGGCCGTTGGTGTTGGCGCGCCGCCAGCGGAGGAACTGCCAGTAGGCGAGGAGGTCCGGGAGGTCCTCGGGGTGCCGTTCGAGCTCGCCGATGAGTTCGGCGATGTCGCTTTCGCGGACGTAGAGCATTTCGCCATCTTCACCAAGAAAGTAGTGAAGCGGGCGGTTGAGGATACGAGCGACGTTCAGGAGCATGTCGATGCCCACGGAACGCTGCCCTGCTTCGTACAGGCTGATCGCGCTTTGCGTCGTGCTCAATGCCGTGGCCAGCTGGCCCTGGCTCATGCCGGCGTCGCGGCGCGCGGCGCGGATGCGCTGCCCAAGATTGGCGGACACAGGGGCCCTTCCCCCGTCAACGTTGGATTTCGTCATCCCAACCCTCTTCGTGTTTTACCCAGATGGATGCCCCCGCCCATCCGATTGTGAAATAAGGTACGAACGGCTTACCTTCCGGTCAATCATCGCGATGGCGAGACGCCGCCATCTTTCCGAATCCCCATAACAGGGCCAAACCTATACTGCATGCATGGCTGATGCCCTTGAAGTACTGACGGCAGACGAAGAACAGACACGCGCGCTCGGCGAGCGCATCGGCCGCAGCCTGAAGCGGGGGGACGTGCTCCTGCTGAGCGGCGACCTGGGCACGGGCAAAACATGCCTGACGCAGGGCATCGGGCGGGGCCTGGACTGCAAGGGCAACGTCAACAGCCCTTCCTATGTCCTGATGAACGAATACGAAGGCCGCGAGACACTGTTTCACGCGGACCTCTACCGGATCGAGGATGTCGAGGAACTCGATGACCTCGGGCTCTGGGACTACGCGGAGCGCGGAGTGCTCGTCATCGAGTGGCCCGAGCGCGGTCCGGAATTGCTACCGGGCGATGGGCTGGTCGTGGAGCTTCGATACGGCGACGTGGAGCGGCAGCGGCGACTGCGGTTCATGCCCCGGGGCGAGCGCGGCGAAGCGATCGTCGAGGTCCTGCAGCCGGCGTGACCATGATCCTCGCCATCGACACGGCTTCTCCTTCGGTCATGGCCGTCGGACTGAGTGACGACACCGACGACGCGGTCGAGATCGCAGCGGCGGGCGGTGTCCGCGAGCAGGGGACGCAGGTCATTTCTCTCATCTCGCAACTACTCGGCGACCGTAAGCAGGACGTGGACGCCATCGCGGTCGTTTCCGGGCCGGGGAGCTACGCCGGGCTGCGGATTGGCATCGCGACGGCCCAGAGCCTCGGGCTTGGGCTCGGCCGTCCCGTGCTCGGGATAGGAACATTCGAAGCGATCCGGGAAGCAGCCGGCGGACAGGATATCTACGCTATCCACCCCGCCGGGCGAGGCGAGTGGGCGATCCAGAGAGTTGCGGGGGAGCCAGCTGTGACAGCCACGGAAGAAGGGCTGGGCGACGCCGCCGTCGTTGCGGGCGAAGGTGCGAGCGCCATCGGCGGACGCGAGATTTCTCCGGCCGAACGAGTGGGAGCGGCGCTCCGTATCGCGGCACGGCGGCTCTCAACAGGCCAGGCGATCGACGCGGTCGCGCCCTACTACCTTCGTGAACCGAACATCTCAAGGCCGAAGCGGACACCGCTGGTGGCTGGAAACACGACAACATTCGAGGAGCACTGAAACACCATGGTTGAAATGCAGCGGACACTGGTCCTGGTGAAGCCCGACGCAATGCAGCGCGGGCTCGCCGGCGAAATCATCTCCCGGTTGGAGCGGCGCGGCCTGCGAATCGTGGGCATGAAGCTGATCGCGGTGCCAAAGGCGCTGGCCGAAGAGCACTACGCGGAGCACAAGGGCAAAGGCTTCTACAACGGCCTCGTGGAGTACATCTGCAGCTCGCCAATTGTGGCGGCCGTGTTCGAGGGGCCGAACGCGGTGAAGGCGGTGCGCCAGACGGTCGGCAAGACGAACCCTGTTGACGCCGTGCCGGGGACGATCCGCGCAGACATGGGGCTGATGACCGGCCGCAACCTGATCCACGCGAGCGACGAAGAGCCCGGCAGCGCGCCGCGCGAGGTTGGACTGTGGTTCAAGGCGGAGGAGCTTTGCGGGTGGTCCCGCGAGCTGGACCGCTGGTACTTCGAAGAGGAGTAGCGGGGAACGAGTCAGGCCCTCACGCGTTTCAATTCCCAGAACGTATCGACGACTTCGGGAAGGCGAGCCGCGACAGCTTCGTCCAGGCGCACGATTAACGCCTCGATCGCGTCGACCGTCATGTCGCTGCGCACCTGCAGTTCGCCGGTGACGAGGACGCTGTGCGCACCGAGCTGCATCGTGAGGACGCGTACGGTCCGTTCGATCTCGGGAAACGCGGCGATCGTTTCGGCCAGGTGGGCACGGACCTCGGGACTGGCGGCAGCGCCAAGCAATAAGCGGCGGGCCTGCATGCCAAGGATGACCGCGACAATGGCGAGGATCACGCCGATCGAAACGGACGCGATGCCGTCCCACGCCTCGTTTCCAGTGATCTCGGAAAGGCCGAGGCCCAGCGCCGCGAAGACGAGCCCGTTGAGGGCGGCGCCGTCCTCAAAGAAGACCGTCTTGGTGGTGGCGTCCGGTGATTCGCGGAGAAAGCGGACGAACCCCCAGCCTTTGCGCCGGGCACCAGCCTTGATCGCCCGCACAGCTATCAGCATGGAGAAGCATTCGAAGATGAAGGCGGCGCCGAGCACGCCAAACGCGACCGCAACCTCGAAGGTCTCGCGATGGTGCGTTTCGTCGTGGAGCAAGGTGCGCGTGCCTTCGTAGAGGGAGAAGGCGGCGCCAGCAACAAAGATGAAGATAGCGGCAAGGAACGACCAGAAGAACTGCTCTTTGCCGTAGCCGTGGGGGTGTTCTTCGTTCGCACGGTTGTCGGAGAGGTTGAGCCCGGCAAGCAGGAACACCTGGTTGACGGTGTCGGCGATGGAGTGACCGGCTTCGGCGAACATGGAGGCGCTCCCGGTGAGCGATCCGCCCACGAGCTTGCCCACGGCGATGGCAGCGTTGGCACCCATCGCGGCGAGGACGGCGGACTTGCTTTCGGAAGCCACGCCGAAATCCTATGCCTCCGGACGCGAACGATCGCACGCGGCATACTACCGGCCAGATTCGGCGGGAGGGTTTGACATGGCTGGACGGCTCGAAGGCAAGGTGGCGGTGATAACCGGCGGCGCGAGCGGCATCGGCAGGGCGTCGGCGGTCCGTTTTGCGGCCGAGGGGGCACGCATCGTGATCGCGGACCTTTCGGAGGCACGCGCAGGGGAGACGATCGCGGAGGTACGGGCCGCTGGCAGCGAAGCCGTGTTCGTGAAGACGGACACCAGCGTGCTTGCCGAGAACGAGGCGCTGGCGGATGCGGCGATCACGGCGTTCGGCGGCGTGGACATCCTCGTGGCGGCGGCGGGCGTTTCGAATGCTCGCTACGTCAGCGGCGAGGTCGCGGAAGGGCCGGCCAACGCGACCGCGGGGTTCATCATCAACAAACCGGTGGAGTACTGGGAGAAGGTGCTCGCCGTGAACCTGACGGGCGTGATGTACAGCGACCGGGCAATCGCCCGGCGGATGGTCGACCGCGGGATCAAGGGGTCGATTATCAACATCTCGTCTGCCGCTTCGAAAGTGCCACTGCCGGGGGCCGCGGACTACTGTGTTTCGAAGGCAGGCGTTTGGATGCTGACGAAGGTGCTGGCGGTCGAGCTGGCCGGATACGGCATCCGCGTGAACGCGATCGGGCCGGGCTACATCGACACGCCGATGACGGCGGGGGCATCGAGCGACGAGGCGCGGCGGCGGTACATGGTGTCGACGATGCCGCTGGGGCGGATGGGCGAGGCGGAGGACGTAGCGAACACGGCGCTGTTCCTGGCGAGCGACGAATCGAGCTTCTTCACGGGCGAGATCCTGTTCCCGGACGGGGGGATGTTCACGGGGTAGGAGGCCTTAACTTCCGCTTCAGATATTGGGGCGACGCGTGGACGTACTATCAGGTGATGGAGACGCCCCGGATCCTGGTGGTCGATGACGAACCGGTTGTGGTGGAGGTGGTGGAACGCTACCTGCAGCGGGAAGGCTATACGGTGCACACCGCCGCGGACGGAAAGGCGGCGCTCGACGCGTTTGCCCGGACGCGCCCGCACCTGGTGGTATTGGACCTGATGCTTCCGCAGGTCAACGGGATGGATGTCTGCCGCTCAATCCGTGAGAGCGGCCGCACGCCGGTGATCATGCTGACGGCGCGGGGCGACGAGATGGACCGGATCGCGGGCTTCGAAATCGGTGCGGACGACTATCTCGCGAAGCCGTTCAGCCCGCGTGAACTGGTCGCCCGGGTGAAGGCCGTCCTTCGGCGCTCGTTTGACGGCCAGTACGACAACGCCGAGCGAATCGAGAGCGGCGACGTGGCACTGGACCCGCGGGCGCGCTCGGTGGTTGCCCACGGCGCCGACGTCGACCTGACGGCGCGGGAGTTCGACCTGCTGCGGTTCTTCGTGACGCACCCGATGGAGGTGTATTCGCGGGAACAGCTGCTCGAACGGGTCTGGGACGAGGACTGGTACGGCGACCCCAGCACGGTAACGGTGCACATCCGGCGGCTGCGAACCAAGGTGGAGCGCGACCCGGACAACCCCGAGCACATCCGGACGGTATGGGGGATGGGCTACAAGTGGCAGCCATAACGGTCCGGCAAGCCGGCGTCCCACGGACGCTGACGTGGTTGGCGCTGCTCGCGGTGGCAGTGGCCGCCGTCTTCGCCATCGTCGCGACATCCGATGCGTCGGGCAGCGAACGGGCGTGGCTCCTCGTCGCGCTTGGGAGCACTGGTGCAACGGGTGTTGGAATCGCCCGGCTGATGCAGATGCTGCTGCCGCGCCTCTCGCTGCGGACGCAGCTCGCGCTGGCGACGGTGACAGGGTTCGTGGTCCTCGTGACGAACCTGGCAGTTGCGGCGGCGATGATGTTCATCAATACGCACGACTTGCAGATGCTCTTCCTTCTTTCGGCGTACGCGCTGCTGATCACGTTGGGGCCAGCGCGGCTGCTGAGCGGTGGGTTGAGCGGCCGGATCGAGGCGATCGAGGCGGGCGCACGGCGGTTGGCGAGCGGCGAGCTGGGGACAAGGGTCGAGGTTGCCGGACGCGATGAGCTGGCGGAACTGGCACGGGAGTTCAACCGCATGGCCGACGCGCTGGAGGCGGCCGACGCGCAGCGGCAGGCGGTCGAGTCATCGCGACGCGACCTGTTCGCCGCAATTTCACACGATCTGCGGACGCCGCTGGCGAGCATCCGGGTTCGCGTCGAAGCGCTGCTGGATGGCGTGGTGACGGACGACGAGACGCGTACCCGCTACCTCGCGGGGGCATGCCAGGAAGTCGAACGGTTGTCGGCGCTGATCGACGACCTGTTCGAGCTGACGACGCTGGACAGCGGTGAGCTTCACCTTCGACTGGAGATGCTGCCGGTGCAGGACGTGATCGCGGAGGCAGTGGACATCTTCCGGCCGCAGGTGGACAAGGCCGGGATTCGCCTGATGTTCACGCCTGGGGACGGGGCGACGACCGTACTGGCCGACCCGAACCGCCTGAGCCGCGTGATCTACAACCTGCTGCAGAACGCCATCCGGCACACGCCGAATGACGGCGCCATCATCCTGCAGACCGCGCGCGTGGCAGAGGGCGTGGAGATCGCGGTGCGCGACACGGGCGAAGGGATCCCGCCGGAGGATCTGCCGCACGTGTTTGACCGGTTCTACCGCGGAGACAAGTCACGGTCGCGCGAACATGGCGGGAGCGGACTCGGGCTGGCGATTGCGCGAGCGATCGTAGAAGCGCACGGCGGGGACATCCGCGTGAGGAGCCAGCAAGGCGAGGGCACGACGTTTACGTTCGTACTGCCCGCGGCGCAGGTGGCGTGAACCCGGCTCGGAACGCCCCGCGTGTGTCGGGGTCCATCTTGCGCGGGAGCTTCAGCTTTTTCGCGCCGAGGTAGTCCTTGAATTGCGCGACGCAGGCGGTAAGTGCGGCCATCGTAGCAGGGCCGCGAACGGCGTCTGGCTCCCAGAGCCACGATGCGACGGACCAGACGTGGCCATCGAGCCGCGAATCGATGCGCGCGACGATGCGGTCGCCGTGAACGACCGGGAGGACGTAATAGCCCCAGCGGCGCTTTTCGGCGGGCACGTAGACTTCCCAGCGGTACTCGAAGCCAAAGAGTTCTTCGATCGCGGTGCGGTCCCACATGAAGGCATCGAGCGGGGCGACGAAGCGCATCTCCCCGGGGAGCGGGGCATCGAGCCAATCGAGCGTTGAAGGCACGGCGTGGTAGCGGCGGCGGTCGACCATCACTTCGACAAGGCGGCCCTGTTCGACCAGGCGGCGGATGACGTCGTGGCGGACAGGTGATGCAGCGGGCCAGAGGTTTCCGTTGTCCGGCATCCGGCCGAGCGGCAGGTGCCACATGGCGGGGTCTGCGGTGGGCCGCAGCAGCCCCGCAGTCTGGTGGCGGCGAAGGACGAGCGCTTCAAGAGCGTGGTCGTCGGAATGGCGCTCGCGGTGAAGGTCTGCGGGGATGACGCGCTCGGCGAGGTCGTAGACGTGCCGGCCGCTGTCGCGACGGGTGGTCACGACTTCGCCGGAATCCCAGAGTGCGCGGAGCACCTGCTTCACGAGCTTTGGCCCATACCAGAAGCCTTCCCAGCCGGAGACATGCTGCTGGTCTTCAAAGTCCAGCGACGAGAGCGGTCCGCGTTCGCGCAGCTCGCGGAGGGTGGCGGCGACGGGGCCGGGGAAGGGTCCGAGGACACGCGGTGTCCAGCGTTCGCGGTACCAGTCGTGGTAGATGCGGCGGAACGGCCAGTCGGTAACGGGGACGAGGCAGGCCTGCTTATCCCAGGCGTCGTAGACGTGGCGGTCGCGATAGGCGGTGTGTTCCCAGTCATCGACGCGGTAGCCGGGCACTCGAGCCTGGAAGACGAGGTCGGCGTTGCGTCCGGCGGGCTTGAGGGGGTCGTACTGGACGCTTCCGAGCCGATCGAAGACGGCCGCCGGTGTTGGAGCATCCGTGAAGTGATAGGCCAGCAGCAGATGGCGGGCCTGTGCGCGGGTGAGCGTGATCGAAGGCACGGCAGCAGTGTACGGGAGGAGTTGGCGGGCCTCCGCGTCATCGCTGACACCGAGGCCCGTCTATGCAGCGATGCGTTGCCCTGGTTAGAAGGGAAGCCCCTTCTGCCCATGGATGCCCTTGAGGGCCGCAATTTCGCCCGAGTGGCCGACGAGGTGGTAGAGGGCGAGATCGAGCGCGTAGGCGGCGACCGTGCGTTTGCCGAATGGGCCATCCATCTCGGCCGCGAGCTGCTCGTCGGTGAGCGAACCAATCGCTTCTTCGGTGGACGCGAAGACCTTCTTCGCATATTCGATGAAAGCGGGGAGGTTCATGTCGATGGAGGCGGCCCACTCGGCAGTGAGGTTCGGCGCTGTGGGCGCTGGTACGCCCGTTCCTTCCAGGAGCGCGGGCGTCGTGACCCGCTGGCGCCTGGCAACCATGCCGTTGACGATCCCGTCTTCGGCTGTGACCAGGTGGGCGAGGACGGCCTGGAGGGGCAGGATATTCGCGCCGGCGGGAACGTTCTTCAGACTCGTCTCGCTGGTGTCGGCGATGGTTTGGAGGAGGATGCGGTGTGCGTTCTTGAAGGAGCCCTGAATGAGCTCTGCGGTGGTCACGATCGGTTACGGTCTCCGGGGCAGATTCTGGTGCGCCCCGGCGGAACATACTCCCGTCGAAGATCTGCTGGAATAACGCCTGACGCAGGAAGCGGATGGTGGCTAGAGAGCGAGCGTGCGCTCAATCATGCGGAGGCCGAATTCGACGGCGTGAGGGAGCGCGTCTTCGTCGATGACGAAGCCCGGATCGTGGTGGCGACCGGCGATGCCCTTCTTCTCGTTGCGGGCTCCGAACCAGGCGTAGACGCCGGGCCGCGCCTGGAGGAAGTCGGCCATGTCATCTGCGCCCATGGAGGGCGCGGCGACGACGCTACCGGGCCCAAAGTAGGCGTTCGCCTCGGCGGCGGTGAGGGCAGCGAGGGCTTCGTCGTTCACTACTGGCGGGCAGCTGGTGGAGTGTTCGAAGCGTGCGGTGGCGCCAAAGGCAGCGCAGACCCCGGCCACTACCTGTTGGGCATGGCCGACGAGGTGGTCCTTCATCTGGTTTGAGTAACTGCGGATGGTGCCGGTGAGCGTGGCGGACTCGGCGATGACATTGCTCCGAAAGCCCGCCTGCACGGTGCCGATCGTGAGGACGGCGGGCTCGGACGGGGGCGCTGATCGGCTGACGACCGTCTGCAACGCGGTGATGACGTGAGCAGCGACGACGACAGCGTCGATCGCCTGCTGTGGAGCAGCGCCGTGGCCGGCACGGCCTTCGATCTCAATCGTGATGAAGGTGGGCATGGCGAAGAACGGGCCGGGTGCGACGTTCACCATCCCGACCGGGATGTCGGCGGAGATGTGCATACCGAGTACGCGAGAGACGTGGGGCGATTCCAGTACGCCCTCGGCAATGCATGCGGGCGCGCCACCGGCAGCTTCTTCGGCTGGCTGGAAGATGAACCTCACGCTTCCGTGGTCGTCGCGGGGGTGGGCCTGGAGGACGCGGGCGATACCGAGGGCGATGGCCGCATGCGCGTCGTGGCCGCAGGCATGCATTACGCCTTCGTTCCGGGATGCGAAGGGGAGGCCGCTGCGCTCGGGAATGGGGAGCGCATCAATGTCGGCGCGCCATGCGACGCAGCCACGGCCTTTGCCGCGGTAAAGGGCGGTGGCCCCGGTCTTCGCGATCGGACGGACATCGTCGAGGCCTATGGCGGTGAGCTGATCGAGGATGAAGCGCTGCGTCTGCGTCTCTTTCCAGGAGAGTTCGGGCCAGGCGTGGAGCGTGCGACGGTCTTCGATCACCGCGGAAGCCACGGCTCGAACATCGGGGCGGACGGCGGGCAACCGGGTCATCGGCGGCAGCGTATCACAGGGCTCAGGGCGCGGGAGGGGCGACCGGCGCGGAGCGACGGACGCCGGCGAGGAATGGCAGCCCGAACTGGACGAGGGCGACGCCGCCCAGGATGAGCGTGGACCCGGCGGCCATCGACCAGGTAAGCGACTCATTGAGGAGGAGCCATCCGAGGAAGATGCCGACCGGGGGCATGAGATAGGTCACGACAGAGGCGCGCACCGCGCCCATTTCGCGGATGAGCTGCATATACGCAACGACCGCCAGACCGGAGCCGATGCTGCCGAGCGCGGCGAGACTCGCCCATTCCCGCCAGCCAAAATCGATCTCGTTGAAGGCGTGGGTGGCGAGTGCGGCGGGGGCAAGGAACACCGTCGCCCAGGCCACCTGCCCGACGGTGAGGGCGAGCGCGGGGACATGGGGCAGCCAGCGGCGGATGGCGAGCGCGCTGACGGCGTAGCAGAACGTCGCGAGGAGCATGGGTGGGATACCGAGCAGGCTCTCGCGGTCGAAGCCTGCCACTCTCTCTTGCATGAGGACGGCGACGCCGAAGAACCCGGCCGTAAGGCCCGCGACCCGGGCCGGACTGACCCGCTCTGATGGAACGAACAGGATCGCCAGGGCCGCTGCCCAGAGGGGATTCGAGGCGTTGGCGATGGTGCCGACGCCGCTCGGCACGTACCTGGCGCCGAGCCCGAACAACGTCCAAGGGGCAGCAAAGTTCACGGCGCCGAGCGCGGCAAGGATGGCCCACGTCCGGCGATCCTTCGGGAAGGCGTGACGTACCCGCCAGGCCAGGGGGAGGAGGACAAGCAGGCCCAGCGACGTGCGGCTGAGCGACACGCCAAGCGGCGTGAGACCGTGTGTCACAAGGACGCGGATAAAAAGAAAGGAGCTCCCCCAGGCAACGGCAAGGAAAGCGAACGCGGCCAGCTGGCGTGGCGTCACAGGGGCGTGACATCAGCGGGGTACTGGAGTGCCGCGGTAGAGACAAGGATGTCGCGCCAGGCGTCGCTACCGAGCGGGGGGCCAGTGAACCCCGGGCATTCGCTGTGGCCGACGAGCAGCGGGATGGCCCCGGGCGGCATCTCGCCGGAAGCGGCCGCCGCCACGGCCGCTCGCACGTCGCGCACAGCGGTGATACGGCGAGGCTGCTCGCCCGGTTCGAAGGCGAGGACGAAGTGGGGATAGAGGCGGCAGGCATCGGGCCGGCCCTCGTACTGGGTGCAGCCGAGGTCCGGGCCTAACAGTGCGCAGCAGTTCTCCGCGCGGGCGAGGAGGTAGGGCTGGGCGAGGGGGAGGATGAGCGGGACGCCGTCTTCGCTTTCGAGGAAGCGGGAACGGGGCAGGGTGCTGGCCCGCTCCATCCGGGCTACTTCAGTGTCGCCGAGGGGCACGCTGTAGGCGCGGCAGCAGTAGGCATCGCAGGCCTGGGCCTGGCAGATGAAGGAGGGAGAACCGGGCAGCAGCAGCTGGTAGGCGGTCCAGCGTTGGCGAACCGAATCCCACGTGTTGTTGGCGGCATCGACAAGGGCGGGGTGCATGGTGGCGGCTATTGTATGGTTCTGCGAACGTTGCTTTGCCCAAATGGATCGGGCGGGCTACGTTGTCCGCTCGCCGTATCAGGGTGGAGCTACAGTGAGCAGCGATTCGAATTCGGAAACCATGACCCACGAGGAACGGGTGCGCCTCCGGCGGCAGCTGGGAGAGCAGGCCGTGAAGCTCGCCGTCAGCAACCGCTGGGATGAGGCGGCAGCCGCTAACCGCGAGGTCCTGAAGCTCTTTGGCGATGACGCAGACGCCTGGAACCGGCTGGGTAAGGCCCTTTCCGAAATCAACCAGATCGAAGATGCGCGTGCTGCCTATCAAAGGGCGCTGGAACTCGATCCGACGAACACGATCGCCAAGCGCAACTTCGACCGCCTGGCCAGCCAGCAGGCAGCCGGCGGCGGCGCCCGATCAACGCTCGACACGCGGCTGTTCCTGCAGGAAAGCGGCAAGGCGGCGGTCGCAACGCTGCAGGCCGTGGATAGCAGGCAAAGTGCGCGGCTGGACCCCGGCGACGTGGTCGGGCTCGATGTGCAGGGGAACGCCGTGAACGTGGTGACGCCGGACGGCGACTACATCGGCATGGTGGAGCCCCGGATCGGGCTTCGATTGTCCCGGTTGGCGGCCGGCGGCAACCGCTACAGCGCGGCGCTCATCTCCACCACCGGCGAAGTGAAAGTGATGCTGCGCGAGTCGTATCAGCACCCATCACAGGCCGAGTTGGTGAGCTTCCCTCACTCCCGCGGGAGCGACTTCCGGGCGTACACGCGGCGCGGCCTGCTGCGCGGCGACGACATCGACCTCGGCGACGACGAGGACGACGAGGAAGACAACGACTCGTGGACCGATGAAAGTGATGAAGCGGAATCGGCCGGGATGTCGATCCAGGTGGACACCGAAGACGAGGGATTCGACTAGCCTGGTCCAGGGCGCATCGAGACCGGGCGCCTCAAATGTGGGCGCTCCTTCCGGCAGACGTGACTAGCGAAGCTCTTCGGCGGCGCCCGCGCAGTCGTACAACGCCCCCGCGTAGCTAGCTGGCACGTCGTTTCCGGTAACGACGGTGCAGACGGATTGGACAGCCGCGAAGACCGCTGAGCTTCCGGCGGCTGTCGATGCGGGAGCAGTCCCGGGGAACGGCGCTGCTCCGGGAACGGGCACCACCCCGGGACGCCCACCACCACCATCGACGCGACCGCCGCCACCGCCCGGGCCAGCAGCAGTCGTGACGACGTACCGGATCTCGCCAGCTTCAACCAGAGCGGCGAAATCAGAAGCGGCGATCGTCGGGTCCTGTCCGCTGAAGCCGCCAATTGCCATCACCGAGAGGCCGTATTCCGCGATGAGCGTCGATGCGCTCTGGGCGCTGGCAACGGCCAGGTCCCAACGGGCGCCAGGCTCGCCATGGCGTTGCAGCCATGCGGCAAGCGACGCAGCGCCGCTGTCGAAGGGCGCAGAGCCGAAGCTGGCGCCGGCGGCGCCCGCTCTCGGCCCGGCCTGTGGGAGCGTCGTATTCAGCGATTTATGGGCGGCCTCGTAGCCGGACCACGCACCCGGGATGACGAGGAGGGCGGCGACCGCCACGGCCAGGCCGGGCGTTGCGAGCATTCGCCAGCGGGACCACTGAGCCGCCAGTATCCCTATGACACCGACGAAGGCGACGGCGACGGCAACGTGGACTGCGCCATGGAGGTGTTCCGGGAAGCGTCCGGCGAGATCCACCTGGAGGAATGCCGTGGCGAGCACGAGCGCCGAAAAAACCGCGAGCCACCACGGGTTGCGTCGGGAGAGGCCGACCCCGGCTGCCACCGTCATGCCCACAAGCATCGCGACCCCGGGGGTCATCGCGGCCGTGTAGTAGCTGTGGTAGATGCCTTCGGCATAAGAGAAGACCAGGCCGAAGAGAACGGTCCAACCGAGCGCGGCGACAACAGCGGCCCGCTTCAGGCGGTCGCGGCGCCACACCCAGAGGCAAAGAAAGCTGCCGAGTAGTGCGAAGGGCAGCAGCCAGCCGATCTGAGGACCGTTCGCATCATCGAACAGGCGCGTCAGGCCGGGACTGCCCGCGATGATGCCGCCAGCCCCGGTGGCTGGCAGGTTCACGCCGCCGGGACCGGGAGGCACGCGGTTAGCACCCGGTCTACCGCCACCGGGGGCACCGCCGCCGCCGGGCCGGGCTCCGCCACCGGGAGGCGCCGTTTCACCGTCCACGCGGCCGACGCCGTTGTAATCAACGATGAGGTTGTAGACGGAGTCATCATTGCTGCCGCCCACGTACGGGCGGTCGCCGGGCCAGTTGTCGACGGCCAGCATCCAGGAAGCGGACACAAGGAAGGTCGCCGCTGCAAGCAGGGCGAGGCGGCCCGATACCCGGCGGACGCTGAGCCGCCAGCTATCTGCGTCACCCACTACGAGGGCGAGGGCGAGAGCAGGGCCCGGGATCCATGCGGCCATCATCTTCGTGTTGAAGGAGATGCCGACAAGCACGCCGGCGGCGATGGTCCACCACCACCAATGCTTCGATTCGAGCGAGCGGAGCACCATCGCGACAGCGCCAACGAGGGCGAGCACGTAAAAGGGCTCCGGCAGGTTGAGGCGGTCGACGGCGACGTTGATGGGCGAGAGCGCAAGGGCGGCGCCGGCAGCGGTGGCGGGCAGCAGTCCAAAGTAGCGGCGAACGATCCACCAGACGATGCCTACGGTCGCGGCGCCGGCGCAGGCGCTGGGAAGCAAGATCGACCACGACGAATATCCGAAGATGCGGGCCGAGAGAGCGCCGATCCAGAGGAACACGGGCGGCTTATCGACCGTGATGAACCCTCCGGGGTCGAATGCGCCGAAAAAGAAGTTCTTCCAGGAGACGGTCATCGAGCGGACGGCGGCAGCGTAGTACGTGTTGCCCCAGCCGTTATCGCCCAGGTTCCATGCGTAGAGGCCGAAGGCAACGCCGACAACCGTGACGAACGAAGCGATCGCCAGGATTCGCTCAGAGGGCCTCGTCATCAATGCGGTACGGATACGCGCGATGCGCGCTACCGGGGCAGCGAGGGGCAAGCTCTGGGTCATTGCGGCACCTCGGGAACGACATGCGGCATGAGGTTTGGAGTGCGGAACACCCAGACAGAGAGCAGTACGTAACGAGTGACCGTCGCCACGAGCCCGGCGGCGAGCGCGATGCCTGTCTCGGAGATGCGTCCAGGGTCTTGCGCGATCGCGAGCCCGATAGCCAGCGCCAGGGTCGACCCGCCGAGGCCAAGCCCGTAAGCGACGACGTATTGGATCGCGTGCGTGAGGAGCGAGCCACCCCGCACCTGGAAGGTGTACCGGCGATTCGCGAGGAAGTTCGTCCCCATGGTCAGCACGAGTGCGAGCGCGTTGGCAACCAGCGGCGGAGCCACCTCGCGGAGCGCAGCGTAGAGCAGGGCGAAGGCGGCTGTGCTCGCCGAGCCGATCGCGGCGAACGTCAGCACCCGGCGAAGGGCGCCGTCTCCGCGCAAGGAGGCTGCCGGCTCAAGCAGTTCGCGTGCAGCGCGTTGGTTCATCCGCCCATTCGACCACGCGAGGCTGGCGAAACGCTGTGGAAGTCCTGTGATTTGGCGGGCCGGGTAACCGATAGCAACGCAGGCATGGCCACGAGGATCTGTGTTCGCGGGCTAGAGTGCGCGCAGCGACGGAAGGTGTTCGGCGCCGAACTGGGCCATGATCTCCGCGGCGCCGGCAATTTCACGTGGATTGACGCCGCAGATGACGTGGTGGATCCCGCGTGATGCGAATTGGGCGAGACGCTCGGCAGTCTCCCGCATCCCGGTTGACGCGATCATGCCAGCGCCGTCCATTGCGAGCGTGAGAGCACCGGCGTCGCGGCCCGCCTTTTCGGCAGCGGCGCGAACGATCGCGAAATCCGAATCGATCGATGGGAGGCTCTTGCGGCTGGCAAGCCAGCCATCGGCGAGCCGGCCCGCACGACGGAGTTGGCCCGCGCTCTCGCCGCCCAGCCATGTGGGGACTTTCCCGGCAGCGGGTTTGGGGTTCGATGTCCAATCGACGCACTGGTAGAACTCGCCGCGGAAGTCGACCCATTCGTCCCGCCAGAGGGCCTGCATGAGGCGCAGGCATTCGGCCATGCGTGCGCCGCGATGTTCGAAGGGGCGGCCCAGGACTTCGAACTCTTCTTTCCACCAGCCGACGCCCGCACCGAGGATGATGCGGCCGCCACTGAGGCGGTCCATGGAAGCGAGTGTCTTGGCGAGCTGGACGGGCTGGCGCATGGGAACCACCAGGACGCTGGTGCCAAGGTGGATCGCCGACGTGACGCCGGAAAGATAGGTGAGGAGGGTGAGCGGTTCGAGAAAATCACTCTGCGGGTTGAAGCCGAGACGGCCGTCGGGAGAGTATGGGTATGCGGAGCCTTGCTCCTTCGCGAGGACGATGTGGTCGAACACCCAAAGGCTATCGAATCCGGCTGCTTCGGCTGCGCGGGCGAAGGAGCCGGCGACCTCCGGCGTGGCCGAGGGACCAACCTGGGGGACGTGTAAGCCAACCTTCACGAGGCGCCTCCGGGAACGACAATGGACGGATTCTATTCCTGCGAACGGAACGGTGCAGGGTTACCAAATCCTGCCGCTCCGTAGGCGGCCGGGGAGCTACGCTCGATACATGGCACTGCACCAGCTGAAGACGACATCGTTCGTGCCCCTCTCTCTTGATGAGGCGTGGGCGTTCTTTTCGGATCCGCGGAACCTGGCGACGATTACGCCGCCAGACATGGGCTTCGTCATCAAGACGGAACCGGCGGCGAAGATGTACCCGGGGATGATCATCGCCTACACGGTGCGGCCGATGTTCGGTATCCCGGTGAACTGGGTGACGGAGATCACGCACGTGCAGGACCGCGAGTTCTTCGTCGACGAGCAGCGCTCCGGGCCGTATGCGATGTGGCACCACGAGCACCATTTTCGCGCCGTCGACAGCGGCGTGGAGATGACGGACATCGTGAGTTACCGCCTGCCGTTCGGGCCGGTCGGCGACATCGTGAACGCGCTAGTGGTGGCGGCAAGGGTGCGCGGCATCTTCGAATACCGCGAAAAGGTGCTGCTGGATCGGTTTGGCAAGGCGGCCCTGGCGATGGGGGCGGCGGCAGGGTAATGCCCGTACCGCGATCCGGCGCATCTAGCGGTGCGAACCGGTACACTGCCCGTCCCATGGCTACCGCGGCAACTACCCGGCTCTCCGTCGACGAACTGAAGGAAACGGCAAAACGCGTCCGTGCCAATATCGTGAAGATGGTGGCGGCCGCGCAAAGCGGCCACCCCGGCGGATCGTTGTCGGCGGTGGAACTCGGCGTTTCGCTCTTCTGGAACCACCTGCGCTGCAACCCGGCCGAACCGCTCTGGCCGGACCGCGACCGCTTCATCCTATCGAAGGGCCACGCGACGCCGTTCCTCTATTCGTTGCTTTCGGAGCGCGGCTACTTCAGCGAAGAGTTGCTGAGCGGATTCCGCTCGCTCGGCAGTCCCCTGCAGGGGCACCCTTCCATGCAGGGCGTGCCGGGCGTGGAGATGTCGAGCGGATCGCTCGGGCAGGGACTCGCGTTTGCAATTGGACATGCGGTGGCCGGGCGGCTGGATAATCGCGACTACCGCTGCTGGGTGCTGATGGGCGACGGCGAACTGAACGAGGGCGAGGTCTGGGAATCGGCTATGGCCGTGCCGCACTTCGGCATGGGCGACCGGATTATCGCGATGGTCGACCGGAACGGGATCCAGAACGACGGATTCGCCGATGAGATCATGAAGACGGACCCGGCGGCGATGTTCCGCGGATTCGGGTGGAAGGTCCTCGAATGCGACGGCCATGACATGGGATCCGTCGATGCGGCGTTGGGCGAAGCGGAGCAGGCCGACGACCGGCCGCGCTGCGTCGTCGCCTATACGACCAAGGGGCGCGGCGTGAGCTACATGGAGAACAACCCGAGCTTCCACGGCAAAGCGCCGACGAGCGAACAGCTCATCCAGGCGCTGTCGGAAATCGAGGCCGGGCTGTGACCGACCTGCCAGCAGCAGCAACACGCGAAGCCTATCCGGCGGCGCTGATCAAGCTCGTGGAAGAGGGAGTTGATGTCGTCGCGATCGACGCGGACCTCTCCGCTTCAACGGGCGGGCACGACTTTGGGAAGAAGTACCCCACGCGTTGGATGACGGTCGGCGTGGCGGAACAGAACATGGTCGGCATCGCTGCCGGGCTGGCGGCCGCGGGCAAGACGGCGTTCGTCGCGAGCTTCGCCGTGTTTCTCCCGGGCCGTTGTTATGACCAGTTGCGGACAGCGGTGGCACAGCCAAAGGGCGGACTCGCCGTGAAGTGCGTCGCCAGCCATGGCGGGGTCACCGTCGGAGAAGACGGGATGAGCGCGCAGGCGATCGAGGACATCTCGCTGGCGACGTCGCTGATCCCGTTCGACGTAATCGTGCCGGCGGACTACGGCGAAGCCCTGCAGGCAATCGTTGCAGTGGGGAAGACGCCCGGCCCGGCGTACGTGCGCACGGGACGGCCGAAGATCGCAAGGATCTACGACGACAGTTACCGCTTTGAAATCGGCAAGGCGGACATGCTGCGAACGGGCAGCGACGTCACGCTGGCCGCGTGCGGCGTGATGGTCGGCGTGGCGCTCGAAGCCGCGAAGCTGTTGGAGGCCGAGGGCATTTCGGCGCGGGTGCTGAACGTCGCGACCATTAAGCCGCTGGACCGGGAGGCGATCCTCAGTGCCGCCGCAGAGACCGGGGCGATTGTGGCGGCAGAGGAGCACCAGACGCACGGCGGGCTCGGGAGCGCGATCGCGCGGCTGCTGGCAGAGACGAACCCGCTGCCGATGGGATTCGTGGGAGTGGACCGCTACGGCACCAGCGGCAAGTGGGACGAACTGCTGGATTACTTTGAACTGACGCCGGCGCGGATGGTGCAGGCGGCGAAGGACGTGATCGCGCGAAAGCGGTAGGGGGACTCGCCCAGGCCCGGTCGAACAATACGCCCCGCTCACCTGCGGGGCGTTCTGCTGTGGCGGCTGTGCCCCGAGGTGCGCGGCCGAAAAAGAAAGGGGCGCCCCCTTGCGAGGACGCCCCAATGCGTTGGAAACGCAGCCCTGGAACCTGGCCAGCGGGTTGGCGCGCAACCCGGATAACCACGAGCCGGAACAGGCGGGCCCCCAGGCCTCCGGGAGAAGCGATGCGACCGTCGAAACGGGCGGACCGCCTCTCTACCCCCGAAAGGGACCTGAGCCGGCAGGGCGGCAGGGGAGGCTCGACACCACTACCCCACCACGAAACTCCAGTTCACCCCGCCTCCAACGGAAAGTGACTGTATCGGCGGGGATCGCGACACGGAAGCGCGTTATGGAGTGCGGAGCGCCAGATCGCCAACCTTTGACGGGGCGCAAGCGTTACGTCTTGCAACAAGGACGTGTCCGGCCAGTCTCTGGGAACCAGACGCTCCGTATACTGGCGGCATGCCAGTGCCATTCGGTTCAGCGGGGGCGATAGCCCAGTACACGTTCGACGTCGTCGTGGTCGGTGGAGGCGTCGCCGGCCTCTCGGCAGCGGTGACCGCTCGCGAGGCGGGGGCGAGCGTGGTGCTCCTCGACAAAGCGCCGCGGGAGCAGCGTGGCGGCAACACGCGCTTCGCGGACGCGCAGATGAGGTTCCCGCACGAGGCGGACGAATTCGGACCCCGCGACTACAGCGCCGACGACATGTTCAACGACCTGATGCGCATCTCGCGTGGGCGAGCGAACGAAGATCTGATCCGCACGCTCTGCGATAACGCCCGGCAGACGGCTGACTGGCTGACTGAACTCGGGCTGGAATGGGAGCAGGGCTACCCGCATACGGCAGGATACCGGCGCAGTCCGAAGTCTGGCGGCGCCGGGCTGGTAGACCTGCTTCACCGGCGGCTGGAGGGTCTCGGCGGGGCCGTGAGCTATGAGACGGCGGCGACCGAGCTCATCGTGGATGATTCACGGAGGATCCGCGGCGTGCGCGCGCATTCGCCCGAGGGTGTGGTGGACGTGTTCGGGACGGGCGGCGTGATCCTCGCCTGCGGCGGGTTCCAGGCGAACGTCGAGATGCGGGTGCGCTACCTTGGGCGCTATGCGGATTCGCTCATTTTGCGCGGCAGCCGCTACAACACGGGCGACGGGCTGAACATGGCGATGGCGGCGGGCGCAGCGCCAGCGGGACAGTGGGGCGATTACCACTCCGCCGTGTTGGACGCGCGTTCGCCCCGGATCGAATGCGGGGTGACGGCGCTCTACAACTACCAGATGGGCATCTTCGTGAACCACGATGGACGCCGATTCCTGGACGAGGGCGAGGATTTCCGCGACCACACGTACGTGAAGTTCTCCAAGCACATCGTGGAGGTGGCGGGCGGAGAGGCGTGGTGCCTGTTCGACCAGAAGGCGTACCAGCGGGAGGAGTTCGCGCGAGCATGGCGGCCGGTCGGACCGCCAGTGCTGGCGGAAACGGTGGAAGACCTTGCGCGGCGGATCGAAGTGCCGGAAGCGAACCTCGTGGAGACGATCGAGAGCTTCAATGCGGCGGTACAGCCGGGCATCTACGACCTGGATCGGCTCGACGGAAAACGGGCCGCCGGGATTACGCCGCCGAAAAGCAATTGGGCGCTGCCGCTGGACGAGCCGCCGTACGTGGCGATCCCCGTGACCGGCGGGATTACGTTCACGTTCGGCGGGCTGAAGTGCGACACGTCGGCCCGGGTGATCGACACGCGTGGACAGGTGATGGAAGGGCTCTTCGCGGCCGGCGAGCCTATGGGCGAGATCTTCTATTACAACTACCCGGGCGCTTCGTCCGTGATCCGTGGGGCCGTGTATGGGCGAATCGCGGCCAAGCACGCGGCGGGAGCCAGTGGGTCGTGACCCGGACAGCGTCGATTGCCGCGATCGGCGCCTGCATGCTCCTGGCCGCCTGCGGAGGCGGCGGCGGAGAGACAGCGATCATCCTGCGCGCGGACGGTGACGCGACGGAAGCGACCGTCCAGTACCGGACGCCGGCCGGCGAGTTCACCGAGGCCGTGACGCTGCCGTGGGAGTTGGAGACGGCCGTAGACGGCGAATGGGCTGTTTCCGTGGACGTCACGAACGGCGGGCTCACCGGGTCGGTGTCGTGCGCGATCAGTGGGCTCAAGCTGCCCGTGCGCAGCGAAGGCGAGGCAACTGCAACCTGCCGGGCTTCGGGCAGCGGCGGCAGCGTGGAGACATCGGCGAACGGCAGTGGTTTCGTGAAGGTGAATGGCGAGCCAAGGGCCGTGGCGCGTGTGAGCTACCGGGCCACCACGGGCCATCCCAAGGCGTTCGCGCTCACCGGTGAGACTGCGTGGACAGCCGCGGGTGGGCTCTTGCTCGGTCACGACGCGGGCACCGGCGAGGAGTTCCGGACATCGGAGGCAAACGGCGTCAACGGCGCCGCGCGCGCGGAGGCAGGCGTTGTCCTCGCCGTCGACAACAACAACCTTGGGGACAATCCAGACACGCTCGTGCGACGGGAGTCCGACGGGACGGAGGAGGTGCTTCTCAGCGCGACGAGCCTCGCGGGGCCAATCCTGGGAGGGCCGTCAGCGGCCTGGGTGATGGCGAGCGAGCCGAAGCGGGTGCTGCGAATCGACACGGGCAGCGGCGCGGTGCTGGCGGAATGGAGCGGCGACCAGGTCCTCGTAGCAGGCGACGCGGAACGCGCGCTCCTCTGGGACGCGGCGGCGAAAAGACTCCTGCTACTGGACGCAAAGGCAGCCAAGGTGGCGGAGGCGGCGCAGACGACCGAACCGGTGGTTGTATTGACCGGGAACGGGTTTGCGCTGCGCACGGTGGCCGGCAATACGGTGTCGATTACGCTCCTGCACCGGGACACACTGAAGCCGCTTGGATCGGCGAAGGTCGACCTCGGGCTGTTCCCGACGCTGGTCGCAGGCGAGGACGGATCACTGTTTGCCGGGGGTGACACGGCAGCGTCAGGAATAGACCCGGCAACCGGGGCGGTGACGTGCACCGTGCAGACCGGGTCCAAGCTGCTCGGGGTGAGCGCGCAACACCTTTGGCTCTACGCCGGCGAGAGCACGATCGTGGCGCTGAAGCGGAGCGACCTCGGCTGCTAAAGGCCTCGACCGTCTCCGACGCGCTAGAATCGCCCCGCAATCGAATCATTGGGGTGTAGCAATGGCGTTCGCACAGCTTTCAAAGGTCAAGCTCGAGTATTTCGACCACGGGCAGGGGCCGGAGACAGTGGTCTTCGTGCATGGGTTCCAGGCCTCGGCCCGGATCTGGCAGAAGGTGCAGGAAGCGCTTCCGGCGGACCGCTACCGGTCGATCGCGATCAACAACCGTGGCGCCGGGCAATCGGAGGCGCCGCCCGACGAGGCGGACTTCAGCATCCAGTGCTTCGCGAGCGACGTGCATGAGCTGGTGACGCAGCTGGGGTTCACGAAGTTCACGCTCGTGGGTCATTCGCTGGGCGGGGCGACAGTGGCCGAGTACGCGGTGAACCACCCGGCGATGCTGAAAGGACTGGTCCTGCTCGACCCGGCCGACCCGGACGGCCGCGACATGAAACCGGACGAGATCGAGGCGTTCCTGGACCAGCGGATGGCGGCACGGCGCGAACAACTTGCGCGGGGCGGTGGCGGCGACGGAATCGACGCATCGGGCGCAGGGGCGAGCGACGAGCAAATGCGCCTGTTAACGGCGGACATCAACGCGGCGCCGGAGCGCCGGCTGCGGGGCTCGATGCGGTCGATGTTCACGGTGCGGCTGGGCAGCAAGGTGAAAGACCTGCCGATGCCAGTGTTGCTGGCGGGCGGCGACCAGGACGCGCTGATCCCGCTGCCGGCAATGCTGGCTACGTGGGCGAAGTATCCGAAGGGCACGGGCCTGCATATCTGGCACGGGATGGGACATTCGCCGAACCTGGACATGCCGGACAAGTTCGCGGCACTGGTCCGGCGGTTCATCGAGATCACGATCCCGGCCCGGGCGAGATAGCTGGGGCGGCCGTCTCCCCTGCCGGGGCGAGGGGGTTGAGGTCGTGGGTGATAGCCTGGCCGGGTTCAGAGGCCCGCGGCCAGGGGCGGCCGCGACTACGGATTTGTTTTCGCTGTCAGAGTCCCAGCCGTGCGCGTTGGTCTTCGGCGCCGGGCATGACCCAGGGTTCGACCGGCGGCGGGTTGGGGATGAACTTCAGGCCGGGGGTATCGGGGGCGACGTTGGTGAGTGTGAGCTGGAAGTCCTGCACGTACTGGATCTCGCCGTCCCTGATTCGGAACGGGTTGTCGTGGCCGGGGTAGATGAGGTGGCCGGTCTGGACACAGCGGCGGATGGAGGCGTCGGCCGCTTCCTGGTCGAAGAAGACGAGCGGGCTGCGGCCGCGCTGCGCGACCTTGCCGCTGTGGATGGCGTCGCCGACGACCAGGCAAACGCCATCCGGGGTTTCGACTTCCAGCCCGATCGCCCCGGGCGAATGGCCCGGCAGTTCGAGCACTTTGACCCCGGGCATGACCTCGAAGCCCTCGCCGGCTTCGATGAGCGCCACGGTGTCGAGGATGCCGCCGGTCCATCTGGGAGTCGCCCAGTCGTTGACGTGCGGGTCGCGGGCATAGCGCTGCTCGATCGGATGGAGGAGGACGGGTGCGGCGAACATGTCGATGTTCTGGATGTGGTCCCAGTGGGCGTGGCTCAAGACCTGGAGGTCGATGTCATCCCTGCCGAGGCCACGCGCGGCAAGCTGGGTCTCGATGTAGGTGCGGCGGCCGACATGGCCGGTATCGAAGATAAGACGCTTCTCGCCTTCGATGAGGATGACGGAACAGAAGGCCATGGTGCCCACGTTGGTCCCGACGCTATAGCCGGCGGCGAGGATGTCGATGGTCGGCATGGTTTTCCTCCAGCGGGTGTGGCCGCGACTATACCGTCCGGGGGGAGGGCGACAGGACGGTGAGCGAGATATTCGAGGTGCCCGTCCCGGGCGCCGGGCGGCTGGCGGTGGTGGAACGTCCACGCGGCGGGCACTGGCTGGCGGACGACATGGCGACGCTGCGACGGGGAGGGGTGGATACGCTGATCTCGGCGCTGCCGCCGCGAGAAGCCGCGACCGCGCACCTGGCAGACGAAGCAGGTGCCGCGGCGGCGGCGGGAATCGCCTTTGTCCATTTCCCGATTCCGAACCTGTTGACGCCGCCGCTGGACGAAGCCGTGGCGGTGTTTACGGACCTCGCGTCGCGTATTCGCCGGGGTGGTTTCGTGGGCGCACACTGCTTCGCCAGCCAGGGACGGGGGCCGCTGATCGTGGCCTCGACGATGGTGCTGCTTGGCGTGGACCCGGAGGAAGCGTGGCGAGAGATCGCGTCGGCGCGGCGGCTGGACGTGCCAGATACGCACCTGCAGCGCAACTGGGTGGCGCAACTCGCGCTGTACCGATCGCACGTGCCCTGACCCGCCGATACGATTGCTGAGCAACAGTCCACCGTCCGAAGGGAGCGCGCCGGCATCCGGCGTGTCACAGCAACTTCATGGCCGAATCCAACCCCTCGCTCGCTCATCTCCTCCGCGTCCTCGACCTGAAGAGAACCGGCGCAGACCAGTTCGAGGGGATCACCGAGCAGGAAGAGGGACGGCTGTTCGGCGGTATCGTCCTTGGGCAAACGATCATCGCCGCAGGGCGGACGGTCGAGCGAGGGACGATCCATTCGATGCACGGGTACTTCCTGCGGGCCGGACGCCCGGCGAAGCCGATCGCCTACCGGGTGGAGCGAATTCGTGACGGCCGGAACTTTACGGGCCGGCGAGTGAGTGCGTACCAGGACGGGTCGGACATGATCTTCGAGGCCTCGTTCAGCTATACGAGCGAAGAAGAGGGGTTCAGCTACCAGGAGCAGATGCCCGGGGCCGATGGTCCCGAGGGCCAGCCCGAGTGGTGGCAGACGATTGCGCCGGGGCCGGACCAACAGCGCGAGCGAGTGCGGCGCCAGTGGACGAACCCGATCGAGATCCGCAGCGGCGAGGAGGGCGGGTCGCGCAGGCCGATCGAGGAGCGGCTGCCGCACCGAGCCGTGTGGGGGCGACCTGTCGGCGAGTTGCCCGATGACCCGAATGTGCACGCGGCGGCGATCGCGTATTTCAGCGACAGCGGGATGATTGCGACGGTCGCGACGGTGTTCGGCATGTGGCAGCCGGGAGGCGCGACGGCCAGCCTGGACCACAGCATCTGGTGGCACCACGCGCCGCGCTTCGATGACTGGCTCCTCTACACGACCGATAGCCCGGTGGCGCGGGCGGCGCGCGGGCTGACGTGGGGAAGCATGTACACGCGGGAGGGCGTGCGAGTGGTTTCGGTGGCGCAGGAGGGGCTGTTCCGGCGGCCGGGGGCGAAGGTGTAGGGCGGCCTTCTACGAAGGCGGGGACGTGGTCCGAGACGTAGCGGGCGATGCCCTGGGGTTGGTTCAGAGGCCCGCAGCCAGGGGCGGCCGCGACTACGGCGAGCGAGGCCTATCGCGGCAGACTCCCTTCTCCCTAGGGAGAAGGGTTGGGATGCGGGGCCACGTACGGCCGATGGACTACGACCGCGGGGCGACTACCACTGCTTGCCGATGCCGCCGCGGGCGCCGAAGAAGCCGGACGGCCAGTTGCGGCCGGTCATCATCGCCTTGTCGATGTCTTCGGGGGTGGCGATGCCGGCGTCGACGATGGCCTGGGCTTCGCGGCGGGCCGCGCCGAAGATGCGGTTCAGAAGGAAGCCGTAGGTGCCGGGCGCGTCCTTGACCATGGAGACGACCTTGCCGCTGGCTTCGCCGAGGGCCTTCGCCGTTTCGGTCGTGTCCTCGCTCGTCTCCGGCATGTAGATGACTTCGAGCATCTTCATCGTCGGGACGGGGTTCGAGTAGTGCATGCCGACGAAGTTCGCCTTGCGGGCTTCGGAGACGTCGCGGGCGAGATCGGCAATCGCGAAGCCCGAGGTGTTCGAGGCGAAGATGGCGGACGGCTTGGCGACGGCGTCGAGGTCCTTGAAGACCTGCTGCTTCAGTTCGAGCCTCTCGGGGACAGCTTCGATAATGATGTCGCAGTCGGCGAGGTCTTCAGCCTTTGTTGTAAAGGACACGAGGGCCATGGCACGGGTTGCATCATCGAAGCCGACCTTGCCGCGTTCAACGGCGCGCTTGATGCCCCATTTGCCGTCGCAGATGGTGTCGCGGGTGGCGTCGTTGATTTCGTCGTTGAGATCCCGGATGACGACGGGATAGCCGGCAAGGATGAGCGTCTGGGCGATTCCGCCACCCATCACGCCGCCGCCGAGCAGTCCGATCTTCTTGATGTCTTCCAGCGCCATTTCTGTAGCCTCCTGATGGTGCGACGAATGGTACGCGCATCGCACGGGAGACTCGACTGGCCGCTGACTTCCCGCCGGATAGAATGCGCCGACACACCACGGGGAGATGTGACATGGCAACACCGGATGAGCTGAGAGCGGCAATCGCCGAAGCCCGCGAGGCGCTGGCGGCCGCGCTGGAGGCTGCAAAGGCTGGCGACTGGGAGAAGGAGCCGGGCACGGGCGAAGGCGAGGCTGCGTGGTCGGCGCGGGCAACGGCGGAGCACGTCGTCGGAGCCGAGGCGTTCTTCACAAACGCGATCTGCACGGCCTGCGGCTACCCCGGCGTCGAGTTCGCGAACCGAAGCTATGCGAACGCTGGCGAGGCAGCGGCAGCGCTGGCGGAGGTCATCGAGCTCACCAACAAGAAGCTGAAGTACGTGAGCGAGACGGACCTGGTGAACAAGCACGAACGCTTCGGAAGCGTGGAGGGCCTGATGGCGACACAGGCCGGCCATGCGAAGGACCACGCCGCGCAGATCCGTGCAGCGGCGGGCGTCTGATGCCGTTGGCCGCGCGAGGCGTGCTAGGCTTGAACGATGACTGAAACAGCGGAACGAACCTCCATCATCATCGTCTCGGACTTCGTCTGACCCTGGTGCTACGTCGGCCTCGTGGAGGTCGAAAAGCTCAGCGCAAAGTACGACCTGGACGTGACGTTCTCGCCGTACTTCCTCGACCCATCGACACCGCCAGAAGGGAAGCCGCGGCGGCAGATGTCGAAGCCGGACGACCCGCCGTCGCACCTGGAGGTGCGGGCGGAGGAGCTGGGGATTCGTTTTACGCGCGGGCGCACGTGGACATCGAACTCGCACATCTCGCTGCAGGCGGCGGAGTTCGTTTCAGAGCACCACCCGGAGCTGATGGACGCATTCCACAAGCGGCTGTTCAAAGCGTATTTCGACGAGCTGGCCGACATCGGCACGGTAGACGCCGTGGTGAAGCTCGGGACCGAAGCCGGGTTGCCGGAGGCGGAGCTCCGCAGCGCACTCGACGACGAGACGTACCGCGAGCGCGTGGACGAAGGCATCGATTGGGCGCGGCAGGTTGGCGTGAGCGCCGTGCCGACGTTCATCCTTGATGAGAAGTACGCGGTCGTGGGAGCGCAGCCGGTCGAGGTCTTCGAGCAGGTGATGGAGAAGCTGGGCAAGCGCCCGCGGGAAGCGTGATCGGCGCGTAAGATTGGGCCATGCGCTACGTCGGCATCACCACGTCGCTGGTCGAAGGGAAGAGCCCGGAACGGATCTCCCTGAATGCCGCGTACGTGCAGGCTGTGCAGGGGGCCGGCGCCATGCCGGTGTTGTTGCCGCCGTATCTCACCGGGCCGCAACTGGACGAACTGTGCGAAAACCTGGATGGGCTCGTGCTCACCGGGGGCGGCGATGTCGACCCGGCGCGGTACGACGAGCGCCCGCACCCGAAGGTGTTGGGGGTCTCGGCGCGGCGTGACCGCTTCGAGTTCATCGTGCTGCGGAAGGCGCTGGAAGAGCACATCCCGGTCCTGGCGATTTGCCGGGGCATGCAGGTGCTAAACGTGGCGCTGGGCGGGACGCTGTTTCAACACGTTCCCGACATATTCGGGCAGAGCATCTGCCACCAACAGGTGGAGGCCGGCGGCCAGCGCTCCGATGTCACGCATCCGGTAGAGGTGCGTCGGGGGACGCTGCTGGCGAACCTCATCGGGTCCGGTGCTGTTGGAGTGAACTCGATGCACCACCAGGCGGTGCATGCGCTGGGCCAGCACATGGTCCCGGTGGCGCGCACTGCCGACGGCCTGATCGAGGCGATCGAGGCGCCGTCGCTGGGGGAGTTCGTGCTCGGGGTGCAGTGGCACCCGGAAGAGCTCGTCGAGGTGAGCGAAGCGGCGCGAGCGCTGTTTGACGGATTCGTCGCGGCGTGCGGTTCGGTCAGGGTCTCCACGGCAGGCTGAATCGGGCGGAGCCGCCCGTTCGCCGTCAGATGTCGCACCGGTTGGCACTTCCGTCACCCGGCCGCGGCGCTGAGGATCCGGCACATGGAAGAACAGGACCCATCGGCGATAACGTGGGAGCGGTCGATCCGGATCATCCCTAATCCGTACGTGCTGAAAGAGAAGTTGATCATCGACGCCATCGTGCTGGGGGTGTTCGCGCTGATGTTCTGGGTCATCGGCTGGCTTGTGTTCGGAACTCCGTTTTCGCGGGAAGCGGTGCTGCTCGCCGGGGTGATCTCGGGCATCACGGCGGCGCTGCTCGTCGTGGTGTTCGCCGCATGGGTGGTGGCCGCTGGAAATCACATCCCTGCCAGCCATACATTGGACCAACGCGGAGCGGTCCAGCGCCGGCCAGCGAGGTGGTACGCCGGGGGTGCCAGGGAGATAGCCGCCTGGGAGTCGGTACGCGGCAACATTGGCGGCAGGCAGGCGTGGGCTGGCATCGGGGCGGAGGATGCAGACGGTGTGAACTGGCCCGATGTGAAGCAGGTGCGGGTGGATCGGGGCCGCCACGTCATCGAACTACGGAAGGGCCGGTTCGAACTGGTGCGACTGTATTGCCCGGAAGAGCCGGGCCGATTCGAAGAGATCCTGGACATCGTGCAGGCGCGGGTCGCCGCAGCGCGCGCGTAACTCCCGGGCTGGCACGAAACAGGAAATGAAAAGGGGGCTCTCTGCGGAGCCCCCTTTTCTGTGGACTGTGCGGAACGTCAGCCGAGCTTCTTGATCTCTTCGATCAGGGCCGGGAGGACCTTCTTGTAGTCGTCGATGATCGCGAAGCGCGACACCTTGACCATGTTGCAGTCGGCGTCGCGGTTGATGGCGACGATGTTCTTGGAGCCGCCCATGCCCGCCATGTGCTGGCTGGCGCCGGAGATGGCCACCGCGATATAGAGATTCGGAGAGACGACCTTGCCAGTGAGGCCGACCTGCTGAGAGGGCGGATACCAGCCGAGGTCGCAGGCGGCACGCGATGCGCCGACGGCGCCCTGTTTGAAAGTGGAGGCGAGGGTCTCGAGACCCTGGAAGCCGGAAGGGTCGCCAAGGCCGCGGCCGCCACTGACGACGACTTCGGCATCTTCGAGCTTCACGCCTTCGGCAGTTGCCTTTTCAACACCGATGACCTGGATGCGAGCTTCGCCGATGGCGTCGATCGCGGCCACGGAGCCGCTACGGCCAGCGTCAGCGGGGAGGGCGTCGTAGGTCTTTGCCTTGACGGTGGCGATCTGAAGTCCGCCGGCCCAGGTGTGCTCAGCGCGGGCGTTGCCGCCATAGCAGGAGCGCGTGGCCCGGAGCTTGCCGCCTTCGATGGCGAGACCCGTGCTGTCCATGGCAACGCCTGACTTCGCGCGGAAAGCAAGCGCAGGACCGAGGTCGCGACCAAGGCTCGACATCGAGATGAGGACGATGTCGGCGCCAGACTGCGAGACGGCCGCTTCCACGGCGGGAAGCAGGACTTCGGCAAGCGAGCCAGCAGGAGCGCCGCTCGTGAACGCGGCATCGGCGCCGTGTGCAATCAGCGCGTTGGCATCGTCGGCGGAACCGGCGACAAAGACGCTGACGGAACCGCCGCCCTGGTCCGCGAGCTGACGGGCAGCGCCGAGGAGTTCAAGGGAGGCGGGGGTGATTTCACCTTCGTTCTTTTCAGCAACAACGAGAATTCCAGCCATCGTTTCCTCTCTTAAACCAGCTTCGCGGCGCGGAGCTTCTGGGCGAGGTTGCGCGCCTTCTCTTCAGGCGTGTCGCCTTCGATGATTTCGACGTTGCTTTCGACCTTGGGCTGGTAGAGGGCTTCGAGTGGCATCACGGATGAGCCGGTGTCGATGCCGAGGTCGGCGGCGGTCCAGACCTGCACGGTCTTCTTCGCGGCCATCATGATCTGGCGGAGCTGCGGGTATCGCGGCTCGCCAAACTCATTGGAAACGGAGACGACCGCCGGGAGCGGCGCCTTCACGGTCTGAAAGCCGTCGTCGAGGACGCGCGTCACGGTCAGGCCGTCGCCGTCCTTTTCGATCGCCTTGGCGACGGTGACGACGGGGAGGCCGAGGAGCTGGCCAACGCCAGCCGGCACGACGCCCATGTCCCAGTCGGCAGCAGCGCGACCCATGAGGATGAGGTCCGCATCGCCGACCTTCTGGATCGCGGCGGCGAGTGCTGCAGCGGTCTGGAAGTTGTCGATGCCGGCGAGGGCCGGGTCGCTAATCAGGACGCCTTCGTCGGCTCCCATGGCGAGCGCGTGCTTGATGGCATCGCGGGCGGTGTCGGGGCCGAGCGAGATGACGGTGATTTTGCCACCGCCGTCCGCGTCTTTGAGGCGGAGGGCCGCCTCCGTGGCCTGTGGGTCGTAGGGGTTGACGACCGGGGCGATCCCCTGGGCGGGGATGACCTTCTTTGCCGCTTCGTCGACTTTAAACGATGCGGCCGGTGTCTCCGGATCTGGGATTTGCTTCACGCAGACAATAATGTTCACGCGGTGGCCGAGCCTCCTGTGCACGCCGATTCACGGCGGGTATTCCATGCAGGGTTCAGCGGGGGATTAACCCTCGGAACGGTAGCACAAGGCGGGCGTTTGTGAAATAAGGCGCAAGGCAAAGTGACAGGTTCTAAACGGATCAGCTGCGGGCTCGCCTGTTGGAGCGGGCGTGCGCGACGATTGGGGGCGTGGAGCCCAATTGGAGGACGCCATCCCGCCTCGGGCGCGACTTCGGTCTGATCGTAGCGGTCATGCTCGTCTACTTTCTGTTGCGGGCACTGCCGCCCGAACGGCCCGACCTGGCGGCGAGCGTCACGCGTGAACTGATCGCGTTCCAGCAGGCGCTCGGGCTGTTCGTAGAACCGGGCTGGCAATCGGCGGCGCTGGAACACCGGTTCACGCGGGACCTGGCGGATGCGCTTTACACGTACCTGCATTTCCCGGTGCTGGCCCTGGCCGGGGTTCTCGCGTGGTTCCACTCCCGGGCGACGTTCGAGCGGACGCGGGACACGCTTTTCATTTCGATGGTGCTGGGCCTCGTTTTCTACTTTTTGTTGCCCGCGGCTCCACCACGGTTGATGGCGGAGCTGGGATACGACTACGGGTTTGTCGACACGATCTTCGGAGGCGGCGCACGATTCGAGTACGCGCAGCCTGGCTTCTACGTGAACGACTACGCCGCGGTGCCGAGCTTCCACGTCGGGTGGATCGTGCTTTCTTCCGTGGCGATGTGGGTTTCGCTACGAAACCCCGTGGCGAAACTCCTGGCGATCGTGCCGTCGATCGCAGTCGCGTGGGCGAGCGCGGCCACGGCGAACCACCTGCTCGTCGACATGGTGATCGGAGTCGCCGTGGTCTGGGTCGCCTACCTGGCGGCACGCAGATGGCCACTGGCGGACGTGACCGCAGCCGCGAGGGGAGCATGGCGGACAAGGCGCACGACGCCGTAAACTCGCGGCCACGTGAACAAGCTCCCGGCGTTCAAGCACTCCGACTTCCGTTACCTCTGGCTGGCGAGCACCTGTGCACAGATCGCGCTCTGGACACTGCTTCTCGGGAACGCGCAGGCGGTGTACCAGCTGAGCGACAAGTCTTCGGCCTGGGTCGGCGTTTCGACCTTTGCCTCGATGTCGCCGTTCCTGATTGCTCCACTCGGCGGCGTGATTTCTGACCGGTTCGAGCGGCGCGCAGTCGCGCTCATGTCGCGCGCGGCCACGCTGGTAGTCGTGGGAGCCTTGCTTGTGCTGGCGCTCGCGGGCGTGATGGAAGTGTGGATGGTGATCGTCCTGGCGCTGCTCCAGGGCCTTGTACGTTCGATCCAGATGCCGGCGGACCAGGCGTTGGTCGCGAACGTCGTGCCGGCGACGGAGCGCGCAAACGCGATTGCGCTGCAAAGCATGACGCAGCACGGGACGCGCGCCGTTGGGCCCCTGATCGTGCTCCTCCTCTCGCCGGGCTACGAAGGCGCATACGCGGTCGGCGCGGCGTTTTCGGTGGTTTCTGTGCTGGCAATTATCCCCATGCAATTGCGGTCCCGTGGCGGCGTGGCGCGGATGGGCGACATCGTGAAGAACCTGGCCGAAGGCGTCGCATTCGTGCGTTCGAGCCCGCCCGTCTTCGCGATCTTTTTCCTTGTCTTCGCTCACTGCGCGCTGACGATGTCGTTCGACGCGATGCTGCCGGGCTTCGCGGCTGATGAACTGCACAGCGAGACGCACGGCTTCCTCATCATGAGCATCGGCGTTGGGGTTGGTGCGTTTGTCGGGACGTTCATGCTGGCGATCTTTTCGGACGCAAGCAGGGGGGCGCTGTTTCTCGGCTCAGCGTTGATCAGCGGCCTCGCACCACTGCTCATGGCGGCAGCGACGGACGTCCCGATGGCGGCCAATGCAGCGGTGCTGATGGGGAGTTCTCAGGCGATGCTGATGGCGCTTTCGTCGATCATCATCCAGGAAGTGGTGCCGGACGACGTACGGGGACGCGTGATGAGCCTGAACGTGATGTCGGCGGGCGGGATCATGGCGATGGCAAACCTTGGCTTCGGGTCGCTGGCGGACCGGATCGGGGCGCCGGTGCTGTTCCTCATCCCGGCGCTCGTGTTCCTCGCGATTCTTGCCCTCACCGTTATCTTTGGCGGGCACTACCGGCAGATCTACCGCACAGGGCGGGTGCGCCTGGCGCCTGCAGCCGCCTGACCAGACGGGGGCAGACTTTGGAACCAGGACGCGACGGTCGACGTTGATCGTGTAGCAGTACGTCCGCGAGCGGTTGCCGCCCGCCGTCCAGCACCGAGGAGAGCACGATGACAACGGGCACGATCGCCCCTGGCCGCACCCACAACCCGGCGCCGGAACCAACCCGCACGAGGTTCTATGTGATGGCGGCCCTCGTGGTGGCCGGTGTGCTGGTTGGCGGTCTTCTCCTGTTTCGCTCGGGCAGCGCCTCCGAGGTGAATCTGACGTCGGCGAAGCTCGTGCCGGAAGACGCCTCGGTCTTCATTGGGATCAACACGGACCTGGATTCGAGCCAATGGGTCGCAGCCTTCCGATTGGCCAAAAAGCTGGGCGCGGAAGACCCGGAGAAGGACCTGATCGACTCCGCCGAAGACAGCGGCCTCAACTGGGAACGGGAAGTGCAGCCGTTCCTGGGAGGCGATGCCGCGTTCTTCATCACCGGCCTGGGCGACGGGAGCGCAGTGTTCGGCGACGAGGGCGCGCCGTTCCGTGGCGGCGTCGTTATCAAGGCGAAAAACGCGTCGGCCGCGCTGGCCGTCATCCGCGACCAGGCTTCGGAACAGGGCATCCGGTTCAAGCGGGTGGAGTTCGGCGGCGGCAGCTACGAAGCGGCGGACGACGGGTCCTTATTCATGGCGATCTTCACCGAGCACCTCGTCGTCACGATGGACGAGCGCAGCCTTCGCGATGTGATTGACGTGACCCAGAACCGCAAAGGAAGCCTGGCGGACAACGTGGCATTCCGAGACGTTCGCGACAGCATCACACGGAACTTCATCGCGTTTTCGTACTACGACCCCTCGCGGATGCTTGATGGCTCGCCGGAATTCAAGGACGCGCTGAAGGATGCCGGTTTCGAAATCGAAGGAGCCACGCCGTACGCCGGTGCGATTACCGCCGAGAAGAACGCGTTTGCCTTCCAGCAGGCGGTGCCGGGGAGCGGCGAGCCGCCTGCAGCCCTTCTACCCCGGGAATCGAAGCTGGCATCGCGCGTGCCGGCCGACACGGTGCTGTTTGTTTCGACCAGCGGCATCGCCGGGATGTGGGACAAGGCGCCTGACGGGAATAGCCTCGAAGACTTCCTCCCTCCCCTGGGCCTGCCGTTCGGCGATATTGCGGCCCCGCTCGACGGCGCCGACGTGCCTGAGATCGACCGGGCTGACGTGGACGCGCTGATGGCCCTGCTGACCGGAGAGGCGGCGGTCGCGCTGTGGGACGCGAGCGGCCTTGAACCCGAGGGCGTGATGCTGGCTGAGGTCACCGACGAGCGGCGCGCGTTGGAGTTGGCACTGAAGCTGCTCACTCGTGACGCATCTGAGCCGACGGTCGAGCGCGAGGTCAACGGGACGGTGCTGTACGAGAACTCCGGCATGGCCGTCGCCGTCTTCGAGGGAATCCTGACAGCAGGCACGAGCGACGGAGTGGAGACGATCCTGGAGGGCCCGGGTGAACGGCTCGCGAGTTCGTTGGCGTACACCGACGCGGTCACGCGGCTGCCGACGCCGCTTGGGTCCTTCCTGTTCATCAACTTTGGGCCGCTGTTCGAAGACGAGACGCTTGATCTGCCGGTGAAGGATGCGCTGCAGTCGTTGATCATCAACATCGTGCAGAGCGAGGGATTTGGGCGCGCATCTGGCGTGCTCACCGTGAAGGAGTAGCCGTGGCGCTTCGCCTGCAAGCGGCGGCCCGCATGGCAGCAGGGCCGATGGTCCTCGCGGGATTCTTCCTGCCGTGGGTCAACGGTCACGGCGTGCTCGTGGGCGAGCGCTACAGCGGCTACGACGTCGTGCGGCTGGCCGGATACCTGCAGCGTGCAGACCTGACGCCGGGCGAACAGGTGGCCCTGACGCTGTCACGGATCGCGTTGGTGGGGATGGTGGCTGCTGCCCTGTGGCTGACGGCGCTGGCTCCGCGCTGGCAGGCATCACGGCTGCATCGTGCAAGCGGCTGGTACATCGTCGCGGCAGGCGCGGCGATAGCCTCCTCGGTTGCGTGGTGGGATGGGTTGAGCACGGCGCCGGGGATGCTCCTGGTGGCGGGCGGGGCGGCGGCGTGGGTCGCGACGAGGCTGCCGGTCCCCTGGTTTCGACGCCCATCACTCGTAACGGCGCAGCCTTCCGAGTTGTGACGAAGTCCGCGCACAGATGAGTCCCGGCTCATCCGGGCTGTGCGGTTCCCGGCGCGGATGGTTCGCGTCTGGCGTAGTATCCGTGGGCACACCACCACGATGTTGAAGGAGACGACGTATGAAACTTGGACTTTCAATTGGCTATTCGGGAGCGGAGATGAAGCTGCCGATGGAGCGGATCCTGCTCGCCGAAAAGCTTGGGTATGACTCGCTCTGGACGGCTGAGGCGTACGGATCGGATGCGATCACGCCGCTTGCGTACATCGCCGCGCTGACGAAGCGCATCCGGCTGGGCACGGGGATCATGCAGCTGGCCGGGCGCTCGCCAGCGATGGCGGCGATGCAGGCAGCGACGGTTGACGCGCTCGCTGGCGGCGGCCGCGTCATTGCGGGCCTCGGCACCTCTGGGCCGCAGATCGTTGAAGGCTGGTACGGCCAGCCGTGGGGGCGCCCTTACTACCGCGTGAAGGACTACGTCCAGATCATGAAGAAGGTGTTCGCGCGGGAGGGCCCGGTGACGCACGACGGCAAGGAGTATCAGCTTCCGTACCACGGCCCCGGGACGATGGGCATCGGCAAGCCGCTGCGCTCCATCCTGCACATGAACCCGGACCTGCCGGTGTGGCTCGGGACCGGGACGGAGACGAACGTCCGGCTGACGGGTGAGGTCGCGGATGGATGGCTGCCGCTCGGCTTCGTGCCCGGGTCGATGAAGATGTTCAAGCCGTGGGTGGAAGAGGGCTTCGCGCGCGCCGGAAACGGCAAGTCGTGGAAGGACTTCGAAGTCCAGGCGTCGACAACGGTGATCATCACCGACGATGTGCGGGCGGCGTTCCGGGCAATGAAGCCGAACGTGGCGCTTTACGTCGGCGGAATGGGGCATAAGGACAAGAACTTCCACAACGACACGATGGTCCGCCGCGGCTATGGCGATGCCGCCAAGGCGATCCAGGAGCTGTATCTCGCGGGTCGCAAAGGCGAGGCAATTGAAGCTGTGCCGGACGAGTACCTGGACGAACAGGGTCTCGTGGGGCCGGTTGCGCGGATCAAGGAGCGGTACCGTGCCTGGGAGGATTCCGGCGCCACCGGCCTGACGATCGGCACCCAGCAGGACGAAGCCATCGAATTGATGGCGGAGCTGACGGGGGCGAGCAAGGGCAACCGAGACTAACGGTTGGCCGCCGCCCCACGCTCTCCCCGTGGGAGAGCGTGGGGTGGCGCCCGAGTGCGGGCAGGTACGGTTACCCGTCCTGTAGACTCGGGCGCCATGACCACACCTACCCGTCCGGGGGCGCTTGAAGGCGTCCGCGTCGTTGAGTTCGCGCAGGCGATGGCAATCCCGACGTGCGGGCTCCTGCTCGCTGATATGGGCGCCAACGTCATCAAGGTAGAGCCTCCGGCGGGCGATGCGTTCCGGCACACGCAGGAACCGCTTTTCCCGGGGGAGGCGAAGGGCTACGTCGTCCTCAACCGCGGCAAGCGGTCCATCTGCCTCGATGTGGCGAGCGCGGACGCACGCGACGCGGTTGAGCGACTGGTGCGCTGGGCCGATATCGTGTTGGTCTCGCTGAAGCCGGCAGACCTTCCCCGCTACCGGATGACGTACGAAGACTTTCGCGCGCTGAACGAGCAGGTGATCTACCTCGAACACGTGCCGGTTGGAAGCAAGGGGCCGATGGGCGGCGACCCCGGCTACGACGTGGTCGTGCAAGGGATCTCGGGAACGGCAGCTATTACCGCGCGCACGCGGGGCGATGCTCCAATCAACATCCGGCCGGCGTTCGCAGACATGGGGACGGGCTATCTTTCGGCGCTGGCCGTGGTGGCCGCGCTGCGGCACCGCGACTTGACGGGCGAAGGCCAGCGCGTGGAGACGTCGCTCCTGGCGACAGCGTTGGCCTCGGCGAACCAGCTGGTCTCGTGGTTCGACGCGACGGACCCGCCGCGCAAGGAGGCATTCGACGCCGAGGTGAAAGAGGCACGCATCTGGGGAGCCGGCTTCGAAGACCAGCGCACGATCTGGGAGAAGCACTTTCTCCGCGGCGGCTTCGCGAACATCTACTTCCGCCACTACCGGACGGCCGACGGCTTCATCTCGATCGGCTGCCTGAGCCCATCGTTGAACGCACGCTTCCGGAAGGTGACGGGCATCCATGACCCGCGGACGGAAGCAGACTTCGACCTGGGCGCGCCGGACGCAATCGGGCGACTGACACGGACGATGGAGGAAGCGGAGAAGCTGCTCGCGAGCAAGCCCACGGACGCGTGGATGGAGGCGTTCCGCGCTGGGGGCGTGCCCTGCGGCAAGCTCAACTTCCCGCCCGACGTGTTTGAAGACCCACAGATTGTGGAGAACGAGTACGTCGTCGAGATCGAGCATCCTGTACTTGGGGCGTTCAAGACGTTCGCGCCGCCGATCCGGATGGATGCGACGCCCACGCGTGTGCAGTCGCCGCCGCCGATGTTGGACCAGCACACCGACGAGGTACTGGCGGAGCTTGGGTATGGCGGGGACATGATCGCCTCCATGCGGGCGGCGGGGATCGCGGGCAGGGCAGGCGGCTGACGCCATGGACGCAGCGGAACGCGAAAAGCTGATCCAGCAGTACCTGGAAGGGCCTCGGCTCGTGACTGCTGCCGTGGAGGGAATGGGCGACACGGACCTGGACCGCAGCGACAGCGAAAGCTGGTCGCCGCGAAAGATTGTGCATCACCTCGCAGACGCGGAGACGATCGCATCGACGCGCGTCCGGCGGCTGGTGGCGGAGACGGACGTTCATGTCGTCGCGTACGACGAAGCACTGTGGGCGAGGACGGCGCATTACGAGCGGCCTATCGCGTCGGCCCTGGCACTCATCGCCGCGGTGAGAACCAACACGGCAGAGTTCTTGCGGTCGCTGACGGAAGCCGAGTGGCAACGGGAAGGGACGCACAGCGAGGCGGGCCGCTACACGCCCGAGACCTGGTTGCGGTACTACGCGCAGCACGCCCACGATCACGCGGCCCAGGTCCGCGCCTTCGATTTCTAAAGGCTCCGCCGCTCGCGGACGAACCGGCCCAACCTGAGCGTCCGATCGGCCGTTTCGCGGATCGCCGGGGCAGGCTTAGCGTCGATCCCACAATTAGCCGGAGAAATGCCGTGACGAGGCTCCATGAACTCCCCATCCACGAAGTGCCCGCAGAAGTGGGCCAGCGGACCGTAAACGGCGACATCGAGATCACGGGACTGGTGACACGGCCGGGCCGCATATCAGCGGGCACGCTGGCGAAGCTGAGGCACGTGCAATTCGATGGCGAATTCGACTGCGAAGAGGGCTGGTCCGTGCCAGGGCTTCACTGGGAAGGCGTGGCGCTGGCTGACCTGATCACGATGGTTGCTCCCCAGGCTGAGGCCGCGTATGTCCGCGTGTGCTCGGGCGACTTCTGTTCGGTGCTCACCCTGAAAGAGGCACAAACGGCAGTGCTTTGCAACGTCCTCGACGACCTTCCGCTCGGGCTGGCACACGGCGGACCGTGGCGCCTACTCGTCCCTGGCGGCGTCTGCCACACGAGCGTGAAGTGGGTGGACCGCGTCGAGTTCAGCGACCAGCCCGGCGAGAACACCGCGGAAACGATGGCTATGGAGCGGATCGGGCGAGGCTGAGTCAGAGCTTGCGGAAGATGTAGACGGCCCAGCCGAGTTCTTCGCGGCCCCAGCGGAGATAGTGGTCGAACTCACGCCGTGAACGCTCAACGATCGCAGGCGCTGCGGGGTCTTCGGGGTGTTCGCGCGCATAGCGGTCTGCGCTGTAGCAGTGCAGGCCCTCGTAGTGGTCCCAGTCGTCCTCGTTCGAAACGATGGTGTGGAGGAATCGGAAGCCGGCCTCCTCGCCGGCCTGGACGTTGCTGTGATGGGTGCCGAAGAGATCGCGCGCATAGCCCGTGGCCTCGATGTGCTCCGGCGATGGCTCTCGCCTCCAGAAGGGCTCGCCGGAGAGGACCAGGCCGCCGGGCTTCGTCCAACGGGCGAGCGCTTCGAGCGTGCCGCGATAGCCTCCCCAGATCCAGCTGGCGCCGATGCAGCTGACGGCGTCGAACGACTCAGCCGGCGCTTCGAAGGCGGCCCCATCTGATTGGACGAAGTGGACCGAGGCGGAAAGTCCGTCGCGCGCGGCTGCTTCGATCGAACCTTCGACGCAGCGGGGCGAGGCATCGACGCCGATGCCGGTGGCGCCCCAGCGGCGGGCCACGCGAAGCAGGAACTCGCCACGGCCGCAGGCGATGTCGAGCACGCGAGACTCTGCCGGGAGGCGAAGCAGGTCGATAATTTCGGCGACCTTGGCTTCGCTCAGCGGGTTCCAGAACACCTGGTCAGCGTGGACGACGTCGTAGTACTTCCAGCGGTCTGCCGGGGTTTCTGGGGTGCTCACGAGCCCGACGAGAGCGAGCGGCAGGACCGTGGCGCGTGGCGGGATGTGCGAATCGAACTCATGCGAGGCCCTGCTGCTTCGCCAGCCAATCTTCGATGAGCCAGCCGGCAATGCTCATGCCGCCACGCGGGTGCGGGGGCATGTCGTCGACCGTGAACCATCCGGCCTCGACGATCTCGGACTCCTGGAGGTTGAGCTCGCCGCCCGCGTATTTCGCCTGGAAGCCGATCATCAAGGAGTTGGGGAACGGCCAGGGCTGGCTGTTGAAGTAGCGAATGTCGGTCACTTCGACGCCGACCTCTTCCATGATTTCGCGGGCGACGCACTGTTCGAGGCTTTCGCCGGGTTCGACAAAGCCCGCGAGACAGCTGAAGAACCGCGCGCCGAACTGGCGGCCATGAGCAAGCAGCACCTCTTCGTCGTTGTCGCCGCGGGTGACGAGCGTGATGGTCGCAGGCGAGAGGCGTGGGAACTGCATGAGACGGCAGCGGGGGCAGACGCGAGCGCGTTCCTTCGGATGGCGATCCGTCTCGGCGCCACAGCGGCCGCAGTAGCGGTGGGTTCGATCCCAGGCGACGATTTGCTCGGCGCGGCCGGCGGCGGTCCAGGTGACTTCGTCGAGTTGGCCGAAGAGGCCGCGGAGAGGCATCCAGCGGTGGCCCGCCGGCTCTTCCGTGGTGTCTTCGCCGGCATCGAGGGCGTAGCTGAGGACTCCACGAAGCGAGCCGATCACATGGCGCGCGTAGCCCTCGATCGGGGGCTCACCGCGATGGAGCGGGATGCGGAGGCCTTCGGGCCCTTCCTCGATGAGGACATCGCCGCGGCGGACGATGAACCAGTGGGCTTCGACGTACGGATCGCCGGGGTCTTCCATGTGCGAGACGAATACCATGGGCGCATTGTGGGCGCGGATGCCGCGGATGCAAGGGGTTGGCGCAGGCCAGTCATCCGGCACCCGGCCACCGACCAGTGAAGGAGAGCGTCCTATGATGCTGAAACCCCACTCCTCAGAGAGGCTCCAGCATGAGGTTCACCGTCACAGTCGACGACGAGCTGCTTGAACAGGCCCAGCAGCTAACCGGAGTGACCGAACCTGCCGCGCTGCTCCGAGCGGGACTGGTGGCGTTGATCGAGCGTGAGAGTGCCCGCCGACTGGCCCGCCTCGGGGGAACCGAGGCCCAGCTCAAGGCTGTCCGCAGGAGGCCTAGCCGGCTTCGATCGTCGACGTGAGGCCGCAGTGCTCCAGGCGTTCGCGGTAGAGTTCCGCCGTCTCTTTCGGGCAGGTCGTGACCGCCGCCTGGCCGTGATTGTGCGCGGTCATCATCACATCGACCGCGGCTTCGACGGTGAGCCGGGGGACGCTGCTCAACAGCGACTGGACGACGTGTTCCATGCTGTTGTGGTCATCGTTGTGGAGGATGACGATCCACGGCGGCAGGTTCCGGAGGATGACCTCAGGATCGATGTCCGTGATGGGCGAAGGCGAAGAAGACATGCTCGCGCCATCAAAGCGCGAACGGCCGGGCGCTGTAAAGCCCGCTACCGTGGCTTCACGGGAAGCGCGACCAGGCCGCGGAAGACCGGGACATTGCGCCACTGGGGTTTGTCCGTAGCGAGTTGGAGGTCCGGGAATCGGTCCACGAGTGCTTCGAGGGCGACCCGCGCTTCCAGCCGGGCAAGGGGCGCCCCAAGGCAATAGCGGCGGCCGCCGCCGAACGAGGTGTGGTGGATGTCTTCGCGCGAGATGTCGAAGGCGTGCGGGTTGGGGTTCAGAGCGGGGTCGTGGTTCGCGGCGAGCAGCATCGGGGAGATGGTTTGCCCGGCGTGGACGGGGCAGCCGCCGACTTCCATTTCCTTGAGCGAGAGACGGCCGGACTGCACGACCGGTGGATCGAACCGCAGCATCTCTTCGACCGCGTTGGCGAGCAGCTCCGGCCGGGACTTGAGGAGCTCCCACTGGTCGCGGTGCGTGAGGAAGGCGAGCATGCCGTTACCGACGAGGTCGGTGGTCGTCAGGTTCCCGGCGAGGAGCAGGAGCACGACCATCGTCACGATCTCCTGGTCGTTGAGCTGCTCGCCGTTCTCCTCGGCGTCGATGAGCGCGGTGATCAGGTCGTCGCCCCGGTTGGCGCGGCGCTCGGCGATGGTCTCGCGCAGGTAGGCGCCGAGGTCGTCGATTGCCGCCTCGATCTCGCGGCCCTTCTCCGGCCCGAGGAATGGATTGAAACTCTGGACGACGCAGTCGGACCAGGTCTTGAACTGCTTCTGCATGTGGGGGTCTACGCCCAGCATCTCGGCGATGACGATAGTGGGGAGGGGCGCGGAAAATTCGCCGATCAGGTCCCACTCGTCGCGGCCCTCGACTGCGTCGAGGAGCTCGGCAGCGATTTCGCGGACGCGGGGTTCGATGGCGGCGACGGCGCGGGGCGTGAACGCCTTGTTCACGAGGGCGCGGAGACGGTCGTGGTCGGGCGGGTCGAGCGTGAGCATCGAGGGTTCGGAGACGCGGCCGCTGGGGAGGCGGCGCTCGCTGACCATGCGCATGAACGTGCCTTCGGGGGCCTTGCGGCCATCGACCATGAGGTCCCGGTCGCGGAGCACGGCCTCGACATCGGCGGCGCGGGTGAGGACGACGCGTTGGAGGAGCGAGTCCCAGGCGACGGGGGCGTTTTCGCGCAGCTCGTCGAGGAGTTCGTGGGGGTTGTCGCTGAACGCCGGGTTGAAGGACGTGATGGTGAGGCCGAGAGGGCGGCTGGGGATGGAGTCGGGCGCCTGGGTCATGGGGAAGCTCCGCCGTGGTTCGTTGGGAACGATCCTAGACGAAGGGGGTGGGGCGTGCCTACCGGCCGGTAAGGGGGACGGGATGTCCGCAACATCGAAATACACAGGCTTCCCTTGGAGCCGAAAACGGGCGACCTCGGCGTCCGCGCCCCGCGATTGGCCCCCAACGCGAAGGACTGCATCGCACCGATCAACGAGTGCAAGCGACACCTCGTCCATAATCGCGCCAGCGTCCACGGCGGGTCCGGCGGCGGAAATGAGCGGGAGGGCCATGTTCACTCCGATGACCGGGAGGTGTCCACGGCTCAGCAGTTCCAGCGCGAAGAGGTTCAGTGCGAGCAGGTTGTTGTCGCGATCGGACTGCGAGTTGGCGCCATGGCTATATGGGCCCGCCACCATGATCCACATCGCACCAGCCTCAGCTTTCACCGCTGAGGAACCTTCTCGGCACTTCGCGGGTCATGAGGTCGATGGTGGCGTCATCGACGCCGAGTTTGCGGAGGCCGGGGATGGCGACGGTGGAGATGTGGAGGTAGCGGGTCGGGCTCGCGGGCGGGCTGGACGGCTGGCCCTTGACGACGGCTGACGGGGCATGGTCGTGTCCGAGCATGAGGCGGCTGGCCCAGCCGCGGTCGATGAGGGCTTTTACGGTCTCGTTGCGCTGTTCCCAGTTGGGACGGCCGGCGCCACCGGGGTAGCGGTCCATGGAGAGATAGACGCCGGTCTTGAGGAGGGATTCGAGGTAGCCGACATCGGTGGAATCGGCGCTGTGACCGATGGCGATGCGGTCCATCGGCGCGCCTTCCTGGGCGAAGATCTCGACCTGGCGGCGGCCCACCTGTTCGGGCGCCCAGTGGTGCGTGGAGATGGGGCAGCCGGTGCGCTTGAGGGCGCGGGCAGCGCCGCGAAGGACGCGTTCGGCCTCGGGCGTGACGCCGCCCATATCATTTGCGACCTTGATGGCGCCGGCTTTGACGGTGGTGTCGCCGATACCCTCAGTGATCTCGCGGACGAAGATGTCGGCGATCTCGTCGAGGTCACGCGCCCAGAAGGAACGGGGCACATCCCGCCAGATGCCCGTGGCGACGACGATGTTCATGCCCGTGGTGCGGGCAATGCCGGCGATGTAGGGGATGTCGCGGCCAAGGTCCGGCGTTGTGAGGTCGATGATGGTGTCGACGCCGCCGCGCTTCGCTTCGCCAATTTCGGCGATGGCGTTGGCACGGGTGGCATCCCAGTCGAACCGCCAGGGGTAGTGGTGGTTGTCTTCGCCCATGGAGACGAGGACGTGTTCGTGGCTGAGTGTGAAGCCGAGGCTGGCGGCATCGACCGGGCCCAGTACTGTCTCGACGGTCGGCATAAGTGGCTGCTCCCGCTGGTAATGGGCGGGATTCTAACGGGTCAGGGGGCGACCGGCGTTAGCCTTCGACAGTGAAGAAGACGCCGAGCAGAAGCACGCCCATCACGCCCGCGGCGAACAGAAACGCGACCGCGGCGAGCCAGGAGTGGCCATCGCGGCGCGATGTCCAGGCGAAGGTGGCCGCGAGCGCGACTAGCCCGGCGGCGAGGGTCCCGACCCCTGGTCCGAGGTGCGTTAGGATGGTCCCGGCGAAGAACGCGAGGCCCGCGCCAAGACCACCCAGCACACCTCGGAAGCGGCCGGGGACGGGTGCGCACGTTGCGGCGATGAGCAACGCCATGATCGGGGCGAACACCTCGGTACGGTCGTAGGACTGGTCTACGGCGATGACGGCCAGCAGCACCGAGGCGAGCACGCGGCTCGCGAGCGACACGGCCATGGCGGCGGAGGCAGGGATAGCGTGCCCGAGGCGGAACAGAGGACTGGACATCGTAGATTCCATTACTGGCCTCCGAAGGTGGCGATGGCGAAGGTGACGCTGAACTGGCGGCACCAGATGACGACGCTCTTGAACTGGGTCACGTCGGTCCCGGCGGGGATGTCGTAGTTGATGTTGCCGTCCGTCGCTTTCAAGCGTCCGAGGTCGAGGGCGCCATCGCCGCTGTAGCCATCGACGCGGCTGAGGATGACGAAGAGGTCGGGGCCGTTGGTGACGGAGAAGCCCTCGAAGCGAAGGATGTGGTTGCCGTTTGCATCCCGGATGAGGCGGGCGACGCCTTCGCCGTTGTGGCCGGGATCGCCGTCGCGGAACGTGCCCTCGGCGAGGAGTGCCGGGCCAGCGGGCGCCTGAGTCGGGATTGGCGTGCCAGTCGGCTGGGTGCTGCTCGCCGCGGTAGGCGACGGTGTTGACGCGGACTGCGTGGCTGGCGCCGATGCCGAGGGTGAGGGACTGGCGGCACCCTGGGTCGTGGTCGTCGCAGCCGAGCCAGGGCTCGATACGGCAGCGCCTGCCGCGGCCGGGGAAAGAGGCGCTACGGCGAACGTCACCCGGAACTGGCGGCACCAGATGATGACGCTGCGGTACTGCATCACGTCGGTCCCCGCGGGAACCTCGTAATTGACGTTTCCGTCGGTGGCCTTCAGGCGCCCGAGATCGAGGGCTCCCTCGCCGGCGTACTCATCGCCACGGCTGAGGATGACGAAGAGGTCGGGCCCGTTGGTGACGGAGAAGTCTTCGAAGCGCAGGACGAGGTTGCCGTCTGCGCCGCGGATGAGGCGGGCTACGCCTTCGCCGTTGTGGCCGGGATCGCCATCACGGAATTCGCCGGAGGCGAGGACCGCTGCGCCAGCGTCTGCTGGTTGCAATCCCGGCGCAGCGGTCGAGGCCGGGATGAGTCCCGCGAGAGGGTCCGCTTCATCGAGGAACGTCCGCTTGAAGTAATCGCCACCGAGGTAGTTCGCCATGAGCGCCATGATGGCGACGACGCCAAGGAAGGCGGGGACGCCGAAAGACGACGGGATTCGAGCCAGGGGATTCTTCATTCGCCAGCCCTTTCCGGAGGTTGAGCCAGCGTGCCATGCACCGGGATGCTCCCCCGCGACGCAATTCTTACGCAGGGTTAAGGCGGCCGAACCAGGACGGGGATCCTCCTAGGGCAGCCGTTGGGCCAGCGTGGCGGCGAGCGTCTCCAACATGTCGCCGTCGAACGGGGCGAGCACGCCCTGGGCGGAAAGCGAGAAGCCGACTCTGCCTTTGACGGCATAGACCAGGTCGAGTGTGACTTTGAGTTCGAGGCCAGAATCGAGCTGCTTGAGGGTCATGGTGAAGCGGTGCGCTTCGACGCGGTCGCCGGTCGCCGGAAACGGCATGGGCTCGAAGGTTGCGTCGAGGGCCTCGAAGTTCTCATCGTCGAGCGCGCCGCTCTTGATCTCCTTGACCATGCAATTGCCCTGGTCCGGGATACGATCGAGGGCGGCGAGGGCGGCGCCGGCTGACTGGAAGACGGCGACGGAGTTGGAGACGGAATCGGCGCCGAGCGTGAAGTCGCCGGTTTCTGCGAGGCCAGTGCGGCCACGTGCGTCACCGGGGTCACAGGTATCGAGCGGGTTGGCGGAGTCGCCAGGCTCTTCGGGTTCTTCCTTCCAATCCGCGGGGAAGTCGGCGATGGTCAGGCGCAGCGATTCGGCGATGGCCTGGTCGGCGGGCACGGTGGTCGCGGCGGGCAGGCCTTCATCGCCGCACGCCGATGCGAGGAGCAAGGCGAGAACAGCAGCGAGCAGTCGCAAGCGTCTTTGAATCCCTAGAACCATCACGGTCAATCTTGGCCGAGCGCGCACTCCAGACAAGAAGCACGCGGCGCGGTCGGTGCGGACCCCTACGCGTACCACTGCGAACACCGCGAGGCATAGAATTCGCGCTGCCATCGGCATAGCCGGGGCTGCGAGGAAGTGGATGTACGTCCTGAAGATCGAGCACCCTGTCCCGGATTTCGAAGGCTGGAGGCAGGCGTTCGAAAGCGACCCCGTCGGCCGGGAGAAGTCCGGCGTCCGCCGCTACCGGGTCTTGCGCGATGTGGAGAACCCCAACTACGTGACGATCGACCTGGAGTTCGACACCCAGGAAGCCGCACAGGGTCTTCTCGACGCCATGCGCGTTGTCTGGGGCCGCGTCGAGGGCACCGTGATGACGAACCCTCTGGCGCGGATCAGCGAGTCCGTCGAATCGCGGGAGTACTGATCGCTCGGCGCGCGGATGCCTCAGCCACGATTGACGACGCCAGAGACGCGGGTGGGGTGGACGCGGATGATGACGCGTCCTTCGTCGGCGAGGCGCTGGGCGTAGCCTTCGGGCGGCTGCCAGTTGGGGTCGGCGCGCATCGCCCGGTTGACGGCGATGTGGCCGGGGATGATGTCAGCGTCCTCGATCGTGGCCGTGCCTTCGACGTTGAGGAAGCGGTAGGGGGCGCCTTCATCGAGCACGCAGATGGCGATGCGATTGTCGCGCTTGAGCGTCTTCGTCTTGAGGCGGCCGGCAGTGGTGCTGAAGATGAGTGTGTCGCCTTCGCGCGCAAAGAAGATGATTGAGTTGGTGGGGCTGCCGTCGGCGCGGAGGGTAGTGACCACCGCCCACTTCTGGCTGTTGACGAATGCGTCCTGATCCGGGGTGCCGATCATGCGGGTCTCCATTGCAAAGCGATGTGCAAGGGACTTTAGTGCCCGGCGACAGCAGCGGCGAGAAGGCTTAGCGGCAAAGGGCGCCGTAGGCCGACGGGAACCGGTTGCGGATGACGTGCGTACCCGGCGCGCGTTCCTTCGCGCGGGAGAGCGCGAGGTTCGTGGTCGCGGTCATGGCGACGTCGAGACCGGCCGGGATGGCGGTGATGACCGCGCCGTCCGGATTAGCGACGAGCCCACCGCCCGGCCAGGCGGCAGCGGTGTAGACCTTGTTTTCGTCGCTTCTGGTGCGGGCAAAGCGCTCGGTCATTGGGTTCGATTCGAAAGAAACCCAGGCGAGGAGGTCCGCACCTTCGAGCGCGAGGCAGCGCGCTACCTCGGGTACGAGGCCCTCATCGCCGACGAGGACGCCGAGGTTTCCGGCTGGAGTGGGCACAACAGAGGGCGGAGCATCGCCGACTTCGAGGCCGCGGCCGTGGGTTGCGACGTGGTCGAAGGTACGTCGTGCCGTGACGATGGCCGCGGATTGGCGCCAGTGACAGGCGTTGGTGAGGACGCCCGCGACAGCAACGCCGCCATGCTCGCGGACGGCGGCTTCGAGTTCGGTGAGCGAGAGCTCCCAGCCCTCGTTGCCCGGTTCGCCGCCAAAGACGACGACACCAGCGCCCTGGGAGCGGAGCGCAGCGAAGCGGCGGGCGGCCCGTGCGGGGTCCCAGAGTTCGCCGCCGGGCACGACAGCGACACGTTCGGCAGCCTGGGCTGGCATCAGCGGCTCGCATTCGAGCTTCACGGCGGGCAGTGTCTCGACCGGATCGAGCAGACGGCGATACATGCGCGGCCGGCGAGTAACCGGCTCCACGGTCATCGGTTCGATGTCGTAGAGGACGACTGTGTCGCCTTCGCTGGGTGCGCAGGCACGGATAGCGCCAGAGGGATCGATCACGGTGGAGCGGCCGGCGTAGACGATCGAGCCATCCTCGACGCCCCACTTGTCGGCAGCGGCGATCCACGTGCCGTTTTCGCGGGCACGGACGGGCATGAGGTACTCGCACTGGGTAGTCGACAGCTCAGCGGGCGTGCGCGCCCAGGACACCCAGGCCGTGAGGTCGCAGATCAATTCGGCGCCGTTCACGTGCAGCATCCGTGCAATCTCCGGCTGACGGCTGTCGGCGCAGATGAGGATGCCGAAACGGACGAATCCCGCGTCCCAGACGGGGAACGACTGCCCGGGCGTGAACCAATTGTTGTCGAAGTGCCAGAGGAACGACTTGTCGTAGCGGCCGGCGAGGTCGCCCGCGGGAGAGAACACGACGCCGCTGTTCGTAAGCGTCCCGTCGTCGCCGGGGACGGCCATGCCGGCTGCGAGCCAGTAGCCGTACCGGCGGGCTTTTTCCGCGAAGAGCGCAGTCACTTCGACGTACGGGCGCACGCCGGGGCGGGCGTAGGGATCGTTGTCGCGGACGTAGTAGGCGGGGTAGGAGCATTCGGGCAGGAGGACGAGCTGCGCGCCGGCTTCACCCGCTTCATCGAGTGAGCGCAGGAGATTGGCGAGGTTCTCCTCCGCGTCTTCGAGGTCGTGGGCGCGGACCTGGCAGCAGGCGATGCGGAACGGCTTCATGGAGGGAGTCTATCAGGGGGCGGGAGGCTGTTCGTCGTTGGCATCCTCATCGCGTTCGAAGAAGCCCCGGAGGATCTCACGGCCGATGACGACGGCAAGGCCGAGGCCGGCCCCGGCTACGGCCCAGAGGAACAGGTGGTCGCCGCCAGTCGTAGCGTGGAAGGGATGGAGGAAGGGGATGACCACCGGGGAACGGTGGCAGCGCGCAGGTGGCGGGGCAAGGGGGCGGATGCAGCACCTCCACATCCGGACATCGCTATGCTGCAGCATCAGGGGGTGCGGACTTGCGAACTTTGATAGTGATGTTGGTCTCAATGCTTGCCTCTGCCGGGACCGTCGTGAGCTTGGCTGCTGCCGACAAATACGTAGTTCACTGGTATGCATCCTCTCCGAGCGCAGCCAAGAATTCATCGCCCGACGCAACACCCTCAACACCGGAACCAGACCGAATCGTCGCCATCACACTTCGATGCACAGAGTTGGACGGCCCCCTGCGATCGAGAGAGAACCCGGCAGAAGCCCCGGTCGAACTGATGGGCGATGCATGCATCCGTGGCCCCAGACTGGGACGCACGATCGAAAACAGGCGAACCGAAGCAACGATCCGCACCGCGCAAGGCGGAAGCTTCGTCGTGACAGTGCCATCCGAACGTAGCGTGTCGGTAGGCGACGTTTGGCCCTAGGTTCTCCTGCTCCTGGGGAGAACGTGTGCGCTAGGATGCGGCTACGCAGGGTGGCTTGCTACACTCGCCAGTGGAGAGGTGTCCGAGTGGTTGATGGTGCCGCTCTCGAAAAGCGGTGTGCAGCAATGCACCGGGAGTTCGAATCTCCCCCTCTCCGCCAGCAGGAATGAAGAGAGCCCCGGACCGCCGGGGCTCTTGTGATCGTGGCCCTTCACGCTGCCCTCTCCCCTGGGGAGAGGGTTCCGCATGGTGCGTGCTACCGTCGCGTGCTCCAGAGGCCCGCGGCCAGGGGCGGCCGCGACTACGAGGGGCGCGGGGCTGACCTTCAGCTGAAGGGGGCAGCGGGTCCAGGCGTTGTCATGGAGCCGTTAACGGCTACTCACTCGATGTATTCTTCCGGCGTGATTTCGGTCAGGGGCCGCACGGTTGCCCGCGCCGCCTCGAAGGCCTCGGTCAACTTCTGCCGAGTCGTCTCGTCCGGCGCCGCGTATACGGCCAGCACTCTCGGCGAACTCTCATGGACATAGGCCCGCACCCAGTGCACCGGCCCGGTTAAGCCTTCCGGGATCACTGCGCCGCATTGCGCCGCAAGCCAGCGGATATTCTCCAGGTCGCCTGATTCCGCTGCCACCGTCGGCGGGAGCGTGGCCTCGATGGAGAACTGGACGCAACCGGCAGGCAGTCGCGTGCGCCCCGATTCCGCCTCTGTGAATCGATCCGAGCGAAGTTCGGCCACCGGGTCGAAGGCAACATACGGGACCGCGCACTCGGTGTGGTACACCTCCAGGTCGACGACCGAGCGCGCGGTGTAGAGGCATAGACCCCAGTCACTCCCTTCGTGCCAGAACGACCGGATCCAGGAGAGCTGGCTCTCGCGTGTGAGCCTTGAGTCATAGGCTTCGTCGGGGGGGATATCGATCGCTCCGAGGCTAAAGATGGACTGAAGCGCCGCGACATCCACCTCGGACCTCGTCATTGTTGGCTCGACAGACCGCAGGATCGCGAACTTCTTCATGGCGCATCTCCAACTTTTAGTCGAATTCCGATGGGTCCACGGGCTCCAACACGGACGCAAGGTCGGACCGGTGAATGCGCAGCGACCGCTGGCCCACCAGCCTGCTCGCCTTGAGTTTGCCAGACCGGATCCAGGCGCGGACCGTCTGGACATGGACCCGCAGGTACTCGGCTGCTTCCTCCGGCGAAAGTAGCTCGGGCAGCGGGCTTGAAGCGGGACCCGGGCTCCTCGAAAAGGCCTCGACCTGCTCCGGTGTCACCCCGAGTTCTCCGAAGACCTCAGCCGGCAGGCCCTCGCCCAGCCGTATGAACGCCAACAGCCACTGCAACTCGTCGACGCCTTTGCGGCCGGTCCGAGCGCTTTCCGCCTTCAGGAGTTCAAAGAAACGCAAAGCCGAAGGGGCATAGCCGATGCGGTCAGCGCTCCCACCCCGGTGCGTCTGCTCGAACCGTTGTTCCACGACCGCCGTCGAGATGGTGATCGGTCCAAGCGCGAACACGCCGAACTGCGCGTATGCCCGCAGGAACGAAACGAACAGGCCGTCCGCAGTCGGCTGGCGCATCCCGGGATAGTCGCGCCGCACCTCCGTCATCTTGCGTCCGATGCGTTCCAGCACGCCGCTCTCGTTGAGAGACTGGTCCGGGGCCTCTGAGTCGCCGCGATCTTTGGTGCTCACTGCCAGCATCATAGACTCCCAAGAACGCCCTGCAACAACGCTCAACAACGCTTGACGCGTCCATGGGTGATATGTATTACTTCTGTCTATCAAAGCCATAGGAGAAAGTGGGATGACCACCGGAACAGATCGTGGCGCCATAGTCGACGACCTTCTCTCCCGGGTCGAACGCATCCGCCCCGTCCTTGAGCGATGCCGCGACGCGAACGAGGCCAACCGCAGGCTCGCAAACGAGGCCTACGATGCGATGCTCGGCGAGGGGCTTTTCCGCATGCAGGTGCCGAAGGCCTTCGGCGGGATGGAGCTTCACCCCGCCGATAGCTACCGCGTCTACCTCGCAGTCTCCCGTATCGATGCCTCCACCGGCTGGAACCTGCAGATCGCATCTGCCGCCGCGGGCTTCGGCGTCTGGCTCCCGGAAGAAGGCATCGCCGAACTCTTCAAGTCTGGCCCCGACATGATCTCCGCCGGCACCTTCTTCCCGCCGGCAGCGGCCGCAAAGGTTGATGGTGGCTGGCGCGTTACCGGCCGCACGCCCTTCGCCAGCGGCGCTGACCGCGCGAACTGGCTCTGCATGCCGGCGATTGAAATGGACGGCGAAGGCCCGAAAGTCGACCCGGTTTCCGGGGAACCTGCTGTAATGATCACGTTCATGCCCCGCAGCGATCTCCAGATCCTCGATACCTGGCACACGCTCGGCATGCGGGGCACGGGCAGCAACGACATCCAGGCTGACAACGTCTTTGTGCCGGCCCACATGGCCGGCATCGTCCGGCCGCTCATCGACTTGCCGGCAGCGTACCGCGGCCCCCTCTATCGCCTCTTTCCGTGGCAGGGAGTGCATGGCGAGGCCATCCCCTCTATCGCCACCGCCGAAGCAGCGATCGACGCTCTCGTCAACCTAGCAGCGACGAAAACACCGAATTTCACGGCAGCACCACTCAGTGCGCGCGAGATCACGCAGCACCACGCGGGGAAGGCCCGCGGTCTCGTTGGCGCCGCGAAATCCTACCTCTTCAGTTCAATCAACTCGGCCTATGACACGCTCGCTGCCGGTAGCGTCCTGTCCGACGAACAGAAGGCTGACTGTCAGCTCGCCGGTTGCTTCGCAGCCGAGGCTTCCGCAAAGGCGGTCAACCTCGTCCACGAAGCGGCCGGCACGTCGGGGATCCGCCTTGAGCAACCGTTTGAACGCTACTTCCGCGACGCCCATACCCTCACCCAGCACGGCTCAAAGTCCGTCCACCGCTACACATCAGTAGGCAAGATGATGCTTGGGCTACCGCAGGATTGGTTCGCGCTGCAGTTGTAGCTCGCAGCCAGACACCGTTCAGCTAAATGGCGCGGCGGCGAGCAGCGTGACGTGCGTGCCCGGCGCCTCGATCGAAGAGTCGCGGGTCCAGGCGTTGTCATGGAGCTGCCAGCCCTGGCGGGTGTCCGTGAGCATCGTTTCGAGCACGTCGTCGATGTGGGCGCGGAGTTCGGGACGACGGACCGGCGTGACCACTTCGATGCGGCCGTCGAGGTTGCGCTTCATCAGGTCGGCGCTGCCGATGTAGTACTCGGGATCGCCCGCATTTTCGAACCGGTAGATGCGGGAGTGTTCGAGGAAGCGGCCGATAACGCTGATCACGCGGACGTTTTCGCTGAGGCCGGGGATGCCGGGCCGGATGCGGCAGACGCCGCGGATCAGGAGGTCGATGGTCACTCCGGCCTGCGAGGCTTCGTAGAGCAGCTTCGTCATCTCGAAGTCTTCGAGCGCGTTCATCTTGAAGACGACACGAGCTGGCCGGCCGGCTCGCGCGTGCTCGATCTCGCGGCGAATGCGGGACTGGATGCCGGAACGCAGCGATTCCGGCGCGACGAGCAGATTGGCGGTCTCGATGTGGTCGGAGTAGCCGGTGAGGTGGTTGAAGACACGAAGAAGGTCGCTGGTGATGCCGGGATCGGCCGTGAAGAGACCGAAGTCGGTGTAGACGCGTGCGGTGCGGGAGTTGTAGTTCCCGGTACCGACATGCGCGTAGAGGGTGATGCCGTTGGCTTCTTCGCGGACGACGAGGCAGATCTTGGAGTGGATCTTCTCATCCGGGTTGCCGTAGGCGACATGCACGCCAGCGTCTTCGAGCTTGCGCGCCCATTCGATGTTGTTCGCCTCATCGAAGCGGGCCGTGAGTTCGACGAGGACAGCGACCTGCTTGCCTCGCCCCGCCGCCTCGATTAACGAATCGAGGATGGGTGAGTCGGGCGAGGTGCGGTACAGGGTCTGCTTGATGGCGAGCACCTGGGGGTCTTCCGCCGCCTCGTCGATGAAGCGGACGACGGTGGAATCGAACGATTCGTAGGGGTGGTGCACGAGGAGGTCGCGTTCGCGAATAGTGGCGAAGAGCGACGGGGCATCGGTAATCGCGGAGAACGCAGATGGCACGGCAGGCGTGAACGGGGCATCCGCGAGTTCTGCGATGGGCAGGAGCCCGATCTGAAAGAGGTCGGCGAGACCAAGCGGCGCCTGGGTGGAGTAGGTCTCGTCCTCGGACAGGTCTAGCTCTTCCAGCATGAGTTCGAGGTAGGCGGCGGGGATACCGGCGGAGACGGCGAAGTAGACGGCTTCGTTCAGCCGGCGGCGGCGAAGTTCGTTTTCGATCAGCTCAAGGAGGTCGCTCGCGTCCTCGCCCGGGCTGCCAATCTCGGCGCTGCGGATGACGCGGAGGGTGTGGCAGCTGACCAGTTCCATGCCGGGAAACAGCATTTCGAAGTGGGCGGAGATGAGGTCTTCGAGCAGGAGGTAATGGCCATCGCCTGCATCGATGAAGCGCGGCCGGTTCTGGGGGACCTTGATACGAGCGAAGCGTTCCTGGCCCGTCTTGGGGTGGCGGACGGCGAGCGCGATGGAAAGGCTCCCGCTCGAAATGAAGGGGAACGGGTGTGACGGGTCTACAACCAGCGGAGTAAGGACGGGGAAGATCGACTGTTCAAAGTAGCGGGAGAGCCGTTCGCGAGAGGAAGCGTCCAGCTCGTGGAAGGCGGAGATGAAGATGCCCTTCTCCGCCAGCTCCGGGCGCAACTCGGCCACCCAACAGCGGTCCATCTCCCGGCGGATCTCGTCACAGAGGCGCTGCACATGGACCATCTGTTCGCCGACGGTGAGCCCGTCGACCGTCGTGGTCCGGGGGTCGTTCTTCTGGACGCGGCGGAGGAAGCCAATCCGCTTGGCGTAGAACTCGTCCATGTTGCTCGCGGTGATAGCGAGGAACTTGACGCGCTCGAGCAGGCGGTTTCGGGGGTCCTGTGCTTCGGCGAGGACACGGCGATTGAACTCGAGGAGGCTGAGCTCACGGTTGAGGTAGAGCTGCGGGTCGTCGAGGTCGAACGCGGGCGGGGGCGTCGCCGGCGCGGTGGCTTCGGTTTGCACGTCTGAGGACTACTCCGCGGAACGAATGATGGCCTGCGCCATTGTAGTGGCAGGCGCGATGGTGAGTCGTTAACCGCGGCTCAGGGTATGACGATCGTGCCGGAGCCCTGGTAAGAGAGCAGCGCGCCTTCGCGGCGGCCATCGATAATCTGCGCGGCGACACCCAGCCTGGCGGCGTGGAGGCAGTTCTCGACCTTCGGGATCATGCCGCCGGAGATGGTGCCATCGGCGATGAGCCGTTCGACCTCGGCACCGGTGAGCGATGGGATGACCACACCCGCGCCATCGCGCACACCTTCAACATCGGTGAGGAAGACGAGGCGACGGGCGCCGAGTGAGGCGGCGATATTCCCGGCCACGGTGTCGGCGTTGACGTTGACGAGCTGGTCGGGGTCGCCGGGCACGAACCCGATCGGGCCGATGACGGGGATGATTCGCGAATCACGGAGCGCGTTGATGGCGCGCGGATGCACGGCGACGGGTTGGCCAACGAAGCCGAGCGCGGGGTCCGCGAGACGGCATTCGAGGACGCGACCGTCGGCGCCGCAGAATCCCACCGCTGTCCCACCGGCGCCGTTGATGGCGGTGACGATGCGCTTGTTGACCAGCCCTGCGAACACGGCGACGACGACGGGAAGGACGCGCTCATCCGTCACGCGGAGCCCGCGTTCGAAGCGTGACTCGATGCTCATGGAATCGAGCCAGCGGCTGGCCTCGGCGCCGCCGCCGTGGACGACGACGGGGATTTCGCCATTCCTGGCCATGGCAGCGATGTCGCGGAAGGTCGAATCGGCGGAGCCGAGCGTGCTCCCACCGATCTTGATGACGAGCGGGCCCTCGCTCACGTCGTGTAGTCCGCGTTGAGGTGGACGTACTCCGGCGTGAGGTCGCAGCCCCATGCGGTGGCGGTAGCGCTGCCCGCACCGAGGTCGACGACGATCGGCACTTCGTCGCTTTTCATGGCAGTGGAGACGGCGACTTCGTCGAACGAAGTTGGAAGCGAGCGTTCGAACACGCGCGTGCCACAGAGGTCGATGGTGACATCTTCTTCTGCGAAGGCGACTTCGGAGCGGCCGATGATGGCGGAGATGCGGCCCCAGTTAGGGTCGGCACCATGGACCGCGCTCTTCAACAGATATGACGTCGTGAGCAGCCGGGCGAGGACACGGGCATCCGCATCGCTGGCTGCGCCACGGACGGTCGCCTCGATCATGCGCGTGGAGCCTTCGCCGTCGCGAGCGATTTCGCGGCAGAGGTGCGCGGTCATCGTCCGCAGTGCGTCGCGGAACTCGCCCGCGAGTGGCGAGGCTGCGTTGATCGCGTCAGCGCGGCCCTCCGGGTCGCGCGCGAACACGAGGACGGTGTCGCTCGGGCTCGTATCCGTATCGATGGCGACGAGGTTGAACGAGCGGTCGACGGCTTCGCGCAGTTCCGACTGGAGGAAGTCGTGCTCGACCGGCGCATCGGTCGTGAGGTAGGCGAGCATCGTAGCCATGTTCGGGTGAATCATGGCCGCGCCCTTGCAGCACCCGGCGATGATGTACGGGCCAAAGCGGACGGAGCCGTGCTTGGTGCGCGTGTCCGTCGTGGTGATGGCGCGGCTGAAGGCATCGCCGCCGTTCGTATCGAGTTCGATGGCGGCGACGCCGGCCGCGATCTTGGCCATGGGCAAGAATTGGCCAATGACGCCGGTGCTGCCGACCAGCACCTCTTCCGGCGCGAAGCCGAAGCGCTCTGCCGTAAGGCGCGCCATCTCGCGGGCGTCGTCGAGGCCGCGGTCGCCGGTGCTGGAATTCGCGCACCCGGAGTTCACGAGCACGGCGCGGGCCTTGCCGTTCACGAGATGCTCGACATTGATGGTCACGGCCGCGGAGCGAAAGCGGTTCTTCGTGAACGTGGCGGCGACGACGCAGGGGAAGTCGGCAGCGAGGACGCCGAGGTCGAGCTTGCCTTCGCCGTAGGTCTTGATGCCGGCGTAGGTTGCGCCGGCGCGGAAGCCGGGCGTGTCGGTGACGTTGCCGGCGGGATCCAGTTGGCTCATGGGTAGACCGCCGGGAGGTCGAGTCCGGCCGACTGGTCGATGCCGAGAACGAGGTTCATATTCTCGATCGCCTGCCCGGCTGCGCCCTTCACCAGGTTATCGAGGACGCCCACCGCGACCAGCATGCCGTTGCGAGCATCGACGCTGGCGTGGACGAGACACATGTTGTTGCCGAGCGTGTGCTTCGTGTGCGGAGGGGTCTTGCTGACGCGCGTGAAGGGGGCCTCGGCGTAGAAGTCGCGGTAGATGGCGTCGACTTCGGACGCTGACACACCGTCTTTGAGCGGCGCGTAGCAGGTGGCGTGGATGCCGCGTGTCATCGGCACGAGGTGGGGGACGAACGTCACGCGGGGCTGGGGGCCTTCGCCGCGAAGAGCGCCGAGCTCCTGCGCGATCTCCGGCTGGTGGTTGTGGTTGGCGATCTTGTAGGCGGACACGTCTTCGTTGACTTCGCTGTAGCCGTAACTGCCTCCGGTGCCGCGGCCCGCCCCGGAGATGCCGGACTTGGCATCGACGACGATCTGTTCGCCGATGATGCCGGCGGCGTAGGCGGGGGCGAGCGCGAGGATAGAGGCGGCCGGGTAGCAGCCGGGATTGGCGATCAGGCGGGCGGCCTTGATGCGGTCGCGGTTCAGTTCCGGCAGGCCGTAGACGGCCTGGTCGAGCAGCTCGGGAGCGGGATGGTCCTTGCCCATCCATTCGCGGAAGAGCTCGGGCGTCTTCAGGCGGAAGTCCGCGGCGATATCGATACAGGGGATGCCCTGCTTCACGAAGGGTGCGCAGGCGGCGGCGCTTTCGGCGGTGGGAAGCGCGGACATGACGACATCGACTTCCACATCGATGTTTTCGGTGATCGTGAAGTCGCCGTAGCAGGCCAGGTGTGGGAAGGCATCGCCCAGACGCTGGCCGGCGAGGGAACGGCCTGTGGCGGCGACAAGGCGCGCGTGCGGGTGGTTCCAAAGGAGGCGCGCCGCCTCCATGCCCGCGTATCCGGTCACGTTGATGATGCCGACTCGGTATGTCACCCGGGCATTCTTGCGCGGCGCGGCGCGACAATCCACCGGGCGGGCCCAGGGGGCATGCTGCTCGCGTGCGCATAAGTGAGACGCAGTTCACATTCTGGAAGCCTGCTGGCGGCTAGGATCGTCCGACCAATGACCGACCTTCAGTTCACGTTCCTTGGGACCGGCAACGCGTTTTCGCCGGGGGGGCTTTGCTGCAGCGGCTTCCTCGTCAATGGCCGGTACCTGTTTGACGCGCCGCCGCAGACGCTCAGTTCCATGAGCACGATTGGGATCGACCCGAACGATGTCGACACAGTCGTCCTGAGCCATCACCACGGCGACCACTTTCTCGGCCTTCCCTTTCTGCTTCTGCACTGGCGGTGGAAGGGGCGGACGCGGCCGGTCCGGATTTACGGGCCGCGTGGGACGAAGAAGCTGGCGACGCAGATCGCGGAGATGGTCTTTCCGGGCGTGCTCGACAGCATCGGCTATGACCTGGAGTGGTACGACCTCGAACCGGGGCGCACGGCCTGCGCGAACGGCCTCGAGATTGAGCCGCTGGAGATGACGCACGATTCGGGTCTGGAGCTGTGCCTTGGTTACAAGGCGATCACCGGCGGGCGGAAGTTCTCCTACACGGGCGACACGATCCTCTGTGATTCGGTGCTGGAACTGGCAAAGGGCGTGGAGGTGATGGTGAGCGAATGCGCCTCCGTCGCCGACAACGTGCCTGTGCACATGAACCTGGTGGACGACATGCCGAAAGTGCGGGCCGCGCTAGCGCCGGAAGCGGAACTGATCCTGACGCACATCAACCCCGATGTGACGACCGGCGGCCTGCAGCGGACCCGCGTGGCGCACGACTTCAAGACGTACCGGTTCTAAGCGGGCAGCGACCGCGTAGATACGAATGCGGGCAGGTCTAGCTCACGCGGCGTCCCGGCGCCCGTCCTGGCTGGCGACGAACAGGTTCAACAGCGCGTCCTCGATGTTCTGGGGAGTGAACTGCGGCGAAGTACCTTCGAACTTACACGAAGACAGCACTTGTTCGACGATGAACTTCGGCTGGAAGTAGGCGAGCGCCGCGCCATATGCGCGAATGCCCTCCACCACCTGGCGATAGACCGGTTCAGTGAGTTCGAGGCCACGCACGGCAGCGATTGACGTGAACACTTGACGGAACAGGTCCTCCGGCGGCTCCACTGTCTCGAGCTTGTAGGCGATTCGCCGCTGGAACGCGGGGTCCATCAGGTCGTTCGGCCGCATGTTGGTCGAGAAGATCACCAGCTGGTCGAACGGCAGCCGTACGCTCTTCCCCGTGTGTAGATTGAGATAGTCGACGCGGCTGTTCAGCGGCACAATCCAGCGGTTCAGGATGTCCTCCGGCTTCACGCGCTGGCGGCCGAAATCGTCGATCAAGAAGGTGCCGTTCAGCGCCTTGATGTGCATCGGCGCCTCGTAGAACTTGGCCACTTCATCGTACTTGAGGTCCAGCATGTCCAGGGTCAGCTCGCCGCCTGTCATCACCATCGGGCGGTAGCAGGCGACCCAGCGCTGGTCGATCTGGTCGCGCCGGAGCGTCCCTCCCCGGTCGCCCTGGGTGCTGCCCTCGATCGTGCGGTGCACCGTCGGGTCAAAGACCTTAATGATCTGGCCATCGACGGTGAAGCAATGCGGGACATAGATGACGTTCTGGAAGATGCCACCGACGACCTCCGCGACCGTGGTCTTGCCGTTGCCGGCGGGGCCGTAGATCAGGATGGCCGTGCCGGAGTTGATCGCCGGCCCGAGCCGGGTGATGAAGCTCGCAGGCAACACCAGGTCGTGGAACGCCTTTTCCAGGTCCTGGCGGCTCACGCGTTCGTTCGTGATGCGTTGGCGCATCACGCGCTCGACAAACGCACGGTACGGCACCGGCGCCGGCCCGAAATACGAACTCTGTTCCAGTGCGTCGGTGGCCCACTCGCGGCCGAGCCGGGTGAGCATGTACCGGCCCTCTGCAAGCCCGCCGCTGCCGTCCGTCTGCGCCAACCCTTCGACCAGCTTCCGGTCTGTCGCGCCCTTCAAGAGGGTCGCCACGATCGTACGGGGCAGGTGCATCTCGGCGGCCAGCCGGGAAGGCGTCTCCAGGTTCCCCGTGTACATGCCCTTGATCATCAGCTGCAGCAGGAACATCGGGTCGAGGCCCGTGTCCTCCAGGTTGCGAGGCGCCGGCGGCGCCTCTGTCAATACTCGTTCTATGTCTTCAGTCGTGAGCAGGGCAAGCGCGACCAGGCAATCGCCGATACGACCGCCGTGTTCACGCTGGTACTCGAAAGCGCGCTCCATATCGGCGCGCGCCACGATGCCCTTGGCAACCAAGATATCGCCCAAAAGCATGCTGTTTCAGCTCCTGGTCCCGCTTACCCGGATTCTTGCCGGCGCCGGCTCTTCGAGACGCTCGCTAGCAAGTATCGGCAGAGGGGCACTCTCTCAGAAGCCGCGGACGACAATGGGTGCGCGTGTCGATTGGGTGCTCAACAAGCGCCGTCGACCGACCGGACGGTTTTTCGAACGAGAGTTTGGAAGGTCCTTCCTTAGCTCACGCGCCTCGCGTGGCCTTCCCAGTACTTTTCGCGGATGACGAACTTCTGGAGCTTACCGGTGGCGGTCCGGGGCAGGGCTTCGACGAAGTCGACGCTGGTCGGCGCTTTGAAGTGGGCGATGTGCTGGCGGCAGTGCGCGATCACTTCCTTCTCGGTCGCGGTCATCCCCTGGCGGAGGACGACGAGCGCCTTCGGGGTTTCGCCCCACTTTTCGTGCGGGACGCCGATGACGGCGCATTCGAGGATGGCGGGGTGCTTGTAGAGCGCGTCCTCGATCTCCGGCGAGGAGATGTTCTCGCCACCGGAGATGATGACGTCCTTCTTGCGGTCGACGATGTGGATGTTGCCGAATTCGTCCCAGACGGCGAGGTCGCCGGAGTGGAAGTAGCCGTCGTAGATGGCGCGGTCGGTCTCTTCCTGCTGTTCCCAGTATCCCTTGAGGACCATGTTGCCGCGGGCGCAGACTTCGCCAATGGCGACGCCGTCCATCGGCACGGGCTGGCCGTTTTCGTCGAGAACTTCGATGTCGCAGCCGATGACCTCGACCCCGGCACGGGCGCGGCGAGAGTAGTTCGTGCCGTCGGCATTCTGGAAGTCGGGCATGGAGACGGTGAGGAGCGGCGCGGTCTCGGTGAGGCCGTAGATTTGGAGAAACTCCCAGCCAAGCTCCTTTTCGAGGCGTTCGATGAAGGCGGCTGGGGGTGGAGCGCCGGCGACGGTGAAGCGCGGCTTCGTGGTGATCTTGTGCTTGGCCTTGTCGGGGTAGTTGAGGATCGTGGAGAGCACAGCCGGGGCCATGCAGGCGAACGTGACCTTCTCTTCTTCGATCAGGCGGTAGATCTCGCTGCCGACGACGGCGCGCAGGACGACATGCGTGCCACCCATCGCGGTGATCGCGAAGGGGCCGCCCCAGCCGTTGGCGTGGAACATGGGCAGGGTCCAAAGCTCGACATCTTCGTGGCCGGCGCGCAGATGGGCGATGAAGTTGTAGGCGTTGATGTAGACGTTGCGATGCGTGAGCATCACGCCCTTGGGGCGGGCCGTGGTGCCGGACGTGTAATTGATCGACGTGACATCGTTCTCGTCGAGGTCGATTGTCGGGGTTGCCGTGGTTGGGCGGTTGGAGACGAGGTTGTCCCAATCGAGCCAGCCGTCGGGGGTGACCTTGTCCTTGCGCGGGTCGGCGACGATGAAGTGCTCGACGCCGGGGAGGTTGCCGCGGATGTCGTCGATGACGGCCGTGTACTCGTAGTCGACGAGCACCGCCTTCACGCCGGCGTGATTAATGATGTATTCGTGGTCGGCGGCGACGAGGCGGTAGTTGAGGGGGACGAGGATGGCACCAATCTGGGTGACGCCGTAGTAGCTTTCGAGGAAGTAGTGAGAGTTGGGGCTGAGGATGCAGACGCGGTCGCCGCGCTGGATGCCGAGGCTGAGGAGGCCGTGGCCGAGCTGATTGCAGCGCTCCTGGTATTCGCGGTAGTTAAAGCGCTTGTCCGCGTCGACAATGGCGGTCTTGTTGGGGTAGAGCTTGGCGGCGCGGCGCAGGAAATCGTTAAGCAGAAGCGGTACTTCCACAGCATCCCTCCATGGGCAGATCTTGGTGCCGCGGATTCTACAGGAAGGGGGAAGTGCAGGGCGAAGGTCAGGATGGAAGCAAGGCCGTCGGCCGAACGACGGATGACGCGGGCAATAATTAGCCGGTAAACTACCTTACCAGTAGGTAGATACCGAAATGCGGAGGCCCCTATGACCAGCAGCCCGGCGACGACGCCGCTCACCCTCGAAGAGATTCGTCTCGACAACGGCTTCATGTTCGAAGCGGGACGTGCGCATGAAGCGTTCAAGCTCGTGCAGGCGCTTCCGGACCTCCACTGGACTCCGCCGACCGAAGATGCCAAGGGCTTCTGGTCGCTCACACGCTACGCAGACGTCCTCGTTTGTTCGCGCCACCCGGAGATTTTCAGCTCAGAACGCGGGATCGCATCGTTCGAGCCACAGGACCCTGCCGAGGTCACCGGCCCTGGCACGGGCAACGGCAAGATGCTGATCACGATGGACCCACCGCGGCACGTCAAGCTGCGGCGACTGATCAACAAGGGGTTCACGCCCCGCGCGGTAGCGGCATGGGAGCCGGAGATCCGCAAGATCACGGTCGAGTTGCTGGAAGAGTTCAAAGCCAAGGGCGGGGGCGACTTCGTCATCGACGTGGCCTCGCGGATCCCGCTTGCCGTTATCTGCTCGATGCTCGGCCTGAAGCCGGAAGACCGGCCGCTCATGTTTAAGCTGACGAACAAGGTGCTGGGCGCGGGCGACCCCGAATACCAGGAGGACGTCCCCGAGGATCAGCGCGGGACAAATGAAGCCGCGCGGATTACCGGCAACATGGGCACGATGCAGATGTTCGGGTTCTTCGCGCAGGTGCTCCAGGAGCGCAAGGCGGACCGACGCGACGACCTGATCAGTATCCTCGTCGATTCAGAACTCGAAGGAGACAAGCTCTCCGATGAAGACATCCTCTGGTTCTCGTTCCTGCTGATCCTTGCGGGCAACGAGACGACGCGAAACGCGATGTCGGGCGGGCTGATCACGCTGATGGAGCACCCGGAAGCGATGGTGGAACTGCGGGCCAACCCGGAGCTGATGACCTCGGCGGTGGAGGAGATCCTGCGGTGGGTATCGCCGGTGACGCACATGGCGCGCGTCGCGCTGGAGGACACGGAGATCAACGGCCAGCCGATCAAGAAGGACGAGCGTGTGATCATGTGGTACCCGGCGGTGAACCGTGACCCTGCGGTATTCCCAGACGGTGACGTGTTCGACATCAAGCGCTCGCCGAACGACCACCTCGCGTTCGGGATCGGGGAGCACTTCTGTCTTGGCGCGGGGTTTGCGCGACTGGAGTTGCGAGTCCTGTTCGAGGAGCTGCTGGCCAGTTTCCAGCACATCGAGCCGACCGGCCCGGCCGAACGGCTGCGCTCCAACTTCCTCGCGGGGATCAAGCACCTGCCGGTGGCGGTGAGCTAGGAGCGGGGACGATCGTTCGCATCGCGTGAAGGATCCGGCTAAGATCCGCAGACCTCGAAGGGGGGCGCGAAATGCCACATCCGATGCGCGGAGCGACAGCCATCACGGGCCTCGGCATGACGCCGATGGGCAGGGTCTACGGCAAGTCGGCAACTGAACTGGCCGCGGACGCGGTCCGGGCGGCGATTGCCGACGCCGGCCTGACCAAGGGCGATATCGACGGGCTGCTGATCAATCCGGGTATCACCGGGTTCACGGGCGGAGGCATCAGCCTGCCGCTGCAGAACTACCTGGGGATGACGAACCTGCGCCTGCTGAACCACATGAACGCGGCCGGTTCGACGGCTGCACAGATGGTGCAGTACGCGGCGCTGGCGATTAACGCGGGCATGGCGAAGCACGTGGTCTGCGTGTTCGCGGACCTGCCGCTGAGCGAGGGGAAGTCCGCCGGCGGTGCGTATGGCGGCGCTGCCCGCAACCCGGGCCGCCCCCAGGGCATGGCAGGGCTGGCCCCGGCGGCTGGCTTTTTCGGCGCAAACACGGGCTACGCGCTGGCGGCGCAGCGTCACATGGCGCTGTACGGCACGAACCACGACCAGCTCGGCACGATTGCCGTCGGCCAGCGGAAATGGGCCGGAATGAGCCCGATTTCCCAGATGCGCGACCCGATCACGTTGGAGGACTACCACAACTCCCGCTGGATCATCGAACCCCTGCACCTGCTCGATTGCTGCCTGGTCTCCAACGGCGCGATCGCGGTGATCGTGAGCGGCGCTGAAGATGCGGCCAACATGGCGCAGCCCCCGGTCTACATCTGGGGGATGGGCCAGGGCCACCCGGGGGACCCGGCGCGCCACGGCTTCGACCCCGAGACGGAAACGGGCGGAAAGATCGCAGCGCAAACCGCGTACGCGATGGCGGGCGTGGGACCAGAAGATGTGACCCAGTGCCAGCTGTACGACTGCTATACATACACGGTGCTGGTCACGCTTGAGGACTACGGCTTCTGCAAGAAGGGCGAAGGCGGCCCGTTCGTGGAAGACGGCAAGCTCGGCCCGGGGGGCACTCTGCCGACGAACACGGGGGGCGGCGAGCTTTCCGGCTACTACATGTGGGGGATGACGCCGCTGAGCGAGGCGGTCATCCAGGGGCGCGGGCAGGGCGGCCAGCGCCAGGCAAACAACGACGTCATCCTCTGCACAGGAAACGGCGGCATGCTGAGCTATCACGCCGCCCTCATCCTGAGCCCGAACCGGAGCTAACCATGGCCGAAGCTGCACCTCAGAAACCGCTGCCACTGCCGGACGACGCGTCCGAGCCGTTCTTTTCGGGCGCCATGGAAGGCCGCCTGATGATCATGCGCTGCACCGCCTGCGGAGTGGCGCGCATCCCCTCGCGTTCGCATTGCGACAACTGCCTCTCGCCCGATTTCGAGTGGGAAGAGGCGAGCGGCCGGGGGACGGTGCACACGTTTGGCGTGATGCACCAGAAGTACCACCCGGGCTTTTTCGACGAATTGCCGTACAACCTGGCCGTGATCGAACTGGAAGAAGGACCGCGCCTTTCGACCAACCTGGTCGGCGTCGAGAACAACGCGATCCGCGTGGGCATGCCGGTGGTCGTCGACTTCGAACGTTATGACGACGTTGCGTTGCCGAAATTCAAGCCTGCCTGACCTTCGTTCGCAGAGCGTCGTGCCTATGGGGTAGCTGCGTCACTCATACTGGACGAGCGCTTATTTCGACCGGCCGGCGGCGCGGAGGCATGGGTGGACGAGACGCCGATAGTAAGCGTCGTACTGTGGACGACGGACATCCCGGCGCTGGCTGGATTCCTCTCAGAGGTAGCGGGACTTTCGCTGATCGAGGAGTACCCGGGCTATGCGCGGCTCCAGGCGTGGAACGCGGAGATCGAATTGCATGGCGACGACGACGCCGATCGCCGCCACCCGTGGTACCAGGCGCTGGGCCGCGAGGGGGCCGCGCGCGGGATTGGAGCAGAGATACGCATCCAGGTTGATGACCTGGACGCCGCTTTCGCCACGGCGCTTCGCAGGGGAGCGCTTTCGATACGGCCTCCGACGGCTGCGGGAGACATGGACCTCGCGACGGTGATGGGGCCAGACGGGTATTTCTTCACGCTCTGGCAGTAGCGCCTGTTTTCGATGCCCGCGCGCTCACCAGGCCGTCCAGCCGCCATCAACCGTGAGGGTGTGACCTGTGATGTAGTTGCTGGCGTCGCTCGCGAGGAAGATCACGGCACCGGCCAGTTCGTGCGGCTGGCCCCAGCGACCCATCGGCGTACGACCCGTTATGAAGGCGTTGCGCTCGGGGTCTTCGAACAGCGGCTTCGTCAGCGGCGTCTCGAAATAGGTCGGGGCGATGGCGTTGACCTGGACGTTCGCGGCCGCCCATTCAAGCGCGAGCACTTTCGTGAGCTGCTGGATGCCGCCCTTCGAGCTGGCGTAGGCGCCCTGCCCGGGCAACGCTACCGAGCCCATGATGCTTGAAATGTTGATGAGCTTCCCGGACTGCTGGGCTACGAATGTGCGGCCGGCGGCGCGGGCGAAGTGAAAGCAGCCAATCAGGTTCGTGTCGAGCACCTGGCGATACTCGGCCTCCGAGAGTTCGAGCACGGACTTACGGATGTTGATGCCCGCGTTGTTGACGAGGATGTCGAGGCGCCCGAGCTGCTCCACCGCGGAGGCGATAACCCGGTTCGCGTCCGCCTCGCTTGTGACGTCGGCCGTGATTGCGATTGCGCGGCGGCCGAGTTCGCGGACTTCCCCGGCAAGCGCCTCGATCTCGGAAGCTGTGCGGGCGGTGAGCACCAGATCGGCGCCGGCGGCGGCAAGCGCCAGCGCCATCGTGCGGCCGAGCCCGCGGCCAGCGCCGGTCGCCACGGCGACGCGGCCGGTGAGATCAAAGAGCTGAGTGCCGAGAAGTTCTGGTCGTTCCATCAGCGAAGCGTGCCGATCGGCCGCACAAAGGGGAAGGGCCGGCATTGCCCCGGCCCTTCGTGGGTCGTTCTTACTGCTGGGCGCCGCTATTCGTAGCGCAGGGCCTCTGCGACGGCGATGCGGGATGCAGCGCGCGCAGGCAGGTACGTCATCAACAGTGATGAGACCAGCGCGATTCCGCAGATGATGGCGAGTTGCATCCACGGCACCGTGAAGGGGATGGTCCCGGCGGCGTCATCGAGGTCGCCACTGGTCCAGAGGACCCAGGAGAAGCTGACTCCCATGATCAGCCCCATGAGGATGCCGCTCAGGGCAACGATGCCCGATTCGAAGAGGAAGCTGAGCGCGACCATGGACCGTTGGTAGCCAATCGCCCGGAGCATGCCGATCTGCTGCCTGCGCTCGACGACCGCGCGGAAGGAAATCACACCGAGGGCGGCGATGCCAACGACGAGGCCGAGGCCCATGAACCCCTGGAAGAGGAGCAGGAACCCGGCCGACGCCGCTCGCTGGTCGTCGAGCAGCTTGTCGAACGATTCGGCGGAAGCCTGGAAGAGCGTCGACTCGATGGTCTTCGCGTAGTCGCGGGAATCCCCGCCGTCCAGGCGAACGTACCAGGCCTGCGTGGAGGCCTCGGGGTAGACAGCCTGGAGTGTCGGGAGGCTGACGATGATGCCGGTGAAGAAGACGGCCGCGGAGTCTTCGGCCTGGCCAATCACGGTCAGGACCGTCTCCTCGCCCGTCGCGGGGTTGCGGGCGGTGATGGTAAACGGCTCGAATCCGTTCGAGAGGTCTTTGTCGAGACTGAGCAGGTCCCCCGTGCCGAAGTCGTCGAGGCCGGTGGTGACACCGTCATCGACCAGGGCGAACCGCTGACCGGAGGCGAGGGCTTTCCAGACGTCGGCGTCGGTCCCGTAGCCGGCGGCGCGGAACTTGATTGCGAAGTTGTTCTCACTCAGCCACGTCTCGTCTGCGCCGAAGACCGGGTAGGGCTTGAACTCGTCGGTGGGCTCGTCCTCGGCGGCATCGTAGCCGGGGTTGCGGAATTCGAGCTCGCCGAACCCGGTCCAATATGCCTGCGCGGCGACCGCAATCTGCGAGGTGTCGGCGCCCGCGGCTTCGAGCGCCGCGGGCAGGTCGTCGACCGGGTTGTTGACGTTCGTGAACACCTGGACGTCGAAGCCGCCCTTCGCGTCGTCTCCAAGGAACAACGCGACGAAGTTCTGGTTGATCGTGGAGAAGGTGATCAGGCCGAACATGATGAGCCCGATCATGGCGATGGTGAGCCCCGTCCGGACACGGGCAGTGAGCGGGTAGGCGGCGGCCGTCTTCACAGCGGGCACGAGCCTGCCAAGCCGCGATCCGAACGCAGCCGCGACCGGGATCAGCAGGTCCAGGTTGTAGGTGATGATGAAGGTCCCCGCCGCAACCATCGTGATCCCGCTGAGGAAGAACATCTCGAAGTTGCCTTCCATCGGGCCGATGATCGGCTCCCACCAGCTGGACGGGCTGTACCAGTAAGCAAGGAGCAGGGCGGAGACACCCGTCATGGACGCTCGTTCGGCGATGCGGAAATGCCTGAGGATGGTCCCGGCCCAGAGGATGACGAGCGAAACGCCGGCCGAAAAGAAGAACGCGCCGTCGGTATCGAGGCCCCAGTCGATGAGGATCGCGCCGAGGCCCGCGCCGAAGGCGCCCATACCGCTGCTCCACGCGATTGGCCGTTCCCGATCCTGCAGGGCGGCGAGAGGAATGCCGATGAATGGCACGAGGACGCCAACCACCATCACCCACACCGGCACGCTCGACGGCCGTCGATCGCGCGTGAACCGCACAAGGAGCAAGGCCAGTGCGTAGAAGGGAATGCCGATGATGGTGAAGAACGGCCAGAGCGGGATGCGGCCGTTCTTCAGGCGCTCTTCCCGTGGGAGGTAGAAGTTGGTGCCACGGAGCACCCAGAGGAATGGCCCGACGAGTCCGACCAGCGCCAGGATGGAGAAGATGGGAGAGACGCGCAGCCCGAGCACAATGAAGCCGATGAAAAAGCCGAAGGCGGCCATGACGTTGAGCAGCCCGCGAAGGTAGCCGAACCAGGTTGTTTGCTCCGGGTTCAAGGGCTTTGTCTCCGGAAGATCACGGATGGCGGACGTGATGTTCAGGCGCGACGCCCGGACCGAGGCCACGGTGATGATGAGGAAGGTGGCGATGACGCCAAGGCAGAACGAGACGATCAGTCCTCTCAGCGTGAAGGTCACGCGCAGGTCGAGGCCGAGGCCGGCTTCGCCGGCGTTGTTGACGATAGCGATCATCGCGACCGTAACGCCCATGCCGGCCACGAGGCCGATGAGCGCGGACCCGAGGTCATAGCCCATACCTTCAGCGAGGAACGACTCCACCAGGTGCCGGCGGCGGGCGCCAACGGCCCTCGCCATGCCCATCTCGGGCTTTCGTTCGGCCGCGAGCATGATGAAGATCAGGAAGATGAGGAGAACGCCGGCGGCAATGCCGAAAAGGCCAAAGACGACAAAGAACGTGGTGAAGAAGCTGCTGATGAGCTTCGCGAACGTGATGCTGTCGTCCTTGTTGGTCACCAGCTCATAGGGCGTGCCGCGCAGCGCGGGCTTGATCTTGAGTTCGACGGCATCCGTGCGCGCGAGGCCGGACTTGGTATTGCCCGTGTTGCTGATAAGGATCACGTCGACCTCGCTGCCGCGACCCGTGATCTCCCTGAAGAATTCGATGTTGACGGCGCCACCGGGCTTGGCCAGCGTGCCGATGTCGAACGCTCCGGTGAGCGGGCTGAGACTGGCGATGCCGGTAACGACCACCTCCGCGGGCTTGCCTTCGAAGATCAGTTGGAGCGTGTCACCGACCTCGGCATCGAGCGCCTCGGCGAGGTCCTCATTGACGAGGATGCTGTTCCCGGAGAGGTCGAATCCGCTGCCGCTGGCAGTAACGCCCTTCGCAAAAACACCAATGTCGGCGGGATCGAACGCAACGATCGTCGCGTCCGACTCGTTAAGGGAGGTCCGCTGGTTGATCGCAGGGAGACGTTCGAACGAAAAGGCGAGCCAGGCCTCGATGTCTTCGTCGCCCGCGAAATTGGCGACGATTGAATCGAAATCTTCCTTCGAGATCTTGCGTTCGGCCTCGGGCGCGGGGTTGTCCTCGGCATCCCATTGGATGTACTCATCGACTTCGCCGAGAAGGTCGTAGATGTCGGCAGTCGCCGTGCTGGCAACGGTATCGCCGGTGCTGAAGGCGGCAGTCATGATCACGGTGGCGAGCATGAGTCCGAAGACGATGAGCGCGGTCTGCGTCTTTCGCCGGGGGATGTTGCGAAGCCCTTGCTTGAACATGACCGGATTGCGGAAGGCGAAGAACGCCAGGATGGCAAAGATGCCGAGCGTGAGCCCCACCGCGACGGCGGCGATCACGTTCATCGAGAGTCCGAAGAGTTCGTCCATAGAGAGTTTCCGCCTTTAGGAAGCGCCGCCGGTGACGCCAGCCGCGGCCTGCATCTTTTCCTGGCTGTCTTCGCGAACGATCATGCCGTCGGCCATGTGGATGGTGCGGTGACAGCGCGCCGCAACCTTCGGGTCATGGGTGACGAGGATGGTGGTCTGATGTTCCTGCTCGTTGAGCTGGACGATGAGGTCCATGATCTCTTTGGCCGTGGTGGAGTCGAGGGCGCCGGTCGGTTCGTCGGCCCAGATAATGGAAGGCCGGTTCACGAGAGCACGGGCGACGGTGACGCGCTGGCGCTGACCACCGGAGAGCTGGTTCGGGCGCTGGTTGGCGCGGTCGCGGAGGCCAACGGTTTCGAGGGCTTCGAGCGCCCGGACCCGCGCCTCCTTCGGCCTGATGCCGGAGACGATCAGCGGCAGTTCGACATTTTCCGCAGCGGTCAGCACGGGAAGAAGGTTGTAGGTCTGGAAGATGAAGCCCATCTCCCGCGCACGAAAGTCCGTCTTGCGGTCGTCCGGCATCTTGGAGATGTCGGTGCCAGCGATCGAGACGCGGCCGCCGTCGAAGTCATCGAGCCCGGAAAGCGCGTTCAGGAGGGTAGTCTTGCCGCAGCCGGACGGGCCCATGACCGCTACCATTTCGCCGCGGCGGACGGCGAGGTCCACCCCACGCAGCGCCTGTACCTGGACGCTGCCCGTGTCATAGGTTTTCACGACCGCGCGCGCTTCGATAACGATGTCGTCGCCGCTGGCGTCATTTGCTGTACTCACTAGAGGGCCCTCCAGGGTCTGCGCGGTGCTCTTGGAAAGGACAGCGCCGGGGATATTGTTCCGCATACTGATTTCGTTCCTGCTACCGTAACCGACTGTGAATGAGTGTTCAGCACGGCCTGCGTGTGACAGCCCATGCAAATGCCGGACCGAGGTACCAGCCTGAGGGCGGGCCCTCGTTCGGGCGTCTCCCTAATGTGGTGCAGCCCCTCCGCCTTTTGGCGTATTTTCAACGCACGGGGTGGTGCTTCCATTGCTAACTGGCAGCGGGAGGGCTGGCAAAGAGGGGTCGAACGTGCGAATCGGGTTCTTGCACACGGCGGAGGTCCACGTCGGGACGTTCGAGCGACTCGTGCGGGAACGCGCTCCCGGCGCGCACCTCGTGCACGTGGTCGATGAATCGCTGTTGGCCGACGCCCGGGCCCGGGGAGGGGTCGACCCGGACCTACATGCGCGCATCCTGGCGCGACTGGCCGAAGCTGGGGACGGCGTCGAAGCGCTGGTCTGCACGTGCTCGACGATCTCGGGCGATGCCGAGGCAGCTGCCGCTGGCCTCGGCATGCCGGTCGTGCGCGTGGACCGGCCGATGGCCGAACGAGCGGTGGCGGCCGGCAGCCGGATCGCTGTCATCGCAGCGGTGGAGAGCACGGTGGCGCCGACCGTCGCACTCCTGGAAGACGTTGCGGAGAAGACGGGCCGAACACCGGAGATCGAACCATGCCTCGTCCCCGGCGCCTGGGAGCTTTTCGAAGCAGGTGACATGAGCGGCTATCACGACGCGGTGGCGCGCGCAGTCGAAGCAGTGCGGAGCGACTCCGACGCCGTTGTGCTGGCACAGGCATCGATGGCGGCGGTCGCGGCGCGGTTCGAAGGGAACCCGCCCGTACTTTCGAGCCCGGTTCTTGCCGTTGAGGCCGCGCTGGCGCTGGCGGCGCGGCGGGCAGCAGGGCAGACTTCGAGGCAATGACGATCTACCTCGTGCGCCACGGCCTGGCAGAAGCCGGTGTAGACGCGCTGGACCCGGGCCTCGCGCCGCTGGGCCGCCAGCAGGCCGACGCGGCCGCGAACGCACTACGCGACCTCCGGGCCGGGCGGCTGTTGGTTTCACCCCTGCGACGGACACGCGAGACGGCCGAACCGATCGCAGAAGCGCTCACACTCGAAGCCGAGGTCCGCGACGAGGTGGCGGAAGTGTTCGACCCCTCATGGCCGGCGACGGAACGGCAGGCGATGATCGGGCCCTTCATGGCCGGGAAGTGGCATGACCAGCCGGAGCGCCTCCAGGATTGGCGAAAACGCGTGCTTGATGCGGTGCTCACGGCCGGCCTCGCGGCCGAAGCCAGCGGGCTCGACCTTGTGATCGTCTCGCATTACATCGCAATTGGCGTGGCGATCGGGGCGGCAACCGGGGACGACCGCGTGGTGCCCATTCCGATGGCAAACGCGTCGATCACAAGGATGACAGCCGGACACGGCGGTCTTTCGTTGCTGGAGGCGGCCTCGACCGCGCACCTCGCGCCGGAGCAGGTCACGGGTTTCGCGATGATCGGCATGGGAAAAGCATGAAGGCGCTGTGGGGCGGGGTGCGCGCAATCACACGGTTGGCGAACCGGCTGAACGGCAGCGCAAGGCGGGAACGGCTGTACGCGGAGGATGTCGCCGGGGCGAGGCTGGTCGCCTACACCTGAGACGACGCTTACCTGGCCGTCGGCCGGGCGTACGAGACGAGGACGGGACAGCGGTACTGAGCGAGGAAGGAGCCCTTGCAGGTTGCGCCGCTGCGTGGGCGCGGCCATGCTTACGCCCACGCTAACTATCCCCAAACCAGGAGTGTTTCGCCATGGTGATGGCTCTCGATGGAATCAAGATTCTCGACCTTTCGCGGCTTGCGCCGGGACCGTACTGCTCGATGCTGCTGGCCGACTTCGGCGCGGATGTGACGCTGGTGGAGGCGATCCCCGGTGTCTCTGCGAAGCTGGGCGGACCGCGAAACCCGGAAGGGGCTCAGCGGCAGGTGGCGTACAACGCCTTCGGTCGCGGCAAGAAGTCGATCGCGCTGAACCTGAAGGACGAGGCGGCGCGGGAGGTCTTCTACGAGATGGTGAAAGGCGCCGACGTAGTGCTGGAAGGGTTCCGGCCGGGCGTGGTGAACCGGCTCGGGGTAGACTACGAGACGCTTTCGAAGATCAACCCGCGCATCATCTGTGCATCGATCTCGGGGTTCGGGCAGACCGGGCCGTATAGCAACCTGGTCGGCCACGACATCAACTACACAGCCACGGGCGGCGGGCTCGACGTGATCGGGCAGAAGGGGCAGCCACCGGCTATCCCGATCAACCTCGTCGCGGACTTCGCCGGCGGCGGGCTGATGTGCGCCTTCGCCATTTGCGTGGCGCTGCTGGCGCGGCAGCAGACGGGCCGCGGCCAGAACGTGGATGTCGGCATGAGCGACGGCGTTCTTTCACTGATGACGAGCGCGTTCACCGGCTTCTTCGCGAACGGCACGCCGACGCGGCGCGGCGAATCGACCCTGAACGGCGTGACGCACTTCTACAACGTGTACGAGACGAAGGACGGGCGCTGGTTCTCGCTCGGGAGCATTGAGCCGCACTTCTACGAGGCGCTGACGAACGTGCTCGGGATCGAAGAGATGCGCCACGAACAGCACAATGCGGCACGCTGGCCGGAGTTCAAAGAGAAGGTGGCCGCAGTGATGAAGACGCGCACGGCCGACGAATGGATGGCCGAGATGTCGAAGTACGACATCTGTGCGGCGACGGTGCTGGAGATGGAGAACGTGGTGACGAACCCGCACAACGTCGCGCGGAACATGGTGATCGAGTTGGACTCGCCCGTGGGCAAGGTGCAACAGATCGGCGTCGCGGCGAAGTTGAGCGACACGCCCGGCAAGCCGAAGAGCACCGGGCCGATGATCGGCCAGCACACGGACGAGGTCCTTGGCGCGCTGGGGCTGAGCGCAGAACGGATCGCCGAGCTTCGGGCGAGCGGGGCGGTCGGCTAAGGGCTGCGCTCGAAGTCAGTCACTGGTCCCGGGCCTGCCTCCACCAAAGGATGCAGGCCCGGCCTGCGTTTGCGGGCGACACTTGTGCCCATGAAATACGAACGCTCAATCGAAATCGCGGCTCCGGCTGAGAGGGTCTGGGAGGTCATGGCCGACCTCGAACGCTGGCCAGCATGGACGCCGTCGTTTAAGTCCGTGTCGCTCATCGACCCGCTGCCGATACGGGAAGGGTTGCGCGCAACGGTTGCCGTGAAGGGTGGCCCGACGGGCACCTGGACTGTGACTGAGTGCGAACCGGGGCGCCAGTTCACGTGGAAGAACAAGGCTCCGGGGGTGCGGTCGACCGGGTACCACGCCATCGAGCCGATTGGCGAGAACCGCTCGCGGGTGACGCTCCGGGCGGAGATGGAAGGCATCGGGGCCGTGTTGCTCCGGCCGATGCTCTCGCGCGTCGCGCATCGAAACGTGGCGATGGAGATCGAGGGCCTGAAGCGGGCGGCGGAGGGCGGGTAGCGCGGCTGGCGTTCCCCTCGCCCTCTCCCTCTGACGAGGGGAAGTTGGCGTTGGGCCATGTTGCCCTGGGCCTGGTTCAGAGTTCCGCGGCCAGGGGCGGCGGCGACTACGGGAGCAGGTCCGGGATACTGATCGGCCCCACGCGCATTGGAAGCGAACCGCAGCAGGTTAGCGCTTCCCGTAGTCCACGGTGCGCCAGCGCTCCGGCGTGATGCGAACGAGGACACTGGTGTTCACCTGGCCGGGACCGCCGGTGGAGCGGATGTAGTCCTGGCCGCCCTTTTCGCCGAGATAGCGGGATGCCAGCGGCCAGAGGTGCCGGTCGTAGTCGACTGCTTCGAAGCTGACGGGGCCTTCGACCATGACGTACTGGTAGGGCGCGGTCTCCGTCTGTGCGACCAGGCTGGCGCGGCTGACACCCCGGAGCAGGCGAGCCTTTTCGCTTTCTCGGCCCGTTGAGAACCAGAGGTCGCCGCCGGGTTCGTAGATGTACCAGACTGGGACGGTGAGTGGCCCGCGCGTGCCGTCGGCGACGGAAAGGACACCGACGTGCAGGTCCGCGAGGAAGGCCTCGCGTTCGGATTTCGACATCGTGAATGCGCCCATACGAATGTCTCCTGCGTCCTAGTAGACGCCGCCGAGCTTGCCGTGGTCCCAGCTGTAGACGTCAACCGGGTTGAGGCGGACGACGACGCGCTTGGACGCGACCTTGAGCGCGGCTTCAGGCGTGTCGGTGCGGGCGGGGATGCCGTTGTACTTCTCACCGACCCGGGCCATGACCTTTGCGGTGAACTCGGGGTCATCGACGATCTCGACCTCGCCTTCGATGACGAGGCCCTTGAGTTCGTTGTAGGCCTTCCCGGATTCCAGCATCACGGTCATTTTCGGGTTGCGTTGCAGGTTGAGGACCTTCTGGCTCTTGCGGAAGGTTGTGAACATGATGCGGCCTTCGTCGTCGAGGACGTACCACATGGCGACGAGGTGGGGGAAACCGCCCTGGCCGATGGACGCGACCTGCAGGTTCCAGCCATCGGCCAGGTATTGCGTGCGTTCTTCGTCAGTCAGGGCGATGTTGTTACGGCGGCTGGGCATACTTCGGGCTCCGGGTTCAGGCTGAGTGGTGGCAACTCTACCGGGAGCGGTACGGGGCGGCTATTGGCGGGGGTCAGTAGTACTTTCCAGAGGCGAGCCCTTCGCCGCGCTCTTTCAGCACGCGGAGCCAGCGCGTCACCATTACGAAGGCCAGAACGTCGATCACTATCGCGCCGATGCGGTTGCCGAGCCCAGGCGGCGGTTGCACACGGTTCCTTGTGATCAGCCGGGTGCGGCCACCCGGAAGCGGCCGCAGCACCGTCTGCCAGGAGACTTTGAAGTCCGGATCGGCTGAGCCCAGCACGAGGACGCGGCCCGGGTCGACGCGCAGCACCGGGAACGCGGGACCGACACCGACCGGGACTTCGTCGCCGGCCGCGAGCTGCTGGAACTCGGGGAGGACGCGCTTCGAGCTGGGCGCATCGAGGATACGGAAGAGGCGATCGAGGAAGTCCCACGAATAGAGCCCGCCGCGCCGGTAGCCCATCTGCACGAGCCAAGGCCAGACGCATTCGGGCGGCGCGTCGACCGTGATCGCGCGCGTGGTCTGCCCTTTGGACGTACCGACGAACTCGTCGCCCTCCAGAGAGCCAAGCACCTCCTCTGGAGTTGCACCCCATGCGCGTTGCCAGGGGGTGAAGATGCGGACATACCAGTGCGCGGCAGCGGCGATGCCGAACACGGCGACAACGAGACGGACCCGCGCCGAACGTGACATGCCCCCAGCATGCGGCGGTGTTCGGTCGATTTCCAGAGCCAGAAGGTCCGGGAGCGGCGGGCCGTTAGGACGGCACCTGGAAGTTGAAGACACGCTCGTCGAACTCAGCGTAGTCGCTGTAGCGGACGAGTTCGTAGAGGCGCTCGCGAGTCTGCATCTGGTCGAGTAGAGGCGCCTGCGTGCCATCGTCGAGGAGCTGGCGAAGGCCGCGTTCGACCGCGCCCATGGCGATCCGCAGGGATGTCACCGGGTAGATCACCATGTTGACGCCAAGGGACTGGAGGGTGGCGGCGGCGAGAAGCTTCGACTTTCCGAACTCGGTCATGTTGGCGAGGATGGGAACGTCGATGGCGCGACGAAACGTTTCAAATTCGTGCTCGTCTTCCAGCGCCTCGGGAAAGATCATGGTCGCGCCGGCGTCGACGTAGGCTCGTGCTCGCGCGATCGAGGCCTGTAGACCTTCGGTCGCGCGAGCGTCCGTCCGGGCGCAGATGACGAAGTCCTGGTCGCGCCGTGCACGCGCAGCCGCCGCGATGCGCCGGACCATCTCGCCCGTGGGTACGACCTCCTTGTTGTCCAGGTGTCCGCAGCGCTTGGGGTTGACCTGGTCCTCGATATGGCAGCCGGCGAGGCCGAGGTCTTCGAGGTTGCGGACGGTGCGGGCTGCGTTCATAGGCTCGCCAAACCCGGTGTCCGCATCGATGAGGGCGGGCAGGTTGGTCGCGCGGGCGATCTGGTGCCCCCGGCCGGCGACCTCAGACAGCGTGGTCATGCCGATATCGGGGAGCCCAAGATCTGCCGAGAGGACTGCGCCGGAGACGTAGACGCCGTCGAAGCCGACGTCTTCGATGAGCATGGCGACGAGCGGCGAAAACGCACCGGCGAAGCGTTGCAGGCGACCCGATGCGAGGCGTTCGACGAACCTGCGGCGCTTCTCTTCGGCGGAAACGGTGACGTTCAGCATTGGCGGATCCCCCTGGCTGGCAGCGAATCGGAAGCGGTGTACCGGCGCCCGCGTGTGAAGGATAGGATGAGCCATAGCGACAGGGGGCAGACGATGGCGTACGAACTCAACGACGGTGAACGGGAACTGCAGAAGCGCTTCGATTCTGAGCGGCTGGCGGAGGCGATCCGGACCCGGACCGTACATGACACGCTCGACAAGAACGATCGGGCATTCATCGAACGGATGGACATGTTCTTCCTCGCGACGGTTGACGCCCGTGGCAATGCTGACTGCTCCTATAAGGGCGGCGATCCCGGGTTCATCCGCGTATTGGACGACCACACGCTGGCGTTCCCGAGTTACGACGGCAACGGCCAGTTCATGAGCGGCGGGAACATCGCCACGAACGGTAAAGTGGGGATGCTGTTTATCGACTGGGAGCGCCAGAACCGGATGCGGGTGAACGGGACGGCCAGTATCGACTTCGACGACCCGTTGCTGTCTGAGTACCCGGAGGCGCAGTTCGTGGTACGTGTCCGGGCAGAGGAAATCTTTCCCAACTGCCCGCGCTACATCCACAAGATGCAGATGGTTGAGCGTTCACGGTTCGTGCCGAAGGAAGCCTGCGAAACACCGGACGCGGAGTGGAAGGACCGATTCGAGGACATCCTTCCGGCGGACCAGAAGGCGCGACGACAGGCAAAGGCGAGCGAATAGCATCGGCCACCGGCCACACGAAGGAGCAGACGATGGCGAAACAACCGCTGATCCCGCCGTTCGGCAAGAAGGTGAAGCTTTCCGACTACTCGACGCGGGAGGCAGAGCCAGCTGACCGCGACAAGGGCAAGAAGGAGATCGAGGACTTGCGCTTGGAGCTGGAAGAGCTCCACGAGCTGATCGTCGCCGACGGGCGATTCCCGATCCTCGTGCTGTTACAGGCGCCCGATGCGGGCGGCAAGGATGGGACTATCCGGTCGGTGTTCGACGAAGTGGACCCGCTGGGCGTGAACTCGGTCGGCTTCAAGGCGCCGAACGACGAAGAGCTATCGCACGATTACCTCTGGCGCATCCATCGGCAGATGCCGGGCAAAGGGCACGTCACGATCTTCAACCGTTCGCATTACGAAGACGTGCTGGTGGTGCGCGTTCGGAACCTCGCTCCGAAGGACCGCTGGAAGAAGCGCTACGACCACATCAACGACTTCGAACGGATGCTGACGGACGAGGGCACGGTGATCATCAAATTCTTCCTGCACATTTCGAAGGAAGAGCAGCGGGAACGGTTGCAGGAGCGGATCGACAACCCGAAGAAGCAATGGAAGTTCCGGGCCGGAGACCTGGAAGACCGGGCGCTCTGGGACGACTACCAATCGGCATACGAGGAGATGCTGGAGCGCTGCAACACGGAGTACGCGCCCTGGCACATCATCCCCGCGGACCGGAACTGGTATCGCGACTTGATAATTGCGCGGACGATCCGCGACCGGCTGAAGGGGCTCGGCCTGCGGTATCCGGAGCCGGAGCCTGGCGTCGCCGGAAGGACTGTGGTCTAGGAACGGCTAGCCGCCGTCGCGATAGAGCGTGATCGAGTAGATCGTGCGGGGGTCATCTTCGAGCCCGTGCCAGAAGGCGAGGCGGAAGCGCAGGTCGCCTTTCGCCCAGCCGATGACCGCACGCTCCGATTCCGAGCCGGAGAAGACATCGTCACGCGGCTCCCATCCGTAGTCCGCGAGCTGCCGGCGGTAGAAGGCAAGCACGTCTTCGTCCGGCGCGGCGACGGCGAGGACGCGAAGGACGCCGTTGTCCCCGGCCCTGAAGGGGAATGCGGCGCCACCGCCAACCTCATCGGCGCCGGGCGGCGCCAGCGTGTACTCGGGCTCTTTCTCAAGCGGCTCAGACGTGCCGGGGAGAGGCACGCACGCAGTGAACACGCCCAGCGCAAAGAGGAGGGCGAGCACGCGCAGCAGTTTCGAGGCGTCTTTCCCATCCATTTACCTGTTCACCATCGGCCGGAGGCGAGGGACAAACGGTGACGATTGAGGGATCAGAAGTTGAGCTTGAGGCCCCTGGTTGGCCAGTTGTCGAAGGCGATGAGCTGGCCAATGGTGCTGGCTGTGACGTAGAGCGTGCCGAGGTCCTCACCGGCGAAACAGCAGTTTGTGGTCAGCGTATCGGGCACGGGCGTGTGCGTTAACCGCATGCCATCGGGCGAAATGGACGTGACGCCGCCGTGGACCAGCGTCGCCACCAGCACGTTGCCCTCAGCGTCGACACAGAGCGAGTCGAGCATGGCGAGGTTGTTTGGCGGGCCGCCGGGCACGGTGGCGAGCACGCGCCGGCCTGAGACTTCGCCTGGCCCCGAGAGGCTGACGGCCCAGACGCGGGCGGTGGGAGTCTCGGCGATGTAGAGCGTCTTACCGTCCGGGCTGAGGCCGATCCCGTTCGGGGCTTCCATGGGGAAGATGATCTCCTTGATCATCTTCCCGTCGGGCGAGGCGTAGTAGATGCCGGTGCGGTCGCGGGAGCGGGGACGGTTCTTGCCGTGGTCCGTGAAGTAGAAGTTGCCCTCTGCGTCGAACACGAGGTCGTTGGGACCCTTGAGCGGCTCTCCGTTGCATTCGCTGTGGATGGTCGTGACCTCCCCGCCGAGGGTGACGCGCTGGATCTGGCCGCCGATATAGTCTGCGGGCTGTTCGCCGGGGAAGTGGCGAGTCTCGCCGTTCACCTCGCGGGGCACCCAGGAGAAGCCACCATTCTGGGCCACATAGATTGCGCCGTCGGGCCCGAGCGCCGCGCCGTTCGGGCCGCCGCCGGTATGCGCGATGACGGACTTCGCGCCAGATGCAGGATTGATCCGGCTGACATCGCCCGAGCGGATCTCGACGAGGGCGATATCGCCGTCCGGGAGTTCGAGCGGGCCCTCGGGGAAGGCGAGGCCGGTGGCAACGACGCGATAGTCCATGGGATACGTACCTCAGATGTGGGTTGGTGGCTGGAGCCTACAGACGGGGGACTGCCGGGTCGATGCGATTGAGGGCTTTGGCGTGGCGCCGTCGTAAACTGCCACGATGGACGCTGAAACTCTCCGCCGCACCTCCTTCGTCCCCCATTCGACGCCGTTCTACGTGGAGCGGGCGAAGGGGAGCTACCTCTACACAGAGGATGGGCGCGCGATTCTCGACGCGGGCGGCGGGGCGATCGTGACGAACATCGGGCATGGGCGGAAGGAAGTCGCGGACGTCGCGGCGAAGACGCTGGAGCAGTTTGGTTACGTGGTGCCCACGTTCGCGACGCCACAAAAGGTAGCGCTGGCGGAGCGGCTGGTCGCGAACTGGCTGCCGAAGGGGCTCACGCGCTGCTTCTTCACGAGCGGCGGCTCTGAGTCTGTGGACGCGGCGCTGCGGCTTGTCCGCGCCCATCACGTTGCGGCGGGCCGGCCTGAGCGCTGGAAGGTGATCGGCTCGGACCTTTCGTACCACGGGGTGACCCTGGCGACGCTCGGTGTCGCCAACCACGCGCCCCGGCGGGCGCCGTTCGAGCCGATGCTGCCGGCGTTCCCGCACACGCCAAACCCCTACGACAACGAAAACGCGGCGGCGCTGCTGGAACAAGTGATCAAGAAGGAGGGGCCCGAGACGGTCGCCGGGGTGATCCTCGAACCGGTAGTCGGCTCAGCAGGGGGCGCGATGGTGCCGCCGCCGGAGTTCTGGCCGCGTGTGCGAGAGGTCTGCGACCGCTACGGCGTGCTGTTGATCGCAGACGAGGTGATGACGGGCTTCGGGCGGACGGGGAAGAAGTTCGCGGTCGAACACTGGAACGTGACGCCCGACGTGCTCGTGGGCGGCAAAGGGTTGGCCGGCGGCTACGCGCCGATGGGCGGCGTCTTCGCGACAGAAGCTGTCGTTGCGCCGCTGGTGGAGACGCGCCAGGACCTGATGTTCTACACGTTCGCGGCGCATCCGCTCTGCTGCGCGATTGCCGACAAGGTTTTGGAGATCATGGAACGCGAGCAACTCGTCGAGCAGGTCCCGGAGGCTGGAGCGCGGCTACGCAAACGACTGGACGCGCTGGCAGACCATCCGAACGTTCGCGAAGTGCGGGGACTGGGCCTGATGCTCGGCATCGAGTGGGTGAAGGACCGTCGCACCGGAGATCACTTCCCGGCGGCAGACCGGATCGCGAACCGCGTGACGGGCGAGGCGCTGGAGCGCGGCGTCTGGCTCTACCCGAGCGGGTCGGGGGCGCACCCGGACTGCACCATGTTCGGGCCGCCGTTCGTTTTGACCGACGAGGAGATCGAAACGATCGGGGACGTGACGGAGGCGAGCATCAACGCGGTTGTGGGCCGGTAAGGCGGATGCACGGCATTCTGCATCTACTTTGGGGGAGTGTTACGGTAAGCCCCCACTGATCGAGGTCGTGAATGGGCGAGATCGGGTCGCGGCTCGTCCGGGCGAGGGAAGCCCGGGGGCTCACCCTGGAAGACGCAGAGCGTGATACGCGCATCTCCCGCCGGTATCTCGAAGCGCTCGAATCAGAGCAATTCGAGGTGATTCCGGCGCCGGTGTACGCGCGCGGCTTTCTGCGCTCATATTCCCAGTACCTCGGGATGGACCCGCAGGAGCTGTTGCTGCTTTTCCCGCGCGGCGACGAAGCGCCGGGACCCGCCGCACCCCCACCACGAACGCCCCAGCCGGCGAAGGCGACCATGGACACGCCGATCCCGCCAACCAGCGCTTCGCGGCCGCAGTGGCGGAAGCCGCCGCGGTTCGACGCCGGCAAGGCGCCTCGCATGGAACCCCGCCCGCGCCGCCGCGAAGCCCCGCCGCCACAACCGCCGGGCCTGGGCGAGCGCGCAGCAGAACTTGCGCCGCAGGAGTTCGTGATCGGCGGCGAGGTGCTTGAAGTCGGGAGCGTGCCGGAAACAGCAACGGCCGTCGATGTGACCCCCCCGGCCGCGCTTCCGCGAGAAGTTGCCGCGCCGCCCGCCCGCCTGCCACGGCAAGCGCGGAAGCCCACGCTTCGAGCAACAACGCCAGCCGCGCCGCCTGCCCAGGAGGTGGTGATCGGCGACGTCTCGCCTGTGCGAGCTGCGCCGCAGGGCGGCCCGGCACGCAGCCAGGCCGATAAGCAACGCAACCTCGTTGTCCTCGGTGCAATGGGGGCGATCCTGCTTATCGTCGTCATCGCGGCGTTCCTGATTTCGAGCCTGGGCGGCGACGAGGGCGGCATTGCGCCCACCACCACGGCGACCGGGACGGTGACAGCCGGCGCCGCCTCCACCACCACTGGCACGGCGCCAACGCGGACTGGCACGGCGACGACACAGGCCGCTACCCAGGGTGTGGTGCCGGATGTCGTCGGCGAGACGGAAGCGGACGCCACGCGGTTGGTCCGGGCGGCCGGGCTGGCCGTACGCGTCATCACCGAAAAGAGCACCAGGCCGAAGGGGACGGTAACGGACCAATCGCCGGCTCCCACGACGCAATTGCAGGCCGGCGACGAAGTAACGATCGTGGTCAGCGAAGGACCGTAGTGGCACAACCAAAGACCTATCACCTGGTGACGCTGGGCTGCCCCAAGAACGACGTGGACAGCGAGCATTTCGAGCGGCTGCTGGCCGGCGGAGAACTGCTGCCAGTGCTAAGCCCGGGGGACGCGGACGCGATCGTCGTGAACACCTGCGGGTTCATAGAGCAGAGCCAGGCGCAGTCGATGGAGGCAGTTCAGCTGCTCGCAGCGGGCAAACGCGCGGACCAGACGCTCATCGTCGCAGGCTGCATGACGCAGCTCTACGGAGCGAAACTGAGCTCCGAGGTGCCCGCAGTGGACCACGTCTTTGGCGTCGGCCAGTGGCGGGACGTGGCGAAGCTTCTGCAGGTGGATGTGGACGCAGTCCACGACATTCCCGAGCACGCGAAGGTCAGCGGCCCGAGCGCGTACCTGAAGATTTCAGACGGATGCGACGCTCCCTGCACGTTCTGCGTGATCCCGAAGATCAAGGGCGGACTGCGTTCGGCCCCGGCCGGGCTCCTTGTGAAGGAAGCGCAACGGCTGGTGGAAGCGGGCGCGAAGGAGCTGGTGCTCGTCGGCCAGGACACGACCGCGTGGGGCGAGGACATGGGCCTCGGCGTGGCGAAGGGGCTGCCGGGCCTGCTGCAGATGCTGTCGGAAGCGGCGGGGACGGAGACGTGGCTGCGTCTTATGTACGCCTACCCGAGTCGCGTGTCCGACGCGCTCATCGAGACAATGGCCGCGATTCCGAACGTTGTCCATTACCTGGACGTGCCGCTGCAACATGGCTCGGAGTCGACGCTGCGGCGGATGAAGCGGCCGCACAACATCGAGCGCGTGCACGAATTCGTCGGCAAGCTGCGGGCGGCGATGCCGGATATCGTGCTGCGGACCTCGTTCATCGCCGGGTTCCCGGGCGAGACGGAGGCGGAGTTCGACGAATTGCTGGGGTTCGCAAGGGCGATCGGCTTCGACCACGCGGGTTGCTTCACCTATTCGCGGCAGCAGTGGACGGAGGCGATCGACCTTGAGGACCAGGTGCCGGACGAAGTGAAGCACGAGCGGCGCGACCGCTTCATGGTGCAACAGCAGCGGATCGCTGCAAAGAAAGCCCGGCGGTTCGTGGGCAAGACGCTGCCGATGCTGGTTGAAGGCACCGGCGAAGACGAAGACGGGAACCCGGTGGTCGCCGGCCGCACATACCGGGAAGCTCCGGAAGTCGACGGCATGGTGCTTGCCCGCGGCCGCGCCGAAGCGGGAAGCCGGGTGCGGGTGCGCATCGAAGAAGCCAGCGAATACGACTTGTTTGGGCGGGTCGTGTGAAATCCTGGACAAAGTGCCGTCGCGATTGTGAACACATTCACAACATCTTTTCAGGAATAGGATGCCACCGTTTCCTTCATGTAAACGGGGTGCAACACTCGCTATCTGACCATGTAAATTCGTGCGCAGTCGCCTCGATTAGCGATGAAATCTTGATACTTCCAGCTGCAGAACGGTTGAAAATCGCGATCCCCGCTACTACGGTGGAAGCGTCGGTAGACCGACCGCCTAACCCGCCAGCGCGGGCCGGGGGAACCAAAACCCTGGGGCTTATTCGCAGTATGCGAAGCGGACCGCTCCGGCCGCAGCCCGTCAGCTAACCCCGGCGGTGAACGGAAGCTCCATCACGGAGGCTTCGATGCAGAGCCTGCAAAGCCCCACCTGACGCAACGCCCAACCGCACCAGTGACGCGCGATGCACGAGCCGCTGGCCCGGCTCGCGCGCACACCCACTTCCCCCAGGAGGACCGCACCAGGAGCAGAACAGGAGATTTGCCATGACAACCCCAACGACGAGCCGCAACTTTGCGCCCACGACGGGCGACGACGTGGTGTCTATGGATGGCCAGGGGCTCGGCCGGATCAAGGAGATCCGCGGAACCTACTTCTTCGTGAAGAAGGGCTTCCGCCGCCACGGATACTGGCTGGATTCCGAATACCTCTATGACCGCGACGGCGAAAACGGGCCACTGATGCTGGCTCTGCTCACCGACCAACTGGACGCGCACAAGGTTCCGGAGTCGGTCGTCCAACACAAGGTGGAGCTGGACCCGAATCGCGACCAGCTGCTTTCAGACGAGGCGATGCGCGAGCAACGCGAACGGATGGAACGGTCGCTCAGGCACTAGGCGGCCCGATTGAGCCGCGGCCGGACGCCTGGCTTTCCCGGCTCAGGCGCCTGACCGTGGCATCGACCGCAGTGCAATCCACCCGGCGACCGCCGAGAGCGCGAGGACGACACCGGCGATGCGAAAGCCGAGTTCGTAGCCCGCACGATCGGTGCCGATGACGGCGATGACCAGCGGGCCGGCGGCGCGGCCGAAGGCGACGAGCAGCGCCTGGATGCCAAGAAGGCGGCCGAAGTAGGGACCCGCGAAACGTTCGCTGCCGGCGAGGGCGCGGAGTGGATACACGGCCCCGAAGACGGCGCCGAAGATGCCGACGTAGAGCCAGACCTGCCACCAGCTGACCGTGAGTGAAGCCAGCACCGATGTTCCGGCGAGGATCACCAGACAGCCAGCCAGGAGAGTCGAGCCCGAGACTCGCGCCGAGAGAACGGGCAGGCCCAGCCGCAGCGGGAGACTGACGAGGCCAGTGACGCCGATCGCTGCAGCCACCGCACCCTCGTCGAAGCCGCGCGTTTCGAGCTGCGAGATCATGTGAAACGAAAACCCGCTAAACGCTGCCGTACCGATGAAGAAGGCGATCGAGAACGCCCAGAACGGCGCGGTCGTGTGGTGCAGGCCATCGAGCAGGTCGCTGCCGAGGCTGCGGAGCCGGTGAGAGGCGCTGGCTGAGACATCGGGGATTTCGCCCTCCGGCAGGAGCGCGGCGACCGTAAGTCCGACCACCAAAAGGATCGCGCCGAGAACAGCAACGGCGCCATGCCATGCAAGTCCGTCGACGAGGAGCCGGGTGAGCGGCGTGAAGATTGAGATCGAGACGCCGCTAAGAAGCGTGAGCACGCCGTAGGCGCGCGGACGTTCGTCGGCTGTGAACCAGCGATTCATGAGGACGTAGATGGGCTCGTAAAAGGTCGCTGCCATGGCGGGGCCCATGACGAACGCCATCACGAGGATCGCCTGCCAGGGTTCATTGCAAAGTGCGAGCAGCCCGAGGGCGGTGGCGCCGAGGACCGAGCCCGCGGCCAGCAAGCGGCGACAGCCGAATACGTCGGCGATCGCACCGGCGCCGATCGCGGCGACCCCGGAGACTAGCAGTGCAACGCTGAAGCCGAGTGCGACGGCGCCGGTGCCGAGGTCACCGCCCATCGCCGAACGCGTGACGAGGACGCTAAAGGAGTAGGAGAGCGTGCCATAACTCGTGTTGATCAGCGCGGACGCGGCGAGCACCGAGAGCCAGCGGTGGCCGTGGAGAGCGGGCTGGCGAATAGAGGCGGCAAGGTTCATGCGGGTGGGACGCTACGGCCGTTTGGTTCGGGACGCCACACGCCCCGGATGCGAGTATTCGACATCCGGGGCGGGCGGAGCATGCGTTGCCGCTTAGTGCGGTTTGAAGGCGACGACTGCGGCCGAAGCGAGGCCGCGGCCTTTCGGGTATTCGCTGGCGACGCTGGTCACGCCGTTGAAACCAGCAGCAGTGATGCCGGCGAGGTAGTCGCGCTCGAGGAGCGCGCCGGCGATGCAGCCGGCCCACTTTTCCATGTCGCCCTTCACGTCGTCGGGGACATCCTGGGTCCAGACTATGTCTGAGACCTGGAGGCGGCCGCCCGGCTTGAGGACACGGAAGGCTTCGCGGAAGACCTGCGGCTTATCGGGCGAGAGGTTGATGACGCAGTTGGAGATGATGACGTCGACGCTGTTGTCTTCGACGGGGATCGCCTCGATGTGGCCCTGGCGGAACTCGACGTTGGTCGCGCCGACCTTCTCCGCGTTCTTGCGGGCAAGGGCGATCATCTCGTCAGTCATGTCGACGCCGATGGCTTTGCCCGCGGGGCCGACCATCTTCGCGGCGAGGAAGCAGTCAATGCCGCCGCCGGAACCCAGGTCGAGCACGACTTCGCCCGGCTGGAGCGCCGAAATGGCGGTAGGGTTCCCGCAGCCGAAGGCGACATCGGTGACGGTCGAAGGCAGGTCGCTGATGTCCGTCTCCTGATAGAGGCGGGCGATGTTGACGATCTCGACCTCGCTGGACGTGTCGCCGCAGCAATCGGCGCCGGCGGAAGTGTCGCAGCAGGCATCGGCGGCGGGCGTGAGGTCGATGAGCTGGAGGGTTTCGACGGTGTTGGACGCGGGAGCGCAGCAATCGGGGCCGCAACAGGCAGCGCCTTCGGCTTCCACCTGTTCGAGGACGGGGCGGACGCGCGCTCCGTAGGACCTGGCGACGAACTCGCGGACTTCTTCAGCGGTACGTTCGGTCATGGCTGGAACCTCCATCGGTTTTTTTCGATTGATGTCGACATCGCAAAATTACGATAGAATCACAGAGACGTCAACCCCCAGAATGGGATGCGACCGTGGCGAGGCTGGAACTGCAATGAAACAGATCGAAGACCTGACGGAAGAAGAGGGCCGCGCGGCCGAGGTATTCCGCGCCCTGGGCAACCCCGCGCGGCTGCGGATCGTGCGGGAGCTGGCGCGACGCAACGTCTGCATGACCAGCGACCTGGTCGATGTCCTGCCGCTGGCGCAGTCGACGGTGTCGCAGCATCTGAAGGTGCTGAAGGAGGCGGGCATTGTCCGCGGCGAGACCGAGGGCGAGCCCTGCTACTGCCTGGAGCCGGAGGCGATGCGCTGGATGGCAGCGTTCGCCGTGGAGTTGTGCTGCCCGCCGGATGCCTGCGCGCCGGGGGCGTGCGAGTAAGGAGTCCCCTCACCCCGACCCTCTCCCCCGGGGAGCGGGAGCCGCGATTCGTGGCACATCTCTCCGGCCGCGCAACGAGAAGGAACGCCGGCGGAGGTGGTGCGGGAGGGGCAGTCCTTCTACTCTCGGACTACGTACGGGACCCCCTGTCCCTGGAGTGAACGTCATGTCTGTGCTTGCCCGCCGCGACCCTGCTGTCGCCGCCATTATCGAATCGGAAAAGGTCCGCCAGGTAGAAACGCTCGAGATGATCGCGAGCGAGAACTACGCCTCGGCGGGCGTGCTCGAAGCGACGGGATCGGTGTTCACGAATAAGTACGCCGAGGGCTACCCCGGCAAGCGCTACTACGCGGGGAACGTCCACAGCGACGAACTCGAGAACCTGGCGATCGACCGGGCGAAGGAGCTGTTCGGGGCCGAGCACGCGAACGTGCAGCCGACCTCCGGCGCGGAAGCAAACATGGCCGTCTACCTGGCGACGATCGAGCCGGGCGCGACGGTGATGGGCCTCAGCCTGGACCAGGGCGGGCACCTGACACACGGGTCGCCGGTGAACTTCAGCGGCCGTTTCTACAACTTCGTGCCCTACACCGTGGACCGCGAATCTGAGCAGATCGATCTCGCGGCGGTGCGCACACTGGCGCTCGAGTGCCGCCCGAAGGTGATCGTCTCGGGGTACACGGCCTACCCGCGCGCGATCGACTTCGCCGGCTTCGCGGAGATCGCGAAGGAAGTTGGCGCGATCTTGATGACGGACATGTCGCACATCGCCGGGCTGGTGGCAGGTGGGGCGCACGCCTCGCCGGTGCCCTACGCGGACATTGTCAGCACGACGACGCACAAGACGCTGAGGGGACCACGCGGCGGGATGATCCTTTCGAAGCTGGAGCACGCGGAGGCGATCGACAAGGCGGTGTTCCCCGGCACGCAGGGCGGCCCACACCTGCACTCGATCGCGGGCAAGGCGGTCTGCTTCGGCGAGGCGCTAACCCCGGAGTTCAAGGCCTACGCCGCGAAGATCGTCGCCAACGCGACGGTGCTGGCGGAAGCGCTTCAGGCCGGTGGCTTACGGCTGGTCTCGGGCGGCACCGACAACCACTTGATCCTGGTGGACTGCAACAGCGTGAACATCAGCGGCCTGAAGGCGCAGAACGCGCTGCAGGGTTCCGGCATCATCACGAACAAGAACACGATCCCGTACGACACGCGCTCACCGTTTGTCGGCAGCGGGTTGCGGCTGGGGACGCCGGCGCTGACGTCGCGGGGCATGGGCGCCGACGAAATGAAGCGCGTGGCGGCCTGGATCTGCGGCGTGCTGCAGGACCCGGACGGGGATGGTGTGCGTGAGCGGACGCGGCAGGAAGTGGCGGAGTTCGCGCGGGCCTACGCGGTTCCGGGGATCACGGACGCGGAGTGAGGGGACCAAGAAAGTGGCCAGGCGTATGTGCTCCAGATCGCTTCCTCCGACGACTGGCCATCCGTTTCGTTCGGAAAAAACCTTATCTGTGGCTCTGCGGATGAGCTTCCGGTGAACGTCCTCAGGTCCGTTGGCCGAACAAACGCCACCTCCGTGCCAACTTCATCCCGCAAGTACAGCCTGGCGAAGAGAACGAGATTGTGTATCAGCTGCGAGGCCAATACGAGCTGGCGGGCGACTTCGTCTGGTCTCCAGCCAACGCTAGCCCTTCCTATTACCAGCCCTTTTTGAGGCCTGTCCACCTCTCGTGCGATGGGGTACGTCGTACCGAACTCCGATGACATGATGGTCCGCAAAGCTTCGGTTGCAGCCGCTTGGCCGGGGATTCTTTCGATGCCCATTCGGAGGACAAAACCACCCGGGAACACCCTCACACCGTGTTTCATAGCGTTGTATTCAGACCATGCGTCGGAAGCGACCAGGTCTGCAGACCAAGCGAGAAATTTTACGAATGTACCTATCGTCTGTCTTTCTATCTCTAATGACCCAAACCTAGCATTCTCCATGATGGCTTCCGAGATGCCTGACCATTGATAGTTCGCAAGGAACACCCGCACTGGAAAGGGCCGACCATGTTTGACCTTCTCGCTGAGCGACCTGAGGTGGTGAAGTTTATATCGCGATAACCACCCAGGAATGTTGTCCGGGGCCTGCAAAACGGCGAATGTGAGGGAGATAGTGGCCTCGACCGCCTGGAACATGTTCTGCCGCAACAACTGAGCTGCGCGGTGCTGGTTGGATCGGTCGTCGTCTTGTAAGAGAACTCTGCAAGCGTTTGCCACATACTCGAAATACTGAGTGTCGACGCTGCGAAGATATTCAACCGACGCCGCTCGTGGGTCTGGAAAAGCCACCGCGGTCGGCTTCTCGTCGATACAGAATCCAGACCTCGTCATCGTGTCTCACTCCAAGCCTCTGCGGAGATTGCCATATCAGCACGACAAATGCTGGCGTAGCCGACACTGCATGTGCCGGGAAGCACGGACGCGGAGAAGGGAGCAAGCGTCTCCCCGCGATCAGTCGAGGAGTAGACCGCTTCCGGATCCTGGCAACGCTAGAATGGCGGCGCTTCGGCAGGAGCCTCGCACATGGCACGCACCACACCCACCGCAACCCGAACCGATGTCGTGATCGTGGGCGCTGGCATCGTCGGAGCAGCTGCTGCCCACTACCTTGCGCGCGAGGGCAAGTCGGTGGCGCTGCTCGAAAAAGGGACGGTGGCGAACGAGCAGTCGAGCCGGAACTGGGGCTGGGTGCGCCAGAACGGACGCAACCTCAAGGAGCTGCCGCTCGGCATCCTCTCGCGAACGCTCTGGGAGGGCCTTGAAGGCGATCTCGGCGAGCCGCTCGGCTGGGCGCAACAGGGCAACATCGACATTGCCAGCACGAGCGATGAGTTGGAGTATTTCCGGCGGTGGCAGCTCGGCGCACGAGCCATCGGGCTCGAGACCGAGATCCTGTCCGAGGGCGAGGTCCGCGAGATGGCGGCCGGGCTCACGGGCCCCATCGCCGGTGGGATCTTCTCCGCGGCGGATGGACAGGCAGACCCGCACCGGGTGGCGCCCGCGTTCGCACGGTCGGCAGGACGGCTCGGTGCGTTCGTACACGAGCGCGTGGCCGTAGAGCGCGTGCTGGTAGCGGACGGACGCGTTACCGGCGTGCGGACGGATGCGGGCGACTTCCTGGCGCCGGCGGTCATCATCGCGGCCGGGGCATGGTCCACGCGGCTGCTCTGGAAGCTGGGCATCAAGCTGCCACAGCGGCCGATCCGGAACACAGTGCTCGCGACGACGCCCGCGCCGCCACTGACCCGGACGGTGCTCTGGGCCGAAGGCTGCGCGATTCGCCAGGACGACACCGGCCGCTTCATTCTCTCGGGAGGCGGGCCGAGCGACACGGACGTGGGGCTGGACCTTGCCCGGTTTCCGCGCCAGTTCGGTGGCGCGATGCTCGATGCGCGGAAGCGGGGACAGCTGAAGCTCCATGCGGGACGCCACACCGCGGCAGACCTGCGGACCGGCGTCCGCCATACGGCACGCTACGAGCACCCATGGAAGTACGTCCGCAACGATGAGCCTGTGCCGAACCTCGGCAACGCATGGCGGACGTTCGACACGTTCCGGGCGCTGTTCCCTTCGATCGATGGCATCGGTGTGGAGCGGGTCTGGGCGGGCCACATCGACTACACGCCCGACGCGGTGCCAGTGCTGGAACGGCTTTCGCAACCGGAGGGGCTGGTGATCGCGACGGGGTTCAGCGGCCACGGTTTCGCGCTGGGGCCCGGAGGAGGGCGAGTCGCGGCCCAGCTGGCGACGGGCGTGCAGCCGTCCATCGACATGGCAGCGTTCCGGCTCTCACGGTTCGCGGAGCGCCGCACGCACTCGGGTGAACTGCACTTCTGAACGGCTCCCGGACGGGCTTTCCTCATCGCCGCGGCGCCACCACGACGGGACGAAGGCTGTGCCCGGCGGATCGTTCAACCGTCAACCTGCCGGAGTCACATACGCGACCAGGACAGGCGCGTCAGTTCAGGCGTGGACCTGGAACCAGGGGGCCGGCGAGCCTTCGCCAAGCAACTCCCTCCCGGCGGCGGCGAGCGGGACGCGCCCAACCGTGACATCGGTGGCGGCCGCGTGAAGGTCGCGCAGGCAGCGGTCGAGCGCCCATGCCGTCTTGTTCGACGTGGACCCGCCGAGCGTGAAGATCTGCTGGGTCACTTCCAGGCTGGTGTTGACGGCGTGGCCGACCGCGAGGACGAAGCTCATGACCGCGTCGCGAGACGGCGTGTCGCCGGCCGAAAGCACATCCCACACGTCGCCAAGCGAGTCGATGAGCCAGGCCCGTGCCGAGCGCCAGGAAGCCTCCGCCCCGGCCAGGGAAACCTGCACGTGCTCTTGCTGGCGAAGCGGGGCAGTCGTGCCCATGCCCTGCTTGGTTGCAGCCAGCTCGATGAAGGCATCGAGTGCGCGGCGCGCAACGCCGAGCGCCAGGGTCCCGCGGCCGGCGAACCGGATGAACGGGAACCGGTAGAGCGGGCCCGGGTATTGCGGCTTCGCACTGGCTGTCTCGAACGAGTACTTCGCGGGCACAAAGACATCCCTGACTTCGAAGTCGTGGCTGCCCGTACCCCGCAGGCCCATGGTCTGCCAGGTATCCAGCACGTGGCAGTCGTCGGGAGGGAGGAAGACGTAGCGGGTGACGGGCAAGGCCGGCGGCTCCGAAGCGCCAGGAACCACGCAGAGCGCGTGGAAGATGGTCGCGTGCGGAGAGCCGCTGGCGAACGACCAGCGTCCGTTGACGCGGTAGCCGCCATCAACGGGCGTCGCGGTGCCCAACGGCCCGGACGGAGAGGCGGAGGTAAGCAGGATGGAATCAGGGCCAATGAACTCGCGGGCAGGCCCGGCGGGAAGATTGGAGACCAGCCACGCCGCCTGGTTGGCGACGTTCACGCACCAGGCAGTGGAAGCATCGACGCTCGCAAACGCACCGACAACCGCCAACAACGTGAACGGGTTCGCTTCCAGGCCGCCGAGTTCCCGCGGCAGATAGAGGCGAAAGAAGCCAGCATCGCGAAGGGTATCGACGAGTTCCCGGGGCAGCCGTCGATCTGACTCGATGCGGTCGGCTGCCTCGCGAACCATGGGGACGATTTCCTGGGCACGGTCGACGAGCGACTGATCGACCTGGCGGTGCGTGGCTTCCTGCGTGGGCAATGTGGGACCAACCAGTCTGAATAGGAGTGCCCGGAATCTAGCGACTGCTGGTTGACACGTCCAGAAAAGCGGAACGGGCGAGCAAGGGGCATGGCGACGACGCCCGTGTTCCGCGTACACCGGACCCTGTTACCATTGCCGCCTGTCGTCGGGGTGTAGCTCAGCATGGTAGAGCGCTTCGTTCGGGACGAAGAGGCCCGCCGTTCAAATCGGCGCACCCCGACCACTCGCCTTCCCCGGCGCGGTTTCACGATGCGGGCGCGCGGCGGCGAACACTCCTAGAATCCCCAGCCCTATCGAGGATCCCGGCAGTCATAGAGGCCGGGCGGCGCTTGCTGTGGCTGAACGACGGCTGGCGGCGGACCTCCGGCTGGTTGGCCCGGCCGTCCGTGCGGCGCGCCTTGGGGCTGCGGCCCGGGAGGGGGAACGGGCACAGGATTAGCCGCGTCACCGCCGTAGCGCCCGGGGGGAACGACAGTGCAGGTTCGCGCGATCAGCGCCGGACGCTCGCCCCGGGCTCCGGGACCAGCGCCCGAAAGCAGCACGAACGCGATCTCGCCTTCTTCGATCATCTGGGCGAGTTCCGGGACGTCCGGTACGGGGTCGTTGCCACTGAAACCTCCGATCGGGAGGACGCTTTCGCCGGTGCTCAGCAAGATCGGGGCAGCTGCCTGGGCTCCAAACGTGGCGACGAGGAACCGTTCGCCGCGGTAGTTCGCAAGCATATAGTCGACCAGCGGCTGGTTTGGACCGAGGCCGGAACCAGGTCGAGGAGCGTTCGCGGAGGCGTTCGCGGTGCGCACGTGCTGTGGGCCAACGGCCACGTCGGGGCTGGTGCGCGGCCCATCGAGCGGGGTTAGACCCCACATGACGGGCATGATGAGGAGCGAGCCGAAGGTAAGAGCGACGCCTCCGTACCCGGCAACAGACCGGTAGCGTGGGCGGTTCGTGAGCCGGAACGACGCGGCGATGGTGAGAAGCCCGGCGCTGAGGGCGAGGCAGAGCGCGGGGACCATCCAGGCGTTCCACTCGGACCGCTCGCGAGTGAGAAAGACCTGGATCGTGGCGGTATAGCCGGTGCCGGCGGCAATGAGCAGAAGCCGCCGCCAGTTTGCTTCTCGCAGCCAGGTGAGCGCCAGGCACACGCCCACACCGGTGAGAGCGGCAACCGCCGGCGCCAGCGCAGACGTGTAGTAGGGGTGGTAGATGCCCTCCTGCGTGCTAAATACGGCGGCGTGGACGAGGCCCCACATTCCCCAGAAAAGGAGCCAGGCGCGGCGCATATCGGTCCGCGCAGCGCGACCACGCCAGTCGAGGCCCAGTAGCAGGACGGTCCCGGCGAAGGGTAAGAGCCAGCCGATAAGCGGGCCAGAGTGTTGGTCGAGCAGGCGGAGCCAGCCCGGGTCGCCCCCGAAGTTGGGGCCGCCGCTGGCAGCGGGCGGTGGTGGCGGCGGTGCCTGGGTTCCTCCCGGCGCGGCTGGTTGCTGGCCCGCGAACGGCGCTGATGGATCAGTCCCGTCGATCCGGTCCAGGCCGTTGTAGCCGAAGGCGAGGTCCCAAACGGTGTTGTCGCGGCTGCCACCGACGTACGGGCGCGAGTCTTCAGGCCAGAAATCGACCACGGCCATCCATGAGAACGAGACGGCGGCGAGCATGGAGCCGGCCGCGGCGAAGGTCCACGCCCGCCGCCACCACGTCCCCTTCGCGGCAACGAGATAGACGAGCGCCAATCCCGGTACGACGAGGTAGGCCTGCAGCATCTTCACATTGAATGCGAGGCCGATGAAGAGCGCCGCCAACAGCGCCCAGCCAAGGGAGCCGCGCGCGGTGGCGCGGAGGCCGGCCCAGCCGCCCAGGAGCATGAGGAAAACGAGCAGCGTGTCGGGGTTGTTGATGCGAACGATGGCTACCGTGATCGGTGTCGTGGCCAGGACGAACGCTGCCAGGAGCGCCGCAGCCTCACCGAATTGCGGGCGGACCATCGCATACAGCAGCGCGACGCAGGCCACGCCGAGGATCGCCTGCGGCAACAGGAGGCTCCAGCTATTGAGGCCGAAGAGCTTCACACTCGAAGCAAGCAGCCACTGGGAGAGCGGGGGCTTGTCGATTGTGACGATGCCCTCGGGGTCGGAGGCGCCGAAGAAGAAGTTGCTCCACGAGCGCGTCATGCTTTCGGCGCCGGCGGAGTAGTACGTGTTGCCCCAGCCATTCTGGTCGAGCTTCCACGTGTAGAGGACAGCGGCAAGGATCAGGACGGCCGCGAATGGGCCCCACCGCACGGCGAGGGCGATCGCGCGCGCGGCCACGCCGTGGCCTTCAGCGAAGCGGCGAGGCGAGAAGGGGCTCATCGCCGGTTTCGAGACCACGGACACCCCCCCTACGCGGCGATTATCGAGGAGCAGGTGCCTGAGGGGGAGTGAGTGGGTGCTAGACAGGCTTGCGGGCGACGGCAAGGCGGCCAGGAAGCCAGGTCATCGGGGGCAAGACCCGGGCATCGCGAAGGCCCGCAGCTCGCAGGAGCTCGACCGACGCGGCTTCGGAGAACGCGCGTCCCCCAAATCGAATGGCTCGCAGGTCTGCTGTTGCCTGGCCAAGCGGACCGGGGCCACTGAATCCCGAGTACACAACCCATCCGCCCGGCTTCAGGCTGCGAACCACCGCATCGATGCCGGCCCGCACTACCTCTTCGGGGATGAACGGCCCGGGGAACCATGCGAGGTCGTAGGTATCGACCTCATCGAGATCCTGGACTGCCTGCTCTCGGAGCTCGATACGCTCACGGAGCCCGGCATCATCGACGCGCCGGCGGGCTTCCGCGAGCGAAGGGCCCCAGATATCGATCCCCGTGACGCGAACGGACGGCCACGTTCGGACAGCGCCAAACGCGAGCGCTCCGACCCCGACGCCAACGTCGAGAAACCGCCCTCCCGGGGCGCGCAGCGACTCAAGACCGGGGAGCGAAGGGATGACGGCATCGAACGACTGGGGGAAGGAGGCCGAAGCGGAGCCCATTCCGCCGAGGACCGTGGGGTCATCAAATGACCATCCCGGAGGACGGGAGGGATGCGCGACGAAATCGTGGACAATCGCGGCGACAGCCCGGCCAAGGTCAAGGAGCATCGAAGCCTGCTGGGCGGGCGCCGCGTTCAGGGATTCGACGACGCCCATCGCGGCAAGCACGGAGTCGACCCCGGCGCGAACGGCCGGGTCGAGGGGCTCACCACCAAGACGGTCCTGCAAAGCTGCGATAATCGCTCCGAGCGACTCAGCTGCGGCGATTGCTTCGGCGACAACGACAGAAAGTGGCTTCGGTTCCATCCCAGAACAGTACGCTGCGTTCGCCGGAACTGATCAAGAAGTCCCTGGCGATAGCGAAGCCAGGCGGCGGAACGCTAGGATCGGCACATGGACGCGGCAGCGGTACTCGAACGGCTCCAGGAACTCGGGACGGACCAGAACCGCAAGGTGTACCCGCGGCACGGCCTCGGTGACAACGTGCTCGGTGTCAGCTTCGCGAACATCGGCAAGCTGCGGAAGGCGATCAAGAAGGACCAGGCCGTCGCCGATGAACTCTGGGAAACGGGAATCTTCGAGCCGCAGACGCTCGCGTGCATGGTCGCCGACGTGGCAGCGTTCAACGAGGCGAAGGTGGAACGATGGGCGCGAGAGGCTTCGAGCCACGGGGTCGCGGAAGAAGTTGCGAAGCAGATAGCCGTGAAGACGCCATGGGCGTTGACGTTGGCGCGAGCGTGGATTGCCTCGGAGAACCCGCTGCTGCAGCGGGCAGGCTGGACGTCATACGCACTGCTGGCGATGTCAGACGAGGTTCCGGACCAAGAACTCTCTTCCGCGATCGACGTCATCGAGCGCGATATTCACCGCTCGGAGAACCGGACCAAGGAAGGGATGAACAACGCGCTCATCGCAATCGGCGGGAGCCGCGCGACACTGCGTGACGCCGCCGTAACCGCCGCTGAGCGTATCGGGAAGGTGGAGGTGGACCACGGGCAGACGAACTGCAAGACGCCGTTCGCGGTGCCATACATCGAGAGGATGTGGGCGCGGCGGGGCTAGGGGCGGATCGGCCATCCGCGCACGGTGAGCCCCTCCTCCGCGTGGGCAGATGCACCCGATTTGGACGCATGGAGATGCTGGATGCGCGTGGCCGGGAACCCTGTGCCTCGAACCACGGAATCAGCAATCGCTGCGACCGCTGGCACGACGAGATTGTCGATGTCCGTTCGCGCCATTTCGGCGGGCCGCAAACTGAATTCCAAATCCAGCCCGACGGACTCAAACCGAGTGGATCCCAGTTCACCCGAGACGGCTTCGCGAATGGACGCCTTCCACTCCGCTTCGCCTCGAGTTGCCCACGGCCGAGGGCGCCCGTTCACGCGGGCCATGAACTCGTTCGCATGTGGCTGGCTGTGTTCTCCGGGGGCCGATACAGCGATGGTTACGGCTGGCGCGGCCGCAGAAACCTTGGATGCCGTGAACTCAACGACCCACCAGTCCTCGCGATCCCATGGGCCGCGCTTGCTCGCGGCTTCTTCGTTAAACAGCACGTGACTCAACCCGTCGATCGAGTGCTTCAATAAGTTTTGCAGCGCTGTGCTTTCGTAACTTCGCCGGGGAAGTTCGAACATGAGGCTCACGGCCACCGGTTCACGAAGAGGCGGACCATTCCATGATCGCCGAGCTCCCTCGACGATCTTCCACTTCCACGACGAGGCCACCGAACCCGGAGCGTCCTTCACTGCCGGTGCGCCGTCGACGGTGAGATTGAAACCCAACGCATCCTACCCTCGGAACGCGTCCTTCACTTCGGCGTAGCGCTTGAGGCGCGGGAGGGCGTCAGCCGCCTCGACCGGCGGGAGGACGAAGATGGCGCGGTCGACTCCCTGGCCAGCGAGCTGCTCGACGACCTCGGCCGAGGGGATCGCTCCGAACACGGACACTTCCACATGGTCGCGACCGGCGTCCTTTGCGCGTGATTGCAGCGTGGCGATCTTCTCGCCAAAGTCGCTCTGGTTGCGGCCGTAGATGGGCATCCAGCCGTCGCCGTAGTCGATGACGCGGTCGAGCGTACGCGGGCCGTCACCGCCGATGAGGATGGGTGGATAGGGCTTCTGTACGGGCTTGGGCCACGACCACATCGGGTCGAAGTTCACGAAGTCGCCGTGGTACTCGGCCTCGTCCTGCGTCCAGATCGCCTTCATCGCCTGCACACGGTCCTTCATGATCTTCCAGCGCAGCGACGGCTTCGTGCCGTGGTTCTCCATCTCCTCGTAGTTCCAGCCGCCGCCGATACCGAACAAGACGCGGCCGCCAGAAAGGTGGTCGACGCTGGCCACTTCCTTTGCGAGCGTGATGGGGTCGCGCTCGACGACGAGGCAGATGCCGGGGCCGACCTTCAGGTCTTTCGTGACGACGACGGCGGCGGCCATGGCAACGAACGGGTCGAGTGTGTGCCAGTACTGCTCTGGGAGCTCCGCGCCGCCGCCCCAGGGGCTCTTTCGGCTGGTGGGGATGTGCGTGTGTTCGGGGAAGAAGAGCGATTCGAAGCCGAGGTCTTCGCAGGCCCGCGCGAGTTCATGCGCGGGGATGGCGTAGTCGGTCGGGAACATGGCGATGCCGAATTTCATGGGAAGCCTCCGGGCGCAAGAGCGCCGATGTGCCCGGAAGCATAGCGGAACGGCGCGCGGCGCCGCGGGGCTTGCCCACAGCCGCGGAGCCGGATTCCCTTGGGGTGGCCCCTTCCGGGTCAGAGCAACAGGAAAGAGGACCTCCCATGGCTGGCAAGCAGGTGCTCGAAGAGGAGCAGCGCGGGATGGTGCGCCTGCTCTGGTTGAACCGTCCGGAGCGCAAGAACGCCCTCACGCCCGAGCTTGGCTGGGCGCTGGCGCAGGCGGTGGAACGCGCAGCGCACGACGATGCGGTACGGGCGGTCGGGATCAGCGGCCGGGGCGACGCGTTCTGCTCGGGCGCAGACCTGAATCGTGACTCGGGGGCTGATGCAGCGTCCGGGCTTTCACCGCAGGACGAGCGGCTCGACGACCTCAGCTGGATCGGCCGCTTTCTCCTTGCGATCCGCGTTGATTGCGACAAGCCGGTCGTCGCGGGGATCAATGGCGTGGCGGTGGGCGCCGGGGTCGCGCTGGCTATGTGCGCGGACCTGAGGATCGCCAGCGAGGCCGCGAACCTGCACCCGGGGTATGTCCGCGCTGGAACGTCGCCCGATGGCGGCCTTTCGTGGACACTGCCGCATCTCGTCGGCCACGAGACTGCCCTGCGTTTCCTGTTCGACCCGCGCTTCCACAGCGCCAGCGAGGCCCGGGCGATGGGGCTGGTCGGCGAGGTAGCGCCCGAGGCGGAGTTCGTGGGCAGGTATCTCGCGACCTGCGACCGGCTGGCGGCTCTCGCGCCGATCGGCGTGCGCCAGACGAAGCGGCTCGTGGTCCGCGCACAGCTCACCCACGACCTCGAGGCACACCTCCGCAACGAGATGACCTACGTGGGCCGGGGCCTTTCGAGCGAAGACGGCAAAGAAGCTGTCCGCGCGATCTTCGAGAAGCGCACACCGGAGTTCCGTGGGCGGTAGCGATGTTCAATCCCTTCCGAGGTGGGGAATCCTGCTGCGGACCGGAAACGACGGGGACGGAATGGACGTTGAGGTGGGCGTAGGTGTCGACGTTGCGGTCGGTGTCGGGGACGGACTCGGCGAAGCGACGGCCGTCGTGGTGGGAGCCGCGACGATTGCCGTTGAGAGTGTGCAGCCCGCGTCGGCGCAGTAATCGTTGAGAGCGTCGATGTGACGCGGACTGAATCGGACGGCGCGATTCGACACCGCTGTCTCCGTTGAATAGGTCCCGACGATGAACGCCTCGACGCGTTCGAAGTTCAGCGTGAACACCGGAGATCCGCTCTGGCCCGGATAAGCGTCCATTCGCGTGTGAATGAGCTCGTCGTCGACGTACTCGACGGGCGCGATCGACTCCCACATCGTCCCCAACGGCTTGTCGCCCGGATATCCCGCCGTGAACAGCGAGGTGCCCTGACCGTGAAAGTAATCGTCGGAAGCGGACGCCACGGGCACAAACGGCCCCAGTTCTGGACCGAAATCCTGAACCACGAGGTGGGCGAGCCCGAAGTCATAGATCGGCGCATCGACGTCGTCGACATATCCCACCGGGATGCTGATGGATCCCGCGGTCACTAGGCCGGTACCGAAGGGAAATTCAGTCCCGTCCTGACCAGGGATGATGAGGATCGATGCAAACGGCGCACCAAGGTCGTCATCCCAGAGGCAGTGGGCGGCCGTTAGCGCGACGTTGTAATTGACGAGCATTCCCGAACAGGTGCCGACTATCTCGTCCGCGTCGTCAAACATCACAAGCTGGACAACCAATCGGTACGGCCAGGCCTTGGTGTCCTCGACGCGGACGCGGTCGTCGGTACCGAAGATCGTGGCCGCCTCCGCACGCGGAGGCGGCAGTGTGAACGAGCTGGGTGGCGGCTCAAGCCGGAAATGGAGACCATCGAAGTTCGAGGGCCCAGCACCGGCGCCTTGCGATGCGCTCACCAGGGCTAGCCCGAGACCCACAGCAGCTATGACCAGCAGGAACCTGACCTGCGCCCATTGACGGTATCGCATGTGCCGACCTCCGCTCACACGGCGGCAGCATGCACGCGTGCAACGACAGCTGTCGACGTGTTACTCCGCCGCCAACTCCCCCAGCACCTCCAGCACGCGCTGGAGGGAGGCGCGTTCATCGCCGGGAGCGAGGATGGGCATGGCGAGCAGCTCACCGACACCGTATTCGGCCTTCAGGGTCCGGAGCCGTTCCTTCACCGTCGCGGCGTTGCCGTTGACGACGATTGCGTCGGCCATGCGGTTGCTGAACTCTGCCGTGGCGGCCTCGGGGAAGCCGGCGTCCTGGAACATCTGCGAGTAGTACGGCACGCGGGCATAGAAGCTGACCTGCCGCTGGGCGCCGGCGTAGAGCGCTTCCTTGTCCTCGGTGACCATGACGGGCACGTGGGCAACGAGCGGCGGGGCTTCGCGGCCAGCTGCAGCCGCCCCTTCGGCAATCGCTGGCAGGGCGACATCACGGAGATAGGGCAGCGGGCACATCCAGCTGATGGCGCCGTCTGCAAGCTCGCCGCAGACCTTGAAGCCGTTGTGGCGCAGGGCGCTGGCCATCACCTTGACGCCGGTCGGCCCGGCCAGCTGGGCCTTCGCGGTGATGCGCTTGCCCTGGAAGTCGACCTTCCCTTCATAGAGCGCGGCCCGGAGGACGGTGAGGTATTCGCGCAGGTGTTCGAGGGGCCGGACGAAGGGGATGCCGAAGCTGCCCTCGATGGTTGGCTTGTGGCTGGGACCGACACCAACGCGGAGCCGGCCGGGCGCGAGTGAATCGACGGCGACGGCGCCCTGCACGACCGCCAGCGGATGGCGCGGAAACGTCGGGATGATGCAGGTGCCGAGGAGGATGCGCTCGGTGCGCATGGCGGCGGCAGCGAAGACGGCCAGGGGATCAGGCGCGACACCGCCGCTGGTCATCCAGGCGACATCAACGCCCGCCTTTTCGGCAGCCACGATGCCGTCGACGAGTTCAGCTGCGGAACGGGCAGTGACGTGGACGCCGACTTTCATGTCCTTCATGTGGGTACTCCTGTGTCTGCGTGTGACGGAAGCGTAGGGAGTGGCACGGAGTGGCGCCACCGCCATCACCGGACGAACGACAGTACTTCGGAGAACACGAGAACGGCCGGGAGCGATTGCTCCCGGCCGTCTTGTGTTCGTCCACGTCGGGTGACGGTCATGCGCCCTCACCCTGCCCTCTCCCCTGACGGGGCGAGGATTCTGAGGTTCGAGTTACTCGATCTCGATGGTGGCGCCGGCTTCGGAAAGCTTCGCCTTGATCGACTCGGCCTCGTCCTTGGTGATGCCTTCCTTCACCTTGGTGGGGGCGGCTTCGACGAGGTCCTTGGCTTCCTTCAGACCGAGGCCGCTGACGACTTCGCGGATCGCCTTGATGACGTTGATCTTGTTGTCGCCGAAGGACTTGAGGACGACGTTAAATTCGGTCTTCTCTTCCTCGGCAGCGGCGGCGCCACCGGCGGCGGGGGCGGCGGCCATCGCCATCATCGGCGCGGCGGCAGTGATGCCGAATTCTTCTTCGATCGCCTTGTTGAGGTCGCGAAGTTCGAGGATGGTCATGCCCTTGAGGATTTCGAGGACGTCTTCGACTTTAGCCATTTCTGTGAGTTCTCCTTGGTTCCGGGTTCGTGAGGGTGAGTGCAGCGCGGGCGGAGCCCGCCGGTGAGCCTAGGCGGCGTCACCTTCGAGCTGGTTCGCGCGCGCATCAACGAGCCCGGCGAAGTTGCGGATGCTGGCCGTGATAAGGCCGGCGAAGTTGTAGAGCGGCGACTGGATCTTGCCGGCGAAGTCGGCGATGAGCTGCTCTTTCGAAGGGAGCGTGGCGAGGTCATCGACGCCCGCACGGTCAACGATCTGGCCATCTATCCAGCCTGCGTTGATCGTCACGTTCATGCGCCGGCTGCGGAAATGCTCCGTCAGCGCCTTCACGGGCGCGATCGGGTCGGCGAAGCCGATGGCGATAGCCGTTGGGCCGGTGAGCAGCCCCTTCATCTCCGGACGGCCGACCGCGTCGGCTGCCATCGAGGCGAGGGTGTTCTTGACGATCTTGACCTCTGCGCCGGTGGGCCGGAGCGCGCGCCGCAGCTCGGTAAGCTGGGCGACGGTGAGGCCGCTGTAGTCGGCGCTGACGGCGACCGTTGCACGCCCGAGCGAGTCCGTGATCTCGGCGAGCATGGCGACCTTGCGAGGATTGGGCATGGCGCCTCCATGGGTATGCCTGGGGCCGGGAAGGCCGGCCGGGGCGGCGCCGAAAACGAAAATCCCTGCCGCCGGGGCAGGGACGAAACGGACAGGACGGCATGGAAGCCGGCGTCCGGGTCACTGCCTCGGCAGGCGCCTTGCGGCTTATCCCCCCGCCCGAAGGCGGTTCACACAGGGACCTGCGGTCTTCGGCTGTCTAGTTGTCAGCGCATACCGTACGGCGACGCCCGGCTCGGAGCAATGGCATTGCTGGACCAGATCAGCCGCCAATGACGTCGATGCGGGCCCGGACTTCGTCCGCGAAGTCCATACCGCTGATATCGACCTGGTCGAATTCGTATTCGGCGCTTGTGCGGACGGCAGCACGAAAGGCGAGCGTTCCGGCCAGCGCGGGGAGGAGGCGACCGATCAGGTCCCGGCGAAGTCAGCAAGCTGTGTCGCCGGGCTCGCCAGCTCACACGGAAACAGTTCGACATCTCGCTCGTCCACGACCCTCCCCTCGCAATGCAAGCGGCGTTATAGCATGCCGCGCGTGGAGCGGCCCCAAACCCGGTAGTCTCAGATGCTATGAACGACCAAGAACGCGACGCATTCCTCCGCCTCCCCCTGACCGCCGTGCTCAGCACGGTCGACCGTGCCGGGCGCGTCCACAGTGTGCCGGTCTGGTTCCGCTGGGACGGCGAAGCTGCCCGGATCGTGACCGGCCGCACCTCCGCGAAGATGCACAACATCGCGCGCACGGGACGCGCGACGCTCTGCGTAGACCAGCGCGAAGGGTCGATGCGCTACGTGACGATGGAAGGGCCGGTGGAAGTGGTGGACCCGCTGACGCGGGATGAGCGGCTTGCGTTGCGTTCGCAGTACCAGGACCCGGCGGAGGCAGAGAAGATCGTGGCGCGAGGCGGACACGAAGAGATGGTGTTACTGATCCTGCGGCCGGAGCACTGGCTCACGATGGGCTAAGGATCTTCCCGGCAAGCACGTTGGCGTTGGAGATGAGCAACTCCGGGATGGAATTGCGGCGATCGCCGCGCGAATTGATCGCTCGGGACATCGGCACTTCTTCCACCTCGAATCCTTCGTAGAGCGCAGCCATCGCGGGGTGGGCGGAGTTCGAGAGCAGCGCCACGACACCGCGCCGGGTGAGGTCGCGGTACGTGGCGGCGAGGCGTTCCTGTTCGGGCCAGCCGAAGCTGTTGGCGGTGTAGGCGGTGAAGCGCGAGGTCGGGCTGAGCGGGAAGTACGGCGGGTCCAGGTAGACGGCATCGCCGGGCACGGCGGCGGCGCAAGCGGCCTCGAAGTCGAGCGACGTGACGTCAGCGGTGGCGAGTGCGGCGGCGCAGGCGCGGAGGTTCGCCTCATCGAGGATGCGCGGTCTCACGTAGCGCCCGTGCGGGACGTTGAATCGGCCGGAGCGGTTGATGCGGTGCAGCCCGTTGTAGCAGGTGCGGTTCAGAAAGATGAGACGCGCGGCGCGACCGGCGGCATCGGCGGGCTCGGAGGCGCGGATGGCGTAGTAGCAGGCGGCGCGCCCGGCGGGGTCCTCTGCGAGGTAGCGATGGGACAACCCGCGCAGTTGCTCGATCAGCGAATCGGAGCGGTCGCGTAGCACCTGGTAGGTCTCGGCGAGCAACTCGTTCTGGTCATTGATCAGGGCCGGAGCACCCGCGTGTGCTCCGATAAACCGGAAGAAGACGGCGCCGCCGCCGAGGAACGGTTCGTGGTAGGCCCCGATCGTGCCGGGAAGCCGGTCGAGGATCGCCTGCGCGAGCTTCGCCTTTCCGCCTGCCCATTTGAGGAATGGGGTTGCCACATGATCAATTCTACCCGGGCATCGATCCCGGGCCAGCCGACGGGCACACGGACCGCCGCCTGGCTCTGCGGCGTTTCTTATTGGTAGACGACGAGCGACGGCTGGGGCACGAGCGCGTTCACGTCGGCGGGCGACATGAGGCCGATGTCTTCGTCGAAGAAGAGCTTCATGCCGCCGAACGGAGCGCCGTCGGCGGCGATATAGCGGTTGTAGTTGTCGATCTTCTGGCGCGGGTAGCCGAAGCCGTCGGTATCGATGAGGAGGTCGACGCCCGGGTACCAGGCCAGCCGCGGCTTGTCGCGGATCATCTGCGGGACGAACTGGTGGACGATGAGCATGCGGTTCGCGAGACGATGGTCGGCGATGTAGTCCGACATGAGCGACTGGGCGCGGTTGATCGCCGGGGCGTCCATGCCGCCGATGATCGTGCCGGGCGCCACGCCAGGTGGCATCGCCCATTCCGGGTCCAGCGCGAGGTGGACGCGCGGGTTGGCGAGGTACGGCAGGAAGTAGGAGAACTCGGCGTCGACGGTTGAATGGCCCATCTGGATATCGAGGATCACGAGGAAGTCGTTGCGCTCAGCAGCCGCGATCCACTCCTCGATGAGCTCCGGGGGCATACGCACGAGCCAGGATCCGTCTGCCGTGGCACTCGCCTGGGCGACGGCGACGATGAGGTGGTACGCGCCGATGACGCCAAGCGTGCCGTTCGCCTGGTCGAACTGGATCGCGTACTCGAGCGTGCGCGCCGCCGTGGTGTCCGGGCCGGCTTCGCCCAGCACACCGAGCCCGGGGACACCAGGATAGCCGTAAAAGGCGACTACCTGGCAACCACGAAGGACGGAATCTGCATCGGCGGGGGCGCGGACGAAACCATCGGCGGCAGGCTGTTGATAGCAACGCGCCAGCGGGTCGGGCGGAGCGGGGGTTGGGGTTGGCGTGGGCATCAGCCCGTCGTGGGCCAGCTGTTGGATAAGGATGCGCTTCGAATCCTGTGCGTGTGCGAACGATGCCCAACTGAGGAGCGCAGCCAGCGTGAGCGCAACGATAGCGCTGGCGTACTGCCACGAGCTCACGCCTATTTCGCCTCGACTTGCAGCGTCGCCGCGAGCGAACCTTCGACCACGTAGATCACGCCGTTGTAGGTGGTTTGTTCGGCCGCGGTGAACCGGAGCGTGAAGCTGAGGCGCCCGGCCTGCACAGTGCGGCTGGCTCCGGGCGTGATCTCCGACGCGCTGAGGGAGATCACCGCATCGGCGCCCGCGGTGTCGTTCACGAGGAACTGGATGTCGGGAAAGATGCCGATGTAGCGCCCATCGCGCGGGAGGTCGTAGGCCTGGCCCTGCCATTTAAACCAGTAGGCGTAGCCAAGGACATCGCCCGATGCGCTGCGGACGGTAACCGTGCTGCCGCGGCAACAGAACGGGCCGATGGTCCCGCCGTTATTGGCTGTTGCGTCGCCGGGGAGCGCGAACGACGCCTGCTGGAGGGCAAGGGCCCCCACGGCAGGCGTGGGCGTTGCCGAAGCCGGGGCAGTCCCGGCCTGGGAGGGAGCGGTCGTGGCCGAGCTGGCAGCGGTGGTGGCCGTGGCCGCTGCTGCCGTGGGGGTCCGCTGGCCCGGAGTCGCGCCAGCCGTGGTGTCTTGCTGAATGGGGAAGGCCACCAGCTCGGCGCTGTCATCGCGAAAGCGGTCGATCGCGAAGACGCCGGCGCCCGCCCCGGCAAAGGCGAGGACAACGCCTGCGAGCGCGAGGAGGGGCTCCCTGGGGTTCCGCCGGCGCTTCATGCCCGGAACCGTAGCCGAGCCGGGGAGTCTGCGAAACCCCCGATGGACCGGGAGACTAGAGGCGCACGAGTCCTGCGCGGATCTTCTCGAAGGGCGTGCCTGGCCGTGCAACGGCGCGCGGCGGCGCACCGGCAGGGACAACCGCCACTGGCTCAGGAGCCGCGGCAGTTGTTGGCGCGGACGGAGCGGTAGGCGCCGGTTCCCGCGCCGGGTTCGCCGCGCCTGCCGGGCCGCCGATGACTGGTTCGAACTGTTCCAACGGGTCGTACCTCTTCGATGGATTCCGACGATGGTGGCGGGGAGGAAAAGGAAGGGCCAAGGCAGCGCTGACATGCTGGCCCGGCTCCGGGGCCGGTGCTAGCCTCGCAAATAATGCGAACCGTGCGATTCTTGCTTATCCCGGCGGTCGTTGCGGCGGCCGTAGTCGTCGCAGCCTGCGGCGACGGACCCGATCCGGTCTCTACCGTGACGGTTGCGCCGACCGCCACGCCGGCGGCACAGCGCCCCACGGCGATCCCGTCCCCCACGCTCCCGGACGGCTTCTTCGAGGCGATTTCGCCAAAACATGATTCGAAGGTAACGCAGGCTTCGACGCGCTCTCCCAACCCTTCGCGGCCGGGGGGCATCTGCTTCCAGGTGAACTTCGACGGGCTCGAAAAGAACACGCTCTGGTTCCGGATGGTGCTCGACGACAAGGAAGTTACGGTCGATAAGGGCTTCACGTGGATCCTGCCGGTGGGGAGCGAGACGACGCCCCCGGAGGGTGGGACGGCCTGCTTCGCACCAGCCGAGGGATTCACGGTGGGCGTTCATCACGTGGTCGTCGCGGTGCAGAACCCGGACAACCCGCAGGAGCCGACGCGGCAGTTCATGGAGTGGCAGTTCGAGGTAACGCCGTAGGGTTCAGGCTTTCCGGGCGATGACCCCGATCCAGTCGTCCTCGCCGGCCAGCGCTGTGCCCGCCAGGTCCGCGTACAGCCCAACAACCTCGAACCCGGCGGCTTCCACTACGTCTGTGATGGCCGCCGCATCGTAATCGCGGAACCAGTTGCGGTAGACGGTGATACGGCCATCCGCCTCGAAGACGGCGTATTGATCGACCGACAAATCCAGGTGCGCGTAGTGGTGGCTGGTGGTGGCCAGGAGGTAGGGATCGCTCCGCCAGAAGCCGCCGTCCGGATGGGCCGACCACCCGTGTTCCTGGCGCACCTTCGCTCGCAGGGTGGGCGTCGTGACATCGAACGCGAACCAACCGCCAGGTGTCAACAACCCGTGGATTGTCCTGAGCAACCGGTCCGCCTCGGCAGGTGGCAACACGCAGAGGTCGCCGTAGACAAGCGAGGCGGCATCAAACGGCCCCTCGACGTTGAGCATGCGGTAGTCCTGCAGCAGATAGGTGCCGGCCGGGTCGTGCTCGCGGGCGTATTCGATCGAGCGCTGTGAATAGTCGACGCCCGTAACCGCGCAGCCGAGCGCACCGAGGCGCCGCGTGTAGAGGCCAGGCCCGCAGCCGAGGTCGAGGACGCGCGAACCGGTCCCGAGCCCCAACCGGGCGCTGAGCCAGCTCACCGTCGCATCGATCGTTTCGGGCGGCCTGCTGGCCGCGTCCGTCGTGGGGTCGAGGTGGGCGGCGAGCATGCGCAGCGAGATATGCGGGTCAGTCCAGAGGCCGGGAGCGCCCGGCGCCCACGGCTCGGGTTTCACCGTGAGCTCCGCCAGCATCTGGCCGAAGTCATGCGTCTCCACAGGTCAGGCCCCCGTCGTCGGCTGCTTCCGCTTTGCGTTCTTCGCGGCGGCCTCGGCCTCGATGGCTGCGATGCGTTCGCCGACGAGCGCCGGGATGAGGTCCTCGTCGGGCAGTTCGCCGTGAGCGAAGCGGAGGGTGCTGCCGCGGGTGGTGCCGTACAGCGCCCAGTGCGCCTTCGCGCCACCGAAGCTGATCAGCATCTTGCCGTCGTGCTTGTAGTAGGGGATGCCGTAGTTGATGGACTCGGTTGCCGTGGGGTCGGCTGCGAGCACGCGGCGGCGAACCTCGGCGAGGGTGTCGTGCAGGGACTGGGGCTGAGCGGCGATGTAGGCGTCGACATCCATGGGCGGGAAGGTAGCGGCGGAGACGCCGGGCTGTCCAGCGGGGCACGCCTCAGCGCCAGGGCCGCTCGCGGCCCACGATCCTTCTCCACTCTTCCATCACCTCCGCGAACGGTCCGGGCATCCCCTCGGCCAGTTGGAACTGGGCGGCTCGTGAGGCGGTGAGCAGCGCGGCGCAAAACTCTTCGCGGTCGCAGGTGACGGTGGCGACCTCCGGCTCCGGCTCCCATCCGAGCTGTTCGTTGAGCCGCGTGTTGATGTATCCGATGGTCAGGTGCAGCCAGGAGCCATCGTCAAGAACCGCGTAGCGGAGGGGGCTGAGCCCCAGCGTCGCCGTGAAGCCGCCGTCCTCATCGAGCGCCGCGAGCTGCGACTCCGGTTCGAGAGCCAGCGAGACGAGGCTGACCATCGGCAATTCGTCGAACGGGATGAGGTCGCGGCCATCGACGGCGAACTGCACGGTGGTGAGCAGGAGCGACTGCGTCGTGTATGCGTAGCCGAGACGGCCGCGCAGGCGCTCCAGCGGTGTGGCCCGGAATATGTCCCAGCTTTCGGCGGGCGGGCGGGGGAAGCTAATCTCGACGGTCACGGCAATTGCGCGGGAGTGGCCTACGTGAAGCGGACGATGGGCGTGGTCCGGCCCCAGAGTTCTTCGAGGCGGTAGTACGCGCGTTTTTCGGGCGAGAAGAGGTGGACGATGATGTCGCCGAAGTCGAGCAGCACCCAGCCACTATCCCGCTTGCCTTCCTGGCGGCGGAGGTCGTGGCCCTCGGCCTTCAGGTCGCGTTCCAGGTGTTCGGCCAGCGCGTTAAAGTGAAGAGGCGACTGGGCAGTCGCGATCACGAAATAGTCCGTGAACGAGGACGTCTTCGAGATGTCCAGCATGGCGATATCGAGCGCCTGGCGATCTGAGAGAATGTCTACGGCCCGGTTGGCCAGGGCTTCAGGATCCAGCAGCGAAAGACCTCCGGGGGTGGCGTTCGACGCCCAACCCGACCAGCAGGAAGCGTAACACAGTGACAAAAGGGCGCGTCGTGGTGGGTATGTCGGGCGGAGTTGATAGCTCCGTGGCCGCGGCATTGCTCGTTGAGCAGGGGTACGAAGTCATCGGAGTCACGATGCGGCTCTGGACGGAAGAACGGCCGGACGAACTGAAAGGCCACCAGCAGTGCTGCAGCGTGGAGGACATCGACGACGCACGGCGCGTGGCCGGTCAGCTTGGCATCCGCCACTACGTGATGAACTTCGAGCAGGAGTTCCGGGAGACGGTGGTGGACCGTTTCGTGAGCGAATACGCGGCCGGGCGGACGCCCAACCCCTGTGTGCGTTGCAACGAGCACATCAAATACCGGGCGCTGCTGGAACGGCTGCCAGCTCTCGATGCGGACTACATGGCGACGGGCCACTATGCACGTGTCGAGCACGGCTCGGAGGGCGAAGGACATCGACTGCTGCGGGCGGCGGACGACGCCAAGGATCAGAGTTATGTGCTGTACATGCTCGGGCAGGAACAGCTCGGGCGGTTGCTGTTGCCGATCGGCGGGTTGGCGAAAGGACAGGTGAGGGACGAAGCGCGACGGCTGGGCCTGGATGTCGCGGAGAAGCCTGACAGTGTCGAGATTTGCTTCGTTCCGGGGAACGACTACCGCTCGTTCGTCCGCGACCGCATCGAATCGCCCGCAGGGGAGTTGCAATCGAGCGACGGTACGGTGCTGGGCGAACACGAAGGCGTGCTCGGGTTCACGGTTGGCCAGCGCAAGGGCCTGGGCATCGCTGTCGGCGAACCACGCTTCGTGACGGCGATCGACCCGGAGCGTGCAATTGTGACGATCGGCCCGGAAGAGGACCTGTTCGCCGACACGCTGGCGTTCGACGAAGGCGCATGGGTCGCGGGATCGCCACCGAAGGCAGGGACGGTTGTAGAGGCGAAGGCGCGTTACAAGGCGACGCCTGCGCCCGCGACGATCGTCGAAGCGGCAGATGGCCGCGGCGTGTTGCGCTTCGAGCGGCGGCAGCGGGCGCTGACGCCGGGCCAAGCGTTGGCGATCTACGCGGGCGAGGAAGTGCTTGGCGGCGGCACGATCGAACGCTCATGGCGGGCCGGGGACTGAGCCGGAAGGGCCCGGGCGTGACGGTTCCTGTACGCTCGAATCCGTGAGCAACGACTTCACCTGCACCAACTGCGGCGACGCATTCACCGTTTCGGCGACCGTCCGCGCAAAGTATCCAAACTGGACGCCTTCGACCTGTATGAAGTGCCGCGGCACGCGTGTTTCGGGGAGCCCTGCGGCACAGCGGCCGAAGGCGGCGGCGAAGCCGCGAAGGCCGGGCGGCACAGTGACGAAAGAGCTGAACCTGCCGGTCGCCGAGATCCTGGAGCGGTTCACGGAAGGGCCTGACACGGGCGTGTTCACCGACGGCTCCTGCGCCGGCAACCCGGGCCCGGGCGGCTGGGGCGCGGTCTGGGTGGAAGGCGGCAAGATCATCGCCGAAAAGCACGGGAGCGACCCGGCGACCACCAACAACCGCATGGAGCTCATGGCGATGATCGCGGGCCTCGAGATGCTGGAGCCGGAGGACGAGATCACGGTCTATTCGGATAGCCAGCTCGTGGTGAACACGCTGACGAAGTGGGCTGCCGGTTGGGAGAAGCGCGGCTGGGAGCGCAAAGAGGGCCCCGTGAAGAACCTCGAACTGGTGCAGAAAGCATGGGCGCTGGCGAAACAACGCCCGAAAGCGCGGATCGAGTGGGTCCGCGCGCATGATGGCACGCGCTGGAACGAATACGCGGACGCGCTCAGCACGGCGTACCTGCGCGAGGTGGTCTGAGGTGCGGCGGCACTTCACGGTGACGGGCTTCGTCTCAGCGGACGGGAAGACGGCGCTGCACTGGCACAAGTTCGGGATGTGGCTGCCGCCGGGCGGGCATATCGAAGCGGACGAGGACCCGGTGCAGGCGGTGCTGCGCGAGGTGAGGGAGGAGACGGGGCTGGATGTGGAGATCGTACCGGCCGGGCTGCCATTCCAGTACGGCGAACCTCCGCAGCTGCCGCCCCCGGCGGCCATCGGCGTCTACGACATCGCAAGCGATGGCTCGCTGAAGGAGCCGCACCAGCACATCGATCTTGTCTACTTCACGCGGCCGCGGAGGATCGCGCTACCAACGACCGACGGCTGGGCCTGGGTGGACGCCACGACCCTGCGGAACAACGTGCCGCTCGCGCCGCCTTTCGGGGGCGAAGCGGTCTGCATCGCGGAGGATGTGCGCGAGCTGGGGCTGGCGGCTATCGCGGCAGTAAGGTGACGCTGACCCCCTAACCGCCCTGGATGCTGACCATGAACTCGAGCGTGTCGCCGTCATTGAGCGCGGTGTGCTGCTCGGCCTGGGAATCGTTGATCACGACCATGACGGCCTCGGCGTCCGCTTCGTTGAAGCCTTCGGCGGTAAAGACGGCGAGAGGCGTGAGACCGGCGGTCCACTCGACCGTGGTCGTCGCCTGCTTCGATTTCGTGCGCTTGATGAGGGTGGGGAACCACTTTACTTCGACAGCCATGGACATCTCCTCGGGCGGGGTTGTGCTTCGATCTTAGCCGGTTCGCTTCCGCTTTCGGCGGCGCCCGAACGTGTGGCGACGCCGTACGGAATCGATCAGCGCCTCACGAATCGAGCCAGCTGACGTCGCCGTGGAGGTCCGGGTCGTGCTCTTTCGCCGCGAACACTTCGTATTCGGCTTTTGAGAGATCAATGGTGGTCGTGGCGCCGTGGCCGGGCCAGATGGTGGTGTTGCCGGGGAGCGAATAGAGGCGCGACGTGATCGACTCGATCTCCTGCTTGAGGAGGGCGTTGCTGCCGGAACGGCCGGGGCCCCCGGGGAAGAGCGTGTCGCCGACGAAGGCGTGGGCGCCGGTGACGAACGTCGTGCTGCCCGGTGTATGGCCGGGATTGTGGATGGCACGGAAGGCGAGCGAGCCGACCTTCACGGTATCCCCGTGGGCGACGGCGGTGTCGCGGTGGCCTTCGGCCAGGTTGGTCTCCTCGGCGCCGGCATAGACGTGGCAGCCGTACTTCTCTTTGAGGCCGTCGATCCCGGGCGTGTGGTCGAAGTGGGAGTGGGTAAGGAGGATGGACTTCGGCTGGACCCCTGCCTCCTCGGCGACGGCGATCAGCTCTTCGGCAGTGCCCGGCGCATCGACAAACGCGGATTCACCGCTCGCCCGGTCGACGACGATGTAGATGTTGTTTCCGAACCCCACGGGGCCCGCCGAGATGATCGAAAGGTCGCCGTCTTCGTGGCGTTGCATGGCACTTCCTCCTGCTGGTGGAGGGGTAGCGTAACGACCGCCAGCAGCCATTGCGACCCTGCTCGCACCTCCGCAAAACTCTCGCAAGCGCCCAGGGCAGCTATAGAAATGGCGAATCGGCCACGTGACAACAGACTGTCCCGGGTGGCTGCCCGGTTGCATCTACCCGGATGGCCGATGCTATAGTCGAGCATTCGGACGTAGCGGGGTGCCTGCTTCGGCGGGGCGTCCGGATGGGTCTTGGCATGCCCACACCCGATCCTGAGTCGAGAAGGACGGCCAACGGTTTGACCGAACCGCTCCAAATAGGCCAGTTCGCGATCGTGGACCACGAGCCCGTGGAACGCGGCCCGAACGCCGGAACATTCATGGGCAGAGGCCCCGCCGGAGAGCGCGCGGAGCTCTATCTGCTTGCGGAAGGCACGACGCCAGCCGGGGAGTCGTTCGCCGGTCATGTGATCTCGAGTGCGGGTCAGCGATGGCAAACGCTCGACATCAGCGTGACCGGAGCGCTCCGAGAGGTGTTCGCCGAAGCCGATGCGGGCCTTCGCGAATGGAACCGCAAGAGCATCGCGCAGCACCGCGTGCGCATCGGCCTGACGGCCATCGCCCGCAAAGGGGAGCAGACGATCCTGGCGCAGGCGGGGCCATCGGTGGTGTTCCACTGGATGCCCGAAGGCGTGCAGGTCTACGCGCCGGATGAAGAATACGCGGCGCCGCTGGGCATGAACGAGGCGGCGGAACCGCAGCTGCGGCGCATCGACCTGCGCAGCAGCGACCGGCTGCTGTTGATTTCCACGGCTGCGCTTTCGCAGATGGACGACGACATCGTCGCCGGGATCCTGGGCCTGCCCTCCGATACCGTGTTACCGAACCTGTTTCGTCGTGTCCGCGGCCTTCGCGACGTGACGGCGCTGCTGCTTGCCGGAGAATCGGGCGCGCAGTCGATGCTGCCCCCAGGCGAAGGCGGCGGCGTGATTGGCGGTGGACCGGAGCCGGGAGCGCGCGGTGAAGAGGGGCGACCGGGGTTCCAACCGAGCCTCTTTATCAGCGACCGTGGCGAAGACGACGTCGCGGTGGCGCGCCGCCAGATCATGGCTGTCTCCGAACGGCTTCGCGCCCGCGAAGCAGTCCTCCCCTCGCTCGCCGCGACCACGGCAGTACCGGCGCCGCTGCGGCGGGCCGCCGGCGGTGAGGAGTTCCGCGGATACATCGAAACGCGCACGACTGCATCCGTTGGCGCCGGGGCGATGGCGCCCGGACGACTGATGCCAGGGCGCACCGAAGTGACACACTCTGGCGCCAACACCGGGTCGCGGGACGCGAGCTTCACGCGGGGCCTTTCGAGGCGGCGAGCGGCTCTGCCTCCGGCACGCCCTGTTTCGGACGCTCCGTTGGCGACGGAGATGGCGGCGACCCGCATTGCCGCGCAGCAGCCCGTCGCGCTCGCCTCTACCGGCGGCGAGTCTCTCGTTCGCGACGGCAGCCCCGTGATCGATTCGACGCCGCTCATCAAAGTCCGCTCGTCTGCAGGGGGCCGGTGGCGACCCGATGGGCCACTCTCATCAAAGCGCGAATTGATACCCGCCGGGAGCCTGCCGCCAACCTGGATGATTGTCGTCGCCGGTCTCGCCGTGCTCTTCGCCGTGGTCGGCTTCATCGCCGGACCGCAACTCATTGGGCGCAGCGACAACGAGCGCTTTGTCTCCCTCGTGAACGACGCCGAGCGGAACCTCGCCTCGGCGCGGGCGTTGCAAGACCCAACAGAACGCAGGGCCTCGCTGACCTCAGCCCAGGCGCTCCTGCTCGAAGCGCGGGATCTCGCGCCCGAATCCACGGAAGTAAGCCGCCTGCTGCTCGAAGTGACCGAGGGGCTAAACCAACTCGACGGCGTCCGCGCGCCGGTCTCCGTCGAAGCGATCGCTGACCTGCGCCAGTTTGGCGAACGGCCGCTGACGCCAGACACCCTTGTCGCGGGCGGCGGACAGTTGTTCCTGCTCGACGGCAGCGGTGAACAAGTCGTCGAGGTAGACGTTGATGGCGGCGCGGCCCGCACGGTGTACAAGTCGGACGGGAACCTCGGACAGGGCCGGCCGATTGCGATTGCCTACTACGACGCTCCAGACCTGGGCGTCCCGGCGCTGCTCGTCGCAGACGCGAACAAGCAGCTGTGGCTGGTCAACGACCGCGAGGTCCGGCAACTTCCGTTCGCGGTCAGCGGCGGCGTCACGGACATCGCTACCCGGGCGCAAGAGCTGTACGTGCTCGACGCCTCTGCCAAGGCTGTCTTCCGGCTGGCGCCGAGCGACGGCGGATTCGTGGGTCCGGCGAGAGTGATCGAGGGTGATGACCTGGCGAGCGCGGCACGGCTGACGATCGATGGCGACGAGATCTTCACTTCCGACAAGGACGGGACGATCCACCGCTTCGCTGGCAAGCTTTCGCTGACGATGTCGACCGCAGGCATCGATAAGCCGCTCACCGCGGCCCGGCGCGCCGCCCCGATCGGCAACGACGGCGAGGTAGCCGTGCTTGACCCCGCAAATGACCGGATCGTGGTGCTCCGCCGCGACGGCACCTTCGCCTACCAATACCGGCACGCGGACTTTGCCGCGAGCGCCGCCATGGCGATCGAAGACGGGGTCGCGTACATCTTCAGCGGCGGCTACGTCCGGCGGGTCGCGCTCCCCTCGGAATAGGCGACAGAACCTTCACGCAGCAGGGATGACGCTCGCCCGAAACGGTGCAATACTGCCGGAAGCTACCATGGCATCGTTCGAATCCGCAGGAATGCAAGATTTGGCAATTTTGCCAACCGGCTCAGTGAACCGGCACCGCCTGGTGCGCTGGTTGTTCGCCGGCCTCGGATTCCTGCTCGTGGGGATCGGCGTGCTGGGCATGCTCCTCCCTCTTCTCCCGACCACGATCTTCCTTCTCGGCGCGGCGGGATGCTTTGCGAAGGCTTCGCCCGGGGCGTACCGCTGGCTCACGACGAACCGCCTGTTCGGCAACTACCTGCGGAACTATCGCGAGCACAAGGGCGCAACGCGCGGCACGAAGTTCTTCTCGATCGCGACGCTCTGGGCCGGGCTGGGCTTCTCCGCTTTCGTCATCGGGCCCGTGTGGTGGATCGACCTGGCTCTGGCAGCTGTGGCCGTTGGCGTCACCTGGCATTTGCTCAGCCTAAAGACGCTGCCCCGCTAGGCTGACCTGTTGCACGGCGCTGCCGCTGCCGATCCTTTGAACATGGCCCCATTCTGGAACCACGTCGTCCGCACGCCGATGCTCGGCATCACCGTCGTGTTCATCGCGCTCGGAGGGTGGGGCGCACTGGACTGGGGTCCAGCGCTCTCCGCCGCGACGATCGCGGCGCTCATCGCCAAGGCCGCCGATTCGTTCGCGCGCCGCTATGGCGACGACGAGGGGCCGCCGGCGATCATCACCGACCTCCCTTCGACCCCGGCCTACAAGCAGTACGAAAACAAGTACGACCGCGCCGCCTGACAGGGGCCAGTGCTTCCGGCCGGCTGAGTGCCAGTCCGCGCCGCATCCTGCATACAACGATACGTGGATAACGCCGTCCCTCCCGGGCAGTCCCCGCTAGACTGCGCCGATGCCCAGCTACCGGGTCCGCCAGCTCACTCCTGACGATGCGTCCGCAGCGGATGACCTCGTACGGGAAGCGTTCGAAGGACTGGAAGCAGACTTCCCCGGCTGTGAGGAGGCGCTCGCGCGCGGGCTGCTTGTGCTCACGCAGACCGGCTCCCGGGTACTTGTCGCCGAGGACGCTGCGGGCATCGCGGGTGTCGTGCGCTGGTGGGATGACGACGGTATCGCCTGGTTCGACCTGCTGACGGCCGCAGCCGTGTGGGCCGGACTCGCCCTGTTACGGGAGGTGGAGCGGTCGGCGCAGGAGCATGGCCTGCGGCTCGTGCGCGCGCGCATCCCCGAAGACGCTGCCATGGAGGGCTATTTCTGGCGCGCCCGGTATCGCGAGGTTGGCAGGGAGGGCAGGCAGCTACTGCTCGAACGGCGTCTGCCGCTGCTCACGGTCCGCGCCCAGCGCCGGGCGGACGCGGCCGGGATCGCAGCACTCACCGGCGCCGACCCGTGGCCGTTCGAACAGGGCGCCCGGCCGGGCTGGTTTGTGCTCGCCGATGGGGAGCGCGTCTGCGGGACAGCAGCCGTGCGGGAAGTCTCACCGGGGATGGCGCTCGTGCATTCGATCGAGCTGGACGCCACGCACCGGGGCCGGGGCATCGAGGTGTGGCTGTTGGAGCGGGCGGCCGAGTGGGCGGAGACCCACGGCGCTTTCGCCGTCGAAACCGAAGCCGCGTTCATCCCGGCCGCGTTGGAGCGGGACCTGGAAGACCGCGGCTGGTTTCGCGAAGGCCAGCGGTACGTGCGGCGCTCGCGGGGAGAGGCGGACGAGGACGGGCGACGGGACTAGCGCTTCTTCTGGAAGAACTTTCCCAGAAGACCGCCGAGGCCAGACTGCTTGGGCGCGGCCTTTGCCGGCGTCGACGCCGTAGCTCCGCCGCCCGCGAGCCCCCCCAGCAGGTCGCCGAGGCCACCGGGAAGTTGAAGGCCGCCACCGCCGCCGGAGCCACCGCCCAGCATGCCCATGAGGTCGCCGATATCGAGGCCGCCCCCCGACTTCTGCTTGCCGAGGTAGCCCATGACGAGCGGCGCCAGCATCTTCAGGAGTTCGCCGCCCTGCATGTTGTCGAGACCGCCGAGGGCTGACACCTGCGACTGCACAGCCGGGGTCTGCCCGCCGAAGACGTGGCCGAGGATCTTCTCGCCCTTGCGCTCTTCGTAGGCATCGAAGTAGTGGTCGTCCTCGAGGACGGAGCCGTCGTGGTCTTTGTCGAGGGCGCTGGCGAGCGCGGCGGCTCCCTGCGGGTCCTTCGCGTTGCGCGCGAGCCCGGCAAGGATCGCGGGGATTGCGTTCGTCGCGGCCGAGTTAGCCTTTTCTGGCGGGACGCCGAGCTTGCCGGCGATCTGATCCATCGCGCCACGGCTTTGCAGCTGTTCCATCAGCGAGTCAACGAGTGATGTCATAGGTACCTCGAACCCACTGTAGATGGGGGCGAGGTGAACTGGCTACCGCGCCTGGGCCTGGACGCCGACCAGCCCGTGTTGATAGGCGAGGATCGCGGCCTGGGTACGGTCCCGGACCTCGAGCTTGGAGAGCACGCGCTTGACGTGCGTCTTCACCGTGCCCTCGCTGACGACGAAGGCCTCGGCAATCTCGGCGTTGGAATACCCGGAGGCGAGGAGGAGCAGGACTTCCCGCTCGCGGGGTGTGAGGTCGCGGAGGCGCGCGCCATTCCAGCGGGCGTCCGCCGCCGCCCCCGGGATGGGGGCAGCTGCAATGGTTTCGACACTGACGAGCTTCGACAGTGGTACAGGTTCGACATCGGCGATGAGTGCGGCTTCGACGGGCGTGCCAGGGGAGGGCGGCGGCGCCGGATCGATGACGGGGCCCGACGGGATGGAGCGCGCCCGGGAGGCAAGCATGAATCGCGCCCAGACCGTGTGCAGCCTGGAAGCGCCCTGGATGCTGTGGGCAAGACCGAGCCAGAACACGAGGCCGATGGGCACGAGTGGCATCGCCTCCAGGGGCGTGTCTATCACCCATTCCCAGGATGTGCCATCGAAGAGGGAGAGTTCGCCACTGAAGTGGACGATGGCCGGGGCCGCGATGAAGCTGCCCGCGACGGCGCCGCCGGTCACCAGTGCAATGAACGCGGCGAGACCGACGGGGAACTGGAGGAGCAAGTAGGCGATCCCGGTCCAGGTCGTGGGGTCGATGAGTCTTAGCTTGATGCGTTCGCGGAAGCCGGGGACGCCTTCGAGCCGGAACGGTGGGCGCCGCAAGGGTCGCCGGGAAACGAACCGGACGAGGAAGGCTTCCACATCGGCAAGCCACCGGCAGATGAAGACCGTAGCGAGCAGGATGGGTGGCCCGACGAACGTCCAGACGAGCGCGCCGCCGACGCTGACGGTGGTGACGAGGAAAATGAAGTAACCGAGGCCGAGCGGAAACATCAGGCCGAGGTGGGCGGCGCGGAGGAAGGTCCGTGGATCGACTGCCGGCCAAAGCAGACGCGAAAGCGGGGAACGGCGGGCTGGGAAGAGGGCTGTTGCCATTGCGTGTGTCATTGCGAAACCATGCCTCGGCAGCGCGCCTGGCACGTCTCCCAGAGGGGGTATTCTGCCGGATCTTCGGGAGGAGAGAGCTATTCCCGTTCCCAGAAGGCGCCGGCTGCTCCGCGGCGGACGAGGAAGGTACGGGAGAGGAGTTGTCCGGGCTTCAGCAAACTGGCGGCGGCGGCGGGGCATGCACACGATGGCAGGATCGCGCGTTCGGTTGGCAGAAGCCCGCAGTTCGCCGGGCGAGCAGCGATGGCCGAGGTTGGAAAATGGCGCCGGCCTTGCACCTGCGTGCTGAGGTCGAGCGCCATCTCCAGGAGAGAACCGCGTTGCGCCACCGCGCGCTAACCACCACCCCCGGAAGGGGCCGTCTGTTCGGCGAGCCCGCGGCTGGATGTTGAGGCTGCGGCCGAAGGCACAGTCGACGCGTCGAGCGAATCAGCTCCCGTCGCCAGTTGCGTGGTGGCCTGGTGCGGCTGCCGCGACCTGCCTGGTGCGCGAAGGGCCACAAAGAGCACGCCGACAACCAATGCCGAAGCACCCACGATCATGCTCTTCCCGAGCCCGTCGACAAACGCCCAGTGCGCCTCGGCGATCAGTGTCTGTCCTTCAACGCCGAGCTTTTCGCCGATAGCGATTGCGGCCGCCAGTGACGACGTGGCTGGTTCCACCGCATCGGGGGGCAGGCTCGCAGCTGCGTCGGTCATCCCCGAGCGATAGGCGTCGTTCATCACGCTCCCAAGCACGGCGATGCCGAGCGCCCCACCGAGCTCACGCGACACGTCATTGACGGCAGACGCAACGCCCTGTTTCTCCGGCGGAAGGGACCCAACGATCACCGCGGTCGCGGGCGCGCCCGAGAGCGCCATCCCTGCTCCGAACGGGATGATTGCGAGTAGGAACTCCCAATATGAGGAGCCCGCATCCAGGCCGGCCACCACCAGGAAGCTGGTCGCGATCAGGCCGAGTCCAGTAGCGCCGGTCACCCTCGGGCCAAGATGGACTGAGACCGATGGCGCAAGCCGCGAAAGCGGGATGACCACGATAGCCATGGGCGCAAGCGCCGCCGAGGCCTGCAGCGGGGAGTAGTCCAGCACAAGTTGGAGGTAGGGCAACGCCAGGAACAGGAACCCGAACGCCGCGAAGAACTGGACGAAGATGGAGAGGGATCCGGCACTGAACGCTTTGTTCAGGAAGTGCCGCGGGTCGAGCATTGGCTCTTCCAGCCGGAGCTCCCAGGCGACGAAGGCAGCAAGCGAAACAAGGCCGCCCCCGAGTCCAGCGACGGTCAGCGCGTCGGTCCACCCCCGCTCCGGGCCCTCGATCGTGCCGAACACGATCCCCGCGAGACCGATCATCGAAAACAGCGTCCCGACGGGGTCGAGGCGAGGCGGATGTTCGTCGCGCGTTTGCGGGACGATGACGACGGTCGCAGCAAGAGCAACCGCCGCCATGACCACGTTGAGGATGAAGATCGACTGCCAGGAGAACCATTCGAGCAGAACGCCCGACGCCAGCAGCCCGATTACGGCGCCGCCTGCCGCGACGCCGGCCCAGGTGCCGACCGCCTTGCCGCGCTCCTCTGGCGGGAAAATTGTGGTGATCACCGAGAGCGTGACGGGCATCACCATCGCTGCGGCGACGCCGAGCGTGGCGCGCACTGCGATGAGTTCGGGCGGGGAATCGACGAACAGCGCCACCGTAGACGCGACGCCGAAGAGAACTAGGCCGACGGCGAGGAGCGGTTTTCTGCCGTAGCGATCCCCTATCGCCCCGGCCGGCAGCAGCAGGGCCGCAAAGACGAGCGCGTACGCGTCGACGATCCATTGCAGCTCGGTCTGTGTTGCACCGGTGTCGCGTGCCAGCTCGGGTAGGGCGACGTTCAGGCTCGCCACGCCGGCGACCACCATCATGAGCGCGAGGCTCATGACGCGGAGAACGGCGCCGCGCTGTTTCCGCTCGTCTTTGAACGTGTGCATTGGAAGGCGGAACGGTATGGACATCTTTCTCTCCTGAACGTTGGTGTGGTACCGGGCGGACCGGTCACCTCCCGCGGCCAATCGAAGTCTTGATTGGCCGGTCCTGCCAGAAAGCCGTGCAAGCGCTCATCCGTTGCGGGCTGCTCCGAAGTGCGTGCTCACACGGAGATCAACGCACCGAGTCCGGCCTCGCTGTCGTCCCGTGTAGGTAGCCGAAAGCGAGCCTGCGTCGGCCTGCGCATCAACCGGGAGTCAGCCGTGATGCAGGACGGGCGGGAACAGGAGGCGGCCGCCGAGGGATGGCGGGTTCGGAAGCGGCCTGGCCGCGATTGCGTTCGTCATGGCGACACGATGCCCCGGAACCAGCGTTGTTACGTCCTGCCGAAGGGAAAATTGTGGCGCCTCTTTTGGGGGATACCTCGCTCCCCCTATGAGCCGGGCGGTTGGTCCTCTAACTTACGGGCGCGGGAGCCCCTCAAGCCTTGGACCATGGTGTTTTCCATGCGGACGTCGAGCTGGACGCGCTCGGCCGTGCGGGCTCCGGTTTCGGGCACGGCGAGACACCGTAGCAACCCGGTACCAGGTCACCGCGTAAGGATGCTCCCTGGCATGGGCTGCTTAGCCGCCCCGCTCCCAGAAGGCGCCCGCGGCGCCGCGGCGGACGAGCTCGGCCCGGAAATCGAGCATCGCCGTTTCGCGTTCGCGCCAATAGCTGGCGAGTTTGCCCCGCAGCGTTGCGATTCCCACAGGGCATGAACAGAATGCGCTCCATCTGGAGGAGCGGACCTTGGCCAACAACGAACTCTCCCGACTGGCCCCATCCTTCATCGAGTCCCTCGATGACGAAATCCGGGCGGCCCGAAAGCAAGGCGGTGATCGCACACGCGTGTCGAACGGGCGTTCCCTCGGCCCATCACAGGGCGGATGGATGTACGAATTCCGCCTTGAGAGGGAGACTTTCGTCCCCGACGAGTGCGGCATCGAATTGGAAGTCGGGAAGGTTCGGACCCAAGGGCGGGTGATCTCAGTGGAGGACTTCGACATCCTCGTGGAGCTCGACGAGCCACTCGACGAGATCCCGCGCTCAGCCGTGCTCATTGTCAAATTGTGGTACATCCTCGAGAAGCTTCAGGAACGACTGAAGTCTCACGCTGACCTTGAACTCGCAAGTGACCAGCAGGATCTGCTGGCCGCCGCAGGGCGGGACCACAAGGCCAAGGTGAAGGGCGTTCAATCGCAACGAGTCGCAACCCTGTCGCCCGCGCAGAGCACCGCAGTCCACCAGTCACTCGCTAACCCTGTCACATTCATCTGGGGGCCACCGGGCACGGGCAAGACCACCACCGTCGGTGCCCTGATGGCCGAGGCTGAACGCATTGGCCTCAGGTGCCTGCTAGTGGCTTACAGCAATGCAGCCGTCGACGTGGCGATGCTTCAGACGGCCAGTCACTTCCAAGGGTCAGCGCCCGCCATGGCCGGACGGGTACTCCGGTTGGGCACACCACGAAAGCCCGAGGTGGCGGAGCATTCGTGGCTCACAGCGGCGGCCGCAACCCGGCTCCTACGTCCGGGCTTACTAGAGCGTCGGGAACACCTCCGGGCCGACCTGCAGGAAGCAAGGCGAATCAGGAATACCTCCAAAGTCGACCAGATTAGGGCGGAATTGACTGCCGTTCGGGAGGAGATCAAGTCCGTCGAAGACGGGCTTCTTGGCCGGTCACGAATCCTCGGCTGCACGCTCTCCAAGCTCGCAACGGACGCGCGCGTCGCGGCGTTCGCGCCCGACGTGGTCGTACTGGACGAGGCGAGTATGGCGTCCATCCCATACGCTGTACTCGCTGCGACCGTTGCGAGGCATCATTACATCGTCGCCGGGGACTTCCGGCAGCTGCCACCGGTGGTCCTCGCTGATACCGAGCCCGCAAAGCATTGGCTGGAGCGGAACGCATTCGACCACGCGGGTATTACAGAGGCCGTCAGAAATGGCCGTAGTGACCCGCGCGTCGCCATGCTGCCTGAACAGCATCGCATGCATCCGAGCATTTCCAGCGCAATCTCAAGCCTTTTCTACTCCGATAGGCTCGTCGATGGTCCCCGGGTCGCGACCCGTACCGCGGTGATTGCTCAGCGGCAGCTCTTCCGAGGCATCCCGATAGTCGTGGTGGACACCCGCCAGCTCCAGCCTCGCTGCCCACAGGGACCGCGCGAACTTGGAGGGTCTCGATTCAACCTGATGCATGCGCTGGTGGACATCGGCATCGCCGCTGGGTGCCTCGAGGAGCACGAGACTATCGCCGTGATCGCCCCGTTCCGTGCCCAGGCGAAACTCCTTCGATTAATGACCGAGGACCTAACCTTCGACCGCGAGAAGATGCCCGTCTCCACGGTTCATCGATTTCAGGGTAGCGAGGCTGACGTGGTGATCCTTGACCTGTGCTCGGCACCCCCGCACACCCCGCTGGGCCCGTTGCTGGGCGGCGACGACTGGTCTCTTGCCGGAAGGTTGCTGAACGTCGCGATCAGTCGTGCTCGGGGAAAGCTGTTTGTGATTGCCGACACGAAACACATTCAGCAGCACGCGGCCAGAACGGACGCCGTGCTGCGCGCGTTGCAGTCGCTTGCAAGCCACGGCAAGAGCATCCAGCTTGGGCCCGAGAACCTCGCAGCGATGCTCCATAACGCCGCCGGACTGCAAGGACGAGTGGCTTTCGAGGCCGGCCATCTGTATGGCGGCACCGTCGCCACTCGGGCCAATGAGGCTTCGGAATTAGCGTTCAACGTGAAGACCTTCATGGGTGCGCCCGGATGGCTGACCGAGGCCGGACGGCGTGGGACTTCCATCTTCATCAGCGGCGAGAACATGCACTCTTCCTGGAACGGCGTGCCACACAGTCGAGTCCGGGAGATTCGGCGAAATGGGAATGCCTGCGTTCGCGATCGCAGCGAGATCTGGGTCGAAACCGAGGACACTAAGTGGGTGGCCCACCTTCAGCTTCCGGAGACCGCCAAGGATCTAGCAAACCTTCTGCATCTAATTCCGGACGACCAGATGACCAGCGTTGTCGGCAGACCTCAACTTATGGCTCAGAAAGGGCCCCTGGGCGTGACGTGCCACGCGTGCGGTGGACCAGTTTGGCTCGATGAAGGCAACTACGGCCCCTTCCTCCGGTGCCTTGCCGTCGTCTGCGCCAAGACGCGGAACCTAGACAAGCAGTCCGTTACACAGCTGGTTAGCACGATGGGGATCACGTGCCGGGACTGCGACGCACTGCCAGAAGTTAAGCAGACATACTCGAATCGAGGCACTAAGGACTTCTTCCTTCGGTGCTCGCGCAGCGGATGCGAATGGACGACGAACCTGAGAGACCTCGTGTGATTCCCATCCCTCATTCCCGCTCCCAGAAGGCGCCCGCGGCGCCGCGGCGGACGAGCTCGGCCCGGAAATCGAGCATCGCCGTGTAGGTGGGGATCACGAAGACGAGCCCACCGGGTGGCGTGTCACGGAGGATCGCGTCGAGAAGCGCGGCCGGGTCGGCGACAGTGGCGCGAGGCTCGGGCCAGCCGGCGTACTTGAGGCGGAGTGCCATGTCGGGGCCGCGATCGCCGCCCGCCCAGCAGCGGGCAATCTTCCCGGCGAGCAGTTCGTAGTCCACGTCCCACGTCCAGGAGACGTCCTGGCCATCTGCGAAGCGGTCGTTGAGGAGGACGGCGACATCGACGCTGCCGCCGGGGGCGTCCCGCGCGACCGTTGCGAGCAGGCGGAGGACCTCGTTCGCCCCGGCAGGGTTTTTCGTGAGCAAGAGGCGGATGTCGCGGCCATCAATACGGACGGCTTCCTGGCGGCCGAAGGCGGGAGCGACGTCGGCGACACCCTCGCGGATGGCTTCGGACGGCAGGCCGAGGACGCGCGCGAGCCCAATCGCGGCGAGCGCGTTGTAGACGTTGTAGGTGCCGGTCAACGGCATGGTCAGCTCGCCGATGCCGGGAACATCGAAGGATGCGGAGTCGAGCGCGAGGCGTACGTTCGTGCCAGCGGTATCGGGCGCCGGACGAGCGCGGCCGCAGCCGGGACAGGCCCAGAATCCCGCGTGGGCGAAGTAGCGCCGCTCGTAGGTGAAGGTGCTCCCGCAGCGGCGGCACCAGCGGGCATCGAACGCTCCCGCTGAAGTAGTGGCGAACGCTTCGTCATCGAGCCCGAACCAGTGCACCGGGCCGGTCCAATCGAGCGCCAATTCGGCGACGGAGGGGTCGTCCGCGTTGAGGACGAGTGTGGCATCCCTGGGGGCGGCGGTGAGGGCCTCGCGCCACATCGCGGCCACCGTATCGACCTCACCGTAGCGATCGAGCTGGTCACGGAAGAGGTTCGTGAAGGCGAGCGCGCGAGGGGCCACAGCGGCGGTCGCGGCGGGCATCGTCGCTTCGTCCACCTCCAGTAGAAGGAGGCGGTTGTGGTGCGGGGCGCGGATGCCCGGATCGAGCAGGAGCGTGCTGCCGATGCCGCGCATGAGGTTCGAGCCTTCGCGGTTGTGGAGAAACGGCACACCCGCCGCTTCGAGGATACTCGCGAGGACGCGGCTGGCTGTCGTCTTCCCGTTCGTGCCTGTGACCGCGACCGCGCCGCGACCGAAGCGCCGGGCGAGCTTGCGGACGACCGCCGGGTCGACGCGCTCAGCGACAAGGCCCGGCAGCGCCGTGCCACCGCCACGGCGCAGAAGGCGCGAAGCACGGGCAGCAGAACGCCCGGCGGCAACGGCGGCGGCGAGGCGCGCGTCCATAAAAGCGAGGGTACCGCACGCCGCGTTTGTGGATGCTGACGTTGCGATGGCACAGGAGGACGCCGTGGGTATTCTCGAGAGATGCGTTTCGTGGCCATGGCAGCGCCGCTTTTCGCGGCCGTCCTGTTCCTCGCGAGTTGCAGCAGTCGCGACGATGGCAGCGCGGGCAATCTGCGGGCGCCACGCGGCATCTCGCTTTCACCCGACGGCGCGACCGTGCTGGTGGCCGACGCGGGGACGGGCAAAGACGACGGCCAGGTCATTTCCTTTGCTGTCCCCTCTGCCGATGCGACGGGCGACTACCGGCCCGGCGGGGCAGAGGTCATCTTCAAGGACCTGCCTTCGCGGAAGGTCGACGACCGGGGCTACGCAACCGTCGCCGGGCCAAGCTCGGCTGCGATGGCGCCGGACGGCGTGATCTGCGTCGTTATTGGCGACGGTGGCGAGGAGCAGCCGGGCGAGCTGCGCTGCACCGACGGGCTGAAGGTGGACCTGGCGGCCGTCGAACGCGAACGCAACCCGGACAGGGGCAGCATCGCCAGCGACCCCTTCGGCATCGCGGCGGACGTGGACCGCGGCTGGTTTGTGAGCGACCTGCGGGCAAACAGCGTGCTGTTCATCGACCGCGCGGGGGAGGTGACCGTCGTGGCCGTGTTCAAGGATATCGAAGGACTGCCGCCGGACGGCCAACCCGCGGGGCTCTACGCGATCCAGGGACAGCGCGGTTCACCGGTCGTCGGCGTCGCGCTCTACAGTGGCGCCCTCGCCGGGTTCTCGCCTGCGCTCACCCAGCCGCCCGTGGTGCAGGGGATGAACGGCCGGGCCATTGCGTTGCAGGACGACGGTGCGGAGACGCTGGCCCTGCTCTGGAGTGATGCGTCCGGCACGCCCGGCACAGGCTCTGTGTTCAACATGACGCTGGGGCTGACGGTGGCAGAGAAGCTGGACCGGCCCTCGGGATTCGTGAAGCTGCCGGATGGACGGCTGCTGGTGAGCTATGAACGGGATGGGAAGCTGAGGATCGTGGGGGAGTGATGGGCTGAACTGTCCCGCTGGCCCCGGCAGTGCTACAGGTCGAAGGGTCCATCTCCTCACGTTTCCACAACCGCAACTCCGCTTCTACCCAGATGCGCGACGCCTATGATGGCGGGGAATGGCCCGTCGGCAGCACGAGCCGGAGATAACGATGACTCGCAACTGGTTGGTAGCGCTTATCGCCGTGGCAGTCGGCCTCACACTCATGGCTCCATCTCGCCCTTGGTCAACGCAGGTGCAGGCTAACTCCTTCACGGTATCGACCACGGATGATGGTGGGCCAGGCTCGCTGAGGGCAGCGATTGCAGCTGCGAACACCAACCCAGGGCCGGATACGATCACCTTCGACATCGACGGTATGTTCAGCGTCCTGAGCACGCTGAACATCCAGGATGAGGGCACCACGATCGACGGGTCCGGGCACGCGATCGTGCTGGATGGCAGCGCCCTGCCATCACCCGCCAACGTCGTCCAGGTCGCGGCGACGTCTGTCCAGATGGTGGGATTCACGATCCGTAACGCTCCGTCGAATGGAGTCTCTGTACATCCGGCCGTGGCGGGGGGCTGCGCGGGAACAGTCACCGCCGTCTTCCTGGACAACATGGTGCTCGAATCCAACGGCGAGAGCGGACTGCTCGTCTGCGCTGGGGCGGGCGCCGGCGTGGGCGTCAACAACAGTGAGATCCTCTCCAACGGTTCCGGTATTACCGTCTCCGGAGCGCTCGCTGGCGGTACACGTGTCAACAACTCGCGCATCGCCAGCAATGGAGTCGGCATCAACCTGCAGGGCAGTGCCTCCGGCACACTGAACGCCCAGGGCAACTGGTGGGGCTGTGGGACCGGCGCCAATACCCTTGGGTGCGACAGTACCTCGGCAGGGATCGACACGAGCAGCTTCCAGACGCTCGACGCGTTCCGCGTGACCAACCTCAACGACTCCGGTTCGGGCTCGCTCCGCCGGGCAATTAACGATGCGAACACGCGACCCGGCCTCGATATCATTCGCTTCTCTGTTAGCGGCCGGATCGTCCTCACCGGAGGAGCGTTCCCCGTCACCGACGACCTCGTGGTCGACGCATCCGACCGAGTCATCATCATTGATGCGGCCGCCATGCCTGCTCCCAACAACGTCTTCCAGGTGTCGGGGCAGTCGTTCACGTTGACCGGCCTGACCATCGCGGGCGCCCCCAGCAACGCTGTGGCCCTCGGTGCGGGGTGCGCCCCGGGCTTCAGCGCCACGATCTCCCGGCTCACGCTCGAATCAAGCGGTGAGGCCGGCATCAGCGTGTGCTCGGCGGGCGGCGCCACCGTCTCCGTCTCCGACGTCCGCTTCAACGGTGGGAGCGTGGGTTTGCGGGTGACGGGAGCTTCTGCCAGCGGCGTAACCGTGACCTCCAGCCAGTTCAACAACCAGGCTTGGGCCGCAGTCGAAAACGCCACGACCGGCTGGGTGGGCGCCCAGGGCAACTGGTGGGGCTGTGCCGGCGGAGCTAACTCACCCGGCTGCGGGCTCACTCTTGGTCTTGTGGATGTGGCGAATCCGGTTTCCTCTTACTACGTGGTGGACACGCTCAATGCCACGGGCCCGGGCTCCCTGCACGACGCAGTAACACATGCCAACACGGATCCTGACCCCAACATCATCAACTTCGCGGTAGACGGAATCATCAACCTCACCGGTCTGCAACTGGTCCTGACAGACAGCGAAACGACGATCGACGGCTCAGGCCGCGATGTCACCTTGCGCTGGACGTCCGCGGGGCACATTCGAGTCGAGGCCGATCACGCAGTCCTGCGGGCGCTCACCATCGAGGGTGCCCAGATCGCCATCGACCGCGGAGCCTGTGATGGGCACATTGAGGGCTTCACGTTGGAGGCCGTCAAATCCACTGCCGGGCCGGGCCAACAAAACCTGAACCTGTGTGCGAGGAGCGCGAGCGACATTGCGATCCTCGACTCCAACCTCAGCGGATCAAGCATCAAAGCCGTCCAACTGTGCGGTTGCAGCGGGCCGACAACAGCGTTCGACCTCACCGGATTGACGGTCGCGAACACGGTTATCGCATCGGGCCGGACGGCCCTGGATGTGGGGGTTGGCGGCGGCGACCCGGTCCACGTCGAAGGTCTACAGATTCTATCGAGTGAACTCGTCGCATTGGGCTCAACCGGCCCTCGTGCCGGGTTCGCCGCGAGCGGTGCGCCGCTTTCCGCCGTCGACGTCCTTATCGAAAACTCGCTGCTCTCGGGGGCGGTGGGGGTCGCCGTCGATACGGCAGGATCGCTCGCGGCCAGTGGCTTCGCAATCCGAGGCAACACGATCAACGGTGGGGTCGCAATCACGAGCCTGACGGCATCCGGCACGGTGTCGGGGATTACGGTCGAAGGCAACACCATCACTGGCGGTGACCCTCTCGGGGCGGTGTTCATTCGAGCGAATGCGATCTCAGGGATCGACGTCGCCGACAATCCTGCGATTACAAAATCGACACCAGGCGGCGCTGCGATCTTCCTCCAGGCTGCTTCTGCCATCCCGTCGTCGATTACGAACATCTCCATTTCCGGTAACGGCACATTGAGTGGCCCCCACGGCGTCCTTATCGGCTCCGATGCCGCCGCCCACACAACGATTTCCGAGGTCAATGTGAGCCAAAACGGGTCGATTACGGGGGCTTCGCTGAGCGGCGTCTCGGTGTTCGGCCTCGGCGGCGCCACGATTTCCGACGTCGCGATCGATCAGAACGGCCCGATTTTCGGCGGCGGCACGCGCGGGATATCCATCGGCAGTATCTCGGCCGCGGCGGAGATCACCCGCGTATCTGTCTCGAATAATCAGAGCATCGCCGGGATGGATGCCGGTGTGAGAATCGGCAACGCCGACGCCACCGCCTCCAATTCGGCTCTACTCATCAACGGCAACGGCACCGTCAAGGCGATGAGCCCAGGGGCTCCGGCGATCCAGCTTCTCAGCGGCAATCCCGGGCTCGGCAACACCATCTCCGACAACGTGATCACCGACAGCGCCGTCGGGGTCTTGCTGACAAATGCGGTCCCGGGAGCTTCCACCGGGCTGACGATCGTCGGCAACGTCATCGCAAACAACTCATTGGGCGTGCTGGTTGAGTCAGGCGCGGCCGGTGACGTTGTCCTTCGGCTGAACAACGTCACCGGCAACCTGATTGGCTTACGGAACGACGACCCGGTCAACGGCTTCGATGCCGAGCAGAACTGGTGGGGATGCGCTGGTGGGCCGGGAAGCGCCGGGTGCGACAGCTCGATCGAGGCGCTCCCGGGGAGCGTGGACACCACGCCATGGCTCGACGCCGCCATCGCACTCGCCCGCACAAGTGTGGCTGTATCCGGCGGCGAATCGGCATCGATCTCGGGTGCGCCGACCGCTGGTGGGCTGGCCGGTGCAGTCGCATCCGTTCAGACGGTCGGCAGTACGCCCACGACGGTGACGGTGTCGACCTACGACGGCAATCCAGCCACAACGGTCTTCGACGTCGGGGGCAGTTTTGTCGACATCTTCGTGAGTGAGCCCACCGCCGTCGACCAGGTGACTGCAACGCTCTACTACCCGTCCACGCTTTCGGGCCAGGCCGAAGCCGCCCTGTCGCTGTACTACTTCGACGGCGACCAGTGGCTGGAGGTGCGCGGAAGCGGAGGCGCGACCCCGGCCAAGGACACCACCGACAATCTCGATGGGACGGTTTCCGGCGGCAGGTTCGCGATCGTGTTCGACGACACGTCGATTCCGACGGCAGCAGATCTCAACGGGACGATCCTCACATTCACGCCCGACAGTGACGGTGACGGCCACCCGGAGGCGACTGATCAGTGCCCGGCGTCGATTCTCACGGCCACCGTGGTGATCGACGGCACCGACACCGGTGTGCCGAATACGCTGCTTGCCAACGGCTGCTCCATCTCGGACCTGACCGCGCAGGCCGCCGCGTCCGCAAGCAACCACGGCAAGTTCGTATCAGCTGTGGCAAAGCTGACGAATGACCTGAAGAAGGCCGGGATCATTTCGGGCGCGCAGAAGGGCGCGATCCAAAATGCAGCCGCGCAGGCAGACATCCCGTAGCTACCATTTCCGACCAATAGCGCGAGGGCCCCTCCTTCCGGATGGGGCCTCGTTTGGTTGCGGCGGGAACTGTCCCGCTGAGGCGGGCGGCGCTACCCTACCGGCCATGGGAATGCTCGACGGCAAGACGGCACTGATCTTTGGGGTCGCGAACGACCATTCGATCGCATGGGGCATCGCCCAGGCGTTTCACAGGGAGGGGGCCACGGTGGGCTTTTCCTACGCCGGCGCGAACCTGGAGAAGCGCGTGCGGCCTCTCGCGGAGAGCCTCGGTTCGGACTTCATCGAAGAGTGCGACGTGAGCTCGGACGCGGCAATCGACGAGGTCATGGCCAAGGCGAAAGCGCGCTTCGGCACGGTCGACATCCTCATCCACTCGATCGCCTTCGCCAGCCGCGAAGACCTGATGGGCCGCTTCGTGGATACAAGCCGGGCCGGCTTCCTGCTGGCGCACGATATCTCCGTGTATTCGCTGATCGGGCTGACGCGGGCGGCGCTGCCGATCATGAACAAGGGTGGCAGCGTGCTGGCGCTGACGTATTACGGCGCGGAGAAGGTGGTGCCGAAGTACCGCGTGATGGGCGTGGCCAAGGCTGCACTGGAAGCGACCGTGAAGTACCTGGCCAACGACCTCGGGCCAGAGGGCATCCGCGTGAACGCGGTCAGCGCCGGGCCGATCCGCACGCTGGCGGCCTCGGGCATCGGCGGGTTCCGCACGTACCAGAAGGCGTTCGCGGACATGGCGCCGCTGCGGATGAACGTCACCAAGGAAGACGTGGCGAACGCGGCGGCGTTCCTCTGTAGCGACCTGGCGCGAGCGACGACCGGGGAGATCGTGTACGTGGACGGCGGGTACAACATCCTCGGTATGCCGGAGACGGACGAGGACTGAGACAGCCGTGAGCGCGGCGTCCTTCCGCATCGTGCCCTACGACCGGGCAGCCCATGGCGATGGACCCTGGCGCGTGGTGAAGGCCGTCTTCGACGAATACGGCTTCCCGTTCGACGAAAATGATTACGACGCGGACCTGCTCCATCCGGACATCCATTACGCGGGCGAGCGCGACGCGTTCAAGGTCGCTGAGGTGGATGGCTCGGTGGTTGGCTGCATCGGCCTGACGGACGAGGGCGGCGGCGTGTTCGAACTCCACCGGCTGTATGTGCTGGCGGGCAACCGGAAGGGCGGGCTCGGGCAGGCGCTCGTGCAGCGCGTGATCGACTCCGTCCGCGAGCGAGGTGGGCGGCGCATCGTGCTGTTCAGTGATATCGCATTCGGGGACGCCCACCGCCTGTACACGCGGCTGGGCTTCCGCTGCAACCGCTTCCGCTATGCCCCGGACCCGTGGCAAAGCCGCGAGTGGGGCTTCGTGCTCGACCTTGCGTAGGGGCCTGAGGGCTGCTGTCCTGTTTGGCCTTGCCGTTGCCGTCGCGGGCTGCCGGGAAGCGTCGCCTGTGTATCCGGCGGAGACGGGCTGCATCGTTCAACGGGTGGCGGACGGCGACACCATCACGGTCAGCGGCTGCATGGAATCGCGCGTGCGGCTGCTGCTTGTGGACGCGCCGGAAGTTGCCGGCGGCGGCAGCGAAGCGGAGTGCTATGGCGAAGAGGCGCAGGCGTACCTGCGTTCGCGGCTGCCTGTTGGGAGCACCGTGCGGATGGAGCGGGGCGTGCTCGACCGCGACCGCTATGACCGGGCGCTGCGTTACGTGTGGCTCGGAAACGAACTGCTCAACGAGACGCTGGTCCAGCAGGGCTTCGCGGTGCGTTACCGGGATGCGGAAGACACGACGTTTCGCGACCGGATCGCCGCGGCGGAAGCGGAGGCCCGGGCGGCGGGGCGGGGGTTGTGGAACGCGTGCCCGTGAGGCCCTCAACCGGGATCACGGTATGATCTCCCTGCAGAGGAGGGATTCATGGAAGCGTACCGGATCCAGCTGTTTCTCCACATCGTGGCCGTGGTCGTGGCGTTTGGCATCACGTTCGCGTTCCCATTCATGATCACCTTCGCCGAAAAGAACGGCGTAGCTGCGACGCGCTTCGCGCTGAAATTCACGGACCGCGTCGACAAGATGGTGGTGACGCCGGGCTCGGTGCTCGTCGGGCTTTTCGGGGTCGGACTGATCTTCGACGACAACACCGGCTACAAGGACGACTTCCCCATCTGGCTGGTGGTTGCGATCGTCTGGTACGTCGGCGCAATCGGCGTATCGCAGACGATTATGCGGAGCAACACGCGCGCATCGATCAGGGCGCTGGAAGGCGTACCGGACGGCGCGGAATTGCCTGCCGCGTATCGGGCGCTCGCGAAGCAGGCGAGCGTCATCGGCGGCCTGCTCGGGCTCTCTGTCGTCGGGATCACGTTCATGATGGTCTGGGGTTCGCGCGGGGGCTTCTGAGGCTGCGATGGTGGCAGCAGGTTCCGGCGGCGCGTAGGCTCTGCTCACTGACCGGAGGAGACTGAGCCATGGCGAAAGACGTGCATTTCGGGGTAACGATCCCGCAGATCAAGCGCACCTGGGAAGAAGCGAAGACCGCTTCGATCGAATTCGAAGCGATGGGCTATGACTCGCTGTGGGTGTGCGACCACCTGTATGGGCCGCAATCGCCCAGCATCCCGATCCTCGAAGCGTGGTCCGAGTTAGCGGCGGTCGCGGCCATCACCTCGAAGGTAGAGCTTGGAACGCTGGTCACGCCGGCAGGCATGCGCAACCCGGCGCACCTCGGCAAGATCATCGCCACGGTCGACAACATCGCCGGCGGGCGCGTGATTGCCGGCCTCGGCGGCGGCTGGATGACGCGGGAGTTTACGGACTTCGGCGTGCCGTTCCTGCCGACGGGGCAGCGGCTCGGGCAACTCCGCGAGACCGTGGAGCTGCTGCGGCGGATGTGGGACCCGGCAGAGGGCGAAGTCACGTTCGAAGGCAAGCACATCAACGTGCAGAACGTGGTGACGGAGCCGAAGCCTCCCCGGCGCGTGCCGATCCTGATCGGTGGTTCCGGCGAAAACGTGACGCTAAAGCTCGTCGCGCAGCACGCCGACTGGTGGAACAACAGCGCCGGCAACCAGAGCAACCTCGAACGCAAAGTCGGCGTGCTGCGCCAGCACTGCGAGGCGATTGGCCGCGACCCTGAGGAGATCACTGTGAGCCAGCAGTGCCTCGTGACGATCGCGCCGGATGATGCGTCGGCAGGCCCGATGATCGATACGGCGAAGAAGATCTTCGGTGGTCACATGGGCGACCCGACCGGCCCGCTGGCGATCGCTGGCAGCCCGGAGCGGGTGAAGGAGCAGATCCAGAAGCACATCGACCTGGGCTGCACGGCCTTCGTCATGGAGTTCTTCGGACGCGATACGAAGACACCGGCGCAGCTGTTCGCGGACAAGGTGCTGCCAGCTTTTAAGTAAGCGGAATCCGTATCGGTCGCGGCACTACAATCAGGCGGATGGCCCCAGCCGAACCGTCAGCCAGCCCCGGCGGCGCAGCCGAAGACCGTCTGACGCTGGAAGCGGTCGCCATCCTGGCGCTGGCTGCGGTCGCGTTGTTCGTGATGGCCGATGCGCTGGAAACGGTGCTGGGCCTGCACACGGCCCTCCCTTACTGGAACGGCTGGGCGCCGATTATCGAGTGGGACGAGCTGAAGTCGGGCAACTTCGCGGCTTCTGACTGGTTCGGCCAGCACAACGAACACCGGCCCGTATTCGCGCGACTGTTTTACTTCCTCGACCTCGCGGTCTTTGGCGGCCGCAACGTCGTGCAGGGGCCACTGGTGCTCCTCACACAGCTTTCGGTCGCAGCTCTATTCAGCGGCGCGGCGTTCTTTTTGTTCCGGCGGCGGGAGGGCTGGCCCGCGATCATTTCCGTCTGCGCGATCGTCGCGTTCGCGATGCAGTTCTCCATGGCGCAGGTCGAGAACTTCGTGCTGCCGTTCAACCTGCACTGGGTGCTGGGATACGGAATGGCCGCGTGGGCGCTGGCTCTCGCCGCTGCAGTACCCGAGCAGGCCGGCGCTCGGCGCAGCGCGCTGCTTGGTGGCGCGATCGTCCTGGCGCTATGCGCGCACCTCAGCGTCGCCTTCGCGCTGATGGCATGGCCGGCCATGCTGGGTATTGGCCTGAGCCTACGATTCCGGCGCTCCGAACTTGTCGCTGTCGCTGTCGCCGGGACCCTGGTGAGCGCCGCCTATTACGCCACGTACGACGCGCCGTCCGGCCTCGGGAGCCCTTCGGACCTGGTGACGCGACCGTTCGACACGATCCTGTTCTTCCTCAGCGTCCTCGGAGATCCGCTTCAGCCGGTTGCAGGGACGCTACTGGCGCGCCTCGCCGGGATCTTCGGGATAGGCGCTGTCGCCTGGCTGATGGCAGACCTTCGCTTGCGGCCGCGAGCATATGGAGCGGCGGGGACCCTCCTCGTCGCTGAGATGGCATTCGTGTTGCTGGCGACGCTGTTCATCACACTGCTGCATGCGCCGGAAGGGGCGGCAGAGGCAGAGGCGCCGCGCTATGCCGTCGGCCCGGCAGCCTTCTGGACGTGTCTGCTGGTCCTCGGCTGGCAGGTGGCGCTACGCCGCGTACGCGGGCCGATGGCGATGCGTGTCCCGCAGGCCGCCGCCGCCATTCTTGTCCTCATCGCCGCCGCCACGCCGTGGCAATCGGTCGATCCATGGCGGAGAGAGCTGACGGGACTGGCGGCGACCGCTGATGCCATGCGGGTCGGCGTCTATGACGACACCGCCCTCGCTCGCGTTTATCCCGCCGCCCGCGTGGATGAGATTTACCCGCTGATCGAAGTTCTGCGCGAACGCGACCTGTCGGTCTTTCACGGGAGCGATGATTCCGAGATCATCGGCCGGCAGATGGAGGAGGTGTTCTTCCTCTCCCCCGGTTCTTGCGCGGGCTTCTTCGATAGCGTGCTTGATGCTCGTTCCGATGCGGGCGCTGGCGTTGCAGGCTGGGCGTGGGACCGCGTGAACAAGCAGACAGTCGCAAAGGTGGTCATCGCGGATGCCGACGGAACGCTTATTGGCCTCGCAACAACCTCGACGCCGCGGCCGGACGTGCTCCAAAACGCAGCGGAAGTGAACTCGGCCGACACCGGGTGGTTCGGCTACAGCCGGAGTTCCGAGGGTGAGGCGACAGCCTACGCAGTCCTCCCGGGCAATGCTGCATGCCCGCTTGAGGGGGCCCAGGTAGTGCGGCCTGGCGACTCTGTCTCGCGTTAGTCTGCACGCTGCCCGGACCTTTCGGCCGATGCCATGAAGAAGCCCCCGTGCCGGGTGTAGCACGGGGGCTTCTTGGAGGGGATGGCGTTTTCAGCCGGGGCGCTAGTAGTCCTCGGGAGGCGGCGGCGCCGCCATGGGCGGCTGCGGGATCTCCGCAACCAGCGTTTCGGTGGTGAGCACAAGGGCGCTAATCGAGACTGCGTTCTCGAGGGCGCTGCGGCTTACCTTCACCGGGTCGACGATGCCGAGCTTGAACATGTCGCCCCAGACATCCTTGTCTGCGTCCCACCCGTGGATGGGGTTTTCGAGACGGCGGACGCGGTTCACGATCACGGAGCCTTCGAGGCCCGCGTTTTCGGCGATGAGCTTGGTCGGCTCCTCGAGCGCTTCGGAGAGCAGGCGGATGCCAAACTTCTCGTCTTCGTTTGTGGTTTCCTTCTCGAGCTTGGCGAGGGCGCCCTGGGCGCGGATGAAGGAGACGCCGCCGCCGGGGACAACGCCCTCGTCGACTGCGGCGCGGGTGGCGCTGAGGGCGTCTTCCACGCGCATCTTCTTCTCTTTGAGCTCGACTTCGGTCGCGGCGCCAACCTTGACGACGGCGACGCCGCCGGCCAGCTTGGCGAGGCGCTCCTGCAGCTTCTCGCGGTCGAAGTCGCTACCCGAGTCCTCGACCTGGGCCTTGATCTGCTTGATCCGGGCCTGGATCGCCTCATCGGTGCCGTGGCCTTCGATGATCGTGGTGTCGTCCTTGCCCGAGACGACGCGGCGGGCGCGACCGAGGTCGGCAATCGTCGCGTTCTCAAGCTTGAGGCCGATGTCTTCGGTGATGAGCGTGCCGCCGGTGAGGATGGCCATGTCTTCGAGCATCGCCTTGCGGCGGTCGCCGAAGCTGGGAGCCTTCACGCAGAGGATGTTCACGGTACCGCGCATCTTGTTCACAACGAGAGTGGCGAGGGCTTCGCCGTCGACATCGTCGCAGACGATGACTATGTCCTTCGTGACCTGGAGGACCTTCTCGAGGAGCGGGAGGACGTCCTGCGCGGCGGAGAGCTTGCGGTCCGTGATGATGATGTAGGGGTTTTCGACGACCGCTTCCATGCGGTCGGTGTTCGTCACGAAGTAGGGGGAGACGTATCCGCGGTCGAGTTGGAGGCCGTCAACGAACTCGGTCTCGAACTTCACGCCGCGAGATTCTTCGACGGTGATGACGCCGTCCTTGCCCACCTTCTCCATGACATCGGCAATCAGCTCGCCGATTTCGCGGTCGTTGGCGGAAATGCCGGCAACATGCGCGATCTGTTCTTTGCTGAGGACGGGGCGAGCCTGCGCGCGAAGGTCGGCAACGGCGGCGACGAGCGCCTTTTCGATGCCGCGCTTCACGGCCATTGGGTTGGCGCCGGAAGTGACAACCTTCATGCCGCCGCGGACGATCGCCTGGGCGAGCACAGTGGCCGTCGTGGTGCCGTCGCCAGCGACGTCGTTGGTGCGGGTCGCGACCTGCTTGGCTAGCTGGGCGCCCATGTTTTCGAACGGGTTATCCAGTTCGATTTCGCGGGCGACGGTGACGCCGTCCTTGGTGATGACGGGTGCGCCGTAGTTCTTGGCGATGACGACGTTGCGGCCGCGGGGGCCAAGGGTCACCTTGACCGCGTCGGCGAGGGCATCGACGCCCTCTTTCAGCTGCCGGCGCGCAGCCTCGTCGAAGAGCAGTTGCTTGGCAACCATAGTGAGTTCCTCTCAGGGTGGGGGACGCTGGGCCGGACGAAACAGGGACCCGAAGGCCCCCGTCCCGGTGCGGCGCGAACGTCCGCGGGTGCTCTAGACGACGAGCTTGGCGAGGATGTCCTTCTCGTTCAGGACGATGAATTCATCGCCGTCGAGCTTGATTTCCGTGCCGGTGTACTTGGCGTAGAGGATGCGGTCGCCAACAGAGACATCGATGACGATGCGCTTGCCGTTGTCATCGAGGCGGCCGGGGCCGACAGCGACGACTTCGCCCTGCTGGGGCTTTTCCTTGACGGTGTCAGGGATGACGAGGCCGCTCGCGGTCATCTCTTCCTGCTTGAGGGGAGTGATGACGATGCGGTCGGCGAGGGGGATGAGCTTGGTCTTTGCCTTGGCGGCGGTCTTTGCAGCCATGATTCGGTAATCCTCCAAAGGGTGGCTGGGGTTTAGCAAGGGGGATGTTAGCACTCTCTCTGTGAGAGTGCTAGTGGCTTGGCAGTGTTCGCGCGAGATTGCTAATTCCTCACCCTTGCGCGGCGGCGGCAAGGTCGTCGTGCAACAGGCAGTCGCCCAGCGCAGCGGAGGTCACATCGCTTGCGGCGACCCAGCCCATCACCGGCGAGGTGACGTAGTACCAACCTTCGCCGCCTCCGCCATCGACTGCAAAGGAGCCCGGCTTCGCGAGTACAAACGCTTCGGCTTCGAGCTGCACGAGGCGGGCCACGCTGCCAATCGACGACGAGAACCCCGAAGGACCGGCGAATACGGCCGTTGGCCCGGCTGCGCCGCAGGCCAGCAACGCGCCTGGCATCTCTTCGAGCACATCCGACTGCTGCTGTGTCCCAAACCAGAACCCCCATGTCCCGGCGAGGTCTCGCCCCATGTAGAGGCGAAAGCCGCCGCCATCGAGCGACCCCGCAGTGAAGCGAGCAAGGCCGAGCGCGACGTGGGCGGGATCGCTCTGAAGCGAGATGCAGAGGCCATTGGGTGGGTTCGCCGCCTCGCAGGCGGTGCGAGTGAGGGAATCGAGATGCACGGCGCCCACCTGCTGTTCCGCCGCTGCGATGGCCGCCACGGCCCCGGGCGCCCCTACCGGGGGAGTCACAACCGCCGGAGCGGGTGTTACCGTCACGGTTGGCGAGACCGTGGCGGTGGGCGTCTCCGGCGGAGCTATCGCGGTCGTTGTCACGGATGACGCCTGGCTCGCCGTTGCCGGTGTGGCCGGTGTGGCCGTTGCGGGGCCGGAGTCACCGCCACCGCATGCCGTCGCAGCGAATCCGAGGCAAAGGACGAGGGCCGCCACACCGGTAATCCGGTGGAGCGGCCCTCGCGACCTGTATTGGCCCTGGCGGCTATTCGACAAGGAACTCACTGGCTACCCAGCCTTCAAGGCCAGCTTTTGTCCGTACATACACCCATGCGTAGCCATCGGTGTAGATGCTGTCCGGAAGCGTGACCTGCACCGGAGTACCGGCGGCGAGGCAGGTAACGATGCCGCCACCGAGGCCGGCGCCGGAGCGCAGGCGGAGGCAACCACCGCTGTAGTCGACATGGATCCACTTGCCGATGACGGAGTCTTCCTCGGCCGGGGCAGGCGCCGCCTCGGGCGCTGCAGCCACGGCCGCGGGAGCAGCGGCGGGAGGCGCCAGGTCAACAGGGGCCGACGCGGCGGCGGCCTGCGAAACCTGGAGGAAGTCTGCGGCTACCCAGCCGGGGCCGCGCGCCGTATCGACGGGAACCCAGGTGTAGCCGCCGGAGACGACGGAATCGCCTGTGATACTCACCGTGGAACCGGCCGGGACGCAGCCCAGGCGGCCGGCGGAAAGGCCCGGCGCGGAACGGAGATTGAGGCAGTCACCGCCGGTGGCCACCGTTGCAGGCGTGCCCTCGGCGAGCTTGAAGGAAATTGGCGTATCGCCGGCGGAGCCGCCGGGCATCCGGTAGATGTGGACCTGGAGCCCGTTCCTCGCGGCCGAGGCATACGGATCGTAGTTCGGGCGAAGGCTCACCCACTCGTCCCAGTTCTGGTTGGAGTCGATGGCGTCGAAGCGGCCGCCGCCGAGGTTCTTGAGGACGATTGCGGTGTGGAGGCCTGGATAGGAGCCCCAGCCGGGGTTCGCATCGGATGCGATCTGGATGATGTCGCCGGCCACGGCCTGGTCTGCCGAGACTTCGATGGCGCCAGCGTTGAGGTAGCCCTCGCGGTAGCCGGGACCGGTCACGCGGATGCCCGTGGCTTCCGCGACGACCTGTTGCATGAACGTCCAGCATTGTCCGCCATAGGTGTCGAGGTGGCGAAGTGCGGCGTCGGCGATGGGGCTGCCGGTGCCCTCGGCGCGGGCCGGGGCGGGCGAAGAAACGAGCGTGATGGTCATGATCGCGACGGCAACGAGTGCAAGCGCGACCCGGTTTTGTGCAGTGAAACCCGTCACAAGCACCTCCCGGCCATGGAAGGCCGTGACCGAGGGTATGGGCACCCTGCTGTTGTAAACGACCCAATTTGGCCAAGAGAATGTAATCTCTGTGTAAACTCAGTTAGTTACTATGTCGAGTAAGCTCCTCGGCGCAGACGGGCCCAGACGCACGGAGCGGGGCGCTATTCGGGGAGTTTGCGCCAGCGCAGGCCGGGAATTCGGCCGAAATCGGCGTCGCCCGTAACCCACTCACAGTCGTGTTCGATGGCCAGGGCTGCGTGGTACAGGTCGGAAAGCACCGCGCCACGAAACCCGGTCTGCCGGCACAGGGACTGGAAGATGGTCCAATTAGACGGACCTGGCCGCAATCGCACACAGTTTGGCGCTGAGAGAATCGCGGCCGCGAACGCCTGGGCCTCGGAAGGCGGAGCGCGAAACGCTCGCGCGTTGGTCGCGACGCGGAGGAACGCCGAAAGGACAGACTCCGACATCCCGAACGGTTCTTGTCCACCCACGCGTTCTCCCAGCCACTCCCGCCGGATCCGCGCGACCTCCGTATCGGCGAGGTACGCGTCAACGAGGATATTGACGTCAGGGAGGAGCATCTGGCCCTTCCAGCCACTCGATCATCGCCTTCCCGCTATCCCGGGGAAATCCGGGTGGGAGGGGAGGTCCGCTGTACTTCGGAAGTTTCAATGGGGCAGCGCCGGCGTCCAGCGATTCGCGAAGTGCTTCCTCAACGAGCGCCCTGAGTGTCGTGCCACGGTCGATGGCACGTTTTCTTTGCGGCCTTCAGGAGCTCATCATCGATGTCGATCGTGGTGCGCATACACTAAAGCGTAGCAGGAAGCTGCGTCCCAATTAGCTCCTTCGTACCCAGCCCCTACCGGAACACGTAGCTCTGTTCTCGGAACGACAGATACACGCCGGCGCCGATAATCACGTGGTCGATCACGTCGATGCCGAGGAGCTTCCCCGCCGCTGCGAGTTCTTTCGTCACGGTGAGATCGGCCGGGCTGGGGCGCGGGTCGCCGGATGGGTGGTTGTGGACCAGGAGGATCGAGATGGCTTCGTTCACGATCGCTTCGCGAAAGACGTCTATTGCGCGGGCCGGGACCGAATTCACCGCGCCGTGCACCCGGGCAGGAGCGCCCAGCATCCGCCCGCGCGTATCGAGCGCGATGACGAAGAGCTCTTCCTTTGTCTTGCCGATGTAGCGCCCGGCGAAGTGGGCGAAGACTGCCTCGGGCGAGCGCATCATCGGACGCGCTTCCGGGCCGAGTTGCTGCATCCGGCGTCCGAGTTCGATGGCGGCGGCGACCTGGGCGGCACGCGCAGGGCCGAGTCCACGAGCCCGCTGGAGGGCCTTCGTATCGACACGGACCAGGCCGGGGAGACCGCCTGTTTCGTCGAGGAGGTTCCGCGCGACTTCGACCACGTTCTGCCCGGCAATGCCGGAGCCGAGGATGATGGCGATCAGGTCGGCGTCGCTGAGGGTGTCCGGGCCATGCTGGAGCAGGCGTTCACGCGGCCGGTCGCTGGAGGCGAGCTCGCGCATCGTCCGGTAGGCGGGGGCGCTTTCGCCGTCGGACACGCGTTGCGCCTAGAACTCAGGACGGACGGCGCGGCTGCGCGGCTGAACCGGTTCGCCGGGGCGCTGGGGCGGCTCGTCTTCAGCGGGTTCATCAGGGACGAGCGGCTCTTCTTTGCGGATCGCGAGGATGACGCCGGAATGCTGGTAGAGCCGCATCGTGACAATGTCGCCCGCGGCAATCGCGCCGAGCATCTCCTGGTCGCCGCGGTAGATGTTGCGTCCGACGCGGATGTACCAGCTCTTGATGACGAAGGAATCGCGCTTCGTCCACTTACGGGCGACCATCCCGCTGATCTGCGATGGGCCGCGGCGGAGATCCCGGATCGCGCCGAGCGAGGGGACGAGGAAGACGATACTGAAGAAGGCAAGGACGCCGGTCAGGAACCAGGTGCCGCCGTGCTCGGGGCCGGTGATCCGATCGTATGTGAAGAAGACGAGCGCACCGACAGTTGCGAGGAACACGGGCCCCCAGAGGAGCGCGTTCCGGATGAGCGAAATCTTGACCGCGCGTTCTCGCGAGGGGTTCGTCTGCAAAGGGGCTTCGTCGGCCATGCCGGGGATTCTACCCGTCTCGCGTTCAGGATGCGGGAATGATGATTTCCTGGCCGATCTGGATGTCTTCGGTCAGGCCCGGGTTCGCGGCGATGAGGGCATCGACCGTGACTCCGTTGGCAGCGGCGATCCCCGAGAGGCTGTCGCCGGGCTGCACTGCATAGGTTCGCTGGCCGGAGGGCGTCGCCGTTACGGTTCCCGGGCGCGTCGTGGCGGTGGCCGGCGCCACCGTCCCCGTGGTGGCACCCGGCACGACGCTGCCTCGCGGCGTGGGGGTGGCGGTCGGCTGCAGCTGCGGCGTGGGGGTCGGCAGGACACGGATGGCATCCTGCGCGCTGCGCGATTCCGGCGGGCTAACCACAAGGTAGATGGTCACTGCCACGGCGACCGCGAGGGCGAAGACTGCGCCACGGAAGACGAACGGAGAGGGCGTCGCGGCTTCGGGCGAGAGGCAGCGGAGGCAAACGTCTTCGCCGTGTTCGGCGCAGTAGAGGCGGCCACAGGTGTGGCACTCTTCTTGCGCTGGCTTCGTGCAGTAATGGCAGCGGGCCTCGGCCATGCATCGAAGGTACAGGCATCGGCGTACAGGGAACAGAACGGGCAAGCGACAGGGGAAGGACGATGGACAGCATTGTCGAAGCATTCGCGAACGGGACGCCCGTTTCGCTCCGGCCCTTCCGGTACGAAGACGCCGATTACGCGTGCATTGCTCGCTGGCTGAGCGACCCGCGTGTCCTCGAATGGTACGAGGGCCGCGACAGTCCCTACGACATGGCGATGGTCCTCGCCGAGTTTGGCCCCGAAGGCGAACATGCCCGCGACGGTGTGCTGCAGACGATCATCGAACGCGACGGCGAGTCGATTGGCTATCTGCAGTACTACCCCATCGGCGGCTGGGCCGCGGACTACGAGATCGAGGATTCGACCGACACATGGGCGATCGACCTGTTCATCGGCGAGCCCGAGCACTGGAGCAGCGGCATCGGCAGCGCGCTCCTGGCCGCGCTGCTGACGCACCTCTTTGAAGATGAAGGCGCGGTTCGCGTCCTCATCGACCCGCGAGTCGTGAACGAGCGTGGGATACGCGCGTACGAGAAGGCCGGGTTCCGCAAGGTGAAGGTGCTCCGCGAGCACGAGCTGCACGAAGGGCGAAGGTGGGACAACTGGCTGATGGAAGCCCTGCCGCCCGAGCATCAGCGTCAGGCCGGGACGTAGAGGCGGCGCCCGCGCACGCGGTTTCGGCGGCCGTACTGGTGCAGGAGCTGGCGGAACGCCGTGAGCCGCGCCCGCGCATAGCCCGCGAACCGCTCGGAAGCAGCGCCAACGTTCGTGAGCGCGTCTGCCACCTCCGAAGATTCGGCGAGGGCGGCGAACGCAGACGCTCCGGTGACGAGCACCTCGACCTGGAACGTCGTGAGCGTGGTGCCGCTGCCATCAAGCGTGTGCCGGGCGGTGTAGCGGACGGTCGCGTCGTCGCCCGTGGGCTCGGTGTCGACGTGCAGGGTCAGCAGGTTCTCCCAGCGCTGAAAACTCACGAACGCGGGCGGGTACGCATCGGCGGGATACTCGACTGCCTCCACCTCCACGAGGCCGGTCAAAGAAGAAAGCGAGAGCGTGCGGCTGCCGGGCGTGGTCTCGAGCGCGGCGCTGGCTTCGCGCGGCCATGCGGCCGAAAGCTCATCGAGCGCGTGTTCGATGTGACGGTCGAGATCAGCATCGGACCAGCGGTCGCCGCCGGGGTCGCCAAGGTCAGCGCGGACGAGGTCGCGGACATCAGAAAGGGTAGGCATGGGGACAGCGTGGGGGAGGGGATGCGGGAGCGCAGAGGGGGACGTGGCAGCGGCGAAGGTGCGCCCGCTTCTGGTAACATCGAACGAAGTAAACTGGGCCAGTGAAGCTTCACCCGGCCGCGGCATACGAATTCCGCCAACGACTGCTTACGTCGCCGGGCGAGCAAAAGGACGCGGAATACAAGCGCTCGGTACCGTTCGACGGGCGGTCGTCTTTCTCGTTGAAGATCGTCCGCCAAATATTCGGGATGGCCAATGGCGGCGGCGGGCACATCGTGATCGGGTTTGCGGAAGGCCCAAAAGGGTTGCTGACACCCGACCCGGACCATACAGACGCGCGGGCGGGAACCTACGAAACGACTAACCTGAGCAAGCGGGCCAATTCATGTGTGGAGAAGGGCCAACAGGTGAGCCTTGCGGTCCATCAGGAGGTCCACCCGCTGACCGGCAATCGACATCCGATCATTACGGTCGAGCCGTTCACGCGCACACCGATAGTCTGTCGAAGCACTGTGGCAGACCCTGAGACGAATGCAGCGGCCCTGGAGGAGGGTGCCGTCTACTTGCGCCGCGACGGTGCCGAAACGTCCAAGGCTGTACGGGCGAGCGACTGGGACGAGCTAATCACACGGGCGATGGCCAACAGGCGCGAGGAGTTTCTTGGCGAGTTCAGAAGCCTAATAGATATGTTGCTTCGTCCCGCGAACGCTTCTGCCCCAGCGCCCCCTTCTCTTGACGATTTCATGGCCGAAGCGCGCGCCAGAGCTCGAGGAGCGCAGTGACGCCGCCGTCCGATGAACTCGGATACATCGATTCCGCCCAGCAACTCGCCACCGCAGAACGCAGCTGGAGCCCGCGCCAGCTACTGGAAGCGGCCACACGAGCGGAACTCCGGCACACGGGGTGGCCGATCGGCGTCGTCTTGAGCACACCCGAATACGCTCCAATGCCCACGGAGGACGGTGTCGAGTTCAAGAAGCGGTGGCCCAATCATGAGAGTGAGTCATGGGAGGACTACTGGCATTTCCGTGTGGATGGACGCTACTTCGTCTCGCGGCTGTTCGAAGAAGACCGGTACCCGGCGAGCTTCCAGAGCGGCGACGGACACCCAGAGCGCCCGTTCTGGTTCGATACCCGCATTTGGAGGATTGCCGAGGTCGTTCTTCACAGCGCGAAACTCTATGCGTCGCTTGGCATTCCTCCGAGCGAGCGGTACCGGCTCTCCGTGAAGCACCTCGGGCTCGATGGCCGCGAATTCTGGAAATCAGATGCAGGTCGCTTCTTGCGTCGGGGTCGGTTCTGTCGAGCGAAGCGGTCCTCATGGGAACGCGAAGTGACGCAGGACTTGGTCGTGGCGGACTTACCGGCCTTAGTGTTCGAGATCTCAGAGCCGCTCTTCGCTCTCTTCGCCTTCATGGAGATCTCTGAAAGCGTGGTCCAGGAAATCGTGGCTCAGTTCCTGCGGAGTCGGGTGTAGCCGCCTACACGCGCCCCACCGACGCATCGATCCGCGCCATCAGCGCAGCGTCGAGCGGGCCCATGGCTTCGGCGGCGACGCATTCGCGCAGTTCGGTGCGGTTCTTCACGCCGAGGACGACGGTGGAGACGCCGGGCACGCTGAGCGCGTAACGATGCGCCAGCGAGGCCGGTGATTCGCCAAGCTCCTTCGCGATGGCGCGGAAGGGGGCGGCGCGGCGGTAGTCCACCATCTCCGGGTGATCGTCGGCGAGGGGGCGATCGATGGCGTCGGTGAGGGCGCCGGCCTGCACGGCGCGGATACCCATGACGGCGACCCCCCGGCGGCTGGCGGCAGCGTGGATGTCGCGCGGCCGCGCCGGGCCCTCGTAGCTCTTCATCCCGCCCGGCGAATCGAGCAGGTTGACCACGACCTGCGCCGCAGCTGGTGGCGGGTCGTCGTCGATCGCGGCGATGCAGGCGTCCGGGACACCGGCGGCGGAGATGCCCCAGGCGCCGATGCGGCCTTCGCGTACCAGCCGTTCGAACGTGGGCCGGATGTGTTCGCGGAAAAGGCTGAGCGGCGAGCCCCGGTATCCCGGCTGGCCCGCTTTGTCGTCAGGGAAAAGCTGGCCATGGAGGAAGAAGAGGTCGACGCGCGAGAGGCGCATGCGTTCGAGGCTGGCGGTCAGCGATGCTTCGAGACGCGATGCGACCTCCTCCGCGGGCGGGTTCCCGAGCATGCACTTGGTCGTGATGCGGACGCCTGCCGGGAGCTGCCCGCCGAAGGTTTCGCCGATGACGCTCTCGGCTTCGCCGTTGCCGTAGCCGGGCGCCATGTCGAGGAGGGTGATGCCCGATTCGACGGCTTCGCGGGTCGTCGCGATTGCTTCGTCGTGGGTGGTGGCGCCCCACACCTGGCCGGTGCCGCCTCCCCCGAGCGTGAGGGCGGAGACGGTGCCGAGGAAGCCGAACGGTCGTTGCTGCATGGGCCCGAGCGTAGCCGCGTGGACACCGCCGGTCGAGCAGTGGGCGCGGTCAGACGAGGTGCCGGCGGATGTCCTCGAACTGCTCGACCGTGATTTCGCCGCGGGCCAGACGCTCGCGGGCAATCGCCATTGGCTCCGGGCGGTCACCGCGATCCGGGCGTTCGGCCGGGAGCATTGGCCGGTGGCTGGTGAGGCGGTGGACCGTCCATGCGCCAAGCGCGAGGACGCCGAGCCAGAACAGGGCCATCGCGAAGAACATCGTGATGCCCCAGCCATCGTCCCAGCCCCAGTGGTCGTGACCGTCGTAATACGGACCCATCTGCAGGAACAGCGCGGTTAGATTCGTCAACATTGACGGGCCTCCCCGGCAGGTCGCCGGATGCTCAGAGGTTATGACTTCTAGAACAGCGCTGAAAGAGACGATGGGTCGCAATCGACGGACACACGGGCCTCAGAACCTTCGTGACGCTGTCGCGGCGCTACGCGAGGCAGCGGAGGGGCTGACCGCCGTTGTAGGCGACCATCTCGTCGAACATCTTCATCATCGGCAGGCGAGCGCCACGTTCGCCGCCGCGCAGCTCCAGGTGGGCACGGTGCAGGTTCGGGACGATGCGCTCGGGGTCGGTGAGCTCGCCGAAATGGCCGAGATCGAGGTCTTTCGCGAGGGCCGCTGGTTCGATTCCAGCCTCGAAGCCGCGTTTCGCCGTGTCGCGGACGAACTCCAGGTAGGCGCGGACGCGAGCGATCACCTCGGGGCCGCAGATGGCGCCGTGGCCAGGGACGATGACCTCGGGCTGCAGCGCCTCGATGCGGTCGAGCGCTTCCAGCGAGCCCGCGAGGGAGCCGAACATCATGAACGGCGTGCCGCCGTTGAAGAGCACGTCCCCAGAGAAGAGCAGCCTGCGATCGGGGATCCAGGCGATGACGTCGTTGGTCGTGTGCGCCGGGCCGACGTATGAGAGTTCGATGCGAAGGTCGTCGACGTAGGTCGTGAGCGTGTCGCGGAAGGTCACCGTCGGCGGCGCCGGGGGGCAATCGCCGAAGTCCGTCCCGGGAAACCGAGGCGAGAAACGGGGGAATTGGCCCGCGGTCACAATCTCTTCGCGGCAGAGCTCGTGGCCGATGATCGTAGCGCCAGGAGCGAATGCGAAGTTGCCATTCGTGTGGTCGGCGTGGTGATGCGTATTAAGAAGGGTAGTGACGGGGTTGCTGGTGATGGAGGAAACAGCGGAGCGCCAGGCGTTGCCGCGGGCCTCCGTGCCCGTCGTGTCCACGAGCGTGGCCGTGCGCGAGCCGACGATGCAGCCGGCGTTGTTCAGAAACCAGGAGCCATCGAGCTGCACGTAGGCAAAGATGCCGGGGCTCACCTCTTCGATGCTGGGGGCCGGGATATCGGCGCCGTGGGGGACGTGCTGGCTGGACATGGGCGTTCCTCCTGGTTCGCGCGAAGTCAACACGAACGCGGGCCGGAACGCAAAGGGAGGAGCGGCTACCGGCCCATGCCGGCAACCACGAGCCCGGCCCCCCAACCCGGCGCCCGCCCGCCCGGCGGGATTGCGACGCTGGAGAGGTCGATACCCGCGCGCACGAGGAGCCAGGAGATCACCGAATCTGAGGTCCACATCTCGTCCGTCCCCCGTACGCGGCGGCCCCAGACGTGGGGCGGGACGGAGGGGCCGAGGTCGACAACCCGCCGGACGGCTTCGCAGTCATCGGTGAGATGGAAGGGATCACCCTCGGCCCACTCCTCGTCGGGGAGTGTCTCCCCCGGTACGCGGCGAAGCTGGTAGCGAAACAGGCGGAACCGATCGGCCCCGCGCACCCCGACCGGGCCGGTCGCGAGCGGCGGCAGCGGCCCGCCGAGGAACGCGGGCGTCAGTTCGAGGGTGAAGGCGCCCTCTTCGGCCAGTCTGAGCTTGAGCGCGGAGTGATACAGCTTCGTGCGCGACCGCCGGGCGCGGGCGGCTTCAATGGTTTCCCAGAGCCTGAGGCTCGCCTGCTGGAAGCGCGACGTGCCAGCGCCGACGGGCATCCAGTAGAGAGAGGCGGAGCAGGTGGTCATGTCCGAGTCCTATCGTTCGCGGCGTTCGCGGGCTCGCCGCGATTGAATGTTTCGCGCATGCAGCATAGGCTCACGGCGGCCGCCGCATGGCGGTTCACCACCTTCTAACGGGTAGCGCCGCGCCCTGGTCCACGGGGACTGGCACGACGGTTGCGCCGACGCCGGAGACAAGGAATGGCTGAGTACAAGAAACCAATCCCGCAGCCAGACCCCCATTCCCAGCCGTTCTGGGACGGGGCGAAGGAAGGGAAGCTGATGCTTCCTCGCTGCACGACCTGCAACCGGGTGCACTGGTACCCACGGTTGATCTGCCCGTTCTGCCACTCGACCGACATCGAGTGGGTACAGGGCAGCGGCGAAGGGCGCATCCACACGTTCGCCGTCCAGCATCGCGCCTTTGGCGGCTGGGCCGATGAGACGCCGTTCGTCACGGCCTACATCGACATGAACGAGGGCGACCGGATGATGACCGTGCTGCGCGGCGTGGACCCGAACAAGCCGGAGACGATCAAGTGCGGGCAGAAAGTCCGCATCGAATTCGAGAAAGTCAGCGACGATGTGAGCATCTCGTTCTGGCGCGTGGTCGAGGGGGAATAAGCGATGCCAGGAAAGCTTTCCCGCGCGGCGGCCATCATCGGGGCTGCCGAGGCGAACGAGATCGGCTATCCGGAAACGCCGAAGACAGCCATCCAGCTTCACATCGAAGCGATCAAGAACGTCAGCGACCAGACGGGCATCCCGATCTCGATGATCGACGGCATCTTCAGTGCCGGCTGGTCTTCGCAGATTGCCGAGCACCTCGGCCTGCACCCGAACTATATCGACACCACGTCCGTCGGCGGCTGCTCGTTCGAAATGCACGTGCACCACGCGCTTGCCGCGATCCACGCAGGCATCGTCAACGTGGCCCTCGTCAGCCACGGCGAAAACGGCTACTCGGCCCGCGCCACCAAGGGCCGCGGCACCGGCCGGCCCCAGGGCGGCGACCCATGGTCCCCGGACGCAATGTTTACGGCGCCCTACGGTGTCGCGGGCGCACCTTCGAACTACTCGCACGCGATGACGCGCCACAACCACCTCTACGGCACGACGCCGGATGACTTCGCGGAGATCGCGGTCGTAACGCGGCAGTGGGCGATGCTGAACCCGCGCGCGATTATGTATTCGAAGGACACGCACCCGGCGGGTGGCCCGATCACGGTCGAGGATGTGGCCAACTCCCGGCTGATCTCCTGGCCGTTGACGCTGCTGCACGTCTGCCTGGTCACGGACCATGGCGGCGCCGTCCTCGTCGTCAGCCCCGAGATTGCCCGCGCGGCGAAGACGAAGCCCGTCTGGATCGCCGGCGCCGGTGAGAACATGAGCCATTCGAGCATGCTCGAAATGGGCGACTTCACGGCGACATCGGCGGCGGCCTCCGCGGCAACCGCCTACAAGATGGCCGGGATGGGTCCGGAAGACATGGAAATGGCCATGATCTACGACTCGTTCACGGTCACCGCCGGGATCACGGCTGAGATGCTCGGCCTTGCCCCGCGCGGCGAGGGCTTCACCCTCTGGAAGGACGGCCACGCCGCTCCCGGCGGAAAGTTCCCGATCAACACGAACGGCGGCGGCCTGTCGTTCAACCACTCCGGCATGTACGGCATGCAGCTGCTCGTCGAAGCCTACCGCCAGCTTTCGGGCACGGCGGAGGACGGCGGCTTCAGCGGCGACAAGGGCAAGCAGACAAATGCTCGCTCCTGCATCGTCAACGGTACGGGCGGCTCGCTGTCCACGACCGGCACGCTGGTGCTCGTCGCCGACTAGGGAGCTCACTCCCACTCCTTCGAAGGGGCCGGCCGCAAGGCTGGCCCCTTTCGTTGTGGCGGCAGGATGGCAAACGTGACATTGGTCGCATCCGCAGCCACCGGGCCAGGGGACGCTGCGCCACATGTCGCAACACCCGGGGGACATCCCCGTCGTCGTCATCCAGCAGGCCCGGCCGGCGGCGCACGTGGCGAAACAAAAGGCCGATATCCAGAGCCCGTGGGTGTTTGCCGCGTGGATGGGGATCGCTGCGCTCGTCGCCGTCCTCGCGGGTCTCGTGTTGGGCGCGCTCGCGGGCGCGGAGATTGGCATCGGCAGTGGCCGTTGGACACAGGCGGTGGAGGCACATGGGCGTCTGCAGCTCTTCGGCTTCGTGGCCACCTTCGTCGTGGCGCTTGGGCTGGAGTTCCTGCCGCGCCTCAATCAGCGCCCACTGTTGCCGAGATTCGTCCGGGCCGGTGTCCCCGGCCTGATCGCTGCCGGGAGCCTCGTCGGCGCCGGCGCGCAGTTCTGGCACGAAGAAGCGGCGTGGCTCGCCATCCCGTCCGGCCTCATGCTCACCGCCGGCGCCGCTGCGTTTGCGCTCGTGGCGTGGCGGATACCGCATCCACGGGCGTTGCGCATCGACCCACAGCCGCTGTTCGTGCGACTTGCGGCGTTATGGTTGGTCGCTGCCGCGGCGCATTCAGCCTGGGCACTGGCCAACGCGACTGACGGTGTTGTGCCGGCGGTCGATTCGCGGATTGCCGCGGAGATGTTCCTGCGCGGTTTCATCGTCCTGACGATCACGGGAATCGGGCTGCGTGCGTTCGTGGGCCACCTCAATCTGAGGCCGCTTACACCACGCCAGCAGGTGCTTCTGATCGGCATGGTCAACGTCAGCCTGGTCGCATGGCTGGCTGGCGAAGGATTCGGGCCGCTCGCGGGCAGAGCGTGGCTGGTACGGGCGGCCGACGTTGGCTACGGGCTCACGCTTCTCCTGCTGGTGCACTGGTTCCAACTGCTGCCGCGGGTGGCAGGAGGGCCAAAGCCGCCCCGTTACGAATGGTTCATCCCGGTGGCATGGCTGGGGCTCGTGGCCTACGCGGTCATGCTCGCCGGCGCAGCCCTGTTCTTCGGCAACGAGCGGCTGAACCTCTACCAGGATGGCGCGCTGCGGCACACGCTCGTGCTTGGCTTCATGGTGCCGTTGATGGTGGCGATGACGCACATCGTCCTGGCGCGGTTTGCGACGGGCAGGGTCCAATGGGAACCGGCGCTGAACATGGCCTTCGTACTGGTGATGGTCGCCTGGCCGATGCGCGTCATCCCGGCACTGGGAGAAGGCAGACCATCCGCGCTTGAACGGGCGTCGCTTGGGCTTTCGGGCGTCGTGCTGATGTGCGGGCTGGGATTGGTTGCTGCCGTGGCTCTCCGCGCGGCGTGGGTGGTGAGGAGGCGGTAGCGGCGGAGAGCCTGTTGGGCGGCGGCGCCGTCATGGGCAACGGCGCCGCCGCCCAACTGTGAGATGCGAGGCGGACTCACCACGCGAAGCTGTCCAGCGTGAGCAGCAGGCATTTCACGCTGCCGCCGGCCTTGATGAACTCGTCCATCGGCGTGGCGAGCGGGGTGAAACCCCAGCCCCGGAGCGCGGCCTCCGTCTCCGGGCAGCCGCTGTTCAAAATGACGCGCGAATCCCCGGCAACGACCCCGTTGCAGGCGAACCGGTGCGCCTCCGGTTCCGGGACCGGGAACACCTCCCGGAACGAGGCCTCGATGAGGGCCACGCCCGCTTCCGTGAAGGCAGCGGGGTAGTAGACCAGGCGCCCATTCCCGAGCGGGAAGAAGCAGGTATCGAGGTGATAGAAGCGTGGATTCGTCAACTCCAGGCGGTGTACGGGCGAGCCAAGGATCTTGTCGAGATGGTCGAGCGCTCCTGCTTCCGTGCGGAAGCGAAACCCGGCATACACCGCGTCGCCAGTGTCGAGCACGTCGCCTTCGCCCTCCCAGTAATGGGGCTCGTGGATCGGCAGGATCTCGAAGTCGTGGTCTTCGAACCACTTCACGAACAGGGCAGCTTCGGGCTGGCGCTCGGGGAAGCGAAAGTTGGAAGGGACAAAGCGCCCCCCGAGAACGACGCCCGCGTTGGCGGTGAACACCATGTCCGGCACTGTCACGGCCTGGCTCACGAGCGAAACGTCGACGCCGCTTTCGCGGAGCAGGCCGGCGAGGCTATCCCACTGCCTCGCCGCCAGCGGGGCATCGACGGCATTGGCGCGACGCATCCACGGGTTGATCTCGTAATCGATGCGGTAGTGCTCGGGCCGGCACATGAGCACGGAACGGGTCATGGTTGCAGCGTACAGCCCGGGAGACATGCCTTCCCGATCGGCTACACTCCGGCGCGGAACGGAGGGTCTCTGATGGACGTACGCCACGCATTTCGGACGAAGATGGTGCGGCCCGCACCCGAGCTGGTGGTCGCGCCGCTCGCGCTCGACCCGCTTTCGGCGGCGCTGGCGCGGTCCGTTGGCTTTTCGGCGATCTACCTGGGCGGGGGCGGGATGGGCTACGCGCGGGGCACGACAGAAGCGCTGCTCACCGCATCCGAGCTGGCCGAAGCCTGCCGGGCGATCACCGAACGCGTCGAGATTGCGGTGGTAGTAGACGGCGGCGTGGGATTCGGCGATGCGGTGCACATGTACCGTTCGGTGCGAATGCTGGAGCAGGCCGGTGCGGCGGCGGTCGAGATCGAAGACCAGGTGTCGCCCAAGCGCGCGCACCACCACAAGGGCGTCGAACACCTGGTGCCCGCAGACGAGATGGCGGGGCGCATCGAAGCGGCGCGGCTGGGCCGCCACGGCGACTACCCGGTGGTCATCGCCCGCTGCAACGCCTTTTCGCACGAAGAAATCGAGGCGACGCTGGAGCGTGCGAGGCGCTACGAAGCGGCCGGGGCCGAATTGCTGATGCTGTTGCCGAGGACCCCGGAACAATTCGAGGCGGCGACAAAGGGCACGTCGGCCCCGCTGGCGGCGATGACCACCGGCCCGGGGCGACTCCCCTCAGAGATGACTGCAGCCGGATATGCGCTGTCGGTCGATGCGATGAGCGCAACGGTGCTCGGTTTCCGCGCGCTCAAATCCGGATACGAGGGCATCCGTGATCGCCAGGACTACGGCCTCTCGCGAGAAGAGGTCGCCGCCACGATCCACGAGGTCGGCGCGACGATCGGCATCGAACAGTTCTACGAGATCGAGGAGCGGACGACGGAGCGGGGGTAGACGTTGGCCTGCCGGCCTACGCGGCCACGCTTCCGTCGGCGACCAGCACGACCGTGCCATCGGCTTTCTCTACCCACGCGTAGACGCCTGTCCGTGACGGATCGCCGGCGAGCGGGCCGGTAGCGCGCGCGGTCACGCGGATGGCCTCGCCAGGCCAGAGGACGTTGGTGAACTTCACGAGCAATCGCCCGGAGGTAGCCCAGCGGTCTCCCAGCGCCCGGTCGAGCACTTCGCCAACGAGGCCCATACTCATGCGCCCGCCGACGACAACATCCTGAAAGCCGAGCGCCTGCGACTGCTCTTTGTCCGAGTGGTAGCTGCGGGAGCCGTGGAAGAAGAGCCCGCACATTTCGAGGCTGATGGTCCGATCCAGCGTGCCGAGCGGGTCCCCGGCGGGCGGACCGGAGGATGCGCGCGCGCCTTCCTTCTCTGACGGCGCGCGGAGCTGGACTTCGCCCGTGGGAGGCTGGTCGAGGAGAAAGCTCTGGTGGTGGCGCTGGATGGAGACGAGCGCACCTGACGGATCGCGCACCTCGGTTTCGGTGAGCAGGATGGTGCGCTCGCGGCGGGGGTAGATATCAGCGACACGCCCCGAAGCGATGTAGGTCACGCCCGCCCGCAGCGGCTGGTGGAGTTCCCATTCCTGGCGGAGCCAGAGGTGCCCCCGTTGCTGCGAAAACAGCGCGCCGTTGCCTGCGTCCCAGGCACCGGCGTACATCTGCGGCGGGTCCGGCTCGGCCGGAACATCAAGCCCGGCACGGTAGGAGGCGAGCTCTGCCTCGTCGACCGAGACCGGGCGCGGCTCGAAGACCTGTCCGAGGTACGGTTCGATGCGCGGCGTCGCGGCCATCTCAGGCGTCCCGGCCGCGTTCGAGCGCGGTTTCGATGGCGGCGATGAGGCTGCGGGCAGACTCCCGGGTCATTTCCACAGCGACGCGGGCGCCGGGACCCATGCCTTCGTTCACGAAGTCGATGCAGAGTGCATGCTCGGCGGCGAACTCGAACGGGTGGTCGAACGTAACGTTCACACGGTCGACCGCGAACCACCCGGCGGTCCCTTTGCCGACACCCTCAATAGCGGCGCGCTCAGCGATCATTGTGCACATGGGTTCATCCCTCCCTTTCGTTGGTCTCTCTTGGCGGGCGGCTATCCGATGGTCCGGCTGAAGAAACCGAAGACCTTCTTCCAGCCGTCGACGGCATGTTCGGCGCGGTACATGGCGGGCGCGTGGTGATAGAAGAAGCCGTGGCCGGCGCCGTCGTAACGGTGGAACTCGTAGTTCTTGCCGTGCTTCTTCAACTCGGCCTCGTGGATATCCACCTGCTCGGCCGTCGGTGAGCGGTCGTCGTTGCCGAAGAGCCCGAGGATCGGGCAGGACAGGTCCTTCGTGTAGTCGATAGGGGCCACCGGGCGCTTTGGAGTGAGGTCGGCCTCGCCCATCACCACGCCGCCGCCCCAGAGGTCCGCGAGCGCGTCGAACTCGGTGGTGCGCGACGCCGCGAGCACGCCATGACGCCCACCGGAGCAGGTCCCAAAAATGCCGACCTTGCCGTTCACGTTCGGCAGCGAGCGCAGGAACCGGGCAGCGCCGGCGAGGTCGCCGACCACCTGGTCGTCCGGCACACCACCATCGGCGCGGACCCTGGCAGCCACGTCATCCGGCGCACCGGAGCCGGCGCGGGAATAGAGGTCGGGCGCGATGGCGGCATAACCGTGGTGGGCGAACTTGCGGGTCGCTTCCTTGTACCACTCGTCCCAGCCGGGCATGTGGTGGACCATGACGACGCCGGGAAATGGCCCCGGGCCAAGGGGCCGCGCAACGTAGGCTGTGACCCAGTCGCCGTTGTGGCCAATCACCTTCGTGGTTTCGGCGATCATGCCTTCATAGTTGCCGGTCTCGTACATGCGGGCCTCCTGTGGCGTTCAGTGGGTGGGGCATTCTAGCGCAGGAGCCGGAGCCGGCGTCACCGAAGGAACTCAGCGCTTGCCCAGCCCTGTTCGAACGCGGGCGTCCAGACCGGGAGCCAGGTGACGCCGTCGGCGGGGACCGGGGCGTCGCTGCGCTTGAGGAGGAGCACCGCATCCGGTACGCACTCAAGCACTGGGGCTGCTGCCGAGGGCTGCGCTCGCACGTTCAGGCAGTCGTCCGCACCTGCCACCACCCGTGCCCGTGGGTTCGGGTCGATATTGAGGACGAACGGGTTGTGGTTGCCGGTGAATTCCGGATACTCATCCACGATCTGCGCGATCGGGTGGACCTGCCCGCTGATGACATCGATCAACGCAGGGTAGAGGGGGAACATCCGGTCCGTGTTATTGCAGTCGCTGCGGCTCACCCCGAAGCAATAGAAGTCTTCGAGGAGCACGTTCCCGTAGAGCTGTAGCGGCGTCACCCGGCCGCTGCTGGTTTCGACAAGCGGAGGGATGATGCCCTCGATGCGGAAGATATCGGTGGTCCAGCGATAGGCCCATTGCATCGCGTCTTCGTAATGGCCGACATATGAACCATCGTCGCCGATCCACTGCACGATCCAGCCCCCGTGCTTGACGGCGCCCACCAGTGCGGTTGGAACGCCCGGCACACGGAGCACTTCATGGCCCACGGCATCGAAGTACGCGCCCTCGCCGCCGGACTTCGGCCGCGATACCCAGAACAACCCACGGCCTGCGACGGCCGCAGGCTCCAAGTCTTCACCAACCCGTGGCGGCGTCACGGCCTCGCCGGACGGCCAGAGGGAATAGCGGGGCTCGCTCCCCGAGTACTCCGCCACCAGCAGCGGACCATCGACCGCGGCGTCGAGCATGGTGCGGTCCGCGATGAACCCGATGAGCCAACTGTTCACGGGGAGCGTCCCCGCTTCGGCCCAGGTGATGCCGCCGTCGCTAGTCTCCAGCAGCTGTAGCGGCTCCGTGGTGGTCGGATCGCCTTCGCCACCGCAGTAGCCACGCACGCAGACGGCGGCGACGAAGTGGCCGCGTTCCCATTCCGCCGCAAAGGAGTGCACGTAACCATCGGGGTAGCGGCTGCGGAACGGAAAGAGGTCGTCGCGCTCCAGCCGGCCGGACGGATCGCGACGAAGGCGGTAGAGCTCTGGTACGGGCGAGCGCCCGCATCGCACGCAGCCAGCGGTGTAATAGACCGTCGTGTCGTAGCCGATGATTCCCTGCGTCCCAACCTGCAGTGTGGTGACCGTGCCCGGGGTTACGGTCGCTGAAGGTGATGGCGAAGGGGTGGCTGCCGCAGTCACGGCCGGTGTGCCCCTGGAGGGGCCGGGCGACTGCGGAACCTGCAGAACCTTCACTGGTTCGCGCGCGCCGAGTACAACCAGCAGCACGACGGCTACGCCGACGAAAACCGCCACGGCTCCGAGCCCCAAGGACAGACGCCTGTGCGGTCGGGCGGTCGGCATATGACGATGCTAACACCATCTCGGAAGGGTCCCCTTTACGGAAACTCCGGGGAGATCTGGCGGGCACGCGCCGCCGGGTGGTGGCCACCTGCCCGTCCCGCTGCAATTGCACTCCGCTATCCGTTCTCCTCTAATCGCCCGACGCAGGGAGGCGCCAGGCCTTCTCAACGACGAGGACGCGCGAAGGCAATCGGATTCCGACTGCACGGCCGTGGATGCCGTGAGGCGAGCTACGCCCGGGTGGGCACCGTGGCGAGCACGCCCTCTGCCTCCATTCGGTCGAGCTCGGCGTCGCCGTAGCCCCCGAGTTCCGCCAGCACTTCGCGGTTATGTTGCCCAAAAGCCGGCGCAGCCTTCGCACCGGTGAAGGGCCGATCCCGCAGCCTCCAGACCGGACGCATGGTCCGGTGGACGCCCGCGACCGGATGATCGACGGTGGGGAATGTCCCGCGCGCATTGAGGTGCGGGTCCTGGACGACCTGCAACGGCGACAGCACGGGCACGGCAGACACGCCAGCGGACTGGAGCGTCGCTGCGACCGCGGACGCTTCGCGCGTCCGCGTCCAGTCCGTGATCGCTTCGTCGATTGCGTCGTGATTGGCGCGCCGTCCTTCGACGGTTTCCAGGCCAGGCGCGCGGAGGCGGGCATCGCCAAGCGTTTCGACCACAGCCGCCCAGCTTTCGTCGCTATCGATCGAGATCGCGACCCAGTTGTCGGAGACCCGGCCGATCTCCTCGCCCATGATGTCGCCGATGATGCGGCCTTCGTCGTCTTTGCAACGATAGGCGCCCTGGGGCGCGAACAGCGTGTCACGATTGCCCATGCGCGGTGGGATTTCGACACCGAGGGATTCGGCGACCATGTACTCCCCGACCATCCCAGCGAGGTTGTCCCGCTGGCGAAGCACGATGTGCCCGCCTTCGCCCGTGCGGTCCCGCCTGTGGAGCGCGAGCGCGACGGCTCCGGCCGCGAGGATGCCCGCGTTGGGGTCGCCGTAGGAGATACCGCTGCGGTGCGGCGGCCCTCCCGCGTAGCCCTGGAGCGAAACGAGGCCGCCCATCTGTTCGATGCTGGGGCCAAAGCCGACGCGCTCGGCTTCGGGGCCAGTTTTGCCAAACGCGGGCATCTGGCAGAAGACGATGGCCGGGTTGATGGCGCGCAGGTCGTCGTAGCCCATGCCGAGCCGCTCGGCAACGCCGACGCTCCAGTTTTCGAGGACGACGTCTGCGTGGAGCACGAGCCGCTTGAACGCCTCCATGCCCTCGGGGCGATGCAAGTCGAGTGCGAGTCCTCGCTTGTTGCGGTTGTACTCGTTGAAGTACGTGGACTTGTTGTGGGCTTCGGGGTCGCCGCCGCGGCCGACGCCTCGCACGGCATCCGGGAACGCGGGCCCCTCAATATGGATCACGTCGGCGCCCATGTCGGCGAGGAAGCGCGTCGCGTAGGGGCCGGCCCAGACCTGCGAGAGGTCCAGCACGCGGATCCCGTCGAAGAACGGCCGGGGCTCGCCGGGGGTCCTGGCGCTGCCGCCAAGCGGGAGGGCTGCGAGCGTTTCGAGCGTGTGTTCCCCGAGGAGCGGCGCCCGGGTGACGCTGCCGCTCTCGCCGTCGAGGTCAAAGGGGAGTCCCGGCGTCACATGCCTGCCAAGGCGGGGATGGTCGATCTCCTGCCAGAAGTGCGACTGGCGCAGTGCCTCCGAATCGAGAAGCTCGCGCGGGGTTGCGACCACGGACATCGGCGCACGCTGGCGGCCCGATTCCTCGTAGATCTGCTGCGATGTCCGCTGGCTGGCCCATTCAGCGATCAGCGCCTCCACCACGGGGTTCATCTCGGGGTTCGCGAGGAGGTTTGTGAACGCCGGGTCTTCCGAGAGCTGCGGCTGGCCGATCACGCGATAGACCGCGGCGGTCTGACGGGCCATGGCGTTCACGCCGATGTAGCCGTCTGCGCTGGGATACATGCCCCAGATGGCGCGGAGCTGGTTACCGGTGCGCGCGCCATCGGTCTCGCGGACCATTGCCACGGGCCCGAAGCCCTCCAGGCAGGCCGCTTGCACCTCTTGCATCGAGAGGTCGATGCGGTCGCCGCGTCCCGAACGCCGGGCACCGAAGAGGGCGCTGAGGCTGGCGGAAAAGGCGTGCAGCCCGGCCTGGTACTCGGCCTGGAAGCCGGCAGTCTTGAGCGGCGGTTTGTCATCGTCGCCACAAAGCGACATTTGTCCGCCAGGAGCTAAAGCAGTGAGGGCAGTCGTCCGCCAGCCCGCGCACGGCCCGTCCTGCCCGAAGGGGGTAATCGAACAGACGACGAGCGCGGGACGGTCCCGCCGGATTGCATCGAAGTCGATGCCGCGAGCGGCCCATTCGGCGGGCGCCCCGGACTCGACCACAAGGTCGGCCCAGCGGCAGAGGCGAAGGATGTCCTTCTTCCCAGCTTCGGTCGCGGGGTCCGAGACAACGCCCTTCTTCCCGGTGTTCAGGTAACTAAAGAGGATGCTGGAATCCGGGTCGGCGGGCGGCGCGCCGGGGCCGAGCCGCCGTGTCGGGTCGCCGCCGGGCGGTTCGACCTTGACCACGGTGGCGCCCCAGCCGGCAAGCAGCTTGGTGGCGTAGGCGCCGGCGACGCCATCGCTCAGGTCAACGACACGGAGACCTTCGAGGGGGGGTTGGGTGTTGCTGATGTCTGCCATGGGCTTCCTCGATGCTTCGAACGGCGCGAATCATACGGGGAAGGCCGGGGAGCGTCGCGGATCAGGGCCGGGCGAAGATGATCTCGACGGGGAGGGGGACAGCGCGCCATGCACGATCCGTCGTCACGACCGGCAGTTCGAGGGACTGCGCCAGCGCGATGCATGCCCTGTCGCCGAGGGAGAGCCCGGCAGCGCGGGTGGACGAGCGCAGCGCGGCGGTGGCCACGGCAGCGGCGGCGTCGAACGCGACTGTCTCAAGTTCGATGTCACGGACGGACACCCAGCACTCCTCCAGCGTCATCCCGCTATCCGTGAGCTTCGCCAGCACTTCGGCCACATTGACGGCGCTGACGAAGCATGTGCCCTGCTCGACGGCGGCGGCAACGATGCTAGACCCCGGTTCGCGCTGCAAGAATGCGAGGATCGCCGAAGCATCAACGACAACGTCAGTCACTGCGGGCGGCTTCAGCGCGGCGCTCCGCGATCAGCTCATCTGCAAGCGATCGTCCAGAGGCGTACTTCGCGACGAGCGCCTGAGCGCGTTTGATCCGGGCGGCTCGGGATTCGAGCCGCAGGACACCATCCTCCAGTTCGATTTGGACGCTGTCCCCCGGCTTCAGGCCGAGAGCGTGACGGAACCTGGCGGGGATCACGATCCTGCCACCTTCGAGGATTCGTACAGATTCACAGTCTCCTGCCATGCTCCGATTCTACTGCATCCATGAGCCGCGCCACCACGACAGCCACCTTCACGCCCGGCAGCGGGCGAGAGGCCCTGCAGCCGGGCGCGCGTGTGCGATCTGGCGCCGCTAGCGGCGCGGAAGCACGCCTTCCGTGGGCCGGGGGCCGGACGGACGGGTGCCCGTTGGCACGTTTGGCGCTGTGCTTGCTGCGACGATGTCCTCCCTGCCGGGGAGGTCGTTCGGCTCGCCCCCGGCAACGATGAACGCGTCATAGACTTCGCCCTGGGTGGCCCACTGGACGACGCCTTCGGACTCGAGCGCGGACATCGCCTCCAGGAAGGCACGCAACACCGCTTCGTTGCTTTCGTCGAAATTCTCGGCGGGGATGTAGAACGTGACCTTCGTGACACGAGCCGGGTCACGCGAGGCATCGACCTCGCGGAGAGTGGCGACCGCGGCGCTGACATCGGCAGTGGTCAACGCGCAGCCACGGCTGCAATCCCGGCCGGCCGATTCTTCCGCTGCCCAGTCGAGGCGGCCGAACTCGCCGCTCAGGACCACGATGATGCCCGGGTCATCGGGCTCGAAGTCCGTGGCGTCGGCCACGGCGAATGGGTAGGCGCGGAGGTCTCCAGCGGGCGCCTGGTCATGCCAGGCCGTGTTCCGAATGTACTCATCGGTCCATTCCGGGCCGGGCCGAGCGTCCATGGGCATCGAAAGGTAGTGCATGGCGACCGTGCCGTTGATGTAGTCGAACCCGGCGAGGTCGCCGGCGGCCGCCCAGTCGTTCACGCCTCCTGCCCCAGAGCAACCCCGGTTGTTCTCGGCCCCGACCAGTGCGTCGACAAGGTCCTTGTTCTCCTTCAGGAGACCCGCGAAGTCTTCGACCGGCATCAGGTCCTCGCGGAACCCGATGTCGCAGTGTGTGCCGACCCCGTGCCCGCGGGCTACCAGCTCGGCAAGCACGTTCACGTCCCAGGTGACGCTGGCCCGGGCGAACGGCTTCTCTGATTCGACCGTCATCCTGGCGCCGTACTCCTCGAACAGGTCCATGCCGTAGCGGAGCTGTCCAACGTGATCGAGGAACAGCTCCTCATCGCGGTCGTCGATCCAGCTGCCTTCCAGGTGGGTCATCGTCGTCAGATAGATGGGCATTCTCTCCTTTGCCTCTGCCGCCGGCGTGACGCTGTCGGCGGCGAGCGCGGGCGCGTAGGCCGAACCCGCAGGCTGCGACTGGAGGGCGTTTGCGCCCGTCGATGTCGTGCTGCAGGCGGAGAGCAGTGCCATCGCTGCAGCGAAAAGGGAAACCCGATTGAGCCTGTTCATTCCTTTCACCCCGGACGCCTCCCCGTCAGTCGTCCAACAGGGGTATGGCGATGAGCGAGTCACGGGTGCCGCGCAGGAAACGAACGGGTAAGGAGGCAGCGTGAACCAGTTCATACACAAGGCTTCTGCCACTCCGTCTCAAGGCTGATTCGCCGCGTTCCGGCCGCACTACACTGGCCCCATGCGACGCTTGCTTTTGCTTCCTTCGCTCCTCGTCCTGGCTCTTTCGCTGGGTAGCGTGGCCTGCACAGGCGGTTCGTCGAACTCTGGGGCGTCGCCCTCGCCGGCGGAAACCACCGCAGCGCCCACGACCACGCCGCCGCCAGCTGTGACAGAGACTGCCAGCCCGGCCCCCACGACGCCGGGGGTGGGAGAACCGCTCACCTGGACGATCACGCGTCCACAACCGATGCCGGCCGACACCGTACTCATCGTCGAAAAGGGCTGCTACCAGTGCGACGGTCCGCCAGCGGCTCTCGAACGCGTGAGCACGATCGGCGGCGGCACGCCCAAGGCCCGCACGCTCTTCCAGGCGAAAACGCCCGGGACCTACATCACCTCTCTGTACGTCGCGCCCGGCGGCCACGACATCTGGCTGTTTGTGTGCACGACAGGCGACTGTGGTCCGCTCGGACCGGCCAGCGCAGACGCGCAGCAGACGCTGCACCATTCGGACGACGGCGGCATTACGTGGAGTGAAATCGCCGTGTTCGGAGCCGATACCGGCATCGTCAGCGTCGTCTCGGGGTTGCCGATCCTCTCCCGGAGCGGCACGGATGCAAGCGGGAAGCCGTCGGCCGTGTACTTCTCACTCCAGGGCGGAAGGGTGATTACGACGCCAGCGGGCGCGTTCCCGGTCTACCAGTCCGGTGGGAGCGACATGCTGTGGCAGACAGCAGAGAACACGAAGCTGCTCAAAACGGACGGCAGTACGGTGTTTGAATCGGACCGGCCCTTCCTCATCGCCGGGACGCCGCATCCAGATGCGAGCACCGTGGTCATATTCTGGCGCGATGCCACGCCACCATTCGGCGTCATCGAACATTCGCTTATCCATGGCGGAAAGGTCGTGCAAACGATCGCCGGCGGTGGTCCGGAATTCTTCCTTTCGGTCGGAGGCTGGCTCGATGGCACACGGGCCGTGGGCCGCGTCGGGATGATGCCGACGGATGTCCCGGGCGCGACCGGCCCCCAACGGTCGTTTTCGATCCCCTCGCTGATCGACTTCGAGAAGGGGAGCGTGACGCCGATCGAACTATACGGGACGTTGTTCACCGACGCGTACTTCGGCCGCAACGCAATCCGGGCGATCGATCGCGGAGACGCGGCGAGCGGATTCAGCACGCCCTATCTCGTCGCAGCCGACGGTGACTGCCTCAACGTCCGCGAAAAGCCGTCCACGTCCGCCGGGGTGCTCCGCTGCTTCGCAGACGACGTGATCCTCTGGGCGAAGGCGGGCGAGTCCACGGCGGACGGCGTCACGTGGATCGAGGTGCTGGGACCCGATGGCACGAAGGGCTTCGCGAGCAAGCAGTTCCTTTCGAGATAGTCGTCCCGGAGGCGGAGCCGCCTCGCTGTAGACAGCCGTTCATCTCCATCCCGTACCGTGCTGCCGTGGCGACCTGCGGCGTCTTTCTCATCCCTCCACCAGACCACCTGCTGTACATGGCCGGGAGCGCGGTGCTCGCCTATGACATCCGAGGTGAGCGGCGGTTTACGTCTGTGCTCGCTGACGAATTCGATGAAGCCACGCTTGCGGCCTGGCTGGGCCCGGCGCCCGCCTATGGGATTCACGCAACCATCGCCGCCGGCATCCTCGAATTCGACGAGCGCGACCTTGGCGAGGTGGATCTCCGTCTTTCCTGGCTGGCCTCGCGCCTGGCCCCGTTCGCACTGGAGGGAGGGCGCTTCCACGACGCCTTCCCGATGCGGCCGCGCGTCCTCGTCGGCACCTACGACTCGCCGGATGGGGCGCTGTCCCGCCTCGAGCGGCACGTGCTGACGCTCATCTCGCCGTTGCGCGCGGGTTCGGGCTACGACGCGCGCCGGAACGACTATGACGAGGGACGGCGCAGGGTGCTGGATCGCCACGGCGACCCGAACGCGGCAGAGTATTTCATCCCGCACTGGTCGTTGGCCACGAACCTCCCGGACGAGGCTGCGTGGCTCGCGGTCCGCAGCGCAATCGCGGCGCGGACCGGCCTGTTTGGCGACCCTGCCACGCGAGCGCAAGACGTCGACGAGCTGCACCTCGTCCGTCGCGGGGATGGTGGCTTCTACTCCATCGCGGCCAGTTACCGGCTGCGCGGGAGCGGCAACCAGCCGAGCCGCATCGCGAGCAAGGATTTCCTGCGGCGGTAGGGGGCTAGATTGCCTAATCGGCCTCCGGGCCCGGCCGCTTGCGGTACAGCTCATACGGCGCCCAGGCCATCACGGCGAGCCATGGCAGCCCCGGCACGAATTGCGCGACGAGGAGAACAAGGCATCCGAAAGGGGCCTGCTTCAGCCGGGAAGCGCCGCCGCTCGCGAGCAATGTCATGATGAGCACGATCCCAGATGACGTGCCGAGAAAGAACAAAGCGAAGACTGCCACGCCGAGCGACTTACCCTGCACGAGATCATGTTGTGAGTCGTATTGGGCCGCGTTCCGAAACGCAACGAACAAGAGCAGTGCGGTCACGATCGCGGCCGCCCAGGTGAGCCACGCGCTGACATACAGACAGCCGGTCGTTCCCCGCTGCGCAGCGGTCACCGGCTGGCCCCCGGTCGAACCTCGCTGCTGTTCCGCGCCCGCGGGAATCGTCCCGCTGAAACCCCGGCCGCAGCGTGCACAGTAGGCACGACCGTCCGGGTTCTCCGCATGGCACCACGGGCACTCGGTCACTCTTCCACTCCAACGCGGATGCTACGGCCTATCCTGCGGCCCGATCAGGGCCATACGGGCCAGGCCGAACGGCCGACAGGGGATACGATGACCTCTCGGTCGCTCTGTCTTGCCCCGCGCCAACGGCCCCTTCGCGCTCCGCCCTGCCGCGGCAGACGCTCGGCGGTACCTCTTTCCGGAGCGCGCGATGCCTACTTCCCTCGACCTGCCCCGCCCACAGCAGCTCCGCACGCTCGATGCCGAGCGGCTGCGGCGGTACAGCGAACACCTTCGCTTCTACGGCGGCGACCAGTGGGTCGGCCGCGCGCGACGCGGCGAGCGTCGACTTACCTTTAACTACGCCCGCGCGTTCGTCGAAAAGGTGACCGGCTACCTGCTCGATTCGGCATCGATCCAGGTGGAGGCAGACGACGCCCACACGCCGGCAGGGCGCGACCGTGCCCGCGTAGCCGAACGCGCCTTCCGCGCCATCGAATCCGCCAACGGCCTCGCTCAGCTCGATTTCGAGACGGAGGTGGACTGCGCCATCCTCGGCGACGGCGCGTTCAAGGTGACGTGGGACGCCGAAGCCTCGGAGGTACGCGTCACGGCGCCCGATGTGCAGGGCATCTTCGCCTGGCGTACGCCCGACGATCCCTCGCGCCTCCTTGCCATCGCCAGCCAGTATTCGCTGGACGGCAGCGGCGCGCCCGCCAGCGCGAGCGGGCAACTCCCGTCCGCAACGGTGACCGAGTACTGGACGCCAACGGCCTTCGAATTGTGGCGCGGGGACACGCTCGCGGAGGAGGCTGCGAACCCCTACGGCTTCATCCCGTTCGTGCTGTTCCCGAACGTGCGGGAGCCCAAGCAGGCATGGGGCGCGAGCGACATCCCGCCGCTGGTCGAATCCAACCGCGAGCTGAACCGCGCGTTCAGCCAGCTCAGCCAGATCCTGGAGCTGAGCGGCAACCCCATCGCCGTGATCGAAGGGGTGACCGGCTCGCAGGACATCGCGGTCGAGCCGGGCGCCGTCTGGGAGGTCCCGGAGAAGGCCCGCGCCTACCTGCTGGACCTGCTCCAGGGCGGCGGCGTGAAGCTCCACACGGACTACATCGACCTCATCTACCGGACGCTGCACGACCTCGGGGAATCGCCGCGAACCGCGTTTGGGCACAACCCGCAGGGGCTCAGCGGGGTGGCACTGAACACGGAGCTGGACCCGCTGGCGAAGAAGGTCGCGCGCAAGCGGCGCATCCGCACAAGCGTGTACGAACGGCGCGCGGCGCTGGCGCTGCGGCTGCTGGAGCGGTTCGCCGGGCTCGACGTCCAGGGATTGCGGCCGGTGATGCGCTGGGGCCCGGTGTTGCCGATCGATCGCAGCCGCGAGGTGGCCGACGAACGCGGGCTCGTCTCGGCGGGAATTCACTCGCGCAGGACGGCCGCGGCGATCCTCGGCGTCGACGACCCGGAAGCGGAGTGGGCGCGGGTGCGGGAAGAGGGGGTGGCGTAGGAGGCACGCCGTCGTGGCATACTCCCGGCTGGAAGCGCCGCCCATCCGGTACGCGCAGACGAGCGACGGCGTGAACATTGCTTATGTCGTGGTCGGCGAGGGCACTCCATACCTCCGCATCGCCAATCCGCCGTTTGGGATCATCGAGGGACTCTGGCAACTGTTGCCGGAGGGCATCAAGCGGCTCGGCGAGGAGTTCCAGTGGGTCACGTTCGATGCTCGTGGCACGGGGCTGTCCCAGCGCCAGGTGACGGACATCTCGCCGCAGACGTTGCTGGCGGACGCGGAGGCTGTACGTGGCCGGCTGCCGATGGTTCCCACGGTGCTCAACATTCCGTGCGATCCAATCAACATCGGCCCGGCGCTTGACCTCATCAAGGCACATCCCGGCCGGTTCTCTCACCTTATTCTCGATGCGCCGTGGGTCACCGCGAGTGATGTGGACCGAACCCGGTATGGGCAGGTGTTGCGAGTCGCGGAGCAGCTGGACTGGGACACCTTCACGGATGTCCTGGCACGCGTTGCCATCACGCTTGAGAACGAGGGCGTGCAGACAGAAGACTCCGAGTTCTATCGTCGCGGCGTGGACCATGACGTTTGGGCTCAGTACAGCCACCCCTTCCACCGAGACGTGGTACCTGACCTTGCAGCGTTGGGGTTGCCCACGCTTGTCGTCGCCTGGACTGTTGCCCCTCAGCCTGTCGAGGCCGCTCAACGTGTCGCTGCGAGGATCCACGGTGCTGAATTCCGGGTCTGCTCGGACCCGACGTTCGCGGAAGCAGCCGAGTTTCACCTTGACTTCCTTCGCCGGACCTCGTCGCGCCTGGTCGCGGGTGTCAGCGCGTCGGACGCGCTCCAACCCGGGTCCTTCCGCACCCTCCTCTTCACGGACCTCGAAGGGCACACCGCGATGATGTCGCGGCTCGGGGATACGAAGGGACGCGCGGTGCTGCGCGAGCACGAGCGGATCACGCGCGAGGCCCTGGCGGCCCAAGGCGGGCAGGAAGTGAAGACGATGGGCGACGGCTTCATGGCCAGCTTCGGCTCCGCTCAGCGCGCGTTGGACTGCGCGGCGGCATTGCAGCGGGCGGTGGCCGATAGCATCGGCGGCGAGGCGCTGCGCATCCGCGCGGGCATCAACGCGGGCGAGCCGATCGCGGAGGACGACGACCTCTTCGGCTCCAGCGTCATCGCCGCGGCACGGATCGCGGGCAAGGCGTCGGGCGGGCAGGTGCTGGTCAGCGACGTGGTGCGTCAGCTGGTCGTGGGCAAGGGGTTCCTGTTCGCGGATGCGGGCATCCAGGAGCTGAAGGGGCTCGACGAGCCGGTCAGGTTGTGGGACTTGAGGTGGGAGGGGGCGTAACCGCCATGGCACCAAGACGTGCCTGCTCGCCCCCCGTGCTGCGCTACAATCGCCTCATGGTCGCGCTGGAACACGATACCGATTTTCACGTCGCGCTCCGCATCCCCGGCTGGCTGATCGTCGGCGTGCTGGTCGCGCTCCTGGCGTGGTGGCTGGTCGCGAAAACGCCATGGGACTCGGGCGGCGGCATTGGCGGGGTCCAGCCCACGGCCACGCTCTTCCAGCAGTCCAGCGACGACGGAGCCTGGATGGGCAGCGTCCTGGTCGAATCGGACAAGTCAATTGAGGCGCCCGCCGAAGGCTGGTTCCTGGCTGGCTCCGATGGCGCGCAGATGTTGACGCTGCTAACACGCACCCACCCCGCCCCGGCGGGCACGGATGGAGTCGTGGTCGAACTCATCGCCACGCTTCCCGATGGCTTCGAGCCCGCGTACCTGGTCCGCGACGGCTTCACCGTGTTGCAGTCGTCCTTAGGTGGGAGCGGCGCCGAATGAATGCCGGCTTTTCACGCCCACGCGGCGTGACGATCGATATTACCCTGCCACGCTGGCCGCTGAACCTCGTCAAGATTGGTTTTGGCATCTTGCTCTTGCTCATGATCGTGGCGGCGGTGGTCGCGATCGCCTTCGAGACGCGCTCGTCCAGCGGGGCCGCGTCAACGATGTGGGATGTGTCCGGCATCACGCGGTCCGGCGACATCTACCGCTTGGACGTGAAGGTCGAACGGTCGGGGGACGGCGGAACGTTCGACCTCCGCGGCTGGTCGCTTCTCCTGGACGATGGCTCTGTCGTGACGGGCACGCTAGTGGGTGGTCCTGAGCGAATCACGGGCGAAGGCACAGCAGACGTGGTCGTCGAGTTCCCCGCCAGCGGCGATGCAGCGCCGGCATGGGTGCGGCTGCGCCAGGACGATCAACCGTTGATGTCCGTCCCCGTGCGTCTTGGCGAAAGTCCCTAACGGGCGACCCGTTTACGCCCATCCCGTAGCATCCTTGCTCATGGCGAACGTGCTCGAACTGCAACAGCTCGGTGAAGTGATCGCTCGCGAGGCTGGCGGCGTGCTGCTGGCGCGGCTGCACGATGCCCGCACGGACGTGGGTACCAAGTCGAGCCTCACGGATATGGTGAGCGAGGTGGACCGCGAATCAGAGACGCTCATCGTCTCACGCATCCTCGCAGTGCGGCCGGACGACGGCATCCTCGGCGAAGAGGGGAGCGACCGCGCGGGAACAAGCGGCGTCCGCTGGGTGATCGACCCGCTGGATGGGACGACGAACTACCTCTACCGGCGCGGCGATTTTTGCGTCTCGATCGGCATCGAGGTTGATGGCGCGCTGGCCGTGGGGGTCGTGTTCGACCCTTCGCGGGATGAGCTGTTCTCGGCCGCGCGGGTGCACGGCGCGACGCTCAACGGCAGCGCGATCACCGTATCGAACGTGACAACGTTGGGGCAGGCGCTGACAGGCACGGGCTTCGGCTATGACAAAGACGTGCGCCGCGCGCAGGGCCTGGTCGCGGCCCGGGTCGTGTCGATCGTGCGGGACCTGCGACGGGCTGGTTCGGCTGCGCTGGACCTTTGCGCCGTCGCATGCGGACGGCTCGACGCCTATTACGAATCGGGCCTGAACGCGTGGGACATGGCTGCCGGGCGCGTCATCATCGAAGAAGCGGGTGGCCGCACGGAGTTCATCGATGTACCGGGCGAACGGCCAACGCTGGTCGCGGCGAACCCGGTGCTGTGGCGTCAGCTGGCGGCGCGGCTGGGGACAACGTAGCGCCCCTCGCCTTGCCCTCTCCCGCGGGGAGAGCGTCCTGCCGCGCGCCGTGATGCCCTGGCATGGTTCAAACGCCCGCGGCCAGGGGGGCCGCGACTACGAGAGAAGACCCGGGCCGGAGCGGGGCGGTAACGAGACGCGCGCTCGTCCCTCTATACTTGCGGGCACACTAATCTCGGGAGAAACGACATGGAATATCGCAACCTCGGCCGCTCGGGCCTGCAGGTGTCGGTGGTTGGCCTCGGCTGCAACAACTTCGGCGGCCGCATGGACCAGGAAGCAACGCAGAAGGTCGTCGACCACGCGATCGAGCTCGGCATCAATCTGTTCGACACGGCGGATGTCTATGGCGGCGCCGGCAAGAGCGAGGAGTTCCTTGGCAAGGCGCTGGGCAACCGCCGCGACCAGGTGATCGTCGCCACGAAATTCGGGATGAAGATGGGCGAGGGCCTGTACAAGTCCGGCGCTTCCCGCCGCTACATCATCGCCGAATGCGAAGCCAGCCTTCGCCGGCTCAATACGGACTATATCGACCTCTACCAGATCCATGCGCCCGACCCGAAGACGCCGATCGACGAGACGCTGCGCGCGCTGGATGACCTGGTGAAGGCGGGCAAGGTGCGCTACACGGGCCATTCGAACTTCAGCGGCTGGCAGTCCGTTGAGGCGCACTACCTGGCGGAGAAGCACAACCTCACCGCGTTCATCTCGGCCCAGAACGAATACAGCCTGCTCGCTCGCGGCATCGAATCCGAGCTTGCGCCGGTGTGCGAAAAATTTGGGCTCGGCATGCTCCCGTTCTTCCCGCTGGCCAGCGGCCTGCTCACGGGCAAGTACCAGCGGAACGCGCCCGCACCCGAGGGCACGCGCCTTGGCGGCAGCAGCCCGATGGCATCGCGCGTGATGACGGACCGCAACTGGAGCCTCACCGAGAAGCTGACCGACTACGCGCAGGGCAAGGGCCACACGATCCTTGAACTGGCGATGAGCTGGCTGGCATGCAAGCCGTTCGTCGGCAGTGTCATCGCCGGGGCGACGAAGACCGAACAGCTGGACGGCAACGTTGCGTCTGCCGGATGGAAACTGACGGCGGAAGAGATGGCCGAGGTCGACGCACTGGCGAAGTAGGGCGGATCAGGGCACGCGCTCGAGGAAACGGGTCGTCCCATCGACAGTGACCTCGGGCACCCAGCCAACCACCTGCGTGCCTTCGATGACCACGCGCCAGAAGACGAGCCCTTCGGTGATCCGGACGGTGCTGTTCTCTGGCGTGTTGGTCACGACGATGATGCGGTCGTCCAGCTGCAGGGGCCGCACCAGGCTGGCGGTCCGCGAAGGCTCTTCGAGCAGGTCCACCTGGCGGATCGGGCGCGCCTTCGCGCCCGAAATGAGCGTCGCCGAGGCGGCAGCAGCGGTGACCGAGGGCAACGGGGTCTCCGTTGGCGCCGCAGCCTGCGTTGGCGTCGCGGCGGGGGCGGCCGTGCGGGTCGGCGTCGGCGAATTGCCCGGCGCGGCGGCATCTGCGCGCACCTCAAAAGTGCCGTTCATCCGCGTCGGATGGTTGACGCACTCGAAGCGGTAGGTGCCTGGGGCGGGCGTCGTGAAGGTGACGCGAGTGGACTCGCCGCCGTTGACGACGGCGCCGGTGGCGCCCGGCGCGAGCTCAACGCCGCCCTCGCGGTCTCTGAACTGGAGGCTGTGCCGTGCTTGCCCCTCGTTGACGAGCGTAAACGTGACGCGGGTGTTCGGTGGGGCACTCAGGCTGGCGCGGTCGAACTGGAACTCGACGGCGGTCACTTCGAAGTCGGCCGGCGATGCGACGGCCGTGCTGGCGCTGGCGGATGGAGACGCAGTCGCGTCATCGTCGCCGCCGCCCCCTCCCGCGAGCGCAAAGAAGAGACCTGCGCCAACGATGGCGGCCGCGACGGCCCCGATGCCGCCAAAGAGCAGCATCCGGTTGTTGCCACCGCTGGTCGCGCCCACCGCGGCCGCTTGCGGCGGGGACGGTGCGTACTGCGGCGGGGGCGGCTGCGAGGACGGCGCGGATGGCGCCGTGTACGGTTGAGCGCTCGCCGGTGCGACGGCCGTTGGAAGATCGAGGGACTGGGCGGGGGCAACGGTGGGCGGCGTAGACGGTTGTGCCTGGGTGCGGCCCGAAGCCGGCGCCCGCATCGCCGTGTTGCTGCTGTTCGTCCCGCGCTGCAACCCCTGCCGCGCGCGGTCGATCGCACCTGCGAGTTCGGCGGCGGACTGGTAGCGGTCCAGCGGGTCCTTTTCGCAGGCCCGCCGCACGACGTTCTGCACGGCGAGTGGCGAGGATTCAATCAGGTCCATCGGCAGGTTAGACGAAGCGTGGTGCATCATCAGTTCGACCGGGTTGTTGCCGCCAAACGGAGGCTGCCCCGCAAGCATCGCGAACAACATGATGCCCACCGAGTAGATGTCCGACCTGGGATCAGAGTTGCCTTCCGCCTGCTCTGGCGAGGCATACGCCGGGGTACCAACGAAGCCACCAGCCATCGTCAGGCCGCCGGACATCATCGAACGGGCGATGCCGAAATCGGCGACCTTCACGCGGCCGTCGGCATCGAAAAGGATGTTGTCTGGTTTTATGTCGCGATGGACGATGCCGCGAGCACCCGCTTCTTCGAGCGCGCGCGCCACTTCGCCCGCTACCCAGAGCGCACGCCCGGGCTCCATCGCTCCTTGCTGGCGGAGCACATCAGCGAGCGACTGGCCCTCGATGAACTCCATCACCATGAAGTAGCGGCCGTCCTGCTGGCCGAAATCGAGCAGATGGACCGTATAGGGCGAGCGGAGGAGCGCCGCCGTGTGCGCCTCGCGCTCGAAGCGCTCGGCGAACGATGGGTCGGCGGCGGCGAGGTGTGGATGGAGGACTTTGACCGCGACACGCTGGTTGATGCGCTCGTCGATCGCTTCGAAGACCGAGCCCATGCCACCCTGCCCGAGCTGGCGGACAAGGCGGTAGTGCTTGAACCGTTCGGGGACGCCCTGGGGCACGGGTTGGGTCACGCTTCAGACTATGGCGGAAGGCACCGCCGGGCGCTACTGGCCGGAAGGATCAGGAATCCCAGGACTTCAGGTGGTGGGCGAAGCGATCTCGGATCTCGGCTGCGGTGGCTTCGTCGATGATGTCGGCGAAGAAGGCGAGGCGATCTGCGAGGTACTCACGGGCGCTATCGGCGCTGGTCACGTCGTCGTTGTTCGCTGCCTCGACGAAAAACGCGGCCGCCAGCACGTCGGCCTGCTGGCGGACCGCATCAAGAACCAGGTCACGGCCGCTGTTCCGGGGGAGCCCCAGTAACCGGGCGAGCTGTACCAGCCGTATGTCGGCAACATCGGCCACGGGCTAGAACGAGGGCGCCTCGCGGGGAGTCGGCGGCTTGATCTTGGAATAGCAGGCGCTGCAGTACACCGGGCGTTCGCCGCGCGGCACAAACGGCACTTCCGTCATCTGGCCGCAATCGGCACAGCCGGCCGGGTGCATCTGGCGTGGCGTCTTGCCGCCGAAGCTGGCGAAGTTGCCGTACTTTACGTATCCATCGTTTTCCTGGAGGGTGCTCTGCGTCGCACGGCGGGCAGAGCGGCAGGAAGAGCAACGCGTGGGCTCGTTCATGAGTCCCTTGTTCGCGTAGAACTCTTGCTCTCCGCCGGTGAACGTGAATGGCCGGCCGCAGTCGCGGCACGTGATTTGCTTGTCCGAGAAGGCCAAGGGCTATTGCTTCCTTTGCTAGGAGATTCCGAATCGAGTGTATCACAGCGGGCAAGGGGGTCTGGGGCCCTTACCTGTGACTGTCCGCCCCTCGCCCCTCGCAACGTAAGGAGGCATCCTTTCCTCATGACCACGACGTTGTTCGAGGCGGCAGGCGGCGCCGAGGGCGTCTCCAATATCGTCGAGGCGTTCTACCGGCGAATCGAAGCGGACCCGTCCATGCGCTCGCTCTATCCGGAGGACCTCGAACCCGGGAAGTCGAAGCTGAAGCTGTTCTTCGAACAGTGGCTCGGCGGCGGGCCTGTCTATTCCCAGAAGTACGGGCACCCGCGACTGCGTGCCCGCCATTTCCCGTTCGTCATCGGCGACCGCCACGCCGGGCTGTGGCTGCGATACATGCGAGAGGCGTGGCACGAATGCGCCGTGCCTCCCGAGGTCGAATCCATCGCGTTTGAGCGGCTCGGGCCACTGGCCCGCCACATGGTGAACGAAGGCCAGGACGTGCCTCGCGAACCGATCGGCGACGCTTTCCTGCAGTAGTCCCTCTAAGACCAGAGCGCCCGGATTGCCTGCGCCACACCGTCTTCGTCCGCGCCCGCCGTTTGGTGCGTGGCGCGGTCGCGAACGTTTGCGGGGGCGTTGGCCATCGCCACGGACGTCCCGGCAACATCGAACATCGGCAAATCGACTTCGCTATCGCCGAACACCACCGCCTCAGCCACGTCGATGCCGAGGGCGGCGCAGAGCGCGCGCAGCCCGTGGCCCTTGTCCGCGCCAATCGCGGTCGCGTTCACGAGCGCGGCGCCGTTGAACGATGCGGCGCGGTGGATGCCGACGCGGCCATCCCAGGCGAGCAGCTCTTCGAACAGGGGGTCCGGCCCCTGCGGCTCCAGCAACGCGGAGAGCAAGGTGGAAAGGTCGACCGCTGCCAGCGAATCCACGATCTGGAGGAATGGACGGTTTCTCGACGGATCGGGGAGCGGTGACTGGCGACGGTACATCACGTCCGGGGTCATCAGGGTGACAGTCCAATTCGCCTGCTCGGCGGCGTCAACGAGGAAGTCCGTGAACTCTGCTGGGAGCGGCGACTGGCGCACCACCTGCCCGCCGGCGAGGCGAACGTCTGCGCCACCGGATGCGACCGCCGCCGCGGGGATACTGAGCGCTTCGAAGCTCCGCATGGCAGCGTGATACGAGCGCGCAGTGGCAGCGGCGACAATGACGCCCTGCTCGACGAGGTCGCGAAGTGCCTCGGCATTGGCGTCGCTGACCGTGTTCTGGCCGTTGAGCAAGGTCCCGTCGAGGTCGAACGCGGCGAGGCGGTACATGGGCGGAGCGTAGGCGAAAGCTGGTGAACACGACAGCCACCCCGGTCACAGATCCTTGCGGAACTCCCACATATCGCGCAGCGGTAGGCCATTCGCTTCCAGCGGCACACCGGGCTTCAGTTGGCGGACGCGGTCCATCGAATCGAGGTGGAGGCGTGCGAGGCGATACCCTCGGCGCAGGTAGATGCCGATCGCGCGGACGTTGTCGTTCGTCGTGAACAAGCGCGCATAGGTCCCGCCGGCCTCGCGGATGCGGCCCTCAACGCAGTCGAGCGCCGCGCGTCCGTAGCCCTGGCCCTCGACCTCTGCGTCGAGCGTGACGATCTCCGCGCCCCCCGGTTCGGCCGCCCATGAGACGAACGCAACCTCGCGTCCGTCGGCGATTAGCGCCACGGCCTCCACATCGCCGGGCCGGTAGATGCGCTCAGGTGTAACGACGAACCCGCCCCAATGGCCGTCCCACCGTTTGGTGATCTGAGCGAGGGAGGCGGGTTCGAAACTCATCGCCATGGCGTTGGTGGTGCGCTATCCCCGGCCGAGCCGCGGGTCGAGCACGTCGCGAAGGGCGTCGCCAAGGAAGTTGAATCCGACTACAAGGAGGGCGATACCGCCGCCGGCGAACACGGAGAGCCACGGGTGCGTCTCAATCGACGCGCGGCCCTCCTGGACCATCTTGCCCCACGACACGACGTTCCTCGGACCAACGCCGAGGAAGGAGATCGTGGCCTCGAAGAGGATGTAGGCGCCGATGCCGATCGAGAACGTGATAAGCACCACCGAGGCGATGTTGGGAAGGATGTGGCGGAACATGATTCGCGCGTCCGTCGCCCCGGTCGAACGGGCGGCGGAAACGTAGTCAGTGCTCGAAACGCTGAACACCGTCGACCGGACGAGCCGCGTCGACACCGGAATACCAACGATGCCCAGGGCGATTACCGTGTTCCTGACGGATGGCTCCGCGATCTGCACAAGCAGGAGCAGGAGCACCAGCGCCGGGAACGCCTGGAGCGCGTCCACGAACCGCTGGAGGATGAGATCCAGCCAGCCGCGATAGTACCCCGACACGACACCGAGGATGAGCCCAAAGAACACGGCGATCAGGGATGCGCCAAAGCCAACAATCAGCGAGAGTCGCGAACCGTAGATCACCCGGGCATAGATATCGCGGCCGACACTGTCGGTGCCGAACCAGTGTTCGGCGTTTGGCGACTGGTACGAGCTCACGATCCGCGGCGAGCCGACGTTTGGGTCTCGTGCGAGATCGACGATTGATGGATTGGTCTTGAAGTTGGGATTCTCAGTGTCGAACACGCGCTCGGTGTCGTAGCGGCTGAGAAATGGAGCGAACAGCGCCATGAGGATGAAGAAGATGGCGATGAACAGCCCGAGCGCTCCGAGGCGCTTTCGCACGATAAAGCGCACGAGGATTCGCCGGACCCGGGCTATGCCCACCGGGCGGACCGGGATCGCCGGGTCGAGGGTTACGGCTGCAGACGCGTCGCTCATGCCAGCCTCACTCTCGGGTCGAGATAGCCATACAGGACATCCACCGCAAGGTTCGTGAAGACGATGACGAAGGTCGTGAGGAGCACGAGACCCTGTGTCAACGGGTAGTCGCGCAGGAAGATCGACGTGAAGAGCAGGCGGCCGACGCCGGGGATGTTGAACATCTGCTCGAGCACGATCTGCGAGCCGACGACCGTCGCAACGGTGAGGCCCATGACCGTGAGGACGGGCAGGAGGGCGTTGCGGAGCGCGTGCCGCATAACCACGCTGCGTTCGTTCAGGCCTTTCGCCCGGGCGGTGCGGATGTAGTCATCGCGCAGAACCTCGAGCATTTGCGACCGGAGCACACGCATGGTGTTTGCCGTAGAAGCGAGGCCGCCGGCGAACATGGGGATGAGGTACCACTTGAGCGCGCCAACCGGGTCGTCCCAGAGGTGTGGTTGCCCAATGACGTCAATTTTGAAGAGATCGAATGCCAGCACGATCGATACGGCGATGGACGCGGTCCAGAAGACAGGCGCGGCGAGTGCGCCGATCGCGATCCCTCGCAGCACGTAGTCAGGCCATTTGTCCTGCTTTACCGCGCTGAGGATGCCGACGGGCACCGCGACGCCAAAACCGACGAGCACGATCAGGAACGCAAGCTCCGCGCTGTACGGGAACGCGTCCCGCAGCTCGCTCCAGACAGATCGCTTGGTCCGGAAAGAATCGCCGAGGTCCATGCGGACTGTGTCCCACATGAACTCTCGGTACTGGGTCATGACCGGCTTATCGAGTCCGAGTTCCTTCTCGGCGATCTCGATCGCCTCCGGCGTGACGCCCCCGAGGTTCGCGCCGGCGAACTGGGCTACGGCGTAGTTGCCGGGCAAGACACGAAGGGCGGCAAAGACGAGAGTTGCGACCATCCATAGGACGAGGATGTTCAGCAGCACCCGCCGGACGATGTAGTCAAACACAAGAACCTGGCCTATGACGCGAGGGATGAGCCTGACGGAAAGCGGGGCGCCATATGGCGCCCCGCTTTCCGGGGATTACGCGGCCTAGAGGCCAGTGATGGTCGGAGTCGCTCGGCCCTTGTACGTCGGGTCGTCCTGATCGACGTAAAGATCCAGCGCGTCAAGCGACGTCGCGAGGAGGTTCCAACCCTCTTCCGCCGACGGACCGGTCGGATGCACGTAGTTCCAGTAAAGGGTCGGGGAAATGTAGTTGTACATGATGACCCGGCCATACTGACCCTTGGTGAGGACGAAATCCTGGACTTCGCGGACGAGCTTGATCGCCTCGTCCCTGTTCGTCAGCGTCAGCGACTTCTGAAGCTTGGCGTCGATTTCCGTCGCCTCGCTCACGTTCCAAAGGTTGGACGTGGAGCCCGTCGAGAATGCACCGAACATCTCGGCACGCGCATCGGGGATCTCGACGTTCGGGATCCAGCCGAAGAACGGGTCGAAGTTCTTGGAGAACCAGCTCGGAATGATCTCCGTGTAGTTCTTGGTCCGGCCCTTGAACTGCGTGGTGCCGAAGGCCTTGTTGAACATCTCAGCGATGATCTCGGGCGTCGCTGACCACGCGGCGCGACTCGCCCAGGTGTCGGGCACGACCCACGTGATCTCGCCGATGTTCGCGCCACCGGCGGCATCCCAGAGCGCCTTGGCTTCCTTGAGGTCCGCATCGCGCTGCACCTTGTAGCCGGGGACCTTCTCGAGGTCCGCCTGCGAGATAGCCCAGGCATCCTGCAGCCAGGTGACCGGCCCGGAGACCTTTCCGAGGCCGCTGTGGAGCTGCTGAATGAGCTGGCGGCGGTCCGCTGCAAGGTTGATCGCCTGGATGAGGCGGTCATCGTTCCACGGGGCCTGCGCGCGCGGCAGGTAGATAGCCACGGTGTTGGCCACGCCTGCGTACTTGATGCGGGTCTTGTCCTTGTTCGCTTCCCAGAACTTGGTCGTCTGGCCGGGGTCCGGGTCCGTGAAGGAGTCGACCTGCTTCTGCTCAAAGGCGATGCGGTAGGCCGTCGGGTCCTCGAAGGTCTGGATCCAGCGGTTGCCGTCGAGGTACGGCCGTTCCTTGTTGTAGTAGTCCGGGTTGCGGACGGCGGAGATGGACTTGCCCGGGACCCACTCGGTAAGGATGTTCGGGCCGGTGCCGATGACCTTGTCGGCCGAGATCTCGGTCGCCTTGGGCTCAACCGCTTCGATGAGTTCCTTCTGCACCATGAGGTTGAACTCGTTCGCAAGGCCGCCGATGAAGGTGGCGTCGGGCTTGGCGAGCTTCAGCGTGACCGTGTTGCCGCTGACCGTGACCGTGTCGACGTTCTTCCAGTAGGCATTGCGGCCGAACGAGCCCTTTTCTCCACTGGCGAGGAGGCCAGCCTTCTGGCGCTCGATGTTGTACTTGACGTCGTCCGGGGTGAACGCCCGGCCCGCTGCCGCAGCGGCGTTCTTGGCGCCCGGCCCCGCCGAATGCCACTTCACACCCTGGCGAATGGTCAGGACGACGGTCGAAGCGTCCGGGTTCTCCCACTTTTCGGCGAGGTCGCCGGCGAGGTCGCCCGCGTTCGGATTGGAAAACCGGAGGAGTTTGGACTGTACGCGGCCAAGCACCTGCAGCACCGGGCTCGCAACTGTCCGCTGTGGGTCTACGGATTCGTAGACATTTGCCGACTGGCTGACGTAGATGCCGCCCTTCTTACCCGCCGCTGCCGCGGTGCCAGTAGCAGTCGCCGCAGTGCCGGTGCCAGTTGCCGCGGCAGTTGTCGCGGCGGCGGTCGCAGTGCCAGTCGAACCGCCATCGTCGTCGTCGTCCCCACAGCCGACGAGACCGAAGGCTGCAGCACCCACGGCGCCCACCCCTGCGCCCTGGAGCATGCGGCGCCGCTGGATGCGACGCGTCCAATAGTTGTTCCGTTCCATCTTTCCCTCCTCCAGACGGCTGGGGCGCCAAAGATCGGCCCCGCCGCATAGGCGCATGAAATCTATCAATCCGAACGGTTGGCGGCAATCACTTACCGTCGGCCTTACCGAACGTTAGAGAATGATCAGGAAAGGGCCCATTGCCGACGGTAGAGGTAGCACAAGACACCGCAGGCGACGCCGACGTTGAGCGACTCAACCCTTGCATCCATCGGAATAGCCACGGCGAAGTCGCTCTCCTTGCGGAGCAGATGGCTGACGCCTTCGCCTTCGCTCCCGAGCACCAGCGCAGTCTTTTGCGGCCAGTCGAATCCCGTCGCAGGCTGCGCGCCATCCCCGGCGTCCGCGGCCACGATCCAGTAGCCGTGCTCCTTGAGGATCTCCACCGCCTGGGCGAGGTTCTGGGGCGAAGCGACGGGCGCCAGGAAACTGAGCCCGGCGCTCGCGCGGTGCACGCCCGGTGTGAGCTGGGCACCACGCCGTCTCGGGAGGACGATTGCCGCAACGCCCGCGGCGACGGCGGTGCGAAGGATAGCGCCCACGTTCTGCGGGTCCGTGATCCCGTCCAGCAGGAGGACGAGGGCCGGGCCCCGGGCGGTCGCGATCGCTCGCAAGTCCGCTGACTCGATCTCACGCAGACGGACGAGCACACCCTGGTGGACGCCGCCGCCGGTCAGCTCGTCGAGACGCCGGAGGTCTACCTGTTCGACACGAATGCCGGCCTCCGTGGCGACCTGCGCGAGCGCGTGGACGCGATCGTTGCGCGTTTCTCCGAGGTAGAGGAGCTGGCGCACGGCCCCCACTTCGAGCGCCATCGCGCAGGCGTTGATGCCGAAGGCGAGGTCGTCTGGAGTTGCGTTTGGCTTCGGGCGCGTTCGCCCCGCGGATTCTCTCGGCGGCCGGCGGCCAGGATTCGTCACCGCGCGGCCGCGACAACGGCGGCTTCGAACGCTTCGCGCGAAAGCCCTGAGATGCCTTCGTTCGCACGCCCGTGCCAATGGTCCGCGTAGACGTGGCTGTAGAAGGCGGCCATCTCCGCACCGATGCGCGACCAGCGGTAGCGCTCGACGGATCTCCGGGCGGCGATCCCGAAGTTCGTCCGCAGCTCCGGGTTATTCAGCAGCACCTCGAGCTTTTCGGAGAACGGCTCCGGGCAGCGCCAGGGGATCAGGTAGCCGGTCACGCCATCCGCGACGGTCGACTGGAGCCCGCCGACCCGCGACGCCACAACGGGCGTGCCGCAAGCCATCGCCTCCACCGCGACCAGGCCAAAGCTCTCGTAGTAGCTGGGCACCACGACCACATCGGCGGCGCTGTAATAGAGAGGAAGGGAGTCGTGCGACACCGCGCCGTCGAAACGGACATTCGCGGCCACGCCCTCCGCCAGCGCCTGCGCCTCGAGTTCGCCGCGAAGCACGTGCGCCCGGTCGTCGCCGCCGACGATGAGCAGCGTAAAGTCGCGCTCCGCGAGCTGGGCGGCGGCGCTGACGAGGATGTCGACGCCCTTCAGCTTTTCGAGACGGCCGACCCAGAGCAGCACGGGTGCGGCCGGGTCTAACCCCAGCCGTTCACGCGCCATCGCCCGGTCGCGCGGATAGAACAGGTCGAGGTCGATGCCGCAGGGGATGGTGTGGACCTGGCCCGGGTCGGCGCCGTAGTAGCGCTCGAGGAAGACGCGCTCGTGGTCGCTCGCGGTGACGATGGCGTCGGCGCGGCGGACGACGTTGCGCTCGTGGTGGATGCGCTGCACCGGCTCGTGTTCGCTGATGCGGGCCCGGTTCTTTACCTCGCCAAGGGTGTGAAACATCACGACGTGGGGGACGTCGGAGGCGCGGGCAAGGATGCCGCCGGCCCAGCCGCTCTGCCAGTAATGGCTGTGCACCACGCCATAGGGCGCTCGCTGTACCGCCGCAAATCGCCGCATATTCGTGGCGAACTCGGGCAGGTGGTCGACGATCGTTTCCTTTTCTATAGGCGCGGCGGGCCCGGCCTCGATCCGCACCAGGCGGACGTTCGGCGCCACGTCCTCGATCGGCGGGAGTGCGCCATCCAGCCGCGTGAAGATGTCGACCTCGAAACCGATGCGGCCAAGTTCGCGAGAGAGTTCCAGCACATAGACGTTCATGCCGCCGGTTTCGCGCCCGCCGAGGGGGGCGAGGGGGCTGGTGTGCGCGGAGACCATCGCGATTCGCATGAGGAGATCCAGTGTAGCGGACAGCGGCTGAGGCGATGGAAGACAGCGTGTCTCCACCCTGCGAAGATCGAGGGGATGACAGGACTACCCCATGACTCGAATGCCCTCGCCGAGGCAGCCGAAGAAGCAGCGCGCGTCGGCGTCGGTGGCTACGACCGCCACATCTTCCTCTGCATCGGACCGGACTGTTGCACGCCGGAAGAGGGCGCGGCCGCCTGGTCCCAGCTCAAGAAGGGCGTCGCCGAGCTCAATAAGCGCGACGGCAGCTCGCACATCGCCCGCACCAAGGTTGGTTGCCTTCGCATCTGCCGTCTCGGGCCGACGGCTGTCGTGTACCCAGAGGGCACGTGGTACGGCGGGCTGGACCCGATCGGGCTTGAACGCGTGCTGCGCGAGGACCTTGGCGACGGCCGACCGGTCGAAGATCTCGTCATCGGCGAAAACCCGCTGCCCTGAGCGCTTACTTATTAATAGATCAGTGGTAGCGCTGTCGGCGTTTGGGGGAGATGATGCAACGGAATGGCATCCACTGACTACGCTGACCTACGACGACAAATGACCGACCAGGGCCTGTTCCACGGCCGCCCTATCACCGCATTCGCCAGCGCCGCGATCATGGTCCTCCTTGGAGCGGCGGGCGTATGGCTCGCAGTGCGGGGCTTCCCCTACCTCGGCGGCCTGGTGTTCGGCGTCGTCTCCACGCAGATGGCGCTCATCGGGCACGATCTGGGTCACGGCCAGTTCGGGCGTGGCAAGAGCTGGACCTGGCTCGCCCGCGTCGGCGCAGGCAACCTCGGGCTCGGTGTCAGCCAGTCGTGGTGGGTCGACAAGCACAACCGGCATCACGCCTCGCCAAACCACGAGGGCAAGGACCCGGACCTGCTGCAGCCATTTGGCGATGTTGCCCGTCCCGGTGGCACCTGGAAGCACCGGCTCGGCGTCGCGGTCTATCTGCCGTTCCAGGCGATCAACGCGCGCATCTCCAGCCTGAAGTTCATCTTCCGCGAAAAGCCCAGCGGCTGGCAGGTTGAGCTCGCGGTCATGGCCGTGCACTTCGCGATCTACGCGTTCCTGCTCTCGTTCCTCGGCCTCCTTCCAGCGCTGTTGTTCGTGGTGACACACCAGGCGATGTTCGGCATCTACAACAGCCTCATCTTCGCGACGAACCACAAGGGCATGCCCATCTTCGGGCCGGACGAGACGCCCGACTTCATGACCATCCAGGTCGCGACCTCGCGTAACGTGATGGGTTCGCCGATTGTCGACTGGGTGATGGGCGGCCTGAACTATCAGATCGAACACCACCTGTTCCCGACGATGCCGCGCCACCGGCTGAAGCAAGCAAACGCCGCTGTCCGCGCCTATTGCCGCGAACGGGGCTACGACTACACCGAAGAAAACGTGCGGGAGTCGTATCGCGATGTCTTCAAGGCGCTTGGCCTGTTCAAGCCCGCGCAACGCGCCGAGGCCTGAGTTCCCCGGAACTCTCGTAGCCGCACGAGCGTCTTACCCACAGCAATGATCTTCAAAACGCCGTGCCGGGGCCTGGCAATCGTCGCTCTCTTCCTGCTGACGGCAGGCTTGGCGGGGCTGGTCCCGGGGGGCTCGAACCCCGATGCGCCCGCCGCCGTGGCGGATTCGATCGTCCCCCGGCTCCGCGTGGCCGGGCTCGTGCGCGAAGGCTACCCGGGGACCGTCCCCTACACGGTGAAGCAGGGCGACACGTTGTATTCGATCGCTGCGCGGTTCCAGTCCACGGTCGCGACGATCGCCGCGCTCAACGGAATCGCCGACCCCACAAAGATCGAGGCCGGCTGGACGCTATACGTCCCGGACGTGCCCGCGCCGCCGCCTGGGCCGAGCGTCGTCGTCCGCAACGGCGACCGCACGTCGAACGTCGTTGCGCTGACCTTCGACATGGGAGGGCGGCTCGATCCGGCACTCGACATCGTCAACTGGCTGGTGGCCAACAATGTCCACGCCACGATCTTCCCGACTGGTGCGGTGCTCGAGAGCACGTCGACGGACGTGGCACGGCAGGTGCTGGCGGTCGTCAGCTCACGGCCGGACCTGTTTGAGATCGGCAACCATTCCTACGATCACCCGGACTTCACGACGATCTCCGCCGCGGCCATGAAGCAGCAGCTGCAGGCCACCGAGGCAGCCGTCGCCCGCGTCTCATCGATGACGATGAAGCCGCGCTTCCGGCCGCCGTTCGGAGCCTACGACGCGGCCGTGCTCGATGCCGTGGGCGCTGCGGGATACGGCATCACCGTGATGTGGGATGTCGACACGATCGACTGGCGGCCAGAAGGCGAGGGCGGCCCGACCCGGCAGCAGATCATCGACAAGGTGCTGAACAACGCCCGGGGCGGCTCGATCGTGCTGATGCACCTCGGCGGCTACAACACGCTCGAAGCACTCCCGGCGATCGTCGCGGGCCTGCGCGCCCGAGGTTACGAGCCGGGGACCGTGTCGGAAGTGCTGGGAGACTGACCTCAGTCGAGCGCGGCCGGCTGGTTGAACCGCTCACAGATGAGGTCCGCTTCCTTGTTCAGGATGTCACGGAGGGAGAGCAGGATGCGCTCTGCATCCGCCCGGACGACGCCGATCGCCTGGATGTCCCCGGCTTCGGCCCGCGCAACCTCGATCTGGAGGTCGATCGCGTCGGCTTCGAGGCGCGACAATTGGGAGCCTACCTGTCGAATCCGAGGGGCGACCCACGGCGCATCCAGCATCAGTTCGGCATACAGGCCTTTGTGCCCCTCGACTTCGATGCGGTGATCCCGGAGCGCGGCGAGCGCCACCGCAAGTTCGCGGCCAACGAGCCCGGCCCAGTGCCGCTCACGTGCCGGTTGCGGCCTTCGCAGAGCAGCGTAGAGGTGTTCTTGCGCCTTCAGCAGAGCGTTCTGCGTACGCTCCGACGCCTTGACCGCACTCTCCTGTCCGCTGGTGAGCGAGGGAGATTTCGGCGTGACCATGGCCAATTGCTCCTCCTATACCTTGATAACGACATTGTAGGACAGGGCGGCGGCGGGAAATCAAGCGGAGTATCAGCCAGTGGCCGCCCGGCGAAGGCCCGCCGATTGGCTAACGCCGGGTGAACGTCAGCCGGTAGATCGGGGCCGGGACGCCGCCGAGGCGGTGTTTGTAGTCCTCGTCGCCGCGAAGGAAGTCGAACACCGTCTTGCCGCCGTCGATCGCGTCGCGGATCGCGTGGGCTTTCGAGAGCAGGCCGACGGCAAGGTTCGCGCGGCCCGGGTCGAACCCGCTGTTATAGAGGTAGAGGCCGCGCTCGTCTGCGAACGCGAAGAGCATCGCCACTGCCACGCCGTCCAGCGAAAGCGTACCGAGGCGCAGCAGGCCCAGCGGCGCGAACGTGGCCGCGACATCGCGGAAGTACGCCTCCATCGCAGGTGACAGGAACGACGCCTTGCCCTCGTGGCTCGCACGCATGAAGACGAACAGCGTCTCCAGCGCGGCGTCGATCTCAGCCGGGTCACCGGTAGCCACGTACACGACCGTTCCCGCGGCATCGAGGTTCCGGAGTTTGCGGCGCAACTCGTGGCGGTCGTGCTTGCCAAGCCCGGCGACGAACGCTTCCCAGTCGTCCGGCAGCGCGGCGACGGGTGCGACCGCTTCGTCTTCGACGGCGACGTCCCATCCGTTCTCGGCCGCTGCCTCCATGAGCGCCATGCGAAGCGGGTCCGCTTCTCGCAAGCCCCACAGCTGCATACGCGGCGTCATGTCCTCGGCCACCCAGTCGAGCAGCGCGAGGGCAACATCGTGCTCGCGGCCCGGCAGCGCCAGCGGCCCGGCGTAGTCGCAGACGTCCGGGTCGCCGAGCTGGTGTGCCTCCGCACCGGCCATATCCAGCGCCGCCACGCCGATCAGCCTGTCGCCGTCGCGGACCGCGAGGTAGACGGGCTCGGCGCGATCGCCAAAATGTCGCAGCCACGTCGCATGCCATTCCGGGCGCTGGAACGGGCCGGGGACGCCCGACGCCTGGTGCAGCGCCGCCCACTCCGGCGCGAGCGCAGCGAAGTCCTCGGCCCGCACAGTGAAACCGGGGCCCTCGTCTTCTTCGATCTCGCCAAGGGAAATGACGTCGCGGTCAGCCATCGCGGCCCTTAGCGCCCGCCGCCATGGACGAGCGCAAGGAATTCTGCGCGGGTGACATCGGACTTGCGGAACATGCCTCGCATCGCCGACGTGACCATGCGGCTGCCCGGCTTCTGCACGCCTCTCATCGTCATGCAGAGGTGCTCGGCTTCGACCACCACGGCGACACCGTCAGGCTGGAGGTTCTCCATGATCGCCTCGGCCACCTGCGTCGTCAGCACTTCCTGGATCTGCGGGCGGCGGGCGAACGCTTCAACCGTGCGAGCGAGCTTGCTGATGCCGACCACACGCCCGTCGGGGACGTAGCCAACGTGGGCCTCGCCATGGAACGGGAGGAAATGGTGCTCGCACATTGAGTAGAAGGGGATGTTGCGGAGGATCACCATCTCGTCGTGGGCGACTTCGAAGCCGACCTTGAGGTAGTCGGAGGCGTTGATCGCCAGGCCTTCGAAGATCTCGGAGTACATCTTGGCGATGCGCCGGGGCGTGTCCTGCAGACCTTCGCGGGACGGGTCCTCGCCGATCGCCTCGAAGATCTCGACCACGGCGCGCTTGATGCGCTCGTGGTCAACGGTGAGCGGTTCGGTCAAAGGAGCTACCCCGGCGGCAGATTCGCAGCCGATCGATCGTAGACGAGGGTGGGGAGGCGGGGCAAAGGGGGGAGCATGGGGTGGTCCGCAGTCGCTTCCCGGGAGGATCTGACGAGCAGGACTCATATTCCTGTCACAGGAGCTCCAAAGGGGCCTACGCGACCGTTTGATCAATCGCGACCAGCCTCTTGACCATGTCACCGATCCGCTCGCCGATGCGCCCCACCGTCAGGAACACGCGCTGACCTCCGAACGGTACACCGAGCTCACGTTCGAATGCGAGATCCAGTTGTACGGTGGTATCTGCCAAGACTCGCTGCCAGCCGGGTTTGGCACTATTCACGCGATATCGGGCAACTATAGTTTCATCGTCGAACGGGCGCTCCAAGCTGGCATCAACTAGCGTTAGCGATACCTCATCCGGCCAGATACTTGTGATCTCTGACCGGGCAGTGAGATACGTCAGGTGAAGCGCCCGGTGTCTGTCAAGATCTGACAAACCATAGAGCGTGCATAACGGATCATGCGATGGATCCTCGGAGTACCTAATGAATGGCTGTTCACTCTCGATCCAACCCTGATGGATCTGAGACATGTCGCCGATACGTTTATGCCTCCATTTCGCGAACTGATCTCGATCGGAAAAGATCGGGAATGCAGTGTGAAGCGTGGCCGGTTGACCATTGAGCTCAGTTAGTTCACACGCTAGGTTGTTTAACGCCGCCCGAAACTGGTACAGGATTTCGCCGACAAGAACGCTCAATCGGATCGGTACCGGACCCGGCGGCTTGACCTTCACGAGCAAGAAACCTGGTTCTGTATCAAAGTCCTGTATCGGACGAAGCACAGGTGCGGCGAGAAATTCGCCCGCCTCCTTTGTAAGCTCGTCGAGGTGCTCGATCGCGCGTTTCACCCGCGCGTCAAAGTCGTGGAATTGCTTCACAGCCGTACAATAACATGGGCGGTTGACCCGAGAGGTGCCAGCTGACCCGAACGCCGCCAAGCCCCGGACTCCTCGCTCCGCTACACCCTCATCCCCGGCCCTTCTCCCCGCGGGAGAAGGGGTGATCGGATCGCGGAGTCGCGGCCGCCGCGGGAATCTGAACAACGCGAGGGCAGCCTGAACCAACTCAGAAACCCTCGCCCCCGGCAGGGGGAGAGGGTTGGGTGAGGGGCGGTCACCGCCCCCTCCCGTAATCCACCGGCACCGGGGGGTTGGCCAGCGGCGCAGCGGCGATCGCCATCAGGGCGAAGATGCTGTCGTCGCCGGCGATGCGGTTTTCGTGGAGCACGCCGCAGCCGAGGCAGCGGTGGATGAGCGCCCATTCGCCGCCCGGCCGCATCGCGACCGCGACCGGCTCCATGCGCGCGCCGCAGGCAGCCTTGCGGTCGCCGGGCGTCGCATCGAGATGGCGGCTCCAGAGGCACAGTGGACAGTGGTTGCGCTGGGATGTGCCGAACGATTCCGGGTGAACCTGCTGCTTACACCGGACACAGCGAAAGGATGATGCCTCCAAGGGGTGGACTCCTGCGAACTTCGTGTTCGCCCTGGCAGCGTCCGGCTCAGGCTTTCCCGGGCACGAGAAAGCCGCCCATGGCGGGCGGCGGATCTGCACTCAAACGAGGGCAGGCGCGCTCAGCCAGGGTGGGACGCCGAACTCAGGCAGCCACCGTGGGTTGCATCAAGACCTTTCTAGCCACGCCCGCGTCTGCCGCGGCAGCGTGCGGAGACACCGTACCGGGGAACCCGCGATGACCGCAAGCGGCAGGAATCACCCTCCCACCGGCGCCGGATGTTCCACGCCAACGCCGCGAACGCGCTCGACCGCGAGCGATGCCACGATAATCGCGACGACGAGCGCGGCGAGCAGCAGGGCATCGAGGTCGCGGAAGGCAGCCACGGCAGCCACCGCGACGCCGGCCCCAATGGAGCGCTCCACGAGCAGCCTGCCCGTCCCGCGATAGTGGGCGGCGATGATGCCGCCCTGGAACAGCAGCGTCCCGGCGGCGAGCCCGAACCAGCCGATCGCTTCCAGGTGGTCGCCCGGGTGGGCGAGCACCTCTTCCGCCGCGACAGCGATGCAGACCACGCCAAACACGATCGGCAAATGCAGCCACGTGTAGAGGTCGCGGGCCAGCGAGGCCCGGTCGTGGGCGGGCCGGCCGCGCAGGACGTGTTCCGTTGCTTCCTGGAACCAGTCGAAATACGACCACCAGAGCAGGCAGACAGCCGCGACGCCCACGGCTGCCGCGAGCGCGAATTCGCCGGACCGTTCGAGGCCCTGGGCACCGACCCCGACGGCGATCACGGATTCGCCGAGGGCGACGATGACGATGAGCGCGTGGCGTTCGGCAAAGTGGCGCGGGTAGATGTGGAACGGCGTTCCCCGCTGGGCGGTGATGGTCGCCGCGAGGAACAGTCCAAGGGCGCCGAGGTACGCCCACGGCTGGGCGGATTCCGAAGCGAACCCCCCGGCGCCCGCGACCAGGACCGCGAGCGCTGTCAGCGGCAGGTACGTGAGCAACGCGCGTTGATGCTCGGGCTCGTCACGCAGACCCCACCAGTAGAGACCGTTGCCGATGAGCATCGTCAGCGCGAAGGGGACAGAGAACCATTCGCCCTCGCTGGTGAACGCGGCCGGCACATCCTGTGCCAGGAAGAACGCGGCCCCGGTCGCGGCCAGGGTCGCCACGGTCGCGCGGCGATCACGGAGGTTGATACCGTTGCCCGCCCAGGTGAACTGCGACCACGCCCACCAGATCATCCCGAAGATGAGCGCGGCCCGGAGATACGCCTCGACGTCGCCTTCGTGGTGGATGAACGCCGCGACCTGCGTGATCGCGTAGACAAAGACGAGGTCGAAAAAGAGTTCGAGGAACGTCGCGCCCTGTTCCCGCTCGGCGTGGTCCTGCATCAGCATAGCGTCGAAGATTCCGGGCGAATCCGCTACTACCCAATCGGGTGGGACGCCTACCAGGCCTCCCGGTGGACGACATCCTTCGCCGGGCGCTTCGGCTTGGGCGTCGTAACGCCGATGTCGTTGTACTTGCGGGCGTCCGGGGCTTCGTGGCCAATGAGCGCGACGCCGACGGGAATGTACTCCTCGGGGATGCCGACGAGGCCGCGAAGGTGGGCGGGCGGCAGGCCCATGAACCCGGCGGCGAGCCCTTCGTCCACTGCAGCGAGGAGGATGAGCATCATGGCGCAGCCCGCATCGGTGTACCAATAGGGCACGCGCCAGAGGTCATCGTCGCTCACCTTTTCGCGCAGGCGGAACTTGTCGGGCTCGCGGTAACGCTCTTTGTACAGCTCCGGCGACGTGCAGATGACAATGTGGACGCGCGCCTGGGAAACGAACGGCTGCATCCCCATCTTCTTGAGGCGCTCATCGCCGAGACCGCCGCCCGCGATCCGGTGGCGCATCTCATCGTCCGTGACGACGACGAACTCGACGCCCTGGCTGTAGCCGGCGCTCGGGCCGCGCTGCGCGGCGTGGAGGATGCGCTCGACCGAGGCGGGGTCGACCGGCTCATCGGTGAAGGAGCGGACCATGCGGCGCTTGCGGAGGACATCGGCGAATTCCATGCCGGGGACTGTAGCGTCCGCCGAACGCCGGAGCCAAGGGGTTCGCCAGGGTCAGTCGACAGTGAACGCTGTGCGCATGCCCAGCTGGTAGTGCGAGGTGAGTCCTCCGACGGCGTCCCCTGGCTCCTCTTGGAGGTTGCAGAAAATGACGTACTTCCCCGCATACGGAGGATTGTCGCGTCCGCCAAAAGCCGGAGCCAAGTGGTTCGCCGGCGTGCTATCGTTTTGCACTGCGGCAACTGCCGTCCATGGGTACGAGATGTCCACGAAAGAAGCGCACTGGGCGCTCACGGTTACGCGCCAGAACGGATAGACCGCTGCGTACGGCACCAGCGTCGGTGTACGCAGCGGGAGAAGGACGCACCGGGTAAGCCACGGCCACCCCCTGGGTACCGTGCGCCGTGAACGCGTCTCCTCCTGCTTTTCAATAAGCAAGGAGGGTACTGGCATGCCCATGCCACATCGGACCCAGATGCAGGTCATCAAGCGGCGACTCATCGGAAAAGAGGGCACAGAGCGCATCAAGGTGCTGCGCACGGCGCTCGCTGAGCTTCCGGACTACAAGAACGGACCGTTCGCCGACATCCGCAAGTGGGTGAACGACGAGATCGAAGAGGCGCGGGTCCGCAAGGGCGTCGTCCACCGCGACACGATCGCCGTGCGGCGCGAAGGCGCGGCGCAGGTGGCGCTCGTCGGCGCACCCAACGCGGGCAAGTCGTCGCTGCTGCACGCGGTCTCGAACGTGCAGATCGCGATCGGCAATTACGCTTTCACGACGTTACGGCCGGTCCCCGCGTTGACGCGGATCGGCGGCGTGCTCGTGCAACTCGTCGAAATACCGGGGCTGATCGAAGGCGCGCATGAGGACCGCGGCGGCGGTAAGGCGCTGCTCGGTGTGCTGCGCGGCGCGGACGCCATCGTCTTCTGCCAGGACGTGAGCGGCCCGCCAGACGTACTGTCCACGGTGCGAGCGGAGGTCGAGGCGGCCGGCATCGACCTGCCAGCGATCCTCGCGGCGACGAAGATGGACGAGGCTGCGCCGGGCGCGCTCGAACGGCTGCGGGTTGCGGTGCCGGATCTCGACGTCGTGGGCGTTTCAATCATCGACGACCACAGCCTGGACGCGTTCAAGGAAGCGGTGTGGGCGCTCACAGGCCTGATCCGCGTCTATCCGCGGGTCGATGGCGAAGCGGCGGAAGAGCCGTTCGCGCTGGAGCCGGGCTCGACCGTGCTCGATTTCGCGGCGGCGATCCACAACGAACTCGCGGGGCGGTGCCGGGGCGCCAGGCTCTGGGGGCCGTCTGCCCGCTTCCCCGGGCAGGAGTTGGGCCGTGCGGCGGAGCTTCACGACGGCGACGTCGTGGAGGTGATCGCAGCGCGTTGATACGGCGTCCCTGCCAGCAGTGGCCAGATGCGAGACACTGGACGCATGGCGCATGTGCATCCACACGGCGGGCCCGGCCGCGTCCTCGCACTCGGCCTCGGGATGACGCTGACGTTCGCGGCTGTCGAGGTGGTTGGCGGCCTCCTGAGCGGCTCGCTGGCGCTGATCGCAGACGCGGGTCACATGCTCGTGGATTCCGCCGGACTGATGATGGCCCTCGCGGCGACCGCGATCGCCCGGCGTCCGTCGAACCTGCGGCGCACCTACGGGTACGTGCGCGTCGAAGTGCTGGTCGTTCCGTTGCAGGTGCTGCTGATGCTCATCCTCGCGGGCTACATCGTGTACGAAGCGATCCAGCGAGCGAGCAGTCCCGCCGACGTCGCCGGCGTCCCGGTGCTCATCGTTGGCGCACTCGGCCTGGGAATGAACATCCTCGTCTTTCGCCTGCTTGCGCCGTTCAGCGACGCGAACCTGAACGCGCGGGCCGCCCGCCTTGAGGTGGCGATGGACGCGGCCGGCTCGGGGGCGGTCATTACCTCCGCGATCGTTCTGCTGGCGACCGGTTGGGCGGGCATCGACCTCATTGCGAGCTTCTTGATCGCGGCGATGGTGGCGCCCCGTGCGGTGATGCTCATGCGCCACGTGATCAGCATCCTGTTGGAATCCACGCCGCGCGGCGTCGATACGCGCCGGATCGAGGCGGAGGCCAGCAAGGTGCCGGGCGTGCTCGCGCTCCACGATCTCCACGTGTGGTCGTTGACGCCATCGTTCGTCGCGTTGAGCGCGCATGTCGAGGTCGAGACGATGGAGGATTGCGGCGCCCCGCTGGCAGAGCTGACGCGGATCATCCGCGAGGAACACGGCATCATCCACGTCACGCTTCAGCCGGAGACGCGCGAACTGCACGAAACCCTCGATTGCTGCGAACTAACGGACGCGATGAGCGACCACGTGCACGTCCGGGCGGGGTAGCTACCGGGCTCACGTAAATGCCGTGGATGCTGTCTTGACATGCCCAGGGCAGCTGGGCAAGGTTAGCGCATCTTCCGGGAGGGCAGCAGATGAGTGCCGTCACGCAACTCGGATATCTCGGCATCTCCGTAAAAGACCTGGATAGCTGGCGGGGCTATGCGACCAGCATGCTCGGGCTGGAGGAGGCCGGACGCGATCCGGATGGCACGATGCTGCTGGGGATGGATGGCCACCACAACCGCTTCCAATTCCGTGGCGATGGCGCGGACGACCTCGCCCACATCGGCTGGGAGACGGACAGTGCCGCCAGCCTGGCAGAGATCGCCGCCCGTCTCGAAGGCGCTGGCGTTGCGGTCAGGCAGGGGACGAAGGAGCTGGCGGAACGCCGCCACGTCTCTGACCTGGTCGCATTCAACGATCCCGACGGGAACGCCGTCGAGTTGTTCCGCGGTCCGGAGACGGTGGATCGCGGGGAGACGCGCTTCCACGCCGACGACCTGGGCCTGGGCCACCTGGTCCTCTTCGTGCAGGACCTGGAACGGACGATGGATTTCTACACCGGGCTCCTCGGGTTCCGCGTCAGTGACTATGTCAACGCGGGCAGGAACAAGCTGGGGTTCCTGCACTGCAACCCGCGGCACCACAGCATCGCGTTCGGGCAGTTCCCCGCGGCGAAGCAGCGAATCCACCACTTCATGTTGCAGACGAAGGAGATCGATCCAGTCGGCTGCGCCTATGACGAGGCGAACACCGGCGCAGCCCCGCTTGTCACCACGCTGGGGCGCCACAGCAACGACGAGATGGTCTCGTTCTACATGCGGAATCCCTCGGGCTTCGCCGTCGAGTACGGCTGGGGCGCACGGGAGATCGACGACAGTTGCTGGACCGTGCAGGAGTACGCGAGGGGGACAATCTGGGGGCACAAGCCGGTCACGGATTCTATTCCCGCGAAGTAGCGGCTAACCAGCGGACCGTCCATCAGCCGGCCGGGGGACGCGTGTCGAGGTCGACTTCATGAAGGGCTGCTGCGCGATAGGCGACGGCGTGCACATCCGCGCGGGGTAGCATCAGCAGTAGTTCAGGCCACGGCGGAGAAGTCGACGTGCGTGGGGTCATTCACGCGCGTGGAGGCGAAGGGTGAACGCCCCGGCCGTTCGACAAGGGCCGTGTCACGACACGTCCTTCCCGGACGTACTGAACCCGCGGCGAGAACGGCACGGATGCCCGCGATGGAAAGGCCCCTGCGCTCAATCTCCCGCAACGCATGAGGGCTGAAGATGGCGTCACTAAGTTCAGGTTCATCCAGGAACTCCCTCCTGAGACGCGCGGCGCGTGCCAGCAACCGGCCCGCTACCCCATCCTTCTCAGGCCCGGCTGCGTGAGCCCCACGCTGAGCGCGATCGCGGAGAGGGTGAGCCCGGAGATGAGCATCCACAACGGCGCTCCCAGCAAGGCCGCCATCCCGCCCGCGAGCAACGCCCCCAGCGGTGCGAATCCAAGGAATCCGAGCGTGTGCACGCTCATCACGCGGCCCATCAGCGCGGACGGCGTATTCGTCTGGATAAGCGTCTGGTTGAGGTTGATGAAGAACCCGCCGCCCATCCCCCAGATCAGCATGATCGCGGCTGTGAGCGGATACCACTGAGAGGTACCGATGGCAGCGATGCCAAGCCCGCCAACGGTCACCGTGCCGATAAACCACGCGCCCTTGTTCTTCATGCCGGGCCAGGAGGCGAGCACGAGCGACGTGCAGAGCGTGCCCACGCCGGTAAACGCGAACAGCATGCTCGCGCCGAACGCGTCTGCGCCCAGCTCCTTCTTCGCGACCTGTGGGATGAGGGCAGCGCTCGGGCCCATCATGAAGATGCCGGAGACCATGAGCAGGAAGATGAGCAGGCGGATGTTTCGCTCGCCGATGACGAAGCGGAAGCCTTCCCGCAGGTCTTCGATTGGCCGGCGCGGCGGACCTTCACGCGCGAGCACGGCGGGAATGCGGAGGGGCAGAAGGACAAGCAGGCCGAACGCGAAGAGCGCAGCCTGGAGCGCGAACACCCCCTCGATCCCCGCCAGCGTGATGATGCCGCCGCCCAGCGCCGGGCCGATGATCATCATCACGTTCATACCCAGCGTCTGGAGGACGATGGCGTTCATCAGGCGCTCGCGGTCGACAAGCGACGGGAGGATGGCCTGGCGGACGGGTTGCCCGAAGGCCTGGGTCGCACCGACGGCGAGCGCCAGCGCATAGGTCACGCCAAGCGACGCGTTCCCGGTGGCGATGATGACTGCGGTCGCCGCCGTGATGACGATGGCCGCGCCCTGTGAGCCGAACAGCAGCACGCGGCGGTCGACGCGGTCGGCGAGCACGCCTGCCGGGAGCGAGAAGAAGAAGACGGGGATACCGATCGCGAAGCTGACGACCCCGGCCGCGCCGGAACCGCCGCCGATTTCGAGCACGAGCCAGACGAAGGCGAAGCGCTGGATGCCCTGGATCAATGCGGTCGAGGCGATGTGCGCCCAGAACCAGCGGAAGGGGACGAGCTTGAACGCCTCGAACGTCTAGAGCGTGGCGGCGCGTCCTGCCGCGGGTGGCGCGGCGGGAGACGCACCGGCGGCAGGGCGTTCAGTGACCATCCGCCCTTCCTACGCGCATGCGGGCGCTGGGGCAATGAGCGCGCCAGGCAGCGCCCGGATCACACGTCCGGCAGGCGGTACACGCGCTTCGCCGTGTCGTGGAACATCGCCGCCCGCTCGTCCGCCGGGAAGTCCTTCGTCAGCTTCTTGAACTGGTTCCAGAGGACGGTGTACGAGCACGACAGGCGGTCGACCGGGAAGTTGCTTTCGAACATGCAGCGGTCAGGACCGAACTTCTCGATGGCGTAGAGGTACCAGTCGCGGTTGCGGGCGCCGAGCTCATCCGAGGTCGGCGGCTTCTCGCGTTCGTGCCAGCGGAAGCCGTTGACGACCATCTGGATGCCACCGAGCTTCATCACGACGTTGGGGCAGGCGGCGACTTCGTCAATGTCCGGCTTCCACGTCTTGAAGATCTCGTCGAGGTCTGCGCCCGGCGCGCTCCCCAAGGGGCCGCCCAGGTGGTTGAAGATGATCGTCGTGTCGGGGAAGGCGCGGGCGAGGCTGGCCAGTTCCTTGATCTGGTGGTGATAGAGCCACGCCTCGAACGTCAGGCCGTACTGGCGCAGGTATCTGAAGCCCTTGCGGAAGTCAGGGTCGACGAGGACATGCGCCTTCTGCGATGGAAGCTGGTTCGGCACCTGGCCCGGTTCTGCCCAGGCGGCGCGGTGGCGGATCCCCCGGAAGCGGTTCGGGCTGGCCGCGATCTGTGCTTCCAGGACGGGGACAACGCGGTCGCCGAGGGCAAGGTCCGCAGAGCCAACGATGCCGGCGCAGGCACGGAGCGGCCCGTAGGCGCCGTTCGCGCTCATCGCGGCGATGCCCTGGACGAACTCCGTCTCGCCAACGACCTTGAACTCTTCCGGGCCATCGGCGCGGTACATGGAGGTGCACTCGATGAACACCGTCTGGCGGACGTTCTGGCCGGCGGTGTCGGCGACCAGTTCTTCCAGCATGTAGCGGTTGCCGGGGCGCTGCCATAGGTGGTGGTGTGGGTCGATGATCGGCAGGTCGGGCTCGATTGCGGCCTCGACGGTGCGGTCGAGCCAGGTCGCGGGTTCAGTCATGCATGCGCCTCAGAGCGGAGAGATGTGCAGCCGTTCCTACGCGGATTGGGGCGGCGTGGCAACACTGCGGGCAAACAAACGAGCCCGCCTCGGATGAGGCGGGCTCGCGTGACTGTATGGCGAAGAGCCGGCGTTAGGAGGCGTCCGAGTGCGGTATGGCCGCGCAGATAACGTACACTTCGAAGTCCCACTCTGGATCGCCGCTCGCTTCGAACGCGGAGACACGCCACCAATGCGGGTCGAATACCCCGTTATGGCCGGGGAAGTTGTCAGCAATGACGATGTACTTCTCGTCGTCGTTCAGACCACTCACATTGTAGCCACCACCGATAGCAAGCTTGTCGTCAGGGCACTGGAGTTCCAGCGCGTTCTCACCTGCCCAGTCCTTCTTGCGCAAGGCGGAGGCGCCACCGTTTGCCCACTGGCGGACGACTTCGTAGCCGGAGACGCCGTTCTCGCCTGCGGGGCCGGCGTCGCCGGTATCACCCTTGTCACCCTTTTCGCCCTGGATACCCTGGGGGCCTTCAACGCCCTCCTGGTTCCAGGTCACGGCCTCTTCCCAGCCGTAGCAATCGCCAGGGCCGTCGACGAAGCGGACAGAGCCGAAGAAGAGGAAGTCCACGGAGCAGGCCGTGATTTCGTCTGGCTCGACAGCGTCGGCGAGGTTTGCCGTCACGAACAGCATCGAGATGCCAAGGATGGCAGTCACGAACATATGGATACGGTTAGTCATGTACGTTCCCTTTACGCTCTCCGTCTGGGGGCGAGACGCCGAGAGTTCAGCGGTAGTGTGCAGGTCAAGGCGACGACAGTCAACGCTACCTTCGAATAGATAGATCGGCCGCCGGTGATAGCATGGACAGCGTATGACTGTGCGAACGGTTTCCGTGCCCCTAGTTTCGACCATCGCCGGTGGCCCTGTTTGAGCGCGCAGCAGCCGCCGAAAGGCCCGTCCCGGCGAGCCGTTGTCGTGACCAGCGTGGCCGCCGTGGGCGCGACGATCGCCGCGATCGCGATGCTCGTCGCGAACGGCACCATCGCAAACGGAAACGGCGGGTCCTCCACGACCTTTACGCCGCAGCTGGCGGCCGATTCGGCCCCACAGACGACGACCCCGGCCGCTTCCACGACGGCATCGCCGACCGCCACCGTGAGTCAATCAGCCACGGCAACGTCAAGCGCCTCGGCGACCGCGACAGGTTCCGCAACGGCGTCGGCGACCTCCACCGCATCGGCCACGTCCACTGCAACGACGCCCGCCGGTGTCTCCGCACAGGTGCAGAGCTTCGTCACAAAGTCGAAGTCCTCCACGTACACCGCCCGCTACACGGTCGAGCCGCACCAGGCTGGCCGGGCGACCGACACGATCACGATCGGATCGAAGCCGCCAAAGAAGCGCGAATATCTCCAGCCACGAGATGGGATTGCCGGAGGCGCGACGATCGGCGACGGCACTTACATCTATGTGTGCATGAACTCCGCTCCACAGCAGTGCCTCCAGTACCTGCCCAGCTCGAACGCTGGCCAAAACGCATTTAAGGGGACGTGGTGGACGGAGAACGCTGCCTCGGCATTGCTCGCCCCGGGCGCCGCGGCCACGGCTGCCCCGGACCGTGTGATCCTCGGCACCACGGCGAAGTGCTACACGGCCAACGGTGGGGGCACGCCGGTGGAACTGTGCGTCGATCCTGACACCGGCGTCGTGCTGCACTACCGCCAGGGCACTCCGGGGGACTCAGGCTTCACGGTCACACCGCTTGAATTCAGCGCTGCGGCAAACGACGCCGACTTTGTGCCGCCGTACCAGATCGTTACGTAGCCACCCGAGCGGCGTTTAGCCGCGCGGTGCTCCCGGCAACCGGACTTCGAGGTCGAGCAGCCCCGCCCACTCCGGGGTAACGGCGATCCTGAAGAAGTGGTCGAACCGCTGGCGGAATCGCGCCACCCACGGATCCGCGCGCTCTGCCCCAAGGTAGCGGACGGCACAGGCCGCGTACTCGGGCGTGGGCACTTCATCGCTGCTGGTGACCTCGGCCCTGCCGCGGATCGTCAGCACCTGGTAGGGGAATTCTGCGCGCTCGATCGTGAGCGTCGCGGCAGGATTCATGAGCAGCGCCCGCACCTTCAGAGAGCCCGGCGGGCTGCCCATCACGATCCGCGCGCCATCCCACGTGAACCAGATGGGAGCGACGCGGGGCGTGCCGTCCTTCCAGACGAACGCGAGGTGGGCCGCCACGGTGGAGTGCAACAAGCGCTGCGCGACGGGGTTTTCGAGGATCGAAAGGTCACTGTTCGGTGGTATGGCTGCACCTCACATGCCCGGTACGGATTCAGGCCGCCTCAGAGACGGCCCGAGCCGGGGCAGCCCGTTCGGGGGGTTGAGCTGACCGGGACTTAGTGGAGATAGGTGGCGAAGGTTTCGCCACCATCGCTTTGCAGGAAGGGCATGTTGAAGTCGTCGGGGAAGAACTCGGACCCGCCGCCGGCGAAGATCCGCGTGTCTCCGTTGTTGAACAGAGCCCGAACAGGGCCGCCTTCGCTGCCCCTGAGGTAGGCGAACATCGTGGCGATATTCCCGTTGCGGTCCTGTCCTCCCAGGTAGAGCCCGCTCCCGGCGATCGGCTGCTCGCCCGCTTCGTTGTAGTTGACGGTTTGCAGCACGAAGAAGACGCGGCCGAACCCGAACTTCAGGGCCAGCATCTCCACGACGGTCGTATTCGCAGCGTTGTCCGTGATGGTGTACGTGCGAAAGAGGCCGCCACCGCTCATCACGACGCTTTCGATTCCGCTGTCGTCGACGCCCTCGACGACCAGGCCGCCTTCTTCGGGATCGAACGAGATCACGAACTCCGGGGCGATCCCATCGGCGATCCCCGTGGCGGTGTAGGTATAGATGAAGCGCTCGTGGGTCGTGACGCCGCCCTGGAGCTCGTCGCTCAGGCCGCTGCGCCAGCCGCTGCCGATGGCGCCCTGCAAGGTGTGCCAGCAGAGCCGGTAGGCGCCCGTACCGCCAATGTCGCCGCCATTTGACGTCGAATCGGCAACGTCGCACTCAGCACGATCGATCTCATGGCCGGAGGGGGCAAACCCCCACGAGAAGTTGCCATCGAAGTACCAGCCGCCGCCGTTCGCATCGCGAGGCGTGTTGATGCCGCCGACGCCGGAAGGCGTGATGCCGGTTGCAATGCCCGCCGTGACATCGTCAAACGGCGCTGCCGCGAGGACTTCGAACGCTGTGCTGCCTACGGGCCGCCCGGCCAGGAGGAGGTAGTCGCCATCGCAATCGCTGAGCACCGTCGTGAGGTTGTTCGCGGGTAGCGTCTCGTCGTCGTTGTAGTTCGTCTGGTAGCAGAGCTGCCACCCGCCACCGGTCACGACGGATTCTTCAACGCTTGTCTGAGGACCGAACGGGTAGTAGGCCGGCGGCGGTCCCACCGGAGCACGGTACCGGTAGATGAAGCGGTCGTGTGTCATCACTCCGCCACCGAGTTCATCCGAAAGGCCACTCCGCCAGCCATCCCAGAGGTAGCCAGAAGACATGTGCCAGCAAAGCCGGTAGGCGCCGGTGCCGCCGTCGTTACCGTCGGTGGAGGGGGCGTCTTCGTCATCGCAACTGGAGCGATTGATCGGGTCACCTTCCCGGGCAAATCCCCAGGACACATCATCGTCGTAGTACCAGCCGCTACCGTTCGCGTCGTGCGGCGTGTTGCTGTCGTCTGTGTCGAACGTCACATCGGCGAACGGTGCTGCCGCGAGCACTTCGAAGGCGGAGTCGCCGACAGGCCGGCCAGCGAGCAATAGATAGTCCCCGGCGCACACGGCAAACAGGTACGCGGCCGTCGGCGAAGGACCGTTGTAATTGCCGGAGTAGCAGAGCGTCCAGCCTCCGCCCGTGACGGTCGCCTCGTCAACATCGACCTGGGGCCCGAACGGATAGTACGCGGGCGGCGCGGGCGGGATGGCTGCGGCGGTCGTAGGCGCCGCCAGTGACGAAGCCCCTGCGAACAACATGATCATGACGGCAGCGAGCGCAGCCAGGAACCAGCCCCTACCCGGGAGTGCGTTCTGTCTCATGGTGCTGTCTCCCGGATCAGGCGCCGCGGGCGACGGGACTTCCGTTACACGCGGGCATACCACTCCCGGCCGGAATGTAGCACATGGAATATGGGCTAAACCACCATCGGCCTTAGGCGGCCGGGCGCGTCTACGCCTTCTTCAGGAAGAAGTCCGCGTTGATCTGCTCGAAGTGCTTCCACTTTTCCGGCAGTTCAAAGGTCGAGAAGATCGCCGACACGGGGCAGTAGAGCAGGCAGGCGTTGCAATCGATGCAGCCCTCGGGGTCGACGTAGAACTGGCGCTCGCCCTCGGCGGTGTGGATGCAATCAACCGGGCAGACTTCGACGCATTCGCCATCAAGGACGTCGATGCAGGGTTCGGCAATGACAACAGGCACGGGACGATCCTTGGGCCGTAACGGGCGTGCATTGATCCTATCGCGGCAGCGGTCTGGATTCTACCGAGCGGTAGAGGGCTGGCGCCGGGCGAGGGGTCTCCTGCGGACCAACGCGTCCCGACCACACGACACTTCGACCACTCCTGTGCCAGAATCCGCGCACTATGCGAATCGAAGATGACCACGGGATTTCTGACCTTCTGCTCTCCCAGGAGACGCGGCTTTGCACCGGTTTCGGCTTCACGGAGGGTCCCGTCTGGGTCGCCGCCGACAATGCGCTGCTCTTCAGCGATATCCCGGGCAACCGGATGCATCGCTGGCGGCCGGGACATGCCATGGCCGAGGTCTACCGGGAGCCGAGCGGCTGGTCGAACGGCATCACGCTCGATCGGTCGGGCCATGTGATCGCTTGCGAACACGGCGGCCGCCGCGTCTCGCGCGCTGCCTACGCCACGCCGGACACGACGGAATCGGTCGCGCGCGCCTGGGAGGGGACCCGGCTCAACAGCCCGAACGACCTGGTCGTCCATTCGTCCGGCGCCATCTATTTCACCGATCCGACCTACGGTTCCGACAGCGGCCGCCGCCCGAGCTTCGGCTACGAAGGCCAAAAGCAGGACCTTTCGTTCCAGGGCGTGTACCGGATCGACCCCGACGGGTCGCTGCACCGCATCCTGTGGGAAGGCATGTCGCAACCGAACGGGCTCGCCTTCACGCCCGACGAATCGGCGCTCTACATCGGCGATTCGCAAGAACGGGTGATCTGGCGGTACGAGATGCGGGCCGACCACACGCTCGGCGAGCGGACCCTCTTCGTCGACCAGCGGCCAGACGTGCGCCGGGGCGCGCCTGACGGCATGAAGGTCGATACGGAAGGGCGGCTGTGGACCACCGGTGCTGGCGGCGTCTCGGTACACACCGCCGCGGGCGAATACCTCGGCGTGTTCGAGATGGACGAGCACGCGGCCAACCTCACCTTCGGCGGGCCGGACTTCTCTATCCTTTATATGACCGCTGCAACGAGCGTTTTCAGCATCGAGACATCCGCTCGCGGGATCGTGCCCGGATCGCGCTGAACGCCGGGCAGGGTACGATCGGGTGGTGAGCAAAAAGAAGAAGTCCGCCCCCGGCGAACCAGCGAAGGCGAAGCCCGGGGAAGAATCGGGGGGCTGGCGTTCGCGCTGGACCGATACGACGCGGGGGCAGCGGGTGATGCTCGGCATCATCTTCATGTTCCTGATCCTGGCGCTGGTGCGGCAGTACGTGGGCTAGGGCTGCCGCTGGTGGCGCAGAAGCTTCGACGGCCGCGCTGGCCATGCGGCGCACGCCCCAAACCTCCCGCCTCCGCTACCATGGGGAGACCGACGAAGGACGCGAACGATGAGCAGTAAAAAGAAGCAAAAGCGCAAGGGCGAAGCCAAACTCGAAGCGAAGGTCCAGAAGCTCGAACGGCTGGCGGCGAAGCTGGAAAAGCAGGCGAAGAATGCGGCCAACGGCGCGGCGCCGAACAAGGACGTGCCGCGTCCCACGATGTTCGGGTCGCAGGAACCGCCGCCGCCGCTGGTCGGGCCGTTGCGCGCGATGGTGATCATGGCGCACCCAGACGACGCAGACTTCACCTCGGCCGGCACCGTTGCGAAGTGGTGTGCCGAGGGCTGGGACGTCACCTACGTGCTCGTCACCGGCGGCGACAAGGGCACGCACGACCTGGAAATGCACCCTGAAAAGCTGGCAGCGATCCGCGAACAGGAACAGCGCGAAGCCTGCAAAGTGCTCGGCGTGAAAGACCTCGTCTGCCTCGGCTACCCCGACGGCTTCACGGTCGATGACCACGAACTGCGCGGCCAAATCGTGCGGCTGCTGCGCCTCTACCGGCCCGACGTGGTCGTCACGTGGGACGCCTTCCGCCATTCGTTCAACCACCGCGACCATCGCACCGTTGGACTGGTCACCTCGGACGCGATCTACCCGCTCGTCCGCGACCGCCTGTTCTACCCGGCGCACGAAGAGGACGGGCTGGAATCACACCAGGTGAACGACGTCCTGCTCGCTGGCGCGGCTGAACCGGACTACGAAGTCGACATCACGGACTACGCCGAACGCAAAGTCGACGCAATCATGTGCCACACGAGCCAGATCGGCGGGCGCACGCGCGAAGAGTTCCTGAAGAACATCGAATCGCAGGACAAGCCGATCCTCGAAAAGTTCCGGCGCTGGTCCATCCGCCGCCCGGCGCGCCCGGACGACAAGAAGGACGAAGAGGCGGCCGGCGACGAGAACACAGAGGAGGAAGGCGACGAGCAGGCGGTCGCGGCGGTCGCGAAGGCGAAGGGGCAGCACTAGGCCCGGGCCTTCTCCCGTTTGAGCGTGCGGTCCCGTGGCCGCAGCATCGATCCATGCTTCGCTTCCGCGCCCTGCCGTTCGCCCTCGTCGTCTTCGGCGCCGCCTTCGCGGTGGCCGCCTGTGGAGGCGACGATGACGACGGACCTGCCGCCGAACGGACCGTGACGGCCGCCACCGGTTCAACAACCACGGCTGCTGCCGGCACACCAGCGGCTGCGGACCTCGAGGCGCTGATCGCGACGGAGGTGCCGGGCTTCACGCGTTCGGACGCGCGCATCATCCCCGCCGGCGCGACCGTCACCTACAAGTCCAACACGAAGACAGCCGGCGGAGCGGTCGCCCTGGTGCTCGTCACCTATGCGCCATGCGACCCGTTCATCTGCCGCAAGCTGGACGCGGCCGAATACGACACGCCCGCCAAGCAGCAGAACCTGAAGCTCGACCTGTCGCAGGTCCATATCGAAAACCCGGCGCTGGTGTTCGAATTTGGCCCCGTCACGCTGGCTGCGGGCCGCACCGGGCTTTCGACCTATGCGGTCAGCTATGTCGAAAAGACCGACAGCAGCGGCACTTCCCGCGCGACGGCTCTTCAGTACAAGGCCTGGTACCACGATGGCACGGTCTTCACGACCATCCAGGTGTTTGCGCGAGAAGGCGCGTCGCCTCGCTCACAGGAAGACCTGGCGAAGCTGCTGACGAAGGCGGAGGGCGAAGCCGCCGCGAAGGCGGTGTTCGGGGCGATCGTGCCGCTGCTGAAGTAGCGGTAGGGCGAGGCTCCCGTAGTCGCGGCCGCCCCTGGCCGCGGGCTGTCCGGACCAAGACCAGCGATCCGAACGATGCCCTTTGCCAGTTGCCCGCACACTCCCGTAGTCGCGGCCGCCCCTGGCCGCGGGCTGCCCGGACCGAGCCCGGCGATCCGGACGACGCACTCTGCCTGTTACCCGCACATGGTTCAGAGTCCCGCGGCCAGGGGCGACCGCGACTACGGGGAATGCCTGTCCCACGCCACGCGCCAGCTTCTGTCGCGGTCGACCAACCCCTGACGGGATCGGAAACATGACCGGCCGGAGTATTGATCAAGATAGAACATTTGTTCTACATTCCTCCGTACCCTATTCCTTCCACAGCGGAACGGTCGGAGGTGACGCAATGGAAACACTTACCCTGATGGCGCGGAAACCGCGCATCGATGCCCTGCCGGAGAACCTGGAATACCGCGATTCCGGCTGCGACCTGTACCCATCCTGCCTGCACTGCCCTCTCCCACGCTGCCGCTACGACGACCCGGCCGGGGCCGCCGGCATGCTGCGTACGGGCCGCGATGCCAGCATCCTGCGGCTGGCCGAGCGCGACGGCATGCCCGTCGACCGCCTGGCGGAGATGTTCGGGCTTTCGCGGCGGACTATCTTCCGGGTACTGCGCAGCGGCAAACAACAGGCGGCGCGGGGAAGGCCGTAGATGGCGCTGCTGCGCTACCATCCCCCGGATGCGTAGCTGGTCGTTTGCCGGGGGAAACTGGACGGAAGGCGATCTTCCCAATGCCGAGTACACCTGGTTCAGTATCGACCGCCCGGCAACGGAGGAGCTCGAAGGCCTGCAGCACAGGTTTGGGCTCCACCCGCTGGCGGTCGAAGACTGCCTTTCCAGCCAGATTCACGCCCCCAAGATCGACGAATTCAGTGACCACCTCTTCGTCGTCTTCGTTTCGCCCGAACCAGCGGCGGAGAACGGCACCGAGGAGTTCGACGTCTTTCTCGGCGATCGTTTTCTGATCACGTATTCCGATGAGCCGCTGCCCGAGGTAGACCACGTGCTGGACGCGCTCTCCTCGGGCATCCAGTTCCGGCCCGGGCCTGATGGCATCCTCTACGAGATCGTCGACCGCATGGTGGATGGCTTTCTGCCCGCCGCGAACACGATGAGCGAAGAGCTCGACGACATCGAAGACGACATCCTCCGGGCCCCGCGCAGCCGCCAGAGCCGGGAGATCGTCGAACTGCGAGCGAAAGCCGGGCGGCTGCGCCGGCTGCTCATCCCCCAGCTCACCGTCATCCAGCGGCTCAGCCGGGGCGAGTTTCGCTACATCCACGATGCCAACCGTATCTACTACCGCGACATCTACGACCACCTGGTGCGCATCGACCTCGCACTCGAAGGCGTCCGCGAAGACGCCGAGATGGGACTCAGCACCTACCTCAGTTCGCTCAATAACCGCATGAGCGAGGTCATGAAAGTCCTGTCCGTCGTCGCCGCGTTGGCGCTTCCCGGCACCGTGATCTCGGGGATCTTTGGCACGAATTTCGACAATGTGCCCGGACTGCACAGCAACTGGGGTTTTGCGCTGATGATGTCCGCGATCGTGGGGCTCGCAGCCGGCATGGCGTGGTACTTCAAGCGCCGGGACTGGTGGTAGCGGCCGCTACTTCGCCACTGTCGCAGCCGGCTCGTCGCCTTCGAGCGAGAGGTGCGGGATAAGGCGGCCCAACCAGGAAGGCAGCCACCAGTTCCAGTGGCCCATGAGTTCCATCGTGGCCGGCACCAGCATGAGGCGGACGACCGTTGCATCGATAAAGACGGCCACGGCCAACCCCAGCCCGAACTCCTTCACCACGCGCTGATCGTTCAACACAAAACTCAGGAAGACCACGATCATGATCGTCGCAGCGGCGGTGATCACGCTGGCCGTCGCCGCAAGGCCACGCGCGACAGCAACAGCGTTATTGCCAGTCCGCAGGTACTCCTCGTGGATCCGGCTCACGAGGAACACCTCATAGTCCATGGAGAGCCCGAACAGTACGGCGAACAGCATCATCGGCAGGAACGATTCCACCGGGCCGGCGGAATCCACCCCGACCAGTTGCAGGCCCCATCCCCACTGAAATACCGCCACCACGAACCCGTAGGCGGCGCCAATCGATAGCAGGTTCATCAACGCTGCCTTCAGCGGGATGAGGAGCGACCGGAACACGACCACAAGGAGGACGAAGCTGATCCCGATAACCAGGGCGAAAAAGAGCGGCAGACGCGCCGAGATCCGGTCAGCGATATCGATGCCGCGGGCTGTCGCGCCACCGACCAACGGAACGATGTCCGTCCCGGCAACGGCGGCCGGCAGTACGTTGTTTCGAAGATCGTGGACGAGGCTCGTCGTTGCCTCGGACTGGGGTGACGTGGCCGGCACGATGGAGAACACGGCCACGTCGCCGGAGCCGTTGACGAGCGGCTCGCTCACGGAGGCCACACCAGGGGTTGCAGCGAGCGATTGCCGGACTTCCCAGGCCTGTTCGGGTGTTGCCCCATCAAGCACGACCTGGAGCGGCCCGTTCATGCCTGCGCCGAACGCCTCGGTGACCAGGTCGTAGGCTCGTCGCGTCGTCGATGACTCAGGGTTGTTCCCGGCATCGGCCGAACCAAGGCGCATGTCGAGCACAGGAATGCTGAGCACGATGAGGATGAGTGAGCTGATGCCAAGGAACACATACGGACGCCGCATGATGGCATGGCCAAGGTGGTACCAGGGACTGGAATCGACCGAATCAACACCGGCGGCGACCATCGCATGCTTCCGCACCACACGCTTCCCCGCGATTCCCAGTAGCGCCGGCAGGAGCGACAACGCAGCGACGACGGAGATCCCGACCATGACGGCGGCCGCAAACCCAATCCAGCCGACGAACGGGATGCCCATCAGAGACAGTCCGAGCAGCGATGTCACCACGACGCCGCCGGCAAATGCGACGGACTTTCCGGCGGTTGCCAGCGCGAGCCCCGCGGCAGGTTCCGGTTCCTGTCCGTGACGGATGTTCTCCCGGTAGCGGGCCACGATGAACAGTGCGTAGTCGATGCCAACACCGAGCCCCAGCATCGCGGCGATATTCGGAGCGAACTTGCTGAGGTCGATCGCCGCCGTCATCGAGAAGATCACGAAGAACCCGATGGCGAGGCCCACCATCGCGCTGGCGATGGGAAGGATCGTCGGGATCACTACGCGGAAAAGCACATAGAGGATGACAAGCGCGGCGATCAGTCCGAGCACGGTGGACTCGTTCGGGCCCTCGCGCTCCTGCGCGTCCTGCACGGGGCCACCGATCTCCACTGAGAGCGTTTCCGACCGAGCCTTCGCTGCGATCTCTTCCAGCATCGCCGCGCTGCTGCCCGGCACATCGTCGGCGCGTTCGGCGAACTGGACACGGGCAATCGCCACCGTGCCGTCCCTGGAGATGATCCCGCCGGTGGGCGCGAACGGCGACACGACGCTCGTCACACCCGGGATCTCGCCCAGGCTCGCCACCGCAACTTCAATCTGTGGACGGGCTGCGGGATCGTTGATGCCTGCCGGCGCGGCAAAGACAACATCCGCATAGTCACCCGAGCGTTCCGGGAACGATGTCCGCAGCACATCCACGGCTTGCTGGGATTCCGACCCCGGGAGGTCGAGGTTATTGCTCGTCCCTTCGGAAACGATCCGCATCACCCCCGCCATCACGACGAGCACGATCACCCACGCGCCAACGACCCACCATCGCTTCCGCACTGCGAAACGCCCCCACCTGTCCAACGCACTGCCATCTGAAGTCATCACGCAGATCCCCCTTTGTACAACCATCATCGACTTCAGGGGCGGCGAATTCGCTGACTTAAGTCGCTTTCGACTATGTGAGATCGCCGCCGCACGAACCCACGACTACGATGCCCCGGTGAACGGCGAACCGGGGCACGACACGTTGGCCCAGCGACTGGCCACTGTCCCGCTCTTCAGCGAGCTCGGACCAGGCGCACTCGAGGCCCTTGTAGCAGGTGCGCAGCTCCGCACCTACGCCCTGGGCGAAACCCTCTTCGACGAGGGGGAGGTTTCGCCGGGGCTTTTCGTGCTCGAATCGGGCTACGTGAAGATCGTAAAGATGTCAGCGCAGGGCCGCGAGCAGTCACTGGAGTTCATCGGCCCGTCGGAAGCGTTCAATACGGTGGCCGTCTTCGCACCGAGGCCGAGCCCGGCGAGCTGTGTGGCGCTCGAACCGAGCTCTGCGTGGGTCATCTCTCGGGCGGCGATCTCGGAGGTAGCCCGGCGCGACCCGGAATTTGCAGAGCGCATCATCGGCGCCATGGCGGACCGCCTCGTCGTGCTCGTGCAGCTGGTCGCCGACCTTTCGCTCCGCACGGTAGCCGGACGCCTTGCACGCTTGCTGCTGGACGAAGCGGAAGGGGATGCTTTGTACCGTCCCCGATGGCTGACGATGCCGCAGATGGCAGCACGGCTGGGCACAGTCCCCGATGTAGCCCAGCGGGCGCTTGGCCGTCTCGCATCGAACGGCCTGATCGATGTCCGCCGTCGCGAGATCCGAATCCTCGATCGCGGTGGCCTGGAGGACCTCTGCGAGTAGTCCGGCCGCTACTTCGCCGCCGGATCGACCACCCGGCCCATAAAGAGCACGGCTCCGGTCTCGTTATCGCGGATGAAGAAAAGGAAGGGCCGGTCGGCTGTCAGCTTGACGATGTCCACGGGCGCGGATGTCCGGCCTACAACCACCGCCGTCGCCGCTGCCGCCTCCGTGCCATCCTCATCGACGGCGATGAACGCCTCGTGGACCACGTCCTGGATGAAGAGATTCTTGCCGTCGGGGCTCATGCCGGAGAAATCGGCTGCTCCGGGCTCGAAGGCGATCGGCATCCCCATCGCGATCAGCGCCTTCTTGAGACTCGCCTGCGTGCGGAAGGTGAACTTTGGGAATCCAAGTTCGACCTGCGCGACCTTGAGGTCATCAACGATCCGGGAAAGCGCCGGCGCGTTGAAATCTGCCTCGACCGCCTCGAACTCGCCAAGGTCCGGGACCACGACCAGCATCGCCAGCGACCCATCGATGTACGGCAGCTCCACCGCTTCAAAGCCCTCACCCTTTGCGTACCGAAGCTGCTCCGACTGGCGCATCATCTGCGCCTGCACCGTGCTGCCATCCAGCCGCGTAAACGGCTCCTCTTTCGTAGCATCCGCTTCAAATCTGTTCATCCAGGGCGCCTTCAGGTAGATGGCGTTGGTCAGCACCAGGCGTGTATCGGAGTTCAGCACGCCCTCCGCGATCAGCTCGGGGATTCGTTCCTTCGTCTGGTCCGAAACCCAGCTGTTGATCGCGTCACGGGCCGCTTCGGTCTCCTTTATGTAGTCCACCAGCCGCATTCCTGCCCCGTACTGCGTGGCAAGCCGGTCCAGGAACGTATCGGTGAACGGGTAGTCCTCCTGGCCGAAGAGCTGGTTCGCGGTGGCCAGCTCGAGCTCCACCGTCTTATCGAACCACCGGTACTCGCCCGGGCGCGTCGCCAGTGACTGGTCGATCGCGTTCAACCCGGCATCGAGGTCCCCTGCTTCGTCCGCGTGGAGCACCGCGCTCATCTGCGAAAGGGTGTCGCCTGTCGCCCCGGCACGCGTCATAGCCAACGCAATTGCGGCGCTGTAGGGCGAAAAGACAAGGTTGCCCGGTTCGCCCCGCAATTCGCCGTAGAGATCGGCCGAAAACGACCCCAGCGCTTCCGAGGCGCCAGCGGTCATGGCGGAATCTGCAGGAGCCCGGGGGGCATCGGATTGCAGAACTACGGACGCTGACACGTCATCGTCCCCACAGGATGTGAGCGCCACGCCCGAGAGCGCGAGCGCGATGAGCGCACCAGGAAACATCAGCAAGCAACGCATGCCAACCTCCACGACTGACTACAGGGTACGACGACCGGGGACCGCCAGGAGTTCCCCCCGGGGAGGCGAGAGACAGCATCAGCGGTTGTGGACCGTCTCGTGTTGTGCCGCCGCGCCGTAGTGCACGTCCCGGACGGCGAGACGGTAGCCCTCGGCGTCGTCTTCCGAAAAGCCCAGCGCGAGCAGCGACTGGTGCATGAGCTCGAGGCCGCCCTCGAACTCGGGGACGACCACATCCCTGACGGAGTAGCTGCGGAGCAGTTGCAAATCTTCGCTATCGTGGCCGCGTACAAGGATGGGCACGTCGGCAGAAATACGGCGCACGTTCGCGAGCACCAGCACGGTCGAGGCGCCGTCCGGGAGACAGATGACGACGAGCCGTGCGGTATCGATGGCCGCGCGTTCGAGGACGCTGGCCGTGGCGGCATCGCCCCAGACGACGATGCGCCCCGCACGGGTGAGGAGCCGGGCGAGTTCCAGTCCTTCCTCGATAATGACGTACTTCTCGCCGGCGCTGTCCATGGCGTGGCCGATGAGTTCGCCGACACGACCGTATCCGACGATGACCACATGGCCCGTGAGTCCAACAGGCCCTTCGGGGACGGCGCCGCCGCGGCGAAGCGCACGCCAGAGGGGGCCGCTGCCGGCGAGCAACGCCTCTCCGCGAGGCACCAGCCGGAACAGGAGCGGGTTCAAGATCAGCGAAAGCACGGCCGCCGTCAGGACGATGTTGTAGACGTCTTCGCCGATGACCCCATCGGCCATCGCCCCCTCGACAATGAGGAACGAGAACTCCCCAACCTGCGCAAGGCTGACACCAATCAGCAGTGCCTGGTGCCCGGAATACGGCAACAGCGCGAAGATGCCAACCACCAGCATCACGCGTCCGAGCACGACGGCGGCAACCACGGCAGGCATCACCCAGCCGCTGTCCAGCACGCGCGCCGGGTCCAGCAACATGCCCACCGAGACGAAGAAGAGCACGGCGAAGGCGTCGCGCAGGGGAAGCACGTCCGCGGTCGCCTGGTGGCCCAACTCAGTTTCGCTGAGCACGATGCCCGCGACGAACGCGCCCAACGCGACGGAGACGTCGAAGAGCGTCGCTGTATTCGCGATGCCGAGCGCCAGGACGACGACCGCAAGGATGAAGAGTTCGCGCGAGCCGAGGCCCGCGATGAACCTCAGAGCCGGCGGGACAAGCCGCGGGCCCACGACCAGCATGAGGCTCACGAAGGCGCCTGCCCTGACCATGCTGAACCCGAGGTCGGCGATCGAGAGATGATCTCCGCCGAGCGCCGGGACAATGGCGAGAATGAGAACGGTCGCCAGATCGTCGACGGCCGACCAGCTGATCGCGACGTTGCCGACGACGGAACCAATGAGCCCGCGATTGATCAGGGCCCGGGACAGCGCCGCCGAACTGGAGACGCTCATCGCGAAACCGAGGACGAGCGAAGCCTGCCATGGAAATCCACCGAGCGTGCCGATGCCGAAGCCGATGGCCGTCATCATCGAGAGCAGCGCGATGGAACCTGGCACCGCGACTTTTCCGACCGCACGGACGTCGGATAATTCGAAACTCAAGCCGATGCCGAACATCAGGAAGATGACACCCAGTTCGGCGACCTGCTGGATCGTAGCGGTATCCACACTCGGTCCGGGCGTGAAACCGCTGATCATGACCCCGGCGAAGAGGTAGCCAATGATGGGCGGCATGCCGACGCGGCGGGCGAGCAAGCCCCCCACGAGCGCCACGCTCAACGCAAGCGCCATGTCAGTCAGTAGATGGACATCGGACACAGGACAAGTCTAGGGGAAGGAAGACTGACGAACCGGCGCAAACGCGCAGTGCATGTCGCGTTTGCGTGAACGGTAGTCGCGCCAGCAATTAGCGCCGCCTCGTACAGAACATCCGTGCGGTATACTCGGCCCAATGCCTGCCGGCGAAGACCGTTTCGTGGCCCCGTCGGTCACGCTCGACGACACCGATGTCGAAGTCTCCTTGCGGCCGCGTGCGCTCGACGAGTTTCCCGGCCAGGATCGCGCCAAGGGAAACCTGCGAATCGCGATCGAAGCGGCGCGGCTGCGCGAAGAAGCGCTCGACCACCTCCTGTTCTACGGTCCGCCCGGACTCGGTAAGACCACGCTGGCGAACATCGTCGCGAACGAGATGGGCGTCTCCATCCGCACGACGAGCGGTCCCGCGATCGAGCGCCCGGGCGACCTCGCCGCAATCCTCACCAACCTCCGCGAACATGACATCCTCTTCATCGACGAGATCCACCGGCTGTCCCGTTCCGTGGAGGAGATCCTCTACCCGGCGATGGAAGACTTCGCGCTCGACCTGGTCATCGGCAAAGGGCCCGGCGCTCGCTCCGTGCGACTGGCGATGCCGCGCTTCACGCTGGTGGGGGCGACCACGCGCTACTCGATGGTGAGCGCGCCTCTTCGCGACCGCTTCGGTTCTGTCTACCGGCTCGAGTATTACGACGCGCAGACGCTGGCGACAATCGTCCGCCGTTCGTCGCAGATCCTCGACATGGAAATCCCGGCGGACGCCGCGTACGAAGTGGCCTCGCGGTCGCGAGGCACCCCCCGGATCGCCAACCGCATCCTCCGCCGCGTACGCGATTACGCGCAGGTGAGGGGCGACGGCACCGTCACGCTGGACGCCACCCGCGCGGCCGTCGAACTGCTCGACGTGGACGAACTCGGGCTCGACGAGACTGACCGCCGGGTGCTCGATTGCATCGTTTCGAAATTCGATGGCGGCCCCGTTGGGCTCGACACGATCGCGGCCTCGATCGGCGAAGACCCCGATACGATCATGGATGTCTACGAACCGTTCCTGCTGCAACTCGGCTTCCTGCAACGGACACCACGCGGGCGGCTGGCGACGCCGGCTGCCTACCGCCACCTGGGGCTACCGCTCCCGGCGGCACGCGCGGCCGCCACGGCCGAGGCCCAGCGAGCGCTCTGGGAAGCGGAGGAGAACGAACGATGACACGACAGAACATTTCTTCCGGCGGACCGTGGGAAGACGTTGTCGGCTACTCCCGCGCCGTGCGGGTGGGCGACCATGTGTATGTCGCGGGCACGACGGCGGCGCTCCCGGGCGGCGGCGTGTTCGCTCCGGGCGACGCCTATGGGCAGGCGAAGCGCTGCTTCGAGACTATTGCCATTGCCCTGACCGAAGCCGGCGCGACCCTTGCCGATGTCGTCCGCACGCGGATGTTCGTGACCGATATCAGCCGCTGGGAAGAGTTCGGCCGCGCGCACGGCGAGGTGTTCGCCATGGTCAAGCCGGCCGCGACGATGGTCGAGGTCTCGCGCCTGATCGACCCGGCGATGCTGATCGAGGTGGAGGTGGAGGCGGTGGTTGGGAGCGGGTTCACCGGCTAAACGGCGCGAGGGGTGATCGGTTTAAAGGAATTTTCACGGCGGACAGGCTGATGAAAGAAATCGGCCGAAAACTTTAAAGGCTGAGGTGGTGAGCTGTTCCAACACGGAAGAGTCCCCTGATCAACTATTCTAATAGTGGTTCGTTGGTTAGAATAACAAATGTTAGATGGAGTACGCTATTCCAGCGAGATGGGCGTCCTGACTGGCTATTCTCGTTCCGCCCAGGAGATTGGAAATGGATCCCTCCAGGTTCACAAAGCCCGCAGGTTCGATCACCAACCAGCCGGCCCGTGACGGGCGGCCATACGCCTGCTTCATACCGTCGTCGCTGCCACCGCCACTCGATCCGGTCGACCTAGCGAATCTTTCGAACCTTCTCTCCGAGGCGAGCCTACAGCTTGGGCAGCTCGCAGGACTAGGTCGACTCCTGCCCAACCCTGCCTTGCTCGTTCGACCCTACGCCCGGCGCGAGGCAATCGCCAGCTCTCGGATCGAGGACACTCACACGTCGTTCACCGACCTCGTAGCCTTCGAGTCCGGAGGTCATCGCATCGGGAGCCCCGAGACACGCGAAGTCCACAATTACGTGCTTGCCCTTGAGTTCGGGCTGCGCCACGTTCGCGAAGAGGGCATCACACCGCACCTCGTCCGCATGATCCATAAGCAACTCATGACCGGCGCACGCGGTGAACGCTTCTCAACTCCCGGTGAGTTCCGGAACGTGCAAAACCACATAGGCGGCGGAAGCAATCACCCCGCAGACGCGCGCTTTGTGCCTCCTCCGCCTGGCGAAGCCATGGTGCTGCTGGACCAGCTGTTCGGCTTCGTAGCTGACCCGAGCTCCGGACTTCCCGCTCTCATCGAGGTCGCCCTCATCCACTACCAATTCGAGACCATCCATCCATTTCTCGACGGAAACGGCAGGGTCGGCCGAGTGCTCATTCCCTTGCTGCTCGCCCTTCGTCACCAAATCGACCACCCTCTCCTCTACCTGAGCCCGTTCTTTGAGCGTGACCGATCCCGGTACTACGACCTCCTCTTCGGCGTCAGTGCCCGAAGCGATTGGCTCTCCTGGCTCCAGTACTTCCTCTCCGGTGTCACTGCTGAGGCGACCGCCGGGGTTCAGCTTGCGAGCCAGATCATCGCTCTGGGGAAAGACTGGCACGAGCGACTCACCGCAGCCAAGGCAAGCCAGAATGCCCATCGGCTCTCGGATTACGTCCACGAGGTCATCGGCCTCGATCCAGCTGCCGCCAAGCGGTTCCTAGAAGTCGCGCCCCAAACCGCCTACAACGCAATCGCCACACTGGAGAACGTTGGCATCATTGAGGAGATCACCGGATCCAAACGCGGACAGATCTTTATCGCAAAGGAACTCGTGAACCTGCTGCAGACGGCACACTAGCCCCCTACACAACCTTCGGGAGCACGTCCTTCGTGAAGTGCACGAACGTATCCTGGCTCATCGGCGCGATCATCAGGTAGTTCATCGGGATCTCGACTTCGAGTTCCTTCAGCCGGTCCACGACCTCGGATGCGGTGCCATAGATCGCGACGTCGCGGAGGTAGCGTTCCACCGGGTCCATGTCCGGATCGCGTTCGAAGCCGGGCACCGCGCCGACCTGGGCGCCGGGGGTCGCCTTCTGGGGCTTCATATAAGAGCCAACGGTCCATTCGGCGCTGCGCCGGGCAACGGCTTCCGCCTCTTCATGCGTCGCGCCGACCGCGATGTAACGGGCCATGGGCAGGTCGCGGCCCTCCACCGAATGCCCGTGCGCCTCCATCTCCTCCTGGTAGATGCGTCGCTTGAGGGCGATTTCGCCGTTCGCGGCATGCGGGTCCATCAGGATCGAATAGCCGTCCGCGGCCGCTTTGCGCACAGAATCGGGAGAGGAGGCGGCCAGCCAGATCGGAGGGTGCGGCTCCTGCTGCGGCTTTGGCAGCACCATGACGTCGTCGTAGTCGAAGTACTGGCCGTGGTGGCTGAAGCGCTCGCCGGACCATGCCGCCCGGACCACATCTGCTGCCTCCCGGAAGCGATCGTAGCTCTCGGCAACATCGACCTTGAACGAGCGGAACTCCGTCTGGTCGAACCCTCGCCCGGAACCCCAGTTCAAGCGTCCGTTCGAAAAGACATCGAGCATGCCGAGCTCCTCAGCCAGGCGGAGGGGGTTATAGAAGGCGTTCAGCGTCACCGCCGTGCCGATGCGGAGGCGCTTGGTCCGGGCAGCGATGTGGGTACCCATGAGCGTGACGGATGGGCAGACGCTGTAGCTCGTGAAGTGGTGTTCTGCGAGCCAGATGCAATCGAACTCGCTGTCCTCCATCATCGCGACGCGGTCCATCGCCCGTTCGTACACCGTCGAGACGGGCACCCGGCCGGTCCACGAAAAGAACTGCAGCAACCCAACCTTCATAGCAACCTCCAGCCGCGAAACGATACGCCCGGCGCGTGGGAGCCGGAAGGGCCCGACCGGCTACGGAGCGCCACCCTAGTGGCCGAAGTCGATCACGAGACGGGCGGGGGACTGAAGTTCGAACACGCGGTAGGGGCGCGCGCCACCGAGGCCGGCGACGTACGAAACGTCCGCTTCGAAGTCGCAATAGCCGCGCAGCTCACGGACCACGGTCATGCCTTCAAGCGGTACCTCGCGCGGCACGGTGGGTTCGCCGGCATCCGTGTGTGCCTGGGCAGGCATCAGCACGATCGCGACCTTCGCTTCGCCCACGACATCCACGCGTTCGCCGGAACCGCAGGCATCAACGTTCGTCACGTAGCCGACGCGGTAGCCCGGGATCTTGTCGCCTTCGAACTCGAACACGATGCGGTCGAATGTGGCGTTGCGGGCGGCGCGGATTTCCTTGATGGAGACGACGCCGACGTCGCTCCCGGCGGGCTGCTCAAAGGTGAACCCCGGGAGTTCGAAGGGGATCAGTTCCTCGGGCGTGGCAGTAGCGGTTGCCGTCGCGGTGCCGGTCGCTGGCGTGCCCGTCGTTGCCGTCGCGGTGCCGGACGTGCCGGTCGCTGATGCGCTCGCGGCGGGGCTGCCAGGAGTCGTGGCGGTGGCGGACGGGTCGTTCGAATCGTCGTCGCCACCGCACGCGGCAGCGAGCGCACCAACGGCGAGCAGCGCAACGCCCAATGCGGGAAGCAGGAGTTTGCGTGTCATCTGCCCATGTTCCCGGCCGCGCCAGTAGACGCCAATAGCGGGTGAGGCCCCGGTTCGGAGAGGGTCAAGACCTTCCCCGGCCGGGGCCAATGCTGCATTCGCCGCGAAGCCTGACTCAGGCAGCCATGCGGTGTTCGGTGTTGGTGATGAAATCGGAGCTTTCGAGCCAATTACGGAAGACCTTCTCGGTCCCGCAGCTGCGGCAGACACCACGACTGGTGGCGCCGCTCGGCTCTTCGATGATCCAGCGGTGCGGATGGTCCGCCGCCGCCTGGGTGACGTTGGTGCTTTCGCTGGTCTTCGTTTCCACGTTCCGTTCCTCCAGGAGACTGCCGTTCCCTTGCTATCGATACGATAGCTGCAGTGCTCACAAGATAAGACGTACAAAGGTACGGAAGTGTTTCAGCCGTTTGACGGATTTGTTACGGAACGTACGAAACCGGGCCCGCGAGGACTTGTTCTAGCCGCAGGCCCTACTTCTTCGCCACCGGCGGTGGAGTGCCGAGGCCGCCCATGGGCTGGAGCACGCTCATGTCGATGTCGAGCAGCACCGGCCCGGGCGCGGCGACCGCACGGGCGAAGGCGTCGCGGAACTGGTCCACGCCCTTCACTGCCTCGCCATGCATGCCCATCGCCTTCGCGATAGCCGCGAAGTCCGGCGAACCGAGCTCCACGCCGAACTGGCGCCCTTCGAACGTGCGCCCTTCGATGCTGCGAAGGACGCCGTAGCCGGCGTCGTTGAAGACGCAGACGATGACGGGCGCCTTGTACTGCGCGGCCGTCGCCAGCTCCGAGAGGTTGAGCATGAAGCCGCCGTCACCCTGGATGAGGGCCGTCTTCTTGCCGCTACCAATCGCAGCGCCAATCGCCAGCGGCAGGCCGGGCCCGATCGCCGCCGAGGTCGACATCATCGAGGTGCGCGGCTCGAGGATGGGCGCAAGGCGGTTGCCCCACAAATAGGCGGGCACGGTGGCGTCCCGGACGATGCAGCCGTCCCGGGGCAGCAGCTCCCGCATCGCGTCCATGATTGCCTCGTAGTCAGGCCCGATCTGTTCGCGGATGGCGGCGCGGGCCGTGTCGCTGGCAGCGCGGGCACGGGCTGTGTATTCGGGCTCCGCTGCCTTGCCGGACAGCGCCTTGAGGATAGCGGCGAGGCCGGGCTTCGCGTCGCTGAGGACGGTGATCCCGGGCGCATAGTTGCGGCCGATAACCGAAGGGTCAGCGTCGAGGTGGATGAGCTTGCCGGGGATGGAAAGCGTCCAGTTGCGCGTCGCACCACCCTGGAAGCGCGTGCCGACGGCGAAGACGACGTCAGCTTCCTGGATGATTGGGTCGATCGCCGGGTCATTGGAGAGCGGGCCGAGCGCGAGCGGATGGTCTTCGGGGATCGCTCCGCGGCCGTTGACGGAGGTGACGACGGGGGCGCCGAGGTACTCGGCAAGCTGCTGTAGTTCCGCCGCGGCATCGGCGGTGATCACACCGCCACCTGCCCAGATCAGCGGGCGCTTCGCTTTGGAAAGCGCATCTGCGGCAGCAGCCACGGCTTCCCGCGGGGGCTGTGGGCGTGGCCAGCCCTCGACATGCGGGATGTCGATCGAAGCCTTCGCATATTGCAGGTCGACCGGGATCTCGATCGCGCCGGGCTGCGGCCGTCCGGTCATGATGTCGCGGGCGACACGGACAACAGTCTCGCCGATGTCCTCTGCGCGGCGGACGCTCTCGGCGAGGCGCGTGACGCTTCGCAGCGAGTCCATCTGCTTCGGCGCTTCGTGAAGGAAGCCCTTCCCTTTTCCGTAGTACACCGTGTCGACCTGGCCTGTGAGCAGGAGGACGCGCGACGAGGCAAACTGCGCTTCGAAAAGGCCGGGCATCGCGTTCACCGTGCCGGGGCCTGTGCTGACGATGGCCACGCCGAGCTTTCCCGTGGCGCGGGCGTAGCCGTCGGCCGCGTGGACGGCGCCCTGTTCGTGGCGGACGCCGATTGCCGTGATCGTCCCGTCGCGGTAGATGGCATCGTAAATCGGGATGTTGTGGACGCTGACGATGCCAAAGACGTGCGTAACCCCGATCGCCTTGAGCGCGGCGACAACGCCCTCGCCCCCGGTCATTTCTTGCATGGTGATACTCCTTCGCAGGCGGCGATGATACCGGCTCGAATCGGCTCGCGCCCCGGCAGCCGGCCGCGTCTCACACCCACGGCGGCGGGTTTTCCTTCGCCTGCTGGTCGAAGCGTTGGTTCTGCAGCTTGGACCAGGCGACGCGCTCGCCGGGCGAAAGCTCGCCGCCGCTGCCGGAGCCACCAATCAGCCAGAAGTTGCCCGAGGCGCGGACCGCGGCGCTATGGCCGAGGATGTCCGCCGCCTGGTTGATCGACATCTTTGAGAGTTTCAGGCCGAGCAGATCGTTCAGGGCGATGCGGCGGGCGAGCCACACCGTGGCGCCACGCAGCTGCTCACGGGGCACGACGCGGCTGACAAGCCCGGCCCGTTGGGCTTCGTAAGCATCGACGAAGTCGCCGGTCCAGAGGTGCTCCTTCGCCCGCCGGATGCCAAGGTCGAGAAAGTGGGTGGCGTACTCGTGGTGGGCGCCTCCCCAGCGCACTGAGCGGTCGGCAAACTGCGCGTCTTCGGAGGCGATGACGATATCGCAGGCCGCGGCCAGCATCCACGACCCCATGATGCAGTAGCCCTGGACCATGGCGATCGTGGGCTTGCCGATGTTTCGCCAGCGGTCGTGCATCCGCCAGTAGACGCCACGGTCCATCGACTTCACACGGCCCATGCGGGTCATGTCGCGCGGATACTCCGGCAGCTCTTCCTGCATCTCGGCGGTTCCGAGGTCGTGGCCGCCGCCGAAATGGTCGCCCGCGCCGGCGACGATGATGACCTTCACCCCGTCGTCGTCGTCGGCCCGCGTGAGCAACGCGTCAAGTTCCGAATAGACCCGGCGACTGATGACGTTGCGGACCTTTGGCCGGTTGATCGTGATGGTGACGATCTCGCCGTCCTGTTCGTAAAGCACGTGTTTTGCGGCCATGCGACGCCCCCGACATGGGATGTTGAGCGGGAGTCTAGCGCGTGGGCGACAGCTCCGGCGTCAGCAGCGAGGCGACAGGATGGGCGAACTCGGCCTCACAACTGCGGCCGCCGCTCGCGCCACGGGCGGGCTTCTTCCAGCTGCGCCGCCAGCCGGAACAGCGTCGCTTCATCCCCATAACGGCCCGCGAACTGGACGCCGATCGGCAGCCCGTGCGCGTTCCAGTGGAGCGGCACGGACATCGCCGGCTGGCCCGTCGCGTTGAACAGCGACGAGTAGCCGGTGGCCATCATCACGTCGGCGATGTAGCCGCTCACGTCCTCGCGGTCGAGCGAAAGGCGGCCGTGTTCGAGCGGCGGCGTCGCCATCGCCGGCGTGATCAGCACGTCGAAGCGTTCGAAAAATGCGCCCACCTGGCGTCCGGCTGCGTGGATGGCGCGGATGCCGCGCACGTAGTCTTCAGCCGTCTGCGTCGCGCCGAGTTCGTACATGCGCCAGGTCCCGGCGGACAGTTCATCGTGGCGGGGGTCGCGCCCGAGCTGCTGGACGCGGTCGTTCACAGCCGCCTGGATGTTCGCGCCAATCACGGGCGCGGTGGCGCGGCGGAAGGCGTCCTGGTCGAACGGGATCGAGGTCTCCTCTACTTCGTGGCCGAGTTCGCGGCAGAGCGCAGCCGCCGCACGCGCCGCCTCGACGCAGTCGGAATGCGTTGGCGCGCCGTTGAACGACGTGGTTTGCAGGGCGATACGCAGCCGTCCCGGGGAAGTGCCCACTTCTTCGAGGAACGGTCGCGGCGGGCGCTCTGCCCAGTAGGGGGCGCCGGCGTCAGGCCCGGCCGTGGCATCGAGGAATGCCGCGGAATCCCGCACCGAACGCGAGACGACGTGGGCCGCCGACATGCCACCCCAGCCTTCGCCCTGGTCCGGGCCCGCCGGTGTGCGCCCACGCGTGGGCTTCATCCCGAACAGGCCGCAACACGATGCGGGGATGCGGATCGAGCCGCCGCCGTCCGTGGCGTGGGCGACGGGCACGATGCCCGCCGCGACCGCAGCAGCCGCACCGCCTGAGGAGCCACCAGAGCTATAGCCCGGCTTCCAGGGGTTGTGTGTGTTCCCCCAGAGCACCGACTCCGTCGTCGGCGCGAGGCCGAGTTCCGGCGATGCCGTCCGGCCGAAGATGGCGAGCCCGGCGCGCCGGTAGCGCGCCACCAGTTCGCTGTCGTGATCGGGGACAAGGTCTTTCCAGAACGGGGAGCCATTGGTCAGCGGCTCCCCGGCCATGCCCGCGTGCAGGTCCTTCAGGAGGAACGGCACGCCGGCGAACGGACCATCCGGCAACCCCGCGGCGATCTCGGCGCGCACGTTCGCCTCGCGCAGGGTCACGACCGCGTTCAGCTTCGGGTTTACGGCGGCCGTGCGCGCGAGGGCGGCATCGAGCAACTCTTCCGCTCGCACCTGCTTCGTCCGCACCAGCTCGGCGAGGCCGAGGGCGTCGTACTGTTCGTAGTCCTGCATGGGAGCCTCCTCGTGGCCGTATGGCCACGAAGGTAGTTCTACCACGCCTACCGAGGGACCGACTTGTCCTCGAAGAACGCCCAGATCATCGATGCGGCGTCGATCTCGTCGGTCGTCGGGCCGAGCCGGGAGACCGGGATCGCGCCCGGCCACGTGTGCCCGCCGCCTTCTACCGCGTAGAGAAGCGTTGGAGCGGCACAGCCTGCGTAGCCCACTTCGGAAACGTGTTCGGTTATCTGCTTCGTGCTGGATTCGGAGGCGCAGCCGTTGTGCCCGGCCCAGCCATCGACGCTCTGTTCAGCGCCGGCGTAGGGAATGACGCCGAAGATGTCCCCGCCCTCGAACGGGACCGTACCGTCGGCGATGCCGTGGAAAGCAATAATCGGCATCGGACGGCCGCAGTCCAGTGCGTCCGACCAGGCGACGCCCGCCACCGGGGCAATCGCGGCGACGGAATCGGCGCGCACACAGCCGAGGAGCGACGAGAAGAACGCGCCATTCGACATCCCGGTCGAGTAGACGCGCGCCATATCGGGGCAGAGTTCGCGGTCAAGCATCGCGAGGAGCGCGTCGACGAAGTCGAGGTCGTCCTCGGAACCGTTGCCGAGGAGCGCGACCGCCCATCCGCGCGGCACACCGGTGCCATCGGGCGTGACGAGGACGAAGCGTTCGCTATCGCTGAGCGGTACGAGCCCGGAGTAGATCTCCTGTTCGAGCGCGCTGCTGCCGAGGCCGTGGAAGTTCAGCACCACGGGCAGCCCGGCCGCGGTGGTGATCCCTGCCGGCAGGTGCAGGCGGTAGCTGCGCGCCTCACCGTCCACGACGAGCTGGCGGACCACGGTGGCGCCGACCTTCAGGTCGGCCGGGAGCGCCGCGCAACTTGCCGGCCCGGGCGGGACCGTTGCCGAGGCTGCCGGCGATGCGCCGGCGGACGGGCTTGAGCTATCGGACGCGATCGCCGGGACGGTGGTGCGGAATTCCTCGCCGGCGCCGGCATCGCGCCTGGAACAACCGGTGACGACGGCGGAAACGGCGGCCGCGAACAGCACGAGCGGAAGCAACCGGCGGACGATCATCATGACTATATTGTCGGCAGGCGAGGAAAGGTGCCGAACGGAGGCGCGCCGAGTGCGCGTCGATGGCGTTACTGCCTTTGATTCACCCAGAAGCCCGCAGACCGGCGCGGCCGCGACGAACACGATCCGAACACCCTTCTCCCGGCGGGAGAAGGGCCGGGGATGAGGGCGCCTAGCAGGCCGTTGTGATGTCCGCAGAACAGAGGTCGATCACGAAGATCTCCACGTCGACGAAGGCCTGGTCGGAGGAGTCCGAGCCGTTGATCTGCGCGACGTCGTCGTCGGGCACACTAGGCGAGAGACTCTCCACGAGGACCGTGTCGGCAACTGATGCGCTATTGAAGCTGTCGCGGTACAGCGATGTCGGATCGTTCCCGGCTGCTGCCTCTTGGTACCGTTCAACGGTCGCGACATCTGTCCACAGGAACAGGTCGCCGCTGGCGTTCTGAACCCAGACCTGCGTGGATGTCGCCTCGGTAACGGCTGCTACCGTATGGAGCCCGACCGTGAAGCTGCCGACTGCGGCTGCGGCGAAGTCCTTCGGCTAGCGATCCGTCACGACGAAGTCGCCAGCGTTCACGGTCCCGCTCAGGTCCTGGTCCACGAGCTTTGCGATCAGCGTGTCTACACACGGCTGGTAGCCCCCGTCAGACTCGTTGTTGTCGATGTACGCCACCGCCAGCAGCGTCTCAACCGGCGTCACGCAAACCTCGGGCTCACATGGCTCCACCGAGAAGATGGCGATCCACAGCCCGCCGCCAAAGCCCTGCGACGTCACGGAATACGGATCCTGCGACCCGCAGCCATAGGTTGCGCCCGTCACCGGGGGCCCGCCGAAGATGTTGATCGCCTTCAGGTAATCAACTTCCCAGTAGCCGCCGAACTCCTCCATCGCCTCGTAGGTCACGTACCCGGCGATGGATTCCTTGTCCCACTCCCCACTGAAGATGCCGATGCCGCGGCAGCCCCCGCCAAGGAACGAGGCGCCTGTGACTGAACTGTCGTAGTCCGGGCTGTCGTACTGGTTCTCGCAATCTCCGAAGAACCAGACGTGGCTGGATTCGTATTCCGTGCCCTGCGCGATCGTCGCAAGGCTGAGCACCGCGACAATCGCCGCGCCGAGGACCAGTAGCTTCCGCATCATTCAAATCTCCAGGACCCCGCCGGGGCAGGCACAGGATAGCGCGGCAATGTGACGCACGCATAGACGATGCGCCCGGGAGCGCCCCTCTCCCCCTGCCGGGGGCGAGGGATCCTGGCGTGATGTGTGGTGGCGTGGCTTCCTTCAGAGACCCGCGGCCAGGGGCGGCCGCGACTACGAGGTCGGCGGGGATAAGGGGCGCTGCTTACCTCGCGCAGGTCCCACGGCCGGAACAGGCTTCGACCTCGCCCGGCACGGCCCTGTCAAGGCACCACCCGCCGGGCACGCAGGCCTGGTCGGTCACCGCGGCGAGCTGCTGCTGGATTTGCTCCTCGCTTTCGCCGCCGTAGGTAATGAGGACACGCTCCATGTCCTGGATTTCGTTGGCGGCGATGCCGTCGACCTCGACGCCGTTGCGGAAGAAGCGGAGCGTCTTGCCGCCATCGCCGGCGCAGTGCTTCACGCCTTCGGGCATCGTCAGACAGGCGCCGCTCCGCTCGACCCCGGAGATGGTCGCGTCCTTAAGCGTGAAGCCCAGCGAATCGAAGAATTCTTCCCACGTGCTCGCGCTCAGGTGGACATGCACGACCGTGAAGCGCGGCGGGTGGATGTGGAGGTACGGGTGCACGTCGTTCGCGCTCTCGCCCTCTTCCGAGACCATGTCCGGCTGGTTGAAGTCGTACTGCCGGCCATCGATGAAGAGCGCGAAGTCGGCATGTTCGTGCACAGCCTGGCGGAGCTTGCAGCCGGGGTCGTCCGTCGTCGTGCAGCTTTCGACCACGAAGTTGGCGCCGTCGTCGCGCAGTGCCAGCGCCGCGGAGGTGCCCGCGAGACCCACGATCAGCAGCACAATAAGCGGCAGCGTCACGCGGGGCGTCAGCACACTCTTCATGGGCTAGGGGGTCGGCGTCGCGGTGGCCGCTGCCGTCGCCGTCCCCGTCTCCGTGGCGGTTGGCGTCGCGTTCAGGACCTGGTCGAAGATCTGACGCCAGCCGTCGATGCTTGAAGGAGCACCGCCGCCAAGCGGTTGCCCGTTGATGGCGAAGCCCGGCGTGCCGCGAAGACCGAAGCTGCGCGCCTCCGACTCATCCGCCTGCACTGCGGCGAGCGATTCCTCGTCTTCGAAACAGCGCTGCCACTCGTTGCGGTCGATGCCAACGGCTGCCGCAAAGTCACCCAACTTGTCGTCCGATAGCCGGCCGGAATCGAGCTTTTCGTTCGAAAGCTGCCCTTCCTTCGCCTGCAGGTGGAAGATCTCGTACTTGTATTCCCAGAAGCGGCCCTGCTCCGCGGCGCACTGTGCTCCACGGGCAGCCTGGAGCGATTCGCGCCCGAGGATCGGCAGGTGTTTATAGGTAAGCTGAACCCGGCCGTCCTTCACGAACTCTTCGATAATCTCGCCTTCCTGTTCGGCCGTGAATTTCAGGCAGAAGGGGCACTGGAAGTCCTCGTACATGGTCAGCTTGATCGGCGCGTCGTCCTTGCCCAGCGTCACGCCATCGGCAAGCTCGGAAGGAAAGTTCGCGTGCGCCACTTCAAGGCTTTTCGCGACGTCGGCGTCGGCATCGTCACGAAGCGCGAACAGGGCAATCAGCCCGGCAACGCCAACGACGATGACGAGCCCGACGACGAGGTAGAACGGGTTGGCCAGCAACGACTGCAGCGGCCCGCCGCCACCCCCGCCACGCCGTGGCGACCCGGAGGACTTCTGGGGCGCAGGGCGCTGCGCGGCCCGTTGCTGACGGTTCGTCTTCATCTGCTCGCGGCGAGCCTGGCGGTTCGACATCTGGTGCGTTTCCTGGGGCAAGACTGCGGCGTGACGGACACGCCCGGGCCGGTTCCGGCTCTCTTCGCGAGAATACCATCGCCCCCGATAACGGGAACGAGCCCACGGGAAACGGCCCTTACCGCTGGCCCCCACGCCATGCCGCGCTTACCTTGATGGCCGTCATGCAGGCTACCGCTATCACCGTCCGCGTCCCCGCGACCAGCGCCAACCTCGGCGCAGGGTTCGATTGTCTCGGGCTCGCGCTGGACCTGTTCGCCGAAATTACCGTCACCGTCGGCGGTCCCGAACCAGCGCCGGCGGAAGACGTCGGCGAAAAGATGGTGCTGACGGCCGCGCGGCACTTCTACCAGCGTATCGAGCGAGAGATGCCGCCGCTGCGCGCGCGCTACAACGTATCCATCCCGCTGGGGCGGGGGCTCGGCGCCAGCGCGGTCGCCCGAGTCGCTGGCGTCCTTGCCGCGAACGAAGCGGAACAGCGGCCGCTGGACCTCTCGCAATGCATGGCGATCGCCGCCGACCTCGAAGGCCACGGCGACAACGCCTGCCCGGCGATGTTCGGCGGCCTCCAGGTGTGCATCTCCGCGAACGGCGGCTACCTGCACACCGGCTCGCCCTACCCGGCCGAGGCCCAGGTGGCCGTCTTGATCCCCGACCATCCCATGGCCACGAAGGAAGCGCGCAAGGTCCTGCCGGAGTCCTATACAAAGGAAACAGCGGTCCACAACATCGGCCGCGCTGCCCTGTTCGTTGCTGCAATGGCCGCGCACCGCTTCGACTTGCTGGACGAAGCCACGAACGATGCAATCCACCAGCGCCAGCGTGCAGCGCTCTTCCCCCAACTGTTCGACATCTTCGCGGCCGCGAAGGAGGCGGGGGCACACGCCGCCTGGCTCAGCGGCGCCGGCAGCAGCGTCGCCGCAATTTGCACGAACGACACGGGACGGACCGTCGCCAACGCCATGCTCGACCGCCTGAAGGGTGCGGGTATGGGCGGCCGGTCGCTCACCACCCGCATCGCCGCCGAGGGCGCGAGCGTCGCCCGCATCGAACTCGTCGACATCCCGGCGCGCTGAGATGGCCGTCCGCCCTGCCACCCGCCACGACCTCGAGACGATCATCGCGCTGATCCACGGCCTCGCAGACTACGAGCGCGAGCCGGATGCGGTCGTCCTCGACCCCGCGGAACTGGCGGAGCACCTGTTCGGGCCACGGCCCTACGCCGAGGTGCTCATCGCCGAAGATGCGCTCGATGGCCCCGTCGGCTTCGCCCTCTTCTTCCACAACTACAGCACCTGGCTGGGCAAGCCCGGCATCTGGCTGGAAGACCTGTTCGTGAAGCCGGAGCAGCGCGGCCGGGGCCACGGCAAGGCCCTGCTCGTCGAACTGGCGCGGATTGCCGTCGAACGCGGCTGCGGGCGGGTGGAATGGTCCGTGCTCGACTGGAACGAGCCTTCGATCGCCTTCTACAAGGCACTGGGCGCGGTCGCGATGGACGAATGGACGACGTACCGGCTGGAGGGCGGCGCAATCGGGCGGCTGGCGGAGGGCTAGCGGCGGCGTCTGCGTGACCCCGTGATGCGTGGCCGGTAGGCTTCAGATGGGAGTGGAGGGGATCCGGTGGTCCTCGCCGTCTTCAAAACGGTTGCCTCGTCGCCAGCGCGGCGGGGGGTGGGTTCGACTCCCATGCACTCCCGCCAGATGGCCACAGCGACGAACGTCGGTGATGCAGCCAGTGTGTCACTAACTAGAAGTTCTGGTTCCACTTTTTGTTATTCACAATCATGAGAAATGGATTCCGACCAAAGGCTCTTCTTATCATCATAATAAGTGATTAGAAATTCGATCGTATCGCCAACTGTGCACTGAAAAGAATGAAATGCCTCGAGATTGCAAATTAAACTTTGTGAATAGTCGTATACAACATCATTGAATCCGATTCGCTTAACTTCACAGCTCACACGTCTAGCATAGACAGTATTGGTGACGACTTGGGGCGCGCTTGTCGGCGTGAAAGTCGGCGCCACCACCTTCGTTTTGGTCGGCGTCACTGTCGGGATTCTAGTGTTGGTAGGCGTGGCAGTTGGGGCGGTTGTTGGCTGCAGTGTCGGAGTTGCCGTCGGCTGCGGTCCGAACTCGACGTCAGGCGTCGCCGTCGGCGGAACAGGCGTCGGCTCCTGGGTGGGCGTAGCCCCAACGGCTCCAGAAACGGTGGCCGTTGAGCTGCTCACCGCTTTCGTGGGGCTCGAAGTCACTGTGGCCGTCTCGCTTCGTAACGTTGCGGTCGGACTCGGTGATTGGCCAACGCTGGCCTTCTGTTCGTCGTCTCCGGCCCCTCGCGCCATTGCGAACACTGACGCGGTCACTGCCCCGGCAAGTCCAAGCCCAATCAGTCCCGCCAGCATCCACCTGATTCGCCATCGTCTCTCCGTGGGCGGAACAACTAATTCATTCTGCGCGACGGTTTGCAGCACCGGACTGCCGCCCAGAACAGCCCGTGTTCCCTCACCGCGCATCGGCCCCGTGTCAACTGCCGAAGCGATCGTCGGCACCACGGAGCCATGCCCCTGAGCTTCTGGAGGGCGAACCGCTTCGGCAACAGGTTTTCTCGCCGCGGTCCGGCCGAGCGACTCCGCCAGCTTTCCGCCGGTCGGTGTCCGCTCTCCGGGGTCCTTCGCCATCGCCCGCAGCAGCGCCCGGTCGACCTCCTGCGGGATTTTCCGTCCGACGCTCGACGCTTTCGGCGCTGGCTCTTGCAGATGCTTCAACAGCAGCGCGACCGGCTTCTCCGCTGTGAAAGGCGGCCGTCCCGTGATCGCCTCAAACAGCGTGCAGCCAAGGCTGTAGATATCCGATGCAGCCGTGGCCGGCTTCCCGTCCGCCTGCTCGGGCGACATGTACGCGGGACTCCCGATCCATGCCGCGCTGGTCAATGACGACGTGCGTTCCGCTGCCAGTGAGATGCCGAAATCGCCCAGCCACGCTTCGCCGTTCCGGTCGAAGAGGATGTTCGCGGGCTTGATGTCCCGGTGAATCACTCCCTGTGCGTGCGCGTAGTCCAGCGCGGCCCCGACCCGCCGGGCAATGGCAGACACGTCTTCAAGCGGCAATGCTCCTGTACGGGCTATCCGTTCCGCCAGGCTCCCGCCCTCCATGTAGCGAAAGACCAGGTAGGGCGTGCCATCCTCTTCCCCGTGGTCATAGAGGGGAACGATCGCCGAATGCTCCAGCCGAGCGAGTGCCTGCGCTTCCCGGTCGAATCGTCTCCGGAACTCAGCATCCCCGGCCAGGTCAGCCGAGATCACCTTGATGGCGACCTCTCGCCCGACACGGGGGTCACGCGACAGGTAGACGACGGCCATCCCGCCGCGCCCAAGTTCACGGATGACTTCGTACCGGCCGAACCGCTCAGGTGGGGGCATCGCTGCATTATGCCCCGATCACAAGCGTCGGGACCGTCGCGCGTCGCGACAACTGCTGACGGATCGCACCCGCGCCAGTCCCGGCCCAATCCCCTTCCGTTGCCCAGCCGTTCCAGGGCATGGTGAAGAAGCGGAAGCATTTTGCGACAAGCGCGGCGAGGGGTGGGTTCGACTCCCATGCACTCTCGCCACGGTGATCGCGCGCCCTCGCTGCCATCACGGCGTTATCACTACGGCCCCTCCCGCGGAGCCTCACCTCGGTCAACAACCGGATCAGCGGCGATGCCCAGCGATATCCTGGCAGCTCAGTCTGCCGCTGATCGCATGCTTGGACAGCTACCGGTCATCTCCGATCCATTTGTCGTACCCATCCTCGAGGGAGTGGTATCGGCCATGGGCCCATTGGTAGAAGTCGCTCCATGACCGCAACTCCGGACCCTCCTCTACCTGCACCACAACACCCGACTCCACCTTCCGCCGAATTCCGCGAAGCTCGTGAACCAGCCAGCCCCAGGACGTGGGCCGCCTGTTCTCGTCCACTGCATCGTAGGAGGCATCTAGCTCAGCGATCTCTTGTGCTGAGAGGGTGACCCTTTCGGCCGACTCCTGGTTCATCGGTAGCCTCTGCCAACCATCTGTCCTCGCGTTACCTCATGAACTGGCGGCGCTGGACCCTGGCGGTCTTCGACGGACTGAGGCCATGGAGTATAGGCCCAGATCTGGTGGGTTTCCCGAGGGCTCGTCGACCGCCGAGCGTGACCGTTTGCGACGAAGCTCCCTCTGCGTTCCGCGAGTGGTGTGAGACCTGCGCCGACTCTCGACGGTCTGCTTCGTTCAATCACCGAGGAAGCCCCGGCGTGGTGTCATCCGGGGCCTCGTCATGGCACCGACCTCAGCCACGCGGCGCGAACTCAGGCCAAACCCGATTCGAGTTCCTGAGGGCCGCGCTGCGACGGTCAGGCCTGGCCCCTGCTAGAACCCCGGCAGCTCTTCGATGACGCAGTTTACGGCCGATGGAGCTGCTCGCTGCTGGCCATGATCCCGGTTGGCGCGCGGCGGGTGTTCGCAGGCGCGGGGGTTCGGGCCGGCGGGTTGTCGTGCAGAGGCGGTTTCGACACCGCCGCCGAGCAGGCCCGCGGCCGACACGGCCAGGAACAGAGCGGCTCCAATCTTCAGGCGGTTCATAACAATGCCTCCAGTTCCGGCGCTCCCGCAGCCGTGCGAGAGCAGCCGAGATCTTCTTCTCTAGGGTGGCCACACGGGGACCGGAATTACAACGGCATCCGGGTGACCAAGCGGGAGCGAGTTGGGGGAACGCGAGAGACGCCGCCTGCCTCATCCTCAACCTGCCCGCACGATTCCCCCTGTCGGCTGGCATTTCAGGGCGCGGTGCCGAACCACCCCGCGCCCTCCCAAACGCGCTAGAGTGTGCCCGGCATTCCACGCACGCCACGGGGAGGCGACGCGATGTTCTGCGAAGAGTGCGGGGCCCGTATGGCCGCGGCGGCGCGTTTCTGCCCAGCCTGCGGGGCAGCGGTCGCACCGCCTGTGGCAGCGACTTCTGAGACGCGAGTCACCTCCAGCCTCCTGCCTCTCGATACACAGCCGCCGGGGTGGCTCTGCCCGCATTGCGGCCAGGTCAACCCGGAAGCCGTGGGCTTCTGCCAGTACTGCGGCGTGCACGCCGGGGTCGCGGCACAGCCGTCCGCGCCAGCCCGGACGCCCTTGCTGCGCCGTGGCATCGTGCTGGGCACGCTCGGCGCCGCGGCTGCCGTCATCGCGTTGGCGGGTGGGATGTGCGTTGTCTTCGGCGGCAGCGACGACGACGACGACGGGCCCCAGCAGCCGGCGGCTGCGGTCACGGAATCGCCCGCCGCCGGCGCGTCCCCCGGGGGAGCAGCCGCGCCGCCCGCGGGAAGTCCGCCCTCCGGGGCCAGCTCCACGCCGTCGCGTAGCCCGCAGGCATCGGGCGGGCAGGGAAGCGAGTCTGTTGAACGGACGCCAACGCCGACCCTCGTAGCGACCGCGACTCCTTCGCGGACGACGGCTGCGGGCGGCAGCCCCACGGCATCGCCAACTCGCACAGCGACTCCGGCGGCAACGCCAACGCGGACCGCGACGCCAACCAGCACACCGACCCGGACGCCGACTCCCAACCCGACGCCGACACCGACGGCGACGCCCGTCCCGGTCAGCATCCCCGGCACGGGGAGCTGGTCGTGGCGAGGGACGCTGGTCTCGAACGACTGCCCGTTCGAGCCAAATCCCGTGCGCACGGGCACCTATCGGTGGGCAGAGACCAACGGCAACGGGAAGCTCGAACCCGGCGAACGCGTGAATGTCACGTGGGCTGAGTTCGGCTATTCCGACACGCGGACGTTCTCTTATCCGCAGTTCACGTTCTCGATCGGGCTTGTCCGCGGAAGCTGGAACGGCTCCGATACGCACACGGTCACGTTCTCGGCCGACGGGCAGGTGACCGTGGATTCCGTGGTCGAGCATTTCCCGTCGCAGCCGTGCTCGATTGTCTGGGCGCCGGATTAGACGACGGACGCGTCCAACCGTGAGCTATCGCACGCCCGCGAGCCCGGCCCGGATCCCCTCTGTCGCCCAGCCGTTCCAGGGCATCGTGAAGAAGCGGAAACCTTTCGCGACCAGCTCGGCCGGGGAGATGCCGGGGGGCACGAAATACATGCCTGCCGTCACGCCCGCCTTCGCACAGGCCGCGCCAATGCGGTCCAGCGCGGCCAGGTACTTCGCGTTCGTGTAGTCCAGAGTCACATCCAGGTTGATCGAGAGGTCGGACGGGCCGACGAGGAGGACGTCGATCCCCTTCACGCTGAGGATGTCGTCGATTCCCTCCAGCGCCTCCACCGTCTCGATCATGGGGATAACGAGCTGCTGTTCGTTCACTGCGTCCATGTACTCGCGATAGTTCTTGAAGTCGCCCCATTCGCCGCGCATACCGGCGGAGCTGCGGACGCCTTCGAACGGGTACTTGCACCACTGCACCATGGCCTCGGCTTCGGCCTTGTTGTTGACCATGGGGACGATGATGCCCTTCGCGCCCAGGTCCAGCGCGTAGCAGATCTGGTCCGGGCGGTTGTCGCCTACGCGGATCAGCGGGATCGCGTTCTTGCCGCGCATTGCCGCGAGCGGCGCCTGCAGGTCCTTGATCTCGACCGGCGAGTGCTGTGTATCGAAAAGGACGAAGTCGAACCCCGAATCGGCGAGGAATGCCACTTCGCTTGCGGGCGAGGCCGTGACCCCGACCGCCGTCTGGCCGGCCTTGAGCATGTCTTTGACGCGGTTCATGTAACGACCCTCCCGGCAGTGCGATGAGCGGAACAACGCGCTGAGCGCCCTGCACCGGCTCCGAACTATACGGGACGGGACGCAGGGGAGGCTGCCGGGACACAGGACCCGATGAGCACGGCCCGGCGTTCGCCACGAACCCGCCCATTCGACGTAGACTTCCGGCAACGCAGGAGGGTGATGATGACGATGCCCGGATCAGAGACGTACGCAGCACGGCTTGAGATCGACTATCCGGACAAGCTGGAGCGGCTCAGCAGCGCGTTCCGCATCTTCTGGATGATACCGATCGCCATCATCATCGGCGCGCTCTCCGGCGGCGCAGGTGGCTCCACGGGCCAAACCTTCACGGCCAGCGCCGGGGGAGTGACCGGCGGGCTCTTCATCGCGACGCTCCTGATGATCGTCTTCAGGCAGGTATACCCGCGCTGGTGGTTCGATTTCGCCCGGGAATACACGCGGTTCAGCGGCCGCGTGACCGCCTATATGGCCCTGCTGACGGACCGGTACCCGTCCACCGAGGACGAACAGGCCGTGCACCTCGAGATCGACTACCCGGCCGTCCAGCAGCTGAACCGCTGGCTGCCGCTCGTTAAGTGGTTTCTTGCGATCCCACATTACATTGTGCTGTTCTTCCTCGGGATTGCAGCCATCGTGGTGATTATCATCGCGTGGTTCGCCATCCTCTTCACCGGTCAGTACCCGCGCGGCATGTTCAACTTCGTCGTTGGCGTGGGCCGGTGGGGGCTGCGCGTGCAGGCGTACGCGTTCCTGCTCCTCACGGACAAGTACCCGCCGTTCAGCCTCGACCCGTAGGGGCGGCGGTCGCGCTGGCAGCAAGACTTCCCGTAGGATCGGGGCACTACAGCCATGCGAGGAGGACGCCATGCCCGAATACATCCCGAGTCCCGTCGAATGGGTACGGAAGCAGGTCGAAGAATACGAAGCGTCCGGTGGCACACGCGCCACGACCCTGCGCGATACCGGCCTGCCCGTGATCATCGTGACCAATGCAGGCAACAAGACCGGCGCCATCCGCAAGACCCCGCTGATGAAGGTGAAGGACGGCACCAGCTACGTCCTCGTCGGTTCCATGGGCGGCGCACCGAAGAACCCGGTCTGGGTTTATAACCTGCGCTCGAACCCCGAGGTCGAGATCCGCGACGCAACCGAAGTGCAGAAGATGCGCGTCCGCGAAGTGAGCGACGCCGCCGAGCGGGCGCGGCTGTGGGAGCTTTCCGTCGCCGCGTTCCCGCCGTACGCCGACTACCAGGCCAAGACCACGCGGACCATCCCCGTCTTTGTGGCGGAGCCCACATAGGGCGTCCTTCTGACGGCGCGCCGGGCGCGTCCCGCCTGATTGCCGGCGATGATTCGGTCGAATCTCACTCCAATGAGCCTGGAGAACCGCCGCATGCACCGCCGGTACGTTTCCTGGCGGCCCGTCCTGCTCGAATTCGTCGGGAAGGACGTCGCCGGAAGGCAGCGGGCGATCCTCGTCGACATCAGCTTCAGCGGTGCGATGGTTCAAAGCGGGGCGAATATCGCGGAGGGCCAACCGTTGCTGCTGCACCTCTCGCCCACGAGTACGCCGATCGCGACCGCACTCAGGGCAGTGGCCGTTGGCATCACGCAGGGCCCCGGCTACCTCGTGAGGCTCCGGTTTCTCGGCATCCAGAATCCGGAGGCCACGGCCACGCTCGCGCGCACGATCGACGAACTCCGGGCAGGCGCGAACCTCTCCGAGCACGTGCTCCAGCGGCCGCGAAGACTCTGACACCAGCACCCGCCAATCGCTGGCGGAGCGCGCGAGCAGGGTAGACTCCCGGGAGCGCACCCGAGGGGTCGCCCGGTTTTCGGGGGAAGGAGCGAACGATGGCTGAAGCAAACGAGATGTCCGGGGTTAAAGAGGTCGAACGCGACATCCAGCGCTACAACGCCGCCTTTATCGAAGTGAACCGGACGGGCGACGCGACGCTGATGCGCCCCTGGATGCGACTGCCTGTGATGGTGTTCGGCAACGGTTCCGTGCGCGCGCTCACCACGCACGAGGAGCTGGACGCGCACTACGGGCGCATGGCGGAAGCGCTGAACGGCACGGGCTACGAGAAATCCATCCTCGACGACTTTGCGATCACGCTCCCGAACTCGACGACGGCGCTCGTGAACTGCCACGCCCGCCGCCTGAAGACGGACGGGACGGTTCTGCAGGAGTTCGACGCCACCCACATCATGGCCCGGGACGAAGACCACTGGCGCGTGGCCTGCCTCCTTTCACGGCGCTAAGGGCGGCGAACGAAATGACGGCGGGCTCGCCAATCGAGTCGCTCAGCGCTATCACCCTCGGCGTGCGCGACATGGCGCGTTCAGTGCCGTTCTATCGCGCCCTCGGGTTCGAGCTTCGCTATGGCGGCGAACGCGCGGGTTTCAGCAGCTTCGCCGCCGGCGCCGCGTATCTCAATCTCGTCGTCATCGCACCGGAGACCGCGATCGGTTGGTGGGGGCGAGTGATCTTCCACGTCCGCGACGTCGATGAACTCCACCGCCAGGCGATCGCGGCGGGGCTCATGCCGGATAGCGCCCCCGCGGATGCCAGCTGGGGTGAACGCTACTTCCACATCACGGACCCCGATGGCCACGAACTGAGCTTTGCAAAGCGGCTGGGGTGACGCGGGTGCTGCGCGCCGGACACTGCAGCGGTCGGCCGGCGAGCCCGTTGCCAGCGGAAGGGGGCATTGGTATGCGCCCGCCTCTCGCTACCGCGCCCGCACAGCCCCGAGCGCGCGAAAACCTGCCTCGGCCTTATCGAATGCCGGGAAGCGCGCGGTCATCGTCCGGGCAATGGCGACGGGTTGCAGCCCGTTCGTCCGCCATTCGACCAGCAGGAACGAAACCCAGGCGAGCATCGAGGCCCGCGCGAGTGCCGGGAGCAGCTCGAACTCCTGGCTGCTCAAGCGCCGCACCGACTGGTAGCCCTCGATCAGGGCGGCCGCGAGACGCATGTCCAGCGGTTGGAACGGTACAAGCAGCGGAGCCAGGTCGCAGACGAGCGCATCCCGGCGGCAGAGGTCGAAATCGAGGAGGCCAGAAAGCTGCCCGTCCCGCCAGAGCAGGTTCCCGCGCTGGAAGTCGCCGTGGATGGGCATATCCGGCAGGTCGGGGTACTTGAGCCGCGAAAGCTCGCGCAGGTTCCGGTAGCGCTGCCTGCGGATCTCCGTGGCGAGCCCCGGGTAGTCTTTGCTGAATGTGCGCAACAGATCGTTGAAGGGGCCGGCATCAGCTCCGCGCACCCATTCATCCAGCTCCCACACCTTGCCGAGGTCCGGCCTCTGGCCCATGGTCTCGAAGCTGGCAAGGTCGCGGTGCAGCCTTCCCAGCAGGCGTCCGTGGATGTTGGCAAGCGCGACGGAGTCCGGGTTTCGCGGTTCGCCTTCGAGACGCGGCGCCACTGTCCAAAGCCTGCCATCGTGGCTCACGGTGGCTGCGCCGGCACCGGTTTCTTCGGGCACAGCCACAGGCCAACCGCGCCCGGCGGCATGGTGGACCAGCGCCTGTCCCCATTCCACCGCCGCCGCCGTGCGGGAAGCATGGTATTGAGACAGGACCAGCTGGCGTCCGGCGCCGGTCACGAGCCAATGCCGGTTCGTGGCGCCGCCGCGAATCACGCGTGGCGCTGCCTCCGCCAGGCCAAACGCCTGCAGCACTTCCACGGGGACCTCGGGGCCTCGCACTTCCGCCATCCATTCCACCTTCGCCCGCCCCGCCGCAACGCGACAGGTAGGGTGCTCACTTCCGCACGGAAACCGTCGCGCCATGAATGGCCGCTGCCGCCGGGTCGTCGCCCACGGTCACAAAGCAACGGTCGTCGAGAGGACTGCACACCGCCATCAGACGCTCGACGTCGCCGCGGCCCGTCACGATGTGGAGGACTTCGACCGGACCATCGCGGCCCTCGGCCCCAAAGACCGTGACGCGAAACCCTTCAGAACGGAGTGCCGCCACGAGGCTCAGCGGCGAAGCGGCCAGTGGCGCGAACATCCGCACGGTCACCATCCCACCGCGTAGGCGTCTCGCAACGGAGACACCGATGTACTGTCCGAAAGCAAACCCGAGCCCATAGGCGACGATGCGGACAGGGTCTCCAAGGCTGGAGAGGACGAGCACCGCAGCTACCGCAAACAAGGTCGCCTCGGCGAACCCAACGATCGCGGCGATCCCCCGGCGCCCATCCACCGCAAAGGTGATACGCACCGCCATCAGCGAAACATCGGCCGTCCGCAACAGCACGATCGCCAGTACTGCGAGTGCAGTCCCCAGCGACCAGTCCGGCATCGTCATCTCAGGGCCAGTCCTCCACTCCGGGCACGCCTATCCCCGGTGGGGACACTATCTCAGAGCGGGTGATTGCGGAGACGGGGCAGGGGAAAGGAATCGCAACCGAATGTCAGCCCGCGGTTTGCTCCAACACGGAAACCGGGGGCTGCGTCCTTGCCTCGGCGCGCGCGGCCCGGAGCGACTCGGCGCGAAGAGCGTGCCCGTGTGGAAACACCGCCCGGACGGCGACGGCCACGAACATCGACCGGGCACGGCCACCGGCAATGCTGCTGAACAGCGCAAGGTCGCGCGAACGTCCGGTGCTGTGGCGCCTGGCCATCGTATCCTCGCCAATTCTGGTGTGCCCGGCGCATTAGGCATGCCTAATGCGTCATAGAAGACTACTCGAACGGAACGGGCATGTCGAGGTCCATTCGGACGTACCTGTGCGGGCTTACCGGGTCGAAACCAGCGCCGCCACGTAGAGGCCATAGCCGCCGAGCAAGAACAACGCCCGCTCGCGCCCAAGAACTCCGCGGATGGGGATGGCGAGGGCCAGCGCCGCAACACCCACAACAGCTGCGATGGCCACATCGCTACGGTCCACTGCGATCGGCGACACCAGCGCCGCCGACCCGACGATCCAGAGGTTGTTGAAGATGTTGCTGCCGACCAGCGTGCCCAGTGCGATTTCGCCGTGACCGCGCAGCCGCGCGATCACCGTCGTCGCCAACTCGGGCGTCGAGGTTGCGAACGCCACCAGGGTGACGCCGACGATGAACTTATCGAGCCCGAGCGATTCGCCGATGCCCGTGGCCGCCACGACGATGAGCCGCCCGGCGACCACAAGGACGCCGAGCCCGAGCGCCATCTCGATCCCCGCCAATCTCAGCTTGCGTTCGCCGAGCACTTCCGCGGTCGCAATCCGCGCGCGCCGGGCCTGGAGCACCGTGATCGCCAGCCACGTGACGAAGAACAACAGCGCAACGACCGCATCGATCCGTCCGAACGTGCCGTCCGCGACGAGCGCCACGGTGAGCAGCGGGGCCGCAAACGCGACCGGCAGATCGCGGCGGATGTCTGGACGTTCGGGACGCAGCGGTGCGAAAGCGAGCACGAGCCCGAGCACAACCGCGATGTTGACGATGTTGCTGCCGAGGGCGTCCCCCAGGGCAATAGCCGGCTGATCAGTAAACGCCGCGTTCATCGCCACAGAGAACTCGGGCGTCGATGTCGCGAAGGCGGCGACCGTTGCGCCAACGATCCCCGGGGGGACACGCATTCCAGCCGCGAAGCCGACTGCACCGCGGACGAACAGTTCGCCGCCTACCGCCGCCAGTCCCACCGAGATCGCGAGGAGCAATCCGTCGCTCATGGTTCTGACTCTGACAGACCGTGGCGAACGGGGGCAACCCGGCCGGTCGGCCTATGCCGCTCGTTGCCTCTTGACGCGGCCGCGGATCGGGATGGGCTCCGCCGGCGCCACCGCGCGCCGCAGCGCGACCACCACTTCCGGCGCGAAGTGGCTGCCGGCCTGCTGGTCGATCTCCGCCATCGCCTCGTCGCGAGTCCACGCCCGCTTGTAAGGTCGGTCGCTGACCAGCGCGTCGTAGGTGTCCGCCACCGCCACCACTGAAGCGATGCGGTCGATGCCGGCCTGGTCGAGCGCCGCCGGGTAACCAGTACCGTCCCAGCGTTCGTGATGCTGGCGGATGGCCGCGCAGACGTCGGCCGGATAGCCCAACCGTTGCGCCAGCTCCGCCCCCTGTTCTACGTGGGTTTCGATGACCTGGCGCTCGCCGGGCGAAAGAGCCCCAGGCTTGTCGAGCAGGGCTCGGGGCAGGTAGAGCTTGCCGATGTCGTGGAGTTGTGCGGCCGTCAAGGCGGTCCGCACCTCTTCCGGGCTGCAGTCGAGTTCCCAGGAAAGCCGCGCGGAGAGGTCGCCGACGCGGTCGAGATGTCCGCGCAGGGCAGGGTCCGCGCCCGCGATCTGCGCCAGCAGACGCCGCATCGGTTCCGGATAGCTTCGCCGCAGCGAGGCGAGGGCGCCGGGCAGGAAGAGTGCGAGGACGACGCTCCGGAACCCGCGCCGGCTCCGTTGCTCGCCAAGGAGGGCGAGCACGGGACAGGCCGCGAACATGACCGCAATGATGGCAACGATCGGCGCCCCGGGGAGGACCGCCGCGAGCGCGAACACGGCAGCAAATCCGTAGCATCCGGCCGCAACCAGGGCCTGGAACGGCAGCCGCGCGAGCCGGTAGACAGCTTCGAAACGAGCACCCGAGAGGATGTACAACCCGGCGCCGATCGCCTCGACGACGTGTGGCAGTGGCAGCGCAGGGACTTCGGAAAGCGCAAACTGCCGCACCGCGAGCGCGGCAGCGACGGCCACGACCATGCCCACGGCGAGGAACCGCGGGCCGTTCTTCCGGCGGCTGGCAGCAAGCGGCAACGGCACCACGGCGAGCGTGTAGCAAACCGCGCCCAGTGTCATCGCAACGGCGAACGTTGTCCCCGGGTCGGAGGGCACGGCGCCGAGCGAAGCGAATGCGTCAGAGCCCATCGCGATCGGCGCGGCAGCCATCGCGATGCACCCGGCAGCGAGGAAGGCCGGCGACCATTCGTCCGCATCCCATGCGACGACGGCCACCGCCAGGCTGACGACGAAAGGAACGAAGACCAGCACCACGGATGCGGCGCGGCCGCCCGTCCAGCCTGACTGGAACTCCGGGCCGGCAGCCCCCAGGGCGAACACTGCGAGCGCCGCGACAAGGGCAGCAATCGCCTCCGGGCGGTTCGGTATCGGCCAGCGTCGAATCATCTTATGAACAAGTTCGACCACCTGCAGGCCGTCCTTCAGAAATTACCCCCGGCAGCCGATCTTTGAAGTGGAAGAGACGGAGGGCGCATGAAGTTCCAATTGCGGCACGACCCGGACCCCGTACCGTTCGAAGAGAGCGACTGGGAGAACCTCGGATCGAGGATGCACGGTATGCGCGAGAAGGCGCTCCGCGAACGGATCAGCGAACTCGAACGCCGCCTCGATGAGCGCAACCCCTCGCTGCCAAGCGCCGACCCCGCAACCGGGCTCGGCAACGGCGGCTACCTGTGGCTGGAAGCGAGCAAGCTTGTCGCCAACTTCCAGCGCACGGGGCAACCGTTTACGCTCGTCGTGATCGACGCGGGCGACACGGGCCCGTCGTTTGAGCGGATGCGCGAAGTGCTGGTCAAAGTGAGCCGCAAAGAGGACACGGTCGGGCTCCTCGGCGGGCCGTACTTCGGCGTGCTCGTCACCCATGCGCATGAGGACGCGGGCAAGCACTTCGTCGAACGCGTCGGCAACGCCGATTCGTGGCGGCCCGGAGAAACGCTGCGGAAGTCGCGTCCGGCGTTCGGGGTCGCAGAGTGGGACGCGCGATTCGAAGGTTCGCTGGAAGCGCTGCTCGAAGCCGCGGAGGCCGACCTGCAGTCAAGTCGAGCTGCGCAGCTCGATGAAGAAGCAAGCTGGACCGCGTCACAGCCGGCACAAGCCGCGCACCTCGGCGAATAGCCGCTGGTTATCTGCGGGCTCGATTATGTCCGCTTCCGGCAGACGGAGATGATGCTTGGGCTTTCCGCGCTCAGGGGCTGAAGGTCCCAGTCCCCAAACTGCCGCTCGATGGTGAACCCGTTGTAGTGCAGAAGCGCTTCCAATTCACGTGGGAACGTGAAGCGCACGGCGATACGGCTGGCGCTCTCCCGCTCCTGCCCGTCCTCCCGCCAGCGCCGGTGCGTCGTCCAGTGGAGGACCTGGGTTTCGTGGTCGTAGACCTGTGAACGCGAAACCCGCACCTCGCGGCCAAGAGGGTCCGTCCGCAGGACAGCCGGTGTTTCGCCTGGGAGGCTCTCGAGGTACGCAAACAATCCATCGCCGCCCGATTCTGCCGTCGATCCCGGAAGGTCCCGGCGTGCCCAGCGCGGATTTCGCGTCTCAAAAGCGAAGAGGCCGTCGTCGCGCAGGTGCGCCCGCACGCTCCCGAGCAACGCCTCCTGATCGGCGCGCGTGAGGAACGCCTGGAAGGCGTTACCCGTCAGGAATACCAGCCGAAACTGCTCCCCCAGATCGAACACCCTGCCATCGCCCTCCACCCAGCGGACAGGGAGGCCCACCGACTTACGCCGCGCGACATCAAGCATCCCCGGGGCGATATCGACGCCCGTGACCGCGAACCCGGCGAGCGCAATCGGGATAGCGACGCGGCCCGTGCCACAGGCGATCTCCAGGATCGGTCCACCGGTCTCCCGCGCCAGGGCGTTGTAGAACGCCACGCCCGTGTCGCTGCTGTCTTCGAGGTCGTACGCCCCGGGGTCGGCGTAGTTCTCGAGGTTGTCGTGGTCGATCACTGGTGAATCTCCGGGCGGAGACGGTAGCCCCGCGGCCGGCACGGCATCATGGGGCCACGTACCCGCGAGCCGGTTCGACGGTACCTGCCGCGCGAGGCGCCCGCGCCTCGACACCCAGCAAGAGCGCGGCCACCCGCGGGAACAGCAGCGAGACCACTACCACGAAGGCGAGCGACGACCCGAACCCAACTGCAAAGATGCCGTTCATCAACTGCGCATAGTCATCGTTCAGAGCGCTGCCAGACACAACCTGTTCCGTGACAAACCCGATGAAGAATGGCATGTGCACGAGGTAGATGCCGAAAGCGAAACGGCCGAGCCAGGTGGCCGGTGCAAGTGCCTTTGCTCCACGCGACTGCCGGAACACCCAGGCAAGCGCCGATGGATACACCACGAGCGCGACGCAACTGAACAGGAAGACAACCACCCCGAAGTAGCTCACCGGATAGTCGCTGCGGCCCTCTCCCTGGTGGAGGTACACGGCGAACAACGCGCCCATTGCTGCCGCTGCCAGCGCGACCGCCCGCCGACTCCACTCGGGCCCGGCTTTCCGTCGCGCCGCCGCCATCCCGAACGCAACGAAGAAGACCCAGGTCAGCGGGTTTCGATAGGCGAGCGTCGCGAAATCGCCCGAGATCGAGCTCGATTCGTACCACGCGATCGTGACGAGGTTCGCAGCGAAAGCCAAGGCTGCCAGCCGTGCGAGCCGCCGCCCATCCCAATGCCGCACCGGAAAGAACCCCACATAGAACACGATCAGCACAAACAGGTAGTAGAACTGGCCGCTGATGTTGAACAGCAGGAAGTCCTTCCAGTGCATCCAGCCCGTCCAGCCGCCTTCATCCCACATGCGGTATGCGAGCGCGGCGGTCATCCAGAACAGCATCGGGACGCCGATGCGCATCACCTTGCGTGAGACAAACACCTTGAAGCTCCGCGAACGGTCGACTGCCAGCAGGTATCCCGAGATGAACAGGAACATCGGCACAGCCGTGTGAGCGAAGAGATGAACGAGATGCATGTTTAACTTGTCGCGTCCAGGCGTCACTTCCCACGGGCTGAAGTACGCGTGGAGGTAGACGACGAAGACGATGGCGAAGCCGCGCAGCGCATCAAAAGAAGCAATGTGACTCGGGGCCTCGTTGCCGTTGGCACGGACAATCGTCATCGACCCAGCGTACTGCCCGGGACGAGGGCCAGCAGAATCCTGCGCGTTAGCTCCCCGGCCGTCTCGCGAAGGCAGCGGGCGTCAGCGTCCTGCCGACGGCCTGCCAGGCCGCGTCCTCGTGTGCGATCAGTGCGTCGCGGGCCGCGTAAACAACGTCAGCGAGCGCTGTTTCCCCGAAGAGCCAGCGGTTCAATTCGTCCGAAGACGGAGCGCGGCTGCGCGGCTGGGCAGCAGCGGCTTCGAAGTAGAACGCCTTCAGGTCGTCCGCCATCAGGCGCACGGTCCATGGCCGACGGTCGGCCACACCTTCCGGCACCTCCGGCGGTTCGCCACCGGCGATACGGGCCAGGGTCTCCGCGATGGTGTCCAGTGCTGCAGCGTCGTGCCCGCTCGCACAGATTCGTCGTATCAGGGGCGCAGGAGGGTGTAGGCCTCGGCTGGTGTCGTCGCTTCCGGGAGCGGTGGCAGCGGCAGTGCACATGTCCAGGCCCCTTCTTCCGCGGCAACGGCCGGGGCCTCGATGACCTCCGTATCCTGCTGAAAGCCGCTCCGGTCGAAGTTGGTGCTGACATGGCTCATCAACAGGTCCGCGGCGTCGAGGTCGGCGGGGATGATGCGGTAGTCGCTGGCGCCTCCCGCAAACGTGGCGTCGCCACGACGATGCAGCCCGGCGGTGGAGACGATCGCGACACGGCCGTCGGGAAGCGGCGGCGCGGGCGTCCACGTTGCGCTTTCAAACGCAGGCAGCGGAAGGTTCCGGAGCGCATCGGCCATACCGGGGGCGAGTGAAGAGAGTCGAACCATAGTGATCGAGGCTACAGGAGCGCCGTGCCGTTTCCTATCGGCAAACTCGACTATATCGATACAAAAACTATCCTGAGCGCGCTCGCCGCGCGATCGCTTCCTGCGCGGTTTCGCCCACCAACCGCTCCAGTTCGGCGACGTGTTCGGCATCGTGCTTCGCCCATGTCGCTACCAGCTGGTGCAGCGTGAACTCGCGGCTGGCGGTGCGGCCGCGACGCTCCCAGCCGTCCGGACGCAGGCCATTGAGAATGTTGAGTGAAGCCTGCCGCTGCAAGGCGAAGTCGCCGAGGATTACGTCCTTGCGGTCGCGGGAGCGGTTGCGGCCCGGCTCCCAATCGTCACCGCTGAGGAACACCAGTTCGGGCTCCCTTTCCGCGAGCATGCGTTCCATCGCGGGGCGCATGGCGAGGTACTCCTCGTCGCGGAAATGGGCGAGGACGGTGCGAGCACTCCAGCTGCCGGGCACGGCGAGGTCGAGCAGAGGGTTGTCTGCTTCCACGACAAGGTGAGCCAGAGTGCGCGGTGTTGCTGCAAGGCGGGCCAACAGGTCCCGTGGGCTATCCATCCCACGAGTATAGGCGAGGCTCAGGGCACCACCGCATAGACCACCATCTCGCCGACGTCGCCGGTTGCGCCGCTATCGACCAGCACTTGGCGACCGGACACCATTTCGACCGCCGGGATATTCGCAGCCACAGGGATGTCAGACAGCGTCGTCGCGACCGAACCATCGACGCGGACTGCCGCACGGTACGAACCGGCATCGAACGAAACGAGCGCACCACGCAGCAGCGCCATCTCCCGCTTCCTCTTAAAGGGTACGCAGGCCGGCGCCTGCGATGAGTGAGCTGGCCGCGCGATCGACGCCGTTCGCGAAGGCCTCGAGGTCAGTCGAAGCCTGGCGCAGAGCCGCCTCGGCCGTATCGCGAGCTTCGATCAGTTCGTCGCGCGCGGCGGCGACCACGCCGATGTTCTGGGACGTGGCCACGGGGTCGGGTTCGATGAGCGCGCCGGGATCGGAGCGCAGGCGTTCGAGCAGGGTTCGGGCTTCAGGTGTCATCATTTCCTCCCTGGACAATGTGAATCGCAGGTTTGGTTTCGCCTCAGGGTTGGGCGAGGGTGAGGGTGGCTGCGTACGCTCCGCCTCGCTCGTAGTCCAGGCGCACTCCGTCGACGAGGAAGAGCGCGGCGTCCACTCCGTCGCCGCTCACGTCAACGCGGACGCAGTCGCCTAACTCAACGCCCGGGTGCCACGGCGAGACGAGGACGGAGCCGGGGCCGCGCGATGCCGGAGAGTCAACGGAGGCCGCCAGCGCGGCATCGGCGTAGTCCGCCGCCTTTGCGTCGCTGTCGGCGTCGGGGACCGTCGTCACCCTCTGGCGCGGCCCAAGCCGCGCAACGGCGTCAGCGTCAACGGCGTCGGCGACGTGCGTGGGCGACACTATCCTCGCCCACGTCGCGGCGCGGCCCGCGTGCTCTCCGCTCCAGCGCACGACGGGCGCCGCTCCGACGGCGCCGCCGAACTCCCAGTCGGCGGGGTCCCGCGCGAGCTGCAACGCCTCGGCGTCGTCATCCGTGAGGATGCGCTTAAAGAACGCAACCTCGCTCACGTATCCGGGCCAAAGCCGCTGCCAGCTACCGCTCTTGCGGTGGCTGCCGATGGAGAATCCATCGGTCGGCGTCTGCGGCACTGAGGCCGACGTGCTCGGCGTGCGCTCTCCGTCCAGCCACCAGTAGATGGTGCCGCTGTCTCTCCCCATCATGCAGAGGTGCCAGGCGTTGAGCGTTAAGTCTGCGCCGGAATTCAGGAACGCAACGTTCTCGTTCACTCCGCCGAAGTCGAGCGTGCCGCTCAGGACTCCCATGCCGTAGCCGGCTGTGCCGCTCGCGCCGTCGCCGTTGTAGGCGATGGTCGCGAACGCGGGCGGTGTGTCGTCGGTGATCTTCACGAGCGCGACGAACGTGTAGGGCTGCGCGGCCGCGTGGTACACGCGGCCCGTGGGCCCGTCGTAAAGCGTGTCCTCGGTGCCGTCCAGGAGGACGGAGCGGGTCGGCTGGGTCACCAGCGGGCCCGGCTCGCCGAAGGACGGCGACCACAGCGCCGTCAGGTTGTACCCGGCGATCTCCTCGACGGCCTTGTCGGTCACGGCTCCCTCACCCCCGGCCCCTCTCCCGCTGGTGCGGGCGAGTGGAGATCGAAGCGCGCGAAGCGCTCGCGCCAGTCTCGCCAGCGCGTGTCGATCCAGTTCTTACGTCCTGGACTCTCCCAGATGGGAGGATTGTCGACGGCCTGCCGCCAACCGGCGGCGGCCAGCGCCTCGATATCCTCGGCGTAGAGACTCACGGCGTCGCCTCCTCTCGCGCGGCCGCTCGCACAAGCTCGTCGTAGAGCTGCGCCGCCGTCCACCACAGGTCGCTCACGGCAAGCGCGAAGCGCTTCACCTGCTCGGGTTCATTGAGCGGCCCGTCGATGCTGACGTTGAGGATGTCGTTCAGCCCGTCGAAAAGCTCGCCGCGTAGCAAGTCGGGGTCGCCGATGGTCGCGAGGATGCGCGAGCCGATGCGTAGGCTCATGAGGTGCGCGTGCCGGTCGGGTTGCCGCCGTCTGCGGGTCTCAGTCTTCACGGCGTCGGGGCTCACGGTCGGTTCCGCCGGAGCGCGTCGGGGACGCTGCCGTAGTCGGCGATCAGCTCGCCCATGCGGGCGTGCAGCTTGCGGAGCTCGCTAATCTTGGTCGCGAGGGTCGGGCCCTTGGCCCGGCACGCGGCGGCGATGGTCTCGCCGTAGCTCGCTACGAGGACGAGCCGCTCGTCCGGTGCTGGCTCTATGTTGACGTTAGTCTTCACGGTTCAATCTCCACCAGTAATCAGGCTCCATGCGGCGCATGAGCGCCGCCCATCTCGGGTCCTCGCCGCTGCGAATAGCGCCGCCAGTCGCAACGTCGGGACGTAGGATGTCGGGCGTCGGCGCGAGCAACCGCGCCATCGCCGCGGCGCCGGTCTCACCGGCGACGAAGGCGAACGACGGTTGATGCGTCCGCCACACGTACGACGGCTGCCGCGGGTTGCTCGCCTGCGAGAGCGGAACACCCGCTCGCCGGGTGATGCGCGTCGCAAGCTCGCTCCTCGTGAGCACGCCGCTCGCCGTCTGCCACGACTGCGGCACGCGCCAGCGTGCCAGCTGCTCCCAAGGACCGGACACGTCGACGGCTACCAGCCGTTGACCGTTCCGGTCGAAGTGGACGCGGACAGCGTCTACCACAAGGCTCCAGCCGGAGCCGTACTCCGCGCCAGCGGAGGTCTCATAGCCTGCGTACAGCAGGATCTCGTGGCCGGGGGAAAGGAGGGCGGCCGGGGAGTGACGGCTCTCCCCGGCCAGTCCCGGTGACCAGGAGCTCAACCGATCGGAGAGGACGATAGTGCCGCGTGTCGAGCGTGTCGAGTGCTCGACCTTCACGCTCAAGATGCTGTCGCTCACGTCTTCCGTGTCGCCGTAGTCGGCTCGGTAGAGGCGGCGGCTCGTCGCGAGAAACGCGATGCCGCCCGCCGGGTCCAGGGCAACGGCGCAGCCGTTGGCGGTGACCGGCTCCAGCGGCGCGGGCTCCGTGCTCGTGACGTTGGGGGCCGTGGTCGTCGCGAAGTAGACGCGGCTCCCTGCCACGTCTGCCGTGCGCGTCTCGCCGAAGGCGAGGTAGAAGCCGATCCCGGCCAGCGGCACGATGGCGGGATGGGCGTAGCTGACGCCGCTTGCGGTGTCTGCCTCCGTCACGGCGACCGCCGTGCTCCAGACGTTAGACGGCAGGTTGCCGTCCCCCATGTAGTAGCTCCAGACGCCGGGGATACCAGATGTGGGGGCCTCGCCCGTCACCACGACGGCGAAGTCGCCGGCGTCGTGACACGCCGCGATGCCGGTGATGGCGGTGAACGTCGGCGTTGCCGTCGTGCCGGCGACGCTCCACGTCCCCGACGTGCGGCGGATGCGCTTCAAGGTCGAGGTGCCGACCTGGTAGAAGACGCAGATGTTGCCCGTGCTCGTCCGGACCGCCGCGCCGACGTGACCGATGGCGGATGCCTCGGTCACGATGACCGTCGCGGCTCCCCAGTTCTGGCCGCCGTCGGTGCTGCGCCGGTAGCAGAGATCGTTGCCGTTCCCGTAAAGAACGATGACTTCGTCGTTGGTCGGGTGCGCCAATAAAGCGATCTGCTTGCCGCTGTTCATCGTCGTCGACAACGTCGACCACTCTCCGAGGTTCGCGGTCGCCTCATCCATCGGCGCTGGGAGCAGCCGATAGGCTGCGTCGGTGCCTGCGTTGTTGCGAAAGAGGATTACGTGGCCGCTGTCGTTGACGGCAACGGCGACCGGCTGGTCGCTGATGTCGTCGGCCCACAGGCGTCGCCATTCGAGCAACGTCATCCCGAAGCGCGTCCGTCGCACGGTCGCCAGCACGGCGGGGCGTCGCGGGGTCGCGACGGCGGCGGCGGCGAGGGTGGCGGAGAGGGTCGCGGGCATGGGGGGAGGTTCCCCTGCATGGAGGGGACGACCGAGAGGGCCACGGCATCGCGACAGGGATTGGCGCGACCTGGCTCTCCCGTATCGATCGATAACCTTCTGTGAACTCCGTCACGGAGCCGCTGGAACCGTCGCCGACGTCCGGCCGTCTCGTCTTCTGAACAAGAATGGACGTGACTTCGTCCCGGAAACGCTCACCGTGAACCGCCTCCTCCTTATCAGCGCGCTGGCTGCCCTCAGCCTCGTCGCCTTTGCCTGCACGGGCGCCGAAGCAAAGCCGGCCCCGTCACCATCGCCAACCACGCCGCCGGGCACGGCCTCGCCGCCGCCCACGCAGCCGCCTTCACCCAGCTCCGAACCCTCAAAGCCGGCACCGACCACGCCGGCGCCCCAACCCGGTACCCGGACTCCCACGCCCATCCCGCAAACGGGCGGCGCTCCCGAGGGGCTCTGGGAACACGGCAAGCGGACAGGCAACGCGAAGATCGACGCGGTCCTCGATGCCTGGGAACGAGGCGACGTCAACGCGCTCAAGGCGCTTGTCCAGTTCCAACAGCTGGCCTGCGTCGCGAAGGTCGAAGGCGCCGGCGGACCACCCATCTGCCCCGAAGGCGTCCCGGCGGGGACGCTGGTGAAGGTCATGCCCGCCTCGCAATGCGAGGGCTACTACGCCTACGAAAGCGGCCTCACCCAGCTGTTCCAGTCGTTCGTCGACGGCATGAATGGGACGCGCTACTACCTCTACGCGGCGTGGGAGTCGGCCGGTGATGCGAACCCGCCCGCCGGATACCGCATCCAGTTCGCTCGCACCGTCACCGACTGGGACGTGTTCTCGCCGCAGGTCGTCATGACCGTCGACGGCCGGATCTTCATGTATCGCGGCGGCTGCAATCCGGCGCCGATGCAGGTCCCGGCAGGCGCGGACTTCATCCTCGAACCGGCGGCCTGAAGCCGCTCCAACGGTTGACGAAGAGGGGCCTTCCGGTTGGGAGGCCCCTCTTGTCTTCGCACGGGGATTGCGGCCCCCCCGCGCGCTTACCATGGATCCGGAGGTACCAAATGCTCCGCCGTCTCGCTGCCCTTCTCGCCTTTACAGCGGTCCCGTGGCTCGCTCTGAGTGCAAACGTAGCCGCCCAAGATCCGGTCGGCGATGCCAGGGTCGAACTCCGGGCAGCCCCCGCGGCGCCCAACGGCGTCGAAGTGGTCGTGCGCTGGATTGGCCACGGCGACCCTGGCATCCGCTACGAGGTCTGGCGACGGACGCCGTGGGATCTCCGCGTCCAGGAGACCGAGAAGTACGCGGACGCGCCAGCGACGGCAGCAAGTCCCGACGGCACGTTCGAATTCGTCGACCCGGACCCGTTCGGGATGCCAGATCGTCCTTGCTACATGATCGGCGCCACGACCGGCGATACGCCGCCGAATAGCTTCGCGCTGCCCGGTTGCATCCCCACGCGGCCGTCGCAGATGGCGAGCCTGGAGCTCACAGCACTGCCCGGACCTGACCGCAATTCGTGGTACGTCACGGGCGCCGGGTTCGCGCCCGGCGCGTATGTGGTCCTCCAGGAACTGACATGCCAAACCGCGCCGTGCGATTCGGACCCGCTGCCGCTCAGCACGCGGATTCAAACGGCCATCGACGGCCGCTTCTCGGTGTACACGACGCTGCCTGCAGGGACCGCCGCCGGAACGCGCACGATCGTGGCCTATGAAGAGGGATGGCTGGAGTCGCAGTTTCCGCTGGCGCCGAAGGTGTCCGTCCCGGCACCTCATCCGGGCGCAGCGCTCGGACATCCGCTCAGCGCGCGAACGGGCATCGCAGAGGTAGACCGTGTGATCGCGGCGCTCCAGGACGTTGAGGCCGGACCACTCCAGTCGATGTTCGTCCTCAGGAAACTGCCGGCGAGCGACGGTGAACTGGTCGACGCGCTGCCGACACTCACCTGCGGCAACGGCGACTCGATCGCAATCGGCGATCCGGGGCTTACGGTGCTCTCTTCCACGGCCGCTGACCTGAGAGGCGAACACATCTACGCGGTCTTCAAGATCGCACCCAAGGAAGGGCAGTGGCTCGCGTTCGAAGGCGCAACCCACGCGATCGTTATCGTGGGCGCCGGTGGCAGGCGCGCGTCGATCATCGCGGTCAATGCGAACGGCATCGTCGGCGCCGGGCGGCCCTGCGGAGCGCCGCCGACGTTTTACCTGCGCGATGTAGCCGCGTATGTGCTCGCTCCCCTCGCAGCGCCCGCATCTCCGGACGCAGGCAGCGGGACGACGGTCTCCCGAAAGCGGGGCGCCGGCACGTTCGCGGTCGCCGGCCTCGCGCTGCTGGTTGGCGGCGCGGGAATATGGTTCGTAGCTGGCCGCGGCGCGAGGTAACGCCACCCGGGCACCGCGGATCAACTCCCCTGTCCCTGTTCCCACTCCGCGCCGTTGCTATCATGAGAACGCTATGTCCACAGGCTGGCAGACCACGGCGACCGAAGAGCCCGTGAGCGATACCCCGCTCGACGGCGGCGCCGGTCTTCCTGCACCCGATGAAGCGATCCTCCGCATGCGCCAGGAGATCGTCGCCGGCCGCCACTGGTTCGACGCGATGCTCTCCGCCATCGGTTCCTGGCGCGCGGCATCCGAAACCGTGGGCGACCGCACCTTCCGCTACCTTGTCGGCGGCGAGGCGTTCGACTGGCTGCTGCTGGCGGAACGGCTGCTCGATGCGATGCCCGACCTTGTCCCCTCGCGCGAAGCCGATGCGCTCCTCTTCCAGGGCGAATGGCCGATCGAAATCGACGACGAAGAGTTCGCAGAACGCCTCGGCCCGGCCAAGTTCTCGGCGCACCTCAACTACCTGTATGGCGTCCTCGTCGAACAGGCGCTGCAACTCCACGTCGAAGAAGAGATGCACAAGGAGGCCTACGCGCGCGCCTGGGGCGTCGACCCGCGCGCCGACGAGGGCATGTACCGGCGCGTCTATGGCAAACCGCTGCCCGAGTTGCGGGCGGCCTATTACGAAGAGACCGCGACCATCCTTCGCGAGGACCTCGACTACGCCGACTGGCAGGACTTCACCTACTGGCTGTTCCGGTTCCGGCTAAAGCGGCAGGACAAGGCCCGCGTCGGCAGCGACACGCGCAAGGGCCTGGCGATGCTCACGCGAATGGAGCTGGCCGTGAGCCAGCGCCGCCGGGGAACGAAGCTAGAAGAGGCGGAGTTCCTGGAGCGCTACGCGGGATAGGGAGCCGACATCATCGTGGTCGCGGCCGCCCCTGGCCGCGGGACTCGGAAGGAAGCTACGGTCGCCGCGATCAATGCTCGGTTCGCTAGGCCTGATTCGAACAGCCCGCGGCCACGCGGGGCCGCGACTACGGGGACAACGTCCCCCTCCCCTACGTCCGCACCACCACCAGCGCATCCGCGCCCGATTCCGCGCCCCAGACTTCGCCCGGGCGGCCCAGCATCTGGCGGACCGCCGCGTTCGGCGGCGTCAGCGGCAGCGAGAGGAACTGCTCGTCTTCCGGGGTGAAGCGAACGATCGCGTTGGCCGCGAAATCGGTCAGCCAGACGTGGTCGCGGTCATCGACGTACACGGAATAGGCCTGCGGGCGGTTGCCGGGCAGCTTCCACTGCCGCCAGCTCCCATCCGCCGGGGCATGGACGCTGACCTGGCCCGAGTTCCACTCGCTCACCCAGATGCGGCCGCGCGAATCGGACCACACGCGGCGCGCACCCTGGTTCGGCGTCGGGGGGTCGATGGGCGTCGCCTGCCCGGTGGCAAGGTCGATGCGCGCGATGTGGCTGCCCGCCAGCGAGGCGTAGTAGATGTCGCCCGCGGGCGTCGCGCAGATGCCATAGGGGCCGCGCCCGCGCGGGGAGTCGAACTGTTCGACCTTCCCTGTCGATGGGTCGACGCGCCCGTGGAAGCCGTTCTGGCCCGTAAACCAGAGGACGCCGTTGCGGTCGAAGGCGGCGGTGTTGAGGTTGGCGCGGGCGCCCGGCAGCGGGAAGCGCGTGACTTCGAATGTTGCGGGATCGACCCGGACGATCGCGTTGGTGCCGCCCTCGGTCACCCAGGCGCCGCCATCGGGGCCGATGATGACGCCGTGGGGAGCCGCGCCGGGTCCCAGGTCGACCTCTTCGACCTCGCCGGTCGCGGGGTCTAGCAGGCCCATCGTCCCGTTTCGCTGCCCGGTGTACCAGACGCGTCCGTCCGCCTGCACGGCAACATCGTGCGGCCCGGATCCGCGCACCACCGGGAACTCTTCGAGGACGGGATCGCGGAGCGGCGGCGGAACTGGCGTTGGCGTCACCGCTAAGGATGGTGTGGCCGTGGCCGGACTCGGAGCCACAGACATCGTGTCCACCGGGGTTGTGCGCGTGGTCGTGCCCGCCAGGCCGGGAGTACCCGTCGCGGCAGGGCCGTCGCCGCCACCACAGCCGAGGGCAAGCGCTGCGGGCGCACCTCCCGCGAGCCAGAGGAACCTGCGCCGTCGCATGCCGGGACGATACCGCGCGGCGCGGGTGGGCGCGGTCAAGGCCGCCTCCTCGCCCACCCCCCTCGCCACGCGTAGACTCGCGCCACACACACGAGGTACCCGAATGACTGCCGAGACCCAGCCCCTTGTCATCGAAGAACGCCACGGCGCGGTCGCCGTGATCACCCTGAACCGGCCCGAACGGCTCCATGCCCTCAGCCAGGCCCTCAGCATCGCCATCGACGACGCGTTCGAGCGCGCCGAGGCGGACCCGGAGGTCGCCTGCATCGTCCTCACCGGCAGCGGCGAAAGAGCGTTTTGCGCCGGAGCGGACATGCTCGAAGCGAGCGGCGTCACCGCTCCCAGCGGCCAGCCCCAGCGCACGGGCCGCGCGATCACGACCGTCGAGCGCTGCCCCCTGCCCGTGATCGCCGCGATCAACGGCGTCTGCTACGGCGGCGGCGCGCGGCTCGCAGTCTCCTGCGATATCCGCCTCGCTTCCGAGACCGCCACCTTCCGGCTCCCCGGCTCTGAATACGGCCTCGTCGTCGCCGCGGCCACGCTGCCCCGGCTTGTCGGCGCCGCCCGCGCCAAGGAGCTGATCTTCACCGCCCGCAAGTTCAACGCTGAAGAGGCGTATGCCTACGGCCTCGTCACCAGTCTCCACAAGCCAGCGGAACTGATGCCCGCCGCGCTGGAAATGGCGCAGTCGATCGCCGGGCATTCCGCTGGAGCCGTCCGCGAAGCGAAGCGCGTCATCGACCAGGCAACGCTCGACGAAAAGGCAATCGCCATGGAAAACGAAGCGAACAAGGTGCTCCGTGGGAGCCCCGAACAGGTCGCCCGCTTCCGGTCGGCCACGCAGAAGGTCACCGGGAGGTGAGCGGGCCGCTGGAGGGCGTCAAAGTCCTCGACTTCACCTGGGCACTCGCCGGACCCTACGGCGTCATGGTCCTCGCCGACCTTGGCGCCGAGGTCTGGAAGATCGAAACGGTCGGCCAAAACGAGAAACGCCGCGGCATGGGCCCCTACGTGCATGATGTCAGCACCTACTTCTTCTCCGTGAACCGCGGCAAGAAGAGCGTCATGCTTGACCTCAAGTCCCCCGAGGCGAAGGAGATCATCTACAAACTCGTCCCGCAGGTGGATGTAGTCACTGAGAACTTCTCGCCGGGCGCGATGGACCGCCTCGGATTCGGTTACGAGACGCTTGCGAAGCTCAACCCGGGCCTTGTCTACGCCTCGACATCCGGTTTCGGGCACACCGGGCCGTATCGTTCGCGCGGCGCGGTCGATGCCATCGTCCAGGGCATGGGCGGCGTCATGAGCATGACGGGCCACGAAGGCAGTCCCCCGGCCCGCGCCGGCTATTCGATCGGCGACATGGGCGCGGGGCTCTTCACGGCGATCGGTGTCCTTTCCGCGCTCGTCGAGCGGTCGAAGAGCGGGGTCGGCCAGCATGTCGACGTGGCGATGCTCGACTGCCAGGTCGCACTGATGGAAAACGCGATCGTGCGCCACGCGAATACGGGCGAAGTACCCGGCCCCGTCGGCTACCGCCACCCGCTGTCCACGCCGCACCAGGCGCTGCCGGCGAAAGACGGATGGCTCGTGCTCGCCGGCGTGAAGGACACGAACTGGGCCCTGTTCTGTGGCCTCATCGGTTGCGACGACCTCATCCCCGATGAGCGATTCGCGAAGAACGCCGACCGCACCCGGCACTACGACGTGCTGGAGCCGATCCTGTTCGAGGCCTTCCGCAAACGGACCGTTGCAGAGTGGCTGGACGCGCTTTCCTCTTCCTTCTTAATAGGACCCCTCAACACGGTCGATAAGGTGGTCGTGGACCCGCAGGTGCAGGCCCGCGAAATGGTCGTCGAATTGCCCACGTGGACCGGCGGCAGCCTGAGGGTGAGCAACACACCGGTGCGCCATTCGCGTACCCGGGGCCGCCCAGCGACCGGTGCGGCCCGGCCCGGCGAACACACCGCGGACTTGCTGGCGAAGGCTGGCCTGAGCGCGGAGCAGGTTGACGACCTCGTCGCGCGAGGGGTGGCGGGAGTTGGACCGGCAGACTCGTAGCCATCCGGCCGTGGCGAACACGACATCCCGGGGCGTAGCCTCTTGCCTGTGGTATCCGCAATCGAGACGCAGGGACTGACCAAGCGCTACGGCACGACCACGGCGCTGGACGGCCTGACGCTCACTATCGAGCCGGGCGAGATCTTCGGCTTCCTTGGGCCGAACGGCGCCGGCAAGAGCACCACCATCCGGTTGCTGCTGGACCTCATCCGCCCAACCGCCGGCGTGGCTCATGTCATGGGCTTCGATTGCCGCCACCAGTCCCACGAAGTGCGGGCGCGTATCGGATATCTGCCCGGAGACCTTCGCCTCTACCACGCCTACACCGGCCATGAGACGCTCGCCTACTTCGGCCGGATGCGCGGGATGGCCACGGTGGATGCGGCGACGCTCTCGCTCGCGGAACGCCTGGAGTTCGATGTCACGCGAAAGGCGGGCGCCTATTCGAAAGGGAACAGACAGAAGCTGGGCATCCTCCTCGCCTTTCTCGGGCGGCCGCCGGTGTTGCTCCTGGATGAGCCGACATCCGGCCTCGACCCGCTGGTGCAGCACACGGTCTGGACCGCCCTGCGCGAGATCGCGGCCGAAGGCACGGCCGTCTTCTTCTCCTCCCACGTGATGAGCGAAGTCGAGCAGGTTTGCGACCGCGTCGGCATCCTCCGAGAGGGCAAACTGGTCGATGTCGAGTCCGTCTCCCACATGAAGGCGCGAGCCTTTCGCCACGTCGAAGTCACCTTCGCCGGCGAGATGCCCGGGGTCCTGGATTCGCCCACCGTCCGCGAGATCCGCCGCGAAGGCCCTGTGCTGGAGTACGAAGTCACCGGCGAGATCGACCCGCTGCTCAAAGCCATCGCTCCCTTCCACGTCCTCGACCTCCGCACCGAGCAGCCGACGCTGGACGAGGTGCTGATGGGCTACTACCGGGGTGACGGCGCATGAGGCCGCTCGCCATCGTCCGCAAGACGCTTTCCGATCACCGCGGCGTCACCCTCTCCATGGCGCTCGTCGGGCTCGTGATGGCACTGCTCGACCTCTCGATCTTCCCTTCCTATAGCGAGCAGCTGAAGGATTTCGAAGTGCCTCCCGCCCTTGAAGGGTTTATGGGCGAAGCGCCGATCTGGGAGCCGGAAGGCTTCCTCAACGCCGAGTTCTTTAGCTGGATCCCCGCGCTCTACATCATCGCAGGCGTGATCGCCGCTACGGCCGTGGTTGCGGGCGAAGAGGGAAACGGCACGCTCGACCTGCTCCTCGCCCAGCCGGTGCGCCGCTGGCAGCTACTCGCCGCGCGGGGCGCGGGAATCGTTGCGGGCGTCACCCTGGCGGCGCTCGCTGCCCTGCCCGGATTCGCGGTCGCGAAGCTCTGGGTGGATTTCGACCTCGGGATGTGGCGGATCACCGAGACGATGCTGTTCACGTTGCCGCTGATCTGGGTGTTCGTCGCCTTCGGCCTCTGGATGGGCGCCGCGCTACCCACGCGCGGAGCGGCGGGCGCCGCCAGCACCGGGTCGATCGTCGTCACCTATTTTCTCAACGTCTTCGGAGCGACCGTCGACTGGCTGGGACCGGTCCAGAAGCTTTCGCCGTTCTACTGGGGCGACGCCGCGCCCGTCCTGGTACACGGGTTCGACTGGGCGAATGCGGCCGGCCTGCTCGCGGTCGCCGCGCTGTTCACCGGGCTCGCCCTCTGGTCATTCGAACGCCGCGACATCAGCTCCGGCGGGCGGGAGTGGAACCTGCTGGGACCGCTTCGACGGAGCAGCTGACCGGTCTCGGATCCCCTGTTTCGAACACATTTCTCAGCTGTGAAGTCGGTGTTTCCAACGCCCGTCATAGTGCGGACAGCCGCTACGCTCCGCGAACCATGCTCGCGAACCCGCTCACCCTGAGCCTCGAACGCCTCCACGCCGAGATTGGACAACGCTCCGAAGGGGCCGTCGCCACCTACATCCCCGAGCTCGGCCTCGCCAACCCCGCACACTTCGGCATCGCCATCGCCACGGTCGACGGCCACCTCTACAGCGTCGGCGATAGCCAGGTCCCCTTCACGATCCAGTCGATCTCCAAACCGTTCGTCTACGGCCAGGTGCTGGATGAACTCGGGCTCGATACCGTCCTCGCACACATCGGCGTCGAACCGAGCGGCGAAGCGTTTAACGCGATCAGCCTCGAACCGGGCACCGGCCGCCCCCGCAACCCGATGATCAACGCGGGCGCCATCACCGCTGCCGGGCTCGTTCGCGGCTGCAGCCCCGCCGAGCGCTTTGGGCGCACGATGGCGATGCTCGGCCGCTACGCAGGCCACCCGCTCCAGATCGACGAAAGCGTCTTTCATTCCGAAGAAGAAACCGGGCATCGCAACCGCGCTATCGGCCACCTCCTGCGCAACGCCGGGATCCTCGAAGGTGACGTCGACGAGGCCTGCGGACGCTACTTCCGCCAGTGCAGCGTTCTGATCAACGCGGAAGACCTCGCGATGATGGCAGCGACGCTGGCCAACGGCGGTGTGAACCCGCGCACCGGCGAACGCGCCCTCAATTCCGAGAACGTCGAACGCGTGCTCGCCGTGATGAGCAGCTGCGGGATGTACGACGCAGCCGGCTCCTGGGTGTACCGCGTCGGCATGCCGGCCAAGAGCGGCGTCGGCGGCGGCATCATCGCTGTCCTGCCCGGGCAGTTCGGGATCGGCGTCTTCTCACCTCCGCTCGACGATTTCGGCAACAGCGTGCGCGGCGTCGCTGTTTGCGAAGCGCTTTCGCGCGAGTTCGCGCTGCACCTGCTTCGGCCGCCACTCAACATCGACTCCGTCATGCGCTCCACCGGCGACATTCGGACGCAGGCATCCACCCGCCGACGGGCCCCGGCCGACGTAGCCCTCATCGAACAAACCGGCGCGCGGGCGAAGGTGTTCCAACTCCAGGGCCCGCTCGTCTTCAGCACCGCCGAACTGGCGTTGCGGCACGCGCTGGACCGCGTCGAACCGGGCGACCTCGCGATCATCGACACTCGCCGCGTCACCGGGCTCGAGCCGTCCGTCGCCCGCCTCATCAGCGTCTTTGTCCGGGAGCTGGCGAATTCCGGCGGCGAGACGCTGTTCACGCTCGACCCCGGGCATCCATGGGCACAGCTGATCCAGGAAGCGGCAGCCAGCCTCGGCGTCGACTCCGGCCTCCGCTTTGCGCCGTCGCTCGATGCCGCGATCGAATGGTGCGAGGACGCGATCCTCGCCGCCGCCGGCTCCGTAGCGATGAGCGGCGAGCTTTCGATACAGCAGCACCCCCTGGTCGTGAACCTGCCACCGGCAAACGTCGCCGAACTGCGGCTGGCAGCGAAGCGCGTCACCTTTACGCCCGGCCAACGAATCATCACCCAGGGCGCTACCGCCGATGTTGTCTACCTGCTGACGGCGGGGCTTGTCGAAGTGAGCGTCCCATCGGCCAGTGGCCGCCCCCATAGGCTGGCGACCCTCGGGCCGGGGACAACGTTCGGTGAAATGGCGCTGATTGACCACGGTGCGCGAAGCGCCAACGTCGATGCCGTGTCGGACACTGTCTGCATCGCCGTGCCCGTCGACCGCCTCCCGGGGATGCTGCGCCTCAAGCTCGTCGAAGCCCTCGCCCGCGACCTGGCGGATCGGCTACGAAGGGCGAACGGGGAGATCGCGGTGCTGGCGGGGTAGGGGGCTATCCACCCGGCTTCCGCCAGAGGTCGACAACCGGCTTCCCACACAGGGCCCCAGCAACGACGTCTGAATTTACGTGGCTAATGTCCTCCCAGCCCCCGAGCTTGCTCGTCCACGGTCCGTCAGCTCGCTGTACCGAAGCATGCGTGGGGATCCCTGCTTCGTCTGCATAGATAGCCACGTTCTCAGATCCAGCCACCGGGCCACCATGCACGGACCGCTCATACCCGATGGACTCGAACAACGCCACAAGTGCAGCAACAGATTCCTCGTTCAACACGCCGTCCGGCCACGCCGCATCCTCGTCCGCCGGCCACATCCAGAGGGACGTCGAGCCGAACGCGAACGCAATGCAGTTGTAGGTACCGCCCTCGGGGCTCGTAACCTGATACGAACCGGGGCGCAGATTCGGCCCGATTCGCGCCTCGCGGCGAGGGCTCAGCGGCACGGACGAACGCTCTTAGACGGCATACTCGTTCTGTTCCCACCAACGCAGCCAATGCTCTCGCATCAGTTCGACGTTGCCTCGCGCACTTTCAGGCACCGGCGACTCACCCGTGAGTTGCCGCAACGCCGGAAACCAGAAGCCGCCGTACTCACGGAGGTCCTGCAGGATCAGCGGCACAACCTCGGGGCCGAGGTCGATGATCGCCTGGTACGACTCGTTCGCTGCGATCTTCGATGGCGATGACAGCCCGCCCGTCTCTTCCCGCCACTTCTCGGCGAGGCAGGCGAAGATGCGGTCAATGCGCCGCGGGTTGCCCACCACCAAACCGGCCATGCCGACCATTGTACCGGAACGAGTGCAGCCCCCTACGGCCGCCAGGCGGCGCCCAGCCCCTTGCGCCACTTTGTCCAGTCGAATGGCTCGATCGTCGTCTCGGTCAGCTGCCAGATCGTGGCCTCGGCCTTCCTGTTGCTGATCTCGAGGAATCCGATCGTGCCGAACTGCGTCTCCAGGTTGTGCGGATAGGTAGGCGAACCTGGGTTCACGCAGAGCGTCCCGTCGATGTGTTCGACCGCCTCCACGTGCGTGTCGCCATAGATCAGCACGTCAAGGTCCGTGCGGCCGAAGTAGCGCGTCATCGCCCGTTCGAGCGTCAGGTGCGGCGGGTATTCGGGGATCGGCACATCGTGGGTAATCCCAACGAGCAGCCCGCCAAGGTTGATCAGCCACGACTCCTGCAGCCGGTGATGGTCCGGCTGGACCGGGCGCCCGCCGGAGCCGTCTTCGCCGTTGCCGCGCGCCGCCCACACCGGGGCGATGTCGTGCAGCTGGTCGATCACCACCAGGTCGTGGATATCGCCGGCGTGGAGGATGGCGTCGACACCGGCGAAGGCGTCGAACACCTGCGGCCAGAGCTCGTGCCGGGCCTCGGGGATGTGCGTATCGGAGATGAGGCCGATGCGGAGCGTGTCCTTTTCGCTCAGCGGGCCGAAGTCGATTTCAAGCGTCACGCGGGTGCTTCCTCCGGGGTCGCGAAGCCGATGCGACGCCCCGGGGCGACCGGCGGCGCCATCAGCTCGCGGATGGCTTCGAAGATGACGCGGAACTGGCCGTTGTAGCGCGTTTCGAGGTCATCGAGCCGCGCGGCGAGGTCCGCGTGCCCCGCAAGCATACGCCGCATCCGCACAAAGGCGCGCATGATCTCGACGTTGACGGCCACGGCGCGTTCGCTGCGGAGGACGCTGGAGAGCATCGCCACGCCTTCTTCGGTGAAGACGAACGGCAGGTAGCGCCGCCCGCCGTGCCCATCGCTTGAGGATCCGGATTGGATCCTCAAGGCTTCCGCCTCTTCAGCGGTCAGCTCGAAGGCGAAGTCGGGCGGGAAGCGGCCGGGGTTGCGGCGCATGGCCCGCAGCACCAGCGCCGTGCGCACGCCGTAGAGCACCGCGAGGTCGCTATCGAGCATGACGGAGAGCCCGCGCACCTGGAGGATGAGCGCATCCAGCCGCGCGACGGCATCGGCAGGTTCGGGGAGGGCAGGCGGTTCGGCGACAGAATCTGGCGCAGTCATGCCAGCGAACGTACCCGTGCTGCGCGGGAGCACCGAGCCGGACGCGGCACCAACTCGCAACCCACCGGTTGCATTTCGTCGCCAGGCGGGGCATCATACGCAACCCGGAGGTTGCACATGCCCGAACAGACAGACCGCATCGAAGCCAGCATCGTCGTCAACGTGGCGAGGCCCGTTGTGTGGGAGGCGCTCACCGATACGCACCAGCTCGGACACTGGTTCGGGTCGGTCTTCGATGAAACACAGGTCGAGACCGGCGCCGTGCTGCACGCCCGGATGGAGGGTGCCCCAGACGGCCAGGAGGACTGGACCGCCACGGTCGAGACGGTCGAACCCGGCAGCACGCTCTCCTGGCGGTGGCAGCCCGGCCCGCCTAACCTCCCCGCAGGCGAACCGCTGACGCTCGTGACCTTCACGCTCACGGACGAGGGCGAAGGCACTCGTATCACCGTGGTCGAGACCGGCTTCGCGGCGCTCTCGCGCGAACGCTGGGACCTCGTCTTCCCGATGAACACCGGCGGTTGGGAGGGCGTCTTCTCCGCCATCACCGAGTGGGTTGGCGACGGCAAACCTGAAGAGCACGACCATGATCATGACCATCACCACGACCACGATCACAGCGGAGCCGCGCCCGCCGGACTCCCCGACCGTATCGAAGCAAGCATCGTCATGAACGCGCGGCGCGAGCGGGTCTGGCAGGCGCTGGTCGACCCGAGGCAGCTCGGCGCATGGTTCAACGTCGAACTCGAAAACGATGTCATCGAGCCGGGCGTGGAACTGCGCGGTAAGATCCTCCACCCCGGCTTCGAACACGTCACCTGGAAGGCGACGATCGAGGCGGTCGAGCCGCCGCGTCTGCTCTCGTGGCGCTGGCACCCGGGCGCTGCCGACCCGGACCACGACTACAGCGGAGAACCGGAGACGCTCTGCACCTTCGTGCTCGAAGACGCGGATGGCGGCACACGCGTTTCCTTCACCGAGAGCGGTTTCGACGCGCTCCCGCGCGCGCGCTGGGCCGAGGGCTTCGAGATGAACAAGGACGGCTGGGCGATGGTCCTTGAAGCGATCGCCGATGGCCTTGCCCGCTGACGCAAACGCCGCCGCGACGTTCCGGGCGCTGGGCGACGAAACCCGCCTGGCGCTGCTGGCACGGCTCGGAGCGTCGGGGCCGCTCTCTGTCTCGCAGCTGGCGGAAGGGACGGCGATGACGCGGCAGGCGGTGAGCAAGCACCTCGCCGTGCTCGCGCGCGCGGGCCTCGCGCGTGATTCGCGCCACGGCCGGGAGCATCGCTGGGAAGCAGACCCGGCAGCCGTCGCCGAAGCACGCCGCGCGCTGGACGTGCTGACAGCACGCTGGGAAGAGCGGCTGCGAAAGCTGAAGGAGATGGTGGAGGGAGAGGGCTAGCGGAGCGGCGTTAGCGTGACTGACCGGTTCCCATCGAACGCGATTTGGAAGTGCTGAAGAATATCCCAGCCAAGCAGCGCTGGCGTCGACTGGGTCGCAAGGTCACCAATGAACACCGAACCCTCGATGAGGTGGAGCTGCCGGTCGTCGTGGAGGAACCCGAAGCGGGCCACCTGCCGAAGGTACGTACCGCCGCCACCAATGCCGCCGAGCGAGATCGGCTCCTTCCACTGCGACGAGTCGAGCCCGGACGGAGGGATCCCCAGCAGCCGGACGGCGTCAAGGGCGTGGACGCAGGTGGCAGCCGCCCCGGTATCGATGATGAATGGGACCGGGACCCATGCAGTCCCTTCGCCGCCGATCTGGACGGCCACATTCACGAACGGCTGAGGCAGCACCTCTAATCGAAAGTAGCCCCGGATCACAGGAGGAGCATTCCCCGATTCGCAGAGACGTACTCGATTGCTACATCTTCCGCCGCGTTGAGACCCTTCTCCGCCAGGTCGTAATACAGCGCGGCGAGCTCAACATCATGGCCGACAACGACACCATCACGGACCGCCACGAACTCTTCGGGGTACTCCGCAAGCAATTCCTGATAGTGAGCGGTCCAGTACGCCTGGATGCATTCCGCTTCTTGAAAGCTCTGCCGAAGCGCCATGCTCTCGACCGATGTCATCGTTGCGACTCCTTCCCCGAGTATCACGCCCCCGGCGAAGCGTCACAACCCCTAGCGGTTGCCCTTCATGCCCCGCTGTAGCCACACCGCGCGCTCGCGGCGGACTTCGTCGCGCAGCTGCGAGACCTGTGACAGCAGCCGGTCGCGTTCGATCTGCAGGTCGCGGACGTGGTCTTGCAGTGCTGCGACCAGTAGGTCGACTTCTGTAACGCGCGCGAGCGCCGTCGCCCGGAGGGATTCGGCCTCCGCGGCGGCATCCTGCCGGTGGTCGCGCGGCACGAGCGCCCGGTTTTCAGTCGATCCAGCACCGCACGAGTGTCGTCTCAAAGCCTCCGGCTCCGCCCAGATAGCGCGACAGCTCCCAACAGCGCGTGTCGGGCCCGATATCCGCACCGCCCAGGAGGTCGGGGCGGACACGCGCCCAGATGCGGAGGGGCGCACCAGATTGGCCACGCGGCAAGATCGGGACATCGCAGACCAGCAAGTAAGCGGCTGCATCCGCCGTTTCGTTCGCCGGGATAAAATGCGAGCGAATGGCGTTGCAGGATGCCGCGGCGTAATTCTGGGGCAGCGTGTACTTTGCGATCAGCAGCAGCTCGACGCCGGCGAGGTAGACACGGCCCTGGCCGTCCCGCGCGAAGTGCAAGCGTTCGCCGGTGACCATTGAGCACGACGCCGTGACCGCGCCAACGGCGGTCGCCGCCACGGAGGAGGGCACCATGTCGCGGATGATGTCGACGCAGAGCGGCGTACCCGAAACGCTCGTCCCCGCGTAGACCTGCACGTCGACGGTGTCGCCGACGCTGTAGAGCCGCTCGAGCGCGCCTGGTGCCGGTGTAGGCGTCGGCGTAGGGGAGGGCCGGTTGTCGGTGCGGCTGAGGACAGTGAGCTTGGAGATCGAGACGTCTGGCTCGCAGGCCGGTGTCCCATCGATTGGGAACGAGGCCTTCGCGTCCCCAAGCGAAACGTCAAGCCGATAGCCGGCGACAGGCCCGCACCAGAAAGCCCACTCCAGGCGGACGATCGGGTTGTCCGGGAGATGCAGATCCGTCCCGACCCGTACCGGGTTGGTGATCAGCCCGAGCGCTCGCCCGGTAGCGTCTACCACTCGGAGGTCCAGCACATGTTCGAGCAGGCAGGGAGCCGGCGTCGCCGCATCGATCTGAAGAAGGAGATACCCGGCTGTACGCTCTTGCCGCATGGTCAGGGAGAGCGCAGTGGGAGCGCATTGAGTCACTCGGGTGCCAGTCAGCGGTATCTCGAGTTCCTCTCCGACCTGAAGGGCATCGAGGTCACGCTGCGGGTTGGCTGCGCGGAGCGCCGTAGCGGCGATTCCGAAGTTGCGCGCGATGCTGTACACCGTGTCCCCCGCCTTCACAACATAGGCCACCCCGGCTGTCGCCGCTGTCGGCGTGGGTGTCTCGTTCGGCGTGGTCGTGGCAGCTGTTGTTGGGCTGGTCGTGGGGGTTGTCGAGGCGTTATCGCCACAGGCCGCCGAGAGGGCAACGAGCACGACGGCTATCAGCATCGTCAGATTCGTCATGGAACCACCGTACTCCCCCCCCCCGAACATTGCTGCTTGCCCAATACGAGGATCCGCGGCTCGGTTACCGGCTGCCGCCCGCGCTACTGGACGACAACGTGGGCGGCTATGGCGGCATCCATGTTCTCCCGGCTCCGCCCTTTCTATGCTCGCCATCCGCTGCTAGACGCCCCGCGGGCCTCGGCGCTCTCGATGTGGCGCGTCATGCCGACCCTGGTCCTGCGATCTGAACAGCATCTTTCACCGGCAGCTGCGGCAGCGCGTCCCGCGGAATTGGCAGCTCGACAGCCCCTAGCGGTTGCCCTTCATGCCGCGTTGCAGCCAACCGGCACGCTCGCGGCGGACTTCGTCGCGCAGCTGCGAGACCTGCGACAGCAGCCGGTCGCGTTCGATCTGCAGGTCGCGGACGTGGTCTTGCAGGGCCGCGACCAACGGGTCGACTTCTGTAGCGCGGGCGAGCGCCGCCGCCCGGAGCGATTCGGCCTCCGCGGCGTCCCGCCGATGTTCGCGCGGCACGAGTGACCGGTTTTCAGTCGATCCAGCACCGCACGAGTGTCGTCTCAAAGCCTCCGGCTCCGCCCAGATAGCGCGACAGCTCCCAACAGCGCGTGTCGGGCCCGATATCCGCACCGCCCAGGAGGTCGGGGCGGACACGCGCCCAGATGCGGAGGGGCGCACCAGATTGGCCACGCGGCAAGATCGGGACATCGCAGACCAGCAAGTAAGCGGCTGCATCCGCCGTTTCGTTCGCCGGGATAAAATGCGAGCGAATGGCGTTGCAGGATGCCGCGGCGTAATTCTGGGGCAGCGTGTACTTTGCGATCAGCAGCAGCTCGACGCCGGCGAGGTAGACACGGCCCTGGCCGTCCCGCGCGAAGTGCAAGCGTTCGCCGGTGACCATTGAGCACGACGCCGTGACCGCGCCAACGGCGGTCGCCGCCACGGAGGAGGGCACCATGTCGCGGATGATGTCGACGCAGAGCGGCGTACCCGAAACGCTCGTCCCCGCGTAGACCTGCACGTCGACGGTGTCGCCGACGCTGTAGAGCCGCTCGAGCGCGCCTGGTGCCGGTGTAGGCGTCGGCGTAGGGGAGGGCCGGTTGTCGGTGCGGCTGAGGACAGTGAGCTTGGAGATCGAGACGTCTGGCTCGCAGGCCGGTGTCCCATCGATTGGGAACGAGGCCTTCGCGTCCCCAAGCGAAACGTCAAGCCGATAGCCGGCGACAGGCCCGCACCAGAAAGCCCACTCCAGGCGGACGATCGGGTTGTCCGGGAGATGCAGATCCGTCCCGACCCGTACCGGGTTGGTGATCAGCCCGAGCGCTCGCCCGGTAGCGTCTACCACTCGGAGGTCCAGCACATGTTCGAGCAGGCAGGGAGCCGGCGTCGCCGCATCGATCTGAAGAAGGAGATACCCGGCTGTACGCTCTTGCCGCATGGTCAGGGAGAGCGCAGTGGGAGCGCATTGAGTCACTCGGGTGCCAGTCAGCGGTATCTCGAGTTCCTCTCCGACCTGAAGGGCATCGAGGTCACGCTGCGGGTTGGCTGCGCGGAGCGCCGTAGCGGCGATTCCGAAGTTGCGCGCGATGCTGTACACCGTGTCCCCCGCCTTCACAACATAGGCCACCCCGGCTGTCGCCGCTGTCGGCGTGGGTGTCTCGTTCGGCGTGGTCGTGGCAGCTGTTGTTGGGCTGGTCGTGGGGGTTGTCGAGGCGTTATCGCCACAGGCCGCCGAGAGGGCAACGAGCACGACGGCTATCAGCATCGTCAGATTCGTCATGGAACCACCGTACTCCCCCCCCCCGAACATTGCTGCTTGCCCAATACGAGGATCCGCGGCTCGGTTACCGGCTGCCGCCCGCGCTACTGGACGACAACGTGGGCGGCTATGGCGGCATCCATGTTCTCCCGGCTCCGCCCTTTCTATGCTCGCCATCCGCTGCTAGACGCCCCGCGGGCCTCGGCGCTCTCGATGTGGCGCGTCATGCCGACCCTGGTCCTGCGATCTGAACAGCATCTTTCACCGGCAGCTGCGGCAGCGCGTCCCGCGGAAGTGGCAGCTCGACAACCCCTAGCGGTTGCCCTTCATGCCCCGCTGTAGCCACCCCGCGCGCTCGCGGCGGACTTCGTCGCGCAGCTGCGAGACCTGTGACAGCAGCCGGTCGCGTTCGATCTGCAGGTCGCGGACGTGGTCTTGCAGTGCTGCGACCAGCAGGTCGACTTCTGTAACGCGCGCGAGCGCCGTCGCCCGGAGGGATTCGGCCTCCGCGGCGGCATCCTGCCGGTGGTCGCGCGGCACGAGCGCCCGGCCGGGCGGCTTCACGCGTTCTCTGCCGCGTTCCGCGGTTCAAGCGCGGGCGTCTGCGAAGCGGACCGCAGGACCCGCGGTTCGGGCGGGGCCTCCACCCTCGGCGTCTCGCTGTCTCGCGCCAGCCGCAGGTCTTCGAGGTTTGCGTGCAGGGCGGCGATCACGCGGTCGAGCGTCTCCAGGCGGCCGGATTCGTAGGCTTGCTGTTGCTTCAGGTCGCGGATGCGATTTTCGAGCCGCGCAATCCGATCGCGAGACTTCTGCAGGCGGCGCTGGAGCCGGCCGTTCGCCCGGTGGCTTTCCACAAGCGCACGGACAAGCACGGCGGGCGGTAGCGCAGCCGCCCCTTCCGGATTGGAGGTCACGGCATCGAGGTCGAGCTCCGTCAGCTCCTCGTCCAGCTCGCGGACACGGCTGAGCGTGCGGCGAAGATCATCGACCTCCGCGCGGACTTCGCGAAAGAACCGCTCGGCGCGGGCATCGTTGCCAGTCGCCTGGCCCTTCATCGGCGGTACACGCATCGATGGGGCGGCCACCTGGGGCGCGGGCGGATCGTCGTTTTCGTTTACGCGGGGTGGCAGCATTGGCGGCCTGGTCGGGTCCTTCACGGCTACGCCACCCGCGGCCGAGAGCGGCGGCGGCACTGGCCGATGTGCGGGCACATCGTGAGGTGCGGCGTGGTTGCGGCGAAATCCGAAAGGCATAGCGTCCCTCCCCAGGGCCTGGCGCGATTCTATCGCGGAACAGCGGGGAACGGCTCACGAAACCGCAGTCCCTCTGTTGAAAGGATCGTCACTTCGAGGTTGAGCGTCAGGTGAGCGACTGTGAAGAAACGGGAGGCTGTCCGCGCCTTTCCTTTCGTTCGAAGGACTGTCCGCTGGCCTACACTCACGGCGTGCCACGGCCACAGGTCCGGCAATTGATGGGACTCCTGCTCGCGGTCTTCGCCCTGACCGCCGCTGCCTGTGATGGGAAGTCAGCGGCGACGAAGCCGACAGCCAACCTGGATGTCGACGCAACGACGGTCGCGACGCAGCTACTGCCTGAAGCCGGTTCGGCCTTCGACGCCGTGCTCGAAGGCAAAGACGCGAGCGATGTCCGCGGCGCACTGCGCGAGGCGGAGCGCCTTGCTGGCTTCGACCTGCGCCTTCCCACGGTCGTGTCAACCTCGGCACCGGGACCCCAGCGCGTCCGCGTGGTTCCCGTTACGGGCGACGGGCAGTCTTTTCGCGTCGAACTGAACTACACCGGCGGCAGCACCTTCGAATACGAGAACCGCACGTACCAATCGACCCTCGAACTGTTCCTGATGCCCTTCCGCATGGACGAGGCGCAGGGTGAACCGTGGCGGGACGATATGGCTGGCTACTCTCTGCGCCGGCTCGTGAACGGCGTCGACGCCAACAGCCTGCCCGTGCAGACCGTCTACACCGCCCGCAAGCCAGGCGAGACGATCGTCATGACCTTCACCGGCGAGCAGCCCACGGCCGAATCGCTCGAAGCGATGCTCGCCTCGTTCGTCCCGCTGACGGAGTGGGAGCCGTGAGGCCGCGAATCCGGATCACCCCCTAGAAGATAGCCACCGGGTTCACGGGGCTACCCGTGCCGCCGCGCACGTTCAGCGTGTTGATTGTCAGCAGGAACTCCCAGCGTCCCTCTTCGGCGCACGCGTCCGCGAGCGGTTCCAGCAGCGCGTTATCGAGCAGGGGCAGACCCATATAGACGATCGTGAAGACGTGCACTGGTCCGCCCGCCTTCGGCGGGTTCTCGAAGAGTTCGTAGCCAGACGGCCGGGCATCGAGGCAGTCCCAGCCCAACAACGCAGCATCGTGCCGTTTCAATTCGGGACAGACATCCGCATGGACGCCGGGGCTCGGCGGCGCGCCGGGGACCATCTCCGGGTGGGCAGCGTAGAACTTCTCGCGGCCGCTATAGATAAGGACAGCATCGCCGGGGCGAGGCTCAATCCCCTGCTGCTTCGCCGCCTCCACCAGCTCCCAGCCGCGGACCGGCCGGTCGAGCGTCACATACGGTTCGCCCCGGAACCGCGGGATGTCGATGAGCACGCCGCGCGTCGTGAGCCCCGCGTTGGCCCAGGCATCGACCGCGCCGAACTTCGCGCCGTTGCTCGTGACGTCGGTCGCAGGCTTGCCGTTCCAGCCCTTGCCTTCCCAGAAGATGTGGCAAAGAGCGTCGATGTGGGTCGTGGCGTAGCCGTGGAAAAGGATGCCGAGGTAGTCGACGGCGAAGTCCTCGCCGGTGCGGACGAAGTGCTGCGCCGGGTTCCAGTTGCCGGGGCCGCCGCGCGTGTTCCACTGGCGTGAAAGCGACACTGCTCGCCCCGTTTTCACCAGCGAAGCAGCGTGGCGGCGGGTCTCATCGGTAATCAGGTTCACCGTGCCAGCGTTGTCGTCAGGGCCCCAGCGCCCCCAGTTGGAGCAGGTCTCGAAGTACGTGCGGATCTCGTCCTCGGTCGGGACAGGTGGCGGCGTGGCCATGCTCGGGCCTCCTCGGGGTTGGTGGCCGGGAGTATAGCGAGTCAGACCGCGGGCCGGGCTTTCGATCCCAGAGCCCGCCGGGGATTTCGCGACGAACGAAGCCGCCTAGAACAGTCCGTTGCCCGTTAGCTGGAGGACGGCCAGCGCGATCGCGCCGCCTATGCCCGCGCCGCCGACGACGCCAAGGATGATCAGGAGCGTCGTGCCCCCTGAGCCGCGCGACGACGCTGGGCCAGGCGCGTAGGTCTGGGGTGGCGGGGTGAACTGCTGCGGTGGCGGCGAATACTGGGGCTGCGGCGCGGGGCGCGGCGCTGGTTGTCCGGCGACCACGGTACGTTCGCCTCCAAACGGGTCGACGCGACCAGCCGCGGGCCGCACCGGTGGTGGTGGTGGCGCCGGATTGGCCGCGGGCCGTGGCGCCGGCGCGGGCCGTGGTGCGGACGGCCGGCCGAATGGATCGGCTCCCCGGGCCGCCTGCGGAGGTGGCGGCGGTGGTGGCGGTGCGGATCGAGAAGCCTGGGCTCCCGGCGCACCGACCTGTGCCCCACACTGGATGCAGAAACGGCTGCCCGGATCGTTTTCGGCGCCGCACTTGCTGCAGATCGCGGTCGCCGGCGGGGCCACGGGCAGCGGCGGGGGAGGAAGTGGCGCAGCAGCAGCCGGCCGTGGAGACGCAGCAGGCGCACGCAAGGAACCGCCGCAGCGGATGCAAAACGCTGAATCCGCGCCGTTGGCCATGCCGCACTGCGGGCACATCGCCTGCGACATTGCGGGAGCGCCGAAGCCCGGGACGATGGTCGGCGAATCGGCCATATCGGCGTCGTCTCTCGCGAGGCTGCCGGGCGCAGCCATGCCAAACGGCGCGGAGGCGGGTCGCGGGCCTCCCGGTTCATCGGAAACGAGCGTTGCATCGTCGGGACCTGCTGGACCGCGGGCCATCGGCCCACCCAGGGAAGCAGAGGGGGGCTGGATCGGCCGGGGCGGCGCAATCATTGTCTTCTCGTCTTCCGGCGCGACTGGCTCCTGCGCCCGCAAACCCGCCACGACGGTCTTCGCCTCATCGTCAGATGCCGGCGGCGACGGTGCACCGGCCACGACAGTGGCTGCTCCATCGTCCGTGGCGGGCCGCAACGCCCCTGCGACGAGCGTTTCATCGCCACCCCCGCCGTGGGGCACCTCGAAGACGAACGACTCTGCCTCTGCTTCTTCTTGCTGGCTCTCGACTTCCTCAGCCGGCGCGGCCGCTTCTACGGCGGGAGGCGGGGGAGGAGGCGGAACGGGGGGCCTCGAAAGCTCCGCGCGGACTGCCTCGGCGGCCTCTCGCAACGACTCTGCCTGGGGCGCAGGTGGCGGAGGCACGGGCGGCTGTGGCGGTGGCGCAGCCTGGGCTGCCATCATCTCGGCGAGCCGAGCCCGCGTCTCCGCCGAGGCAGCTGTCTGCGACGGCTCATAACGCGGCGGCTCAGGAGGAGCTTCGGCTGCCACGGCCGTTGGTTCCGGCTCGGGCGCTGGCGGTGGGGGCGCGACGGCTTCTGCGCCGGGGACGGCACTGCCGCACACCTCGCAGACCGTGGCGGCCGGGTTTTCGATGGGCGTCCCGCAGAAATCACACTCTCGCACGGCGCGATTGTCGCCCCCTGCTCCGTGCCCCGCAAGGACGCCCCGAAAGGCCCTCGCTAGACGGCGACCTTGATCGCACGCTCGGTCAACGGCGGGACCATTCCTTCGAGCACGCGCTCCATCGCCATGGTGTGGCTACAGACATCCCGGTCGCGGAAGAAATCACAATTACAGGACCAGACGCCGTCCGCGATCGTCACGGTATGGTCGCTGTTGTCGCCGTGGAACGTGACCTCCAGGTTCTTGATGCGCATGCGCTCGGGCTCGGCAGCGTACTCCCGGGCCTTCTGAACCTTCGAGATGAGACTGGAATGCATCGGCGTGTTTCCTCCGCAGCTGGTGGAAGCGGAGACGTGCCGGAGACAGACAACGGCGGCCCCTGGCCGCCGCCGATCAGATTGCCGGTGTTCCGCATCCGGGCTTCATTCTGACTCGAACGCTAGGCTCCCCGGAGAGGGATGTCAACGGTTTTCCGGTGACAGATCCGCGCCCGATCAGCCCACCCGCGGAAAGCGCTTCAGCGCCCGGCTGGAGGCGGAAACGACCAGTGTCCCGCCCGGCACCGGGCCTTCCGCCGGTAGCCCGACGGAGGTCCGGACACCTGCCACGGTCCCCCACGCTTCGCGGCGCACGCCCAGGTCGATCACCTCGTCGACGCGCATTTCGAAGCGGTGGTCGCCCGGCCCATGACGCAGCCCTCGCGGAGCGATCGCTACGAGTCCGCCTTCTGAAGGGATGATCAGGTAGCCCATGAAGGCTGCGGTCTCGACGTCCGGAGGATCGCCGTAGACCTGCGCCCGCGGACCGGAGGCACGAACCGTGCCGCCGATCAGTACGGCAATCGAGTCGCTCAGCCGCAGCGCTTCGTCGCGGTCGTGCGTCACGACGATGGTCGTAGTCGCAAAGCGGCGGAGAAGGAGCGGCAAGTCGTAGAGCAATTGCCGCCGGGAAGGCGCATCCAGTCCGGAGAGCGGCTCATCCAGCAGCGTCACCGGTGCGCGCAACGACAGGGCCCGGGCGAGGTTCGCGCGCTGTGCCTCGCCCCCCGAGAGGCGCAGGGCGTCGCGGTCAAGTAGCTGTTCGATGCCGCAGGCGGCAGCCGCCTCACCGATTCGCGAAGGCCGTTCACTGGCGGGCACTCCCCGCAGTGCCAGCGCCATCTCCAGGTTCTTACGCACACTGCCGGAAAGAAATATGGCCTGCTGGAACGCATAGGCAACGTCGCGTCGCGCGGCCCCGGGGCCGGTCTCGCGGTCGCCGAGCAGCACTCTCCCTGCTCCGGGCCGTTCGAGAGCTGCCACCAGCCGTAGGAGCGTCGATTTCCCGCTGCCGTTGGGGCCAACCAGTGCTGTCGTTTGGCCGTCGATGAACTCGAGCGCGGGGATATCCAGCACCAAGCGCCGCCCGCGGCGGAAGACGAGCCCTTCGACCGAGACCCTCACCGCCGGCGCCGCCGCTGCTGCACGGCGGTGAGCACAAGGTTCACGGAAAACGCCATCGCAAGAAGGATGATGCCGAGCGCCATCGCGGTCGCGTTCTCGCCGCGGCTCGTAGCGAGGACGATGGCCGTGGTCAGGACGCGCGTGTCACCAGAGATGTTGCCGCCGACCGCCATCGACGCGCCCACCTCGGAAATGACCGAGCCAAAGCCAGCCATGATCGCCGCGAGGATTCCAAGCTGGGCTTCGCGCGAGAGCAGCCACAGCCGGCGTACCGGGCCCGCGCCGAGCACACGCAACAGGTCCGGCAGTTCTGGGGGCAACGCCTGCACCGCCGCCGCCGTGAACCCGATGACCAGGGGCAGCGAGATGAGGTACTGGGCGATGATCATCGCCTGCTTCGTATAGATCAGTTCGAGGTCGCCGAAGGGGCCGCTCCGCACGAGCATCAGCCAGACGACCAGACCCGCGACCACTGGGGGCACGCCCATCCCGGTGTTCACGAAGCCAAGCAACACCGTGCGGCCCGGGAACCGGCCCCGCGCCAGGAGGTACCCGATCGGAACACCGCTGGCCATCGCAAGAAGCGTCGCCGTGCCCGACACGAAGATGGTGCGGAGCGCGATCTCCCGCAGCTCCGCATCGCCGGTGGCGATAAGGCGGACTGCCTCCTTCAGGCCTTCCCCGAGGGCATCCATGGCTGCGGTCCACCCCTAACTACCCGACGGGAGAGTCGACGCTATTGTCCTACCTGGTCCAGTGTCTTGCCCGCATCCGGGAAGAAGAGCGATTCGCCGTATTCCGCCTTCTTGAAGTCGGCGATTGCCAGCTGTGTCGCCGGCGCCACCAGGAAATCGACCCATGCCTGCGCCTGCTCCTTCTTCACCTTCGGGAACTTCTCCGGGTTCACGACGTAGACCGAGTAGATGTTCAGGAGCGACTTGTCGCCCTGGCTGACGACGTCGAGTTTCAGGTTCTTCTTCAGCGATAGATACGTCGCGCGGTCGGTGAGCGTGTATGCCTGCTTCTGGTCGGCGATGTTGAGCGTCGCGCCCATGCCCTGGCCGCTCTCTTCGCGCCCGGCGATAGCCGTCAGCTCGATGCCGGCCGCCTTCCAGATTGCCAGTTCCTTGGTGTGCGTACCGCTGTTGTCGCCGCGGCTGATGAACGGCCCCGTGGCCGCAATCGCCGTGAGCGCGTCCTTCAGCGTCTTCGTTTCCTTCACCTTCGCCGGGTCAGATGGCGGACCAACGATGACAAAGTCGTTGTGCATGACGATCTTGCCGCCGACCAGCTCGCCACGGTCGACATAGGGCTTTTCGCTACTGGGCGAATGCACGAGCACCCCGTCCGCGTCACCCTTGGCGCCCATCTCGAGTGCCGCGCCGGTGCCGACCGCGATCACTTTGACTTCGATCCCGGTCTGTTCCTTGAACATCGGGACGAGCACGTCGAGCAGGCCGCTGTCCTGCGTGCTGGTCGTGGTGGCGAGGATCATCTCGCCGCCGATCCTGGCTGGAGTTGGCGAGGCGGCCGCTGTAGTGGCGGCTGCAGCGGCCGTCGTCGCCGCGGAGGAGGGAGAGGCTGTTGCCTCGTCGTCATCGTCGTCGCCGCAGCCCCCGAATAGGCCCATTGTCAGGAGTGCGAGCGCGAAGATGGCGCCCGGGATTCGCAGCCGGTGCATGTACAGTTCCCCTTCGGTATGTCCGGCGGAGCATATCCGTCAGAGACGCGATGTGCCAGCCACAGCACAACGCCTACGAGTGAGCCCTTACGAAAAGACGATCGTCTTCCGGCCCGTGATGATGATCCGGTGTTCGAGGTGCGCCTTCACAGCGCGTGCGAGGACCACGCGCTCGATGTCGCTGCCGATGCGGCTGAGCTCCGAGGGCGAGTCCTCATGGGTCACGCGGACCACGTCTTGCTCGATGATCGGCCCCTCGTCGAGGTCGCTCGTCGCGTAGTGCGCGGTCGCGCCGATCATCTTCACGCCGCGGTCATAGGCCTGGTGGTAGGGGCGGGCGCCCTTGAAGCCGGGCAGGAAGGCGTGATGGATGTTGATCAGCCGCCCGCCCCAGGAATCGACGAAGTCCGGCGAGAGGATCTGCATGTAGCGCGCCATCACGATGAGGTCGACATGGTGCTGGCGCAGCAGCTCCTGCACCTGTGCCTCCTGCGCCGCCTTCGTCGCGGCCGTCACCGGCAGGCACTGGAACGGCACCCGGAACTGGTTCGCGACCGTTTCGAGGTCCGGGTGGTTGCCGATGATCACCGGGATCTCGCACTGCAGCTCGCCCTCGCGCTGGCGGACCAGCAGATCGTAGAGGCAGTGCGACGCCTTCGTGACGAGGATGCCGACGCGCTGCGGCGGGTCCGGGTAGTGCACGGACCATTCGAGGCCGAGCGGCTGTCCGAAGGCGGTGAACTCCGACTCCAGCTGTTGTCGCGACGTGCGCAGGTCCGCAAGGTCGATGACGAGCCGCATGAAGTAGCGCTCGGTTGGCACGTCGGTGTGCTGCTGGCAGTGGAGGATGTTGAACGCGCGCTCATAGAAGAAGGTAGAGATGCGCGAGACCAGGCCCTTCTGGTCGGGGCACTGGACAAGGAATACGGCGGTCTGCATGGCTACAGGATCGGCGGTGAGGCGGTGGCGGGGAAGGGGGCGGGGAGGGCGTACGACGTGGGGAATTGCTGAAGGGAGGCGACGAGCATTTCGGGTCCGACCACAGCCGGGCCGCCAAGAGCGTTACTTCGACAAGGCAATGATGAGCGCTATCGCTAATGCTGCAGTCCCGGAAAGCGACGCCAAGAGGGCATGAACGCTACTGGGTATTGCAACAGGGCTCGGCGGTCTTTCGTCATGCTTAGGCTCATCATGATCCACCTGCGGCCCTGGGAAGTATCGGTCCGCCACCTTTTCCGCCAGAGTAAGTTTTTGTCCTTCTAGGCCCGCCAAGAACGAGGGCAGAGCAGTGAGCTCGTTAGCAACACGGCGGTCACGCGCTTCCCAGAGGGATCGGCGTGAGGTCTGCTGGATAAGGAATGCCAGCACCGTCAGTGTGATAATCGCGAGTGGCAGTCGCGGGAAATAGAAGATCAGAGACTCAACGAAACCGGAATCTGCAGGCGCGGTGAACTCATCGAGGTGAAAGAAGCTGAACACGACGGAACCAATAGACAGGATGGCAAGGGCACCCAAAAGCGAGTATCTCTCAATCCGCTGATCCCGCGCTTGCTTTATCCAACGCGCCGAGAGCGCAGCACCCCCGGCCAGTTGCAGCACGGTCTCGGCTTGTTCCTCAGTCCTGCGCACGGCGTCAATCAACGCGTCGTGCTCGGACTTAGCCGCCTTAGAAAAATCGCCGAATGCGGCCTTCCGCTCGCTCTCTGCCGCCGTGAATTGTGAGACACGCGCCGTCTCCGCCTCCCCGTGCCGGGATTCGATTCCGGTGAGCACCTCGTTGATCTGCCTAATCGCCGCCGCGCGCTGTTGTTCGAGTTGGGCCGTTGCGGCCTCGAAGTCGGCGTGCCGGGAAGCGAGTGAGGTCGCCACTCCCTCTACCTCGGCTTTCACCTCCGCTGTCGCATCGGCTAGACCGGCGTTCGCGGTCTCAGCGGTCTCCTTCAGCTCTTGCATGCTCTCGTTGATGGCAGCCTGCGCCCGCTCCAGGCTTGAAGCGGATGTCTCCACTTGCAATGAAAGTGAGGCAGAGGCACGTTCCCGTTCGCTGCGCACAGCATCGAGTGTCGCTTCAGCGAGCCTGACCTCGTCGGGCGAGGGTGCCAGCGGAAGCATGCAAGTGCCGTCCACAAGCGTCTCCGCCGCCGAGTGCGCCGCCTGGGCAGTATCAATCGAGCGCTCCGCGTTGAATGCTTGGAGGGCACCGGCGAGGTTGCCAGCGGTCGACGAAAGATGATCGAGACGGGCGGCGGTCACGGTCCGAGGATCCTGAAGCCCAAGGCGAATACGGGCATAGTCGAGCAGGCACCGGACGGAGTCGATGTATTCCAACGCCTGCGCTTCAGGCGAGTCCCAAGGCTCACTGTTGAGCCGTTCGAGTTCGTCCGTCGCGGTCTGTAAATGCAGATGTACGGGACTCTGGTCAAAGCGGGATTGTAATAACTCGCTCATTCTGAAGGCCAGTATAGCGGCCACCCTCAATACTGACTATGCACATGAACAATTACATAGGAACGGGCGCGCGGCGCATCCCAGAAAGGATCGACGTGGGGCCGCAGTGGAAGTTCCGGCCTTCTCGGTCCGCCAGGGGTCGCGTTGCACGCCCTACCCCTTCGCGCTTGGCCAGTCCGGGGCGCGCTTTTCTACGAAGGCGCGGATGCCTTCCTGCGCGTCGGCCGAGGCCCAGACGGCATCGACCAGCGGCTTGCCCCCCAGGCGGGCCGATTGCAGCGGCATATCCGCCAGGTTGCGGAGGATGTGGCGCACGGTCCGCACGGCGTAGGGGCTGTTCGCCGCGATCATCTCGCCCATCGCCACGGCCGTGTCGACCAGTTCGGCGAGCGGCACGATGCGCGTGACGATCCCAAGCCGGTGGGCCTCGTTGGCGTCCATCGTCTCGCCGGAGAGCATCCACCAGAGCGACGGGCCAACCCCGATGATCCGCGGCAGGTCGTAGAGCCCGTTGATCGGCGTCAGCCCACGCTTCACCTCCGCGAGGCCCATCGTCGCGTTCGGCGAACAGATGCGGACGTCGCAGGCGAGGGCCATCTCCATGCCGCCACCGAAGGCCGCGCCGTTGAGCGCTGCGATTACCGGCTTGGTCACTTCCACGGGCGGTCCACCACCACCGGGCCTTGGCGTGCCACCGGTCGAGACGGCAGCCTTCATATCCAACCCGGCGCAAAAGGCGCGGTCGCCGGCGCCGGTGTAAACGCCGACGTGGACTTCGTTGTCGCCCATGAGCTGCTGTTGCGCCGCGCGCAGGTCAGCCGAAAGCTCCGGGCTGAGCGCGTTCATCCGGTCGGGCCGGTCGAGCGTGATGACGCCCACGCGTCCCCGCCGTTCATAGGTTACGAAGGGCATCAGCCTCGCCTCACCACGAAAGTCCCTTGCTGGGGCGGCGCGATTCTAGCACCGCTATAATCCGCCGGATGCCTGAGCCTGCGGACCTTTCGCTCCTCTTTCGCCCACGTTCGGTGGCGATCGCGGGCGCCTCTGCGAACGTCGATAGCGCGGGTCACGATTATGTGAGGTCATTGCAACTCGCCGGGTTCAGCGGACCGATCTATCCGATCAACCTGCGCGCGCCGGAGATTGCGGGGCTCAAGGCGTATCCGTCGGTCGGCGATGTGCCGGGGCCCGTGGACCTGGTCATCTCCTGCGTTCCAGCGAGCGCGGTACTCGACCTCATCGACCAGTGCGCGACGCGAGGCGTGAAGTTCCTCCACCTCTTCACCGGGCGGTTCAGCGAAACGGGCGACGCGGACGCAGCTGCCCTCGAACGCCGGATCATGGCGCGGGCGGCCGAACGCGGCGTGCGCATCCTCGGCCCGAACGGCATGGGTCTCTACCACCCGGCGGGCGGCCTCTCGTTCCGGCCAGATATGCCGCTCGAATCCGGGAACGTCGCCTTCCTCAGCCAGAGCGGCAACAACGCGATGGAGGCGATCACACGCGGGCACTTCCGCGGCCTCCGCTTCGGCAAGGTCGCGAACTACGGCAACGGCCTGGACCTGACGCCGGCCGTCCTGCTCCGGTACCTGGGCGAAGACGCGGAGACAAAGGTGATCGGCGCGTATGTCGAGGGCGTCGCCGACGGCCGCGCCTTCTTCGACGCCCTTACCTACGCGGCGGCGCGCAAACCGGTGATCATCCACAAGGCGGGGCGCACCACGGCGGGGGCGAAGTCGGCGGCGTCACACACCGCCGCGCTGGCAGGCAGCGCCGAAGTCTGGTCTGCCGCGCTGGCACAGGCCGGGGCCTGCGAGGCGCGCTCGCAGGAACATCTCCTGGACCTCATGGTCGCCACCTCGATGCTGGCGACGCCGCGTGGACGAAACGCTGCGGTAGTCGGAGGCGGCGGGGGCCGATCGGTGCAGTCGGCCGACGCGGTCGAAGAGTGCGGCCTTATCCTGCCGGAACTACCGGATGACGTGCGCGAGCGTGTCCGCGAAAAGGCGCCTGGGCTGGCGGACTGGATCCGCAACCCGGTCGACCAGTCGATCCTGGCGGGCAGCGGCCTCTCTTCCAACGGACTGCTGGAGATGATGCTCCAGAGCGATGCCTACGACTTCGGCATCGCCAACGTGGGCGAGGACTGGTTCTTCGGACGTCCCGACGCCGCCGACCGCCTGAGCCACGCCTGCAACCGCCTGGCCTCGATCGCGAAGGGCTCGCCGAAGCCGGTCGCGGTCGTACTGGGACCAACCGAGACGGTGAACCTGGAACACCGCGCGGCCGTGGACGGCGTGCGCGACCGCTTCGCCGCGGACGGTATCGCCGTCTTCCCATCTGTTGAACGCGCCGCCTGGATGATGGCGCAGCTGTACGCACACTCAAACGGAGGAACGAACCTGTGACCATCAAGCTCGGAAAAGACTCGATCGACCTCGGCATCGTCGTCAGCGACGGCCCGAAGGCGCTGGCCTTCTATCGCGACACGCTCGGCTTCGAGCACGTCGGCACGATGCCGATGGCCGGGTCCGTGATGGAGCGGCTGATGTGCGGCACCAGCCTGATCAAACTCGTCGTGCCGGAAAAGACGCTGGAGAACAAGGCCGCCGGCGGCGGCCTGCAGGGCGCCTACGGGTACCGCTACTGGACGATCACGGTCACGAACCTGGACGAGATCCTGGCGAAGGCCGCCGCCGCCGGCTACAACGTCCCCGTGCCGCGCCGCAACATCCGCCCGGGCGTCGACATCGCCATGGTGGAAGACCCGGACGGCAACTGGGTGGAGTTCATCGAGCTGAGCTAGGGGTCTCTAGAACACCTTCACATCGCCCGGCGCGGTTGATGTCGCCGGGGCGTTGCTCTGCGTCCCCACGGCCCCCACCCACCGCTCGAAGTCCGTGGGTTCGAAGATGGCGATGGCGTCGTAGCCGTCCGCCGGGTAGAGGTACGGGGCGCGGTCGCTATCTCCCTTCGGCAGCTCGGAGAGCTCGGCACGGTAGACGATGGCGAGCTCCCAGCCCCGGAGCGGTCCCTCGGCAGAGAGCACGTCAACCACGCGGAGGTCGTCGAGGCCTACGTCGAGCCAATCGTCGGCCAGGAGCGCCGCTGCCTCGTACGGGTTCTGGCGATAATCGATGACCGCCCAGGGCAGCCAGCGCCCGGAGACAGCCTTCGCGTGGATGTCGAAGGCAACCAATCGCCCCTGGTAGACGGGCACGATGTAGACAGAGACCTGCAGCCCGCCCGGCGCGGCGGTCTTCGCCGGCGGCCCGAAGAAGGCACGGGCGGACATCAGATGAGGCCTTCGAACGCGGAACGTTGCGGATACGGCCCAACCACGGCCAGCGCGGCCAGCTCGGGGCGCAGATAGAGCGCGCCGGCACGCATGAGGTCGTCATGCGTGACGGCGTCGATGCGCGCGACCACCTCGTCGACCGTGAGCACTTCATTCAGGAGCAGCTCCTGGGAGCCGATCCACCCGGCCACGGAGCGGGTGTCTTCCATGCGCAGCTGGATGCGGCCGCGAGCCATAGACTTGCCTTTTTCGAGTTCCCTGACCGGCAGGTCCTTCAGCAGCTTCTCAACCTCGGCGAGGGTGACCTCGACGGTCGTGCGCGCGTGCTCGGGGTCACAACCGGCATACACCGTGAGGGAGCCGGCGTCGCGGAACTCGCTGGGGTAGGTATGGACGTCATAGACGAGGGCGCGCTCTTCGCGCAGCTCCATGAACAGGCGGCTCGACATACCTTCGCCCAGGATCGTGCTCAGCAGGTCCACGGCATAGCGGTCGGGGTGCGTAAGCGGCACGGTCGGATAGGCGAGGCAGACGTGCGCCTGCTCGGTGTCCTTTTCGTGGACCGCGATGCGGTCGCCGTTCTCCCGGGATTCGTGTGGATACCAGGCGCCGGGCGCGGCCGCGGCCATGGAACCCAGCCAGCGCTCGGCAGCGGCGACGGCGTCCCGGTGGGTGACGTTTCCGGCGACGGCGAGGACGAGATTCTCCGGGACGTACTGGGCGCGGAAGTAATCGCAGACGGCGGAGAGCGGGAGTGCGTTGACGCTCTCGGGCGTACCCCCGATGTTGCGGCCGAGCGGCTGCCCCGGCCAGAGTGTCTCATCGACGAGGATACCGGCGATCTCGGCAGGGCTATCTTCGATCGAGGCGAGCTCTTCGAGGATGACGTGGCGTTCCTTTTCCAGTTCGGCCGGGTCCATCACCGGTTCTCGCACCATGTCGGAGAGGATGTCGATCGTTTCCATCGCCGCGGTGTGGGGCACCTTGGCGTAGTAGATCGTGGCTTCGCGGTCGGTCGCGGCGTTGTGGATGCCACCGACCGATTCGATCGCCTCGGAAATCTCGAACGCCGTGGGACGGCGCGACGCCCCCTTAAAGAGCATGTGTTCGAGGAAATGCGAGAGTCCGGCTTCCTCGTCGCGTTCGTAGCGGCTGCCGGCGCCGACATAGATGGAGACCGTAGCCGAGCGCGTGTGGGGCATCTCGGAGGTGACGACCCGCAGGCCGTTCGCAAGGACCGTTCGTTCGTACATGTGCGGAGGATTGTAGAGCCCACCTTCGACGGCGGCGATTGCGGGGCGAAAACGTGTTGGAGGAAAGGTGGCGATGTGCTAAAGTGCTTTAGTGCGAACGCATGGGGGTACAGAAGTGAGCGCTCGGCTGACCGTCGTCCTTGATGACGAAGACCTCTACCGGCGAGCGAAGATACGCGCCGCCGAACAGGGGATCACGCTCAAGTCGATCATCGAATCCGCGCTGGAAGGCTTCCTCGGCGAAGGCGACCTGCCTGCGTCTGGGGCTGCGCCAGCGGCGGCGATCGAATGGGACTGGGATGCTTATGACCGCTGGCAAGCACTGGTCGAAGAGATCGACGCCGAACTCGGCCCCGGGCCGCTCGATCTTTCCAGCGTGAAGGAGCAGCTGTACGGCGCTGAGGCGCGCCCACGGCTGCTTATGCTCGCCGAAGAACGCGCGCCGTATGGCGCCGGCGAGGAGTGAAGATCCTCGTCGACGCCTCGGCGTGGGTCCCGATGGAGGTCGCGTCTGACCAGTGGCGCCCGAATGTGCTGCGTGTGCTCTCCGAGCTGCGGGAGCGGCGCGAGCCGATCGAGCTTCACACGACGAACTGGACGCTCTACGAGGCGCTGAGCATCACCCGCAGACGCGACCCGCGCCTCGCCCGGATGCTCCACGAACGCGCCTCGAAGGGTGTCCACGTCCACCGCATCGACCCTGGGATCGAAAAGGAAGCGGTCGCGAACTTCCTCAGTTGGATGGACAAGAAAGCGAGCGTGGTCGACCACGCAAACACGGTCGCGGCCGTGCGCTCCGGCTGCGAGGCGATTCTGAGCTTTGACCGGGATTTCATCCCGCTGGCGGCTGCTGCGGGCCTACGGGTATTGCGGTAGGGCGAGCCCGCTCACCCGGCCCGAGCGCATGCTGGCCCTACGCTGACGCCCAGCATGACATCCGCCGTTGCCCGGAGGGTCGAACTCCTCGCCGCCGCAGCGGCTGCGCTGATGGGCGTCGTCGCCGCAATCTACCTCGCTTTCGGACCGGTCACGAGGGTTTCCCATTGCAGTGCCACGCCAGGCGCACCATCGGTCTGCGAGACGCACGGCGAGACGATCTGGGAATCGGGCGTTGAACCGGTCGCTGTGGCGTTTCTTGCGGTCGTCGCGGTCATGATCTTGCTCCTTCCCGCGGTGGCCTGGGCACACCTTGTCCGAGACAGGCGGCACGCGCAGCGGGCGCTCTGCGCGCTTGCCGCGCTGCTCGTGGTAACCGCTGTGCTCGCAGGATTTTCGGTCGGGGCGATCATCCTGCCGGTTGCGCTGCTTGCGGCGGCGAGCGCCGCCGCGTCGTTTTCGGTGGACGGATCCGAGCGTTCTACACCCTCCTGAAGCCGCGCAGGCATCCGTTAGTCACAGAATGCGGCTGCCGCGTGAGCACATCGTCGAAATCGCGGCCGCGCTCGCGTGCCTCGTGGCGACCGCTGCAGCGACGTTCTGGTCTGTCCTTGGGCCCCTCGCCCCGGTGACGATCTGCATCCGCAACCGGGGAGAGGTGAGCCCTTGGGGCTGCCCGATCGATTGGCCCGGTTACCTGCGCTCGGCGGGCAGCGAGCCAAACCAAGGATTCTTGGCGTTGCTCACCGGAATTGCGATCGCCCTTGTCATTGCCGCGGTGATCGACACGCGGCAACAGGGTAGGTCCGGGATGTGGGCTGTTTGTGCAGTGTCCCCGCTGCTCGTCGCGGGCACGATCGCAGCGACGCGGCATGGATTCGGCAACCCCGGACTTCTCCTACTGGCTGCGTCCATGTCGGTCGTGAGCGCCGCGGCATCAGTCGCAGCGTGGGAATCCCAGCGCAATCGCCTCACATGAAACAGGGCCTGCCGGAATTCCGGCAGGCCCATGGCGGATGAACTGCGGCGTGGTCGCACCTAGTGGGCGACGGGCCGGATGTTCTGGTTGAACTGGAAGATGTTCTCGGGGTCATACTGCGCCTTCACTTCGGCAAGCCGTTCGTAGGTCGCCGCGGGGTAGGCTTCGTGGATGCGGTCCTCGCCTTCGTTCGCGAGGAAGTTGACGTACACGCCCTGGCGGTACTGCTTGATGCTGTCCCACGTTTCCGTAGTCCAGGCGCGGTGTGGGGCGCCGTCTTCGTTCGGGTCGAGCCACAGCCCGAGGACGGCGACGAAATAATCGCGGTCGCGGTGCGCATAAGCGGTCTCGCCGTTTGCCAGGCGGCGGATGGCGCCACCAAGCACGCGCAGCTGAACCATGCTCTGCGGCGAAGTCGCGCGGGCAACGCCCTCGATGATGGCCTCGATGCCGTCGCCTGGCAGGTCATCCGTGAAGAAGGAGCGCACCTCGGCAACGTGCGGCTGCGCTGCCGCCTCGGTGAGGCTGAACATCGCCGGGTAGGGCATCTCGCCGACCATCTCCGCGACCGGTTCGGCCAGCGCACGGAACGGCGCGATGGCGCGTTCGCCTCCCTCGGCATCGCCGGTGAAGCAAACCATGACCATGAGGACGAGCTCGCCGAGGCGCTCTTCGGGGATGAACGGGGCCGGCGGTGCGTGCATGACCTGGGCGATCGTGGAGAGCTCTTCCGGGGCGTCTTTGGCGATCTGCAGATAGCCGCGCACCACCTCCGGCGTGGCCGGGAGGACGATGGCGCCGCCGTAGACGGCTCCCACCGGCGCAAGCCGGAAGGTGTATTCAGTGATGATCCCGAAGTTGCCGCCGCCGCCGCGAATCGCCCAGAACAGTTCCGAGTGCTGCTTCGCGTTCGTCGTGATCAGGCGCCCGTCCGCGGTCACCACCTGCGCTTCGATCAGGTTGTCGATCGCGAGGCCGTACTTGCGGACCATCCAGCCGATGCCGCCCCCGAGCGTCAGTCCGCCAATGCCAACGGTCGCGGTATCGCCCGTCGAAAGCGCGAGGCCGTATGCGTGAGCCGGACCTGCGAGGTCGATGGAGCGGCCCCCCGCCTGCACGCGCGCCGTGCGGTTCTCGGGGTCGATGGAGGCAGCGCGCATCCCAGACAGGTCGATGACCACTGCGCCATCCGCCATGCCATGACCAGCGACGCTATGGCCACCACCGCGGACGGCGAGCGGCAGGCGGTGGAGGCGAGCAAACCGGACAGCCTGGACGACGTCGGCGGCGGTCAGCGCCCGGACGATGAGCCACGGATGCCGGTCGAAACCGAGGTTCGGGAGCCGGCGGGCCTCGTTGTAGCCGCTGTCGCCGGGAACGACGACCTCGCCGCTGAGGCGGTTGCGCAGGGACTGCAGGTCGAGCGCTCCGCCGGGTGCGATGTTGGAATTGTAGATGGATGTCACTTTCTTTCTCCCTGGGTTATTCACCCTGTTTGGTGTGACATCAGATTGCACCTCCAGGACCATCCGTGTTGCTAAATGGATGCTAGAAATCCCTAAATACATCTTAAGGTATCGTTCTGAATTACCTAAGCAAACTGTTATACGGACAAGTGCGGAGTTGTCTCTGCATCATTTGTCAGGCCGTTTTCGGACTCCTGTTGGACATCGTGCTCCGCCCTTTGGCGGAGATGCACGAGTACGCCGCGAAGTGGCATCATGAGACTCCCGGACCATCGGCCGGGGCCCTCACACACGATGTACGAAATCGCCGACAGCCTGAAGGAATTCATCGAATCGCCGGTCGCTGCGGTCCTCGGCACCGCCAGCGCGGCCGGGCGGCCCCATGTCACGTATTGCTGGGGCCCAGCCGTCGGAGACGACCGCCGCTCGGTTGCCTTCCACGTGAACGAAACGGTCGCCACCGAGGCCCTGGCCGATATTGTCGAAACCGGACGGATCGCCCTCACCGTCGCGGACCCGATCACCTACCGGTCTGTGCAACTCAAGGGCCGCTGCCTGGGCACAGGCCCGGCGTCGGGAGAAGACGAAGCCTTCGTGCAACGGCACTTTGAATCGTTCCTCAGCATCACGGCCGTGATCGGCGACCCTCCCGCGGCCATCCGTAACCTCAAGCGCTCGGAGCCGCTGCGCCGGTTCGTGTTTGAAGTGGAGGCTGCATTCGACCAGACGCCGGGCCCGGATGCCGGGAGGCCGCTGTGACTGAGCCGCCTGAGATCCGCCTCGAAGATATCGCCAGCTGCTTCGAAGGCGTCGTCCCGTCTTCGATTTGCACCGTCGGAGTGGACGGCATGCCGAACGTGACGTTCCTCTCGGTCGTCTCGCGCATCGATTCGGACCATGTCGCCCTCTCCCGCCAGTTCTTCAATAAGACCGACACGAACACGCATGCGAACCCCTACGCTGCCATCTCCGTGATCGAACCCGAGACCGGCCGCCAGTTCCGGCTCGACCTCGTGTACGAGCGCACGGAAACCAGCGGCCCGCTGTTCGAACGGATTTCGCTGCGACTCGACGCTGTGGCCGCGGCGGAGGGAATGTCCAACATCTTCAGGCTGCGCGGGGTCGATATCTGCAAGGTGGAGGCGGTAGTGGCCGTCCCCTGCGACTACCCCGACGGGCCGCCGCGGCACGACGTGAACGTCGAACGCATTGAGGCCGTCTCGCGGAGAGTCTCGGAAGCGGGCGAAATGGACGAACTGTTCCGCGCCACGCTGACGGCCTGCGACGAACTTCTCGGCTTCCCTCACGGGTTCATCATGCTGCTCGATGAATCGGGCGAGTTGCTCTACACGGTGGCCAGTAACGGATTTCCCGCCTCCGGCACAGGCTCGGAGGTGCGGCTTGGCGACGGCATCGTGGGCATGGCGGCGGCGCGGCGGCAGACCGTGCGCGTCACGCAGATGGCGCGCGAGCTGAGCTATTCTCGTGCCGCCCGAGATGCCGCCCTGCGTGATGCCGGGCGCACGCCGGTCGAGCGCGTCATCCCCTTGCCGTCGCTGCCATCGATCCAGAGTCAGCTTGTCGTGCCGATGCTCGCCTATCACCAGCTGGCCGGCATCATCTGCCTGCAAAGCCCGAACCCCGGAGCGTTCCAGGCAGCGGACGAATGCGTCGTCGGGATCCTCGCAAACCAGGTAGCGATGGCGATGGCCGCACTCGGCGCTGCTGAACGGCCGGTGGCCCAACCGCTTGAACCGGCCACAGAGAAATCGGCGCAGGTGAAACACTTCGCCGAAGACGACAGCGTATTTATCGACAACGAGTACCTGATCAAAGGCGTCGCCGGCGGCATTCTCTGGCGGCTTTTGTCTCAATACGAATTAGAACAACGCAGTGAGTTCAGCAACAAGGAAATACGGCTGGACCAGACGCTCGAACTACCGGACATCAAGGATAATCTGGAAGCGCGTCTTATCTTGCTGCGAAAGCGGCTCGAAGAACGCTGCGACTTCATCCGCATCGAAAAGACGGCGCGCGGCCGCTTCAAGATCGTCGTCACGCGGCCGCTCAAGCTGGTGCAGGTGGCGGGCGGCGGGCCACTGTAAGGGCTACCAGTTCACCCCTGCGAAGCCGGCGAACCACGATTCGACGAATTTCCCGTCCTCGACACGCCACGTCTGCACCCAGGAACCCTGTCGAGCCGAGGTGGCAATTACGCCAACCCGGTCGCCGCCTGCGAACACGCGGTAGTCCGTGATCATCCTCGTGCGACCTTCGCGCTCATCGCGCGCGACGACGCCCCTGGTCAGCCGCTCGGCGTACTCTTCTGCGGTCACGTTGAACGTGCCATTGGCATCGTGCCGCCTGAAGATTGGCCCACAGAGCTGTGGCGCGAGTTCTGCGAAGCGCCGCTGCTCGTACATCTCTTCGTACCAGCGGCGAAGCAGCCGCTTCGACGCCTCGGGATCGCCGGCGTTGTCCGGCGAGGGGTGGAGCGTCCACGTGACCGGCGCGACGGCGCTCAACCACGTTTCCACTATCCTGCCGTCCGCGACCCTGTAGGCCTGGACACCGCTCATGTCCCCGGCGTGCGCACCGCGTGCCACCCAGGTGACGAAGGCGGTGTCGCCCTCCGCGAAGGCGTCGTACTCCCAGCGGAGCGGACCGCGCGTTTCGAACGACTGCCGCACCTCGTCCGCGATGGTCTCGGACGAGACACTACGCGTGCCCGAGGGCTCATGCCGCATGTAGTCGGGCCCTGCGAGTTCCCGAACGCGCTGCCAATCGCCACGAGACGAAAGGCTGTACCACTCGTGGACGACGCGCAGGGTCTCTTTCGAACTCATCTCCGGATCTCCCTTCGCTGGCGCCGCAACCTCACTGGCCAGGCGCGTCACCCGCCGATTTGCTTCAAGAACCCGGCGAGATCGACCAGCTGCCAGCTTTCAGCCACCTTGCCGTCTTCGAACCGGTAGACGTTGATCATGTTGACGGCGAACCTCTGCCCGAGCCCGGCTGGCCGAAGAGTTCGCCTTCGTGCGTGCCTTCCATCACCACGCGGGCAGTGACCTTGTCCTCAGCGCCGAAGACGTCCTCGATTCGTCCGTGCAGGTCCGGTGCACCGCGCAGGAGCCGGCCAAGGAAGTCCATCGCCTCGGAGCCGGCAACTTCGGGATAGGCGCCCACCAGGTCGTGCCGCTGCATGGTGGGGCTGATGTACTGCGCCATCCCCGCCAGCTGTTTCGTGTTGATTAGGTCGTACATCTTCTTGACGAGCTCGACGTTCTGTTCGCGTGTCACTTCCCGCCTCCTGCGTTGCGACTCGTACCCGTTTTCATGCCAGGAACTCCGCGAAGGCTTGCTGGTCGACCGGGATCGTTTCGCCTTCGATGATCTTCCCGTCCTTGAGCCGGTATCGGTATGCCTGGTGGCTGTCGTAGGTGCGGCCATCCGGGCGCGAGCCCGTTACCTTCTGGTACATCAGGACGTTGTCGTCGTCGGCAAGGATGACCTCGGGCATCGCCGTCATCGTCCCGCCCGTCAATTCCATGATGCGCGCAAGCACGCCTGCCATGGCATCCCAGCCGTAGTAGACGCCGCTGACCAGGGCTGTCCCGCGGACGATATAGGTGAAGTCAGGATGGACAAATTCACCCATCGCCGCGATATCGCCGCGATTGAACGCTTCCATCGCCTGGCGGACTCGCTGAACCGTCTCTTCTCCTGCCATCTCAGCCTGCCAGTTCCACCTGCCCGGCCGACCTGGTGCTCGCGAGCCGGACGTTCTCTTCTGGCCTCACTTCACTCCTCCTTGTTGCGATTGCGCCCGGTCCAAGAACGCCCGCAGCCCTGCAATACTCCCCGGCCCGCGTGCCCCGAGATGATTGCCCTCGACGTCGAGCAGCCGCACGCCCGTGACAGACGCAGCTGCCCGGACACCCCGGAAGCAATCGTCGTCACGCCCGGCCCAGAGCAAGGTGGGCACGGGCGGGTTGCGCAGCGCTTCCTCGACGCCGTCGGTTTCAGCGCAGGCGTCGAAGCAGGCGCGCAGCGCCGGGACCACGTCGTCGGTCATCCAGGCGGTGAGATGCGGCGCCGCGGCCCGTACGGCTTCAATCGCGCCGTCAAAGCCACCGGCCGTCGCGGGCTGGCTCGCCACGCCGCGGACCGGGTCCCAGCCGCCGATCACCAGCGAGCGCAGGCGGCCGGGCTGGTGCAGCAGCATCGCCGTGCTGATCCAGCCACCCATCGAATAACCGATGAAATGGGCCTTCTCGATGCCTTCTGCGTCGAGGACGGCAGTGATATCCCCGGCCCGGGGAACCCGGCCGTAGAGCGCCGGGTCCGCCGGCTTATCGCTGTCGCCGTGCCCGAACGAATCGACAGTGATGACGCGGTGCGCGTCCGCAAAGGCCGCGACATAGCCCGACTGGTGCCAGCTCTGGCGGTTGCTGAGGAAGCCGTGCTGAAACACGACGGCCGGGCCAGCACCCGTGACGTCGTACGCGATTCGTTGTCCGCGGTGCGTTGCATGCCTGGTATTCCTGCCGTCGCTCATGCTCTGCCTGACCCTCTTCCCGTTTGCCGCAACGTCTACTCCGCCAGCATGAACATTGCAACCACGTATGAAGCGAGTCCCGACGGCCGCCAGGCGACTCGCCGTCTGGCGGGCCGTTTCATAGCACGGACTTCTTCGCGGGATTCAGGAACCGGGGCGGTTCCAGGACTTGGCCGCCACCTGGCCCTCCGCCATCGCGCGCGTCCTGTTTCATCAGAACTCGGGCTACACCCATTCCGCGCGGTGCGTGCCCGGGACGACGGTAGGACGTTCCCAGGCTGGCGGAGTCTCGGACATCTGGATCACAGGTCGCAGCCGCTCCATGCGGCCGTAGGATGACGGGTGCTCCCCCATGAAGTCGTACGCCAGCTCAATCATTTCGGGGCCCGAGAGCCCGGCGGCCGCGTCGAGTGGCGTTCCCAGGCGGAGGAACCAGCTCGCCGTCTGTCCAAGGGAGACGCGGACGTGATACGAGCCTCCCTGTTGTGCACGCAGCTGGAGTGCTCGCAAGACGCCATACGCTCCCCAGTAGCCCGTGCAGTAGTCGTTCATCGCCGCGATCACCGCTTCCGGGCTCATGTCCGGCGGGCTGATCGAGAAGATGCCAGAAGCGGCCATCGCGCTGCCGTCGAACCCGCGCTTCGCTGCCCACGGGCCGCGTGAGCCGAAGCAATTCGTCGAGACATAGATGATGCCAGGCCGCAGATCAGCCACCGCGTCGCGACCGAATCCGAGACGCTCGACGGCGCCCTCACGATAGGACTGGGAGAAGACGTCGGCACCGGAAAGCAGCTCACGTGCTTTCTCGACTCCTACGTCGCTTGCCAGATCGAGGAACGCGCGTCGCTTCCCATGTCCCGTGTCGGCCATCGCAGCCACGAGGTCTTCATCGATGTGTCGCGGCGCCCCGATCTGGAGGACGTCAGCGCCAAATTCAGCCAGCGTGCGCGAGACGGTGGGGCCGGCAAGAACACGTGTGTCGTCGACGACGCGGAGGCCGCCGAGCGGCCTCGCGCCGCCTGGCAGGGGGACCGCAGGAGCGTCGGCGAAGCGTTCGATCTCCACGACCGGCGCATCACGGAGGACGGCCCCCTGGGGATGTTCCCACCACTCATCGGGCGTTCGGATGATCACGCCTGTCAGTTCATGCTCGACGAACAGCTGCTCGAGTTCTGCAGAGCCGCGGGCTGCGATCGCCGTTCGCACGGCCTCGGGGTCGCGCTCGCATCCGAGGACGCGAAGCGTCCTGGCCTCGAGCGAGGGCGTGCTGTCTTGTAGCCACAATCGGCGACCGTCGGCGGCCTCGAACAATCCGAGAGTCGAGGAACGCACGGGCATGAGCGTTTCCGCGGCACGTTGGCCATCCACCCGGAGGAGCCACATGCTGCTCAACGCGAGTGCGGCGTGGCGCAGGTCGATCGCGATGTGCTGACGGCGGCCCGTTCGGCTGGCCCAGATGTCGTCTACCGCGGTTGCCACCATTGCGAGCGCCGCACTCGCGCCGCGGCCGACCGGTATGGGCGAGCGGTGGATCGGATCGTCCCCGCTCACCTCGACCTGTGGTGAGGGACGGCCGTCAATCAGACTCCCCCCGATGATCCGTTCGAGCTCAGAAGTGTCCAATGGCTTCCTCCATCGCCTGATGCCGTTTCGGGAGGTGAACCTGCTCGGGGAACCGGCGATGAAGCCACCCAGATCTCGCGTGAGCTTCGCAAGCACGCTGGCCTGGCGGGCGACACGGTTTTCTCTGCGAGCACACGCGCTGACATGGCTGTCGCGTCCGTACTCGCGGCCGACAGCAAGCAACGGGACCTCCCGCCTCTTGCCGCAACGTCTACTCCGCCAGCATGAACATTGCAACCACGTATGATTCGGGTACCGGCGGACGCCAGGCGGCCCGCCGTCTGGCGGGCCGTTTCATCGCGCGGACTTCTTCGCGGGATTCAGGAGCCGGGGCGGTTCCAGGAATTCGTCGCGCCCTGGCCGTCCGCGGCGGCATCGGCTCGCCCGAACCAGAGCGGGGCAGCGGCTGGCGCTGAGCGCGCCACCGGCGGTAACTCCGCCTCTCCCGGCCGCGCTGCGCGCTCAGTTCTCACCATGATCCGTAGCGCCAGCAGGCTCGCGACGGTCGCAATCGATGCCGCGTAGAGCAGCGCGACCGGCAATGAGCCCGTGTCTGTGCCCCCGAACACCCCATGGAAGAAGCCGAGCAGATACACGCCAAAGGAAACGTAGTGGAGCCGCCGCCAGGTTCGCTGGCCGATCCAACGGCGCATCCAGAAGCTGGCCGTGACCACCGCCATACCCCATGCGGCCATCGTGCCGAGTCCGGTCCAGAGCGGTTCGTACGGGGCGATGAACGGTATCAGCAGGTGCGCGGGCGTGAAGTGGAACCAGCTATCGAACAGCAGGGCGCCGCCGTGGACACCGACAAGCGTCAGCCCGAGCACGCTGACGAACCCATGGATCTCGTAGTTGAACGCCCTGGCCAGGCCGGGGAGCGCCAGCCGCATCGACGTCAGCAGCCCGAGGATGACCGATAGCGACAGCGCTACGAACGCGCCGACACCTGAAGCACGGCTGATGTACCACGGCACCTTACTTTCGCCACCAGCCGCGGCCAGCGCTGCGCCGCCGATGAACGCCGCAAGCAGCAATCCCAGCGCGGTCAGCTCGTTGCGGCTCATCTCAGGACCCCCGGGACTGGCGGGCTCGGCTGGTTGCCGTCACGGCCGGGGTCCGCGCGACGGTCGCCGATGCAGTCGCCGTGGCGGAGGCGGCGGGCGTGGGGGTTACTGCAGGTGCCGTTGACGTGGCAGCGGGCGTCGGCGTGGATGTTGCCTCGCGGCCTGTAGCGGCCTGAGTTGGATCCTGGATGGCAGCGGAGGAGAGCGGCGCCGCCGTCTCGGCCGGTTGCAGGTCGGCGGGTTGGGCCGAAGCCAGGAGCGTGGCCGTGCCGGCGAAGATTCCTGCCCCTGCCATGGCGACCAGGGCGAGCTTCGTCCGAAGGTAGCGTGCCGTCATTTTGGTGCCCTTTCCCCGGCCCGTTCCAGTCTTGATCACACCCGAAGGATGCCCCTGGTTCCTGTGCGGTTCCTGAGAACCGTAAGGGCCACCAAACCTTTCCGGGGCCTACCCCGGACTGGCACGCCTCGATCCGTAATGGCTCGAGGTAGGCTCCGGGTGACGGCCTGGCCGGGGCCAGGCGAGTAGGCTGCGCGCATGACCGGCGAACGACGCTTCGGGACTGGCAAGGGCGCCATCTTTCCGCACCAGAAGGCGGGCATGTTGCTGAACCCGCTCCGCCGGTTCGTGCATTCGGCGCCGCAGCTCGCGGACCGCATGGCGCTCGCGCCGGATGCCCGGCTCCTCGAGATCGGCCCCGGGCCTGGCTACTTCAGTGTCGAGTTCGCACGGCGCCTGCCCGGGGGACAGCTTGTGCTCTTCGATATCCAGGCGGAGATGCTGGCAATGGCGCGGGAACGGCTGGCGGCTGCCGGGTTTCAGCGTCCACGGGCCGTGCAGGGCGATGCCCTGCGTCTGCCATTCGGCGCATCGACCTTCGATGCCGTTGTGCTCGTCGCCGTGCTCGGCGAAATCCCCGGCCCCGGCGACTGCCTGCAAGAGGTGCGCCGAGTGCTGCGGCCGGGCGGCCTGCTCTGTGTGAGCGAAACGCGCGGCGACCCGGACCGGATCCGCTATGACGACTTGCGGGCGCTGGCACTTGCAGCCGGCTTCGAGCCGGCGCCCGGCCACCCCGGCCGCGGCTGGACGTACACGGCGCTGTTTCGAGCGCCCGCCGCTTAAGGGGCAGCGCATCGCCTTTACGGCCCGAAGCGGGGTGCAGGATCGACGCGCTCGGCCGCTAGATCCGTGCGAACCGGTCCGTCGCCTCGACGAGGCGCTCGGGGATGCCGGGTTCACTGGATGCGTGGCCCGCGTTGTCGACCACCACCAGTTCGCCATCCGGCCAGGCGCGTGACAGCTCCCACGCTGTGAGCAGCGGTGCCTGCAGATCGAGGCGGCCGTGGACCATGGCGCCCGGGATGCCTGCCAGCCGCCCGGCGTCGCGCAGGACCTGGCCCTCTTCGAGCCATGCGGTGTGGCGGAAGTAGTGCGTGACGATGCGCGCGAAGGCCATGCGGTACGCCGGATCCTTGAACCGCGCGGCGAGCGGCGGGCCTGGCGTCGCACTGATGGACACGCTCTCCCAGCGGCACCAGTTGAGCGCAGCCTGTTCGCGGATGGCTGCGTCCGAATCCTCCAGCAGGCGCGCGTAGGCCTCCACGGGGTCGGAGCGGTCCATCGGCGGGGGGATGCCGTCGAGCAGCGCCGCCCATTGTTCCGGGAAAAGCGGCGCCACGCCACCACGGAACAGCCAGTCCACCTCTCGCCGCCGCGTGGTCGTCACCCCGCCGAGGACGAGCGCGGACACCCGCACGGGGTACGTTTCCGCGTAGAGCAGCCCAAGCGTCGCGCCCCACGACCCGCCGAAGACGAGCCAGCGTTCGATGCCGAGGTGTTCGCGCAGCCGCTCAATGTCGCCGAGCAGATGCCAGGTCGTATTCACTTCCAGGCTCGTGCGCGGGTCGCCCGCGTGCGGCGTGCTGCGCCCGCACCCGCGCTGGTCGAACAACACAACGCGATACCGGGCGGGGTTAAAGAACCGCCGCTGAAACGGCGTACAGCCGGACCCAGGCCCACCGTGTAGCACGACCGCGGGTCTCCCGTCCGGGTTCCCGCACTCCTCGAAGGAGATCCGCTGGCCGTCGCCGACATCGAGCATGCCGTGTGTGTAGGGCTCGATGGGCGGGTAGAGGGGCATGGTGGAGATGGTAGCGCGTTGAGCTGGCGCTCGGCCGTAAGGAGCGCCGGCCTAACCTATCGGTCCCACGACTTCGCCATGAGATCAGGCAAGACAACGAGGTAGAAGAACAGCCCTACAAGCAAGATGACGATCCACAACGACACCCACGCGACCCAGCATCCCGCCATGCTTGGAGGCCTACCGGTTCCGTCGCGACTCGGATCCTCCTTCACAGCGTCACCACCTCTGCCGGAGATGCTCACCTGAGTTAGGGGCACACGGTCGGCGCAGCAGGGAGGCTGGTTTCACAGCCCGAACCAGTCTCCCTGCTGCGGCACTCCGAGATACGCCCTCCCGATCGGGAGGTATGACCGGCTGCGTGACGAGATGTGCGCCGTCAGCACGTTCGCATCCCGGAAGCAGCGCTCCAGTGCCGACCCCGCCACCTGCCCGTCCGTCCCCGCGGCTTCATATGCGGCACGCGTGATCCCGGCGCCGGCGTGCACTGCCGATATACCCGCGAGTCTCGCCGCAATCTTGGCGGGCCGTTGCTCCTCCCACGGAGCATCGAGCACTCCGTCCATTTCGCGGATCAGTCCTTCCAATCCCGCGTTTGTGAGCAGCCACTGCCCTTCCGCCGATGCCAGGTCCCGCACCGTTGTTGGTTCTGCGAGCACCGGAGCGTCGAGCACGGGGAGTTGTGACTTCGAAGCCAGGATCTCGCGGGCGAGGTCCAGTGCATGCCGGGCGATACCAACCTGTACGGCGGCCGCGCTCAGTCCGATGAGGATGTTGCTCGCTCCCACGGACGCCAGCCGATGATCGAGGCGGGCAGCCTTGCGGTTGAAGATGGGGAACAGCTGATCGCGGGGGATGACGGCGTCCTTCACCCGGAAGTGGTGACTCCCCGTACCGCGCAATCCCACCGGGTTCCAGACGGGAAGGATCTCCACCTCCTCTGTCCGGACGAGCACGCTCGGCACCAGCGGATGGCCTTCGAGCGAGTCATCCTCAGCCGTGACAACACCTCCGAGGTAGGTTGCGCCTGTCGCACCCGAACCGAACTCCCACGTGCCCGAGACGGTGAATGTGTCCTGCCCCTGTCGGCGTACGCGAGCGTTCCCCCGGATGGTTGCCGCCATGTTCGCCTGCGGGTGAGCGAAGAAGGCCCGCGCAAACGCCGGCGATGCCTGTGCCGCGACCATCGCGTTCTGGGCCGCACCCTGCACTGCCACCCAGCCGCAGGACCCGTCCATCCGGGCTATCTCGCGGCCCGCGCGAAACCACTCGAGGACAGTGCCATCGCGTCCGCCGTACTCAGCGGGGACGAGCTCGCGCATGATCGGCGCGCTCATCAACGCATCGGACACCGCCGGGGTCAGCTGGCAGAGCCTGTCAAACTCGACCCAATCAGCCGCAATCGTGTCCCGAACCGCGTCCAATCCATCCGTCATTCAGAACCCGCCCATCATGGCATGGGGTCTGAGCATACGCGCGATGTCAAGTCACTCGCCCAGCGACTGCCACAGGCCCACGTGATTCCCGTCCGGGTCCCGGATCGTGGCCAGCCGCAGCTGGCCGTCGTCTGACGGGAAATCGACGACTTCGCCGCCGTGGAGGACGACGGCCTCGACCACCGCTTCTATATCGGCGACATAGATGTACGGGAGGTACCCGGGAGGGTCAGCAGGCTCGAGATCCGCGGTAAATGCTCCGATGAGGTCGCCCGTGGCATCCCGGAAGCTCACCTGGTCGCCGCCACCGGAGATGCTCCACCCAAAGACGGCCGCGTAGAAGGCGCCAAGTCCGGCCGGATCGCGCGCGGGAATCTGCAGGTAGGAGAGCTTGCCGTTGCGTGTGAGGTGCCGTTCGACCCCGGAGGAATCGGTCTCGCGAAGCTCACTCATCGGCCCATGCTACCCGGGACGCACCACTTGATCTGCTCAGCCGGCACGCAAACGCGAAACCGGGGGCGCCGCATCTGTTGAACGCGACGCCCCCGGCAGGGTCTCATGCGGATCACGTCCGGCGGGCTACGCCCGCAGAAACGCCTTCCAAAAAGGACGCTTGCGCACCGGCCGCGGCTCCGGGCCAACCATCGAGACTTCTGGGGCGTACTTCCTCGGCGGGAGACCGGCGAGTTCGCGGATGCTCGGCAGCAGCGATTCGAGGTGGCTGATCTCGTCGAGCGTGAGCTCGCGGCTCGCACCCTGTAGCGCGACCTGGCGCCGCATCAGCATCTCCGCCGGGCGGGAGCTGAGGAACACGTTGATCTCCTCCATCACCGCCTGCGCGGTCGAAGCCTCGACCATCGTGAACGCCTTCAGCTTGGCGATGAAGAAGAAGCGCAGGCGCTCCCCGGGCAGGCTGGCTTCGAAGTCGAGCAACTCCGCGGTGGATGCCCGGAGCTCCTGGGGAGCCATCGACGCCATCGACTCGAAGCGATGGGCGATGGCCTCGGCCAGCAGCGGGCCGTCGATCGCAAGACTCTGCCAGGGCGCGATCGCGGTGGTGGGCTCGTGAATGGGTTGCGCGGACATAGGATGATTCCTCCTGAACCTGAACGGCAGCGGCAAACCACCATCGGCGGACTGCAACTGCGGCGTCTGAGGCTTGGCAGGAATACTGCGTCGCCCCCCGAAGGCCTACGGAGTTAGCTGTCGGGTTCGGTGTCGGAAGTCACCGCGGCGAACCATTCGCCGTTCACCCCAAAGAGGACTGTGGGTCCCCCGTTCCCGCCGTCAGCGGGATTCGGCCTACAGGTAGTCTACCACAGCCCAAAAGGCCCTGGATCGGAAGGAAAAGAAGCCGGGAAGGCGACTTTTCTGGCAGATCAGCCCCCGGCAGCCTGGCGAGCCTGTGCCAGGTGTTGACCCATGTGATCCAGGATCACCGTCTCCACCAGGCCGGCCACCGTGATCGTCTCGCCGTTGAATACCCGCACGCCAGCCGCCTCCCACCCGCCGGGCAGGATCGACCGCAGTGTCTCAACGGCTCCGCTCACCGCCTCCCGCACGAGTCCCGCAGCTTGCGCAGGCGAGCGGTCGCCCACGCGTGCGAGTGCTGCCAGCCGTCCTTCATCGTCGAGCGTACGGCCCACGGGGCTGCCCGGGTTCGCCGCCAGCCGCGCAGCGTGCGACGCAAACGTCCGTAGGAACTCGCTGACATGCCCGGTCAGCTCGGCCACGGTCCACGCGTCCTCCGAGGGTCGGCGGTGGAACGCGGCAGCATCCAGACCCGCGACGAATGCGGCATACGCCTCCCCGGCAGCTGCCACGGCGACGATCAGGTCGGCGGACCCAGTCATGCCGCGCAGCCTACGGGATTAGTCGAAGAATTTCTCGGCGACGATATCCTTGCGGTCGAAGCCGCGCTCGTTTACCGCGTAGGCCGTGACCTGCTTGATCATCGCGTCGCTGCCGCAGAGGTAAATCTTCATGTGGTTCGGGTCATAGGGCACGCCGGTCAGCCGTTCGAATGGGTGGATATCGCCGCTCGCTGCCACCTGTTCCGGCGTCGGCGAAAGCACGCTCGTGATGCGCCCGGTCGAGTAGTGCCACGGCGTGCCGGCATCCCGGCTCAAGAACATGTGGTATTGGAACGACGGGTAGCTGCGACGGTGCTCCTTGAATTCGTCCTGGTAGGCGAAGTCAGCGGGGTTTCGGACGCCGTGCAAGACGACGCCCCGGCGCACACTCGCCGCCCAAGGGTAGGCGCGGATGATCGGCACGCCCGCCGCCACGCCAGTGCCAGTGAAGCCGAACACGGCCACGCGCTGGTCCTGCGTGTCGAAGCGGAAACTGCCCAGCGTCGCCTGCCCGAGCAGGACATGGTTCAGCACCGGGTCGACCATCTCTTCGCGCTCCACGACGTCGGCAAGCAGCATCGAGACGTACGGGTAGTGGCGGATCAGCTCTTCCTTCTTCGGGTCATCGGGTTTGATCTCGGGGAGTTGGTTCACGTCTTCGACCGTCAGCGCGATGTAGAACTCGAGCAGGTCCTCGTGCGGCGAGGAAGCAATCGAGTACGGCCGCGCAGCGATCCGCCCCGTCTGCGGGTTGTGTTTCCCCAGCATGGCGAAGCTGCCGGGCGTCGTGTAGTTGAACCATGCCGGCCGCTCGAGGAAGAGGCGGTAGTTCCACGCCGACCGGAGCGTCAGCTGGCGAACCGCCACCTCCTGCAGCTTCAGCTTCTGGAAGCGGTCATTATAAGGATTGTCGAGCAGGGCCCAGGGGAAGTTCGTCCGGGTCATAGGAAAGGCATCGTCCTATTGGGTGGTTCTCAGCAGGGAGAGTGTAGCGAGGGAATATCGATGGGTCGTTACGGGGCAGGATCGCGGCTTCAACCGAGAAACATGCGTTGCCAGGCCGCTGAAAGCCACGTGGCGAACCGCGACGGCGGCCAGCCGCGTTCGAGCACGAACAACGAATACAGCTCCGCGGAGTTCATAGCCCAGACTGCGTCCGCCACCTCCTCAACGTCGACCCCGGCCCGCAGCGTGCCGGTTGCCGCCACTTCTGCGGCGAACATGCGCATGTTCTGTGCTCTCCGCTCTCCTATCTCCTGCCAGAGCTGTGCCAGCTCCGGATGTGCGGGCGCCGCCTCCCGCAGCACGAGGAACAGCGGCGCCAGCCGCTCCTGCACGGCGGTAACCGCGTGCGCATAGAGGTCCAGCTTCTCCTGCGCCACGGTCGATGCGCGAACGCGGCGCACGTAGTTTCTTTCGAGCGCCGGCACCGCCGCGTCCGTCCCCGAGATCGCCGACTCGATCAGCAGCCGGAACAGGACCGGCTTCCGTCCGACCGTGGCGTAGACCGTGTCGGGCGCCACAGCGGCCGCCGCGGCAATCGCCGCAACCGTCGTCGCCTCGTAGCCGCTTTCGATGAACAGGTGGCGAGCCTCTGCCAGGATGCGACGGCGGGTCGCCAGCGCGGCAGCCTGCCTTCGTGAAGCGTCATACCTGCGGGGATTGCCCTGGGCCATTGGTGCGGCATAGTATACCTATATTCATCCGGTAGTATCTCGGACGAATAGACAGGAACCACCGTGACCTACGCATTCATCCAGGACGTCCCGATTCACCGGGAGATGTACTCCCAGATCCGCCAGGCGCTGGGCGCCACGCCGCCTGCCGGGATGATCAGCCATGTCGTCATCGAAAAAGACGACGGGATGCTGCGTTACGTCGACGTTTGGGAATCAGAAGCCGCCTGGGAGCGGTTCGCTGAGCAGACGCTCCATCCGATCATCAGCGGTATCTTCCAGCGCGCCGGCTTCACCCCCGCCGGTGAGCCACCTCTGCAGGCGATCCGCGTCATCGATACGTGGGGCGCGGCTCCAGTGGCGGCCGGCTAGAAAAACGAGGCCGGCCCAACCTTACTGCCCGGGTGCCGGCCCGTGGGCGCGGCTTGCCTACCCGCCGGCGGCTGCGCTCGCGGGACTCGTTGCGTCAGCCTCGGCCGAGGGGAGAACCTCGAAGCGAAGCTGGAGCCCGGCCCTCCTGAGCAAAGCGTCCAGCTTACGGATACTCGGATTCGCGGTCCCGGACTCAAGCTGCGCGATGTAGGGCTGAGAGACGCCCGCACGTCGCGCAAACTCTGCCTGGCTCCAAGCGTTTCGCAGGCGGATGCTGACGAGCATCATCGCAAGGTCATGTGAAGGCTTCATCTCCTGGAGACGCTGCGCGGTTTCAGGATCGCGTTGGAGTTCGTTTACCAAATCGTCGAACGTTCTCGGTGTTTTCACGGTCAGTCACTCCCACGCAGCACGTCGAGCCATGAGTCGAGGCGATCGAGTGCCAGGTTGATTTGTCGTTGCGGGCCTTTCTCCATCTCCGCTTTCGCGACAACGTGAAGGAGGATCAGATCCCTTGTCCCCGGGATCGGAGCGAAGAGCACCCGGAAGGCAGGTTTGGACTGCACCCGTAACTCCCAAAGCTCGCGGCCCCCAGGCACATGACGCAGCCTCTTGAATCGATTCAGCCCCGGGTCCGGGCCGAAGGTCTCGAGCATGCCGATACCGGTCCGAATCGCCGCGAACGCAGCGGGGCTGCTCCTTTCGAGAGTTCGCAGGCTTTCCAAAACGACCGCCGAGCCCGTCGGCGTTTCGTAGAGGTAGACCTTCCTGTCACCCGTCTCCGGTTGCATCATATAAGTTATCGCCTATCGTGAGAAGACCCCCTACGCTGCCCGCTCCCGCCGCCCAGTGAGCCGCACCGACCCCCGCTGCTGCAACACGTTCCGGATGCTCCGCGCCAGGTCCTCGTTCACGCCCGCCCTGGGCAGGTCGAACTCGATGTCGTTGCCGTCGGCGTCGTGGATCACGAGCCGCACTTCGTCGTTGCCCGTGTTCTGGCTGATCATGCTGACCACCATCCGCAACAGCGCCTGGTCGGCGGTCTGGTCCTCGGTCTCGTAGAGCGTCACCACGAGACGGACGGCGTCGCCATTGACCGGCGGCTGCACACCGGGCCGCGCCGCTTCCGTCGTCGGCTGCGGGCGCGATGCCGCCGGTTGCGGAGGTGGGGCGCTGTTCGAGACCGGGCGCGCCGGGACTGAGGCGGAGGGCTGCTGATGCCCGTTTGCGTTCGAAGATCCATTCCCGTTTGACGCGCTGTCGCTCTTTGGCGGTCGCCGTCGCGCCGGTGGCGTCTGCCACTGTTCCGGGTTGAATCCGACCAGCTGCCCTTCGCCGCGGTCGTACGTGGCGGCGCGGCGGACGTTGATCGAGAGGCGGTCAGCGCGTTCACGGCACTCGACGCTCAGCAGGAGGACGTTGCCCTCGGCCCAGACCTGCTCGCCCGTCTCCTCGATGACGTCGTTCCAGACGGTCAGCTCGGCGCTGCCCGACATGTCCTCGATATCGACGATGTAGAACTTGCGGCCGTCGCGCGTCAGCCGTGACTGCGACCGCGCGACCAGCCCGGCGACGGTCACCGTTTCGCCGGCCAGCTCCAGCGAAAGGTCCGCGAGGTTGTGCGTGGTGAAGCCGGCGAGCTCGCCCGCGACCGAGCGGAACGGGTGCTCGGAGACGTAGACGCCGAGCAGCTCCTTTTCCCAGGCCAGCATGTCTTCCGGCTTGGCGACCGCGTTCTCCAGGTCGAGCGAGGGCAGCGGCGTGTCCACCTGCGCCCCGAAGAGGTCGAACATCGTCGCCTGGCCGCTTTCGCGCAGTTCGCGCTCCTTGCGGGCGAGGGTGAGCAGCCGGTCGACGTTGAAGACGAGCGTGCCGCGATCGGCGAGCAGGTCGAACGCGCCGGCCTTGGCCATGCTTTCGAGGGAGCGGCTGTTGACGTTCGAGAGATCCGCGCGCTTGCAGAAGTCCTCGATGTCCCGGAACGGGCCACCCTCTTCGCGCGACGCGATGATCCCTTCGACCGCAGCCTGCCCCACGTTCTTGATGATGCCGAGCCCGAAACGGATCGCCAGCGTGTCGTCGTCGCGGCGCTCCACATCGAAGTTATGTCCACTCAAGTTAATGTCCGGCGGCAGGATTTCAATGCCGAGGCGCGAACACTCCGCAGAGGCGGCGGCGATACGCGCGTGCGTATCCGGCGAGCTGTGCGTCTGGCGCAGCACTGCAGTCATGTACTGCACCGGGTAGTTCGCCTTCAGGTAGGCGGTCTGGTAGGCGATGTTTCCGTAGCACCAGCTGTGCGCCTTGTTAAAGGCATAGCCGGCGAACGGTTCGATCAGGTCGAAGACGGCCGTGGCATCCTGCTCCGAGTATCCATTCGCTACGGCGCCGGCGATGAAGCGCTCGCGCTCGGCCTCCATCACCTCCTTCTTCTTCTTGCCCATGGCCTTGCGCATCATGTCGGCCTGGCCGAGGGAGAAGCCGGCAAACTGGCGCGCGATCAGGAGCACCTGGTCCTGGTAGACGATGACGCCGTAGGTCTCGTCGAGGATGTTGGCCAGCTCCGGGTGCGGGTAGGAGATCGGGATCTTGCCGTGCTTGCCATCGATGTAGCGCGGGATGTGCTGCATCGGCCCCGGCCGGTAGAGCGCCACGAGCGCGCAGAGGTCGGCGATGTTCGTCGGCTGCAGGTCCTGCACATAGCGGCGCATCCCGGCGGATTCCAGCTGGAACACGCCGAAGGTTTCGCCCTTCCCGAGCATCGCCATCGTCTTCGCGTCGCCGTCGGCGATCTGCAGCAGGTCGACCTCTTCTCCCGTCGTCTCACGGATCAGGTCGCATGCTTTGCCGAGGATCGTCAGGTTCGAAAGCCCGAGGAAGTCCATCTTTAGCAGGCCGATGGCCGCCACCTGCTCCATCGCGAACTGCGTCATCGGGATGGAGCCTTCGTCGCCGCGGCTCGGGCGCTGCAACGGCACGTGCTCGATCAGCGGGTCGCGGGAGATGACGATGCCGGCCGCGTGCGTACTCGCGTGGCGCGACACGCCCTCCAGCTTCTTCGCCGTCTCAAACAGCTTCCGCACCTTCGGGTCGCTATCGACGAGCTCCTTCATCTCCGGGTTCTGGTCGTACGCGTCTTCGAGCGAGACGTGGAGCGCGTTCGGCACCAGCCGGGCAACCCGGTCGGTGTCGGCGTAAGTCAGGCCCTGCGCCCGGCCCACGTCGCGGATCGCCGCCTTCGCCCCGAGCGTTCCGAACGTGATGATCTGCGCGACGCGGTCGTTGCCGTAGCGTTCGTAGGCGAACTTGAACATCTCTTCGCGGCGGTCGTCCTCAAAGTCGAAGTCGACATCGGGCATTTCCCGCCGTTCGAGGTTCAGGAAGCGCTCGAAGACGAGCCGGTTCTCCACGGGGTCGATGTCCGTCACGCCCAGCGAATAGAGCACCAGCGAAGCCGCCGCCGAACCGCGCACGCCCATGCGGATGCCCTGCTGCCGCGCGAAGTCAGACACCTCTTTGACGACGTACATGTAGTCCGTGAAGCCCGTCTGGCGGAGCACGTCCAGCTCGTAGTTGAGCCGCTGCTCCAGCTCCGGCGTGACCTCCTGGCGGGCCCGGAGCCCCTTGAAGCAGAGCTCGGCGAGGTAATCTTCGCTCGTCCGCCCGGCAGGCACTGGCGGTTCCGGCAGCAGCCCGCGGTCGAAGCGCAGGTCGAGGTCGCAGTCATCCGCGACGAGCTGTGTGTTGCTGATGAACTCGGGGTTTTCCGGGAACAACGCGAGCATTTCCTGCTCGGACGTCAGCCAGTAGCCCTTGCCGTCGAACTTGTAGCGGTCCTGCTGGTCCACCGTCGCGTTGGTGCCGATGCAGAGCAGCGTATCGTGTGCCTCGGCCTCATCCGGCATCGTGAAGTGGCCATCGTTGGTGGCCACGACCTTGATGCCTAGCTCCTTGCCGATGGACGCGATCGCGGGGTTGAGCCGCGTGAACTTGGCGTCGCCATGGTCCTGCACTTCGAGGTAGTAGTGGCCGTCGAAGACCTCGCGGTACCACTTCGCCACGTCGATCGCGCCGTCCCGGTCGCCTTCCTGGATGCGGCGATGGAACTCGGCCGAAGGGCAGCCGCTGAGCACGGTGATGCCGCCGCTGTACTGTTGCAGCAGTTCGCGGTCGACGCGCGGCTTGTAGTAGTAGCCCTCCAGGTTCGCCTTCGTGACGAGGGCGATGAGGTTACGGTAACCCTCCAGGTTCCGGGCCAGCATCACGAGGTGATAGGGCTGATTGTCGCCCCGTTCGCGCGAATGGCGGCTGCCCTGCGCGACGTAGGCCTCGACCCCGATGATCGGCTTGATCGCGCGCTTCTTCGCCTCGCGATAGAAGTCGATCGCGCCGTACAGGGCGCCATGGTCGGTCATCGCGATGGCGTCCATCCCGAGCTCGTGCGTCCGGTCCATGAGCGGACTGATCTTCGACATGCCGTCGAGCAGCGAATACTCGGTATGGGTGTGTAGGTGTGTGAACATATAAAGCTCGGGAGAGTGAGTGTACACCCGGGCCGGGGGAGCGGGGAGGGGAAGCGGGGCTGCTCAGATCCTCATAGTAGTCGCGGCCGCCCCTGGCCGCGGGGTGTTCGAGGACCGCCACGAACCAGCGTACCCCGTGCGCTGGGCCCGGTTCAGAGTCCCGCATCCAGCGTGGCTGCGACTACGAAGCGTGCGATCACCCTTCTCCCCCCGGGAGCAGGGCCGGGGATGCGTAGCGGCCGCTACGCCGCCCGGCGGTCCGCCTGCAGCTCGTTCAGCACCGAGTCCAACGTCACCGGTTCACCGATGTGGTAGCCCTGCGCGTAATCCACGCCGAGTCTGGCGAGCACCTCGATGGTCGCGTCGTCGCCCACGAACTCGGCAACCGTTTCCTTGCCAAGGCCCCGCGCCAGCTGGACCATCGACCTCACGAGGTGGCGATCTCCCAGGTCGGCGACGAGGTCGACGACGAAGCTGCCGTCGATCTTGAGGAAATCCACGGGCAGATGCTTCAGGTAGGCGAACGACGAGAAGCCCGCGCCGAAGTCGTCGATCGCGAAGCGGCAGCCAAGCGCGCGCAGGCTCTCGATGAAGGCACGGGCGCGCGGCATATCGGCGATGGCGGCCGTTTCGGTGATCTCGAAGATCAGCAACCGGGCATCCACACCGCTGGCCGTGATGGCTTCGCGAGCGAGGCCAAGCAGGCCCGTGTCGGCGAAGGCGCGGCCGGAAAGGTTCACCTCGATCGGCACGATCGCGCCCGTCCGCTGCATCGCCGCGGCAAACATCACTGCCTCCCGCACGACCCAGCGGTCCAGCTGGTGGATGAGCCCCGACTGCTCGGCGACCGGCAGGAAGTCGCCCGGCATGTGGTACGCACCTTCCGGGCCGCGGATCCGGAGGAGCAGCTCATAGTGGCGGCGGCCGCTGGCCAGGTGGCGGATCGGCTGCGCCAGGAGGACGAGACCGTCATCCTCGATCGCCTCGCGGATGGTCTGTTCCCACTGCAGGTGAGAATCGAACGGCCCCGCCCGCAGCCCGGGCGAATACACGCAGGTGCGGTCGCCAAATTCCTTGGCCGCGTACATCGCAAGGTCTGCGTTGCTCAAGAGGTCGCGAAGCGTTTCGCCGTGGGCGGGCGCGGTGGCAATGCCCACACTCGCCGTCACCCGGACGGAGCGCCCGCCGACCAGGAACCGGAGCTGGCGGATGGAATCGGCCACGACGATCGCCACCTGTTCAGCGATGTCGAGGTGGTTGCCGGGGAGCATGACGGCGAACTCGTCGCCGCCCAGCCGGGCGACGATCCCCGCATCCGCCACGGCATCGCGGATGCAGCCCCCGATCGCGCTGAGGAGGTCATCGCCGGTCCTGTGCCCGAGCTCGTCGTTTACGTACTTGAACCCGTCGAGGTCGACGAAGAGAAGCGCGGGCTGTTGGCCCACCGCCAGCGCGTCTTCAGCCAACGCTTCGAACGCGCGGCGGTTGAGCAGACCGGTCAGCGCGTCGTGGTTGGCGAGCTTCACCAATTCGCGTTCGGCGTGCTTGAGCGCCCCGATGTCGCGCACAATCGCCGAGGTGAGGCGCTCGGCGCCATCGTCGTGATGGATAACGACGGCAGAGACGGGAACCACATCATGGGCGGCAGCGAGCGTAGTCTCGCCACTCCAGACTCCAGAATCCCGGAGCGCCTCGCGCATCTCCGGGCCGCGTGCACCCCAGCGTTCGACTAGATCCGAGGGCAGGGCATCGTCGTCGCCGAGTCCCAGGAGCCGGCGGCCGGCGCGGTTGAGGAAGACGGGCCTGTTGCCGGCGGCGACTGTAGCCACCAGGTCCGGCGTCGATTGGATGATCGCCTCGAGGCGGCTCAGTTCACGCGTCCTCTCGCGCACGCGACTCTCAAGGTCGGCGTGGGCCCGCGAGAGATCGCGGGCGAGATTCCGGTTGTCCACAAGGATGGTGAGCTGGCGGGCGCCGACTGCCAGCGCTGCCAGGACGCAGAGAGCTGCGCTCGTCACGTCGCCCTGGAACCGGTCGAGGCTGGCCATGACCACGGCATAGGTGGCGATGCCGACCAGCGTAATCACCGGCGAAACCTGGGCCGCGACGGAACCCACGAGCGCGTGATCACGCCGGGCGACGTAGGATGGGCGAGTTCGGACATGCACGTACGCGGCGACGGCGATCAGCGTATAGGCGCTGATCCACGCGGAATCCAGGGAATCCCCCGAGTTGTACTGGTCCGTAACGACAAGGCGGGCGAATCCCAGGTCGGCGAACAGCAACGCGGCGTGCCCAAGCGCGAGGATGCCAACCACGCGCCGCGCTCCGCCGTTCACGCGACCGAGGATGGCCAGGGTGCAGATGAGCAACACCGTGTCCGCGGCCGGATACCACGCGAGGAGGACCTTCTCGATGTCCGTGGCTCCGCTGTCGCGAAACACTGGCTGCAGCACGAAGTGCCAGAGCACCGTGCTCACGATCAGGATTCGCGCGGCTGTATCCAGGAGGACCCGTGGCCGCAGGAGTTGGCGGCCCGAGCCGGTGAGCACAATGGTGCCCGCCGTGAGCATAGGGATGCCGAGCGTGTAGCCAACGTCTGCGAACGAAGGAAAGGGCGATTCTTCCCCGATGAAGATGTCGTAGATCGACCAGGTGGTTTCCGCGACCGCCCACGCGGCCGCGCCCGCGACGATCATCGCCCAGCCTCGCCGCTCCCGGCCGCTCGATACGCGCAGCGCGGCGATGCCCGCGAGCGTCGCGGCGACCGGCGCGATCACGGTCAGGATATCGGAGACAACGAGGCCCGGGGCGTGCCCCGCAGGCTGCGCCAGGTGCCAGTAAAAGCTGAAGGCGAGATAGACCGCAAACGCCGCGGCGACCATCGGGCCGGCCCTGCCCCGAGCGTGGACCACTGACATTCCCCTCTCTACCAGTGTGAACATCGTCAGCCGCGGGCCGTCGCAGGAGGGGTGGGCGATGCAAAGAACCCGGGGAGCCCAGGGGATCTGCCGATAGATCCCCTCGACCTTGCCTCTCCCCTTCCGGGGACGTGACGCTCGTCTCTTACGCCAGCGGCTGCACTACGAGCGTCTGGTACTGCTCCGGCGGAACGCTCTCGGCAGGGCTGGTCAGGTAGATCTCGCGCGGCGGACCGACGGCGGCGCGTCCCTTCTCCGCCATCCACGCTTCGATCGCCACGTACACCGGCTCCATCGCATCGTATGGACCCGTGTGCAGCACCTGCGCCGCTTCGCCCGCGGGAAGCTCCAGTACCCGCATGTTCGCGGGCGGCGTCACAGGCCCGGCGATTGGGAACACGACTTCGACATCGACCGCGGCGGGGTCGACGCTGTAGTACTGCGCGAACGGCGCTCCGGCGATTGCCGGTCCGGCAGCCGCCGCCACGTCCGTAAACGCCTCGTCGAAGAAGTCAGGCAGCCCCTCCATCGGCACCGTGCGTCGCATGGCAAGCCCGCGGACGGCCTCCAGCTTCACTGTCTCGATCGCGTAGTCCATCGGTCCCCTCCCGCGCTGCGCCGCGCCAGCCATAGACTACCCCCGCCGTGAACCGCCACGCTCATCGCCGCCCGGGCCTGTCGTAGTGCGCCACAAGGCCATGAATGCGGAGCTACGCCGTACTGCGCAAGAGGCAGCGCTCCCCGCGTTCGTCTCCATTGCGTGCGTCACGGCAATCGCCCTTTTCGCCGAACTGAAGACCGAGGGCACCGCCGCCTACCTTGACCCCGGCTGGGACCGCCACCTTTACGCCGCAATGGCGAACGCGAACCCGCTCAATTTCCATCTCGCTCCGTTCTGCTGGCGAATCCTCGTGCCGCTGCTCGCATGGCTCTCACCGTTTGCCCTTCAGCCGTCATTCCTCGCGCTCACGCTCGTGAGCACCATTGCCTCCGGCACCTTGCTCTACTTCCTCGCCCGGGCCTTTGGCGCGGACCGATCGATCGCGCTTGGCGCCATCGTCCTCTTCTACGGCGTCGGCTGGGCCACTCGCTTCCAGGTGACGGACTTCTGGATTCCCGACGCCAACGCCACGGCGTTCAGCATCGCGGCGATGCTGGCGGCGAAGAGGCGACGCACACTGCTCTTCGCCGCCCTGCTGGCAGTGGGCGTGCTCGCGAAGGAGAGCGTCATCTTCGTGGCGCCGCTTTGCTACACGCTGAACGCGAAGTCGGTCGTTGATCGCGCGGCTCTCGCCCGGGCGTCGCTCGCGGCCTTCCCCGCAGTGCTGCTTCTCGTCTTGCTCCGAATCGTTATCCCGCAGCACAACGGCGATCTCGTATACATCGCTTCGCTACCGGAGATTATCGCGCGCTTCCCCGACCTCTATCCGCACTATGACTACGCTGAGCAATTTCGCCTCGTCGCCTACGAGCAGCGTTACCAGGAGCGGGACTGGGACATCCTCCGTCAGTACACGATCGGTACCTTCGGGCTGTTGCTGCTCCTGCTCGCGGCGGCCGGATCGTGGACCCAGCCCCGGCTCACCCTGAAGCTCTCGCCGTTTGTCGCGCTCACGCTTTCCCAACTCCTGTTCGCGACCGATACCGAACGGCTCATCGCCTTCGCGACACCCGCTCTCATTGTGCTTGCGGTTGTGGGGCTCACGCGGCTGGATGCGGCCGGGTGGCTCGATGCCCGCCTTGCGCTCCCCCTCGCGATCCCGGGGTTCCTCCTGCAGCTTTCGCTGGGCGACCGATTCGCAGCTCCCGCCGGGCTCGAAACGTCCGTCGCACTCGCGGCGCTACTGGCAGCGGTCGCGGCGAATCGGCTGCTTCAGCGCCTTTCGAACCAGCACGGTCCACCGGGACCCGAAGACGCCGTCCCCCGGCCGTAGGCGCAGCGAGTCCCTGGTGAAACAATACGCTGGTCGTGACGCAGCCCGATGGCCAGCCGCCCCGCACCCTCACGTCCGTAAAGCAGTACCGCCTCGTCCGCGAACTGGGCCGCGGCGGAATGGGCGTCGTCTACGAAGGCGTCGATACGCGCGACAACTCGCACGTCGCCGTGAAGCTCCTCCACCCGTGGCTCGTCTCCGCCGATTCAAGCTACTTCGACCGGTTCGAGCGAGAAGCCCACATCGCCGCGCTCCTTCGCTCTCCCTATACCGTCCGCCTGGTCGATTTCGGCGTTGCCGACGAGAACTACTTCCTGGTCATGGAGTACATCGACGGATCCTCTGTCGCTGACCTCATCGAGCAAGGGCCGGTCGAGCCAATGCGCGCCATCCGCATCGCGATCGACATCGCCCGCGCGCTCGAAGAAGCGGTCGCGCGAGGCGTCGTCCACCGCGACATCAAGCCGGCGAACGTGTTGCTTACCAGCGACGGCCACGTGAAGGTCACGGACTTCGGCATCGCCCGCCATGAAGGCGGTAGCGGGCTCACCGCCGCCGGGGCCTTCGTGGGTACCGCCGATTACGCCGCCCCCGAGCAGGTGACCGGCGAATCGGATCACCGCAGCGATATCTACTCCCTCGGCGCCACGCTCTACTGCATGCTCGTGGGCCACCCACCGTTCAAGGCGAACACCGTCTATGAACTGCTGACGATGCACCAGACGGCGCCGCTGCCCACCGGCCCGCTGGCACATCTGCCGGAAGCGATCGTCAATCCGATCCGCCGCTGCATGGAAAAGGACCCGCGCGATCGCTACCAGACGCCGAGCGAGCTCGCCGGGGCGCTGGAACGCGCGCTGACTGCGTTGGGCCGCACGGCCAGTGGCGCCACGCCGATCTCGGGGCCACGCTCCACGGGCAGCAGCGCCGGCACGCGGCCAATCGCGCCGCCACCGGGTTCGGCACAGGGCAGCGCTGGCGGCGTCCGGCCCCCATCTCCACCCCCTCCGCCGGCGGCAAGGCCCGCAACGGCACCGGCTACCGCGGCGGCAACGCGGGTCGCAGGGACTCCCGCCGCGGGCAGCGAATCCACCCGGGTGGCCCAGCCACCTCCACCCGCCCCTCCCGCGCCGCAGTACACGCCAGCGCCACCGCAATACGCGCCGCCGCCGGCCTATGCACAGACGCCCGCACCGCAGCCACCGCCACGCAAGGGGGGCTCCGGCAAACTCATCGCCATCATCGCGGCCATCGTCGTCGCGGGCGGCGCAGCTGCAGCGGTCTTCCTCTTCGCCGCCGGCGGCGACGACGATGGCACGACTCCGGCAACCGGGACTGCAACGGCCGGCCCGGCAACCGTCACGGCCACGTCGACCGGGATCGCCTCGCCAACCACCAGCCCGGAAGCGACGGCTACCACGCCGCCAACATCAGCGCCCACTCCCACCGCCACCCGCGTCCTCCCCACACCGGTCCTCCAGGGATTCCCGACAATCCCCCTCCCCGCCACGTCCCCGGAGCGCGAGGTGATCGACGCAATCAACCGCAACGGCCCGGCCTATTCCGCCGCGATCAACCGCCGCGACGAGTCGCTCCTCATGACCGTGTTCACAGGCGCTGCCCTGGACAAGTACGCCGCGGACGTGGCCGCGGAGCGTCAGAAGCCCGTGCCCAGCCAGAACACGCTGCTTGCGATCAGTCTTGTTGAGCTGACCGTGACCGGCCCCACGAGCGCCAATGTCAAAACGCTCGAGACGTGGCGCTTCCAGTCTGGGAATTCGTGCAGCGAAATCGTCTACGACGAGTTCTATCAACTCGCACTGATCGACGGTTCCTGGTTTATCGCCACCAATCAGTTCACGCAGCGGAGCGCGAAGGCCTGCTAGCGTCCTCACCGCTGCGCTGTTCGCGGGGGAGGTTGGCGCCAGGCAGCCCCGGCACGGGTCCCGGCGGTGCCCCTCCGTACAATTGGCCCCATGCCGCGCAGCACGTTCTTCATGGCGATGGCCAGCGTCGCCTTCGCCGTGGCCGCCGCGTTCGTCATCACCGGCGACGGACAGCGGGCCCATGCGGCGCCGCTTCCGGCACAGGTCACGCCGGGCGCGGTCACTGAACTCGAACTCGCGCAGCGCTTCGCCCCCGTCTACTACCTGAAGGAGCAGCGCGGACCTTGCGATGCGGGCGGCGACCCCTTCAACCCGTCGCCGGTCGAGGTGGCAGTTGGCGGCGACCCGGGTATCCGGCTTCGCGACACCCCCGGGGGCGACGTAGCCGGGCCAACTGCGCCCGACCTCAGGGACGTCGACGCCCCTGCGTTTCTCGATTTCCCGGGCGATCCACGACGGCCCGGCTGCCGCTACGAACGGGACTTCCAGCGGCTGTCGCAGGGCATCGATCCCGCTGTCTACGCCCGCATCACCCGCGAACCGGGGCGCGACGGCTTCGCCATCCAGTACTGGGCCTACTACTACTTCAACGACTGGAACAACACCCACGAAAGCGACTGGGAGATGGTCTCGCTCGTCTTCGAAAGCGCCACGCTCGAAGACGCCTGGCGCGACGGTCCAGCCTTCGCCGCCTACGCTGCCCACGGCGCGGGCGAACGCCAGGACTGGGACAGCAAACGCATCGAGAAGGACGACGGCCACCCGGTCATCTACGTCTCCTCCGGCTCCCATGCGAGCTATTTCCAGCCCAGCGTCTACCTCGGGCTGGGCGAAGAGGGCTCCGGCTTCGGATGCGACATCGCCGATGGCCCACACCGCCGGGTCACGCCGGCAGTGATCCTGCTGCGCGAGCCCGGCAGCTCGGCGGAGCCCACGCCGTGGCTCACGTTCGGCGGGCGCTGGGGCGAACGCCTCGGCGGCGAATTCAACGGCCCCACCGGACCGCAGACCAAGCGCGCCTGGCAGGACCCGATCACCTGGGCCGAAGACCAGCGCGCAGGCACCGCGACCCTCCCCGGCAGCGACCTCCTCGGCAACAACAATGTCCGCAGCTTTTGCACGCTTGTAGCCGAGGGCTCCCGCCTGCTGCGCGTGTTCTTCGAATTCCCGGCGATCGTCGGCGGCGCCCTCGTCCTCGTGCTGGGGACTGTGGGCGCGGCCGGCTTTGTGGTCGCCAGGGACGCGTTCTCCGACCCGCTCGTCGGCCCCGCCCGCGGTGGCTTTCTCCGCAAGCGGCGCACGCTGGGGCAGGTTCTGCGGGCGGCGACGGTCCTCTACTGGCGCCAGCCGCGGCTCTTCCTCGCGTTTTCCGTGCTCTTCATCCCGGTAGAACTCGTCTTCTCGCTCCTTCACCACTGGCTCGTCTCCGTGCCGCCGTTCGAAAACATCCTCTGGCTGTTCAACGCGAACGAAGTCTCGCGGCTGGCGATGGCGCTGCTGCTCGGCGGGGCGGCATCGTTCGTCGTCTACCTCGGCGTGCTCACCGCCTCCCTCACAGCGATCGCGGCGCTGGACGCCGGGCAGGTGGTGACGCCGCGCTCCGCCTATCGCGATGCCATCGGCTACCTGCCACGCGTGCTGGCGGCGAGGGGCCGGGCACTGCTCGCGGTGGCCGTGCTCGGCCTCAGCGTCGCCGGCATCCCGCTGGCGGCGTGGCTGGCCGTGCGCTGGCAGTTCGTTGAAGCGGCGGCCGTGCTCGACGATAACCCTGGGCTCACAGCCTCCGCGGCCAGTGGCCGGGCTGTCGCCGGGCGCTTCCGCCGCTCGCTCATCTACGTCTTCTTCTTCGGCATCTTCGGGGCCGTGAGCGGGCCCGCCCTCGCTGTCGTCCTTCTCCTCGGCACGGGCCTCGATGCTGGCCTCATCAACGTGCTTTCGGGCCTGTTCCATGCAGTGGTCATGCCGTTCACCGCCATCGGCCTCGCACTCGCCTATTGCGACCTCGAACGGCGCGCCGGGGACGACGAACTCACCCGCGAACCCGAACGCATCGTCCGTGCGCGCAGCCGCCTCCGCCAGTCCGTTGCCATTGCCGGGAACGTGGGCCGCCGCGCGCTCGGGATGTGGGAGGGCCGCGGCCCCTAGCTTCGCCACTCACCCCTATCGCCCCTGTTCCCTACACTCCCCTGTGTGCAGCCAGAAAAGCGCTCTTACACATCGCAACGACTGAACCTCAACTACGTCTGCTGGGGCGATGAATCGAAGCCGGCCCTTGTCCTCGTCCACGGCACCCGCGACCACGCCCGTTCCTGGGACCGCATGGCCGCGCAGCTCATCGACCGCTACTGGGTGGTCGCGCCCGACCTCCGCGGCCACGGCGATAGCGATTGGGCGATCGGCAGCGACTACTCGATCATCGATTACGCACTCGACCTGCACGCGCTGGCGGAACACCTGGGGCGCGAGACGTACACGCTCGCCGGCCACTCGCTCGGGGGCGGCGTCGCACTCGAATTCGCCGGCTCGTGCCCCGAACGCGTGGAGAAGCTCGTCACCATCGAAGGCCTCGGCGGGCTTGGCTGGCGCGACGAGGCCCGCCGCCCCGCGCACGTCCGCATGCGCCGCTGGATGGAGAGCATGCGCGAACTCGAAGCCCGCGGGCCGCGTGTCTACCCCACGCTCGAAGATGCCATCCAGCGCATGGTCGAACGCAACAGCCACCTGACGCCCGAGTTCGCGCGCCACCTCGCGATTGAAGGCATCCGCGCCGTCGATGGCGGCTACAGCTGGAAGTTCGACAACTTTACGCGCGCTGGCTCGCCCTACGAGTTCAATATGGAAGACGCGCGCGACCTCTGGAACCAGGTCCGCTGCCCGATCCTCATCCTCTATGGAGACGAAAGCTGGGGCCGCCGCTTCTCCGAGGGCCTCGACCTCAGCCCGTTCCACGACTACCGGGTGGAGCGCATTTCCAATGCCGGCCACTGGGTCCATCACGACCAGTTCGAGGTAACCATGGCGCACATCAACGCATTCCTGGACGACCCTCGATGACGCGCATGCCTCGGCCGCTGCTCGTCGCCTTCGCAGCTATCACGGCTGCCGGGTTCGCTGCCTGTGGTGGCGACGATGACACCGGCGGCAGCCCGGCCAGCGGGGGCTCGAACAACACCGCCGCCGCGGCTCCGTCGCCGACGGCCACTCCCGACCCATTCGGCGATTTCGCCGCGCTGAGCTACCCACAGGACCTGGCCGACGGCGATTCGATCGGCAAGGCCGAAGCGCCAGTCACGCTCACCCTCTACGAGGACTTCCAGTGTCCGTTTTGCCTGCAGTTCACGCTGGCCTACGAAGAGATGCTCATCAACGACTACGTGAAGACCGGCAAGGTGCTGGTCCAGTTCCGCCACTTCGCGATCCTTGGGCCCGAATCGCAGGCCGCCGCGATGGCCGCCATCTGCGCCGCCGACCAGGAGAAGTTCTGGCCGTTCCATCACCGCCTCTTCCTCGAACAGGCCCGGCAGGGCCAGCTGACCAACGAAGTGCTGAACCAGGGCCGGTTCAGCGATGAAGCACTCGCGGGGTTTGCGGCCGAATCTGGAGTTGATGCCGCCGCCTACACCACCTGTATCGCCAACCCCACGACGTTGCAGCGGCTCCAGGCCGATAGCCGCGAAGCCCGCCAGCTGGGCCTACGGGGCACGCCCGGCGTCGTGATTGATGGCCAGGCGGTGGGCATCCCCGCCGACGAAGCCTCGTTCCGTCGCCTGCTCAATACGGCCATCGCGAACAAGTAGGCGCGGAGGAGGTACCGGGGCCCTTTGGCCGGCAGGTTCGCGGAGTGCCAGCGCTGCGCCGACGGCGAACCACACGACGGGAGCGAAATACGGGTTCTCAAGCGTCACGTTGAACGTGCTGAACACGAGCCCGCCGACGACCGCGCCACCGATAGCGGCGTGGAGGGGCCGGTCCTCGTCGTTGACATCTCTGGTGATCAGCGATCGAACAACCAGTGCAGCGTAGAGCACGGCACCGGCAAGACCGGCCCGAAAGAACACCGTCACCCAGATGTTATGTGGAGCACCGGGCCCAACGGCAGTGCGCGGCGTCGGAAAATCGACGAAGAACCCCTCCCCAATGAACCCGCCCCGCGCGACCTGGTTGACCGCGAGCCGCCAACGCTCCAAACGATCCTGGACGTTCGGGTCGTCCGCCGAATCGACCAGGCTCACAGCTCGCTCCAGCTGAGCACCCGTATCGATTGGCAAGGCTCCCAGCGCGGCAGCACCGCCAAGAACAGCGATAACGATCCCGCCAAGGGCGACCGCCGTGGGGGAGATCCGCCGGTCGCGCGTCATTAACCACGCTGCCCCGAGCGCGCACAGCCCGGCCAACCATGCGCTTCGATGCGACGAGAGCACGATCAGCAGGAGCGAAGCGACGCCGACGGCCACACCGTGGGTACGAGTCAAGGGCCGGTTCAATAAGAAGAGTGCGAGAGGCAGGGCCATCGCTCCGAACCCCCCGTAGATCCCCCCTATATAACGCCTCGACCCGGAAGTAGTGAGCACCACCCGCTCCGTATCGCCGAGCAGTAGTGCCGACGGGAGGGCGATACACAACGCGATGCCGATCAGCCACGCCATTCTTCGTCTAGCGGGGACGGCCATCGCAGCGAGGCCCAGGAGCGCGAACACCGGGTAGTAGGCAAAGGCGAGCGCACGAAGCCCGTACGCAGCCGACGCTCCCTCCAGGCGGAAGATGAGCGGAACAGCGCAGACAGCCAGGAAGGCGAGGTACCATCCGCCGAACCGCCAACGGTCCCACACCCACGGGTACCGCAGCAGCAGCGAGCCGACCGCGAGCAGTCCCGCGGCGTCGATGAGGTACAGGCCAGGGATCGGCGTGGCCACGCGCGCCACGTCCCACCCGCCAACGATGACTGTCGCGACCACGGCGACTCCTGCGTAGACGGGCGCCAGCCAGAACAGGAGCCCCGCCACGAGCAGAAGCGGCGCGAGCACCAATCGGGGCCCGTAGAGCGGTACCGCGAGTCCCGCCAGGCCGGCTCCAGCGGCCACAAGCGCCGACATGCGTCTGCCAACAGCACTGGGCCACGCCGCACTCTCTGCCATGCCGCGCACGGTACCGCGCGTTGCAGCATCCGGGGAAGCGGGCCTCCGAAATGCCTCGTTCGTCTAGTTCTTCGTCACTACCAGCCCGTCGATGTACCAGTAGTCGGAACTCGCGCCCATGTTGGCGTCGAAGACGATCGTCACGGTCCCCGCGGGCAGGGAGACTTGCCAGTTGCAGTGCGTCGCGCTGGCTGCGGTAATCGTCAGCGCCGTGCTTCCGTTCACCAGCACCCGGGCGCTTTCGCTCCCTTCGAACGAATACGCGCGTGAACAGAACTTCAGCGTCGCCCCACCGGATGGCACGATCAGCTGCCTGGTCGCCATGCCAGTCCAACTCCGCAACAGCAGCTGCCGTGAGCCTTCTGGAGGCGACCCGGAAGTCACGATCGAGGAATAGCTGCCGTTGAACGTCCAGTTGCCGCTCCATCCCGTGCCGCCGCTCGTCGTCCCCGATTCGAAGCCATCGCTCGCCAGCGTCCCGCCCGGAGTGGGTGAGGGAGAGGGGCTCGGCGATGGTGAAGGACTCGGCGAGGGCGTGGGAGATGGGCTGGGCGAAGGGGTCGCGGTCGGGCTCGGGCTCGGGCTCGGCGAAGGCGTCGCCGTCGGGCTGGGCGAAGGCGTGGGCGTCTCACCACTGCCTCCCTGCCCGGTCAGCCGGACATTGTCGATGTACCAGTAGTCGGAACTCTGCCCCATGTTGGCGTCGAAGACGATCGTCACGGTCCCCGCGGGCAGTGCGGCCTGCCAGTTGCAGTGCGTTGCGCTGGCTGCCGTGATCGTCAGCGCCGTGCTCCCGTTCACCAGCACCCGGGCGCTTTCGCTCCCTTCGAAGGAGTACGCCCGGGAACAGAACGTCAGCGTCGCGCCGCCGGATGGCACCACGACCTGGCGCGTCGCCATGCCGGTCGAGCTGCGGAGCAGCAGCTGGCGGGAGCCTTCCGGAGGCGAACCTGAGGTCACGATTGCGCTATAGCTCCCGTTGAATGTCCAGTTGCCGTTCCAGCCGCTGCCGCCGCTTGTCGTGCCGGATTCGAAGCCGTCGCTCGCCAGCGTCCCGCCGGGAGTCGGTGATGGGCTTGGCGAAGGCGTCGGGCTGGGGCTCGGGGTTGGCGATGGCGGCGTCCCGCTGCACGATGCGCCAACGCCTGCGATCGCCGCGCAAAGGTCCAGCCGCCGCTTGGTGATCGGGCTCGAAGGCCGGTTGTCGGTGATTTGCGGGCCGTTGCCCGTCAGCGCCGCTTCGCGCTGGTCCACGCTCGAATTGGGATTCGCCTGCGCAAGGACGGCGACCGCCCCGGCCACGTGCGGTGTCGCCTGCGAGGTGCCATACATCGTGATCCCGGCCGCATTAATCGCTCCGCCGGGGGCAAGCATGTCCAGCGAATCCGCTGTCTGCGAGAAGCACGTGATCTTGTCGGCCGCGGTCGTCGTATCTGTGCAGCTGCTGAAGCCGACGCCGCCGAAGCTGCTGTCGTAGACCGCGCCAACACTGAGCGCGCCAGGCGCACAGGCCGGACCCGAGATCCCGGATATGAAGGTGCTGCTCACGTACGCGCCGTTGCCGGAAGCGACCACGGGGATGACACCCGCGCTCCGCAGCGCCGAGAACGAGTTGGCGGCCCAGGAATTGCTGCAAGTCTCCACGTGCTGGCTATCGCCGAGGCTCAGGTTCACGGAGACGATGTTGTAGGTCGCCTTGTTCTGCACGACCCAGTTCATCGCCGTTATGATGTCCGTCGAGTACGCGGAGCTGCCCTGGAAGACATCGAGGCCGATGATCTTCGCGTCTGGCGCCACGCCAAGGGCGATGCCCGCAACGTTCGTGCCGTGGCCGTTGGCATCGAGGCTGCCGTCGTCCGATGCGAAATCCTGCGTGTAGACAACGCGGCAGGTATTCGATGGGCTGTTCGGGGCCGTGCAGCCGAGGCCGGCGCGGGTGTCAAAGGCGTCACGCGTGTAGTCGAGGCCCGTGTCGAGCACCGCCACTGCCGTGCCCGCGCCCGTGAAGCCACCCGTGGCCGCTGCCGGCTGGCCGATGAGCGCCAGGCTTTGCGTCAGCGACGCCTCGTACTGCGCGTTTTCAACCACTGCACTGACGACCGGCACGCGCAGAAGAACCGCGAGCCAGAAGGCGCTGGGCAGCCGCACGTGCGTCAGCGCGAAGGATTCGGGATTGCCGAGGATCTGTACGCCGGCCGCGGACGAAAACGCCGAGGCCTTGAGATTGGAAATGTCGGCGGCCTTGAGCCGCAACTCGTTCGGATCATCGTTGCGAAGGCCACGGGCGCCCCGGCGGGCACTGGAAGCAGCCTGGATGAGCGTGTCGTCGAGCACAACGATCGCTTCGAACGCGTGCCCGGAGGTTGCGGCGTCGTACGTTGCCTGGTCGATGCGGCCCTGTGCGAGCGCGTCCTCCAGGTCTGCCGTGACGGCGGCAAGGCCCAGCGTCGGCGTCTCACGCGGCTCCTGGCCGAAGGCAGACACCGGCGCAAGCGCCAGGGCGAGCGCGGAAGTGACGAGCAGTGCGAGCTTGCGCCATGCGGGCATGAGGGCCTCCTGGAATGGCTCTGCTCCAAGCCTCGGCAGGATACCAGTGATCGGCAAGGCGTTGTATGCGCGCCTTCGCTTTTCGCTACCGTTCTTTCACGTATGTGGACATCTACCCGGCCCGCCGCAGGAGCACGCCAACGCGCGGGATCGGGGGGAACAGGAACGGCCCCACGTTCACGAGGTCGATTGCGTCGAACCCCGCCTCTGTGAGCAGGGCCGCCATCCGCCCCCAGCCGCGAAGGTCCACCTGCGCGCAACCGGGGGAGAGCAACCGGTGATGCATCCGGTCCAGCCATCCGGCGCGTACGGGAGCGACCTCGAGCAGTAACGCTGCCCCGCCGGGGGCCAGCACGCGCGCGAGCTCCCGCCCGTAGGCATGCAGGTTGTCGTCGTCAAACCGGCGGGCGAAGTAGAGGCTCGTCAGGCAATCGACCGATTCGCTGGCGAGGGGCAGGTCCGCCGGCCAGGCGATGGCATCGACGGGGCCGGGGCCATTTGCCAGGTCGAGTGTCAGCGGCGGCTCGTCCATGCCCGCCTTCCGCGCCAGCAGGTGGGCGAACGCGGCGGTGCCGCAGCCGAAATCCACGTAGCGCTTTCCAGGCTCCAGGCCGATGAGCTTGATGATCCGCTCCGCCCTCGGAGTGATCAGCGCCTGGGCCTCCTGGCTGTCCAGCAACCGTGCCCACGGCGTCTTCGCCCAGTCGCGCCGTACGGCGACAATCGATTTACGGCGGCGATTCACAGCACGTACCCCAGGCGCACGCGGGGCGAGCCGCTCCTGGCCAGCGCCTCGGAGAGCCCCACCGTTTGCGCGGCGAGCCCTTCCGCGCCGGCGCGCCGAAGGAGCGCCTTCGCCTGGTCGTCGGATTGCAGCGCGGCGGCCATAGCGGCGACCGGCTCACGGAGCGTGGCCGTGTCCTGCCAGCTCATCTCGCGCTTCTCCCGGTCTTCCGCATCCTCCACCTCTTCTCCGTAGAACGTCGTCAGCGGCCCCATCGCCACCCCATGTACGGAATGCAGCCGCTCAGCCAGCGCAATCAGGGGATGGCTGGCCCCGAACCCTCGCGTCACCGCAAACGACATGAACGCGACGAAGTCGCTGCCATCGCCGGGCAGCTGCGGCGGCTTCTGCCCATCTTCGAATTCGACCACGAGGCGCACGCATCCGAGGGTAGGGGCGACCGGGACTATCGGCGACCCGCAAGATTTCACGCTGCGGTTACACACGGTGCTCACAGGACGTGCTACCGTCTTCTCGCCGAATCCGCGCAGGCGGAACGGGGGAACCACCACCTGGGGTGAATCTCCGCAAGGAGAAGGCGATCTCCCTCGCCCAACCCGTCAGCTAACCCCGTAGGCAGAGGGAGAGGCGTGGCAGCCCCTCAGCCCTGCCAGTGAGCCTCTCATCGAATGGCCGTGTGCTCTGCCGAATCCCGGCAGCGGCGTCGTGGCCCCAGGAGCGGGGAGGCATCCGCGATGAACACTCTGATCGAGAGACTGCGCGAGTGGTGGAGCCGGGATCTCTTCGGCGATCCAGCGCCCCGCTACGTCCTCGTCCGCGCCGAATCCGCGCGGCGGTGTCCCGAATGTGGCAGCGGCTACGCAGCGCGCGACCGCTATTGCCCGGGCTGCCGGACGACCGTCCCAGAATGGCGCTTCGGCTAGCCGGGCCCTCCCTCCCCCGGTAATGCTGGCGCACCAGTACGAACAGGGCCGCCCCTTACGGGGCGGCCCTTTCGCTATGCTCGGAGGGAACAGGCCGAAGAACGGAGGGCCTACGCTCGCGAACCGCCGTCGCTCAGCACCCCACTCAGCTGGCGAAGGAGCGATTCCGCGTCTTCGACGGTACGGCGTACCACCTCGGCGGCGGGCAGGATCTCGTGGACGAGACCGGCGGATTCACCCGCCCAATTCAGCAGCGTGTCGGGCGCACTGGTGTTTGCAGCCGACCAGGCGGAGGAGTCGGATTGTGCCGCGACCTCCGTGCGGAGCGCATCCCTGCGTCCAAGCCACGTGCCGGTGAAACGGTTGCTGAGCACACGGCCGGCAATTCCTTGTGGCCATTTCATGCCGATCGCAATGTCCGTGATTTCGTCCCAGACCGTCGCATCGCCGTTGTTGGCCACGATCGCTGCGCGCTGCAGGTCGAGATGCCCGGTCTGTGGAGTGCCGAATTCCTCGGTGGCTTTGAATCGCGTCCCCATCACCGCTCCGGCTGCACCCATCGCGAGTGCAGCGGCCAGCCCACGCCCGTTGCCAATTCCACCGGCCACAAGGACGGGGACATCTCCCGCGACGCCAAGGACTTGCGCGGCGAACCCTAGCGTGCCGCGGCTGCCAGTGTGGCCCCCGGCTTCGTTGCCCTGAACGACCAGGACATCGGGGCGCGCCTTGAGGACGGCGGTGGCCTGTTCGAAACCCTGGACCTGGGCGATCACGGGGATGCCCGCGGCTCGGCAACGCTCAATCGCGGGACGGCTGTCGCCGAAGGATAGTGTGATGGCCGCCGGCCTGGCGGCGATCGCAACATCGAGCAGGTCGCCGGCGAACGGCGCCCAATCAAAGGTGACGATATTCACGGACCACGGCGACCTCGTGGCCCGCATCATGGCTGAAAGCTCCTGCTCAAGGTTCGCCGGCGAACGCCCAATCGTGCCGATGGTTCCGAGTGCCCCTGCAATGGACACGGCGGCCGCCAGCGGTGCCCCGCAATCAGAACTCATCCCCGCCTGGACAATGGGATGGTCGATCGAGAACATTCGGGTCAGCGGCGTCGTCAGCAATGGCCTTCTCCCTGATGTGTAATCGTGGCGGCAGCGTAACGTACCCGGCGCCGGGGCAGCCATTCGCGCCGGTCACAAACCCCAGAGCGTCCCGTCCGGGCCCCCATCGGTCCCGCTCTGCCTCCCGGGCTCCATGAACCAGAAAGCCCGCTCCAGGTGGAGCGGGCTCTGAGTGCATTCTTGCAGCCGGGAAGGGTTACAACCGTTCGACTTCCAGGAAGTCGAGCGTCACGGGTGTCTCGCGGCCAAACATGTTGACCAGCACCTTCACTTTGCCCTTTTCCGTGTCGATATCGTCGACCGTGCCGACGAAGTCTTCGAACGGACCGGTGATGATGCGGACGTTCTGGCCCGACGCGAACTGGATACGGATGCGCGGCTGTTCCATGCGCATCGCACGCAGGATGTGGTTCACCTCATCCTTGGAAAGCGGGACAGGGCGGTCGCCCGCGCTCACGAAACCGGTCACGCCGGTCGTGTTGCGGATCATATAGAACGTTTCCTGCGCGATCCGCTTGCGATCCGCGTCGTCCGATTCGAGATCCAGCTCAACCGTCTGGACCAGCACGTAGCCCGGATAGAGCTTGCGCTTCACGGTCCTCCGCTGGCCCTCGCGAATTTCGATCTCGTCTTCCGTGGGGACGACGACATGGAACACGCGGTCTTTCGCGTCCATCTGTTCGACGGTGGCGCGGACGGCGTGGCGGACCTTGTTCTCGTGGCCGCTGTAGGTGTGGACGAAGTACCAGGCACGGCCGGGCGCGCTGATCTCTTCGTCCGTCAGTTGCCCCTGGTCTGCCAGGTCCTCGTCGTCGCGCCGCCGCCGGCGTCGCGCCGGAGCAGCGACCGTGTCCTTGGAATCGTCAAGAGAAGTCAACATTAGAAGAATAGCCGTTCGATAATCCACCCGAAAATCAGGTCGATGCCGCCGAGAAACAGCCCCACGGCCGTCGCGACGATTGCCACCACGAGGGTGAGATAGCGGACCTCGCTAACCGAGGGCCACGTCACCTTGCGGAGTTCGGAAACGATGTCCGCGATGAATTGCACGCGGAAGCGCCGCAGGAAGTGGAACGCACTTCGCTTCGGCGGCTCCGAATGCGTCGGCCGCTGGAGGCCTTCTGCGACGGGCGCCGCAGCCCTTGGCCGGGGCAGGTTTTCACGGGCGGAGGACGATGGTCCTCCGCCTTCCGTGACTCGCCGTCGCGTCGTTCGTGCCATCGATCGCTACCGGGTTTCCCGGAAGACGACCCGCCGGCGCAGGCCGGGATGGTACTTGGTCAGCTCCAGGCGGGCCGTATCGTTCCGCCGGTTCTTGGTCGTGGTGTAGCGAAACACCGGACCTTCGGTGCTCTGCATCTGAATAATGATCCGGTCGCCCTTGGCTTTGGCCATGGGACACCTCCTCCTGGGCCTTCAGGCCCGCGTTTCTCAGGCGATGATCTTGACGACGACGCCGGCGCCGACGGTGCGGCCGCCTTCGCGAATCGCGAAGCGCAGCCCATCTTCGATCGCGACCGGCTGGATCAGCTCCACCGTCATCGTGATGTTGTCCCC